>NZ_JAMXLR010000091.1 GCF_024054565.1 Aeoliella straminimaris
TTCGTGATTCATCCTTATCCAGAGATTTCACTCTACGGTGGGATGAAAGCCTCACAGACGCGGGCGGGCCAGGCGGTAAACCCGCCCGCGTCTGTTGAGAGGCCAGCAAGTGTTTCCTTAAGTCACGCCTTTCGACTCTTAGGCAGGCCCTGGTTCGGGTAGGCCAGGCGGTAAACCTACCCGAACCATGTGAGCCAGCTTGTGTTTCGTATTCCGCTTGTCCTCTGTATCAGGCCGGCCTTGGTTTGGGTGAGCCAGGCGGTAAACCCACCCAAACCGTTGAGGCCAGCTTGTGTTCGTGATCACGCCTTTCGTCTCTTAAGCAGGCCCTGGTTCGGGCAGGCCAGGCGGTAAACCTACCCGAACCATGTGAGCCAGCTTGTGTTTCGCGTTACCGTCTGCCGCTATCTTCTTTTCCAAACCGGCCTTGGTCCGGGTGAGCCAGGCGGTAAACCCACCCGAACCTTTGGAGGCCGTGTTGGACTTCTCTACTACTTTCAGTGCGTGGAGTACGCTTGCATGCCGTGCTCGCTGATATCCAGACCAGCTTGCTCGTCCTCGGCACTCACCCGCAGGATGCCTGCGGCCTTCATGATCGAGAACAAGATGAACATGGTGACGAACGCCCAAGCAGCGATTGAAAGAGTTCCAATCAGCTGAGTCATGAAGTTGGTATTCGAAATACCGGTCTCTTCATTGACTACCAGGTGGGCGTTCGGCAGGATGCCGATGGCCAAGCAGCCCCAGAGTCCACAGAGGCCGTGTACCGGCCAAGCACCAACAGGATCGTCGATCTTGAGCTTGTCGAGCATCATGATGCCGACGATCACAAGGACACCAGCGATGGCACCAACCAGGATGGACATGTTGTACGACATGCAGTCGCAGCAGGCAGTGATGCCAACCAAACCACCGAGGATGCCGTTGAGGCCCATCGACAAGTCGGGTTTGCCAAACATCGCCCAGCTCACCAACGTGGCGACGATGCCGCCGGCACCAGCGGCCAGCGTGGTTGTCATAGCGATGTTAGTAACAGCTACCACGTCTCCGGGGGTGGAGAAAGTCAGTTGGCTACCAGGGTTAAAGCCGTACCAACCGAACCACAGGATGAAGACACCCAAGCCGGCGAGCACGATGTTGTGACCTGGCACCGGGATGCTTTTTCCATCTACGTAACGTCCCAGCCGCGGGCCAAGTACAATTGCACCGGCCAATCCTGCGAATCCGCCAACGGCATGCACCACAGCCGATCCGGCAAAGTCTTGGAACTGATAACCGCTTTCAAACTGCATGAGCCAACCACCACCCCACTTCCAGTAACCACTGATTGGGTAGATGAGGCCCGTCAAAATGGCACTGTAGATCAGGTAGGCACCGACCTTCATGCGTCCAGCCACTGCACCCGATACGATCGTCGCTGCGGTGGCCGCGAACATTGCCTGGAAGAACCAGTCGGCAGCGGGACTGTAGGGCAGATCGCTTGTCAGGGCGTATCCATCGAGTCCAACACCACCAAACGCGAAGTAACCATTTTCGACGTCACCGTATGAGCCCGGATACATCAATCCGAAGCCGATGATGTAGTACAGCAGTACGCCGACGGAAATGTCCATCGAGTTCTTGAACAAGATGTTCACGGCGTTCTTGCCGGAGTTGAAGCCCGATTCCACCATGGCGAAACCAGCTTGCATGAAGAACACCAGCACACCCGACAGGAACAGGAGCAGCGTGTTGATGGCGAAGTCATAGTTCTCGCCAAGGGCGGCCAGAACCTCTTCTTCGGACTCAACTGACTCGCCGCTGTCCTCTGCATCCGTCTCGTCTTCGGCAGTCGCCTCTTCGTCTGCCGACTCGTCGACCTCTGTCTCTTCGACTTCTACTTCTGCCACAGGATCATCGTCCTGGGCGTAGCTCACCGCTGGTGAGAGCACCAGCGCGAGCATGCTGGCGAGCATAAGCACGCCAAACAGCCGCTGTAGTGAAACCAGATTCATCGCACACACCTTTGCAAGATCAGAAGGAATTTTCCAAACGAGGTGGGCTGCCATCGATTCCACCCACAGCCAGACCTCGTTGCTGCCCCCGTCGGGCAGGCTTGCTTGCTCGTAGCGACCTATTGCGGCCTAGAGACCGCCCACCCGCCGCAAGAGCAACATTTGGTGCCAGACCCGGTTTGCAAGCACCGTGCCAGAAGGGTGTTACGGGCGCCCGATGATAGCTCGCAACATGTTGCAAATTAAGAACTTAAATGATCTAAAGTTTTTTGCGTGCATGGCCGATGGGCAGGCCGGCCTGTGAGGGGTGCCGCTATAGCGGGCAGACCGGGCCGCGCTTTTTAGCACGGGGTTTCCGCGAATTGCCATTCGTAGAGGTCTGGGGAGAGGAGGCAGCCCAGAAGAAAAGCCTACCTAGGCGGCGAGGTCTGCCTAATTTGTCACCACTGGCTCAGTTGGCGGCCAGGGCATCGTCGAACATCTCGTCGACAAAGTTGTCCGGATTGAAAAGCACTAGATCTTCGTGCTGTTCACCCACGCCTACGTACTTCACCGGCAGGCCGATCTGCTGCCGAATGGCGACCACGACGCCGCCCTTTGCCGTGCCATCGAGCTTGGCAAGCACAATGCCTGTGCAGCCGGCCGCGTCGGCAAAGTTGTTCGCTTGGCTGATGCCGTTCTGACCCGTCGTGGCGTCGAGCACCAGCAGCACCTCGTGGGGGGCATCGGGAATCTGCTTGCGGATCGAGTCACGAATCTTGGTGAGTTCGGTCATCAGGTTTTTCTGCGTTTGCAGCCGGCCGGCCGTGTCGACGATGCAGACATCCGCATTGCTTTTGATTGCATGCTCGACGGCCTGGTAGGCCACGGTTGCGGGATGCGAACCCTCGGGGCCTTTGATGCATTCGACGCCCAGGCGATCGGCCCAGATGCCAAGTTGCTCGACAGCTGCGGCGCGGAAAGTATCGCCAGCCCCTAGCACTACGGATTTGTCCTGTCCGCGAAACATGCAGGCGAGCTTGGCGATGGAAGTGGTTTTTCCCGCCCCATTCACGCCGCAAACCATAATGATGGTCGGTCCGCTGTCGGCAAACCGAATTGGCGACTCGTCCTGGGCCATCAGCTCCTTGAGCTTGCTCTTGAGGACGTCGATCACCTCCTGCATCTGCACAACCCGGCCGCGCATACCCTTGGCTACTTCGGATACCAGTTCTTCGGCCGGGTCGTATCCCATGTCGGTCTTAAAGAGGATGGCCCGTAGCTCATCGAGAAAGTCCTCGTCGATCAGCCGGCCTTCGCTCTTGAACAAGTCGCGAACGTCCGTATTGAGAACCTGGCTGGTCTTCTTGAGACCCTTTTTGATGCGATCGAAGAGACCCATGGGAGCGGCTGGGGGCTGGATTTGTGGCGGAGTGATTGAGTTTGCCCCCAATTCTAAGGGGCGGAGGCCGAAGTCGGAAGGCGGAAGGGCATTGGGCCGAAACGCCAGGGCAGGCTTGCCGCCGCCCTGCGGAGCTTGGTCATCCTGTGCGGGCTAGGCGTCGTTGGCCCGCACTTTGTCGAGGATGCCGTTAACGAACTGAGCAGAGTTGGCGTTGCCGAAGCGTTTGGCAAGTTCGACTGCTTCGTTGATCACCACTTTGTAGGGCGTATCCGTGAATTTCAGCTCAAACGCGCCCAGTCGCAGAACGTTTCGATCGGTCGCCGCCATGCGGTTGACGGTCCAGTTGGTAGCGATGGCATTGAGCGCCGCGTCGATTTCGGCCATGTTTCGCCTTACTCCAAGGATCAGTGACAGGCAAAAATCCTCCATATCCGGCGAGTTTAGCCGCGCCTTCACGAAGCTGGTGAGCGACTCGACGCTGTCCCGCGGGTTCACGTCGTCCTCAAAGAGGATTTGCAGGGCGACTTCGCGAGCACGACTACGACGGGACATGATTCGGGGGCCAACGTACGCGGTGAGGTGCCTAGTGAACAGGAAAAAAGGAAGGGCGAGCCGTGAATTATTAACGATAGGAGACCAGCGGAGTAGTGGCACCGTTTTCCGAAGTTGCAGCGGAGTCACTCCATAGCCTGCAACAACCCTACCATTTGCAGGGCAGCTTCAGCGCATTCGCTGCCTTTGTTGCCGACGTTTCCGCCGGCACGGTGGATGGCCTGCTCGAGCGTGTTGCAGGTCAACACGCCAAACAGCACTGGCAGGTCGAATTCCAAAGCGATGTCCAGCATCGCCATGCTGACGCCACGGTTGATGTGCTGATCATGCGTGGTTTCGCCCCGAATGACGGCCCCCAGGCAAAGCACCGCGGCGTATTGGCCACTTTCGGCCAGGCGCATGGCTACCAGCGGGATTTCCCATGCGCCGGGCACCCAGGCGACGTCGATCCGCTCGTCGGCCACACCTTGCTCCACCAGGGTGTCCACTGCGCCATCCAGCAGCTTGCCGGTGATGTTCTTGTTCCATTCGGCGACGATAATCGCGAAGCGGGCGTCGGTAGGTACTGGTGCCGGCTGAATGACGTTGGGCATGGAGGCCACCTGAGGGAAAGGCTAAAAGGAAAACCGCTGATAAGACGCCAATTTACGCTAATTGATTACTAGCGGCTATTGGCGTCCATCAGCGGTTTGTGGACGGCTCAAGAGAGCGTGTGCTACGCCTCTTTCATGCTCATCAGGAACTCTGCATTGCTATTGGTTTTGCGGAGTCGCTCGGTCAAGAGTTGCATGGCATCGGGCGGGTTCATTTCGCTCAGTACCCGGCGGAGGATCGACACCCGGCGATGTTCTTCGGGATCCATCAGCATTTCTTCGCGGCGGGTACCACTGCGGTCAATGTCGATGGCGGGCCAGATTCGCTTGTCGACCAGCGAGCGGTCGAGCACGATCTCCTGGTTACCGGTACCTTTGAATTCTTCGAAGATCACTTCATCCATGCGGCTGCCGGTATCGACCAGAGCGGTTGCCACGATGGTGAGCGAACCGCCCTCCTCTACCCTGCGGGCCGAGCCGAAGAACTTCTTCGGTCGCTGCATGGCATTGGCATCGATACCGCCGGAGAGGATCTTGCCCGAATTCGGGCACTCGGAGTTCCAGGCCCGGGCGAGTCGCGTGATCGAATCGAGGAAGATGACGACGTTGCGGCCGTACTCGACCATCCGCTTGGCCTTTTCGATCACCATTTCGGAGACCTGAATATGCCGGGCTGCGGCTTCGTCGAAGGTGCTGGAAATCACTTCGCAGTTAGGGCCTTTGACCTCTCGCTCCATGTCAGTGACTTCCTCAGGCCGCTCGTCGATAAGCAGCATGATGACGTAGGCATCCGGATAGTTGGCCAGGACGCTCTTCGCCATTTTTTGCAGCAGAATCGTCTTACCAGCCCGGGGCGGGCTGACGATCAGGCCACGCTGGCCAAAGCCAATGGGTACCATCATGTCGACCACGCGCATGTCGATTTCCTCGGCGGTGGTCTCCATGCTGATGCGTCCATCCGGATGGATGGGCGTCAAATCGTCGAACGACACTTTGCGGGCCAGCAGATTGGGATCGTCGTCGTTGATCGATTCGACCCGCAACAAGGCGAAATATCGCTCGTTTTCCTTCGGTGGGCGGATGGTACCGCAGACCGTGGCACCGTCTTTCAAGCCGAAGCGGCGAATCTGACTGGGCGACACGTAGATGTCGTCGGGGCACGACAGGTAGTGGTAATCGGGGCTCCGTAAAAATCCAAACCCGTCGGGCAGGATCTCGAGGGTGCCCTGCCCTACCATCATGCCCTGGAGCTTCACCCGCTCCTTGAGAATGCGGAAGATCAGGTCCTGTTTTTTCAGGCCCGTGGTGTCTTTGACCTGCTCTCGTTCGGCGGTTGCAATGAGCTCGGGCATGGTCATCTGCTGCAGTTCGGCCACGTAGACATTGCTATCCAGCTTATCGCCTTTGGCAATAGCCGCACCGGCTCGACGGACGCGCTCGGCGGCTTTGTCGAGTTCTTCGGCGATGGTTAGCGGTTCTTCGCGGTCGAGCTTCGCAAGTAAGGCGGGATCGATGTGATGTCCGTTCGAGGGGCTCTGACGTTTCCTACGGTGTGGCGTGTGGGAGCGGTCGTTGCGCGCTCCACGGCCATGCGTGTCGGCCATGATGACGATGACTCCTGGAGGAGGAAGGGTTCCGGTTTGGCGACGCGCGGAAGGCACCGCCGGGGGGTGGGGGGGATAGTTGAAAAGGATGCGGAGGGGGGGGATTCATGCGAAATGTTCCACCGCCTCAGGTCACCAACTATTATTGCAAAAACCTATACGTCATGGGAAGCGAAATCTAGGCCATTCCGCTAGCATTGGCGAAAATTCACAATTCGGATAGGTGAAACCGCCACTCGCGAATGCACCAGATACATGCAGAGATGGCGATGCGGACAACCACGGTACTGGTGTTCAGTCACCCAGTTGAGGCACCACTACCTCGCGCCAGAAAATACTCACTTGCTTGCGCGTCTGGTGCAGATCGCCGCTGTTGTCGATCACCACATCGGAGCGGTGTCGTTTGATGTCCAGCGGCAATTGTGCCGCTTCGCGACGATCGATTTCCTCGACGGCCCAGCCTCGCCGCCGGGCGTGGGCGATACGCAGGTCGTCCGGTGTATCTACCATCAGCACCGTATTGCAGGTGCTATCCCAGCCAGCTTCCAACAGCAGCGGCGCGTCGATGACGAACACTTCTTTGCCCTCGGCGGCCAGGCGTTCGCACTTGTCTTCGACCGCCCTGCGAGTGAGGGGATGGATAACACTCTCCAGGTAATGGCGCTGCTCCTCCGCGTCGGCCGAGTCGCCGAACACCAATCGCGCGATCGCCGACCGGTTCACGGTACCGTCGCCGGCCAGAATCCCGGTTCCCCAACGGGCGACCAGTTGGTCGCGGACTTCCGGCTGTGCAAGCACGTTGTGGGCCATGGCGTCGGCGTTGATAACCACGGCGCCGAGCTCGGCAAACATTTCCGCCACGGTCGACTTACCACTAGCTACGCCGCCGACGAGACCGATTGTGAACATCAACAGACAGGGGGCAAAGGTCCAAGGTAGCTGGATTCAGTAGAATCCGGAGTTGAACAAGCAGGTCCGATATTCTTGCGAATTCGGTCACTTACGCCAACACGACTTACTCGCAATTCGCCCAGTTTACGCCGCATTTGACGTCAACTGCCAGAGGAACTCGCAAATCGTAGACGCCCGCCATTTCGGCCACTACCATCTCGCGGAGGGTGCCAAGTTCCTCATCCGGTGTGTCGAACACCAGTTCGTCGTGGATCTGGAGGATCATCTTCGCCTGCAATTCCTCATCTCGCATGCGGCGGTAGATTGCCAGCATCGCCAGCTTGATCAGGTCGGCTGCCGTGCCTTGAATGACCGTGTTCACGGCCGTCCGCTCGGGCAGGTTCAACTGCAGCGGTGCGGGGCGATCCTCGAACAGGGCGTCCTTCGACTTCGCGGCGGGGCGGACTCCGGTGATCGCCCGCCGGCGACCCAGCAGTGTTTTGACGAATCCGTCGCGACGACAATCGGCCAGCGTGCGGTGCATGAAGTCTTCCACACCTGGATAGCGGGCGAAGTACTCGTTGATGAACCGGGCGGCCTCGTCCTTGGAGATACCTAGCGATTTGGCCAGACCGAAGGGGCTCTGCCCGTAGATGATGCCGAAGTTCACCGCTTTGGCGCCGCGTCGCATCTGGCTGGTTACTTCGTCCAAGGCCACGCCGTTCACCTGGCTGGCGACCAGCGTGTGTATGTCCTGCCCGCTGGCGAACGCCTCGCACAGCGTTTCGTCTTCGGAGAAGTGGGCGAGCACCCGCAGTTCAATCTGCGAATAGTCGGCGGCCAGCAGCTTCCAGCCCTCCTGTCCCGCGGTGAACGCCGAGCGGATTTGGCGTCCGGCCTCGGTGCGGATGGGGATATTCTGCAGGTTGGGATCGCTGGAGCTGAGCCGCCCTGTGGCGGCCACGACCTGATTGAAGGAGGCGTGCACCCTCCCCGTCTCGGGATGCACCATCGTTGGCAGGGCGTCGACGTACGTCCCTTTTAGCTTGGCGTAGCCACGGTGTTCGATGATCTTGGCCGGCAGCGGGTGTTGGGGTGCAAGTTCCTCCAGCACGCTGGCATCGGTGCTGGGCCCGGTCTTGGTTTTCTTCACCACGGGCAGCCCGAGCTCATTGAACAGAACCTGTGCGAGCTGCTTGGGCGAGGCAATGTTGAATGGGTGGCCGGCCAGCTCCTCGATCTCTTCTTCCAGTGTCTGCAGTCGCCCGCCGAACTCGACGCTCAGCTCCTGAAGGCGAGCGACATCAACTCGAATACCGTTGAATTCCAGCTCGGCCAGCACGTCGATCAGCGGCACTTCCAGGGTGGAATTCAGCTCGTCCAGCTCCTCCGCCACCAGTCGCTCTTCCAGCAGCGGTCGAAGTCGCAGCGGGATGTCGGCATCCTCCGCGGCGTAGTGGCCAATCTGTGCGACTGGTACTTGGTCCATCCGTTTCTGGTTCTTGCCCTTGCCGATCAGGGTGTCGATCTTGGTAGTTTGGTGGTCGAGGTACTTCCTTGCCAGCTCGTCCATATTGTGCGAACGCTCGCCCGCGTCGAGCAAGTAGCTGGCGACCATTGTATCGAAGTCCACCCCCGCCAGCTTCAATCCGGCGGTCCGCAGTACCGTGATGTCGTACTTCAGGTTTTGCCCCACCTTGGCGATTGAGGCATCCTCCAGCACCGGACGTAGGCAATCCAACACCGATTGTTCGTCCAACTGCGTGTCTCCTTCGGGAGCTCGAATCGGCACGTAGTAGGCCGTGCCCGGCTCCCAGGCGAGCGAAATGCCCACTAGTTGGGCAGCCCGCGGATTGACGCTGGTCGTTTCGGTATCGACCGAAAGCAGCCCGGACGACTGCATTGGTTCGACCAACTCGCCGAGCCGCTCGATGCTCGTGACCACTTCGTATTGAGTGTCGAGATTCGCCGCTACCGGCTTCTTGGCCCCGCCGGCCAGAGCCGTGGCGCGATCGCCCAGAGCCTTGAAGCCGAAATCGCTACACAACTCGGCGACGCGCTGCGGATCGTAAGCCCCGGGGCGGGCCATTTGCCAGTCGAGATCTACCGGTACGTTCGCGTCCAGCCGCACCAGATCGCGTGACATTCGGGCGTCATCAGCGTGGTTCTGCAGGTTCTGGCTGCGTTTGGCTCCCTTTACGTTAGCGGCGTTGGCTAGTATGTCGTCCAGGGTGCCGTAGGTCTCCAGTAGTTCACGGGCGATCTTAGGACCAATCAGCGGCACGCCCGGCACGTTGTCGACCTTGTCCCCCACCAGCGACTGAAAATCGACCACCTGATCGGGCCGAATGCCCCAATCGCCGTACAATTCGGCCGAACCGAACTCTAGGTTCTTTCGTATGTTGTAGATAAGTACGTTTTTGGTGATTAGTTGTCGGCAATCCTTGTCGCCGGTCACCAACAGGCAGCGGAGGCCCCGCTCGTCGCACACTTTGGCGATGGTTGCGAGAACGTCGTCTGCCTCGTAGCCCGGCTTGCCGATCACTGGCACGGCCAGGGCGGACAGCAGTTGTTCGATTTTGGGAATCTGTGGAACGAGGTCCTCGGGCATCTCGCTGCGGTCAGCCTTATACGCATCGTACAGGTCGTGCCGAAAAGTCGGCCCCGGCATGTCGAACGCCGCAAACAGGTAGTCTGGCCTCCGGTCCTCGATTAGGAACAGCACGTCTCGCAGGAACCCGTATACCGCCGAGACGGGCTCGCCCCGCGGGCTGGTCATCTCGCCGATGGCGTGAAACACCTGAAAAATCAGCGAATGCGAGTCGATCACGTAGACCGTCTCGCCCTCGGCGGGGGCAGAATTGGTGTTGTCCGGAGTGGCCAGGGCCTGAGGCTCGTCGTGGCCGGGCAGTTGCTGCTGTCTCATGCGATCCGTTATATGCGTTTCGTTGACACGCGTTAATCCCCTAACTAAATTGGACTTAGGTCGATTTCGACTCGACCTTATCGGAACACTGAAAGCAACCTCGTCGAGCGCTGGGCTCAGACTGTAGCCATACTTCACAGCTCGCCCGTCCCACCTCGCCCTTTCCCCGCATAGGTATCTCGATGGCCGCCCGTCAGGATCAGACGCTCCAAATCGCCCTCATTGTGTTCGCTATCCTGTTGGTGGGGTTCATGGCGTTCACGTACTACTTCTATAAGCAAGCCAGCGATGCCAGTCAGCAACTGGATGCGATGACCGACGATCGCGACTCGCAACGCTCCGCGGCCAATAACATGGGGGTCGAAAACGAGCAGTTGCGACAGTGGATGGGCTTCGAGCAGTTCGCGGAGTTCGACACCGTGAGCACGCAGGTGAAGGCCGACATGGATCGGATGGCTGGTACGCTGGCCGAAGATAAGAGGAATTACCGCGACGCGCTCGAACTGATGTACAAGTCGAACCTGGAATTAGCTCAAGCCCAGGCAGTCGACAAGCAAAAGAACAAGGACCTGGAAACCAAGCTTCGCGAAGTGGAAGCGGGCCATCAGGCGCAGATCGCCCAGTTGCAGGCCGACAAAGAGAAGATCGAGCAGGCGGCAGCCGCCCAGCGGAACCAGTTCACCGATGCCCGAGCTGCTCTGGAGCAGAGTAAATCGGCCCTGGCAAAGCAAATCTCCGACCAGACGGCCGCTTTCGAGCAGGAACGCACCCAGCTGACCTCTGCCCGTAACGAGGCACAGGAAGAGGCCAGCAAACGGCAGCGTACGATCGACCAGCTAAAGGAAGAGCGGAAGCAGGAAGACTTCTCGTTCGAGATTGCCGATGGCAAAATCACTTGGGTCAATCAATCGAACAACACCGTGTGGATCAACATCGGTTCGGCCGACTCCCTGCGACAACAGGTCACGTTTAGCGTATTCGACAACGAAGACACCGACGCCGGCAAGGCGGAGAAGAAGGGTGCTGTGGAAGTGGTTCGCATGCTTGGCGAGCACATGGCCGAGTGCCGCGTGACCGACGACGACCCACGGAACCCAATTCTGCCGGGCGACTACATCTATAGCCAGGTGTGGCACCATGGCAAGCCACAGCACTTTGCCTTGACGGGGCTCATCGACCTGGATGACGACGGCCAGAGCGACTTGCAACTGGCCAAGGATCTGATTGAGCTCAACGGTGGTGTGGTGGATGCCTATCCCAACCCGGAAACAAACGAGCTCGAAGGCGAGATGACGGCCGAAACTCGCTTCATGGTCTTTGGCGAACGCTCCGACCGGACCAACGACTCCGCGCTCCGCGACACTTGGGACAAAATGCACAACGAAGCCAACGCGATGGGTGTCGAACTGATTTCGGTCACCGACTTCCTCAACCAGATGGGTTACAAGCCAGACAATCGGGCAGTGAATCTGGGAGCTGGCGTCAATGCCAACGACTTCCGTCCCCGCCCCGCCCCGTCACGCGGCGATCTGCGTCCGCGAGTTAACTACTCCACTCCGTAAGGTTTACAGGAGCAGTCCTTTATCTCAAGCTCGCCGGCTCAGGTCGTCACTGTGTCTGCTGAACGGGTACGCTCACGACAGCGGTCGTTGGCGCCACGACCAACTGAGTGGCGGTGCTCGATACTGCTGGCATTGCTGCCGTGGTTTGCCTTGGCTGGAGTGCCTCGAGTCCGGCGAACAGCTTGGTCGACAGGCGTTCGTAGACAGCCAGATCTTTTTCGTTGTCCGTCGGTAGATTTTCGGTCGCCAGCAAGTCGGGCCGCACAAACAAAGTGGCGGCCATCGGCAGGTCTAACTCGTCGCGAAGCTGTAGCAACAGATTGCGCTCGCGACGTGAAAGCCGGTGCGCACGGCACATGTCGATGAACAGATGGTGTGGTTCGTTGCTCATCCGACGTGCCTGTTGGCGGCGGTAGAGCCAGTTGAGTAGCCACACCAGGGCAAGGGTAGCCAGCAGGATGCCCAGCAGTGCCCACAAGTCGCCCAGATTGAACTTCGCGTGGTCGCCACTAAAGCGATCGCCAAGGCTTTGCCAGGCCTCGCGATTGGCCAGGGGTATCCATGTTAGCAATGTTGAGTTGAGCGTCGTCACTGCGCAGCCTCCATGGGTTGCACCTCGCGTGCTTCGAACACCCGCAGCGCGGCGGCCGCTCGGTTGCGAACCAAGGCGTTGGCGTCGGTCGCGGCCCGGCGTATAGCCGTGCCGGCCTGGCTGGTGTTCGATCCGGCCAGCGTTTGCACCGCCTCGGCTCGCACGGCTGCATCCTGGTGATTGGCCTGCTTTATGATGGACTCCAGCATGTCGTCCACGACGCCCATGGCGGTGGCCATTTGCAGTCCACGGAGCTTCCTGGGCAACACGGCCGCGCTGACTTCGCGACGTACTTGTTCGACGGCCGAGTCGTCGGTCGTGCGGACAATCCGCCCCAATTCACGCCGAGACCTCTCGTCGAGACTGTCGAACTTTCCGGCATAGCGCAGGAAGGTAAAGTCGCCCAAGCTCTTTTTGGCAATCCGACGAACCGTATCATCCGCGTGGTCTAGCAGCGCTGCCAGTCGCTCGACGGCGCCATTGAACCCGTGATGGCGAAGCGAACGAGCAGCATAGGCTACCATCTGAGGATCGGAATCGTTCAGCAAGTTGGTCAGTCGCGCGGTAGCCTCTGGCAGTTCGATGTTGCCTAACGCATCGCAGGCGGCCATTCGTGCGTAAGGAGTGCCGCGCTCGAGTATCTGATCGTAGATCCCCAGCTTCGTTCGTCGGGAGAGCCGCGAAGCACTTACCAACTCCACCGCTACAGCCTGTGCTTCGGGCGACAAACGGAACCAGTCGTCCGTCACCTTTTCCAGCATGGGCAACCTCTTCAATCGCCCCACGTTCTCCAGCGCGCGGGGGCTGGCCGGGTACCCCAAGGCTTTCAGGAATACGCTGCGGAAGTGTACGTCGTTGCGCGCCGCGGCGGTTTCCAGTAACGTCAACGGCGTGCCGGGATTGTCGAATAGCTTGGCCAGCACCTCGATGGCACCTTCCGAGGGACTGCTCTCCAGCAGCGTCATCAGCGGCTTGTGGCCGGGATGCTCCGTATCGGTGAGCAAGCTGGTGAGCGTATGGTTGCTGGGCGTCGTGATCAGCAGAAAGGCTTCCACCAACTCGACGCGGCGATGCGAGCTGAAGTGATCAACCGCCGAAGAGAGAGCTGCCAGGGCCCAACGACGGGCGAACGAAGGATCGCGCCCCCGGGGGCTTTCGCGATAGGCGACGATTTCGTCGTGCAATGCCCTGGCCAGGTCGAGCGCAATGCTTGCCATGGCCTCGCCGCCGGGATGTTTGGGATCGCTAGCCGCGGTAACCAGGGCGGGGAATTCGTCGAACGCCCTACAAGTGATCACGTAGTGGCACGCCAGGCGGGAAGATTCGTTATCGTGTTCGGCCAGCAACTTGCGGAGCGTCGTTCGCAGCCGGGGCGAACTGTCGCCCAGCGAAGCGACCTCCGGCTCGGTGAGCTGGGGGAATATGCGAAGGAATGCCCGCTGGCTGGTCTCGTCTCGGCGGCGCAGCAGAGCCGCGATGGCGCCATTGCGCACCGCGGACGAGGGGCCTAAAATCCCTTCAACCAGTACTTCGGCCGCCGTGTGGTTCGGCGTGCGCCAAAGTTTGCTCAGTGTGCGTTGGAAGCCGAGAGCGGCCATATGTAATTGGACCTACCTAACGGGAATGACGCCTCCGGTGGCGATGCCTTCGACAACGTCGGCAATTTGGAGCTCGTGGGTTGAAAGCTCGTCCGGTTTTGACGGTTGTAGCGATGGTCTACCGCAACGGGCGTTGCGTAGCAGGTGTGCGGTAGGCAAACTAAAGGATATGTCAAAATGCCGACCTTGGCTGGAGTTACCCCATGAACCGCGCTGATCGTTCCGCCCAACAAGTACTCGAGGCCGAAGTTCTCAACCTGCGTGCCAAGCTGTTGGAGGTGGCCGCTGGTCTCGATCGTATTGACCGCGGGGCCGAACCCCTGGCCGATGCTGGCACCATGGAGACTTTCCGCGGGGCGATCGAAACCTTGCTCCGGCCAGGGCCGAATCGTGCCGAGCGGATTCAGTTGCTCTTCAGCCGCGCGTACGAAGATAGTTGGCGCGAAAACATGGAGGTCTAGTCGCCGCTGCTCGCCCCGACACCTCCGTTCCCACCTCACCCCCGACTCCCTGCCATGCAGTACATCGACCCACACATCCACATGGTCTCGCGTACCACGGACGACTACGAAACCCTGGCCAAGATGGGGTGCGTTGCGGTGAGTGAGCCCGCCTTCTGGGCCGGGTACGATCGCGGCAGCGTCGAAGGATTTCGAGACTACTTCGAGCAGCTCACCGAGTTCGAACCCAAGCGGGCCGGGTGGTATGGCATCCAGCATTACACGTGGCTCTGTATCAATGCCAAGGAGGCGGAGAATGTCTCGCTCTCGCGCGAAGTGATCGACATGATCCCCGAGTTTCTCGATCGACCGGGCGTGTTGGGCATTGGCGAGATTGGCCTCAACAAGAACACCCGCAACGAGGCCACCGTCTTCCTCGAGCACCTGGAGCTTGCCGTCCGCACCCAGTCGCAGATCCTGATTCATACACCGCACCTGGAAGACAAGTATCAGGGCACGCGGATGATCCTCGACATGCTCTCTGGCGACTCCCGCATCGACCGCACCCGCGTGCTGGTCGACCACGTCGAGGAGCATACGGTCCGTCCGGTGCTCGAAGAAGGCTTCTGGGCCGGCATGACGCTGTACCCCGTAAGCAAGTGCACGCCCGACCGCGCCGCCGATATGGTGGAGATGTACGGGCCCGAACGCCTGCTGGTGAACTCGGCCGGCGACTGGGGTCCATCGAAGCCGACCGCGGTGCCCGACTTCATCATGGCCATGCGCAAGCGAGGCCACTCCGAGGCGCTGATCCGCCAGGTGGTGTACGAAAATCCGCTGAAGTTCTTCAGCCAGAGTGCCAATTTCGAGTTCCAGGTCGCGAAGTAGAGCGTAAAGAGTTCCGTGGCCCGCAGCCGACGAGCTACACCTCGTCGGAAAACGGAAGCTTATGACTTCGCCACTCTTCGAAACCAAAGCTCCTATGCCCGCCAAGCCGCGGGTAAAGATCGACTTGGTGGGCAACGAGCTTACCATGGCGTGGCGGACTCCCATGTTGGGTGTCTCGCTGTTTCTCATGTTGTGGCTCACCGGCTGGACTGCTGGCTGCGGGGTGATGCTCTACAAGCTGCTCACCGACTTCGAGTGGTTCATGTTGCTGTTCTCCGTCCCGTTCTTCACCGCGTGGTTCGTGGTTGCGGGGCTGCTTGTTTACTTGTTGTTCGGTCGGCATCAGCTCGTGCTGACGCGGGATTCGTTGGAGGCCACCTCGCGGGCTCTCGTTCCGTTGAAGCATCGCGTCGTGCCGCTCGATGAAGTGGCCGTGGCACAGCTGGTCGAGGAGTGCACGCACCACTCGAACGACATGCCCCAATACTCCTGGCTCATTCGCATCAGCACGTTGGGCGATCCAGTTAAGTTTGCCAAGGGCATCGAAGTGCCCGAGGGGGAGTGGCTCGCCGAAACGATCAACCTGTGCCTCAACCAGATGTCGCCCGAGCGGGCCGCCATGGCCACGACCGAAGCCATGCGCGAACGGGATGGCGATGCCGAACCGTCTGGCGAACTCGATCCGCTTACCAACGCAAGCCTTGCCAGTGCATTTGACGACGATTCGTTCCAAGGCAAGTTATATGAAGGTGTAGACGAAGAAAGCGACACCGATGAAGGCCTTGGCCACGCCATGGTTTTTGTCCCTGGTCGCGACCGTTGGGAGCAACCGTCCGACTCCAGGTGGCAACTCACCCACGAAGGTAGCGGGCTGGTATTCACCAATCGCGGACGCTGGTCGCTGGTGGCCATCGGGGGCAGTTTGTTCATTTGCTTGTTCTGGAACGGCATAGTCGGAGTGTTCGTTTGGGAGCTGATCAACGACTTTCGGTGGTTCTTGGCACTGTTCCTCATTCCGTTCGAAGTCATTGGTCTGGTGATGCTCTTTACGCTGCTAGCCGCCCTCACCGCACCGGCCTGGGGCACGCGATGCAAATTTCGTCTGGGGCAGATCGAGCGACGCTGGTGGACGCCGCTGTTCGGCCGCACCAAACGGTGCGAGTTCGATAGGCTCGATCGCATTGAACTGGCTTCGAAAAACAATTCCGACAACTCGACCACGCCGGTCAAATTTGCCACCGGGGGCACCAACTCGGGCGAGTACCGCCTGGCCCTGATCGACACCAGCAACACAACGCTGCTGGATATCGATTCCCTGACCAAAGGCGAAGCCCTCTGGATGGCCGACACGCTCACCTACGAGCTACCAGGCCTGTTCGACCGCGACCGGTAGCGCCGTGTTTTGGGTCAATATCTTTTGGGCCAACTTCTGGCCATTTACATTCATGGGCCCAAAACTCCAAGCGTTTTGTCCCACCTCGCCGGCAAGAAACGCTTGTTTTACTGGGTTTATTCATTCACAGTGGACCAAAACCCGGTGTGTTGTTCTCCGCATGTTGGGGGATATCTCTGAGGCGCTGCTCGTAGCTACGCTCGCCAGAGCGTGGACCACCCCACCACGACGCGCTGCTCCCACCGCGCATGACTACCCAGGAGCATCCACCGTCTGGCGACGGTCGCTACGGAGTCTGCCTGTTTCGCACCCCGTATTTTCGCGGATGTCGTGTAAAATTCCTACACGCCGCCGAGAAAAATTGGGTCAGTTTCCCCGGCCGGCAGCAGGGAGTGAACTACAACCCAGAACTGCTACCCCATTGATGTAGCCGGATTCGCAAGAATTCGGAGCTTGGGTGGGAAACGAGAGTCTATTGTCTATATTTACTATTCATGAATCCACACAGCCAACAAAGCGAAGCGGCATCGTCCGATGCAAAAGAGAGCGACTTCGTTTCGTTCTGGCGGTATACGTGGTTTCACCAATTAATCCTCGTGCCACTGCTTACTTACAAGGTGAGCAAGATCGACTTTGCCGAACCCATGGGTCTTACACAACAGATCGGCCTATGGGTTCTCGTCTTCTTCCTCGGCGAGGTCTTCCTGTTTGCAGGCTGGTATCGAATAGCGAAGGTCGACGTGGAGTGAGCCACTGAGCGGCTTATGGAGAGTCTGAACGTAATTCTGATGAGCCAGCCAATCTTGGCAATAGGCAGTTGGGGTGTTGCGGTCCTGGTAGGTATGCTGCTGATGGCATTGGTCGCGCTCGAGTTGCGGGCATCGCGACGTCGCGCGCTACGCATCACCTCGACACGGGATGAGCTTGATTTCGATGAGTGGCTGAAGTTGTCACAGCTGGAAGCGTTGAGCAACGAGCAGCGCCAGTTGGTGCGGGAAGCATTGATTATCGCCGGCGACTGCTATGTGGTGCCACCGACCTGTCTTCGCATGAAGGACGGCTTCTGGGATGAACTCGGCATGCACTCCTGGTTCTCGAATGGTGACGACGCCTATGATACGCTGGGCGACCGCTTGGCGGATGAGTTGAATATCCGCTGGGACATAAATTGGGCGACGCTTGGTGACGTCGTGCGCGGAGTCATCGGGCACTCACGGATCGACGAACTTGAGGGTGCCGCGCAGTAGACCGGCAATCCGAATTCTTGCGAATCCGGCTACGTTTGTTCGGCTACGAGCGCGCAGAGGCCCTACCCCGCCCCGAACTGCCGCAGCACGATGCCTGCCACGTCGGTATCGGCCATCGGCTGTTCGACGAACACGCCCCGCTCGCTGGAGAGCAGTACGCCCTGTTGCGACTCGTGTCGAACCGGCGCGCCGTGTAAGCCTCGCACCAGCGTGGCGTCGAGCGGGATGCCCTTGGTCACTGGGTCGAAGAACAGTTCCACCGGGTCGTAGCCCGGTTTGCGGTGGATGTCCATCTTGCGGGCGTAGTCGGGCGCGCGAGCATCGTCGAGCCACCAATAGTACGCTTGCCAGCTATTCGGCTCGGACACCAGTACCACGTCGCCGCTGCGTGGGTGATTGAGCTCGTACCGGTCGAGCTGGTCCCGCGTCAGCACTTCGGCAATGCCCGGCTCGCGGCTGAAGCGGTCGACGATCGGGCCGATGTGCTGCTGGCCATTGACGAAGATGTGCGACAGTTGATGGTCCGCCAGGGCAAACGCGCGGCTGCCGGCGAAATCGAGTTGCTCGGTGCCATCGACGTCTTTCAGTTCCAGCATTCCCAGTTCCCGCAACACACGGTTCGGGTAGGTCACGTGATCTACCGGCGAGACGACGTACTCGCTCGCCACCAGCCACAAGAGAGAATTCCCCTCGTGAATGCGAGTAAACTCGGTGATCAGTCGACCAAGCTCGTTGTCGAGTTCCTCGAGCGCCTTCGCCGCTTCGGGCGAGTCGGGCCCGTTCTTTTGCGTGGCGTAGTCGAGGTGCGGAATGTAGATGTACCAGAAGTTGGGCCGATGGTGCCCGGCCGTCCAAATGGCCGACGAGATAATCCATGACGACGAGGGGATGCCGGCCAGTGGGCCCCAGAAGTGCTTGAGCGGAAAGTGGTCGAACGCATCTCGCAGGTCGCCGTACAGCATTTCGGGCCGAGTGTAGCACCACAGCGATTCGCTGCCGTCGGGATTATGAATGGGCGCGAACGTGCAGATGTAGTCGGCCCCGCACCCCTTGTTATTCAGGGCGAACCACATGGCCGAGGTGATCGATTCGTCGTGCTCGTGCAGCAGGTCCCACAGCTGCGGCCGCTGAATGACATCGTTCCACATGGTCCACAGCTCGACCTGGCCGGCCTTGTCTTCGCTGCCAGCGGGCGGCGCATCGCGCCAGTAGCAACCGTTGGCCACCATGCCATGCTCCGATGGCGGCAAGCCGGTGGTCATGTTCGCTTGCACGGCACAAGTAACGGCCGGAAAACCCGCCACCAGCGGGGCGCGATCGCCGCCGGCCGTGAGCTTCTGCAGGTTCGGCATCCGCGCGACGTCCTCGGCCCGCAGGCCGGGAATGGAAAGCAAAACAACGTGGTCGGACATGGTAAGCTCGTGAGTAAGGACCGCTAATGCACGCTAATGTTATCAAATCGGAGGTTTGCAGTTGCGAAACTCGTTTGGGGTGCCTGGGGTCGAGCTCCGCGAGCCCCCAGCATGTTGTGAACTGGAGGCTCGTTGCACTAGACCCCAGCCACCCGGCAAACTACCCGCCGCCTATCTTTTGCAGGAACGCTAGGGATCGCTCTGCCATTTCAGGTCCCATGTGACTGTGCCGCGGAAGCTCGACGGTTACGGGTCCTTTGAACTTGATCGCTTCGAGCGCCGCGATCACCGGCGGGAAGTCGATTTCACCCTCGCCAAAGGGCAGGTGCTCATGCACACCGGCTCGCATGTCTTCGATGTGGATGTTCTCGAGCCGGTCGCTCCAGTCCATCAGCTGCTGTGCGATGGGAGTCTCGCCCAGGCAGTGCAGGTGGCCGATGTCGATGGTTAGCCTCAGTTCGGAGGCTAGCTCCTGCGGCAGCAACTCCAATAGCTCGGAGTAGGACGCCATGGTGTCGATCAGGTGTCCAGGCTCGGGCTCGAAGGCGAGCACCACCCGCTGCGCGGCGGCGTGTTCGATCACCGGACGTAGCGACTCGACCAGCCGCCGCAGTTGCTCGCTACGCGGGGCATCGTCCGTTGGCGTGCCGGACCAGAATGAAACGCAGTGGGCGCCGAGCAGGTTGGCGATATCGATGGACTTGCGAAGCATGTTTACCCGCCGCAGCCGGTCGGCTTCGGCAGGCGAGACCATCGTCGGCTGATGCTTGTGGCGGGGATCCAGCAGGAAGCGGGCGCCGGTCTCCACGACCGAAGTGAGATGGTACCGGGTCAACAGCCCGCGTGTTTCGACAATCTGTCGGGCCAGGTCTTCGCCTGCGGGATTGATGGTGTGGTGGTCGAGCGTGATGCCGACCGCTGCATAACCGAGTTCGGCCACCAGCTCGATGGCGGCTGGCAATGGGAGGTCGGCCAGTCCGTTGGTGTTATAGCCCCACTGCATCAGGTGACCTTAAACAATTGGGACAACAGCATCGCCGGAGCAACCAGTGCGAGCACGGCCAACGACCAGTACGGCTGAGCGTAGCCCAGGCACACCGCCGCGTCGATAACAATGACAGACAGGATGGCATAGCCGACCGCGCGTTGCACGTGCTTGGGCCACGGCTGCAGGATGGCGACTACCATGCGGCGGAGCACGGTGCCGGCCACCAGCACCCATAAGGCAACCCAGCCCCACGGGTGAAGTCTCAGTTGGCTGGCAGCCGCTTCTTGCACGAAGGGCATTGCGGCGATGAACACAATGCCCAACGTGGCGCCTACGGCCGACATCGCCAGCAGTTTGCGATTGCTCTCGGTAGCTTCGCTGCGGGCGAACCACGATACTCCCCAGATGTAAATGCCCATGCCGATGGCGGGCAGAATGAGCTGGTCGGCGGGCAGGAAACCCCATTGAAGCTGTTCCGCTCCGACGCTCAGGCCGAGCAGCACATTCATGAATCGGCAACCACCCATGATAGCCGGCCCCAGCGTGCTGCGTTTGAGCCCGATGTCGTAGGCCACGATCAAACCGGCAAGCCACCAGGAGATGATGCCGGGCGCCAAGGTTGGCGTGACTCGCGACACAAACCACCCCGCGCACACGCCAGCGAACAGCAGACCCCAACCAAGAATCCGCACGTGGGAAATGGGTATGCGTCCGCTCGGAATCGGCCGTTCGGGGCGCTCTTTCGTATCGAGTTCGGCATCGTATAGATCATTGAGCACCATGCCCGCCAGGTACAGCAGTACGCTGGTGGCAGTGACCCCCACCGCGGTCCAACCGGGCAAGTGACCGGTCGACAGGATCATACCCATCCACACGTTCGACACGGCCGTGAAGACGTTCGCCACGCGCATCAACTCGGCGTAATTTCGAACTGTAGAGAGAGTCGACATGCTTAGTAAGCGTTTCCAGTTAGATCGATTGTTGCCTCTGCCGCTACACCGCCCCAACAACTTCATCGACCAGCGGCTTTAAGTACTCCATGGCTTCGCGGGCGGCGAGGTCCGGGTTGTCCATGTAGGGATAGAGTTCCACGGTCAGCCATCCATCGTAGTTCGTGGCCGCAATCGCGGCGAGCGTCGCGCGGAAGTCGATCGCCCCTCGGCCGGGAATCAAGTGCTGGTGCACCCGCGAGGCGGCGATATCTTCCAGATGATAGTGCACCGTGTGGGGGGCCATTTTCTCCACCCAGTCCTGAGGGTCTTCGCCCACGCAGTACGCGTGGCCGGCGTCGAAGTTCAGTCCCACCTGCGGCGAATCGAGACGGTCGACGAATTCCAGGTACTCGTCGAACTTTTCGATCAGCAACTCCGGCTCGGGCTCGATCAGCAGTGGCATCGCCAGGTCGGCCGCCAGTTCCAGGCAGGGCATCAGCTCTTCGTAGAAGATGTCGAACGCTTCTTCACGCGTCTGACTCTCGGCCAGCGGACCGCCCGGTTCGGTGGTGATGTGCGGCGCGCCAATTTCGGCAGCCAGCCCCAACGCCCGCTTGGTGTGTTCGCGGCGAATGGCGCGGTAGTGTGGATCGGGGTCGATCCAACCCGGGTGCCAGTAAGGTTGTCGCGGGTCGGCCACTGCGTTCATCATGAAGGCGTTGACATTCGACACCGGGAGTTGGTATTCGTCGAGCGCCGCGCTGAGCGACTCCACCTGCTCGGGCAGTAGCCCTGCCGGCCAGGCATGCGGCACGTCGGCCAGGATTTCGATACCGGTGTACCCCATCGACGCAATTCGGCGGATGGTTTCTTCCACCGAATACTGCAGATAGGCGTTCGAGCTAAATGCGAGCTTCATGAGTTGAATGGTTCGTAAATTAGTCGGCGAGCGACAATGGCGATGCGTTTCTCCAGCACTCGAGTTACCAGAAGCGTAGCATGCTCGTCGCCCTGCGGTTTGAGGTCGCGGCGGAGCGACTTGGGGGAGAGCTTTACCGCACGATGTTTAATTTCGAGCTGGCCGATCCCCCGCTTGCGAAGATAGGCCGCCAGTTTCTTTGGTTTCAATGGCATCACGTCCAGCACCTCGAACGTGGACCATGCCGGATCAAGTTTCGCCGTGTCGCTGGTGAGGTAGCCGGTCGTGCTGGCGAAGGTCCACCATTGGTGCCGGTTGGCCAGGTCGCCCACCAAATCGCTCGCCAGCACCGCCGCATCGGGTTCCATGACGTAGCGGCCAATCTGGTCGGCGGCGTCGGGCAGCGTATCGCCCGCGCCGGTAACGGTGGCCAATGCGCGAACTTCAGGACCGTCGGCCGCCAGGATCGTGGCCCTTCGCCCACCGGGCTCGCCCGTGAGTCCTCCGAACCACACCACCAATTGCTTACACTCGCCGGAGCGACTGACCCATTCTAGTTCGGCGGCGTCGGTCCATCGAGCGGGCACCTCGCAGGCGGGGGCGAGCTTCACGGCCGCATTGGGGTTAGCCGCGAGCATGGCATCGATCGCGTCGTCGGAAGGTTCGTGCAGCTCGGCCTGGGTGGTTCGACCTCCCCGCGGCCGGCGATCGGGATCGATGTGCCAAGCGTCGTAGTTTTGTAGGGCGAGCGACGTCGCATCGGCCGTGCTGGTAGATATCTGTTTTTCGATTCCATTTTCCAGAAGATTTCGCGCCGCGAAGGCAGTCATCGTTGCCGACTGATCGACGAGCAGCAGTTGGTCGGCGACACCAGCGAGTCCCAGGGCGTCGCCACCGACGCCACAGCACAGGTCGGCCACACTGCGACGATTTGCGAATCGCGCCGACTTGTGACGGGCAATCCACTGGTCGCTTGCTTGCTCGTAGCCAACGCGGGTAAAGAACATCCGCTCGGCCGCGGTGAACTTCTGCGCGGCACGCCCGCGTAATTCTGCCAGTTCCATCACGCGATGTGCTTGCTCGGCCGTGAGGTGTTTGCGAAGTTGGGTGATAATCTGGTGGGGCGGTTGGTCGGCCCTTCGCAAGTGCTCGAGCCAAGAGGCCGCCTCGTCGCCGAGCAGCCACTCGTCCAGCGGTTCGAGAGGCGTGTGGTTCATGCGAGGGGGCTCAAGGTTTGCGCAATCGGGCGGATCGTCAAAGCGAGGTCGCCGCTTCGAGTCGGTTCTACGAGTTACATCGGCAACTACCAAACTCACAAAGCACAACAAGCAGTGTTGCCGAAGGTATGGGTAGTGCCGCGTTGTCGGCTGTACCCGCCTGCTGGACACAAGAAATGAGTCTCATGCCCCGCCCTGTCATGTTAGCCGGTCTGCTTGGAGCCGCGGTAGGCGTACCCTACGTTGTGGACCACTCGGCCGAATGGCGGGACAGCATGATGCAGCCCGCGTCGCAGGCCCAGCAGCCGGCCGATCCGAACTCGCCTCAGGTGCCGCAGTTCAAAATTCCGGAGCCCATGCGGCCGCCCAGTCCGGGCGACCACATCTACAGCAGCCCAGCACCGCTTGAGGGCATCGCCACGTACTCGTTGGCCGATGTCCTGCGGTTGGATGTGAACAAAGAGTGGATCTACAGTCGCTGGGCGCGAAAGTCGACGGGACTGGCCGAGCCCGAGTTGTTCGGTATTCGAGTGCCGCTGGTGAGTGGGACGCGGATGACCGATGTGGCCGGCTCGCTGACCTACTATTTCGACAAGCAAGGTATCGTGCAGAAGATTCGTTTGAAGGGCAAAACGGCCGATACTTCCGAACTGGTGAACCTGCTCGCCACGCGGTATGGATTCCGTCCCGCGACACCCCTGGTGGCGGGCGAGCAGTTGTTCCGCGTCGATCGCGAAGGCGTGGTCGAGAGCGAACTGAGGACGCAGCCCGAGTCGGTTCTGTGGGCCACCTCGCCGCACACCAGCTTCTCTGTCGACCTGGAACTGAATCGTCCCGGTTCGGGCCGATACGTTCAACGTCCGATGCCACGGATCAAGTCGCTCGACATGCCGGCCGAGCAGCCCCAACCGCTGTTCGGCGAACAGCAACAAGCACCGGGCACCGCCGTCTTCCCAGGGGAGTCGGTAGTACCATCGACTAACGGGGTGAAGGCCGAACAGGCCTCGGCCACAAGTGAAGCTCCGGCCGAAGCGACTCCGCCCCCCAAAGTGCACAAACCGGTTCTGCGGTGGCCCAGCTAGTGTGCCGTACTGGTTGGGTTGAGGAAAACTGAGGAGGCAAGCGCGGCCAACTCGTGCTATGCTGCCGTGCATGAGTAGAACTATCATCCGGCATTGCCCCCCTGAGAAACAGCAACAGGCGCTGGAGCTGGTGCTCCAAGATGTGACGCCACAGTTGCGCGCCGGATTGGTAGACGTACTGCGTCCCACCGCGCAGCAAGGCATCGACGTGTTCGCTGGATTGATCATTGCTGAAGATGACGGCAAGTTGGTCGGCGCAGCGTGGCTGCAACCTCAAGTCGGCCGGACGGCGACGCTCTGGCCGCCCATACTGCGCGGAGACATCACCGACGACCAAACGCTCTGCAAGTTGGCAGGCGCGGCGGTGGCGGCCTCACGCTCGCTGCCCGTCGACCTGGTGCAGCTCCTGTTAGACAAGCCCAGCACAGGGTTGGTGCCGCTGCTGGAAGAGCTCGAGTTCGAGAAGCTGGCGGACCTGGAGTATCTGATGCACACGGTGCCACGGCGCTATCTCGGCGATCTTGATCCCGATGTCACGTTTGACTCGCCGGCCATGGAGCAACAAGAACTGCTGGAGCAATTGGTAAAGACTACCTACGAGCAAACGCTCGACTGCCCAGGGCTGGAAGGGCGCCGCAATATCGAGGATGTGCTGACCGGATACCAGGCGGTCGGTGAGTACGACCCGAAAATGTGGTACATCGTGCGGTGGCGAACAGAGCCCGTCGGGGTGCTGCTGACGGCCCCGTATCCGGACGGCGATCAGTGGGAAATCGTGTACGTAGGAATCGCTCCCCGTTTTCGTGGCCGGCGCCTGGGAAAGAAAATTCTTGCCCACCTTACCTCGCTCGCCGCACAGCGCAAGGTGGAGTATCTGGTCGTAGCGGTCGACGCAGCCAACGCTCCAGCACTTCGGGTTTACGAACAATCGGGGTACGTCCGCTGGGCGGAGCGAACAGCCTACATTCGGTCGATTGAGAGAAGTGATGCAGGCTAGAATAACTGCGCAATCTTTCAGCGGGTGCCGCTCGTGGCGGAAATTCTTTTTGTGCTTCGGTCGCAACATGTTTTCCACGGCCCCCAGCGGGCTCTGAAAAAAAATTCTCGCCACAAGTTTTGATGAGCAGATGGTTAATTCTCGATGAATATTGATTTCGCCAGCCTCCGATGTGGGGAGCCTCGACGCCACCAAAAGTCAACCCTTTGACTTGTGTGCTAGCACTCGTAAAATCGCTGACCTGGGTGACAATCAGATGCGTGGCAGGAGGTGGCACCACCATCTTCGTTAAACGATTCTTTCCGCCCTAGTTGTCTCCGAGCTAGTTCTTCGACGAAGACGTGCTTCGAGACCACTAGGGCGGAAAGCTCGGTTCGCGAACGACGGGGGGCCGCTAAGCCGCGTAACTCTTTTGCGTTGTGCAAGTGCCGCACCACGCACGGCCGCTGGCCGTGGACGGGGCCTTCGATCTCATGGGTCGTGGTTCGTATTGGGGTGGTATCGGTGCGCCGCAAAAGAAGGAATTACGAGCAAGGACGGAGATTACATGGAAGGTCCAGGCGAGGGTGCGGCGCTTCGCGACCGACTGGCCGAGGCTTTAGGGCGCGACCGGTTCGATCTGTGGGTGGATAGAGATACGCTTCTCCATCAACAAGCGGGCGGCGACGTCCACTTGGTCTTTGCGTCGAGCTTCTTATGCGACACTGCCCGACGAAATCTCGGCAGCGAACTTTCCCTGGTTACCAGGGCGATGTTCGGTGAGCACGCGCAGGTCGTGTTTCGCGTCGACGAGTCGTTGGCCAAGCCCGTTCGTCTGGCGGAGCCTTCTGTTGTTGCCGGGAATGACGCCAGAACCGACACAACTCCCCCTGCCCTACCGGCCGTAAAACCGCCGGCCGATCAGGGGGGCACCTTCGATTCCTTTGTTGTGGGGCGATCGAACGAACTCGCCGCGCGGGCTGGGGCACAATTGGCCGCCGGCAATCACACGGGGGGACCATTGGTAATCTGGGGCCCCCCCGGCAGTGGCAAAACCCACCTGTTGTCGGCCGTCAAGAACGCCTTCCGCCAGCGATTCCGCCGCTCGCGCGTCCTGATGCTCTCGGCCGAGCAATTTGTCGGTACCTACGTCGAGGCACTCCGCGGCAGTGGCCTGCCCAGCTTCCGACAGAAGTACCGCGGCGCCGATTTGCTGTTGATCGACGACCTGCATTTTATGGCCGGCAAGCGAGCCACTCTGGAAGAACTGCAGCACACCATCGATCGCATTACCGCCGCTGGCGGACGAGTGGTATTGGCAAGTTGCCACGAACCCGGCACCATCGACAACCTGGGACCCGAACTGCTTTCCCGCTTGCGGGCTGGCCTGGTGTGTGAGGTGGCAGCAGCCGACTATGCCACACGCCTGGAGATAGCGCGCCGCCGTTGCCGCCGACTCGGTCTGTCGACCGAAGAGGTCTGCTTGGAGAAGCTGGCCGCCAGCGTGTCCAGCGGCGCCCGAGAACTGCTGGGCGCCATCGAGAGGCTCAAGGCGCGGCATGAGTTGCTGGGCGAGGTGATCGACCTGATGCTGATCGAGCAAATTGCCGGCGAGGTGAACTACCAGACGATTCGCCGCGTAGCGATGGACGACATCCAACGCGTGGTGTGCGACCACTTTGGCATCGAAGCCAAGGCTCTCCGCTCGAACAGTCGTCACAAGTCCGTTACCGAACCGCGGATGTTGGCCATGTGGCTGGCACGAAAGTACACGCAGGCCGGCTGGCGAGAGATTGGCGAGTACTTCGGCGGTCGCCGTCACAGCACCGTGATATCGGCCCACCGCCGCATCGAGTCCCAGGTCGGCCGGCTGTCGACCGTCTCTACCAATCGCGGCAATGCGAATCTGGAAGAAACACTCGGTCAGATCGAGACCAAGCTCCGTATGGCGTAGCAGCCCAGATCACCTGCTCGGTCACAGTCGTGCGGGCGGTGTGAACCAAGCTGGGGGCAACCAATGCTCGACTTCTGCCTATTGGCGCGATTCGCCGAATGCAAACCCGCAGCACCGCTCGGCGGGACCTTTTCCAATGCGTGGCAAGTTGCCCAGTTAAACCTTGGCCACGTTGCGATCAGCGCTGATCAGCTTGGGCCAGGGAATGGCGCCCAGGATGAGCACGGCGACTTGGCTGGCGATGAAGTACAGTAGCCCTCGCGCCAGATTCTCGTTGAAGCCATAGGCGTGCAGGCCAATGCTCAGTTGATTGACGCCGAACCAGCTCCAGGCCGTAATGATGTTGCCCACTACGGTCAGCATGGCCAGCCCCCGCGGTCCGATCATCTTGCCCCAGCGAGCGTGCAACGCCACGGCGTTCCACAACACGATCATCAGGGCGCCGTTTTCCTTGGGATCCCATCCCCAGAACCGCCCCCAGGAGTCGTCGGCCCAGAGGCCACCCAGGACGGTGCCGAAGAAGCTGAACAGGATCGCAAAGCACAGCGAGCCATAAATCATGGCCGTGAGCTTCTTGGCGTCTGCTTTACTGAACAGATCGAGCATGTGCACCGCCACGATGTACACGATGCCCAGGCAGCCCGCCAGCATCGTTGTGGCGTAGCCAATATTGATGCTCAGCACGTGCACCGTGAGCCAGAACTGCGTATCGAGCACGGCCTGCATGACCGTGAAGGTGTCGCCATCCTGTCCAAGGAAGTGGGCAATCAACAGCGTGGCGAAACCACATGCCGAAGCGACGAATCCGCCGACGCCCAATTTGAAGATCGACTCAAACACCAACATTAGCAATACCACCGCCCAACCGATGCAGATAGCCGTGGTGTAGAGATTCGTGATGGGGGGCCGGCCCGAAATGTAGACCCGCGCCGCAATGGCCAGCGTGTGCACCACGAGCGTGACCGCGATAATGGCGATGGCGCTGCGTCCCAGCGTCTTGGGCCACGCGAGCCACGACGCCGCCGAGAGGATCAAGGCCACGAAGTACATCGTTGCGCAAAAGTAGAATGGCGTGGCGCCGTTGAACCAGGTTTCGAACTCCAGTCGCTCGGTATCGAGCCGTTCGGCCGTCTTCAACGTCGAGACGTAAGCGGCATTCTTGGGATCTTCGAGCTCCGACTGGTAATCACGCACGACACTCCGCATGTCCGCGATGGCCGATTTAAAGGCCTTCGAGTCGCCGCTGTGATAGGCCGACAACATCCTGGCTAACGGCTCGATGCCTGCCCCCGGTCGCTCGCTGCCGAAACGGGCGAGGACGTCCCGCAAGACGGGGGGCATCCGGGCCGGATCGATTTGGCCACTGTTCTGCAGCATGTAGCAGTTCTCACGCAGATCGGCCTCGTGCAGTGTAAACCAATTGCCGTCTACTTCCCGTGGCGGCACCGACAGCGGGGCATCGCCCATCTCGGCTTGCCTGGCGGCCATGAACAGGTCTTCGATCACCGTTTCCGGGCCGCGAATCTGCAGGGTGCGGAAGCTATTGGCCAGCTCCACGTAGTCCATGCATTGGTTCCACAACTGCAGGACGTCACGCTGGTAGCGGGTCAGGTTGTTGCGGTCGACCTCTTCCAGCAGGCCAACTTCCTTGCGCAGCTTATCGATGCCGCCTTCGATTTCGTTCAAGCTGTAACGGAAGAAGCCGGGGCGGAGAGGCAGGTCGATCGTCTTGAGCAATTCGAGGTTGGTAATGCGGAACACATAGGCGTCGGCGGCTTCCTGTTTGCCCGCCAGCAGATCGAGCAACCACTGGGATGCCGGTATCTTCTGGCGTCCATCTTCCGAAACGGCCGCTTCTTGCCGTTGTGAGAAATACTGCAGCGTGTTGCGGGCGAGCGTGTCGTAAGGTTTCACGCGGCCTTCATCCAGCACGGGCAGTTCGGCAAACTCGTGCACGGGCATCTGACCGACCATCAACGGCTTTTGGCGGAATGTCCAGGCAAAGAACACCATCACGAGCAGCGAAACCACGGCCGGCGCCAGTACTTCGGGCCGCAATGCCCAATCGTTGAAGCTGGTGGTGGGCTGCTGCTCGTCGTCGAGTTCGCGGAGCCGGCGATTCAAGAATCGCACCAGGGTAATGCCGAAGTGCACCAGCATGCCCACCATCACCACTGCGCAACCAATGTAGGGCGCCATCCAACCTTCGTTCTTCACCACCTGCAGCACCGTGGCGTCTTCGGAAAAGTGATCGAAGTCGGATTGATAGAAGGTTTCTCCTTCGTACCGCAACGGGTTGTTCATCGACACATGGTACTTGAGCGAGGTGCCCTGCTGCTTGTCGGTGAGTTGGATGTCGGACGAGTAATTCTTAGCCTTGTCCGTGCCGGCGTACTTGTCGAAGGAGAACTTCTCGAGGGTCACTTCATAGGGAGTCATCACACGCTTGAACCGCATGGCGAGCCACAGTGGGTTGTCAGCGCCTGCGATCAGTTGCTGGCCATCATTGGTGGGGAAGCCCGGGATGTTGGCTCCACGCGACGGGCCAATCCGCATGGCGATGGGCATGTCGAAGAAGACCGTTACGTGGTACTTGCCAAGCGACTTGCCGGAGGGTTTCTCGAGCAGTTCGACAACCGCGCCCGGAATGTCCCCCTTGGGATTGGCCGGTTTTTGTTCCAGGTCCAACTGCGTGGCCGCACCTTTCAGACTCTCATCGGTCTCCTCCGTTGGGCGACTGGAGACGGCACTGTTGGCGTAGTATTCCACCACGCGGACATCGACTGGTAGATCAGGATGGCTGATCACCCGCCCAGCAGCATCTGCCGGCAGCGCAGCGGCGGCGGCCAGCAATTCGGTTGGGATAACGGTCACATGATCAACTGCCGCGTCCGAACGATCGATGACAGCCAATTCGGTTTCCGTGGGACTGTACGCCCAGTCGACCGTTTGACCTTGGTCGATGATCATGTTCATTTCGACGTTGGTCTCGGCGACGTAAAACTCGTGGGCCATCAATATGGCCACGCCGATATGCAGCAAAATCACGCCCGAGCGTTTGGCAAACAATAGCCACAGACTGGCCATCAGCAGGCCGCCTGCGGCGGTGGCCTGGATCAGCTGCCAGACGATACGCATGCCGGCGTCGGGGATCCGCCATTCGGGATCGAGAAACAGGAACGCTGCGGCGACCAGGGCCACGGCGTTCAGCCCCGCCAGCACCCACCACTCGGGGCGGCGCAGGCGACCGTACGCCAACGACAGCAAGTAGGCCGAGACCAGTCCCAACGCGGCGAACGCACCGCGAGAGAGGTTCCACAGCAAGTCGGCAAATCGGGGCGAGATACTCGCCTGATGGGCATTGCTGGTGGCTTGAGCGATTACCAGCCAGGTAACCACCACGCCCACCGCCAAGAGCCCTAACGCCCACACTAATTCCGTACCCCGGGCGCGGATCTTGTATCGCAATGTGTGTGCAGCCAGCAGGTTGATGGCCATGAGCAGGCCGATAGTGTAGCCACCCGGGAAATAAAAGATGTGAGGTTTCTCCAGCACGATTGGTTCGCCGCTCGAGAATACACTCCACAAGGTGGGGAATATCTGCCAGTCCACCTGGGCGATCCACACGCGGAAGTAGCCTTCCTTCATCACGTACCACACGTCGCGATGCGCCTGCGCCAGCGTCCCGGCAAACACCAGCAGGATGAGCAGTGTCAGCAGGACGACCGTCAGCTTGAGCGACGCAAAGGTCGACCAAATGGCCATCAGCGGGGAGGATGCTTCGCGACCTCGCGTGCGGGGCTCGGCGTGGTCGCGGGCCATTTCAGCATTGGGCAGTTCGGCAGTTGCCATGGTTCTACTCGTCCTCCGATTCTGGCGGCGTGGCTCCCGCGCCGGGCGTGGCAAACGGAGCTCGTCGCATCATGGGCGGCATCATTCCGCCCCCTGCACTGTTGCCCACGGCGTCGAACAGCCAGGCTTTCTCGCCATCGACTTCGATGTCCTCCACGCCGGCCGCTTCGTTCATCTGCTCGGCCGGATCGAGGCCAAGCTGCCCTCGCCAGCGGTTGATGTTCAATTTCAAGTATTCGTCCCGGTCTCCGGGGAAGGCGAGCTGTGAGATCGCCACTTCCACATCGCCACCGGGAAGCTGCAGCGTCGCCTCGCGCATCATTCGCTCGGGACCTTCCTGCCAGCCTTCAGGGACGTTCCACTCGATTTCCGCAGGCTTGTCTTCAGGAAGTTTCACCCATTTGGCGAACGTCCGTAGCTCGTCGGCCACCTTATCGACCTGGTCTTTATCGGCCAGCGTCTTTACGAACCACGCTCGGTCACCACGGATGTAAATGGCCGCGATCATTCGCGATTGGTCCGCCTTCGGCTTCGGCTTCGGCTTCGACTCTGATTCCGCCTTTTCGGCAGCCGGTTCCGCGGCTGGCTCTTCCTTGGCTGGCTCTTCCTCAGCTGTAGTGGCGGGTTGTTCGTCCGCTGGCTTCCCGTTGGGGGGAGGCGTTGCGGTGGGGCCGGCGAAGGGAGCGTTGCCGCCCATCATGGGGGGCATCATTCCGCCCCCTGTGCTGGTACCCACGGCATCGAATACCCATGCCGTCTGGCCATCGACTTGGATCTCTCGGACTCCGGCCGCCTCGTCCATTTTCTCCGCGGGTTCGAGGCCGAGTTGTCCTCGCCAGCGATTGATGTTCATCTTCAGGTAGTCGTCCAGGTCTCCGGGGAAGGCGAGCTTCGAGATGGCCACGTCGACGTCGCCCTCGGGCAGTAGCAGCGTCGCCTCGCGCATCATCCGGGGCGGGCCCTCCTTCCAGCCCTCGGGCACCTTCCACTCGATGGCTGCCGGTTGGTCCTCTGGCAGCGCAACGGATTCGGCGAAGTTGTGCAGCGCGTCGGCCGCCTTGTCGACCTGTTGCTTGGGGGCCATGGTTTTGAGGAACCAAGCTTGATTATCGCGGATAAAAATGGCCGCGATCATCCGCGACTCGTCGCCGGGGGAGTTCTCCTTGGCCGATCCCCCTTTTCGAGGGGCATCGTACGATGAGATTTCGGGCTTCTCGGAACAGCCACTGGCGGCCAGAAGCAAGACGGCGTAGACAATAAGCGGGCGGCGGGCAGGCCGTGAATGCATGGAATCACCGGACGGGGTGGGAAAGGCGGGAGCACGCCAACAGGGGCGGGACTCCAACACCCGCCGCGTGCCGTCCGGGCATTATAGGGGGTCGATGGGGGGGCGGTACACCCAAAAGCCCCCGGCTGCGACTTTTTGTCGCACCGCTGGTATATCTCTTCAGCGCGGATTCTACGGGAACAGGAATCCGCGAAGGCTGTCGATGAGCGAACTGTTCACCGAGAACGGCTCTTCCCAGCTCCACATGCTGCGGATGACGTCGATGGTCATCATGCCGCACAGGGCCAGTAGCATCAGGCACAGGGTGAGGAACATTACTTGCCAGCCGGTGAACTGAATCTCCTGGCGGGGTACCGTGGCGGTTTGCGAGAAACCAGCTGCGGCGGGCATTGCCGTGCCGGCCGGCGCGCCGCCAGCTCCCAGCAGGTCGTCAGCTTCTTCTTGCTCCTCGAACGCGTCCAGCGCGATGACTTGCGAGCTGTCGTCCTCGTCATCGCTGCCGTCGTCAGCGGCCATGGGAGTCAATTCGAACTCGCCTGGCTCCGCGTCATCGGCCACCAGGCCCGCGGCTTCACCGAAGTCGATTCCGCTAGCGACGGCTGATCCCCCGAGGTCGAGGGCGGCGTCGTCCAGCGACAAACCGCTGTCGGCCGGGGCCAGGTTGATGCCACTATCGGCGGACGAAAGCGTCAGGTCGCTGCCATCGCCCAGCACGAAATCGTCGTCGTCATCATCGTCGAGTTCCAAAGCCGACAGGCCCGTTAGTCCTGCGCCGCTGGCCTTGGATTCGTCACCGACGTTGATTTCTGAGCCAGAAAGCGAAAGCTCTTCGTCGTCGTCCGCCGATTCGATGTTGGACAGACCGCCCAGTCCCCCACTGCTCGAGGCGGCCAATTCGTAGTCGTCGTCCAGGTCCAATTCCAGGTCGCTGGTTTCGGGCGACTTTTGTTGTGCTTGATCGCTGGCGGCCTGCTGCGCGGCGGCCACGTCTTCGGGCTGCAAAATGCGGCTCGACTCGGCTTCGAGATCGATGCCCAGGTCCTCGACGTCGTCGAAATCAACCGAGGCGTCTTCCGAGCTGGGCAACTCGCCTGTGGCCGAGGCGTCGCTGTCCAGATCTTCCAGGTCCGCCAGTTTTACGTCGCTTTTGGGGGCGGGATTTGACTTCGACGTGACGCTTGAATCTTCATCGGCCAGTTCCAGGTCGAGCGCGTCGTCGAGTTCCGATCGGCCGATGATGGTGCTTGGCGGACGATCCGAATCGCCCAGTTCCGCTTCGCTCAGCAGAATCGACTCGGGGTCGTCGCCCGACTCGCTTTCCAGTTCAAGATCCAGATCGCTGCTGCCCGTTTCGGCAGCGGCCGGTGTTTCTTCCACGGCCGTAGCGTCCGACAGGCTGGGATCGGCTGGCTGGTCATCCTCCTCGTCGAGGTCGATCGCCAGGTCGGCTGAACTGCCGGTGGAAAGATCAAGCTCCAGGTCGTCCTCCGCTTCGTCGTCGACATCAAGGCTGGCGAACGAGGCGTCATCGTCGTCATCCGAGAGATCCAAGCCCAGCAGGTCGTCCGACTTCGAAGCGTCTTCCGAGCCGGTCTCGTCGTCGAGGCTCTTGTCGTCGTCGAGCATCAAGCTGTCGAGATCGAGATTGATTCCGCTCTCTTCGGCTTCGACAGCGGGCACCCCTTCGGTGGCCATGCGGTCGATTTCCTCGGTGCGGAATTTCCAACTCGCGCCGTCGCGGTAGGCCCTGAGCTTGCCTTCTTCGCGAAGTGCATTGAGGTGATCGTGAGTGATGCCGAGTTGCTCGGCCGCTTCTTCCAGCTTGATGAACTTCGGATCCATGGCGTTGCTCTGAGTTTGCCTCTCTCCAGCCCTGCCTTGGATTATGGACGCGGGTCGTGCCTACTGACCACGCGCTCCCTGCAAGGCGTTGCGAATGTCCTCGGGCAAGGGTTCCTTGCCCTGATAGTGAAGCAGTTTCAGATCTTGTGAGATCTGACGAATGCTCTTTAGTTCAATTGCTCCTGTAGCACGGTCGACGTGGTACACGCCGAGCACTTGCTGTTGTGGATCGTAAACCACTGCCGCGATCGGTCCGCCAGGTTCCGATACCACCTGCAAACAGCCGGGGGGCAGTTCGTCGGAGGGCAGCGATGCCTTCGGCGCCGGGGGACCAGGTTGTTGCTGGCCGCCGGCATGACCAATCCACGAGCCAGTCACCAGCAGGGCCAGTGCCACTACGATCCATCGACTCGCGTACTGCATCGAGTAGTCCTCCGTGAATACCTTGAACGCTGGCCTCCGCACCATCCGCACAACAAGCGAACAGCCCGCAGGCCGAAAATCCTATGCCCTCATTCTAAACAACCACCCTTCTGGATCAAGCTAAATACCAGTGCCATATGGATTTGGGACACGAGATCTGGGGCAACACAATCGGCGTAACCTGCCCTGGTTGTACCACCGCGGAGGGGATCCGTCAGCGGCTGGCCGACACGTTGGCCAAATTGGCCGGTCGGCGGCGTCAACCGAGTGGAGGGCCGCGGCCCGATTTACTGCGACCCAGGGGCTGGCCCCCTGCCCTTTTGCGGGGTTCCTGGTAGTTTGACGAGCATGACCACGCAACTAGAGACCGAAACCAAGGCCCGCCTGGATTGGGCAGTCGAAATCGCCCGCCACGCTGGCGACGTGACCCTCGAGTATTTTCGCAATCCGAACCTGCGGGTGGAGCGCAAGGGGGACGATTCGCCCGTCACGGCCGCCGACAAAGGGGCCGAAAAGCTGCTTCGCGAGCGAATTGCCGAGCGGTTTGGGGACGATGCGATCGTGGGCGAAGAATACGGCCAAACGCCGGGCACTTCCGGGTTTGTGTGGGTGCTTGACCCCATCGATGGCACAAAAAGCTTTATTCATGGCATACCGCTCTACACCACGCTGATCGGTGTGCTGCATACGTCCGATGGCAAGGTGGAAAACGGGACGACTCAGTTAGGCGTGATCCGCGCGCCGGCGCTGGATGAGGTGATCTACGCCCGTCGCGGCGGCGGTGCCTGGCATCAGCGTGGCGATGGCGAGCCCGTTCGGGCGGCGATTGAGCCCGATCGGCCCCTGGCCGAAGGTTTGCTGCTGACCAGCGAGGTGGGCAGCTTTCGAAAGCGGAAATCGGGCCGAGGCATGGAAACGTACCTGGCGCTCGACGAGCGGGTGCGGCTCGCCCGCACATGGGGCGACGCCTACGGCTATCTGATGGTCGCCACCGGTCGGGCCGATGTGATGATCGACCCCGAGATGAACCTGTGGGATGCCGCAGCTTTGCAGCCCGTCATCGAGGAAGCTGGTGGTGTGTTCTGCGACTGGCAGGGCACCGCGACCGTTCACTCGGGCGAGGCGATTGCTGGCAACGCGGCCGCTATGCGGGAAGTGCTGGAAATCACCCGCGGCAAATAGCAGTCGGCATTTTGTCCTTCATGGCATCACCGTCTCGATTGCCAGTTGCCGCCTCGAGATTAGGTGGCCCGGTTCTCCGCATTCAGATACACTAGAATTTTGGGCACCAGCCTCTTCGCCCGAATTCTCCCCGGAACAGCATCTGGACGGACCTCTATGTACAGGCTTCGGAGTTATGTAGGGCAGTTGTCGCTAGTTGCGCTGATTCTGTTGGTCGCCGGTCCCGCCGAGGCCGTGGAGCAGGCGCTCAATCTCGAATTGCTGCCCCCCACCAGTACGACTAATCGGGTGAATATTTCGGTGTCGTCGAGTGGTCTCAGCGACACGGAACTGACGCGTGTGACGGGCAATTCGCTGGCCACGATTGGGTACGACATCTACGAAGGCCTGCCGCTGATCCATTCCATCGCGTTCACAGGGGGCCATATTTCGCTGCTGGGCGAAAGCTCCGACAATGTCACTCTGAGCGACAGCAATCTCATCAGCAATTTTAGCGTCGTCGGTTCTGGACTAGGGGGCGAGTTGGATACGCCCAACCCGCCCGGCCCTGTTAGCGATGGAACCTACAATACCGCTGACCACATCGTACGAATCAATACTGGCACGCTTGCGGCAAGTGGATCTTTTTTGTTTGTTCCGTTTAACTACGACATCAATCTAGATCAAGATCCGCTTGATTTCACCACGGAGAGCATAGCCAACATCGATGTTTCGCTCGTAGGCACCAACGGGCGGCAACGCACTTACGAAGTGGTTACGTCGCTTCCCATCGATGCCACCGAGGTGATCGAGGACGCCGTGACGATCACCGTCGACGTCCAAGGTACTGTCACATCCAGCGACACTTTCAGCATTTTTCTCCCACTCGAAGGCGACTACAACGGCGACAATCGGGTGGATATTGCCGACTACACCGTGTGGCGCAACACCCTGGGTGCGACCGGCGCCGGCCTGGCGGCCGATGGTAACTTCGACTGGGTGGTCGACGAGGCCGACTATACCCTGTGGAAAGACAACTTCAGCGAGACCAGTGGTGGCCTGCGCCTGGCCAGTGTCACGGTGCCCGAACCTTCCGCCGCCGCGCTGGTGGCCATTGGCGTGATGGCATTTGCGCTGGCGGGCCGGATGCGAGCCTACGGCCCTTTATAGTTCAGCACCGGCTGCAGTTCCCGCTCGATTCGCAGCAGTTCTCGCTGCGCCCGCATCACCTGGCGAATGTCCTTGTAGGCGGCTGGAGCTTCGTCCAGCAGTATGCCGAGGCGACGGCGATCGAACCACAGAGGGCCGACCTGCCGCTGAAAATGCTTGGAGTTCACCTGGCGTCGAGCCTGCGAGCGGCTGAGTTGCCGCCCGGCGCCGTGCGAGCAGGACATTAGTGACTCGCTGCAGGCGCGGCCGGCGGTGTGAAAGCTGGGCGCTCCCATCGAACCGGGGACAATGCCCGGCTCGCCTTGCTGGGCCGATTGAGCTCCCTTACGGTGCACGAGAAGTTGCCGTCCGAAATGGTGTTCGCAATCGACGAAGTTGTGGTCGCCGTGAATCAACTCGGGCCACGACGCGCCGATGCCAAACATCTGTTGCATGAACTCCTCCACGGTGCGAAGCATCGCCAGCCGGTTTTCGGCAGCGTAACGCCGCGCCCAAGCTACGTCGCTCAGGTATCGCTGCCCCGGTTCGTCGTTAGCGTTCAACGCCAGTAGTCCGACGTTGGTCGCCGTGGCGGCGGCCAAGTGACGCGCACTGATCGCCTGCCCTATGCCTCGAGAGCCACTGTGCAGCAGGAGCCACAGCCGGCCCGCTTGATCGGACTGGAACTCGAGAAAGTGATTGCCCCGCCCCATAGTGCCCAGCTGCACGCGCCCCTCACGCTGGGCGATCTTTGTCAGCCCAGCATCGCTTAAGTGGCGTGTGCTCAGATCGTCGGGAAGCGCGCGAGGCTGGCGATGCTTATTGCCGGGCACGCACTGGTAAAGTTGGCGCAGCACTGTGCCGGCGGCATGCTCGCTTTCCAAGAGTGCCGCCTCTACGTCGAACGGCACCGCTGCCATGCCACATCCGATATCGCCCCCGACCGCCGCCGGGTAGACGAGGGACTCGGTGGCCGCCACCACTCCAATGCAGACGTCGTGACAGAGGTGAACGTCGGGCATAACGGCCACATGCCGTACGTCGTCCGAGCTGCGGAGTCGCTCAATCGACTGAGCCACCTCTGGCGAAAGCGGCTCGGTGAGCCAAGTGTTGAGTGTTGCCTTGCTCATCGACCCCCCTTTCCGCTGCCCGAGTCGGCGGCCGGCGTGGCGGCTACCACAAAGCTGAGCGAAGGTGCCTTCTTGCGCGTAATGGTCCCGGCGACGGCCGTACGCAGGAATCCCGCTATGCGGGCCAGCCGAGCTTCCAGTTCACACCGGTCGAAACCTGCCTTGCTGCCACTCGTCTCCACGGTGACCTGCAGGCGGGAAGCATCGGGGGCGGGGATCACTTGGGCGACCCTGAGGTCTCTCAGCATGTCATCGCCGGTCTCACCAGCCAGAATCTGGTCGAGCGTCTCGGCCACCTGCCGGCAAAGCTGCTTCGCCTTGCGGTCCAGCTTGCTGTGATTGCGACCCGTGCGGAAGTACTCCCGCGGGTCGACGCCATCATCCTCGTGAATCTCTCCACAATGCGCGAGCATCTGCTCGCGCGCACGCTTATCGAGTGCCATGTCTACTCTCAAGAGATAGAGCCAAAAAAGAGTCGGCGCGCATCGCTTGCACGGGCCGACGAACTAGCTGCTCGGCAGAAAGAGCCTGACGCGACCTTTGCCACACCTTCCAAATCGGGGAGTCGGAGTAGCGGCTAGTGGGCGCTTCGGCTCACAACGCAAGAGTGGGGAGTAGAGATGGCACGAGGAGCCTCCTTTTCGCGGAGAGGTTTCAAACCGCGCATTGGCAGTAATCGCTAGCTAAGTCAGACATCTTTCTGGCTCTAAAGGTTCGCGCGCATTGGCGCAAGAAAAAAACCGCAGCGTTCTGGCGAACGCCACGGTTGTAGGTTGCTGCATTTACGGAAAAGGCTCAGTCGATCGCTTCGCCGATTGCCGCGCCAATATTGGCCCCATCGCGGCCACCAATCGCTCCGCCAAGGCCCGCACCTATGCGGCCTTCGGAGCTACGTGGGTAATAGCCGTTGCCATAGAAGCCATTGTCGTAGTATCGCGGACCGTAGCCGGTATTGTAACGACCTTGGTAGAAGCGACCACCATCGTAGTAGCGGCCATCGTCGTAGTAGCGGTTGTCATACACCCGGTTGTCGCGATAGTATCCGTACTGATCGTTGTTGAAACGATCGCTGCGGAAACGCGGTGCGATACGATAGGTGTTGCGATCGTATCGATTCCAGCGTCCGTCGCGGCGGTAAACCCAGTAGTTGCTTGGGTGCCAGTACCACCACTCGCCATTGTGACGCTTGTAGCGCCAGCGGTTGGAGTTGCGGTCATTCCCGGCGCGGCGATCATCGTCGTTCCAGCGGCGGTCGCTGTTGCGCCGATTGTCATCGTTGCGATCTTCCCACCGTTCGCGAGCTTCCTCACGGCGATCTTCCTGGCGGTCTCGGTACTCTTCTCGCCGGTTCTCTCGCCGCTCGCGGGCATCCTCTTGACGCTCGTTGTATTCTTCTCGCCTTTCTTCCGCACGCTCCCGGGCGTCCTCCATCGCCTCGCGACGATCTTCGCGTGCTTCGCGGCGTTGATCGCGGACTTCCTCACGAGCCTCACTGCGGGCATCGTTCGTTCGCTGATTGCCTTGCGGATTTTGGGCCATTGCGGCCGGCCCTATCAGCAGGGCGGCCGCCAGGGCACCGAGTAAACGCATCTTCATTGTTTAACTCCTTCACTTGTGGTTTGCTTTCGAGACCCAACTCAATCGACTACAGACCTATTGGTCCTCGTTACCCGATCGAACCTCTCGTCGCGATCGAATGCGTTCTTCTGGATTGCTGTCATTCGACCAGCGTGCATTACGATCATTGTCCAGCCGTTCGCCTCCTCTGCGATCGCCGTAGGTGCGATCGGATTCGCTGTAACCCGCCTGCGAATTGCGATTGCTGTTCAGGTCGTACTGCTGACGACTCGGATCGTCGTCGATCATCGAGCGAAGTTCCTGGATTTCGCGTTCCAGCATTCGGACCTGTTGCTCCAAGTTATTGACATGGTTCAGCAGATCATCTCCACCCCAGGGAGGACCACCGCGATAGAACCGCTCTTCCGCCATGTTTCGATCGTTCGGGTTTTGATCGAAGCGTTGCGACTGTCGATTGCGGTTGAGCGCTTCGCGAAGGGTTTCGAGCGAAGCAGTCACCGTTTGCTGTTGACCGTCACGAACAAACTTGATTTCGACTTGATCGCCCGGGTTGTGTTGACGAACTCGATCTACAAATCGCCTGGTCGATTCCACCGGTTCGCCGCTGATCGAGACGATCGTGTCGCCCTCGCGGATGCCAGCCTTCTGCGCTGGGCTATCGTCGGCGACACGCGTCACTCGCAAGCCTTGCCGAGCTTCGACAATCCCGACTCCCAAGCCAGCGTTCCGCTCATTGCGATTGCCTTGCTCATCGGCGGATTGGCCGCGGTTGCGATTTTGACGCTGCTGATCGTTGCGATTCCTGTTTTGATCTCGATCCTGCTGATCTCGCGAGCGGTCCGAGTTCTCTTGTTCTTGCTGCTCTTGCTGAGCCGTGGCGGCGGGCAGCATCGAAGTGGTTAGTCCCATTGCCGCGACAACGGCTAGCTTGGGAAGCCACTGAAGTTTTCGTAGTACCATTGGTTAGGTCCTTTCTTTGTTGGGCTAAAATTCCCGCGAAGAACGTACGCGCAAGGCGGACGATCCCCGGCTTTCGTCGACAGAGACAGAAGTGGAGGGCCACTGCTGACGTTAGAACGTCATTCAGGCCGACTACTGATTGCTCGGTGCCGGGGGAGCCGGCATTGAGCTAGTCCCAGTAGCGACTGATCGACTTGGACTCTGCGGTGGCAGTTCCGCGGCACGGTCAGCACTTGCCTGCGTGTCGTTCATGCCGCCACTGTTCTGAAGCGGTTCTTGTGGCGGTGCGGGCGGTGAATTATCCCACTGCGGTTCGCTGGGCGAACGGTGGTTTTGGTAATCCACTGCATTGGCGGCACCACATCCACAGTCACTTACTGGCTGTGGGTGGGCCGTGTATCCGACGTATCCCACTTGATTGCCACAGTGCTGATGATGAGTCGTGTGGTGGTAACAGCAATCGTTTCCGCGATTGAACCATCCACCGCCGAACAACCTTGCGCTGGCAGTTGAGCTAGCGCCCAATGCCAATCCCCCGATGGCCAACGCCACGAAAAGTTTTCCAATTCGCCTGTGTGTCATCACTTCGTCCTTTCCTTACATAAAAAATCCTCCGCGCCGTGGCGCGGCCGCCTAAACTAACTATTGGGCGTGGTGCATGAATGAGGTCGGCAGCGAGCCAAACCACGTATCGCAGCGAAGCAGAGTGCGACCAATCGAATGCGATTGGATAGCCACGGTGCTTCAACTGAGTCTGATGTCGCTCTGGAACCAGAAGTTGCCTTTCGCAAGCGGTGCGGTTTGAGCGACCGCCAATCTCAGACAGGCATACCACTGCTGGAGGGGGCCGCAACTGCTGCGCCACCTCGAGAGGACATTAGAGAAAACAGGCAGAAGCTCCAATATTCATGCCTTGCTTTGCTTTTGTTCGCCATCAATTGGCCGATTCGAGCAACTTACAGGCTCTAGTGTGGCAACTGGGCGCAATCCTTCGGCGTTGTCACCAGCAACGACGTCGAACGTTCAGCGGACATGCTGTGCGTGCACCATCCATGGCGGTGATTGCTCCGTAACCACTGTCCCAAGGGGGGTGCCCTGGAGCGTGCAGTACGCAACAGTCCGTAAGCGAAGAAGGCTCTTCCGCCTGCGGTGAGGGCGTGACGGTCAACTTGGCGGTTTTGCAGGCAGCGGCGGCATCGCGATGCCGGCATTACTCGCACAATCGCGCCACGGTTTCATGTCGCTGGTGTACGTCCTGCAGATCCTCTTGGCAAAACTCCTGCTTGTCGCATCCCTCCAACACCAGATCGGCCTGGCGGCGGATGGCTGCTTTGTCGGGCGTGGTTTCCGCTCGCTCGGCGATGCGCGCCAGGGCCTCGAGCAGGCGGACCGACACCGCGACGCTCGAAGCACCGTATTGCCGAATCTGATCGAAAGCCGCCCGCAAAACGGCATCCAGCGACGTGGTCGTGCCCAGCACGCGTAGCGTTTCGTCGTCGCCAACATCGATGCGGAGCGCGGACGACAGGTTGTACTGGGTAAGCTGGCAGAGTGAGCCACTGAGTCGGTCAATGCTGGCGATCGCCGTATGGGGGTCGTTAATGCCTGGCGAAAGTGCCCGCACCGCAATTTCAGTCAATTCGGCGATCGCGCACTCCACGTCCTGGCGGGGCGTTCGTTGGTTGCCGAACAAGAAGCAATTGGAAACGTGCTGCTGCACTTCGTCGACTTCGGCGTCGCTATCGCCATCCTCCAAGTAGTAGGCCACGGTGTCGCCGGCGGCCAGGAATTCTCCCGGGCGTCGCGTGACGTGGATGAACAGCTGACGGGAATCGGCCAACGAGGTAAGCTGCTCGACGTTTACCGCCTGCAGGTAGCCTTCGCTGGTGGCCGTCACGCTGTGGCCTCCGTTGTTTTCGAACCGCCCGGCTAACTGTTTTCGTTTTTGTTGGAGTTGGCTGTCGGTATCCGATTTTTTGGGGAAGATGCGCTGAATAGCGGAATTCAGGTCGGCCGCCACGTCGGTGACCACGTTCATCGACTGCACCGAATAGGCGATGCGGTGGATGAAATAAACCACCAGGCACAACGTGAACAGCGACAGAACTGTGGCCAGCAGCACGGCCAGATGAGGGACGAACCAGTCGTCGTTTACATCGTCCACGCGCCACAACAACAGCAGGCAGTAGATGCTCGCCGCCAGGCAACTGCCCAAGGTAACCTGCGTGATGCTCTGCTGCAGGAAGTTCCGCAGCAGCCGCGAGCCGAACTGCGACGAGGTGATTGACAAAGTCACCACCGTGACCGAAAACACCACGCCCGCCACGGTAAACATCGCACTGGCCAGTGTCGCCAGCGTGCTGCGGGCGGTGGTGCCCGTGGTCTTCATCCAGTCGGGAAGGGATGGATCGAGGTAGCCATCGATCGCGGGCACAGCAAACGCCAGTACCGCCGCCAAGAGGATCAACAAGGTGGGAAAGAACCAGAATCCGGTTCGAAACGAGTCCCACAGGTTGACGATCCAGGTGCGCATGGAGGGGGACTTTCGAGAAATATTGCTAGTTTGCCAGCGACTCATTCGGCCGCGACGTGACTAACCCATCTTAGTCCAAAGCCTGGCAAGAGCCCACCAACGACGGGCGGGTATGCCGCACCCGCGCGAGTTGCGTGCGGCACGTCGCCCCGCTACGCTCGGATTGCTGACATGCGGTATTCGCGGACCTTATTTGGCGGAGTCTTCCATGATTGCGAGAAACAACACGCTGCTCATCGCTTGCCTACTGATGGTCATTCCCGTGACCGGCCTGGCCGAGGAGGGATTCACCAAGCGCAGGGTTGTCTACAAGAAAGTGGGCGATCGCGAGTTGGAGATCATTCTTTCCGAGCCCACGGCGACGTCGGACGAACCGCGCCCGGCCATTGTGTTCTTCCATGGCGGCGGTTGGGTGCGAGGGAGCAACAAGTCGTTCTCCGATCGGGTGCAACGTTACGCGCCACGCGGAGTCGTTTGCGCTCAGGTGCAGTACCGATTTGTGCCACGTGAGCCGAACAATCCGCCGGTAGTCTGCATTCAGGATGCCAAGAGCGCCATGCGGTGGATGCGGTCGCACGCCGAGGAACTGAACATCGATCCAAACCGTATCATGGCTGCCGGCAGTTCGGCGGGGGGGCACCTGTCGGCCGCTGTGGGCTTGCTCGAGGGGGTCGACGATCCGGCCGACGACCTGAGCATCAGCCCCAAGCCCAACGCCATGCTGTTGTTCTGCCCGGTGCTGGATAACGGTCCGCAGGATGGCTACGGCCATGAGCGCTGCGGCCCCGACTGGAGGAAGTACTCGCCCGCCCATCACGTGGCCGAGGGGGCGCCGCCGACGTTGATTATGGCCGGCCGCGACGATCCCACGGCCAAATTGTCGGCCCTCAAGCGGTTCAGCGACGCCATGCAGCAGGTGGGTAATGACTGCGAACTGATGGTGTTCGATGGGTCCCACAGTTTCCTGAACACGAAGCAGCAGCCCGAAAATTACCCCAAAAGTGTTGAGGCTTTCGACGGGTTTCTAGTGAAACTGGGGTGGCTGGACCAGGAATAAGCGAACCTCGGCCATCCACAGTCGTCGTCAGCCGAAAGCAGACCCACTTCCGCGGGATCGTCGGAAATTGCCGCAAGTTGTGCTCCAGAGAGAGGTTTCGGCCTCGTATCGAGCCACAATGGCCACCGGTTTCGACTGCAAACCCAGCGGAAAAGTTGTCGATAGATTCTTGGCTGCCAACGGAATGTCGCTCGGCCGCCCCCTACCCCACGTTGCATATCTCGTGTCCTCCGGTATACTTACGAGCTTTCCACCACCAGCATTAAGCTGACTGTAGCGAGAGACGATCATGGCGAAGCAATGCGAAGTTTGCGGCAAGGGCCCGCAGATGGGAAATCAAGTCACGATTCGCGGTAAGAAGAAGTACCTGGGCGGTGTCGGTACCAAGGTAACCGGCATCACTCGGCGTCAATTCAAGCCGAATTTGCAGCGGGTGCACGTCACCGGCGCCGATGGCAAGAACAAGGCCCAATGGGTGTGCACGCAGTGCATCCGTGGTGGCGCCATCCGCAAGGTAGTGCAGCAGGCGCCGTTTGCTGTTCCGCAAGCTGCCAAAAAGTAGCCTGGCGCACGCATCGCTCCGTCCATGTTACTAGTAGCCCTGGTTCCCAGCAGGCCGGCATTTTCATGTCACTGACTTCCGACGACGTCGAGAAAGTAGCGCTCCTGGCGCGACTGATGCTCTCGCCCGACGAGTTGGAGTCGATGACGGCCGAAATGCAGCAAATCGTCGGCTACGTCGACCAGTTGGCGGAGGTCGACACCACGGGTATCGAGCCAATGGCCCACGCCGTGGAGCTGCGAAACGTCACGAAGGACGACAACGTGGCCCCCAGCCTGCCGCGCGGCGAGGCCTTGGCCAACGCCCCCAAGCACAATGAAGAGGGCTACCTGGTACCGGCCGTTTTGGGGGACTAAGCGAATCGGCCCCGCGTCCTTCTTCGCCACCACCGCCCTGCTCCGCCGACATGTCTCTCATCGAACTTTCTGCCGCCGAACAAAGCCGAAAGCTTGCCGCGGGCGAGATCTCTTCCGTCGAACTGGTGCAGGCCTATCTCGACCGTATCGAGAAGTATGATGGCTCCGTCGGAGCTTTTCTGCGCTACGACACCGGGCGGGCAATTGCCGCGGCCAAGGAGATTGACAAACGTCGCGCTGCGGGAGAAACGCTGGGTCCACTCGCAGGGATTCCAGTCGCCGTGAAGGACATTCTAGCCGAGCGAGGCCAGCGCACCTCTTGTGCCTCGAAGATGCTCGAGGAGTTCCACGCCCCGTACGACGCAACGGTCATTGCGCGACTCAAGGCTACCGACGCGGTGCTGATCGGCCGCACCAACATGGACGAGTTCGCCATGGGCGGCTCGACCGAGAATTCTGCCTTCCAAACCACCCAGAACCCCTGGAACCTGAAGTGTTCGCCGGGCGGATCCAGCGGTGGTGCGGCCGCAGCGGTCGCCGCCGACTTCGCACCGCTCTCGATTGGCACGGACACTGGCGGTTCGATTCGCCAGCCGGCCGGTTTCTGCGGCATCGTGGGATTTAAGCCAACCTACGGCCGCGTCAGCCGGTTTGGTCTGGTGGCCTTCGCCAGCAGCCTGGACCAGGTTGGCCCACTGGCCCGTAGCGTTGAGGATATCGCCCTGCTGTACTCTGTGATCGCTGGTCACGACCCGCAGGACTCCACCTCGCTCGACAAGCCGATTGAGTTCGCCACGCCGATCGATAAGCCGCTCGAAGGACTCAAAATCGGCGTTGTGGCCGAGCATTTTGCCGAAGGGCTCGACAGCGAGGTCGAGTCGGCCGTTCGCGAAGCTTTTGCCACGTACGAATCGCTCGGCGCGAAGCTGGTGGAGGTTTCCCTACCCCACAGCAAGTACGCCGTGGCCACGTACTACGTGATCGCCCCCTGCGAAGCTTCCAGTAACCTCGCCCGTTACGATGGCGTGCACTATGGCTATCGCAGCGATCAGGCGAAGCTCGCCGCGGAGCTTGCCGCCGAACGGGCGGCACTGGAAGAAGCGGGCGAGCGTGGCGCCGCTGAGGATCTGGACACCCCATTGGTGCGGATGTACCGCAAAAGCCGCAGCGAGGCGTTCGGCCCCGAGGTGAAGCGCCGCATCATGCTCGGCACCTACGCCCTGAGTGCCGGCTACTACGACGCCTACTATCTGAAAGCCCTGCAGGTCCGACGCTTGATCCGGCAGGACTACGACAAGGCATTTGCCGAAGTGGATGTGATCGCCGGCCCGGTTACGCCGACGCCGCCGTTCGAACTTGGCTCGCTGGTCGACGACCCGCTGGCAATGTACCTGGTCGACCTGTACACCGTAAGCGCGAACTTGACCGGCATTCCAGCTCTGAGCCTGCCCTGCGGTGCCAGTAAGTCGGGTCTGCCGATCGGACTGCAACTACAAGCCAAACCGCTGGCCGAAGAAACCCTGCTGCGAGCCGGCCATATGTACCAATCGGCCACCGATTGGCACACCCGGCGCCCGCCTTTGTAGGTGCTCGCAGATCGAACTTTATCCGGCGGGCGAAATGGCCACTTCAGAATTCCCAATGACCAATGAACTTGAGACACCCTTGGATGAACACTCATATTGGTAATTGTTGATACGTCATTGGTCATTCTTGCGAAGCGAGTTTAACCTGCGAGCCCATGTCTAAGTACACCACCATCATTGGCCTTGAAGTTCACGTGCAGCTTGCCACGAAGAGCAAGTTGTTTTGCCGGTGTAGTACGCAGTTTGGGGCCGAACCCAATACGCAGACTTGCCCCGTGTGCATTGGCATGCCAGGCTCGCTGCCGGTGATGAACGAAGAAGCGCTCAACCTGGCACTGCAGACGGCCGTGGCATTGAACTGCACCATCCCGCCGCTTACGAAGTGGGACCGTAAGCAGTACTACTACCCGGATCTGCCAAAGGGCTACCAGATCTCGCAGTACGACATGCCAATGTCGGAGCATGGGCACCTGGAGATTTCCGACTCGAAGGACCGTTTCGAAACCAAGCAGATCCGCATCCTGCGGGCGCACCTGGAAGAGGACGCCGGCAAGAGCGTGCACGACGAAGTTGCCGGGCGGGCAGACAGCGTGATCGATTTGAATCGCACAGGGACACCGCTCTTGGAGATCGTCAGCGAGCCCGACATGCGTTCGGCGCTCGAAGCGCGGGCGTACCTCGACGAGCTTAAGCTGCTACTCACATACATAGGCGTCTCCGATTGCAACATGCAGGAAGGCAGCCTGCGGGTGGATGCCAACGTGAATCTGCACATCGACAAGGGCGGCGAGAAGATTGCTACGCCCATCGTCGAGATCAAGAACATGAACAGCTTCCGGGCGGTGGAGCGTGCTATCGAGTACGAAGCCGGACGGCAGTATAAAGTATGGCAGGAAACTGGTGCCAAGCTGGGTGACTCGCCCAAGCAGACGCGCGGCTGGGACGACGCGGCCGGTGTGACTCGTGGGCAGCGAAGCAAAGAAGAGTCGAGCGACTACCGCTACTTCCCCGATCCCGATCTGGTGCCGGTTTCGTTCAGCGACGAGCAGGTGGATGCCGCGAAAGCCTCGCTCGGTGAGTTGCCATCGACGATTCGCGAGAGCCTGCAATCCGATCATGGGCTCTCGGCCTACGATGCCGAAGTGCTGGTGAACCAGGGCCGCACGCTGATCGACTACTATCAATCGGCCGTGAAAGTCGCCGGCGACGCCAAGGGTGTCTGCAATTGGGTGACGCAAGACGTGCTGCGGGTGCTCAAAGAGAGTGATGCCGGTATCGAGACGTTTTCCATCACGGCCGCGTCGCTCGGCGACTTCGTCGCCAAGCAGAAGTCGGGCGAACTTCCCACCGCTCGCGGTCGGGACGTGTTCGACGCGATGCTCGAGAAAGGCCTCTCGGCCGCCGACGCCATGCACTCGCTCGGCATTGAAGAGGTGGACGATTCGGAACTTGAATCGCTCTGCCAGTCGCTGCTGGAGGCCAATCCGCGGATCGTCGACGATGTGAAGGGTGGCAAACAGCAGGCCGTGGGCGCACTGATTGGCCAGGCCAAGAAGCAAAATCCCAACGCCGATCCGAGTAAGGTGCGCCAGATCTGCCTTGACCTGATCGCCAAGATGTAGGGAGGCAGCAGCGACCGATGGCCCCCCGCCCCATCATCACGCTGACCACTGATTTTGGCGAAGGCAGCCGGTATGTGGGGGCGATGAAGGGCGTGCTGCTTGCCATCAATCCCGAGGCCAACGTGGTGGACATCAGTCACTCGGTCCCCCACCAGGATGTGCTGCAGGGCGCTCTCACGCTGCTCGAAGCGACTTGCTATTTCCCGCCGGGTACGCTTCATGTGGCCGTAATCGACCCGGGCGTGGGCACCTCGCGGCGGATTTTGTATGCCGAAATCGACGGCCAACGATACGTCTGTCCCGACAACGGTTTGCTAACTTGCTTGGCGGAGCGTGCGAAACCCAGTACGATGCGCAGTGTTGAAAACACTGGATTATGGCTCGATGGCGTGTCGCACACCTTCCACGGTCGCGACATCATGGCCCCGGTGGCGGCAAGGTTGTCGCTGGGCATCGACCCGACCGACGTTGGGCCGGTGATCGAGGACTACGCAAGGATTTCTCTACCGCGGGCGGAACGAGTGGCACAAAAGATAGAGGGCGAGGTGATCGAAGTCGACGCGTTCGGTAATCTGATCACCAACATCACGGCCGACATGATCGCCGACGTGCCGCGCGACGAGAATACGCACGTCCGCTGTGACGGGCACGTGACCTTGGGCATCTTCAACGCCTACGGCGACCAACCCCCCATGACCCTGATTGCCCTGGTAGGTTCGGGGGGCAAGCTGGAGTTGGCCATTGTGGACGACTCGGCCAAGATCATGCTTGGCGTGGGAGTGGGAGTGCCGGTGACCGTCGAGTGGTAAAACTCGAGGACTGCTGGTGTCAATCGAAAACGCATGGGTTGTGTTCGCTGCCATCATGACGGTCGGCGGCTTGGTCTGGCTGGTTGCGCTGGCACTCACGCTGCGCATTGGCAAACCTTCTCGCGACCAACGCGACTTTGAGCCAGATCCGTCATACGCGGACGAGTTCGCCATCGAGTCGGGTACCGCTCGCATGGCTGGCGACGGCCGCACGGCCGCGCGCCGCCTGGTGCGGGCGATTCTGCAGTCGAACCAGAAGTTGTACGGGGCGATGTACAAGATCGTCGAACGAGGCGATAGCCGCATCGCGATCGAGAAAGTGGACCCACTGGTCTGCAATCAACTTCCGGGTACCTATTTCTCTCACGCCGAGTTCGACCTTCGTGTGGTTAGCTACCAGGAGGTTGAAGTGCACTATCGGCTGGACCTCCAGCGAATCGCGCGACTGATGCGCAGAATCAGTCTGCTGCTGCTGGCGCTTGCGGTGGTGGTCATGCTGGTGATTGGCGTCTTGATTGGTCTGCTGGTCATTCCTAGCGAGCAGCCGGCTATCCGCTGGCAGGTGGTCCAGACGGTGCAGATCGTCCATGTGCTGTGGCCACCTTTCCTGCCGATCGGCATCTACACGTTCGGCCGCCGAAGTGCGAAGATGTGGGTCGAGAACTTGATCGCGACCGCAGAATTCGTAGACGAACCGGAATGAACATGCCAGATCCCCCCGAACACCTGAAAGAACTCTACCACTGGGACCGCACAAATCACTGGCACGCCTTCACGCAGATGGCCGAATACGAGCCGCTGGTCATCGAGCAAGCGGACGGCGTCTGGATGGTCGATTCGCACGGACGACGACTCCTGGACGGGGCCAGCAGCATGTGGTGCAACGTCCACGGCCACAACCACCCGGCAATTAACTCCGCCATCGAAGGGCAACTGCATCGGGTGGCCCATGTCACGACGCTCGGTATGACGAGCGACACGACCGTGAAGCTGGCGAAGCGGCTAGTCGATATTGTGCCGACGGGCCTGGAGCATGTCTTCTTTTCGAGCGATGGATCGAGCGCCAACGAGGTGGCCCTGAAGGCGGCCTTTCAGTACTGGCTGCAGTGCGACGATCCCCAGCCGCAGAAGACCAGGTACCTGACCTTTGGACAAGCGTACCACGGCGATACGCTCGGTGCGGCCAGTGTGGGCGGCATCGGCAAGTTTCATGATCTGTTCCAGCCGCTGTTGTTCGAAGTGGTGCGTATGCCCTCGCCCGATTCGCGGCGTTTGCCACCGGGGCTCGCCGGCGAAGCCGCCGTACGCTATTTCCTGGACGAAGTTGAAGAGGTGCTCAAAGAGCAGGCCGACACCCTGGCGGCGATTGTCATCGAACCGATGGTCCAAGGCGCGGCCGGCATGGTGATGCAGCCACCGGGCTTCGTGCGTGGTCTTCGTGAATTGGCGACGCGGTATGATGTGCTGCTGATCGTCGACGAAGTGGCAACCGGTTTTGGCCGCACCGGTTCGATGTTCGTGTGCGATGCCGAAGGCATCTCGCCCGACTTCATGACGCTCGGCAAAGGTCTCACCAGCGGCTACTTGCCGATGGCGGCGACGATCACCACGAAGAAGATCTGGGAGACCTTTCTCGGCGACTCCGAATCGGGGCGGGCGCTCTATCACGGCCATACGTTCAGCGGCAACCCCATTTGCGCGGCCGCGGCGCTCGCCTCGATTGACCTGTTCGAGGAGGAGCAGACGCTGGAAAAGCTGCCGCCGAAGATCGAACGGCTGGGCGAGCGACTGGCCACCTTGGCCGAGCATCCCCACGTGGCCCACGCCCGCCAGCGAGGCATGATCGTCGCCATGGACCTGGTGCAAGATAAACAGACCGGCGAGCCGTTCCCGACAAAAGCACGCGTTGGTCAGCGTGTTGCCGAGATCGCTTTGGACCACGGAGTTTGGCTCCGCCCGCGAGCGAACATGACCTACGCCATACCACCGCTGGCGATCTCGCTCGAGGAGATTGATCTCTTGATGGACGCGATGACGGCAGGCGTGCAGCAGGCCACGGCCGCGGCGCAGACCTAGTCCTCGTCCGTTTCCATGCCGAGCGCCCGCATCTTGCGGTACAGGTTTGAGCGGTGCACGCCCAGCAGTTTGGCGGCTTCGGTGACGTTGCCGCGAACCTGGTCGATGGTTCGCTTGATGTAGTCGACCTGAAAATCGTGCGTGGCGTCGGACAGCGTGAGGCCGGTTTCCATGCCGCCGCCTTTCTTGGCGCCGGGCGAAAGCGTGAAGGCCAGGTCGTCGGCATCGATGCGGTCGCCGCTGACCAGATAGGCGACGCGTTCCATCAGATTGCGCAGCTCGCGCACATTGCCGGGCCAGCGGTGGGCGACCAGCCGTTTCTTGGCCGCCGCGGACATGGCCGGCGGTTTGCGCCCCTGCTTCTGGCAGAGCTGCTTGAGAAAGTATTCGGCCAGGGTGACAACGTCGTCACCCCGCTCACGCAGCGGCGGCAGCTCGAGCGTTACCACGTTCAATCGAAAGTACAGGTCCTCGCGGAACTTTTTCTCCCGTACAAGTTCGGCCAGGTTCTGATTCGTGGCGGCCACCACCCGGCAGTCGGTCGAGATGGTCTCGTGCCCGCCCACGCGGACCACTTCCTTCTGCTCCAGCGCCCGCAGCAGCTTGGCTTGGCCGCCAAGACTCATGTCGCCAATTTCGTCCAGGAACAGGGTGCCTCCGGACGCCACCTCGAACTTGCCGGCCCGCGATTCGTTGGCACCGGTGAATGCCCCCTTCTCGTGGCCGAACAGCTCACTCTCCAGCAGCGTCTCGGTGAGCGCCGCGCAGTTTACCGCGATCAACGGCTCGCTGCGGCGGGGGCTGCGGTAGTGAATCGACTGGGCGACCACTTCCTTGCCGGTGCCGTTCTCACCCAGCACCAGCACCGCCAGGTCGGCCGCGGCCACCTTGGCGATGGTGGATCGCAGTGCCTCGATGGCCGGGCAGTTACCGATCATCTGCACGCGATCGGCTGCCTCGTCGACCAGCAGTTGGTGGCGCTCGAGCAACTGCTCCCACTGCTGTGTGTTGGCCAATGCCACCGCGGCGTAGGTGGCCAACTCGGTGAGGCCCGTCAGGTCCTCGGGTTGGAAGTTCCCCGCCCGCTTGTTCAACAGTTCGAAGGCGCCAAAGGTGTTGCCTTGCGGCCCGACCAGGGGAACGCACAGGATAGTCTCGGTGGTGTAGCCCGTTTCTTTGTCCACCGCCCCGTGGATGGCAGCGCGGTCGTCCATGCGGTCGACGCGTTCGGGCTCGCCCGACTGGACGACGCGTCCCACCACGCCGGCATCGTCAGGCACGCGGAGTTCGTTGTTGTCCATTCCCAGCGCCGGCCGGCCAACGAGCAACTTGTGCGGTCGATCCCAGAGGAAGATGGTAGCGCGGTCGCAATCGAACTGTGCCGTGGCGGCCTCGGCCATCCGGTTGAGCAGCGTCTCGAGGTTGTCGGTCTGGGCCCACTGGTGGGTGATTTCGAGCAGCATTTCGAGCCGCTGGGCTTGCTGGTGATCGCGTCGCCGGCCGCGGACCACTGCGCAGGCCGCCGCGAGCCCCGGCCCCAGTTGGTCGATATCGACTCCCGTGTCGCCAGCCATCAACAGCGCGGTCGGTGGCAGCGAGTTGTCCTGCGAGGTGCGGAGCGGAATGGCGTTCCAGCCGGACGCTTGTCTGGGGGTGCCCGAGTCGAGCGCGTCGGCTGCCAAATCAAGCGGCAACTGCCCTGCCATGCGTCCAGCCGAGGCGGTGACGATCCACTCCGGCGGCTGAGAGCGGACCAGCGCGGCGGAAGTGAGCCCCGCCACGTCCGCCAGCCGACGTACCACGGCGGAGTGAAACTCCGCCTCATCACGGGAGACCAGGATATCGGCGAGTAGCTGCGACCAGTTGATCGATGGCATGGCGCTTCGCGGCTGTGGACGAGGGCAGTGTTGCGAGTTTGGGTACAAGGGTAGCAAAGTGACATCATATTGCAACGGACGCGCGCCGCGGTGAAGATACACCCCGGCGAGCCGCACCGTCAAAAGTACGGCGTTGGTGGGGGTTTACGCCCTGCACAGTGGGTTGGTACTTTGGTGCGGTTGCGGTGCAACTCGCCCGCAGGTGGCCCAAACTCCTCACGGGACTGGAAAATCGATGTTCGAAGGCAAGAACGGCCTGATTACCGGTGTTTTCAACAAGCAATCGATCGCTTGGGCGATCGCCGACCAAGTAATGCAGGGCGGCGGGACCTGTGGGTTCACGTACATGCCGGATCGGCCGGACGACGAGCGGAAGAAGAACCTCAACCGCGTGCAGAAGCTGACTGAGGGGCTGGACGGCGTGGCGTTCCTGAAGCCGATGGACGCCACCAACGACGAGCACATTGCCGCGGCCATGGACACCTGCAAAGACAAGTTCGGCAAGCTCGACTTCCTGCTCCACTCCATCGCTTTCGCTCCGCCCGAAGATCTGAAGAACGACACGGTCGATTGCAGTCGCGAGGGGTTCAAGTTGGCGATGGAAATCAGCGCCTACAGCCTGCTTGCCCTGGCTCGTGCGGCCCGACCAATCCTGCACGAAGGCAGTACCATCCTGACGCTTACCTACTTTGGCGGCGAGAAGGCCGTACCAGGCTACAACGTGATGGGGGTCTGCAAGGCGGCGCTCGACTCAGTGACCAAGTACCTGGCCTACGATCTGGGCGTCGATGGTATCCGCGTCAACGCCTTAAGTTGTGGCCCGCTGCAAACCATTAGCGGTCGCGGCGCCGGAGTAGACGGCATGCTGCGGTTGTACGAGGCAATGGCCCCTCTGGGACGCAACGTCACGCATGATGAGGCGGGCAAGTGCGGTGCGTTCCTGCTGTCGGAAATGTCTGGCGGCGTAACAGGCGAGATCATGCATCTTGACGCCGGCTACAACATCATGGGTACACCAGGACGGATGCTGGATCGTTACAAGGACCTCTAAGCCGTCCTAGGCTAGCTTCTCGCGGTCGTGAAATTCGCTCAGGTACTTGTCGGCCAGATCCGACAACTCCGCCATCGAGTGACTGAAGTGATAGCAGTCGAGCGTGCGCTGTAGCGTTTCGTCGAATACCTGACCTCCGACGATCCATTTCGTCAATCGTTTCGTCGGAACCAGCAGCTCGTGATTCGCTTCGGCGACGAATCCCGCGGGATTGTCGACATGCGTCACGCTCAGCAATGCGATTTCTGGCGGATTCAATTCGACGGCCGCGCGGATCTCCTCCAGTGGCAACGCAATACCCAGCACCTTGGCGTCCCAGCCCTTCTCGCGTAGCACCAATTCCGACAGCCGCACCGGCAACTCTGAGTGATCGCAGTCGGGCGTTGTGGCAATGGCTCGCGGTGCGCCCGCGTCGGGCAGCGGCAGCATTCGGCGCAGGTTGTGCAGCGTCGCTACGGCAATTTCGCAAGCGCGCCGCTCCTGGTACACGCTGAGTTCGCCCCGTTCCCAACGATAGCCAATTTCGTGAAACACCGGCGCAATCACCACGTCGGCGATCTCGATCATCGAGTGCCCTGCGTGGTACAACGGTTCGATGATGGCCTGGCTGGCCGACTCGTCTCCCGCGGCGAGAGCTTCGACCAATGGATCCTGCGCCTGGTCGATTCGCACCTTGGTGTGCTCGGCTGCCAGACCCAGCACTTCGGGCCGCACGATCTGATAACCCTGTTCGCGGGCCATCTTCACCACGGCGGCCAGCGGCAGCTTGCGGTGCCCGCCGGCCGTCTTCACGGCCTCCACCTTGCCACCGTCGACCCATCGTTTGATGGACGACTCGCTGACGCCCAGGGCCTGGGCGACTTGTTTCGGGGTAAACTTTCGTTGCATCGGCATGGCGGGTACTCGGGGATCCCGGCACGGCGGGTGCCGTGCCGGGACGTGGAAAAATCTTGAAGTTTCGTCGACGGCTACCCCAAAGCCAGCGTGACCGTCTTACTCTCAGTGTAGGCTGCCAGGCCCGCTTCGCCCAACTCCCGGCCAATTCCGCTTTCTTTGAAGCCACCAAATGGGGCCGCGGCGTCGAAAACGTCGTAACAATTCACCCAAACCGTTCCGGCGCGCACCTTGGCGGCAAAGCGGTGGGCCTTGGCCACGTCGCGGGTCCAGACGGCGGCCGCCAGCCCGAAATTCGTGTTGTTGGCTCGCTCCACCAGTTCATCCACGTCGCTGAACTTCAGCACGCTGAGCACCGGACCGAAGATCTCGTCGCGGGCAATCCGCATGTCGTCGGTCACGCCGGTGAACAGGGTGGGCTCGACGTAGTAGCCGCGGTCGCCTACCCGGTTGCCACCGGTCACGCAACTTGCACCGTCCTGCTTGCCGTACTCCACGTACTGCATGATCTTGTCGAACTGCGCCTGATCGACCTGCGGGCCTTGCTTGGTATCAGGATCGAACGGATCGCCCACCGGGTGGCTGCGGTTGTAGTCGGCGATGCGATCGACCACTTCGCCGTGGATCGAATCTTGCACGAACAGGCGACTACCCGCACAGCAGCACTGGCCCTGATTGAAGTACAGGGCGAAGTGGGCGCCTTCGATCGCCGCGTCGAGATCGGCGTCGGCGAAGATCACGTTGGGGCTCTTGCCGCCCAACTCGAAGGTGAGCCGCTTCATGCTCTCGGCCGCGGCCCGCTGAATGATCTTGGCGGTAGCCAACTCGCCGGTGAACGCGATCTTGTCGACGTCCGGATGCTCCACCAGCGCGGCACCGGCCGTGGGACCATAGCCCGGCACGACATTAATCACGCCATCGGGAATGCCCGCCTTCTGGGCCAGTCGCGCCATCCGTAAACAGGTGAGCGGCGTTTGCTCGGCTGGCTTCATCACAATCGTACAACCGGCAGCGAGCGCTGGCCCCCACTTCCAAGCCGCCATCAATGCGGGGAAGTTCCAGGGAATGATCTGCCCCACAACGCCCACCGGCTCGCGGCGAGTGTAGCACAAGTAGTCGCCCCGAACGGGAATCGTGGTGCCTTCGATCTTATCGGCCCAACCGGCATAGTAACGCAGGCAGTCGACCACCAGTGGCAGGTCGGCGGTGCGGGCGTCGCTGATTGGCTTGCCATTGTCCAGCGTTTCGAGCGCGGCCAGTTCGTCGATCTCCGCTTCGATCAAGTCGGCCAGCTTGTTCATGAGAATGCCGCGGTCGCGCGCATCCATCCGCGACCAGTCGCCATGATCGAACTGATCCCGAGCAGCGTCCACCGCTGCGTCGATATCCGCCTTGTCGCCTTCGGCCACCTGGCAGATGACTTCTTCCGTTGCTGGATTCACGGTGTCGAACGTCTTGCCGCTGGCCGAGGGGACCCAATTTCCACCAATAAAGCAATTGGTCTGCCGGATCTGCGGAGCGGGGACTTTCACGGGGGCTACGGTCGCCATGATGAATTACCTCCTGTTTAGTGTGCGATTTGCAAACAAGCGCGAGCAAACGCGGATGAGTGATGTTTTGAATTGTACTGCAACCGCACACCCACCGCCCAGCGGTTTTGGTCGCACTCGATACGCGCAATCGATCACGCAAACTTACCGAATCGTCACACGCATGAGTTCTGGCAGTTTTGGAACAACTTTACGGGATTCGATTTTAGGATCCAAAACTTGCCGGGTTTTGGTGCCCCCGGGATTCTGTAAGCCGAGTGCTATCAATGGTTTGCGTCATCGCTGCGGTGCCAAAACGCCCAGGGTTTTGCATCGCATGGGGTCCCAGAACAATCAACGCCCCCATCAGCTCGCCAAATGTCCGCGTGTTGTGTGGGTGCCTTGATACGAAACCGTCGCCTGCCGCGCAAATCGGCGCAGCCTTCTTCGCCAGGTGGTAAGTGCTTTGTTGCCAAACCACGGATGAATAGCGGAGTTGTCAAAGAGCGAAGACTGGGTAGAGATGTACGCACCCATTATTAGACCGCCATGCCAGGACGATTCAACGGCGATTTGTTTACGGCGGCGAAGCGACTTGTCCTCGGCCCCATACTATCGCACAGCCTCATCCGCTATTCGCAGCAAATCACCACCCGCGGATAGACGCGGATGATCACTGGCTGGTCCGTTGGATGGAAGGATCCCCTCAAGGCAAGCTGGAGAGCGTCTCCAAGAATCCAGAAGTAATTGCACATGCTGTGGCCCCTCGAGCTTCCGTTCAAAATCACTTGCGTGCTGTTCGCGGCGCTGATCTTGCTGGCGGTGGCCATGGCGCCCAACATGAAGTGGAAGCGTGGCCGCGTATTTCGCCTCTCGCTAGCGATAGCGGCATTGCTGTTTATTCCCTCCTGCTCGGGAATCATGGCGGTGCTCGACAGCCAGCGATTTGGTGTGTTCCAGCACGCAACGTTCGACGACGTGAACGACCCAAGGGTGGAGTCGTGGCTTCCGTCTGCAGCGACCGACATCCGTCTGCAAAAATGGATGGGAGGATTTAAGGCAAAATACTCCATCACCAACGCGGACCTGAAGAAATTCATGGACCGGCTTTGGCAGAAGCACGGCCAGTATTCCACGATGTCCCGAGCCCAGATTCAGACGCAGCTCGATTCCGGCAGATTGATCGACACACCGCCACCTGGCGTGGATGACGACCCCGCCGACTGGCCGCCACTGACAAATCCTGCCGTTTACATGAGTCCACAGGCCGCCAACGGAGCCGGATTCACCATCTGGTACAGCATTGAAGATGGCGTGGTATACCAGGAAGCCGCATACTGGTAATTTGAGAGAACCCGCAGCGTTAGCGCCCGAAGTTGTCTTGAGCTTCGGATCATCGCAAACAGCAGGTGCATTGAATGGACAACTCCTCCACCCCCCCGAAACGACTGATCGCCTGTTCGGTGCTGGTGATCCTGATCGGGCTGTGCTGGCTCTCGTTCGGGCTGGGGGCGTTGCTCGCTCCGCCGAATCCGTTTGCTGGTTTCGGCAGCTTTCTCGTCGTGCCGTTGGGGGCTGCAATGGCGGTGCAGCAGTATCGTGGCACGTTTCGCGCGGTGGCTTCGGCGGCAAGCAGCACGGCCATCCTGTTGTACTTATTTGGTGGGATGTTGATGATGGCCACCGTCAGCGGAATGTTTCAGATTGCGGCGGATTTGACCATTCCAGACATGCAACTGCTGATCCTGATTGGCACACTACTCGCTATTGGCGTGGGGCTGATCTCGATGGCGCGACTCAATCAAACCTGGTCGCGGCGTTTGCAGAACAGGGTGCTGTTTCCGGACGGTGCCTCGCGCAAGGGCGTTTCGCTGCGCGAGTTGTTGGGCCTCACCTCGGCGGTGGCTTTGGTCGCCGCGATGACTGCCTGGAGCGCACGCGACAACAGCCCCCGCACGGTCGAGCACGTCGCGGCCTCAGAAGCCCCTATGCACCTGCCCGCAGACGCCACGGATGTTAGCTATTCGGTGATGCCTACGGTCTCCATCGCTTGTGAGTTTACGACCAGCGAACAGGCGTTTCGTGCCTGGGTCGATAGTGGCATCGGTTCGCTGGAATCGAATTCCTCTGGCGTCCAGCTGGTCGAGATCACCGAGCCGGTGACCTTCCACCGCATTCGCAGTGACGTAGGCCCCAGCGATGCGGATCCAGCCAAGTCGCGGGTCACGATCCGCCGTGGCCTTCACTACCGCTGGTCGGAGGAAGACCGGGGTGTATATGCCGTCTTCGACCGGGAGACGAATCGCGGCTACTTCCACTCTCATTCGCGATAGGCGGTGTTGGGGGTTTCGTTGCCCCGCGCCACTCGGCAATAGACTACAATGCCTGCAACAGGCTTCTCTGCCACCCTCTCAAAGTCATCGGTCCACTCCATGTGGTTACAAGCCAGTTGTTCGCTGGAGTTCGATATTCCGGTGCCCACGCCGTTTCTGTTGATGCTGCGGCCCCGAAGCGGCACGCAACAATGGGTGGCGCGGGAAGACTACATGCTGAATCCCAGCGTGCCGGTCGTGGAGTTTACCGACCAGTTTGGCAATCTGTGCCAGCGGCTGGTGAGTCCTGTCGGGTGGTTCGCAATCCACACCACGGCCGTCATCGAGGTTGCCGACGCGGCGGATGCAGCGCCCGGCGCGCCGTTCGTCGAAGTGCAATGCCTGCCCGATTCGGCCCTGCCCTTCTTGTTGCCGAGTCGATACTGCGAGTCGGACCGCTTCAGCCAAATGGCCGCCACGATCACGGCTGGCTTCTTGCCGGGCTACAACCAATGCATGGCCATCGTCGATTACATCCGCAACACATTGCAGTATGCCCCCGGCGCGGGGCAGGCCATTATCAGCGCAGCGGAAGTGAACCAGCAGCCGCAGGCGGTGTGTCGCGACATGGCGCACCTGGGGATAGCGCTATGTCGGGCCCTCAGCATCCCGGCACGGATGGTGGTCGGCTATCTGGAAGGCCTGATGCCGATGGATCTGCATGCCTGGTTCGAGGCCTACGTCGGCGGACGTTGGTACACGTTCGATCCGACACAGGACTCCCTGGCCGGCGGACGGGTGGCCGTGGCCTATGGTCGCGACGCCACGGACGTGGCCATCTACACCCAGTTTGGCGACCCAGTCGAACTGCTGTCGATGTACGTGAGCGTCGATCGATTGCCAGGTCCGCCGCATTGACGGCATCGCGGTAGCCGGGTTGCAGATGGTGCGCCGCAGGCTGACCACTACTTGGCCAATTGCAGCTTGTACACCACGGCCATCTTGTCAGACGCTTCGCCCGGCGCGGTGATGACAATGCCTTCGTCAGTGCGCTGCCACTGAAGCTTGCTTTCGCTGCCCAGTAGCGTGATCTCGGCAACTTTCATGTCGGCCGCCGGTTTGCCCTTGCCAAATGCTTCGAGCACCACCTGGGTACCAGCGCCGGGCCATCCGAGCTGGAGCGCATATACCGAATTGTCCTGGCGGGTGTAGCGAATGTCGGCCGCCGTGTAGCCCTTGTCGGTGGCGATGCCGCCGAAGTGGCCTTTGCCGGTGGTGGTGGGACCGTGCCCGTACGTGACGAACGGCCGCGTTTCGTAAATCGCCTCACCAAAACGCTCGAGCCACCCGCCGATGGCCAGCAGCACCTGACGTTGGTCGTCGGGAATGGTGCCATCGGCCTTGGGAGAGACATTTAGCAACAACTGCCCATTCTTGCTGACGATGTCGATAAGACTGTGCAGCACGATCTTGGGTTCTTTGATCCGCAGGTTGTCGGTATAGCACCAGCTGCCATAGCTGATGGTGTCGTCCGTGAGCCAGGCGAAGTCGGTAAGCTCGCCCATGCCTCCCTTTTCGAGATCGAGCACACCAATGTCCTGCGGCAGGTCGTGCTGCTTGTAGGTCACGACAACCTGCTGGCCCTTGTCTGCGGCGTGGTTGAAGTAGTGGGCCAGAAACTGCATCTTCTCGCGGTCGGGGATCTCATCCAGCCAGGAGTCGAACCAGATGAGATCAGGGCTGTACTGATCGATCACTTCGTCGAGCTTCGCCACCCACATGTCGAGGAAATCCTCGCGCGGCATGTAGCCGTACAGCACGGCCCGTTCTGGATCGTCCAGCAACTGAGGAAAGTGCTCTTTCACATCGGAGTAGTGTCCGATCCAACCGAGCCTGCCATTCGATCGATGTTTCAGCCACAAGTTGTTGCGAGCGTGATGAAACGTAGCCACAACTTTCATGTCGCGCTGGCGGGCGGCTTTGGCGATGTCGCCCATGATGTCTTGCTTCGGGCCGCGGTCCTTCGCATTCCATGGTGTCACGCTGCTATCCCACATGGCGAAGCCGTCGTGATGTTCCGCAACAGGGCCGACAAAGCGAGCGCCCGCCTTGTGGAACAGTTCTACCCAATCGTCGGCGTCGAAGTGCTCGGCCGTAAACTGCGGCACAAATCGGTCGTAGGGATACTCGGCCGGATCGCCATACTTCTCGACGTGGTGGCGATAGACGTCGCCATCCTGGTTGTGCATGTTCCGCGGATACCACTCGTTGCCGTACGCGGGCACCGAGTAGACGCCCCAATGGAAATAGATGCCAAACTTGGCGTCGCGAAACCACTCGGGCGCCGGTTGGTGCCGAGCGAGAGATTCCCACGTGGGTTCGTAGTGTTCCTGGGCGACGGAAGATTGTGATACGACGCAAGTGAATGTCAACAGCAAACCGATGGAGACTCGCCTGAGCATGCTAAGATTCCCTCTCGTTGCGGGGAAAGTGTTCGTGTAGCAGATTGAAAGACGTAGATCGCTGCTTCTATGGTAGCCTAACTCGTCTGCGGATTGCTACGAAGGTGCAAGACGTGAGTGCCAGTTCCGATTTTCGCGATGTCTGAGCGATTAGAGCCGCTTTCGACAGGGTTGTCCCTGCTCCGTACCGCACTAAACTGGTGGGGGAAACAGGTTTCTTCGTGGCGATGGTCGACTGGCGATGGTTCCAGCTTCGACTCGAACATCGCAAAACGCAGGCGTCGTTGCAGAAAGGGAGTGAGGCAGACCATGGCTGTGAATTCAAATCTTCGCAATCTGTTCCTTTTGACATTCCTCTTGTTGTTCGCCGGTAGTTCGTCTCTGGCCCAAGAGGAAACCAGCAACGACAAGCCGCAGCCCAAACCCACCACGACTGCCGACACGGCGATACCGCTCAAGCAACTGCAGGTACTGGTCAAACCGCTTACCAAAGCAGAACTGGAGGTCGAAGCCGAGGCCTGGTTTGAGCTCCTGAGAAAGAAAGCGGGCCAGATTTCCGCAGCCCAGCTTGGAGTGAAGAAAACGAACGCTGCCCTGAACGGCGAGGGCGACGAGCAGGCAGCTGTGCAAGAAGCCACGAAGGTGCACGAGAAGGCGGCCGAGGAATCGGAACAGACCGAGCGTGAGCTGACTGAAGACGCCGAAGAGAGCCTGGGCATCGACGAAAGTGGTGAAGCGGACGCAGCAGAGGAAGACGAAGCCGATGCGGAGCCATCTGCCGACTCGGCAGGCGATTTGAAGCAAGAACTCTTAAACAAGGTGAGCGGTTTGCAGGACGAGCGCGCCGGCTTATCGGACCGGCTCGAGGTCGTGCTCACTTCGCTGGAGGCCAAAGGTGGCGACGTGGAGGAGTATCGGAAGTACATGACGGCTGTATCGGGTATCGATCTCGATACCGAAGACGCTAGCGCCGCGTGGGCCGCCGTGACCGGTTGGCTGGCGAGTAAAGAAGGGGGCCAACGCTGGGGCTGGAACATCCTCAAGTTCCTGCTGATTCTGCTGACCAGTTACATAGTTGCCAGTATTGTGGCCAAGGTGACCAACTGGCTGCTAGAGCGCAAGGTGCACATGTCGCAGCTGGCGGAAAAAATGATCTCGCGGACCATCAAAAACGTGGTGATGCTGGTCGGTTTGGCCATTGCTCTGACCGCGTTGGAAGTCGACATCACGCCGATCCTGGCTGCTATCGGCGCCGCTGGTTTCATCGTCGGTTTTGCACTGCAAGGCACGCTGAGCAACTTTGCCAGTGGATTGATGATCCTGGCCAACCGTCCCTTTGATGTGGGCGACGTCGTTTCCGCTGGGGGCGTTACCGGCGTCGTTGATGCCATGAATCTGGTCTCGACCACCTTCAAGACCTTCGACAACCAGACGATTCACGTGCCCAATAATGAAATCTGGGGCAATGTGATCACCAACATCACGGCCAACGACCAACGCCGGGTCGACATGGAGTTTGGCGTCGGCTACGACGACGACTTCGAGCAAGCTGAGCAGATTATTCGCGAAGTGGTCGAGAGTCACGAATTGGTGCTGGACGATCCTGAACCGGCCGTGGTGATGCACGAACTGGCCGACTCGTCGGTGAACATCGTCTGCCGACCGTGGGCGAAGACCAGCGACTGGTGGACCGTAAAAACCGACGTCACCAGGCAGGTCAAGCAACGTTTCGATCAGGCGGGCATTAGCATTCCTTATCCGCAGACCGATATCCACGTTTACGAACACGCGAACTCGTCCAAGTGAGGACACTGCTCCCCCCCAATATCGGTCGGCCGGCGACGAATGCTATGTTAGTTTGTTGGAGGTTGCTGTGAATCAATGCACTTGTTGGGGGCCTGTCGCACGTGGCGAGGAACAAGAAAAATAACCCTTTTGCTGCGCTGCTCTTCGGGCCGGCGCTCGTCGTAGTGGGCGTGTTGGCGTTGTGGGAGAACGAGGGTCGATTCAACTTCTATCAGGCGGCCAAGGATGCCCAGGTCGCGCCCGCGGGCGACGCGCCGGTTGGTCGGCCGTTTGCGATGACCGACGAGCTCGACACGCAGATTCCGATTGTCGGTCACTACGTCGAGAAGTTTGTCGGTTTTCATCGCGTTAACCGCAGTGCGATGATCTACTCCTGGGACGAGGACAAAGACAGCGACGGCCACACCACCTGGGACCTGGACTGGCATTCGAGTGTCGAAAGCAACTCGCGTAATAGCGGCATTCGGCAGACACTCCGCAGCGACACGTTGTATCCCCCCAAGTATCAGTTGGGAAGCTTGGAGATCGCCGCCGCGGACATTCACCTGGTCGATGCCAAGCAGGCCATTCCGGCGAGAAGGCTGCAACTGGTCGAAGCGGGCAGGCAGCAGCAGCTTCGACTCGCTGGCGAGTATTTCTTCAAAGGCCGCGGCTCACCAGGCAACCCGCAGCTAGGCGACGAACGGCTCCAGTACACCGGCATTCCCAACGCCCCGACCGCTTCGTACTTTGGCATGCTCGAGGGCCATGTGGCCCGCGGCAAGCAATACGACATCAGCAAGAGCTTTCTATCGGACTTTATCCAGAACGACGGCGTGCTACACCATCTGGTGAATGGCGACCGCGAGACAGCTCTCGCTACGCTCAAGGGCTATTTCAGCAAGGTGAAGTGGTTCACTCGGCTGGGTGGTACCGCGGCCGTGGTGATTGGTGTGATGATCTTCATTGGCTTTTTCGCCAGCTTGCTCTACCGCATCCCGGTACTTGGCCAGGTGGTCGGTTGGGGGGTGTTTCTGATCAGTTTGGCGGTTGGATTGACGCTGTCGCTGCTGGTGATGGTCACTTCGGCCCTGGTGCATCATCCGATCGTCCTGGCGTTGCCGGTGGCCTTGGTGGTGGCGGGCATCGTGTATCTTCTGAGGAGCAAGAAGTCGGCCAAGAAGAACGTGGAGAACGCCTTGTCCCAGTACCAACAGACGCACGCCGATGATGGTTTCGACATCGATGGGCCAGGTATGTCTGCAGGACTGGCCGAACAGACCTTCAGCAACCTGGCAAAGTTGGCCCTCGAAGGCGGTCTGAGCAAGCATGAGAACAAATTCCTGGTAAAGTGGGCCGAAAAGAACGGCATCGATGCCGATCGCATGAAGCAACTGTTCGCCCAAGCCAAAGAAGATCCCACCCCCACGCAGGCTGCCGATCGCAACGACTTCGTGCTCTTGGTCTGCCTGGCCATGGCAGACGGCACGCTGTCGATGCGCGAGCAATCGGCGCTCAAGGCGATGGCGGGGCGGCTGGGGCTCTCGAAGGGAGACGTACGCGAGATCGTCGTAGGCGTGGAGACGGGCGAATTGGTGCCAGTGTAGTGAAGTGGACAGAGTTCGCAGGATCGATGAGATGCAGCAGGGCAGCCAACAGCCACCGCCTGGATCGACGATTGAGAAGATCGAGGACTCGGAGGGAACGACTTATTGTTTGCAGCCACCTCGCGATGGAATCTGGCGGTACTATTCGTTGGTCATGCTGGGTATCGTATTGGGAGTGTGGTCGATTGGGCTTCTGGTAGGTGCGGCATTTGCTCTGTGGCACATTATTAGCGGAGGTTTAAGTGCGTCCGAGGGCTGGGGATTCGTGTTGTGGCTTGCCCTCGCCAGCCTGGGTGAGGTGTTCCTCGTCTGCTGTTTCAAACGCCAATTCTCTCCCGCCGTGCCCGAAACGCTGGTGCTTGGTCGACATAGCCTCCGCTGCGACTCGGGAAACCTGCCGATGTCCAGAGCTCCAGCGATTCAGGCCATGTACTATGGCAATTCCCATGAGACCAGTTTGCGAATGTTCGGGAAGCGAAGGCAACTCGAGGCCTGCATCCGCGAATTGGGGCCGGTCACGCTCACGCACGAGGGCCTGCACCAGCGTTTGACCATCGAGCGCGGCGCCGAGCGCTTCGAGATTGGACCGTTCCTCCGTTGGGCGGAACGCGAATGGCTCGCCGCTGAGATCCAGGCTTGGCAGCAGCATCGCTAGTCGCGGCGGAATATCGTTCCCCTTTTTCGGCCAGCCGAATGCGATTTTGGCAGTCGAGTGACCACCGCCGGGTGTTGCCAGATTTTTTCTAGCGAAACAGTCCAAAATGCGTGCACGGGTTGCTGGATGCCGTTATGTTGGGCGCGTCAGCACACTTGGGAACTCGTGATGGCAGTGACGTCGGGACGACATCACAGGCGAGAATCGTGGAAGATCCATGTCGAAAATCGCTCTGGTCGCGGAAGAGCGGTCTGTGGTACGTTGCCCGGCGTCGAAAGGATGCTCGACCGACGCTAGCACTGTGCTCGTTGTCGCCCCGATTCTTCCCTCCGCGAACCTGGAGTGCAGCATGGAAGCTCGCACGAAGTTGTCGGCCGCGCTGCCGGTCGTCTTCGCCGCTATTGTCTTTGGACTTTTGGCATCGGTTGCCGATGCCGCACGTTATACCACCACGAACTTTGTGGTCAACGCTCCTACGCCACAACTTGCCAAGGAAATTGGCGAGATGGCCGAGCACTGGCGCCGCGAGCTTTCCATCGAGTGGATTGGCAAGGAGATGCCCGCCTGGTCGCGCCCCTGCCCCATCAAGGCGGACGTGGCCCCGCAACTGGGGGCTGGCGGAGTGACCACCTTCGTGTTTGATCGCGGTGAGGTGTTCGATTGGAACATGACGATTACCGGCTCCCGCGAGCGAGTGCTCGATTCGGTGTTGCCGCACGAAATCACGCATACGATCTTCGCCTGCCACTTCCGCCAACCCCTGCCCCGCTGGGCCGACGAAGGGGCCTGCACCACGGTGGAACACCGCAGCGAGATTGCCAAGCAGGAACACTTGCTGATTCGCTTCCTGAAGACGGGCAAGGGAATTCCCTTTCGTCAGATGTTCGACATGAAGGAGTACCCGCCCGAGGTGCTGCCGCTGTATGCCCAGGGACATTCGCTCACACGGTACCTGATTGGCCAGCGCGGCAAAGCGGCCTTCCTGGAGTTCCTGGCCGACGGCATGAGCGATGAGAACTGGCCCCGGGCCGTGAAAGAGCACTATGGACAGGACAACCTGTTCGCACTGCAGAATCAGTGGCTCGACTGGGTGAAGCAAGGTCGGCCCATCCTGCCGGGCGAATCGGCTGGTGGCGAGAACATGCTCGCCAGCAACCAGCCGCCCGCCACTCCGACACCCCCTTCCACGAACTTAACTCCGGCCTCGTCGACGAACTACGAGTCGGCCTATTCCAAAGTGGCCGGTCAGCACAACGGCACGGTCGTCCGCCGTCCGGCGGGCGAGGGCTCGCACTACTCCGACGCCCCACCGGCCAATCGCGAGAAGAAGACTTACTGGCGGTAGGAAACGGGAACCGCAGAGCCGAACGTGCTGGCTTCTGGTTGTCGTGCGGAGATCGCACCAGCGACCAGATACCAGTGCGTTCGGCTTTTTTATTGGGCGCTGGGCAATGGTTAGTTGCTAATTCGACGCGGATCGGCTTCCAGCAGCGTTCGTCCGCGACGGATTGCCAAATGGCAGTTGCCGAAGGTTGTTGCTCAGGCCACCAGTAACATCTTGGCCACGTGGTAGAATACCGGTGCAGCGAAACAAATGGCGTCGATACGATCGAGCACGCCGCCGTGGCCCTCGACCAGCGTGCCAAAGTCCTTCACGCCGCGGTCGCGTTTGATGGCCGACATGGTCATGGCGCCGGCAAAGCCCATCACGGCAATCAGCATGCTCACCAGGGCTGTGTGCCATAGTTGATTGAACGGCTGGAAGGCCAGTTGATAGGTCATGCCCACTAGCGCCGCACTAGCGGCACCGCCCAGCATGCCCTCCCAGGTGCGGGTGCCATTGATATTGGGCGAGATGACATTTCGGCCGTATAGGCGGTCCCACACGAAATGCAGCGCCTCGCTGACCAGCGACATGAACACCAGGAAGAACAGCAGCCGCGAGCACTTGGCGTAATTGTCGGGATCGAGGTCGAGAATGGCGGGTGCGAATCCGAGGCAGTAGACACACACTAACAGTCCGGACTGAATCTTGGCCACTCGTTCCAGAAAGCGTTTGGTGTCACCAGCAATGGCGATCCGTAGCGGGATAAACAGGAACCCGTACACCGGGATCAGGATGCTGTAGATGTCGTAGCGATTCAGCCATACTAACAGGTAGTGCAGCGGAGTGAACAAGAAGAACACCCAGAACAGCGCGCGGTGATCGCCATGCCGGGTGGGGGTGAGCGTGATGAACTCGCGGAGTGCCCAGAAGCTGATGAGGAAGAACAGCAAGATCGTGAGGTTGCGGCTCAGGAACGCCACCGAAAGCAGGCAGCAAATAATCCACCACGCCCGCAGTCGCCCGTTGAAGGCGTTCACCGCCGCGGGGTTGAGTCCCAACTGCGGTTGCCGCGCAAGCAACTGCCCCACGACCGTGGCCACGCTAAGTAGCGCCACGATAGTGCCGGCGAGTGCCCAGTTGAGTTGAATGGCGGTCATGGGTGGGGGCTGGGGGTAGGGCCTTTAGCGTTCGCGTTCGCGAAGCTTCAATACGGCGTTTCGAGCCCGCTCGAGGAACTCGTTCTTGGTTTCTCCCGCCTCGAGCCACAAGGGCGGCCCGAACGTGATGCTGGAAAGCAGCGGCACCGGCAGGAACTCGCCTCGCGGCAGGATGCGATTCATATTGTCGATGTAAACGGGAATCAATTCCAGGTCCGGACGCTTCTTGGCCAAGTAGTACAACCCGCTCTTGAAGTCTCCCACCGTTTCGCCGCTCGATCGGCCACCTTCGGGGAAGATAATGACCGAGTAAGTTTGACCGATTTCGCGGAGCATGATGTCCACGGGGCTTTGGTGGACTTTGATCTCCTTGCGGTCGATCAACATGGCGTTGTACACCTTGGCGATGTGCGGCCGGATCCACCCACGGCTCCAGTAGTCCTTGGCCGCTGCTGGCCGGGTTAGCCGCCGCACGTCTTGCGGCAGGGCCGACCACACCAGCACTACATCCAGGTGGCTGGTGTGATTAGCGAAATAGACCCGCTGGCAGGTGTCGGGCTGGCTATCGACCCATCGCACGCTGGCGCCGCTGAGCAGCCGGGCGGTCGTCGTGAGGATGGCTTCGGTAATCATGCCGGGCGATGAGCTAAATCACGTAAGTTAGGTGGGTCCGAGGTAGCCACTACATTATGCTCAGGCCCGGCGACCACCGCGAGTGGCAGAAATTCCGGCGTGGCGGGGGCCTAAACCATGGCCGGTTCCACACTTTCGGCCTCGGGGGCAGGTCCGACTGGGGCGATGCGACGGCCGGTCTTTCGCTCCAGCAAGCCCGTCAGTAGGTCCTCGTAGCCACCAACCATCACGTCCAGCGACCAGCGTTCGCACACTAACTGGCGGGCCGTGTTGCCTTGTTCGGCTCGCAGGATGGGGTCGGTCAGCAGTTGGACCACGCGGCTTGTCGCCTGGTCGATATCGCCGGCGGGCACGAGAAATCCGGTCTCGCCGTCGAGGACCGACTCGCCCACCGAACCAACGTCGGTGGCCACGGTGGGTGTACCTGTGCTCATGGCTTCGAGAATGGAGACGGGATTTGCCTCGTTGTGCGAAACCAGCACATTGACATCCGCCAGATTTAACAGATTGGGAATATCGCTGCGGGTGCCCAGAAAATGGACGTACGGAGCAATGTCGAACTCGGTGGCCAGACGGACGAGTTGCGCCCGCTCGGGGCCGTCGCCCACCACCAGGAAATGTGTATGGCAAAGATCACGACGGACGCGGCGGGCCACTTCGAGAAACATCTTGTGGTTTTTCTCAGGACGCAACGCAGCCACAATCACGGCCACCGGCGCAGCGGGCCCAATGCCAAGCTGTTCGCGAAGGTGAAAGTCGTCGCCCCCGGGGGTGAATCGGTTGGTATCGACACCGTTGGGGATGACCACCACTTTGTTGGCTGGGAACCCCTCATGCTCGATCAGGTACTCGCCATGCGGACGCGCCACGGCGATGAACGCATCGGTGATGGAGGTAAGCATCCGGTTGAGGCGACCGACTCCATCGGGCCATCCGGTGCTGTGCAACGCCGAACAGACGACCGGCACGCGGGCCAACCGGGCGGCGAGTCGCCCCCAGAACATCTTGTCGCCGGCGCCAACGGTCACCACCGCATCGATGTTTCGCCTGCGTAACAAACGCCGCAGCCGCCACAGCACGGCTAGATCGAACTTGTGGCGGATCAATCCCGCGTGCACGGGAACCTGCCCGGTCAGTTGCTCGCCCAGCGGTCCGCACTCTTTCAAGCAGCATAGCTCCGGTTCGACGCGCCGGCGATCCAGCCGGCGGACCAAGTTCACCAGTAGCGTCTCTGCCCCGCCCACTGGCATGGAGGTAACCAGGAACATAACTCGCATGGGCTTATTAGCGGGATGTTTTTCAGCGGCCATCAATCGAATATCCTTCGCCAGCAAGATTGGGTTTGATTCCAGGTATCCAGCGACCCGCCCGCTCGCGTACGAGGTTGAAGATCTCGGATCGTTCTCGCGAGGTAAACACCCAAGGCGTGGCCACCACGGCAAGGGTGATCAGCCCGCCCCATGGGATGGCGGTCGACAGGCCTTGGGAAAGTGCAAACGGGATCGCCACCAGCATCAGGGTGCCGCGATCGAGTTGCATGCCGAGCCGATGATTCACTAAGAGCTGCGTCAGCAGCGCCAACAGAGTAGACAGGGCCGTAGCCATTACCGCTCCCTGCAGTCCCAAACGGGGCAGCAACAGCAGGTTCAGGATGATGTTGCCGCCTAAACCGATGGCCAGCGGCAGCGTCGCGTGGCGTGTTTTCTCGGCACACCAGACATAGGTCTGCGATATCAGAAGCATGCTGAACCACACGCACGAGATCAGGGTCCAGGGCAACACGAACAACCCCGCGTCGTACTTGCCCTCGAAGGCAACGTGGAACAGGGTAGGCGTAAATGACAACACGCCTATGCCGGTGGCGAACATGCCCAGAAAGCCGAGCTTGAGCGTGAGATTCAGTCGATGTGAGACGCTCCGGCGGTCGCCCACCTCCCAGTCGTGACTCAAGTGGGGGGTCATCGCGCCGACCAGCAGATTGGCGACGGACACCAGAATCATCGGCACCATCAGGCTGGCGTGGTAGTTGCCCACCAGGGCCAGCGATTCGTCGGCCGACAACCCGCTATAGTGCACCAGCATGTAGCGATCGATCACCGAAAACAGGTTGCTCAACAGGTTGGTGACCCATACCCACACGGCGAATTGCATCAAGGGCGGCCAAAACGCTCGATGCGATTCGGCCGCGGTAGCTGGTTCGGTCGACCAATTGCGGCGCCGCGACCAGAGCAGCACGCCAATCGCGGACAGCAAACACGCGACGCCGTAGCCGGTAACGATACTCCAGGCGTCGCACCGCCAGGTGACAAGCAGCACCAATGAGATGGCAGCGAACAGCATGCTTTGAGCGAATTGCATTGCCGAGACGATGCGAAACACCCGCAGGCCGGCGAACACCGCTTCGAGGAAGTGGTGAAGTATCACGGCCACCAGCACACAGGCCACCAGCAGCATCAGGTATTGCTGCGAAGCGTCGCCGAACACACGGTAGGCAAACTCCCGGCGGCCAATCACCAGAACCAGAAATGCAATCGCGGCGCACGAGACCGTGCCCAGCGTGGTGCGTTTCAAGAAGGTCCCTAATTGACCCCGGCGGCGGAAACGCTCCAGGTAACGCCCAAACGAACCGGGCAGTCCCAGTACGGCCACGGGCGCTGCCAACAGCAGAAAGCAATATGCCATGTCCCATTGGCCCAGTGAATCGGGATCGAGCCAACGCCCGAACAGTAATCCCCGGCCGAAGCCGATGCTCCGCTGCACCAAATTCACGATCAGCAGCACCGTCACGCTGGCCAGCAGTGTATCGGGGCGGACCGGCGAATGATGTTTGGTGGTATTCTCAGCCATCAGTGCGTCTCCACTTCCGCGGGGGCGCAGTAGATGGATCGGTCGGACTCCGGCAGTTCGGGGTCGAACGAGGGCGTGCGGATTTGCTTCACACCGTCGACGCTGAGCCAATGGCGGAACCGCAGGAAATCGGGATCGGCGTGGAACCGCTCCAGGTGAAAGGGATCGCCGCCCGGGAAGTTGTATCCCCCGTACGCCGAGCAGACACCGGAGAAGCCCGCTTCGAGTGCGACTCGAAAGCCCTCGGGCGACAGGTTGCGAGGCTGCCCGTAGGGAAAGGCGAAGTATTGCACCTCGCGGCCTGTCATGCTCTCGAGGTCCTTTTTCGAACCGGCGATTTCATCGATCAGTTGCTGCCCTTCCAGCCTGGCCAGGTCGGCATGGGTGCGCGTGTGCGCGCCAATCTCCACACCCTGCATGGCGAGTTCGCGAATGTCGCCCTCGGTGTTGGGCGCGAGTGGTTCGCCTCGCTTCACGTCATGAGGAAAAGGTTCGCCGCTATAGACGTTGCCGGTGGTCACAAAGTAGGTGAACGGCAGATTGCGGCGGATCAGCAGCGGCAACGCAAAGTGCATGTTGTCCGCGTAGCCATCGTCGAACGTAATGACGGCCGTGGGCCGACGGTTCTTGCCGTGGATTATGCGCCGTTGGGCTTCGGTTAGTGAAACCACGTCGAACCGACGAGCGAGCCAGTTGATCTGTTCTTCGAAAGCACGATGGCCGATGGTCCACGGATTCGGGTGGTTGTCGGCCACACGGTGATAGAACAGGATCTGCACCGGCTCGTTGCTGCGAAAACGACGCACTCGGTCCATCGCCAACCGCCATGGAATGGTGGCGTGGAAATAGGTGCTGAGCAACATTCGCCGGGCGAGGTTCATCGGTTCGGGGCAGGTTCCATTAGTGCGTTGTGGGAGTTGGCGAGACCAACGGGCGCAAGCTTGCTTTGACCGCGCCGGCCATCGTCTCGGCCAGATCGGCTGTCTGAGCCAGCCAGTTCGACGAATGCGAGCGGGCCAGCACCCGCAGCCGGTAGGTATGGCTGGGCTTAGCGCGCCAGTGGGCCTTGTAGGTCTCGTCGCCGCGGAGCAAGTCGAAAGTCTTATGGCCGCCTTCGATGGCTTGCTTGATCGCCGAGATGCAGGATAAACGGCCTGGATTTTGGTCGACACGATCGGGATCCAGCCCAGCCTGATACGCGTAAATGGTCTGGGGGCTGGCGAAGTGGTACTCCACGGCCAGGGGCTCTCCGTCCATCTCAACCCAACCGAGTCGCAATTGGTCGTTGGCCAACAGTTTGTGAGCCACGGCCGCGTGGAACGATGCAAACCTGGGCGACGCAAAGCAGCCCCGCTCGCCCAGGCTGTTCCGGCGCCGCTGGTGCAGCTCGACGAACATCGGCCAGGCGGAGTTCAGTTCCTCGGTGTTGGTCACGGTGTGCCAGGTCGCCAGGCCGGAGGCCAGTACCCGACTGTCGGTGCGGCGCAGCTGTTTGCGGTGCGATTTCGACTGCATGGCCAGAAATTCATCCCAGGTAGCAGGCAGATCGATCGCCCAGTACTGCCCTTCCGGCCGCCGCATTAGTCGACAGTCGTGGTCCTGCAGTTCGTCGGCCACCAACTGCATCATGGTGTCTTGGTCGTCGATGGCGTCGAGTTCCAAGCGGTTCCAGTCGTCCGCCTCTGCCAGATACGAGGCCAGGCATTTCGCAACGCGGCGTTGTTCTTCGCCATCGCATAGCACGGTGAGATGGTCGCTGCAAACCTCGCCGCTCCCCAGCCAACGCAGCACGGTGCCACGGGCACGGGTTGCCTCGGCATACCATGGGGCGATGGCCAATACCTGCGAATCGATGGGGCGACTGACGTCGCGAACAACCACCACATGCAGTCGTTCGCGGCGCGAGCGCTGATAGTGCTGCCACCAGGTTGTGACCCAATCCAGCGAGCGAAACACAACGCCCTGGTCCAGCCGGTTCCACGCGGCGCGCAGGGCCTCGACTTCTTCGAGGCGGTCCATCACTTGTATTTGAAGGTTCAACGTGTTTACTTCCCGATTTGAGTCGAAGGGACTCTGATTTCTATAGCCGGTAGAGAAGTTTGGCTTAGCCCCTGGCCGTTTCAAATCCAGTCTCTCGGGTTTCCGGATGTGCCAGATGCACGGCCGCTGCGTATGTGGCGAAAAAACCACACGTTGCCCAATTGCTACAGCGTCCAACTGGGCTTGAAGGGCCCAATCGCAGAATTGCTCTGGTTTTTGGCGGTTCGGCGCTGCGTTGCGGACGTGGCACGGTGATTGCCTTTGATGGTTTCGCGTCCTCTTCACGATTTCCCTGCCTCGCAGAGAACCCACAATGCAACGCCCCGCTGTCCAGAGTCTTTCGCCCCGCGACCTGTTCCAAATGGTTATCCGCCACCGCTGGCTGTGGATCACGCCGATGATTGCCACAGCCGTGCTGGCCGGTTGCTATTCGCTGGTCATGCCGCGGAAGTGGAAGGCCACCCAAGGTCTGTTGATCCGTCCCGAAGCGGCAAGCCTCGGCGGCGGCCGCCTGGGCAAATTCTCCGATCTGTCGGAAATGAAGACCGTGCAGGAAACACTGCTGGAACTGGCTCGCAGTAAGACCGTCGTCACCGAGACCCTGCAGAAGGTCGGCCCGGCGAAGTCGTGGCGTGCCAAGAGCCAGTGGCCCACGCCGCAAGATGTGGCCGATTTCCGCGACGCCATGGTGATGACCCCGCCCGGTGGCGCCGAGTTTGGCAAGACCGAAGTCTTTTACCTGGGCGTGCTGGATAAGAGTCCCGAGCGTGCCGCGGCACTGACCACCAGCCTGGCCGAGGCCCTGGAGGTTCGCACCAAGGAGATTCGCCAGAAGCAGGCCGACAGCATGATTGCCGAGTTGGACCAGGGTGTCGATCAAGCCGAAACCGAGTTGGACAAGGACATCGCCAAGCTCACCAAGTTCGAAACCAGCGTGGGGGCCGATTTGGTCGACCTGCGAAACTTGACCAACCCCATCGGCGGAGCAAGCGAATCCTCGCAGAATAACGTGGCGATTTTGGCCGAAATCCGAGCCAACGAAGCCGAGCGTGCCCGCAGCGAGAAGCTGTTGGCCGTGCTCCGCGAAGCCCAGGGCGATCCCGCCAAGTTTGTTGCTACTCCGGCATCGTTGCTGACCTCGCAGCCGGCCGTCGATCGCTTGAAGCAAGGGCTGATCGAAGCCCAATTGAAGACGGCCCGATTGCTGGGCAAATTGGCCCCCGAGCATCCGTATGTGTTGGCTGCCAAGGAAGCCGAAACCCAAGTGCGTGAGCGGTTGCACAGCGAACTGGGCACCGCCATCAGCGGACTGGAGATTGAATTGGAGCTTGGCCAACAGCGGGCCGAAACCTTACAGGCTCGTCTGGCCAAGAACCACGAATCGCAGAAAAACCTGGCTCGGCACCGCGCGGCCTACGCCAAGCTGGTGGCGGCCGTAGACAACCAGACTCAACTGGTCGACGCCGCTCGCAACCGCTTGGCCGACGCCGAAGTGCACCTGGCGGGAGCTCAGTCGGCTAGCGTGTTGTCGCGGATCGATGACGTGGAGAGTGGACTCAAGCCGGTTGGTCCCGGACGTGCGACCATCGTGGCCGCGGGTGGCTTGTTTGGCATGTTGTTAGGCTTCGGCCTGGTATTCGTGAAGTACGGGCCGCAACGGCAGACCGACGAGCAACTCAACGCGGTTCCCGACGATGTGGCCACGCCGGCCCAGCCCGAAGGTGGCCAAGCGGCCTTTGGATTCAACCGTCCAGCCCCCGCATCGGCAACACTGGCGGACGCCATTGCGACGGGCTTCGACGCCCACCGTTGAGCCGGGCAGCTAGTTGATTGCTCCCCTGCCGAATTTGTGAGCTAGGTTTGAAGGATCGGTTTCCACCGGCCCCGGGGCTCCGCCCCGCCGCTGTAATTCAATTTTACCAGTCATGCCCGTCGTACTGCTCGTCGCCGCCGCCGTGCTCCTGGTGTGGAGTGTTATAGTGTTCCGTTGGCTTTCGCCAGTGGGCGTGGCGGTGGCGACTGTTGCAGTTGGCTATGTATTTGGTCATGACTTCTGGAACCTGCACCTTGGTCCGCTGCCGCTGACGATCGATCGCCTCTTGCTGTTGATGCTCATGGCGGTCGTGGCGATTCGAGCCTGGCAGGGACGCATCACCTGGCGCGGGCCGCTGACAGTCGACTGGGCAATTATCGCTCTGCTGGGGTGGCTTACCGTTAGTTGCATTGCCAGCAACGTCGGCTCGGGTGTCCAACTGCCCACTTCGCCCTACTTCCGCCTGTTGTTTGCCTTCTGGCTGCCGGCGATGCTGTACCTGGCCGTGCGGCTGACTCCGCTGTCGAATCGCACCACCACGGTGGTGTTGGCCTTGCTGGCCGTGCTGGGCACCTACCTGGCCCTGACTGCCTGTGCCGAATTGGTGGGGGCGTGGTGGGCTGTGTATCCCAAGTACATTGCCGACCCGGAACTCGGGACGCACTTTGGTCGGGCACGCGGTCCGGCGCTCAACTCGGTGAGCCTGGGCAACTACCTGGCCATCTCGCTGTGGGCCGCCTGGACCTTGCGTCCGCGGGTAAGTCGTGGCTGGCAGTTGGCTCTGCTGGCCGCCATGGGGCTGATGACCATGGCCATCCTGTTCACGTTCACACGAAGCGTATGGATGGGCCTGGCGCTTAGCGGATTCGTAATGCTGGTGGCCGAGACGCCTCGGCATCTGCGGCTACCAGTGGCCGTGGGGACCATGGTTGTGGGCGGAGTAATGGCCGTTTGCCTTTGGTCGTTGGTGTTGAATTTGAACCGCGAAGACTCAGGCGCCGTGTCGCACCATTCGGTGCAACAGCGCGAGGCGTTTGCGTATGTGTCGTACCACATGATTCGCGACAACCCCTTGTTTGGCGTTGGATTCGGTCGGTTCTACGATCAAAAACTTCCCTACCTGACCGATCGCTCGCAGTCGTTCGAGCTCGAGTCGATTCGGGGACTGCACCACCACAACACCTTTCTGGGGCTGTGGACCGAAACCGGTTTGATTGGCGTCGTGGCGTTCATCGCGATGCTCAGCGGTTGGATCGCCATCGGTGTGCGGATGGCTTTTGGGCGAGGACAATCACTCGCCACGCAACAGATGGGACGACTGCTGCTGGCCGTGGTGGCCGTATACCTGCCGTCCGCCCTGTTCCACGACCTGAGCCTGATTTTCCAGGACCAGGTGCTGTTGTTCCTGGTGGTGGGCCTGGCCGTGGCTACGGCCGAGCAAGCCACTCGCCACGCAGGGGCCACAGTGCCTGCGAATTCCGCCTCTTTGCTTCCCACTTCATCCAAGTTGTTGCACTCTCCATGAAGCCAGCTACCGTTTCGCATGTATCGCTGTTCGGCATGAAGATCGACTGCGTCACGCTCCAAGGCGCGACCAATCGAGTCATGGCGTGGTGCCGCGGGGGGCGCGGCGAAGCCTGCCGGTACGTGGTGACGCCCAACGTCGACCATGCCGTGCAGATGTCCCACAACATCGAATTGCAGAAGTCGTATGCCACGGCCTCGATGGTACTGGCCGATGGTGCTCCCATTATTGGCGCCGCACGGCTGTTGGGACGTTGGCTGCCCGAACGAGTGGCCGGCAGCGACCTGGTGCCTAGCGTTCTGGCAGCCGCGGCCGAGGGCGAGCGACCGCTGCGTATCTTTCTGCTGGGAGCCGGTCCGGGCGTGGCCGAGCAAGCTGCGGCCAATATCGTCAGCCAGTATCCTGGCGTGGAAATCGTCGGTACACACTGTCCGCCACTCGGCTTCGAGCTCGATCCTATGGCCAACCAGGCAGCCCTCGATGCGGTGGGCGCCGCTGAGCCTGACTTGCTGGTGGTAGGCCTGGGGGCTCCCAAGCAGGAATTGTGGGTTGCCAGGCATCAAGACCAGATCGCTGCCAAAGTGGCGCTTTGTGCCGGGGCGACCATCGACTTCCTGGCAGGCGAGAAGAAACGCTCGCCGGTCTGGCTGCAGCGGTTGGGCCTCGAGTGGTTTCACCGGTTGGTCACCGAACCCCGGCGACTGGTACGTCGCTACGCCACGGACGCCGTGGTGTTTCCGCGGTTGGTATGGCGCGAGTGGCGTGGCGCGAGTGGCGTGGCGCGGGCAACCCACGCTAGAGTGTGCTAAACCTTTCGTCTGCCTCGGCGGCACTTTATACTCGCTTGCATGACAAGCCGAGTATTAATTGTATTGATCGTCGACGGACTGCGCGCCCGAGCCCTAGGGGCGTATGGCAACACGGCTTACGAAACGCCGGCGCTCGACCAACTTGCCAGCGAGTCTCTGCTGTTTGATCGTGTTTTGGGCGAATCGACCGATCTGGACGATGTCTATAACGCCCTGTGGACGGGGCGGCCCAAGCAACCCGCGGCCGATAGCAGTACCCAATCGCTTATCGCGGGCCTTGTTGCCCAGGGCTACCTGTGCCACCTGGTGACCGACGATGCCAAGGTGGCCGTTCAGCCTCACTGCGAGGCGTTCGAGCAGGTCACCCTGTTGGAGCATGACCACACCAAACCAGCCGCCGAGGTGTTCGACACGTCGATGGGACTCACCATCGAAGCGGCTGCCACCATCTTGGGAGAGTGGTCGGCAGAATACGAACAACCGCGGCTGTTGTGGATTCACTTGCGAGGGCTGACCGGGCCGTGGGATGCCCCTGTTGATTTCGCTGAAGGCCTGCGCGACCAAGACGACCCGGAAATCCCCTTGTCCATCGAGCCCGCCCAAGGGGAAACCTCCGCGGGCGAGTTGGGCGCCGACGAGGCCTTCCTGGCCGGTTGTCGCTACTCAGCCCAGGTAATGGCGCTCGATCGTTCGTTGGGGGCGCTCGACGGATTGCTGGCGGAACTCTGGCCCGAAGTGCCCGTGACGTTCCTGCTGGCTGGCGCACGTGGCTACGCGCTCGGCGAACATGGCACCTTGGGGCTCGCTGGCCCGGCGTATCGCGAGTTGTTTCAAGTACCGCTGCTGGTCCGCAGTCCGCAGATTGCACCGTTGCGACGGAGCGCGGAACTTGTGCAAACTTCCAACTTTGCTGAGCTAATTATTCAACTTGCCAATGGCCAGACGCTGGAGCTTCCCCATCGCCGTGTGGCGGCGGGCACCTCAGACGGGTCGCGCTACCTCGAAACGGACGACTGGACCTGGGTGGCAGCCGCCGATGGCGAAACCAGCGAACTGTACGTCCAACCCGACGATTCCTGGCAGGCCAACGATGTGGCCTCGCTGTGCCCAACCGAGCTGGAAGCGTTCGCCGAACTCAGCAGGTCCATAGATGCGGCCGTTGCCGAGGGACAGCCCTGGCAGACCCTCGAATTGCCGGAGGTCGATCTGCACGCCACGCCCGATGGCTGACGCCAGTCGTCACGCCCCCCTCCTCTCCCCTCCTCTTTTCTATCGACTCGCATGCTCCATCCGCTCTGGATTCTCGCCATTGGCGTTGTTGTCGTCCTGGTCACCATCTTGTGGCTGCGCCTCAATGCATTTCTAGGATTGATTATCGCTGCGCTCACCGTCAGCCTGCTTACGCCGGGCGAACCAGCCGATAATGTTGCCAGTGTGGCTGCCGCGCTTGGCAATACCACGGCTGGCATTGGCATTGCCATCGTGCTGGCGGCGATAATTGGCAGCTTACTGGTCGCCAGTGGCGCGGCCGACCGTATCGTGGAAGCGTCTCTCAAGCTGTTTGGCGAGTCGCGTGGTGCCGGAGCAATGGCGGCCAGTGGGTTTGTCCTGTCGGTGCCGGTGTTTTTCGACACCGTGTTCTATTTGCTCTTCCCGCTGGCCAGATCGATGTATCGCCGCACAGGCCGGTGCTATCTGCGTTACCTGCTGGCCATCGGCGCCGGTGGCGCGGTGACGCACACCATGGTGCCGCCCACGCCGGGGCCGCTGCTGATGGCCGACAACATTGGTGTCGACGTTGGCCTGCTGATGCTGGTTGGCGGAGTGGTTGCGGTGCCGATGACCCTCACCGGATTGGCGTTTGCTGCCTGGCGCGACCGCCGGATGACGCGTGAGATCGAAATCGATGACGATCTGCCGGACGTCGATCCCGAGAAGTCTGCTGGCAGACCAGGGCTCTTAGTGTCGATGCTGCCTATCCTGATTCCCATCCTGTTTATCTCGTTGCCAGCGGTCTTGGGCGAGCGTTTGGACGAATTGCCTGGTTGGTTGCCTTCCGTGCTGAGACTGCTAGCGGATAAGAACGTCGCCCTGCTGATGGCGCTGTTTGCCGCCCTGGCGGTGTATTGCGTGGTCCGGCGGCCTCGTCGCCAGGATGTCGCCCAATTGGTGGAACATTCCGTCGTTAGTGCCGGGAGCATCGTGTTGATCACCGCGGCGGGCGGAGCGTTCGGCGGTATGCTGAAACAGGCCGACGTCGGCCCGGCGATTCAGGGACTTTTCGAAAGCCATACGTCGTCGGCCGGATTCGTGATGCTGTGGATTGCGTTCTTCATGACTTCGCTTATCAAGTGTGCGCAAGGGTCCACCACTATCGCACTGGTCACGGGCAGCAGCATGGTGGGAGCCATGCTGCAGGGAACCGAAATTGCCCTGCACCCGGTCTACTTCTGTACGGCCATTGGCTCGGGGGCGATGATTACCAGTTGGTTGAACGATAGCGGATTTTGGCTCTTTTGCCGCATGGGGCACCTGACCGAAGAAGAAGGTATGACCACTTGGGTTCCCCTCACGGCGCTGATGGGTGTCGCCGGTATGGCCACCACGGTGTTGCTAGCGTCCATATGGCCTGGCGTTGCACCGGCCGTGGCACAATAGCGTCAAGCTGGAGAGACTAGGCGACGGAGGGTGAGTTTTGTTGGCCCGCCGGATGTGGCTGGTCGGGGTTTGACTGAACTGGCGCCTGGTCGAGCGATTGGCGTTGAGCTAGCGGCGAATCGCTCTGGTGCTATCTGCAATGCGCAAGTACACTCCGCCCGCCAAGTTAGAGCGCTATGCTGTCGCCGACGCGGACAAGGATGTCCCGTGCTGACTAATAAGAAATTGAATTCGACGCCCCACGGCTGGTGGGCCTTAGTTGTGTTTTTGGCGACGCTGTTCGTCCAAACGCCACTCACCGCTGCGCCACCCGAGGGCTCCACGCCAACCATGCGTCTCCGCGTGGTTTGGGCCAGCGCTGCCCCGGTGCGGTGGGCGGGTCGACTCTCAGTGCTGGGCGGACGGCTTGCCGACGTGCAATTGCTGGGGCGCGAACGCGACACCCCCGGAAGCATCTGGCTCGACGGGGGCCAAGTGCTGGTCTCGCAGCCTCGTCCGCGCACTTTTGATGGGTTCGACATTACGGTGCAAGCGCCACTGGCGAGCACACTGCAAGTCGAACTGCGTGCCGAAGACGACCAGCAACCAAGCTTGGTTGAGATTCCACTCACCGAGTTGATGCGCGAATCACGACGCACCACCCTCACCAGTGGACCCAGCGAACTGGCCACCACGCTAGTGGTGCACCGAGTGACCGCCGATGCATTACGCGTCGATTTGCAGCGTGATTCGCTGGTGTGCCAGCCAGGCGAGACGCTGCGAATGCAAGTCGAGCCCGCGCTCGCAGACCTGGAAGCAGGAGGCTCGATCGACCTGTCCGCCGAACTCTTTCGCGGACGCGGCAACCAGCGAGAGTGGGAGCACACCAAGCGAGTTTCCCTGCCCACCGAGGGACATGCCGGCGTGCCGGTGGAGGTGCCGCTTCCTATGGTCGATGGCGTGTACTCCATTAAGCTCACCGCCAGCACCCCACCGGGCAACCGGGTGCGGTTCTGGGAAACGGCCACCGGCACAAAGCTGGCCGAACGGACTTTTCAGGTAGTCGTACTCGGCCAGTCTACTTCCGAACACTACGCCGACGGCGGTTGGCGTACCACCGTGGAGATCGACCCGGCCAACCCCAAGTGGTATAGCCGCTTGTCGGAATGGACACGGCTCGATCGGCTCACCAACCTGGGCAGTGGCCCCTTGGGGAGCGAAGAGGCACGCACCGCCAGCATGTCGGGACACACGCTTGTGGAGCTGTCGGCCAGTCGGCACGAACGCCCCACCTGGCAGGCCTATCCCCTGCCCGCCGCGCAGCCAGGCAAGCCGCACATCGTGGAAGTGGAACTGCCCACGGGGTTCGATCAGCAACTGGCCATTCGAATCTACGAATACAACTCGGCCGGCAAGCTGGTTCCCAATGGTCCGGGCCGTGGTGTGGTGGTCGACCAGCAACTGGCTAGCAAGGATGATTCCGCCACGGAGAACTGCCGCTACCTGTTCTGGCCTCGGACGCGGTCGCCTGTGGTGGTGATCGAAAACGTCCGCGAGGACGCCACCGGACGATATGGCCGCATTCGGCTTCGCGTCGCCGAACGAGGCACCGGGCAGCCCCCCACGATCGCGGATCGCGGCCGGATGGTGGCCGCTTCGTTTGATTGGGAAGCTTTGGTTGATCGAACGGGTGTCCGGGTGCCAAATTCCGATGGTCGGATGCCAGTCGACGATCTGCAGACGTTTTACCAACTCGCCGAGCGGACTGCTGCGTTGCTCGAACTATCGGGATACAACGGGGCCGTCGTCGGCGTGATGGACGGTGGCAGCGCCGCGTTCGATCTGGGAGATGGCCAGTCATTACCGGTGCTCGACACCAGCCGACTGCTGACCGGTGGCACCGACCTGCCGGCAATCAATCCGACGGAGTTGATGCTCCGCATTTTCTCACGCCGCGGGCTCCGGTTGGTACCGTCGTTGAGGCTCAACGCCAGCCTGCCAGCGATCGAAGCCAATATCCGCGCGAAGAAGTATCGCTCGCTGGATGAGTATCCCGTGTGGATCGATCTGGCGGGGCGGTTCCGCAGCGTCGTGTTGCCGGAGCTGCCGCAAGTGCAGCCCTATCACTATCGCCTGGCGCATCCCGACGTGGCGGCCGAAGTCCAGGCCATCGCCCAACGCCTCGCGCAGCAGTGTGCGGACCATGCCGCATTCGCCGGGCTGGCCATCGATTTTTCGGCCGACAGCTACGTCGCCTGCCCCCCTTCGATGTATGGCCTGAGCCGTGATCGACTGGCACAGGTGGCCCAAGCGGCTGGTGCGAATGACAAGCTGCTTGACGTCTGGCGAGAGAAACCTCAGAAGATGCTGGCTGATGCCAACGCCAGGCGGGTGTGGAATGCTCAACGTGCAGCCGAAGTGACCGCGGTCATCAATCAACTGGCAAAGGTGGTCGGTGCGGCCCGCCCCAACGCGCGGCTGTGGGTGGAGACCAGCCAACTGCTCGAAATGCGCGAGCTGGATGTGCGGCCCGAACTTATCGGAGAGAGGAGCCTTGACGACCTGTACCTCGAACGCGGGCTCGATGTGGCCACACTGCGAAACAGTCCCGGGGTAGAGCTTCCCAGTGTGTGGCACCAAACCACCGGGCTCGCGCTCGCCGATGCGGCTCGTTCGCTGGAACTGAACGAGCGGGTCGCGATGCCGGCGAGCAGCCAACCGGGTGGGGTGGCCGTATGGCATCTGACCTCACCCGTATCGCAACCGCTGGCGTCCGACTTCGTGACACCACACTCGTTGTACACGCCGATCGCATTCGACCACCTGGGCGCGGGAATTGGCATGCCGGTGGCAGCCGCCCTGCATCAGGATGGAGCCGGATCGCTGATAATTGGCGGGCCCCTCGGACCGGGCAGCCTGGCCGACAATCGCCGGCGGACGATGCTGAGGTTGCTCACCAGGCTGCCGGCCAGCAGCGCCGAGAACCAGAGTGCAAGCGTCGAACAACCAGTGGTGGCTCGGGTGTATCGGTCGGCCGATGCCGCGGTGGCCATGGCCACCAACGACTCGCCCTGGCCGGTGGCGGCCACCGTCACTCTGAATGTTGCCGAGCGCACGACTGGCCTCCGTTTGACCGCCGATGCCGACAACGCGCCCGCCGCATTGTTCTCGCCGGGCACTCACGCGTGGAGCTTGAAACTGGCCCCTTACGAAACGCAGGCCATCGAGTTCCAGTCCAACCAGGTGAAGGCCAGCAGCGTTCGTGTCGAACTGGATCCATCGGTCGAGAAGGCACTCGCCGCGCGGTGCAAGCAGTTGGAGAGCCGCGACCTGAAACCGGTTTCGCTGCCAACCTACGAAGCGATCGCGAATCCATCGTTCGAAGAGACTGACGCCGACGGTCTGGCCTCCGGTTGGCAAGGTGCTGAAGGCGTAAGGACTGCTTCGCCTGGCGTCGACGGCAGTAGAGCTGCAGTACTGCAGAGCGCCGGGGAGACATCCAGCATCGTCACGCTGCCCTTCCGCACGCCCAGCACAGGCCAAATCGAGCTCTCGGCTCAAGTGAAGGTCGTTGAGCTCTCGGACGATTCCAGGCTGAATTTGATTGTCGAGGACGCTGGCCGCCGTTCTTTCATCCCGCTCACGGCGGAGCTGCTCAAGCAAAACAGCCGTGCTAAGGAGTGGAATAGGTACCAGTTTGGTGTCGAAAATCTCTCGCTCAATTCACGTGGCGAGATTCGGATTCGCATCGAAATGACCGGCACCGGCGAAGTGTGGATCGACGACCTGCAGTTACACACGCTGGTGTATCCGCTGGACGTCTATGAGGAAGAGTCGAGCCAGAAAGTGCTGGCCCTGGTGCAGCACGTCAAAAGCGCTCGTCGAGCCCTCGAGGCCCGCGAGTACGCTGAATGCCTGGACGTACTCGACTCCTATTGGTCGCGGTTCATCCTCGAACACCTGCCAGAAATCGAGACCCCCGCGGCCGAATCACTTGCACCAGCCGAAGCGACTCCCACGGAATCGGAATCGACGCCTCGCATCAGCGACCGTGTCAAGAACTGGTTCCGCTTCTAGTTTACTGAAGTCAGTCGCGACTCATCTAACTCACGCCGGCAGGTTCCATGACTGGCGCCGGTTCGTCGATCGCAGGATGCACCCCCGCGTCGTCGGTGGCGTACCAGCGCTGAAGAACTTCGCGCCACGCCCCGGGTTGCTTGACCGTACAGAAGTCCTTGCGCACCTCTTCTTGCCGTGGATGCAGTTGTGAATACTTGATAGAGAACTTTCGCATGGTCGGCACACAACGATCGGGGCCGTAGGTCTCTTCGGCCAGGCGAAAGTGCTCGGCAATCACGTCGCGCTGCTCGAAAAGGCTGGGCGGGTCTGGCAATGCTTCGCCGCGTGCCAAGGCCCGCGCCTGGTCGAACACCCACGGATTACCAATCGCTCCACGGGCCACGGTCACCCCATCGACCCCCGTGCAGCGGATCATGTCCAGGCACGCTTGCGCGGTAAATAGATCGCCGCTGCCCAGCAGCACCCGTTTGCCGGCGTGTGACTTCAGCTCACGGAGGAAATCCCACCGCGAGGGACCGTTGTAACGCTGCATCACAGTGCGGCCATGCACAGTGATGGCCGCCGCGCCTCGAGCGTACGCACCATCGAAGATAGCAAAGAACTGCTCGCGGCTCTCGGGCGTGTCGTCGATGCCCCGTCGCATTTTCACGGTGACCGGTATGTCGTCCGGCACCGCCTGGCGAACTCGCTCGACGATCTCGAGCGCCACCTCAGGCTGGCTCAGATGGAAACCGCCCCGACAGCGTCCCAGCACCTTCTTCACGGGGCAGCCGAAGTTGATATCGATGACGTTGAAACCGGCTTCCACCAGTTTCAGGGCCGCGGGGCCGAACTGTTCGGGCTCGGCGCCCATCAGTTGGCCCCCCACGGGATGTTCCTCGTCGGCGATATGCAGAAAGTGGCTCGTCCGCTTCCGCTGTTTGAAGTTTACCAAGAATTGGTCGAGCATCACCTCGCAAATGGTGTACGGGGCACCCATGCGGCGGGCGATCACCCGCATCGGCGAGTCGCTATACCCGCTCAGTGCAGCCTGCACAACAGGGAAGTCCAGCTCGATGGGACCAATGCGGAGTTGGGGAAGTGTTTCGGACATGCTGCTATTTTCTCCCGCGATTGCCATAAAGGTCAACCGACAGCGGGGCCCAAGTCCGGCGAACCGAGGGCCCGTTGGATCTCGCCCTGCACTTCCGGGTCCGACTCTACCGCCAAACGATCGCGCAGAGCTTCCCGGCCGGCGGTGTCGTACTTACCCAAGGCCCACGCTGCCGCGCCACGGACCAAGGGTTCGGCATCGTTCAGGCCTCGCACCAAAGCGGGCAGCGCGGATTCCGACGGATGATTGCCCAGCACGATGGCCGCGTTGCGGAGGATGCCACGCCGCTTCGGGCGCCATAGCGGAGTGCGGCGAAACCTCGCCCGAAATGCTTCATCGTCCAATTCGAACAGTTCCGCCAGCTCTACCGGGTTCGTGTCGTCGCGGGGGGCGAACCGCGGCTCGCTGGCTTGGGGCGAGCGATTGTTCCACGGACAGACTTCCTGGCACAGGTCGCAGCCAAACAGCCACTCGCCCATGCCATCGCGGAGTTCCAACGGGATCGCATCGCGGTGCTCGATGGTCAGGTAGCTGATGCACCGCGACGCGTCGAGCACATGCGGCTGGGGAAACGCATCGGTGGGGCACACGTCCAGGCAGGCCGTGCAGGTGCCGCAGTAGTCCTTGATTGGCGTCTCGTCATAATTGAGTTGCAGGTCCGTCAGCAAGGCCGCGAGGAAGAACCAACTGCCCTGCGAGCGATTGAGCAACAGCGTGTGCTTGCCAATCCAGCCGAGGCCAGCCAGTTGGGCAAATTCTCGCTCGAGCAGCGGAGCGGTATCGATCACGCCGCGGACGCGGGTTTCGGGGAACTGCCGGGTCACGTCGCGCGCCAGCTGTTTGAGCCAGCCGTGAATCACGTCGTGGTAGTCCTCAACACCCCACGCGTAGCGCGAGACTCGGCCACTGCCTGCGGGTATCGTGGCCGGTGCCGACGTGCGGTAATCGATCGTGAGCATCACCAGGCTGCGGACGCCATCGAGCACGCTCTGCGGATGGTCGTAGGCGTCGCGGCGATTGGCCAACCACTGCATGGTGCCGCCGTAGCCCGCTTCGAGCCACTGGTCGAGGTGCGTGGTGCCGGTGGCCGTCACAGCGGGCGCAATACCCACCGAGGAGAAGCCAATCTCTGCGGCTCGCTGCTTGATCCAATCGGTACAATCGGCACTATCCATCTCCGCAATTCTACCCGCTGGCAGCCTAGTGCCCAAAACCGGGTGGAATTTGGACCTATGGGCGAATTTGGTTGCCATCGGTCGGCGGCCTGATTAGCGTGGAATTAGGTCTCGCAAACGACTCAATGCTTATCCCGCGCTTAACAGAGAGATTTCCCACCATGCACGCCCGCCTTACACTCACTGCTCTTACGTTTGCCCTTGCGATTGGGCTTGGTACCACTTCCTTCGCCGATGGCTACGCTTCTGCTGGCGGTGGCTCGGGCCATCGTGGCCACGGCTTCGGAGGACGCGGATTCGGTGGCCCTGCCTACGTGGGCGGCTACGGCATTGGCTACGGCTGGGGCGGCGTCGGCGCCCTGTACAACGGGCTCGACTTCTACAGCGACTACCGTGTGCCTTACTTTGCAGCCCATCCCCCCGTGTATTACAGCCGGCCCGTACCGCGAACCTACGGCCACTCGCCATTCGCCTATCCGCCTAATTTCCGCACTCCCGAAATTTGCTGTGCTGCAGAGCCCGTAACCATCGAAAACCCGTACGTGCCGACCAGCAACCCGCCGGCCCAGCAGACCAAAGAGTCCGACGAGACGGTCTCGGCACCTGCTGCTCCGAAGCCGCTGGTCGTGGTGAATCCATACGTGGTCGATTCATCGCTGGCCGAAGCTGGTCGCTAGCACTCAATAGCCAGCAAATCGCTCTGGACAGCATGCGACGTTTTCGCGATGCTCCGCTCACCTCGTGAGAAGTTCTGCGGAGATGGAACATCCGCTCGGCGCTCCGCGAGGTCCGGCTCAAAAGGAATTGAGCCTGAAGTTCATACTCTTCACTCGCGAAATCTGATCGAAGCATATGGCAGAAAGGATGCTGCCGATGGCTAGCAGCAAAGTGTTCAGCGTCACCGCATGGCGCGTGATGGTGATTGCACTGATGGGCACGATGGCCACCGCAGGCTGTCGTAGTTCGCAGCAAACCTCTATTTCCAACCCCTTCTTGTCGGCCGATCGCGTACCGGCTCCGGCGTCCAGAATTCCTGCGCAGGGCACTGCGACCCCCTACTATCCAGGACAAATGGCCCCGGCCATGCCTGGCGCCACGCAGCCGCTGCAGCCACTGGGGGCCCTGCCCCCGTCGGACGACATCACGCCCATTCGGGGCGATGGGTCGCTTGTCGAGGGGGCTCCGCTCGCTTCTGGGGCTCTGGCCAGCAACGAGTCGGCGGTACAGATTCCCAGCGACGAAGGCTCCATGCGGTTCACCCCGCCGCCGGTGCAGCCCGCTGCGCCCGCCGTGGCGGCTTCGCAGCCCGTTGCCGCCAATGCCCCGTCGATGGCTGTGGCAGCCAACCCTGGCCTGGTGACGCCCACGCCCACGGTGTTTCGCGATAATCAGCCCCCTTCCACGGCGCCGGTGATTAACAACTGGCCCCCCGCTCCCAGCTCCTCTCCCCAGGTGACGCTGAACCCGGTGTCCACCGGCGGCAATGCCTCGGGCTTGTTCCGCGATCCGGCAGTTCCCGCACAAGCGCCTGCCTTGATCAACGAGTCCGCACCTCAGCCATCGGTGGCTCAGCCGCTGACCGCACCGCGAGCACGTATACCTGGTGCCGAAGAGATGATTCGCGAGGAAGTGGTGCCTGGCACCATCAACACGACCAGCTACCAGGTTGGCATGGCTGGCGGCGTCCAGGGCGATCCCATCGTCATTCCACCACCTGGCTACGTCCCCTCGTCGTTCGAGCCTGCGACTCCCACCGCTCCAGCCAGCGATGCGTTTGTCCCTCGAGGCACCAGCCGAGGGCAGTCGGAGGGTGGATTCTCCCAGCCGGGCATCCCCACCATTCGTGTCACACCGGGCTAGCAGCTGCTCGCGTGGATTGCACTGAGTGACCGAAAAGGCAAGCACCCTCACACAGCGCCACCGACTGTGTGGGAGCCAAGGGAATCGGTTCAAACATCCCCCATGCTCGACTTCTGCATCCTGCCTCGGCAGTGCATCGAGGTCCAGTTGCAGCGAATGCTACTGTTATTCCACCCAGTCGATGGCCACCGATGTTGCCCTGAGCCGCCGGCCGACTGTGGTGTACACTATACCGTTCTCGCAACTACAGTTTGACCCACTCTCTGCATTGGCCGTGGCGACCATCCCTCAAGGTATCACTCGCAACTTCCAAGTGGTGGCTGGCAGCCCCACGGGGCGACTGCTGGCCCGATGGGCGGGGTACGTGCCGGCCATTGCCGCTCGCGAGCCCGAACTCACCGGCCTGAGTGACTTCGACCTGCGGAAGGAAAGTCTCTCGCTACGGTATCGGGCACGCAGTGGCGAGTCGCTGGACCGACTGCTGGTCGAGGCCTTCGCCTTGGTTCGCGAAGCCGGGCGACGGAAGCTGGGCATGCGCCATTTCGACGTGCAACTGTTGGGCGGAGCGGCGGTGCACCATCGCTCGATCGCTGAGATGCAGACGGGCGAAGGCAAAACCCTGACCGCGACGCTGCCGATGTATCTGGCGGCGCTCGAGGGCAAGGGAGCTCACCTGGCCACTGTGAACGACTACCTGGCCAAACGCGACGCCGACTGGATGCGGCCGCTGTACGAAGCGCTTGGCATGTCCGTAGGGGTGATTCAAGGCCAGCAGCCACAGAACGATCGCCGAAAAGCCTACGCCTGCGACGTGACCTACGGCACGGCCAACGAGATGGGCTTCGACTTCCTGCGCGACCGGTTGCTGAAGCGACGCATCGACGAAGGAAATCGTGACCTGTTCGGCGAAATGTTGGGCGGTGAGTCCGTGTCGAGCGAAAAACCCGTGCAACGCGACCTGCAATACATGCTGGTCGACGAGGCGGATAGCATTCTCATCGACGAGGCCCGGACACCGCTGATCATCAGTGCTTTGCCTGGCGAAGATGAGAAAATCGCCTCGGAGGCGTACAGTTGGGCGGCCGAAATGGCGCCCCGATTCGAAGAAGACGTGCACTACGAATATGACCACAAAGAACGGCGGGTCGACCTGGAACTGGATGGCCGCCGGTTGGTCCGCGAGTTGCCCAAACCTGCAGCCACCGACAAATTGCCGCTGTCGACCATCTACGAGTACATCGAGCGGGCGATCAAAGTAAAACGTGAGATGATTCTCGACCGCCACTACGTGGTTCGCGATGGCGAAATCGTGATCGTCGACGAGTTCACCGGCCGTATGGCCGAAGGTCGTAAGTGGCGGGCCGGTATCCACCAGGCCGTGGAAGCCCAGGAAGGGGTCGAAGTGACCTTCGAGACGAACCAGGCGGCACGCATTACCATTCAAGATCTGTTCCTCCGCTACGAACGCCTGACGGGCATGACGGGTACGGCCAGTACTAGCGCGCGCGAGCTGCGGAAGATCTACAAGGTGCACGTGGTGCCCATCCCGACGAACCGCCCGCCTATCCGCAAACAACTCGATACCGAGGTGTACGGCACAGCCGAGCAGAAGTGGGTTGCCATTGTCGAAGACGTGGCGGCCGAGCACGAAAAGGGGCGACCCGTGCTGGTAGGTACCCGGTCGATCGACAAGAGCGAAATCGTTTCTCGCCTGCTGGAAGCTCGCGGACTGGAGCATACCGTGCTCAATGCCCGCCACGTCGCCATGGAGGCCGAGATCGTCGCCCATGCCGGTGAAATTGGCAAAATCACCGTGGCCACCAACATGGCAGGCCGCGGTACCGACATCAAACTAGGACCTGGCGTCGAAGAGCGCGGCGGGCTGCATGTCGTATGCACCGAACTGCACGAGTCGCAACGCATCGACCGCCAGTTGATTGGCCGTTGCGGCCGCCAGGGCGACCCTGGTACCTATCGCCAGTTCCTATCGCTGGACGACGAAATCCTGTTGATGGGGTTGGGCCCCAAGAAGTACAAGGCACTGGTCGCCACCGGCGAGAAGTCGTCTGGCAAGCTCAACGGTTACGAATCCACTTTCTACCGCGCACAGCACAAAGTCGAGCGCAAGCACTTCCGCGATCGCAAGGTAATGCTGTACTTCGAAAAAGAACGCCAAAAGATGCAGCGGCAGATGAGCCAGGACCCGTATCTCGATACCGCTGGTTAACCGAAGCAGTCAGACGGCGCCGTGCTCAGATATGCACCGCCACCCGCGGATCGGCCAAAGGGACGTCGGCCGTCACGGTCACCAGCACACATTTGAACGCGGGGGTCTTGCTCTTGGGATCGAGTTGCCGGCTCACCAGGGCATTGGCTTCCGGATAGTACATCGCCCCGTTGCCGGCGCGAATTTCAGTAAAAGCCGTGGCTCGAACCCCGTTCATCGTTCCTGCCGGCCCGGCGACTTTCACCAGCTGGCCGTCCGTCAAGCCGCGTGCCGCCAGGTCGTCGGGGTGTAGCAGGATCACGTCGCGGCGTTCGATGCCGCGGTAGAGGTCGTAGTCTTCGTAGACCACCGTGTTGAATTGCCCCTCGCTGCGAATGGTCATCACACGCAGCTGCTCGGACGCCTCGCCTTGCAGTTCGGGCAGTGAGTGCACGTGCAGATTCGCCCGGCCCGACGTTGTCGCGAACTTTGGTTGGTGGAATGTGCGACCGCCGATTTGAAACTCCTCTTTGGTCTGCTGAATGTTCTCAATCGCCTCGAAGCCCGGAATAATCTTGGCGATGGCCTGGCGGATGCGGCCGGTGTCCTGCATGCTTTGCCAGTCGATGGCCGAAGTCGCCTGAGCGTTGCGTCGCTCGAGCGTCTTGCGTGCGATCGTTGCAATCACTTCCACTTCGCTCACTGGGCCTTCGAGTCGCCGGGGGCCACCGTCGCTCAGGCGGACGTAGTTGAACATCGACTCCTGCGTGGTGGGCTGCGGCTCTTCGTCGCGGGCCAAAACAGGCAAGACGATTGTTTCGCGGGCGGTGCCAAAGGCGTGTCCCGTGTTGAGTGTGGTGCTGAGGTACACCACCAGGTCGAGGTTGTTGAGCGCCTGCTCGGCGAACGCCGCGTCGGGATTCGAGCCATACAAGTTACCGCCCAGGCAGAGACCAAGCTTCAGTTCGCCGGAAGCCGCGCCCTCCATGCAGTCCATCGTGTCGCGCCCTCGAGTGGTGGGCAGCTCGACGCCGAAGTGCTGCTGGAGTCGCTCGAAGATGGCGTCTTTCAGCTTGGGGGTCACTCCCATCGAGCCAATGCCCTGCACGTTCGAATGGCCGCGGATGGGAAGCAAGCCGGCGCCGGGCCGTCCGACCATCGCCCGCATCAGGGCCAGGTTGGCGATGGCCTGTACATTCTCCACTCCATGGGCGTGATGCGTGATGCCCATCGTCCAACTGAATACCACATTCTTAGCCTCCGCGTACGTGTTGGCCATCTGGAAGATGTCACTCTCGGCCACACCGCTCTTGGCGACGATTTCGTCCCAGCTGAGCGACTCGAGTTGCTGTCGCAACTCGGGCCATTGCTCGCAGTGTTCGTCCAGGAATGCTTGGTCGTGCGCGTCCAGCTCCAGCACTCGTTTGGCGATGCCATACAACATGGCCAGGTCGCCGCCGATGTGGGGCTGAACGTACTGGCTGGCAATCTCCGTGCCGAACAGCAGGCTCATCAGGTTGCTCGGCACACTGAAATTCACCATGCCGGTCTCGACGATCGGATTGACAACGATCACTTTGCCACCGCGACGACGCAAATGCATCAGCTTTTCGATAAGCCGCGGATGATTTGATGCCGGGTTGCCTCCAATGACGAACACCAGGTCTGCCTTGTCGAGGTCCTCCAGCACGATGGTCGCCGTACCACTGCCGGTGACGCTCGACAGCCCTACTCCGCTCGCCTGGTGGCAGTAGTAGCTGCAGTTGTTCACGTTGTTGGTGCCGTAGACCCGCGCGAACAACTGCAGCAAAAAGCCCGCTTCGTTGCTGCTGCGGCCACTGAAGTACCAGAACGTCTCATCCGCCGCCAGCGAGGCCAACTTGTCGGCGATGTGGTTATACGCCTGATCCCAGGTAATAGTGTGGTATCGACCGGTCTCTGCGCTGTACAGCAATGGATCGACCAGGCGGCCGCATGATTCCAGTTCACGAGGCGTGAACCCTTTGAGGTGACTGACCGAATACCGCTCGAAGAATTCCGGTTGGATGGCCCCCTGCATGTCGGCCACCATGGCTTGCATCGATTTCTTGCAGACTTCCGGGAAGCTACCGATTTCGTTTACCATGCCACCCCGCTGCCCGCCCATGCCCAACGCACAGGTCTTGCAGGCGTTGCGGGACCGCATTGCCTTCCAGAACTTCCACAGGCCGCCCGCTTCACGAGCTTTGCGCAAAGAGTAGACGATTGCCGGCCAGCCACCACCCGTTTTGACCTTTTTCATATGCTCCCAAGTCCGCCAGAGAGTTATGGTTTGTATTTCGCCCAATGTATGCGTTAAATTGGGCGGTTTCACTCGCCACTCCTAACATACTACGTTTGGGGATCCCATGTTAACCGAGTTTGGCCGTGTAATTGTGCGCCAAAGGGGCAATTGTATGCGATTAATTTTGGTGGTTGGTCTGACGATGGCTCTCCAAGCAGGCGTGCAAGCCGCGTCGCTCGACGAGGCCATTTCCGTGGTGCGGACCGCTTCGCCCACCCAGGCAACAAGCAACCAGGTTCGCGAGGCCTGGAAGGCGCTCGTAGCCGCATCGCCCGACGATATTCCCACCATGCTGCGGGGTATGAACGACAGCAATCCCGCGGTGGAAAACTGGATTCGCACCGCCATCGATCAGGTGGCGGAGCAAACCCTCGACTCCGGCGGCGAGCTACCGCGAGCTGAACTCATTGATCTGCTAGCCGACACCTCAGCCGCTCCCCGGGCCCGCCGCACCTCTTATGAGTTGCTGGAGCAGATCGATGCCGACAAGGCGCACGAGATGCTGGCCAGCATGGTCGACGACCCCAGCCTCGAAATGCGCTACGACGCGATTGCGGCCGGCATCGCAGCTGCCGAATCGGCCGAAGGCGACGAAGCGGTGGCCCAGTACCGCAAGCTGTTCGAGGCGGCACGCAATCTGGAGCAGATTCAGACCTGCAAAAGAGCGTTGAAAGAAGCCGGCGTGGAGGTCGACCTGGCCAAACATATGGGCTTCGTGACCGCATGGCGGATGATTGGCGTGTTCGACAATCGCGGCCAAGCCGGCTTCGATGTCGCCTACCCGCCGGAGGAGCAGGTGGATTTTGCGGCTACTTACGATGGCAAAGAAGGCGAAGCCACCTGGAAGACCGACTTGGTAACCACCGACAAGGAATTGGGCCAGGTGGATGTGAACGAAGCCATCGGTCCTGAAAAAGGCGCCGTGACTTATGCTTATGCCGAAATCGACGTGGACGAATCGCAGACCGCCCAGGTCCGCTATTCCTCGCCCAACGCCACAAAGCTGTGGGTGAATGGCAACCAAGTGGCGGACAATGAGGTGTACCATGCCGGTGGCGAAGTCGATCAGTACGTTGCCGATGTCACGCTGAAGAAGGGAAGGAACACGTTGCTACTGAAGGTGTGCCAAAATGAGCAGAAGGAAGCCTGGGCACAAGACTGGAATTTCCAGCTACGCATTTGTGAGCCACTGGGAGGTGGCCTCCAGTTCGAGAACGTGACAAACAACGAGTGAGCTCTGGATTTCATCCGATCAACCAATCAACTTGGCAATAGCAGAATCCATATGAAAAACAAATATGCACTGGTGGCAATAGGCTTGCTGTTGGTTGCCGCGATCTCCCCGACGCTCGCTAGCGATTGGCGGGCGTTCCGCGGACCGGATGGCAGCAGCTACGCAGCAACCGACGCAAAGCTGCCCGACACATTCGACATCGAGTCGGGCGAGAACGTGGCCTGGCAAACGAAGCTTCCCGGGCGTGGAGTCAGCGGGCCCGTGGTAACGGGAGGACGGGTGCTGATCACGTCCTCGAGCGGCGTAAATCGCGATCGCCTGCATGTCGTAGCGATCGACGACGAGTCGGGCGAGCAGCTTTGGCACCGACAGTTCTGGGCCACCGGCCGCACGCTGTGCCATCCCAGTTCTGCGAACGCGGCCCCCACGCCGGCCACCGATGGCGAGCGGGTGTTTGCGTTCTATTCGTCCAACGATCTTGCCTGCTTCGATTTGGATGGCAACATGCAGTGGTTCCGTGGCCTGGTGCTCGATCATCCCGGCCTGGGCAACGATGTCGGCATGGCTTCCTCGCCTGTCGTGGCTGGCGACGTGGTCGTTGTGCAGTGCGATTGTCAGGCAAACTCCTTCGCCGCGGCGTTCGACTGCAAAACGGGCGAAGAACGGTGGTCCATCGAACGGCCCGCGTCGGCCAATTGGGCCTCGCCGGTGGCCATGGACGTAATGGTCGAAGGCAAGCCGGTGCCGGCAGTGTTGTTTCAGTCGCGCGAAGGGTTGGTGGCCCACGCCGCCGATAATGGGCGGTTGCTGTGGAAGTATGGAATGGGGTGTAGCTCCATACCTTCGGCCGCAGGCGGAGACGGTGTCGTTTACGTGCCCACGGGCGGGGGGCTATCGGCCATCGCCACTTCAGCCGATCATACGGGGGAGCGCCAGTTGTGGAAGGACTCGAGCCTGAAATGCGGAAACGCCAGCCCCATCGTCAGTTCCGCGGGGCTGCTGGTGTTGAGCAGTGCCGGAGTGCTGAATTGCGTTTCGCCCGAGGATCAGGAAGCCGTTTGGAGGAAGCGACGACTGGGGGGGCGGTTCTGGGCGACGCCAGTTGCTGCGGGTGATCGGTTGTACGCTCTAAGCGACGCCGGCGAAGTGATCATCGTCGACCTGGCCGAAGGCAAGGTGCTCAACAAATGCTCGTTGGGCAAGGATCAGGCGACCTTTGGTTCACCAGCTATGGCCGATGGCGCTCTATACTTGCGGAGCCACGATTACGTCTGGAAAATTGCCGCTGAATAGCTGCCGAGAATCAAGCATCATTAATGACCGACTCCATCACCATTACGCCGTCCTCTGCACCGCTACAAGCCACCGTTACTCCGCCCGGGTCCAAGAGTATTACCAACCGAGCTCTCGTCTGCGCCGCGCTGGCGCGGGGCACGTCGGAATTGACCGGCGCGCTAGTGAGTGACGACACGCGGGTGATGATCGATTCGCTGAACCGACTCGGCATTGCAGTGCAGGAGTCGAACCAGGGGACCACGCTCACGTTAGAAGGAGCGGGCGGTAACGTCCCTGCTGAAGCGGCCGAACTGTTCATTGGCAACAGCGGCACCACCATTCGCTTTCTTACTGCGCTGGTATCGCTGGGCCGTGGCACCTATCGGCTGGATGGTGTGCCGAGGATGCGGGAGCGGCCAATTGGCGACTTGGTTGACGCCCTGGTGCAGTTGGGGGTCGACGCGACCTGCGAATCGCCTGGTGGCTGCCCGCCGGTTGTTGTACGAGGCACTGGCCTGCCAGGCGGTAAAGCCACCGTGCGTGGCAACATTTCCAGTCAGTATCTCAGCGGACTGCTGATGTCGATGCCGGCGGCAGCGGGCGCGGTGGAGATCATCATCGACGGGCAGCTTGTTTCACAGCCCTACGTGAAGATGACGCTCGAAGTGATGAAAGCGTTCGGAGTTTCCATCCACGCGGCAGAAGATCTCGGCCTGTTTCGCGCCCCAGGCGGCACGGCGTACGAGGCCCGTCAGTATGCCATCGAGCCAGACGCCTCGGCAGCCAGTTACTTCTGGGCCGCCGCAGCCATTGTCGGTGGGTCGGCCACGGTCAGCGGACTCTCCACCAGCAGCCTGCAGGGCGACGTTGCCGTGGTGGATTTGTTGGAACAGATGGGGTGCAAAGTCGATCGCCAAGCGGACAGTATCTGCGTCACCGGCGGAAAACTGCGCGGCATCACTGCCGACATGAACGCGGTGAGCGACATGGTGCAGACCATCGCGGCAGTGGCCCTCTTCGCAGAGGGACCAACTGAAATCACGGGCGTGGCTCACAATCGCCATAAGGAAACCGATCGCATTAGCGCCCTGGCAACTGAATTGCGCAAGCTGGGGGCCAACGTCGAAGAGCTGGAAGACGGACTGAGGATCACGCCGCAACAGCTAAGATCAGCCGTGATAGAGACCTACGACGATCACCGCATGGCGATGAGCCTCGCATTGGTAGGGCTGCGGGTGCCCGGTGTGGAGATACTCGATCCCCACTGCACGGCAAAGACCTATCCGAACTACTTCCAGGATCTATGCCGGGCAGCAGGCACCGCCTGAGTAAGCTGAGAATCAGCGTTTCTTAGTTATCAGAACCGATCTGGCTGGTAGAAGCCGCACGCGCCAGACTGATACCGCTCTGGCGAATCAGTTCATCGGCCCGCTTCAAAATTGCGGACCCTGCATCCTCGTGCAGATCGTCGCTCGTGTGATCACAGGCCTCGAATCGCGCACTACAATGCTGACATACCACCCGTCTTCCGAGGTACTCCACCCGAACCTGTAGTTTCCGACCACACGTTGGGCATTCCTGCACAAAGTAGGTGGAATTGGGCATGAAAACCTCCTGCATGTTTGAGAGATGCGTCGCCGTACGTCAACTAAAAGAGATCCCTACGGTACCCTGCAAGGACTCGAAATGCAAACGCGGCAACTTTGTTTAAGCAATGCCTTCCCTGAACGTAGCAATTCGCAAGTTGTTTTGCTTCTGAGTGTTACGTCGATTTTGGGACCGATTGTTAGCGCGGCAAACTTTGTCCCGACCCCCCTCCTTTTGGGGGTCTGGGAGGCGATTGCGAGTACCTCGCTCCTGCATTGCCGACGGCAAGCTAAACTTCGGAAGCACGAAATCTTGCGGAGGCCTCCCTTGGAATGAAGGGGCGGGTTTTTGATGCTAGTTGCTCGTAAGCAAAGAGAAAATCGATTAGACTGCGAACACCAAGTGCTTGAGCTAGGTGTGAAAATTCTGGAGGCCGTGCTTTGGGAAATAAGGTTTATACCTGCGTGGTGGTGTTGTTATGGGGTGCCACCATGAGCTGGTTGGTCAGCTCCAAGATTCTCCCTCCATTCTTCCGCGGCGAGCCACCCCGTACGGGGATGAACTGCAACCAGCCAGTCTGCTGGCGTGTACTCGTGGGCGATGAACATATCGGCTGGGCAGTGAGCCAGGCCGTGCCGGGCGCCGAAGGCAGCACCGAACTGCACAGCCGCGTAAAGCTCGACAATGTGCCGCTCGCCCGCATGGCTCCCCGCTGGATGTCGACGGTTATCGATAACATCGGTCCGCTAGAACTGGACATGCGATCCCGCACGACGCTCGATTCGCTGGGAAATCTCTCGGTGTTCGAGACTAACGTGACGGTTAACGACCTGCCCTCCGCCATTTTGATGAAGGGCACCGTGGACGAAGGCAAGATTCGACTGCGATTGCAGTATGGTGAAGTGGTTCACCGCCTCGATTACCCCTGGCCCGAGCACGCCCAGTTGGGGGGCAAACTAACGCCAGACGCCAAATTGCTGCAGGTTTACACTGGCCGCAAGTGGCAGAAAGAGGTCTACAATCCGTTTGGCGGTCCTCAGGGCGCGATCGAAGTGATCGAAGCCGAGGTAGTCGGCGAGGAAGCTCTGCTGATGAATGGCGAACTCTGCAATACACGCAAAATCGAGTTCCGTTCGACCGACACCACCGGGGTTTCGTCCGAAGATCGTCGCCGGTCCGTTGTGTGGGTGGACGAAGAAGGGTACGTCGTGCGGCAGGAAATCAACCTTATGGACGTACTGCTTCGCTTCGATCGCGAATCGGAATCCGCTACGGCGGAAATTGCCCCCGAATTGTTGCAACTCGACGAATACGCTACGTTAAGCCCTAAAGAACGTGCCGAAGCGGCTGCCACCTCCCACTGAGACTTCCGCTAGTCGTACTGCAACCCCGTCTGATCCCTTATATCCGCTTGATGGCCGCTATTGTCGAGTTTAAAGCTGTCGGGCGCAACTATGGTGCGAAGCGGGCAGTCGATGACCTGAACCTCGAATTGAGGACCGGCGAGTTGTTTGCCTTGTTGGGCCACAACGGGGCGGGCAAGACCACCACCATCAAAATGTTGGTGGGGCTCCTACGGCCGCAAGACGGGGCCGTGCTGGTCGGCGGCTACGACATTGTAGAAGCTACCCGCGAAGCCGTCAGCGTCCTGGGCTACGTGCCTGATCAGCCTTACCTGTACGACAAGCTCTCCGGGCGCGAGTTTCTCGAATTCATCGCCGGCATGTATGGCTACGATGCGCGGCAAGCCAAGGTGCTGATCGATCGCGAGGTCGGAAGGTTTGGCCTGGCCAGCTTCGTCGATGACCTGTGCGAGAGCTACTCGCATGGCATGAAGCAGCGCACCGTGTTCGCCGCTGCGATGTTGCACAATCCCCAGGTGCTGGTGGTGGACGAGCCGATGGTGGGACTCGATCCGCAGAGTATTCGCCTGGTGAAGGACCTGTTGCGGGAAGAGGTCAGCAAAGGGCTCTGCGTCTTTATGTCGACACACACGCTGGCTGCTGCTGAAGAGATTGCCGATCGAATTGGGGTGATGCGGCAAAGCAAGTTGCTGTTCACGGGTACCGTGGACGAACTGCGGCAGGCCCACCCCGACCGCCAACCATCGCTCGAGTCTCTCTACCTGCATTTGATGAACACCGAGGACAGTTCCAGCGAAGTCCCCCCCGCCGGCGATTCCCACGCCGCCCTGGGAGAAGACGCGAAGTCGCCATGAGTTCCGACAGTTCCACCGGACTGACCTTACACCGGCACTCTGTTTCGGAGGAGGCCGAGGCGCAACTGTTTTGGCGCATGCGGCTGCGTTTTGCCCGCGCGTTCATGGGGCAGCTTTATCGCACTGCGCGCCTGCGATCCACCCTGATCGTCGCCCTGAGCCTACTATTCTGGAGCGGGCTGTTCGTGCTGTTCCAAACGGGGTTTTACTTCGTAAAGCACCATGTCGGCGGCGCGGGCGATCCGTATCACGCCCAGACGTTCAAGTTGGTGTTTCATCTGTTCTTCGCATCACTCAATCTGATGCTTGTATTCTCGTCGGGCATCATTCTGTACGGCACCCTGTTTCGCTCACCCGAGAGCCGGCTGCTAATGACCATGCCAGCCCGCGACGCGCGAATCGTGCTGCACAAGTTCCAGGAAGCGCTGGCCTACAGTTGCTGGGGATTCTTTCTGTTGGCAAGTCCCATGATGCTGGCCTATGGCATCGTGGTGGGGGCGCCGTGGTACTACTACGCGCTGATGGCGCCGATGATTGTCTCTTTTGTCTACATACCGTGCAGCCTAGGGGCCGTGTTCTGCCTGTTGCTGGTGGCAAAATTTCCCAAGCTGAAGCTGGCGATTGTCGCATCCGTGGCGATGGCGTCGGTAGTGGTGGCTGGTCGAGCAATCTGGGCCACGGTGAACGGCCCCCAGATTGAATTGTTTGGCAACGAGTGGTTTCAGCAGACACTGCACCGTTTCCAATTTACACAGCAGGAATGGCTGCCCAGCTCTTGGCTCAGCAACGGCTTGCTCGAAGCAGGCAGAACGTTGCCGCCATCGGCCGAGACCACCGGATTCGACCTGCCTATCGTGCAGAGTTGCATGTACCTGGCGGTGTTGATCATGAATGCGTTGATCTGCCATTTGATGGTCGTCAACGCGGGCAAGGCGTGGCTTCGCGAAGCGTACAGCACCGTCGAGTGCGCGCCCCGGCAGCGGCGCAAAATCAAGGTCGCCTGGTTCGATCTGCTACTGGAGCGAATGCTCTTCAGTTTCCCCAAGCCGGTCAAGCTGCTGCTGGTCAAAGACTGGCGTCTCTTGCGTCGCGATCCGATACAGTGGTCGCAGTTTTTGATTTTCTTTGGGCTGCTGGGGCTCTACTTCTTGAACCTCGATCGATTTCGTTCCCAGGGCAACGACCTGGGAAACATCACCTGGGTCAACATGGTGAGCTTCCTGAACCTGGCCGTGGTGGGCCTGATCCTTTCGACATTCACCACCCGGTTCATTTTTCCGATGATCAGCCTCGAAGGGCAACGGTTCTGGGTGCTTGGCTTGTTGCCGTTGCCGCGAGAAACGATTTTGTGGAGCAAGTTCATCTTCGCGGCGCTCGGTTCCTGGCTGCCATGCGCGGCGCTCATCCTGGCCAGCGATCTGATGCTCCGCATCGATCTGCTGGTCGTGGCGGTACACCAGTTTACGTGCCTGTTGTTGTGTGTTGGCTTGGCCTCGATTGCGGTCGGACTGGGGGCCATGATGCCCGATTTTCGGGAGTCGTCTCCTTCGAAGATCGCCGCCGGCTTTGGGGGCACGCTCAACCTAGTGCTGAGCGCCTTGTACATCATCCTGATCGTGGTCTGCACTGCCCTGCCCTGCCACTTCTATCTGATTGCCGGACGGGGCAAATTGAGCGAGACCTTCATGCATCCCGATCAATGGCGGCATTGGCTGCTGTACGGCACGGTCGCCGCGATCCTGATCGCCACGGTGGCGACGGTGGTCCCGCTGAGCATGGGGCTGAAGGCCTTTCGGCGGTTGGAGCTTAGCTGAAGGATAAGCCCCTCAGCCCCCCAGGCGGCACTTCATAACTTGCCGATTCGGGCGATCGATGCCGTAGACCACGCCCGACTCCTGGTGGTCCAGCGAGATTCCCTGGCCGGTGATGGGCAGCTTGAACGTCTTGAGCAGGCGCAGCTCGCTGCCAGCGGCGGGCAGCTGCAGTTGATAGATTTCGCCGCGGTCGTGGCCCGTGCAGTACAGCATGCCGTCGTCGCCCCAGCCACCACCCGAGCAACTATGCGGGGCGAATCGGTCGAGCACCTGCTGCGGGAATACCCAGCCGGCGAGACGTCGCCACTGGCGATCGAACTTGACCAGCGACGTGTAGATGTGCGGCAGCGAGCGGGGGTCGTTGTTCACCTTCTTCGAATAGTGGGCGAACACGCACCACCAGGCATTGTCATGCCAGTCGACCACGGTTAGCGATCCCTCGTAGATGCCGAAGCTGTGATTGCCGACGTGCTCGAGGGTCTCGGCGTCGAAGATCTCCACCGAACTGGTGTTTGGATGCTTGGGAAAGTTCGAATGGGCGCAGTACAGCTTGCCGTCGACCACGACGCCGGAGTTCAGGTGCTTTACCGGCGCTTCGTCGCTTGCTTGCCAGCTTTCAAGCTTTTCGCCCGACTGCTTGTCGTATTTGCCGATGGCACTGTTGGCAATGGCGTAAAAGGCCTTATCGTCCACCGCCACGGCCTGCACTGCCTCGGGGGCATCGAACATCAACAGCAGCCTGCGTGGCGGTTCCTCCGCCACGGCGATGGAGGCGAGCACAGTGGTGGTGCAAAACATGACTATCAGGCGAAGCATATGTGGCTCCTCACGTGGGCAAACCAGGACGGCGCCGGCATTGTTACACAGAATCCGCAAGTCGTGTTTGCCGAAATGGGAGATTTCCGAGCTTCATCCCATCCCGTGCTGGACCGCCGCTGACGATTGGCTGGTTGCCGGCTATACTTCCCCTATGGACCTTGCATCGACCACCGGCGAAGCCCTGCGGATTGGGGCCGTTTCGTACCTGAACTCCAAGCCGCTGGTGCATGGTCTGCCCACGGCCGTGCCGGGGGCAGAGGTCCGCTACGATCTGCCGAGCCGACTGGCGGACGATCTGGCTGCTGGACGGCTCGACGTGGCCCTGGTGCCCATCGTCGAGTACCTGCGTAACCCCCAGTACCAATTGGTTTCATCGGCCTGCGTGGCCTGCCGGGGGCCTGTGCTGAGCGTCAAGCTGTATTTCCGCCGGCCACCGGCAGAGGTCTGCTGCCTGGCACTCGATGAAGGCTCCCGTACGAGTGCTGCCCTATCCCAGGTGCTGCTCGCCAAGTTGCACCATGTGCGTCCCCAGTTGGTACAACTGCCAATTGGCGACTCGATTGACGACGCCCAGGCCGATGCGGTGTTGCTGATCGGCGACCGGGCTATGCAAACGCCCGACGACCAGTTTGCCGAGGTGTGGGACTTGGGCGATCGATGGTGCCGGTGGACCGAGTTGCCCTTTGTGTTTGCCGCCTGGGTGGCGAGGCCCGACCTGCCGGTCGATGCTGAGCAGTTGGGCAGAGTGCTGGACGCGGTTCGCGATGCAGGCGTGGCGGCTGTCGAGTCGATCGTGGACAGCGAATCCGCCACACTGTCACTCGAACCCACGCTGGTACGCGACTACCTGACTCGCTACCTGCATTTCACCCTGAGCAGCCGCGAACGATCGGGCGTCGAGCTCTATGCCAAGCACTGCCGAGAGCTAGGCTTGATTGATGCTTCCCTTCCTTCCTTGAACCTACCGCCCACTTACGATGATTGCTCAACCCACTGACGCGTCGGCCAGCAAGTCCGACTACGAAATCATGGAGAAGGCGATTGCCGGCGACCGGCTTTCGTTCGAAGAAGGTCTGCAGTTGCTGGAGTGCAGCGACCTGGCGGCGCTGGGCCGCGCGGCCGATGCCGTGACCCGGCGACTGCATCCCGAGCCGTACCGCACGTACAACATCGATCGCAACATTAACTACAGCAACGTCTGCACGGCCATTTGCGACTTCTGTGCCTTTTATCGCGGCCCAAAATCCTCCGAAGGTTACGTGCTGTCGTACGACCAGATTCTCGAAAAGGTGGAAGAAACCGTTGCCATTGGTGGCGATCAAATCCTGCTGCAAGGCGGTCTGCATCACGAGCTGAAGCTCGAATGGTACGAGGACATGCTGCGGGCCATCAAGGAGAAGTTTCCGCAGGTCAATGTGCACGGTTTCAGTCCGCCGGAGATCTACCACTTCACCAAAATGTCGAAGCTGGATACCGAGACGGTGCTTTCGCGGCTCCGCGATGCGGGCCTCGGCAGCTTGCCCGGCGGCGGCGCCGAGATCCTGGTTGATCGCGTCCGCAAAGAGATCACCCGTGGCAAGGTGCTGACCGACGACTGGCTGGACGTCAATCGCGTGTGGCATCGCATGGGCGGCCGCAGCACGGCGACCATGATGTTTGGCCACATCGAGACCCTGGCCGAGCGGATCGAGCACCTGGAGCGACTGCGCCAGTTGCAAGACGAGACCGGCGGATTCACGGCCTACATTTGCTGGACTTTCCAGCCCGAAAACACCGACATGGCCGACACGCCGACCGTCGGCTCGTTCGACTACCTGCGTACCAACGCAGTCAGCCGGCTGTACCTCGACAACTTCGCCAACATCCAGTCGAGTTGGGTGACCCAGGGACTCGAAATCGGTCAGCTGGCCCTACTCTATGGCGCCAACGACATGGGCAGCCTGATGATCGAGGAGAACGTGGTGGCCGAAGCGGGTACCGTGCACTTTTTAACGCTTGACGATATCCGCAGCGCGATCCACGAATTGGGCTACGAGCCCCGTCAAAGAAACGTGTTCTACGAGCTGATCGACGACGAAATCGAGTCGATCACCCCAACCGGCACAATCGGCTCGACCGACTTGCCGATTGTAAGGTAAGTTGACGTGGGGCAGTATTCCTATTCACTAGCTTGTGATAGGACCATTGGCTGCCCTAGGCCGGAGTCGGTGAATGGCCATCGCCATCACTCCAGGGATGCACGCCCTACCGGCTGTTTACTGCTTCGACTTTCAACCCCCAGCTGCTGCTCTCATGATCGAAGCCAATGGCCTCGCCAAGGTATACGACGACCTGAAGCTCGGTCCCCGAGTAGCGGTAGCCGACCTCACCTTTCGAGCCGAGGAAGGCGAGGTGTTCGGGCTGCTGGGCCCCAACGGCGCCGGTAAGACCACCGCGCTGCGGATCCTGGCCACGCTGCTCAAGCCGACCTCGGGCTACGCCCGCATCAACGGTTTCGACTGCGAAACCCAGCCCGAGTTGGTACGACATCAGATTGGCTACATCTCGGCCAGCGCCGCGATGTACGACCGTATGACCGCCTGGGAGATGGTGGAATACTTCGGCCAGTTGCATCACATCGAACCACAATTGCTCCGCGAGCGAATGGAGCGACTATTCGATCGCCTGGCCATGAACGAAATTCGCGACGTCTTGGGGGGCAAGATGTCGACCGGCATGAAGCAAAAAGTCGCCATCGCCCGTGCCATGGTGCATGATCCGCCGGTGCTGATCTTCGACGAAGCCACCAATGGCCTGGACGTGCTGGTGGCCAGGTCGCTGCTCGATACGGTTCGCGAATTGCGAGACCAGGGCAAATGCATCATTTTCTCGTCGCACATCATGCGCGAAGTCGAGCGGCTCTGCACACGCATCGCCATTATGCACCGCGGTCGAATCCTGGCCGAAGGGTCACTCGAACAACTACGGGCCGAGTATCAGAGCGAGGACTTTGAAGACGTGTTCCTCGATCTGATCGGCCGAGAGGAGAAGCGGTTGGCCGAGGCAGCTCAGGCCGCCGAAGTGGAGGTAGCGAGTTGAATTGGGACAACATCAAACTGGTCTGGCGGCGGGAAATGCGCGATCAGTTGCGCGATCGCCGTACACTGTTTGTCATTGGCATTCTGCCGCTGTTGATCTACCCGATGATGGGTATCGCCTTCAGCCGCCTCAGCCAGTTCGTCCGCCAGAACACGGCCACGGTGTCGGTGGTCGGGTACGAACAACTGGCCGACTTGGAAGACGTGCCAGCATTATTGGACGATGGCCGCTTTGCCGAGGACCTGTTCCAGCAACCTGGCCTGTCCGAGCGAATCAATGTAATCAGCGTTGTCGGCTCAGCCGAAAATCTCGAAAAACAGAAGCAAGGGATGAAGCAGGGGATGACCGATCTGGTCGTCTATTTTCCACCCGGCTTCGCCGAGCGGCTGGCGACCATTCGCCAGGCGATGCGCGAGGAGTCGGAGGCCGAAGGACGCCAGGCCCTGCCCAATCCGCCCAACCCCATTGTCTATTACGATACCCGCGACGAATCGCAGTTGGCCAACTCGCGGGTGCAAGTGTTGCTCGACCGCTGGCAGTCGCGGATCGTACGGAACAACCTGATTGCCGGCCGCATTCCGATTGAGATCACCCGCCCCTTCCATGTCGAATCGCAGAACATCGCGCCAGCCGGCGGGCGGCAAGCGGCGTTCTGGTCGAAGTTGCTCCCCTTCATTGTGTTCGTGTGTGCCCTGACCGGCGCCTTCTATCCGGCCGTCGACCTGTGTGCGGGCGAGAAGGAACGAGGCACGCTCGAAACGCTGCTGACCAGCCCGGCCCAGCGTGGCGAGATCGTCGGCGGCAAGCTGCTGACGGTCATCACCTTCAGCATCGGCAGCGCCTTGTGCAACCTGGCCAGCATGGCCATTACAGGGCAGCTGATTATCAAGCAACTCAACGCCATTACCGGACCAGGGCAGGATCCTCTCACGGCCCCTTCGCTGACCTCCATCGCCTGGCTGCTGATTGCCCTGCTGCCGATGGCCGTGATGTTCAGCGCCACGAGCCTGGCGCTCGCGTCGCTTGCCCGTAGCACGAAAGAGGGGCAGTACTACCTGATGCCGTTGTTCCTGGTATGCATGCCGTTGATGATGTTGCCGCTGCTGCCGGGCATCGAACTCAACCTGCCCACCAGCCTGGTGCCGATCAGCGGCATGGTGCTGTTGATGCAGGCCGCCATGGAAAGCAAACTGGCGCTGGCCGCCACGTACGTGCTGCCGGTGGCGCTGGTAACGCTGGGTTGCTGCGCGGTGGCCGTGCGTTGGGCCGTGAGCCAATTCAATCAAGAGTCGGTATTGTTCCGCGATACCGAGAACTTCGACCTGCTGACCTGGGCACGCTGGGCCTACGCTCACCGTCCGCCGACGCCTACCCTGGGAGCGGCGGCTTTGCTGATAGCGCTGATCTTCCTGTCGCAGTTCATTGCTCAATCGATCTCGTTCGACATCACGCAGCCAAGTGGGTTCGTGAAGATGATTCTCGTCAGCCAGTCGTGCATCCTATTGCCGACTCTGTTGATGGGGCTGCTGGCTGTCAGCTCGATGCGGCGAACGTTCTTGCTGGCCGAGCGGATTCCCTGGCTCAGTGTGCTCACCGGCATTGCCCTGGCGGTAGTCATGCAGCCGATTGGTACCGCGCTGATCGAACTGCTCGATCCCATCCTGCCGCTTCCCCCCGGCCTGGCAGAACTAGCGGAAAAGCTCGGCTCCGACGCCACGCTGCCCTTGGGGATGGTGCTGCTGCTCATGGCGGTATTGCCGGCCATTTGTGAAGAACTAGCGTTTCGGGGGTTTGTGCTTTCGGGTCTCCGCGAGCGGCTCAGTCCGGGCTGGGCAATAGTTGGATCTGCGGTTTTCTTCGGGCTGGCACACCCAACTGCTTTGCAGCAAACAGTTTGCGCCGCATTTCTCGGATTACTGCTGGGCTATATTGCGGTAAAATCCCGGCAAATTACGCCTTGTGTCGCTTTTCATATGAGTTACAACGGATTGCAGTTGTTGCGAACGAGTTTCGCCGACTCCCTGGCAGACTTGCCCCGGGCGGAGTGGGTGTTTCGACCCTCATCCGCTGAAGCGGTGCGTCTCGGGTTCACCACCCCGGTGGTGATCCTGTGTGGGCTGGCGGCGATTGCTCTCCTTTGGCAAGTCGGACCCTCGATGTACACCTCGGCGGAAACGTACGGCTCGAAGGATGATGCCAGTTCGCCCCTGCCCAAGGCTGCGGCTGCCGAGCAGACGCGCCTGTAAAGTCCGATTCCAAAGGCAAGTAGCGTAAATGATCCGTCATTCTGTAATCGAGCAGACTTCTACCGCAGTTCGCGCTCGTGTCGTGTTCCCTGTGGCGGCGCCTCCCCTGTTCGATGGCGTGGTGCACATCGAAGCGGGAAAAGTCAAGCAAGTCGGTACCAAGCCGCCTACCGGCGTGCCGCTCACCGATCTGGGCGACGTGGCGCTGTTCCCTGGCATGGTGAACGCCCACACGCATCTGGACCTGTCCGACCGCAAAAAGCGAATCGGTAAGCCTGGCACGCCGATGTCAGACTGGGTCCGAATGGTCGTCAACGAACGCACCACACCCAAGAAGAAGCTCAGCGCCGTGGCCAACGGTGCCATGCACTCCATTCGCCATGGCGTCACCACGCTGGGCGACATCGCCACCTACGATCCGCTGGAACTGCCCAGCAACGAGTGTGGTCCACGTTCGCTCAGATTTCACGAAGTGATTGGTTTCTCGCAAGCCCGGGCTCCTTCGGCCCACTCAGGCTTGGTGAAGAAGCTCAAGCGGTCGAAGGCCGACGGCGCGCCGCTACTCGATGGCATGCCGATGGAAGGCGTCGCCCCTCACGCTCCGTACACGGTTTCGCCTCCCTTGTTGCGGAACTTGGTGAACACCGCCGCCGAATGGGAAATGCCGGTTGCTTTCCACCTGGCCGAGTCGAAAGAAGAACTCGACTTTCTGACGACCGGTGCCGGCGGTTTCCAGGAGATTCTGGAAGAGCGAAGCATGTGGGACCCCTGGGCGGTGCCCCGTGGTTCGGTGCCGCTGGATTATCTCCGCATCCTCACCCGCGCCAGCAAGGCCCTGGTGATCCACGGAAACTATCTGGAACGCAAAGAACTGGCCTTCCTGGCTCGTCACCGCGATTCGATGTCGCTGGTATATTGTCCACGCACTCATAACTACTTCCAGCACGATCCCTATCCGCTGGAAATTGCCCTGTCGCTCGGCGTGCGGGTGGCTCTGGGCACGGATAGCCTGGCCTCGAACCCCGACCTCAGCGTGTTGAACGAGATGCGGATCGCGGCCGCTCGCCATCCGCGGGTGCCGGCTGAAGTGATCCTGGAAATGGGCACCTTGGCCGCGGCTCACGCCATGGGGCTTGGCCACTTGGTGGGTGCAATTTCGTCCGGTCGCTACGCCGACATGACGGCCGTACCCATCCCCGACGGCGTGCCCGACTCACATGCAGACATCCTGAACGCAGTGTTCAGCGACACGACTCCTCCCTGCCAAACTTGGTTGGGGGGTGAAATAGTCGACACCGACTGCTAGGCGTAGGGCTCGAAGTCCCGGTCGAGGAGTACCCCCTCGAATCTCGTGCACCACCCGGCGTGCCTGCGCGGGCGGTTTATTTGTCGCGGAACAGCTTGCCGACCGCTTGCACCACGTCGGTGGGGATCGTGCTGCGAATGGTGAGCTTGGGGCTTTGCGTCGAGACCTCGACCACCACCTTGTTCTGGCATTCCAGTCTCTTGGGCTTCCAGCCAATCGCGTTCTCGCCGATAACCTGTTCGTAGACTTGATTTTGCCAGTCCTGCAGTGCGGCCGGATCGAGTACGAACGTCCAGCCTGCCGGGTTCTCAACAGGCTGAAACTCGGTCTGACGGATGTCGCTCAGCAGGCGATCTCGCAGATCGTCGGTCAGATCGCTTACCAGCACGTGCGTCTCGTCCACCGGTAGCACGTCGGCCACTAGCACACCGTTGCGTCCGTACATCTTGTGCATGGCCTCGCGTACTTCGGGTACGTCCTCTTCGCGAAACGCGCTGGGCAGGTCGACCGAATAACGTTTGCCCTGGCGATCGGCCACGGTGATGGCTTTGCTTTCGAATACAAAGTCGTTGGTGTGTCGCGAATTGTTGACCAATTCGTTCCACTCGGTCATGGTATCATCCACGGCGGCCAGAAACTCTTCCGCGTTGGTTACTTCTACCAGCAAGGCGGTGTTGCACATCGATGGCTGGCCCTGCTGCGGCGTGATGGCCAGCGCCCGTGCACTGTGAATCATATCGCTGGTCCGCAGCAGCGATTTGCGCAGATTGTTGAATTCGCTCGGTGAAAGGTACGAGATGCCCACGTCATCCGAGCGGGTCGCAAAGTGTTCGACATACATCTGCACGCCCATTTGCACCCAGGGCGAATTCCACGGTCCTTCCGCAATCGCGAAGTGCCGCTGTCCTGCAACTTCCGCAGCCGGCAGTGTGAGACGCGTTTCCGCGATGGATTGCGGCTCTTTCGGTATCAGGTGGATAGCCAGCTGCACACTTTGTTGTTGGTCGACGTCTGCTGACATGACGATCAGGTCACACTTGTCGCACAACTGCACGAGCGGTGCCTTGTACAGCGTGAGGCGCTGTTCCCAGTCGCTCAAACTGGTCCAGTTCATTTTTCGGTTCGCCAGCGACCTCCGCCTGCTGGCGGTGCGATACGGCGCTTCGGAGCGAGAACCAGCGATCGAACGCAGTTCGGACACGCCCTGCGGAGTAATGGCTAGCGTCACCAGGCTATCGCTGCTGGCCTGGTTGGCAATTCTGGTTGCGGTAGCGACGTCGATCCGCCCGAATTGATTCTTGTCTTTCTGGGGATTCGCGACCAGAGCCCAGCGTCCCCGTTGCGAGGCGACTAGTTCCTCCCCGGCCAGCGTAAGAGGCGTGTACTCCAGGCCAGCATCGCCATCGCCGGCCAGCACGAACGACTTGTAGTCGCTCACCGGCAGCAACACGAACGGAGTGTAAGACCTAGAGCCGAGTTGCAATAACCCGACGGCGACGTCGCCCCCGACATCCACGCCATCGATGCTGGCAGCAATGTCGCCCACGGCCGGCATATCGACACCGAACGTGGCGGCCAACGGCTGAACCAGTTGGTCGAGTTGCTCGAGTTGAGAGATCCGCACCGCCACTAACGTGTTGCGTGGCAGGGCATCGTATACCGTCTCCGCCAGGACCGAACCGCAGAGGCACAGCAACAAGCAGACGACCAACGGCCGGAGGGCAGCAAATTTCCGACGCGCGAGCATAGGTGGAATCCTTCGGGCTGAAGGTGACGGGATAACCGGCTCAGTCAACGGCGCCACTGGTGGTGCCGCGGTCCGAGCCCCCTTCCATCTTGCGCGATCTTTGTCGATCAGGCCAGCGCGACTTTTACGGCATCTACTAAAGCATCGGTCGTGATGCCGCGATCTTCGTACACGGCCTGGTATGGGGCCGAGGCGCCGAAATCGTCCATGCCAATGAACTTGCCTGAAATGCCTAAATACCGGTCCCAGCCCTGTCGGATGCCCGCTTCGATGGCCACCCGCTTGGTGACGGCCGCCGGCAGGACACTTTCGCGGTACGACTCGTCCTGGGCCTCGAACAGTTCCATCGATGGCATACTGACCACCCGCACGGCCACGCTGTCGGCGGTGAGCTTCTCGTAGGCCTCGACGGCCAGGGACAACTCGCTGCCGGAAGCCAGCAGAATCACGTCCGGCTTGCCGCCCTTGGCGTCGGCCAGCACGTAGGCTCCCTTCGCCACGCCCTCGGCCGAGGCGTACTTATCTCGACACAGCGTGGGCAAGTTCTGGCGGGTGAGCACCAGGGCCACCGGATGCTCGGTTTGCTCGATGGCCGTTTTCCACGACTGGACGCACTCGTTGGCATCGCCCGGCCGCAGGACAATCAGATGCGGGATCGCCCGGGCGGCGGCCAATTGCTCAACGGGCTGGTGCGTCGGACCATCTTCGCCCACTCCAATCGAATCGTGGGTGAACACGTACACCAGCGGCAGATGCATGATCGAACTGAGCCGCATCGACGGCCGCAGGTAGTCGCTGAATACGAAAAACGTGGCCACGTAGGCCTTCAAGCCGGCCAGCGCCATGCCGTTTCCGGCGGCGGCCATGGCGTGTTCGCGAATGCCGAAGTGCAGGTTGCGACCGCCGCGGTTGCCCGCCTCGAAATCCTCTTCGCCTTTGATCAGCGTTAATGTCGAAGGAGCCAAGTCGGCAGAGCCCCCCAGCATCCAGGGAATGTTCTTGGCGAGTGCATTTAGTGCTTCGCCGGACGATTTGCGCGTGGCCAGGCCCTTCGCGTCGGCTTCGAAAACTGGCAGGTCCTTGTCCCAACCCTCGGGCAGCTCGCCGCTCCAAATCTGCTTGAGCTCGGTGGCCAGTTCGCCGTGTTTTTCGGCATACTGCGCGAACAGCGTTTCCCACTTTTCGTGGGCGTCGCTTCCCCGCTGTCCCATGGTGGCATCGAAATGTTCCTTGACGCCATCGGGCACCAGAAACTTCTCGTCTTCGGGCCAACCGTAAACCTTCTTGGTGGCGGCGATTTCTTCGTCGCCCAGTGGTGCACCGTGGGCGCCGTGCGTGCCGGCTTTGGTGGGTGCGCCATAGCCGATTACGCTTTTGACGATGATCATCGTGGGACCATCGGTCGTTTTCTTGAAGCCCTCGATCGCCGAGGCGAGCGCCTTCAGGTCGTTGGCGTCATCCACCCGACGTACGGTCCAGCCGAGGCCCTCGAACCGGGTGGCAACGTCCTCACTGAAAGCCAGGCTGGTGTCGCCTTCGATCGTGATGTTGTTGTCGTCGTAAATCCAGCACAGATTGTCGAGCTTCAGGTGCCCGGCCAGCGATGCCGCTTCGCAACACACGCCTTCCATCAGGTCGCCGTCGCTGCACTGCACATAAATGTTGTAGTCGAATAGATCGAAGCCCGGCTGGTTGTACTTCGAGGCAAGCCACTTCTGGGCCATCGCCATGCCCACGCTGTTGGCACAACCCTGCCCCAGTGGACCGGTAGTAGTTTCGACGCCAGCGGTGTGTTTCACCTCGGGATGGCCGGGCGTGCGGCTGCCGAACTGGCGAAACTGCTTCAACTGATCCAGCGGCAGCGAGGGCTCGTCGACGACCTTGCCAGCGTGGTCGATGTGACGGATGCCTGACAGGTGGATCATCGAATACAGCAGCATCGAGGCATGGCCACACGACAGCACGTAGCGGTCGCGGTTGGGCCACTGCGGTGCGGCGGGGTCGTACCGCATGTGATTCGCCCACACCTCGTAGGCAATCGGCGCCAGGGCCATGGGCGTCCCCGGGTGACCGCTATTGGCCGCCTGTACGGCGTCCATGCTCAGGGTGCGGATGGTGTTGATGGCGAGTTGTTCGATGCTTTGCGTAGCAGTGGACATTGTCACAAGAACGGGGGCTAAGTGATGGCCTGGAAAAGCTTTGCGAGTAGTCTATCGCTACCGCCTGCAGAGTGTCAACGAAGGGCCCACCAGGTGCGATGTTGGGTTGCTCGTTTGCAATGTCGAGTACCTGAGTCAGCCGGCAAGCCGCGGCGGACCACCTCGCTTGCCAACAACCATCGAGGGCGGCGCCAGTTAAACGGCCAACTGCGTTGGACGCGTCGAGGGAAGCTGCGGCATCTTCTCGGCAAAGTTGGAATATGGCGTGCGGAAAACCAGACCACTTGGCCATTGACGAATGACGATTGTGCGCTAGCCGCAAGCGATGCGCCGACCTTCCCCGTGGCTTTGCTGCGCGGCGATCACGATGGACATGGCGCGATAAGCGTCTTCCAGGCTGGCTGTCTTAAGCAGCAAACTGGCCACCTGGCGATGAAAGTGCAGTAGCAGCTGCTCGCCTACAGGGCGTTCCGAATCGAGTGACTCCATGTGTTGGCCGGCAGAGTCGAACCATACCAGCGACGAAGGCAGATCGACGAAAGCGATGCCGCGTTCGCAAACCACCTGCAGATCAGCCGGTCGACGGAAGGCGGTAGCCTCGGACCAGGCATTGTGTACATAGCTGCCACAAGCAATTTGTGCCTGCGGCCGGCTTCGGGCATTGTGGGGCTTTTCGAAGTCGAGCACCATCAGCAGATAATCCTGGGCCGATTCGCCGTTGCCGCTGGGGTGTGTCAGCCCCATCACCGATTGGGGCTCGGTCCCTACCAGGTAGCGGCACCAGTCGACCATTTCGACCGTCTGCGACATGTTCACGTCGCTCAGCGTGCCGTTCAGTCCATGGGCACCATTCCCCCGATCGGCAGTGTGGCGATGGTTGCAGAACAGCATCCGCGGCGGCCCCAGTTTCGTGGCCATCAGTTCCTGCAGACGGAGCGTGGCCGGGGCCAGCCGGCAAGGGAACTCGGCCATGAAGGCGATACCCGCTTCGCGAACCTGTTCGCGAAGGGTAGCTGCCTCCTGGGCGTTCAGTTCAAGCGAGGCCCCACAGTACACGGCCTTGCCTGCTTCGCAGGCGGCCACGATCGGCAGCGAGCCAAACCAGCGAGCCGAGAGCAGCAAAACGGCGTCGACGTCCTCGGCAAAGGCAACCTCGCGGAAACTATCGACCGAGCGGGCTTTGAGCTGCATGGCCAACTGCTGGGCACGGTGCGACACCGGATCGCAAACGGCACGTACTTCGAAGCGGTCGCTCAGCGCCCGCAGCGCAGGCATATGCCGGCTAGCCCAGTGGTTGCCAAGTCCGATGACACCAAGCCGAAGTTTCAACGCCTATCCTCACGTTGTGTGATAAGAAAAACCATCAGCTACCGAGTACACGTTCCCTTCGGTAGTCCTGAAAGTATACTCCACCAGCCAACCGTTTAGAATCGGATAACCGAATCTCGGCATGGGAGAACTGCCAGCGGCTATTGCCCACCATCTAGCAGCGATTTCACCTCGTCGCTCTCCAGCTCCTGCTGAGCCTTGGTGAGGTTCGGGTTGGCTGGCCCCAGCTTTCCACGTCCTTTACCGCCCGCAATGCGGCTTTCGACATCCTGCCTGATTTCGTCCGACTCGAATTCCCAAAACCGGGCGAGAATCTCCGGCGGCAGGGGCTTCAGCGAGCGAACGATCCGCATTCCCACCCCGGTCGTGGGGTAGTCGGTGTACCACCATGGACTGAGCGGCGAGTTGGGATCGCCCGCTTTCCACATCGAATCGTCGGAATAAAAGCGGGAGGTCACGCGACAATCTTCGGCCGTCGAGTCGTAGAAGCCGCCGCGACACACGCGTGCTTCGTTGGAGGTGGCCCAATTCACGGCCTGCTGCCATGACAGGACATCCGCCTCGGGGCGCTCGAGGTCCTCGTCGTACTCATCGATCACCAACTCGGCGACGTTGCCCAGCATGTCGTGCAGTCCCCAGGCGTTCGCCTTCAACTGGCCGACTTCGTGTGTGGTCCAGTCGGAACTGTCGTCGTACCAGGCGTACTCGTCGAGGTTGTCGGCCGTCACCCCTTCAGGGTAGGCACCGGTCGAACCGGCCCGGGCGGCGTACTCCCACTCGGCTTCGGTCGGCAGGCGATATTGCATTCCGGTGGTCTTGCCCAGCCACTTGGTGAATTGCTTGGCGGCGTAGGGGGTCATCGTGGCGGCTGGCAACTTGGGATCTTCGCCAAACTCGTAGGTGGTCCCCGGATCGTACAGCGGCGTAGGCGCCGTGACTCCGTCGACGTAGGTCACCTCCTGCTCGATGGCCTCGGCGATGGCTGGCGAGTTCTCGACCGCCTTCTTCACAGCCGCAGCTTCGGCGGCGTTGGTGCTGCTCAAACGGTTCTTGATCGACTGCAACTTCACGAAATCGTCGTTCAGCTTCATGTACGGCCAATACGCTTCCCAGGTCAGCTCATGCTTGGCGATCCAGAACGGTGGCAGTTCCACCTGCACGGCGTCCAGCTCGAGCTCGCCACGCTCATCGTCTTCGGTCGAACTGCCAAACGTGAACACGCCACCGGGCACCGGCACCATTTCGATCTGCACGTCCGTGCCGGGCAGCGTTTCGGTATAGGGAACCATGTAGCCCTGCTCGCATTCGACCGCGGGCCCTTCCGCAGGCATCTCGCTCACCACGCCACGCGGAAGTGTCGAATCCACGGCGTGCACTGGCGCGGCGATGAGTACGAACGATGCGAGTAGGCACATTAACAGACGCATTACGAACCTCAGATTGGGAGGGGGTATAGGCGAGGCTAAAAGTAAGGAAGGCAGACGCGTGATTCGCGCTTTACCGGGGGCCGTTTATTATCGTTCAGCCACGCGGCGACGTAAACACCTGCGCAGCGGTCAGCAATTGCTGCACCCGCTCCATCGGCAGGCCCACGACGTTCGATTCGCTGCCTTCTTCGATATGAATCCATCCTAATCGATCCTGATAACCAAAAGCTCCGGCTTTGCCCTCCCAGCCTCCCGTTTCCAGATAGTCTTCGATGCCTGCATCTTCGATGGCGTCCATTTTCAAGGTCGTCACCACCACTTCGACGATCGGGGCGGCCGCCCCACCGGTCGCGGGCAAATGCCACAGACACAGGCCCGTGAGCACCCGATGCTGCCGGCCCCGCATCAATTGCAGCATTCGTCGGGCGTGCTCCTCGTCGGCAGGCTTGCCGAGGATCTGCCCCTGACACTCGGCCACGGTGTCGGCGGCCAACAGCACGATTTCGGTTTCTCGCTCGCCAGCCAGCAGCTTTTGAGCCACGTCCGTTCCCTTACGCAGGGCATATTCGCGTACCAACTCCACCGGCCCACAGGAACTGCACACCCCCGATTCGGCGTTGGGGTCGGGGGCCACGATGCGAAAGGCGTAGCCCGCGTCGCGTAGTAGCTCCTGTCTTCGGGGCGATGTGCTCGCCAGTACCAGTTCGGGGCTTGGTGTAGTCATAGGGTCCAGGTCACAATTGCAAGAAGGTTCCGGTCGACGACTCAACCAGTGTAGTGAATAAATGGCGTTTGATGTCTTGTACGAGGATAACCACCTACTGGTGGTCGATAAACCGGCTGGAATTCCCACCATGGGTGTCCGAGACGACCGGCCCACCATGCTGTCGCTGGCCAAAGAGTACATCCGCACCAAGTACAACAAGCCCGGCAATGTCTATCTGGGCATCGTCAGCCGACTCGACGCTCCTGTGACCGGTGTGTTGCTGATCGCCCGAACTTCGAAGGCGGCCCGTCGTTTGACCGACGCATTCCGTAGCCGCACGGTCGAAAAGTGTTACCTGGCCCTGGTGGAAGGGCATCTGGCAGAGCCTAGCGGACGGCTGGAGCACTACCTGCGCAAGGACGAACGACACCGCCGCATGCACACCACCACGGCTGCCGCGCCGGATGCCCAGCGCGCCGTGCTGCGCTACGAAGTGGTGAGTGCGCAGGCGGACACTTCGCTGGTGCAGGTGAAACTGGAAACCGGACGCAAACACCAGATCCGCGTGCAACTGGCTAAGCTGGGGCACGCCATCGTGGGCGATCGCAAGTACGGATCCATGCGCCCGTTCGCCCAGGGCATTGCCCTGCACAGCCACCGTTTGCTGCTGGAACACCCGGTGCAGAAGTCGCCGGTGGAGGTGGTCGCGCCACTGCCAAAGTACTGGCCTCGGGGGGTGCTGCCCCGATAGAAGGGCTTCGGGTAATCCTAGGAAGGGTGTAAGTGCCGTTGGCGCGGCAAGTTGCGCCGAATTGGTGCGGGTAACTGAGTTGGCGCGGCAGGGATTCCCGCATTACACTATGGCACGGGGCTCTCACCGCTTTTCTTTCTGTGCGCCAATGTCTCACTCCACCAAATCTGTTTTGCTCGAAACGGCCCAAGCCAGCGGTTTGGTCACCACCGAGCAATTGCATTTGGCCTTGGTATCGGCGTGCGACGCTGGCGACGAGAATACGGTTTCCGTCAGTGAAGTATCCGACGACGCGATCGGCCGGCGATTGGTGGAGCTCGAGTTTCTTAATCCCTGGCAGGTTGAGCAACTCAAACTGGGCCGCAGCAAGTTCTCGTTGGGCCCGTATCGCATTCTCGATGCCCTTGGTCGCGGTGGCATGGGGCATGTTTTCAAGGCCGAGCACGAAATACTTGGGCGCATCGAGGCCGTGAAGGTCTTGCCGCGCAATAAGACTACCGCCGACACGATCGAGAAGTTTCGGCACGAGATCCGCATTCAAGCTCAACTCGATCATCCCAACCTGGTGCGAGTTCATTTCGCCGACCGCGAAGGCGAGATCTACTACTTTGTTACCGAGTTCGTGCCCGGTACCGATTTGCGTAAACTGATTCGCCGGCTGGGGCCGGTCAGCTATCAGGCGGCGGCCCTGGTCATGCAGCAAGCGGCCGAAGGACTTGAGCATGCTCACCGCCGCGGGCTGGTGCATCGCGACATCAAGCCGGGCAACCTGTTGGTCACCCCCGAGGCGGTGGTCAAAGTGATTGACCTGGGGCTGGCTTGGTACCTGGAGGCCGACATCCACGCCGCCAAGCACGGCGACCGGCTGAAGATCGTTGGCACGGCCGATTACCTGGCGCCCGAGACCATTCGCGACCCCGGCTGCATCGTTCCGGTGAGTGACATCTACTCGATGGGATGCACGTTGTACTACGCCGTGACGGGCAAGGTGCCGTATCCGGGGGGCAATCCGGCCGAGAAAATGCAGCGGCACCTTAACGAGCAGGCTCTGTCGCCCGAACAACTGCAGCCCAACCTGCCACCAGCGTTCGTGCAACTTGTGGCAGAGATGATGTCCAAAAATCCCAAGCAACGTCCTCCATCCGCCGCCGCGGTGGCCAAACGCCTGCAGGCCTTTGCCACGGAGGAGGCGATTGCCGAAATCGCTCAGGCGGTGCGAACCATACAGCTCGAACCGCGCGAGCCACGCAACGACCGGAACGCCGGGCAGAGCCCGCATCTGCAGGACACGCTGACGTTCGAAGACGATCCCCTGGGCGAGCTCGATGGCGAAGGTCGCAGCAGTTCGCAAGGCACCTCGCCGATTCACGCGCCCACCGACGAAACAACCCCGCAACAGACGCCCGCCTACATTCCCGTCTCCCCTGCCCCGATGGATGCAGAAGCCGAAGAGGTCAACTCGGGCTTGAACCGCCTGGTGATGGCCAGCATTGGTCTTGCCGGTGCCGCGATGCTGGCCGCCGTGGGGGTGCTGATCTGGGAATGGTGGGGCTAGGGCACCACTTCATCAAAGTCAGGTCCCCATGCGAAATGCTCTCCGCTACGCCTTGTCGGCGACCGCCATCGTCCTGCTACTCTCCCACCCCAGCGCTAGTGGTGCCGACTTCATCTGGATCGAGGGCGAAGATGCCACTCGGCAGCAGGCCACTCAACATGGGTGGTACGACAGCGTGAAGAAAGAGACGCTGTCCGGCGGCGAATGGCTCTCGCATTTCGACGAAGGCCGCGAAGGAACCGCCGAGTTCGATTTCCAGGTCGATCAGGCTGGCGAATACACCTTTTGGCTACGAGCCAATCCGGTGCAGGCCAAGCTGTCGTGTCGACTCGATGATGAGTCTGCCTGGCAGCAGGTCGACTTCGGTGGCGACCTGCGCGGCCAGATTAACATCGCCAGCGACGACAAGCCCGATCTACGATTCATCGCCTGGGTGAAGGTTGGCAAGTTCGATCTCACGGCCGGTCAGCACAAGCTCGCGTTCCGCATGCACAGCGGCCCGCAGCATCATGGTGGGATCGATTGCCTGGTGCTGGCGCGAGGGGCGTTCGTTCCTAGTGGCACCACCAAGCCCGCGGACAACAGCCAGCCGGCAAAGCCCGATGAGTGGTTTCCGGTGATCATGGACATCGATCCGCTCTCGCCCCAATCGGTAATCGACATCAGTCACCTGGTCGAAGCGCCCGCTGGCCAGCATGGATTTCTGAAGCGTCAGGGCGACACACTACGGTTCGAGAACGCCAGCCAGTCCACCAAGTTCTGGGGCGTTGGCTCCCCACCGCAGGGGCACACGCCCGGGGAAATGCAGCTGGCCGCCCGCTGGTTCCGCAAGCATGGCATCAACATGGTTCGGCAGCATACGATGATCGGCGCCGTGGGACTGCTGAACGAACAGGGGCAGTTCGACCGCCAGCGGCTCGAACAGTACGACCGCTGGTTTGCTGCGCTCAAAGAGCAAGGCATCTACTCCACTTGGTCGGTGGTCTACCCGCACCATGGTGCGTTTCTGAGGCCGCAGGACCTCGATGCCGACCTGTTCGCCGAACTCGACGCCGAAGACTCCGCCCGCAATGGTCGCCAACGGCCGATCGTCGCGAACGACTACATCAACCTTGACCGCCGCATCCAGGACGCGGCGTGGCGATACTTCGATGCGCTGCTAAACCATGTGAATCCCCATACAGGCTTAGCATACAAGGACGATCCAGCGCTGGCCGTGCTCGAAGTGCAGAACGAGAGCAACGTGTTCTTTTTTACGCTCAACACCCTGCTCGACAATAGCAAGGTGCCACAGCTTTCGCAGGATATGCGGCGACGGTTCTACGAATTTGCCGAGGCCAAGTACGGCACCCAGCAGGCAGCGGAGCGAGCGTGGGGACGCAGCATGCCGGGCGACCGCTGGAAGCAGGGCGAACTGGCCCTGATGGGCGCCCACCATTGGGGAGCCGACGGACCACTGTACGAGTACAAAGGCCAGGATCGCCGCTGCGGCGACTACATCGAGTTTTTGACTTCGGTACAACGTGAGTACTTCGAGCGCCGCATCCAACAGATGCGCGATGCCGGTTTCCAGGGCGTCGCGGTGACCACCGCGTGGAAGTCGGGTGGGCCGGCCGCCAGCCTGGCCAACTTGTACTGCGACACCGCGGGCGACAGCATCGATCGTCACAACTACTTCGGCGGTGGCGATGGTGGCCATCGCATCGTCGAGGGCCAGGTAAACACCGACACGCATCTCGACCAACCGGGCCGCGGCCTGTTGGCGGTGGGCATGTTCCAGGTGGACGATCGCCCGTTTTCTTACAGCGAGTGGTCGCAGATGCCGCCCAATCCTTGGAAGGCGGAGGCCGCGCCGCTCATCGCGTTCTACGGCATGGGCCTGCAAGGTTGGGATGCCAGCTACCACTTCAATATGGGCGACCGCCGCATCGGCGATGGCTGGCCGGGGCAAAGCAAGTACACGACCCACACGCCACACTACATGGCCCAGTTTCCGGCTCTCGCGTTTGCCGTGCACAACGGCCATCTCGACGAAGGAGAGACCATCGCCATGCGGAGCGTCGCGTTGGACGAGCTCTACACCGGACGCGACCTGCTGGGCCAATCGCTCTCGGGCGGCGGTCATGACACCAAGCAGCTGTTAGGGCGTGGAAGTACCCCGCCCGAGGCCCTGGCGGCCGGTCGCGTGACCATCGCCTTTGTTGATAAGTCGATTCCCATTGGGCCGGTGAATATTTCCCAACGAAAATCTCGCACCGGAGAGTTCCACTTATTCCACGACGCCGAAGCCAAAACCATCCGTTCCACCACCGGGCAGCTACTGTGGCGGTATGGCGACCGCATTGTTGAGGTCCGCTCGCCCAAGACGCAGGGCGTGATTGGTTTCGCTCAAGACAAGACGATTCGCCTGCCGGATGTGGCCGTTAGGACCAGCACGCCATTCGTGTCGCTGTTGTTCACGCCGCTCGACAACCAGCCCCTCCGGCAGTCGAAACGCATTTTGATTACCGCCATGGCCCGCGACAAACAGACGGGCAGCGAGTTCAACGAAGATTGGTCGCAACTGCTGGTCGAAGGCCGGCCACCCTTGTTAATGGAGCCCGTGCAATCACTCGTGCGGCTGGACGGCGAGGCTCCGAAGAGCGTCACTCCGCTCGATTTGTACGGCGTGCCAATGGACCAATCGGTAACCGTCAGCACAAACGGCACTTTTCAAATCGATGGGACCCATCGCACGTACTACTACGAGGTAGTGCGGTAGGTCATCCTTGGCCTCCCATCAATTGGATTCGGCGGCGGCTTTGCCCTTGTTCCGTTCCGCCTGGAGCAAGTCGGCCAATTTGGCCGCCACCATTTGATTCCCTTTGGCGACGTTCTCCGTCTCGTTGATGTCGCTCTCCAGATTGTAGAGCTGCGGGGCGCGGCCGCCGGTGCCTGGGATGTACTTCCAATTGCCTTGCAGGATGGCCAATTGGTCGCGGCTGCCCGAGTGTTCGATAGTGTAATCGCGGCCCGTTTTGCTCTCGCCGATTAGCACCTCCGAAAGATCCATGCTGTCGGGCGCGGCCCCTTCGGGCAGTTCGTACACATCGGCCAGCGGTGCGACCGACGCCACCAGGTCGACCTGGCTGATCATCGCATCGGTGGTGCCGGGCTGCACGCGGGCGGGCCAGTGGACGATCCAGGGCACGCGCGTTCCCCCTTCGTAGCGGGAGTACTTGCCGCCGCGGTACGGGCCGGCGGGTTGGTGGTCGCCCAGTTTCTCGACGGCTTGGTCCTGGTAGCCGTCGTCCAGTACGGGACCATTATCGCTGGTAAACAGGATAAGCGTATCGTCCAGTTTGCCAGCACGCTCGAGTTCATCGACAATCTGCCCCACGCACCAGTCGAACTCCACCATGGCGTCACCGCGGGCGCCATGCGGTGTCTTACCGACGAACTGCGGATTGGGCGCACGCGGTACGTGTATCTGATGCGCGGAATAGTACAGGAAGAACGGTTTGTCGGTCGAGTCGGCAATGAACTTCCGCGCCTGCTGCGTGAGCACCTGGGCCATGGTCTCGTCGGTCCAGCGAGCCTGCTCGCCGCCGGTCATGAATCCGATGCGGCCGATGCCATTGACGATCGAATTATTGTGCCCCACCGACCAATCCAATTTCAAACTGTCGCGGGCGGTGATGCCGGTAGGTTGCCCATCGGGATTCTTGCGGAACACGTCGACTGGGTCGGCCGGGTCGAGATTCACAATGCGATGCCCATCCACGTACACGCAGGGTACGCGATCGTTGGTGGTGGGGATGATGAACGAGCTGTCGAATCCGATTTCCAGCGGGCCCGGTTTGATCTCGCCCGACCAATCGGGCTTGGGTGGCGAGCCCAGCCCCAAGTGCCACTTGCCCACGATGCCGGTTCGATACCCGCCATTCTTCAGCACCGATGCCAGCGTCGGTGTGCCAGGTTTGATCAAGGCCGTGGCGTTGGGTGGGGCGATGCCCGTGCCAGGCACGCGCCAGGCGTACTGGCCCGTCAGCAGGCTATAGCGGCTGGGCGTACAGGTGGCCGAGGTGCAATAGCCCGAAGTGAAACGAAGCCCCTGTTGGGCCAGCCGGTCGATGTTGGGCGTGGGAATCGATTTCGCCCCGTAGCAGCCAACGTCGCCAAAACCGACATCGTCGCCATAGATAAGCACGATGTTGGGAACCGCCTGGCAAGGTGCCACCAGCAGGGCCGTCATCAGCAGCCAACCACACATCCATCCGCCTGTTCGTCGCATCGAACTCTCCCAGATTACGTCAGATCCATAGGTGGTCATCTTCCCCCACCGCAGCCTAGTCTATCACGCCTGGCGGACGGCGGCCGCAGGTACCTGATGGTCGATGTAAGAAAATCGCCGTTGAATCCGCCCATCAGTTTGATCCAATAATGACGCACCGTTGCGCACACAGCGAAGTGCGGCGGTTGGTGGTTCGGCGAACCGATGATGGTTCGGTTTTCGTCATCCCTCCGGCTGATTGGTTGTTCCACACGCTCGCAGAGTTTTGGTCCAACTGGCAGACCATGTGGGGAACAACGGGGTGGGTTTTGGTACCATGGGGAACAAACCAGGTCGGAAAATAAGGGGGTTTTTCAACGTGTGCGGGTCCAAAACCCTGGGCATTTTGGGCCGACGAATCATTTACCCCCACCTTTGGGCCCAAAAGTCGGCCCAAAACTTTCACAACCCGTGACCTTGGTTTGGGTATGTTGGAGGCGGATTGCCGTCGGCAATCCTGCAGCATCCAACCAACGTAGGAGCAACGTATTCGTGGCACGAAATATTTTTACACGTCTTTGTGCGATTGTGGCCACCCTCGGCATGTGGTCGGCCGGACCGGCCATGGCTGCGGAGTACGACCTGGTCGTCTACGGAGGTACCTCCAGCGGCGTGGTGGCCGCCGTGCAAGCCGCACGGATGGGCAAGTCGGTCGTGTTGGTCTGTCCCGAGAAGCACTTGGGCGGACTTTCTGCTAATGGGCTGGGCTTCAGCGATACCGGCAAGACGGGCGTCATCGGCGGACTGTCTCGCGAGTTCTACCATCGAGTTTGGCAGCACTACGATTCGCCGCAGGCCTGGACCTGGCAACCGCGCGAATCGTACGGCAATCGCGGCCAGGGCACCGTGGCCAGCGACGACCAACAGCAGACGATGTGGATCTTCGAGCCCCACGTGGCCGAAGAGGTGTTCGAAGAGTGGATCGCGGAGTACCAGATTCCCGTGCATCGCGATTGCTGGCTCGATCGCACCTCGGGCGTGGAGAAAGAGGGCGGCCGTATTAGCAAGATCACGTGTCTCGACGGTCAGACGTTCGCCGGCAAAATGTTCATCGACGCCACGTACGAGGGCGACCTGATGGCCGCGGCCGGCGTCTCGTACCACGTGGGACGCGAAGCGAACGCGACCTATGGCGAGGAGCACAATGGTACCCAGTACGGTGTGTTTCATCACGATCACTTCTTCAAGGCCAAGATCGATCCCTACGTGGTGCCGGGCGACGCTTCGAGTGGATTGCTCCCCCGCATCAGCAACGATCCGCCCGGCGAGGTCGGCAAGGCCGACCATCGTGTGCAGGCTTACTGCTACCGCATGTGCCTGACCAACAACCCTGAGAACCGGGTACCGTTCCCCAAACCAGCGGGATACGATCCGGCCGAGTACGAACTGCTGGCCCGCCTGCTCGAGGTGTCGCCTGGCGTGCCGGTTGTCACGCTGAACTTCGTGCCCAACCGCAAGACCGATTCGAACAATCATGGGCCGTTCAGCACCGACAACATTGGCATGAACTACGACTACCCGGAGGCTTCCTACGAACGGCGGCGAGAGATACTCGCCGAGCATCGCAAATATCAACAGGGGCTGATGTACTTCCTGGCCAACGACCAGCGCGTGCCCGAGAAGTTGCGCCAGCGAATTTCGTCGTTTGGCCTGGCCAAAGACGAATTCGTGGAGAACGACAATTGGCCCTACCAGATCTATGTCCGTGAATCGCGTCGGATGACGAGCGACTACGTCATGACCGAAGCGGATTGCCTGGGCAAACGCACCACGCCCCATCCCGTAGGAATGGGGTCGTACACCATGGATTCGCACAACGTGCAGCGATACGTCACGGAGGAAGGATTTGTGCAGAATGAGGGCGACATTGGCGTACGAGTCCCGCGGCCGTACAGCGTGGCCTACGAGAGCCTGGTGCCCCGGCGGGACGAGTGCGAGAATCTGGTGGTGCCGGTCTGTGTTTCGTCGAGCCACATCGCCTACGGTTCGATTCGCATGGAACCCGTGTTCATGATACTTGGCCAAAGCGCAGCGACCGCGGCCTCGATGGCCATCGATGCTGAAATTGCCGTGCAGCAGGTGCCATACGACGCCTTGTCCAAACGTCTGCAGGCCGATGGCCAGGTGCTGCACCAAGCTGGGGAAACGGACACCGAGAAGAAGTGACGTGGTAGCGCCGCCCCTGGTCGGGGCGGGCGCAGCAAACGGTTATCACCGCACAATTTCAAAGAGGACGGAATGTCAGGTATCCATCGTCGAGATTTCATTGCTGGTTCGGCCGCCACTATCGCACTATCCACCACGGCCAAAGCCGCCGCCAACAAGGCCAACAATAAAGTGGTCCTGGCGCTAATGGGGGCTCACAACCGCGGTTCGCAGCTCGCCAAACGGTTTGGCCCTGTCGAAGGAGTGGAGATTGCTTACGTATGCGATCCCGACGAGCGGCAACTCTCCAAGGGCATTGCAGCAGTGGCAGACGGTGGTCAGCAAAAGGCGGCCCAAGGGGTGCGCGACTTCCGTCAGGCGCTGGACGATCCCAATATCGATGGGCTTATCTGCGCCGCTCCCAATCACTGGCACGCAGCCGCCACGATCATGGCTTGCCAGGCCGGCAAGCACGTGTACGTTGAAAAACCTTGCAGCCACACCCCCGAAGAAGGCGAACTGATGATCGCCGCGGCACAGAAGGCCGGCAAGGTGGTGCAGGTTGGCATGCAACGTCGCAGCGGTGCGCTCTACCAGCAGATGGTCGAGAAAGTGCGCGGCGGGGCCATCGGCGAAGTGCTGCTGGGCAAGTCGTTCTATTTCAACAATCGTCCCTCGGTGGGGCACGCCGAACCCGAAACACCACCAAGCTGGCTCGACTTCGATCTTTGGCAGGGACCGGTCACCGAGCAGCCCTATCGTTCGAACATCCTGCACTACACCTGGCACAATTTCTGGCACTGGGGCAATGGCGAGATTGGTAACAACGGCGTTCACACCATCGACATCTGCCGCTGGGCGATGGGAATCGATTTTCCCAGCCGGGTGGACGTGCACGGCTGCAAGCTCCGCTACGAAGACGATCAACAGACTCCCGACACGATGAACGCCAGCTTCCAGTGCGGCGACAAGCTGATTACCTGGGAGGGAGTCAGCTGGTCCGACCCTTATCAGACCGGCAATCAAATCGGCATCGAGCTCCGCGGCACGGAAGGGACACTGTTTATCAACGACGGTGGCATGACGATCTACGATCTCGACCGCAAGCCGGTCGAAAAGCTCTCCGGCTCCCGCGGCGATACCGAACACATCGAGGATTTCCTCACTTGTATTCGTGCCGGGGGAACTCCGCACGCCAATCTCGACGAAGGACATCGCAGTGTGATGTTCTGTCACCTAGCAAACATCGCCCACCGTTGCGGACAGTCACTCGATTTGGATCCGAAGACAGGACATCTGATCGATGGCGGACCGGGCCAGGACTTGTGGCAGATTGAGTACCGCGACCAATGGATGCCAACGCTGTAGCCCGACGCCGGCCATGCTGCCAGACGCTGCGTTATGCCTCGTAGCGTTGGGCTTCGGCCAAGAGCGCGGGGGCAAAATCTTGTTGAACGAACTCATTAATCCAGTACGCGGTCACCGTCCTGGTGGAGAAATGCAGGAACACCGCGCGGAAGAACCGATCGGTCACATGCGAGCGACGCTGGAAGTCGAGTACTTCTCGCCGCCAGATGCGGTTATAGCACTCCAATGCCAATTTACCGTCGAGTGGCGCCCACAGTTTGCGATCGAGCCAGGGGCGGATCTTCACCAAACTGAGCACCACGTGAGCCGACGCTAGTCCCATCGCCACCACGGTGGCGGCTGCCATAACGGCCGTCTCACCTTGGCCTAGCTGTCGAGGGCGGGCGCCACTGTCCCGATGATCCAGGAAGAGAGCGAAGCCACTGAAGACCAAGGCCAAACCAACGAGGATGATCGCCCACAACAGAGCAACGCGCGCCACCTTGCAGGTTGACCACTTGATGCCGGTTAGCGAACGGGCGGACTGTTTCTCGGCCCTGGCCAGCAGCGCCAGACCACGATCGGCCCAGATCCTCTGGTCCACCTCGGTCTCCGTTTTGAACGATTGTCGCTCGGCCACGTCGTGCGATGCCAACGACCAGATGGGATAAAACTTGTGCAACAGCTCGCCCTGTTCAATGGGGAACTCGTGCATCAATGCATCGCCGGACGAAAGCAGCTCCATCTGTGCCGCCACCATGGAGCGATCGCCAACTTGCTGCGGCTGACTGAAGTAGTCCTTTAGCGCCGCATCCATGTGGCCGCGGAGCGGCGAACCGGCCGCAAACTGCTGGCGGACCAGCAGGTACTCCCGGGCCAGCCCCAACAACTCGACATCCCACTCCAACCAGGGAGGAATGCTGCTGAAGTTTTCCTCGATGAAACGCAGCTGCCGGGCGGCCCAGCCATCGAGCTGTTCATCCCGCCACAAAGCGCTCTTGAGCATGTGAATGAGGAACGCCATCCGCCCCACAATGTGCGAATCGCGCAGTTCCGCTTCGCAGTTATCGTAAGCTGTGGTGAACTCGTGAAACTTGCATTCCCGCATTACCGTCTGCCACGCGGGCTCGGTGAGGGGGTAGAACTCGTCGCTCCGCACCGCCTTGGCGACGCGCGGCAACAACTCGAGCAACATCTCGGCCGCGGGGGCCTCGCGAAAGTAGTCGTGCAGTAATTGCTTTAGTGCTCCATCGCTCTGGTGCGCAGCGATACCTTCGACGAGCCAGGCGGCAAACTCTTTCGAAGAGTCCACCACCACGTCCGACAAGACAGCCAGGGCGTAGTAGTCGTAGGGCGTCCTGCCTTGCCGCTGCTCGAGTTCCTGGTACAGCGCGCCGGGCGACTCGGTGTGCAAGCGATCGGCCAGCGAGAGTTTACGGGGCTGCGATTGAGCCGCATCTTCCGCCGTCCGGTCGTCAGTTTGCCACACCTGCTGAACCGGAGGCGAACTCGGCGCTGCCCCGCCATGGTAGCGCAGATGCTCGTCGAGTTGCTCGAAGGCGGCCCGGATCCGTTGAAACTCGGCGGGAAACTTCTCCGGCTTGAAGACACGCAACAGCCGGTTGTATGCCCGTTTCAGATCTTTGCGATCAAAACCGTCCGCCAGTTCAAAGAAGCGAATCGGGTCATGGGGCAGCAAATCCCAGTTGGGAGTGTCAGCCGAGTCGGCCATGGCGATGTCCGTAGCGCTAGGTCAGGGCTCGTTGAACTCAAAGGAGTGAGAAGGATCCAAAGGCGAGTAGAAATCGGAATCCTCGGACCATGGATCCGTGGTCTCCATGGGTTCCATCAGCTTGTCCAATCTCCTTAAGGCGCTCTCATCCACTCCCCAGTCCTGAATGCTCGAATGCATTCGGTCCTCCGACGACTCAGGCCGACTGTCGACAACAGGTGGCCGGTTACGCCCTTGCTGCATCTGCTCCTGTACCTGTTCGAACCAGTCGGCCAAGGCATCCGACTCCGGTTTGGCAGGGTTCGAACTCACCTTCGGCACCTGCATGGGGGCACTTGGCCTGCGATCGCGCGACTGCTCCTGGTGCAACATGCCAATTCGGGCCACTAGTGCCAGCAAAATGAGGACGCTCCAGAGCGGCCATAGCGATCCGCCGGAACCACGTTCGCTGGCAGTCTGGACAGTCCTAGGCCGAAGGGAAGTGCTAGCCACTTGACCGCGAAGCGACAACCGCAGCAGCGAATCGAGCCAGTCGGCTTCCAGAGCGTAGACCTCCGGCACGTTCGCCTTTAACAGGCGGATCATCGCCTGACCACGACTGCGATTCTCTGGTCGGCGAAAGCTGACCATCACTTGCTCGCGCAGCAGTGCCACTTCCCGAGCGGGAGTGAGCAGCACCTTTCGCAGCACACTAAAAAAATCGGCGTCAAACCGGCGGTGACTGGTCAACGCCGCAAGTTTGTCGCGATTCTTCAGGATGACCGTAAGGCGGCCAGCCAGCGCGGCCAATTCGGGAAAGTCGCCAACCGGCAGTTGTCCAAGTCTTTCGAGCAGCTGATCTACTGGTGCACTGAAACAGTGCTGGCGGATCTGCTCCAGCCGCTTGCGTACCTGTTGCCGGTTTTCCTGCGATGGAGCCGCCTCGGAACTGGAAGCTTGTTTCGTCTCCAAATCGAACTCGCTGGCCCGCGCCCGGACGATGTCGACGCTTTCGTGCACCGGATTGCGAGCCAACTGCCGCTGCAGGTAGTCGATCGTTCGAGGTGTGGAGCTACTCATGGCTCGGATCTTCTTGCGTATCGGGATCGATTCCCAGCAGCATAAGCACCTGTTCCAAGGTGTCGCGGGCCGCTTCCACCGTCTCGCGGTCGCCCGAGTTCATCGCCTGCTCGAACATGTCGATGGCGTCTTCGAACTGTTCACGTTGAAACGGGCTGACCTCGCCCACCATTCGTTCGGCATAGCGCAGCAGCCGCTGGTTGGCCATATCCTCGCGAGGATAGTACTTCAGCTGCTGCATCCTGGAAACCGCTTCTTCCAACTCGGTGTCGGTCAGATCCACGGCGTGCTGTGTGACAACCGTGCTGAATTTCTTCTCAGAGCTGCCGACGTACGCCTCGACTTCGAGGATACCGTTCAGGTCGTAAGTAAAGCGGATGAACACATCCTGGCCCGCGGGGCCGGGGGGAACCCCGGTGACCCGAAGCTCGCCGATCTTCAGGTTGTTTTCAACCTTGCGATTCTCGCCCTGATACACGTCCACTTGCACCTCGCGCTGGTTGGGAACCATGGTGCTGAAGACATGCTCTTTTGAGACGGGAATGGTCGTGTTGCGGTGGATGACGGGCACAAAGTAGCCCGAGCGGACCTGGCCTCCCATGTCTTTGGCAGTGTTGACTCCCAGAGTGAACGGGCAGACGTCGGTCATCACCATGTCGTCGACTGCTCGGTTGTCGGCGATCAGTGCCGCCTGGACAGCCGCTCCCCGGCAGACCACCTCATCGGGATTGAAGGTCGACTCGGGCTCGGTGCCGAAATAATTGCGGACAAACTCCACCAACGGCAGCATCCGCGTCGCCCCACCCACCAGGATCACATCGTCCACATCGGCCGACTCGGTGCGGCCGTCGCGCAGCGCCTTTCCAATCGGGCCGGCAATTCGATCGAGCAATGGCTTCACCGCACCGGCGAACGACTCGCGCGTGATGGTCACAGTCGGCGCCCCGTCGGCCAGGGTGCCATCCTCGTTGGGAAGAACGACCGTAACCTCGGTTTCGTCGCACAGCCGTCGCTTGGCGTTCTCGCACTGCTGACGGAGCCGGGCCACGCGGAGCGGCTGCTGGAGTTCTGCAAGTTCGAAGTTGATTCCATGTCCTTTCAGGGTCTCGGCCACCAAGCGGTTGGTGAAATCCTCGCCCCCCAAAAAGCTCTCGCCCGAGGTGGAGATGATCTCCAGGGTGCCTTCGAAGACCTCCATCAGAGTCACGTCGAAGGTTCCGCCACCCAGATCGACGACGATCAGCTTCTTTTCGGCCGCACGGTCGTGAAATCCGTAAGTCAGCGCGGCGGCGGTGGGCTCGTTGATGATGCGGCGGACCTTCAGCCCCGCTAGCTCACCGGCTATCTTGGTCGCCTTGCGCTGATTGTCGTTGAAGTAGGCCGGCACGGTGATGACCGCGTCGGTGACTTCCTCGGCCAGGAACTTTTCGGCGTCGTGCTTTAGCGACTTGAGCACCAGGCTCGACAGTTCTGGAGCGGTAAATGCCTGTCCACCGAGTTCCACGCGGGCGTCGCTGCCCATCAGACGCTTGAAGGTCGACGCGCAGCGCTGGGGCTGTGTAACACGCAGTTCGCGGGCGGCCTCGCCTACCAGCAGTTGGCCATCATCCAGCACGCCAACCACCGAGGGGGTGAGCATTCGGCCTAGAGCGTTGGGAATTAGCCGCGGTTTCTCGCCGAGGAACACGCCACACAGCGAGTTGGTAGTTCCCAAGTCGATTCCAATGATGTGAGACATGAAGTCCTCGTCAGTTCTCCGTATGGCCGGCGAGGGGCGGCCCCTGCTTGCAGGGATATTGTAAACGTTGCGGTCAGCCAGGACCACCGAATCGACCCACCTCAGGTGGCCGAAGTTCACACAGTACTCACAGGTTGCCTGCTTCTGCTAAGTTAGGGGAGCTGTTTCAGAGAAATCTGGCAAGACATGCCACGTGGCAATGTCAGAGTATCATGGATTCGAGGTGCCACGCGTCATGTTGGTCAAGCTGCTTACTTATAATATTCACAAGGGAATCGGCGGCATCGACCGCAAGTATCGCCTGGAACGGGTGATGGACGTACTGCGACACCACGATCCAGACATCGCCCTATTGCAGGAAGTGGACGAGGGCGTACCCCGTTCGCGGGGCGATCGCCAGGTTGAATTGCTTCGCGAGGAATTGGGCTACGCCGACAGTGCATTTCAGGCCAATGTCCGCTTGCGGCAAGGTCACTACGGCAATGCCATCCTCAGCCGCTTTCCGCTTAGCCAGAAGTCCGACATCGACTTGACCGTGCGTCCCAAGAAGCGGCGACGAGCCCTGGTGGCTCATGCCCGGTTGGCCAGCGGCCAGCACACTCGCACCTTGGTTGTCGCCAGCTTGCATCTGGGACTGGCAGACTTTGAACGCAGGATTCAATTGCGGCGATTGCTGCAGCACGACGCCATCGCGCACCACCACGGGAATACGCCGATGATCGTCGGGGGCGATTTCAATGACGTGTGGGGCAGGCTCGGCAAACGATTGATGCTACCGGGAGGGTTCCAAGCGGCCTCGGGTAAGGTCCGCACCTTCCCGGCACGGCTACCACTTCGGGCGCTCGACGCCATCTATTTCCGCGGAGATATTGCCCTGGATCACGCATTCGCCGGCAGTACCCAACTTTGCCGCGAGGCGTCCGATCATCGGCCGCTGGTGGCGCATTTGAATGTGCAAGTCGGATGACCGCCCCTCAGGCGTTCTCTTGCATCTGCTTGTCGATCCACGATTCGAGCTCTTTCAGATCCACCGGAGGCACATCGCAGAGATCGGGGCGGAGTCGCTCGGCCTTGCGGTGATAAACGTGGTGCACGTCCGACTGAGACTTGTCGGTGTTCCAGTGAACCAGCACGCGGATACACTTTTCCAGCGACCCGGGTACATGGATCTCGTGACCGCACAATAGGGGAACATCGCACCAGCCAAGTTGTCGAGCGGCCAGAGCCGGAAATTCCGCATCCAGGTCCACAGTGGTGGTGAAGAACGCACTCGCGACGTCCTGTTTGTCGATGCCATTGTGGCGAATCACCAGCGCAAGTAGCTCTCGCGTAGCGCAGAGGATCTCCTCGCGATCGTTGTTCTCAACGGTAGTTGCGCCTCGAACGCCGCGGCACTGCATAAGGAACCTTGGGGGAAGAGTGGAATCAATAGCTCAAAGTCGGGGTTCCATGTTAACCAAAACCGGCAGGGCTCGGTAGCACCTCGTAGGGCGAGGGACGGTACTCTGTTCCCGCCTGAAATGGGGGGGCGGAAGTCGATCGTTCGGCTGCCGGGACGCTGGTTAAGAGGTAGGACTACTGCGTCAAACACCAGGCCCCGACGTTGGCTGCAGCCGAAAACCGCTCGGCTGCAGCCTGGGATGTTCCCGTAAACTCAGCCGCCAACTGGCTGGACCATCCCCGTCCGCGCCCAAGCCAGAACGATTTGCCTCGGGCAACTATCACCAAAGCAGCAGGCTACGCCTGTGCCGCGCAGCGCGGTGCGGTGCCGCGGGTAGTTTGTGCGTAACCGCACACGTGCCCACGTGCTGCCACACGGAAACCGCTCGCCGAGACCTCCAAATGGCAGGTCGACGGCGTAATCCAAACGGTTATAGGCAGGTTCGCTGTTTGATTCGTCGCGCGAATCAATTTGGCATGAATGGTGCTGAGTGTGTCTTCAACCCTCCTAGAAAATATCCTCCGCACACTCGCGTCAACCGTACCTGGTAACTCAATATGCCCGTTAGATTATCCATCTTCACACTCTTTGCTATTTCCTGCGTCATGCTCGGTTGTCAGTCTTCAGAGCAACAATCGGACTCGACTTCCGCGGGGCAAGACGATCGCGCGATCCCCAAAACGCAATCGCCAATATCGCCAATATCGCCAATATCGCCAATATCGCCAGTAGAGCCAGAGCAGATCGTTGAGATCAAGCCGGAAGACCTGCCTCAGCCTGAGGAACTATCATCAGTGGATTGGCCGCAGTTCCGCGGGGCGCTACGCGATGGCATTGCTCGCGGCGGTACGCGGCTCGCGCGAACCTGGCCTGCTGAAGGCCCTAAGGTGCTGTGGGAAACGCAGGTTGGACAGGGATATTCCGCTCCCTCGGTCGTCGGCGATCGCGTGTTCCTGAACGATTACAACGAGGATACCAACGAATGGTTGGTTCGCTGCCTATCGCTGGGTACCGGTGAAGAACTTTGGACGTACAAAGTCGACAAGCGAATCCGCCCGAATCACTCCATTACGCGGTCCGCTCCCTCCACGGATGGAGGTTTTGTCTTCGCTATCGACCCGAAGTGTGAGTTGCACTGTCTGGACGCTCGCGATGGGGGGCTCATCTGGCGGAAGAACTTGCCGCGGTTGTACGACAGTCCAATTCCCCCGTGGTATAACGGTCAGTGTCCGCTGATCGACGGCGATAAGCTCATCCTGGCTACCGGCGGAAATGCCGTTATGGTCGCCTTGGACAAAGCGACTGGCGAGCCTGTTTGGAAAACTCCCAATACCGATGAATATCTGCTGTCGCATTCCTCGGTTATGCCTGTGGAGATCGACGGCCATCGTCAGTACGCCTACCTGACGCTGAAGGGGGCCGTGGGCGTGGATGCGGCGTCGGGCGAGATGCTCTGGTCTTTCCCCTGGAAGTTCAACACGGCAGTTGCTCCTTCGCCGCTGGATTTGGGCGAGGGACGTCTGTTGCTGACCAGCGGTTACAACGCTCAGACCGTGGTTTGCCAGGTGAAGCAGGAAGATGGAAAGTGGACCGCTACCGAGGCAACCGCTTTTCAACCACCGCCTCGTGGCTGGAACTCGGAGGTCCACACGCCTATTGTTCATCGGGGAAATATCTACGGTGTCGGAAAGACCAAACGCGGTATGTGGACCTGCCTGGACATGGAAGGAAACGAGCTGTGGACCAGCGGGCGGCAGGCCACGTTCGGTATGGGGGGCTACGTGCTGGCCGATGGCATGTTCATCGCGCTGGATGGCAAGACCGGAACGTTACGGCTGATCGATGCCGAGGCCGATGAATACACCCAGCTGGCTGAAGCGAAGTTGCTGTCCGGTCCTGACGTATGGACGCCGCCGGTAGTGGTTGGCGGCAAGTTGCTGGTTCGCGATCTGGGTAAGCTGCTCTGCTTGGATATCTCGGACCCTAGTGTACCGATCGCCTCCACCTCGGCGACGAGTGGGCAATAGCATGAAAGCCACTCACCTCAAGACGCTATCTGGTCCCTCCAGCGGCCCTCTGTTCGAGATGCGGCTGGCAGCCGTCGACGTCGATCCGAACGACGTGGTCTACGTATTGGGCGACGATCGGGTGCAGAGCTTTACTCCGGAGGGGGAACCGAAGGCGTCCTTCCAGCTTGGCGCATTGGGGTGGTCGCTATTGGCCGAGGAAGACCTCGTGTGGGTTGGTTGCGACGGGAAGGTCTCCGCGTACTCTCCTGCTGGCAAACTGCAATCGACGATCGACGACGCAGACAGGATGGGCCGCATCACTTCGATCGGCGCTACGGGCGGCCACCTAGTGTTCGCGGACTCCACCAATCGAGCTGTGCATCGCTACTCGCGTGAAGGTGAATATCTCGGCGAAGTAGGGGCAGAAGCCAACACCCGCGGATTCATGATCCCCAACGGCGTGCTGGATCTGGCTGGCGATCCAAGCAGTGGCACCGTGGTGGTGGCACACCCTCAGAAGCATCGCGTGGAACGGTACGACGCAGCAGGAGTGCTGGTCGAGAAGTGGGGGCGATTCGGCATGCACGAGCCAGCCGACTTTGGTGGTTGCTGTAACCCCACGAACATCGCGGTAGCGGCGGCGGGGATGGTGGCCGTAAGCGAGAAAGCCCCGCCCCGCATCAAACTGTACCAGGGCAGCGGGGACTTGGAGTTGGTGATCCATCAGGACGTGTTCGACCCCAATACCAAGAACATCGATCTGGCGTTTGACTCCCGCAACCGATTGTACGCCACCGATCCGCTTCGCAGAGTGGTCGAAGTGTTTGAAATCCAGGAGCTTTAGGACTCTGGCCATGAGCGAGCAAAATAGACGCGACTTTCTGCGACACTCGGGCCAGGCGGCCTGCGCCATCGCTATCGGTGGTGTCGGTTTCGAATTGGGGCGGCGGGCCTGCGCCCAAGATGCTTGGGTGATCGCTCCCAACCAATGCATCAACATCCGCCTGGGCGTTACTGGCGCGGTAAACGTATGCGACGCGTGTGCCACCAGTTGCGTGCTGCCGCTATCTGCGGTGCGGGCGGTGAATGACCATTCCGCGTGCGGGCGATGTTGCATTTGCCCAGCGTACTACGATGTGCTTAGCCCTACCGGGTCGGATGGGCTGCCGACAAAGAAGCTGTGTCCGCGAGACGCCATCACCCGCACACCGATTGGAGAGATCGATCCGTACGATCCGCTGAACAACTTCTACGAATACACCATCGACGAGGAAAAGTGCAACGGTTGCGGCCGATGCGTGATGGAGTGCAAGGACCCGGCCGGATTGGGATCGATTCGCCTGGAAGTACGTAACGATTTGTGCCTGCGCTGCAATCGTTGCAGCATCGCAGAGGCCTGCCCTGAAGATGCGTATTGTCGCGTCGGCCCGGAACCCCGACCAACGACTCAACTGGATGGGGGCCACGGATGAACATGTCGCGTTGTGCCATTGATATGCACACCGCGAGCCATCTGCTGGCGTGGTTTGTTGTGACATTGCTTAGTGTCTACCAGCCGCAGACCGGTCTCGCGCAGACGAACTATGAGCGTCCAGTAGCCAATGCCCCGCAGGCCGAGGATATTGGGGATGGCTATCAGGTGCCGCTTGTGCAGCGTACGCCGCCACGTTCGCTGGCAATTCACGTGCTGGATATCGTACTGTTGGTCGCGGGGATGGCGGCGATCGCGTGGGTGGTCCGTCGTGGCAGGCGCCGGTGGGTAATTACTGTATTGACGCTGGCATCGCTCGCGTACTTTGGTTTCTATCGGCAGGGCTGCATCTGTCCCATCGGGGCCACGCAGAACGTGGCTGCTTCGCTGTCCGATCCAACGCTCGCCGTTCCCTTGGTGGTACTGGCGTTTTTTCTGATACCGCTGCTGGCTGCCCTGCTGGTGGGACGCGTGTTCTGCGGAGGGGTTTGTCCCTTGGGAGCGATTCAAGACGTCGTGCTATTGCGACCGATCCAAACGCCCCGCACCTTCGACCGCTTTGCGGGATTGATCAAGTACATCTATCTTGGCGCCGCGATTTGGTTTGCAGTGCAACTGGCCGGGCAGCGCGACTTCATCATCTGCCGGTTCGACCCGTTTGTGGGCTTCTTCCGACTCAATGGCACGGCGTGGATACTTGGTTTCGGCGCTCTGCTGCTGGCCATTGGCACCGTGGTGGGACGACCGTATTGCCGATACCTCTGCCCGTACGGTGGTCTGCTGGCGATCATCTCGCGGTTTGCGATCTGGCCCGTGAAAATCACGCCCGATGAAGAACTCGATTGTGGGCTGTGTGTCGATAGCTGCCCCTTCGGGGCGATCGAAAACCTGCGGGCGGTGCCAAGCAAGTGTCTGGCCTGTGCACGGTGCTTCGCCCACTGCCCGCGGCAACAGCTCTCATGGGGAGAGATCGAGTTAGTACAGCTCGAAGACATGGTCGCCAACGCGAAGACGCAAGGTACACCGACCGGGGGAGGCAAATGATGGCCTTCGACTTCAAGCAGCGATTCGGGAAGAAAAGCTGGGGAGCAATTGCCTCGATGGTGGTGCTTTTCGGAAGCCTGACGTTTCTGCTGGTCGACCATCTCCATTGGCAGCGATACTACGGTCCTTCGCAAGAGGCCTTGAGCCAGGCAGAGGCCGCCGCCCAGCTCGATCAAGACGCCAACGATCGATATGAACAGCTCGTTGAACAGCAAACAACCAAGTCACTGCGTTTTGAACGCCGTGAACGAGTGCTGGGCATTATCGCGTTAGTTGCGGCCGGAGCATTTGTACTCTTCTTGCGCCATCCGGCACCGGCAAAGCCTGCCCTGCCCCACACCTTGGCCGACTGCATGCCCAAGCGTGGTGATGAGGAAGCGCTGCCGACGGCACCAGTTCCCGAAACCGTGCCCACGTCCAGTCCGCCGCCGGTCGACTTGGAACCAGTCGCCGAAATCGTCCAGCAAGAAGGGGGGGAAGCACATCGGCTTATTCCCCTCTTGCACGCAGTGCAGGCCGAGTATCGCTATTTACCCCAGCCCGTACTCGACGAACTGTGCAAGCAGACCGACATTACGCCGGCTCAACTGGCCGGTGTCGCGTCGTTTTACACAAAGTTCCGCACCAAGCCATGTGGTAAGCACCTTGTTCAGCTATGCCGGGGCACGGCGTGCCACGTGGCGGGGGCCGACCGGGTACTGGAAGAGATGCGACGTGGTCTCGGCATCGCTCCGGGCCAGGATACTGATCCCAACGGGCAAGCTACCGTCGAAACGGTTGGCTGCCTGGGGTGCTGCAGCTTGGCGCCAGCCGTACAGGTGGATGAGAACATTCTGGCCAACGTGAAGGTCGAAGATTTGCCGGAGATTATCGACCACTGCCAGGACAAGCCGAAGAAACGTAGCGGCTACCTGCCCTTCCGTAAACCGACCGCCAGCCACTCGCTGGACGCCACCTCCGGCGAGCTGTTGCTCGAGTCGGACACCGCGAGGCCCCGGGTGATCACCGGCGACTGGGAGGTCATGGCTGCCGACACGCTAGAGGAGTACGAACGGCAGGGTGGCTTCGCTGCCTTGGCCAAATGCTTATCACAATTAACGCCCGACGAAGTGATCGACGAAGTGGACCATAGCGGACTGCGTGGCCGCGGCGGGGGTGGTTTTCCGGCAGCTCAAAAGTGGCGGTTGGTAGGTCTGCAGAGTGGCAGCAAGTACGTAATCGCTAATGGGGACGAGGGCGACCCTGGAGCGTTCATGGATCGCTCGATTATGGAGTCGGCACCGGCCAGAGTGCTGGAAGGCATGAGCATCGCGGCATTCGCCGTGGGGGCCACACGGGGCATCGTGTACGTACGCAACGAATATCCATTGGCCGTCCGTCGCATGCGGGAGACGGTTCAGCGGATGCGCGAGAAGGGCTACCTCGGCGATAGCATTCTAGGGAGCCGATTCTCGCTGGACATCGATGTCGTCGAAGGTGCCGGAGCGTTCATTTGTGGCGAGGAGACCGCTTTAATCCAGTCGGTCATGGGCCGACGCGGCATTCCGCACCGGCGTCCCCCCTTCCCCGCTGAATCTGGTCTTTGGGCTCGGCCCACATTGGTCAACAACGTCGAGACACTGGCCTGCGTGCCGTGGATACTTCGCCATGGAAGTGCGCAGTTTGCCACGTTCGGCACCGAGGGCAGCAAAGGGACAAAAGTATTCTCGCTGGCGGGCAAAGTCCGCCACGGTGGGCTGGTCGAAGCCCCCATGGGAACGACCATACGCGAGTTAGTCGAGTACTACGGCCGCGGTGTTCCGGCCGGACGGCAGTTCAAAGCCGTGCAGATTGGCGGCCCCTCGGGCGGTTGCCTGCCAGCTGCATTGGCCGACACTCCGATCGACTACGAAGCCCTCCGCGAACTGGGCGCCATCATGGGGTCCGGCGGACTGGTGGTTCTGGACGACACCGACTGCATGGTGGACGTTGCCCGATACTTCCTGGAGTTTACGCAGCACGAATCGTGTGGCCACTGCACTTTCTGCCGGATTGGCACGCGCAAGCTACTCGACTTGCTCGAAAAACTGTGTGCCGGCAAAGGTTCGCGGCGGGACCTGAAGGAGATCGAGTCGCTCGCCCATAGTGTATCGCAGGGCAGCTTGTGTGGCCTCGGCAAAACCGCTCCGAACCCCGTGCTCACAACGCTCAAGTACTTCAAAGACGAGTACGAGGCGCACCTTGAGGGGCGTTGTCCGGCGGGAAGATGCAAGGCGCTGATCGCCTATCGTGTGACACAGGATTGTGTTGGCTGCACACTATGCGCCCAGCATTGCCCAGTTGCTGCGATCGAGCCGACCCCGTATCGCCAACACTGGATTGATACCGATCTGTGTACGTGCTGCGACGCCTGTCGCACGACCTGTCCCGAGAAAGCGATCGAGACGGTCAGCACGGCCAAACCGCCGCGAATTGCCGCCCCGCCCAACTTGCGAAAACAACCCCAGCTGGTGTGATGGTTCAGGTTTGGATAGACAACGTGAGTGTCGAAGTGCCGCACGACGCAACGGTACTGCAGGCGGCGCGCAAACTGGGGATCGATCTGCCCGCCATGTGCTCGCTTGCCGACCACGATCCCAACACTTCCTGCATGTGCTGCCTGGTCCGCGTCGATGGCAGCGATAGTTTCGTGCCCTCCTGTGCCACTAACGTGCGTGAGGGCATGCAAGTAGAGTCGGAAACGCGCGAGGTCCACGCCCTCCGGAAGACGGGCATCGAGCTGCTGCTGGCCGACCACGCGGGCGACTGTCACGCGCCGTGCCAGAACACCTGCCCCGCCAAAATGGACATACCGAACATGCTTCGGCTGGTGGCCGATGGCGACTACCTAGCCGCGCTAGCAACCGTGAAGCGCGACATCGCCCTGCCAGCCATCCTGGGACGCGTCTGCCCCGAAGTATGCGAACAAGCGTGTCGACGGGGGCAGCACGATAGCCCGGCTGCAATCTGCAAGATCAAACGCTTTGTGGCCGATCGCGATCTGGAGTCCTCCGATCCCTACCGGCCCGAGTTGTCCACCGACTCCGGCAAGCGAGTGGCCATCGTCGGTGCGGGGCCGACGGGACTGACGGCCGCTTACCATTTACGGCAGTGCGGGCATCGCTGCACGCTCATCGATTCGGCCGCCAGTGCTGGCGGCCGGTTGCAGAGTGACTTCGCGAGCGAGTTGCCGGCCGATGTTCTGCAGGCGGAAGTTAGCGCCGTGTTGAGTCTGGACGTCGATTGCCAGTGGAACCAGGGCCTCGCCTCGGCAGCATCGCTCGATGTGTTGCTGAGGGACTACGATGCCGTACTCCTGGCCACGGGACGCGGCACTCCCGGTCCCGATGTGCTGCTGGATGTTGAACGAACCAAGAGCGGTCTTCGCGTCGACGCTCACACTCGCATGACCTCTCGCGAGGGACTGTTTGCTGCGGGCAATGCGGTGCGACCGTACAAACTGGTTGTTCAATCGGTGGCCGAGGGGAAGTTAGCAGCCGAATGCATCGATGGATGGTTGCGAGGTGCCTTGCCGCCCGATCGCCGACACGCGTACGAGACTCGCCTGGCGCGGCTCACCAACCAGGAACTATGCGACTTCTGCGATGGCGCCGTTCCCACGCCACGAGTCGATGGCAGACTGCTCAGCGATGGGGCTTCCGAGGACGCCGCCCGTAGCGAAGCCGAACGCTGTCTGGAATGCGACTGTCGGGCGCTGGCCAGTTGCTTGTTGCACCACTACGCATCAATGTACGACTGCGACGCCCAGCACTATCGAGGCGAGGGACGCCGGTTCGAAGGACGGCTGGTGGGGAATCGCGTCACGCTGGAGCAAGGGAAGTGCATCCTGTGCGGCATCTGCGTGCAACTGGCGGCCGAAACCTCCGACGCGGCGGGGCTGGCCGTGGTGCATCGTGGCGTGGACACGCGCCTGGCTCCGCCTCCGGGCAGCACCATCGACGAGGCACTCGGAAGCGCCGCCAGCAAGTGCGCCGAGGCGTGCCCCACAGGGGCCATCATTACCGCAGCGGGCAGATAGTGCCCGTGAGGTCAACGGG
>NZ_JAMXLR010000092.1 GCF_024054565.1 Aeoliella straminimaris
TTGAAAGTCGCGCTGCAAATGGATGTCTTGCGCTGTAAAACTCCCGAACTGGTTCGCAAGGAGATCTGGACTCACGTGCTGGCCTACAACCTGATTCGGACCCTCATCGCCCAAGCTGCGACGAAACATGAACTTTTACCCCGGTCCATCAGCTTCAAGGCGACCATGCAGCTGCTGGAGGCGTTCCAGCCGCTTCTGGCGATGGCGAAGCGATCGCAAGAAGAAAGGACCACCCTCTACGGGCAACTCCTCGATTCGGTCGCCGTGCATCGAGTTGCCGACCGTCCCGACCGCTTCGAACCGCGACTCCGCAAACGAAGATTCAAGAAATACGACTACATGATGACGCCTCGCAAGGAGGCCAAACGCGAGATGCTGAAACAACTTAGGAAAAAGTAAGCGACATTCGATGGTCCACCCGCTGCGCACTCAGCCTTCAATTTCGTGCGGTCGGTCATTGCACCGATGCGCCTGAGGTCTACTCTACGGCGGCATGGGATCGCATGGGCACCTTACTCCCTAGTGCTTCTTTCGCCTTCCGGTCGCGCTTCACGGGCTGAGCGCTTCTTCAGCTCCTCGGCGATGTCGTACCGGCCCTGTTCCTTTGCGTAGTCGACGGCTGTGGATCCTGTCGCATCCCGATGGTGAGGGTCGGCGCCGGCCGCATGCAACCGTAGTACAATGTCCCAGTGGCCTTCCATCGCGGCATAGTTGATTGCTGTAAAACAGTCCTTTTCTTGATAGTCAACGTATGCGCCGTGCTGGAGGTACAGTTCAATGGCACGGAGGTCTCCATCATACGCGGCGTCCATTAATGGCGTCGTGTCATATCCTCCGGTTCCGAATCCGCGATCAACCTGCGCACCCAGGGCAATCAACGCAGCGAACATGAAAGTGTCTCCGCGTTCTGCCGCTCGTACCATGCGGTCGTCCAGCGATGGCCCGGACCACCAATTGTAGGCACAGAGAAACAGTGCCACTACAACGGTCATCAGGAGAAGTTGCCGGATACTGAAGCGGAATCGGAGGTTTGTCATGACTGATTTCAGCTGCCCGGGCGTCTATGCCAGACGCTGGCCGATGAGCTGATGCCTTCAAGGCGTGCTTCGCGGGGTATACTTACCGTTCAACCTAAACATCCTTTTACCACCTTGATCGGTCATAGTTGTTCGCACACGAATCGTGCCATCCTCGCCACACGATGCTGTCGTCGAGATCTTCTCATCGCCGCAGGCCTCCCAATTCATGGTTTGACTCGAAGGATCCCAGCTACCAACTGCATCTCTTGTAAAACCAGAAGAGGCGAATAACCAACACCTGTAGACCTTTCGCTGCTGATCGTAGGTCATTAGCAATCTAACGTCGATGCCTCCAGATCCGTCGGGGGCGCCCAGGACCAGGGATTGCTCCACGAATCTGCGCTCGAGGACCCATTTTCCGGTAGCGTGGCCCACGCCAACCCCCTTGTCACCGGGGCTATCTCCCTCGGACGAGAACAGCACGTTCCACGAACCAACGAAGTTCTCCAAAGGGACCAGTTCAGGCGTCCGCTGCGTTTGGCCTTCAGCGGCAGAGAGGCGAGACGACCCACAGCACACAATGCCCAAGATCAGCAAGAGAATGCTCGGACGGTTCATTGGACAAAACTCCCAGTCACGGTTTTTGCTGCTCAATTTTAATCGCTTCGATCCCGTCGGCGTCGCTATCGGATTGTTCGCCCGATTTCTCCAACTCTTCCGCCCGCTTCAGATCCGCATCGGCTTTCTTGTCCTCGCCCAGCACGCGCCATGCGATTGCGCGTTGGCGATACATCGCCGGACGGTCCGATTCGTCCGCGCTCTCAATCCAGCTTGTAAAACCGCGCACAACCGCCGCGGCTTCTTCTCGAATGAGTTCGACCATGGCGTCACGGCCAAGCTCCTTGGCCAAGTCCAACGCGGTCCGGCCCTGGTTGTCCTTCAGCAGCGAGTTGGGGCCTGCAAAGGGGCTGTCCCAGCTCTTGTGATTGTGGCTAGACGCGAAGTAACTCATGAGCGTCATTTGGTTGTTCTCGATCGCGTGCATCATCGTCGTGCGTCCATTGTTGTCCTGTCTGTTGTCATCAGTCGCGTCGATAGACGGCCAGAGTTTTCGGAACCAATCCACGTTGCCATGTGCGGCGGCCTTCATCTGCGCGGTCTCGCCTGAGTTATCTTGCGCGTGCATGGCGATCTTGAACCTCCCGATGATCGGTGTGCCGCCGGGCAGCAGGCGATGATCGACTCCAGGCAGCTCACGGAACGCCTGCTCGCGACGCTCATTTGGAGGGAAGATGTTCGCAGCGCTCTCGACGCTCTGGAGCGATTCGAGCACCGAGTTGCGTCCATTCTCAGCCGCGTACATAAGTGCGGTCTTCCCGAAGTCGTCGCGTTCATTGACATTCGCGCCCAGCAGCACGAGCGTCGCCGCAAGCGAAGCGTGGCCGCTCTCCGCAGCCTGCATCAGCGGTGTCCGTCCCGCTGCGTCCTTGTCATTCACGCTCGCCCCCTCATCTAAAAGCCGCTTCACTTCGCTCACTTCGCCCCGCCGCACGGCGTCGAGCAGCGGAGTCGACGCAGGCTCATTACTAGAGGGCGGCTCAGGCCTGTCATCTCTGGAAATCGGTTGGTTGTCGTCATTGCTTGGGTCTGCGGGCTTGATATCAGCAGCTGGATCAGTTAGTTCCTCGCTCCCCTGGGGCTTATGTCCTTCTTTTGTGGCCGAGGCGAATTTCGCCATCTTGTCGAAGTTCTTATCGGTCACATGCCGGCATATTAGTACGGCAAGGATCGCTAGAATTGCCCAGAACCCTGCAACAACCTGTGGTGTTAACCACCTCTGAATCGGTCCTCCCCGCGACTGAACCTTCCTGATGCGCCAGAACGCGTAGTAAGCAAAGATGCCCAACGCACCCAGCAACGCCGATGACGCAAACAATCGGAACTGCGGCCTAGAACTAAAGCCTGATTCGTTCGACTCGCGATCGAATCGATACCAAGGTGAAGGCCATCCCAGTTGCACCGAGGCCGAAATTGAGCCGGTCCGAGTTTCTCCACCGATTCGGCTGGCTGGAGTCGATTCGCTATATCCTGATCGGTAGAAGACCGCAGCCATACCAGCAAGGTGAGCCGCCAGTAACAGGGCCAGTACTGCGTTGGTGAACCAATTGTTGCGTTCAGACCACCACGCATCCCAAGCCGTGCGGATCGTACTCGGCGAGGGCAGCGCTTCGCTCCCAAGAGCGCTATCGCTCTGATCAATGCCGGCTAGGAGTGTCGCTTGGCGAGCGAACTCCGCTGATACGCGCCGTAGACGCACGTAGTCGCTCGTCATCCACTCGACGCCGATGGTGTATCGAACGAGTCGCAACACGGGAACGAGATAGACAATTAGACCAACAATCGCGCCCAGCAACGGACCGATTATAACGGCGGGCGACTTAACCTCGAAGAATGGATAGACGAGGCCGAACCCAACTAGTCCCAGCAACGGAGCCGCGATCCAGGCCGTGCTTGCGAACCAAACGAGGCGACGCCGCGCTTCGCGGTGGGTGGGGCAGATGGGGCATGCCATGCGCATCTTCTGAGTGGTCAGCCAGATGACGATCAACCCCGGAAAGAACCCGCAGAAGAGACCTATGATGCTCAACAAGCTCGCCCACTCCGGCTGATATTCGAAGTCCTTGTTAACTCGCTCGACCGTATGCCTGCCGCACACGATACAACAGTCCGGTAGGCGGTCGTTGTCGATCTGTTCACGCGTGAGTGTAACCCAGTCGCGACCGCCATGACTGGGCAATTCTTCACCTTGGTTCCGTAGTTCGGAATGTGCGGTTGCGCTCTGGACAGCCGCGTCGGATAGTGCATGTTCAACCTTGTTAGTCGCTAAACATGGGGCAATGGAGATCGCCTCCACATCTGTTCTTATGTCACTTGCCTGTTGGTATCGACGTTCCGGCTCACGAGCCAGCGAACGCAGCACGACTTCATCAAGCCGCACGTCAACTTCGACCTTCTTCGATGGCGGATCGAAGTGACCAATCGGTGCCTCGCCGGTGAGCATTTCATAGAACACCACGCCCAGGGAGTAGATGTCCGCGCGGTGGTCGACCGAATGCGAGCCTTCCAACTGTTCGGGTGCCATGTAGCGAAGCGTGCCCATCACTTGATGCGTGCCGGTGAGTGTAAACTCCGCTTCGGACCGAGTCGCCAGCTTGGCAAGGCCGAAGTCGGCAATCTTCACTCGGCCCTGTTTGTCCAGCAGGATGTTTTCCGGCTTGATGTCGCGGTGCACCACGCCCTCATCGTGGGCGTACTGCAACGCATCACAAATCTGTGGCACTATCGTCAGAGCCTGCTCAGGAGTCAGTTCGCCGCTGCGGATCAACTGCCGCAGGTTCACGCCGTCGACGTACTCCATCAGGAAGTAGTAGAGTGGTTGGGCGGGCTCGTCGACCCCTGGGGAGTACTCGACTTCGCCGAAGTCGTACACGGACACGATTTGCTGATGGCTCAAGCGGGCGAGTGTTTTTGCCTCTCGGTTGAATCGCTCGGCAAACGCCGGGTCGTATGTTGCCTCGGGGCGGATAATTTTGAGCGCAACGAGCCGGTCGAGATTCGTCTGCCGAGCCAGGTAGACTGCGCCCATGCCCCCTTGGCCGAGCAGTTCACGAATCTCAAGTTGAGGAAACTTGTCGGCAAGTGCCTCCGGCAAGGGCGGCAGGAACCCCGTGCCGGGCGACGGACTATCAATGGTGGGCGCCTCGGGATCCGACTTCGGTCGATTGGTTTCGCTGCCTGCTTCGCTTTCCAATCCCGCCGCCACCAAGCACTTTGGGCACAGGCCCGCCGGGGCGTCATCCGGCAGCTCCGCGCCACAATTCGGGCAGTTTTGCGGATCATTCATCACGATTCTCCAACTGAAGGAGGTGCTCTACCTTTCAGTACCGGATTCCTGGTTGAGCGTAACAAGATTTTCTGGGCGGTTTTCTGGAGGCTATCCCCCCATGCTGGCCAAAAGCCGCCCAATTTCCTCGTCCACCTCCGTTTCATCCGCCACGGTGCGAGCCACCTCTTCACGAAACAGTTGTCGATAACGCTTCCGTAGTCGGTAGGCTGCCTGTTTGGCCGCTTCCGGACTGATGCTCAACGCCTCCGACGCCTGCTGGTAGTCGACCGCCTCCGCATCGCCCATCAATCCCGCCTTAAGGTATTCAAAATGCTCTTGCTTGCCGGCGTCGTCCAGCTCGGCTTGCAGCCGCTTCAGTACGCGGTCCAGCATGGTCGTGACCCACCGCCGCTCGAACAATTTCTCGGGCGTCAATTCGTGGGAGGGTTCCAATCGAAACTTCGACTCGCCAGCGTCTAAGTCCAGTGACAACTTAAGCCGCCGCCCTCCGCGTTTCTCCGCGTGCTGCTTCTGCCACTCGTTAGCCAGGAAGTTCTTGATCGCGGTGAGCAAGAAAGCACGAAAGCGACCGCGGACGCGGTCAGCGCGGGCCACCGCGCCTTGTTCCAGGAGATGCACGAAAAATGCTTGCGTCAGGTCCTGGGCGTCGGCGACGTTCTTCACGCGACGCCGCACGTAGGCGTACAACGGGTACCAGTACGCCTCGCACAATTGGCTCAGCGCCGCTCGTGCATCGCTGTCTTCCGGCTGGCCCGCTGCGAGCACGATGCTCCACTGAGTCGTAGCGAAGTCGCGCCGGTTGGACGTATTCAGACGAGAAGGCTTATAAGGCGCCATGTCATCATTGTAGTCGGGCGACTATCCTTGGTGAATCTACATCTTTGATGGGTTCACGGGGACTTATCGCGACCTGTGAAAATGTGTCGAAAAGTAACTTTTACTCGCGGCCAGATTCCCTGGAAACTCCTGTTTCGAGCACTCTTTCCAGCCCGCCAAACGGCCTCCGCCAACTACGGAGGTGTAGCCACCGATTGCAGTTTCGCCGAACTCGAATTGCGATCGGTTGCATCGACTTCGCTCAATTACGATTCGGCGTTCGGCGCAGCGGTCTTCACGACCTCAGTAGTTAGCCAGCCCGCCAACCCACCGAAGTGGGGGGGGTAGCGACTCCATTCGAGCCGCCGCCAACTCCCCGCGGTGCAGCTCACCTCAGTAGTTTTGGAGTCATCAAACCCCGCGTCGGACACATCGTCCTGCGCAGGTTCGCGAATAGGCGATGCCATCCAGCAGCGCCGCTGGGTACTCAAAATTGTCGAGAGTTCGAGCTTCAGACCGATCGACCACGCCCCGGTGCCGGCCGGGGCGGCCGGCCTGCCGTTACGCCGCGCGGCGGTTCGCGCCGGGGACCTTTTTGCCCTTCAGTTGATAGACGTAAGCCAGCACTTCGGCCACCGCGGCGTAGCTGCCGTCGGGGACGGGGTGGTTGATCTCGACCTCTTTGTACAGCAACTGGGCCAGCGGTTTGCGTTCGACGATGGGGATGTTGTTCTCCAGGGCCAGTCGCCGGATGCGCTGGGCGAGCACGCCCGCGCCTTTGGCCACCACCACCGGGGCGGCCATCTGGCCATGCTCGTACTTGATGGCCACGGCCAGTTCCGTGGGGTTGGTGATCACCACGTCGGCCTGCGGCACGGCGCCCGACATGCGGTTCATGACCATCTGCCGCTGCACCTGGCGGCGGCGGGCGATGATCTGCGGATCGCCCTGCATGTTTTTCATTTCCTCTTTGACTTCCTGGTGCGTCATCTTCAGGTCCTGTTCGTGCTTCCACTTCTGGAAAGCGAAATCGAACAGTGCGAGCACCAACAATGCTCCGCCCACCCACAAGAGGGTGCTGACTGTGACTTCGACTAGCAGCATCGAGATCTGCGAGACGGTCAGCGCGCCGGCAAACATGATTTCGTCGCGACGCAGCCAAATGGCGATGCCGGCCACGCTCACCACCAGCAGTACCTTGAGCAGGCCAAAACCCAAACGCATGACGCCTTGCAGCGAAACGATTCGTTTGATGCCGGCCACCGGACTGATGCGGCTGAAGTCGGGCACCAGGCGTTCGGGCACGAACAGGAAGCCGACTTGAAACACGCTGGAGGCTGCGGCGGCCATCATCAACAGCACCATCAACGGCAACAAGGCGAATCCCGCCCCGCTGAGCACCTTCTCGACTTCGCCGGTAAGGATGGCGCGGTCGCCCGTGAGCGTGCCGACCTCGCCCACGTTGCGGTTGATCAGCTCGGCGGCCGCGTTGACAATGCCTGGCCCAAATCCCTTGAGCAAACCGGCGGCCACGAGCAATATCGCTGCCGAGCCGAGGTCCTGGCTGTACGCAACTTGCCCTTTGTCGCGGGCTTGTTGCCTGCGATGCGGGGTTGCGTCGAACGACTTTTCGCCGGACTGTTCTGGCATGCTATCGCGGCGTTGGGATTAGCCACCGACCTCGGCCGATACGGGGACCACGGCCGACTGCAGTTGTTCGAGCGTGGCCACGATGGGTTCCTGGAACAACCACGCTGCGCCGCCGATGGTGATCAGCAGCGCCGCGATCGTGATCATCGCGTTCAGGCCAAAGCCGACGGCCAGCACGTTGATCTGCGGCAGCGTGCGGGTGATGAGGCCCAGCAGCAGGGTGGAGAGGAACAGGGCGATCAACACTGGCGCCGAGGCGCGAATGCCGAGTTCGAAACTTTGTTGCAGGATGCCGACCATCATCTGGGCGAAGCTGTCGCCGAGCATGGCCCGGCCCGGCGGCGCCCACTCGAACGTGTCGAGCAGAGCAGCCATCACCATGCGATGTCCGCCCATGGCGACGAACACCGCCATCGTGGTGTAGTGAAAGATCTGGGTGAACACAGAGGTGCCCGCGTCGAAGTCGGGGCTGGAGATTTCCGCCAGCGACATGCCCGACATGTGGGCGATAATCTGGCCGGTCAGCTGCACACCGGCAAACAGGATTTGCATGCCGAGCCCCAGCATCGCGCCGATGAGGATCTCGTTGAACAACAGGCTGCCGAACGCCAGCAGATTCCAGGGACTGGTGTAGCTGAGGTGCGCGTAGAGCGGCATCACCAGTATCGAGAGCGTCACGGCCAACAGCCCCCGCACGGTGATGGGGACGGTTTCGAGCTTGAACAGCGGCGCAGTGGCGACCAGGGCTCCGATGCGAGCCAGCACCAGGGCGAACACCGCCACCTTGGTCAGCAGCATCGCTTCCAGCCATTCCATGGCGGGCGTCCTCTACTCGCCGGGGTTGGCGGTTACAAGTATAGCGGGATGTCGGTGATCAACTGCTGGCTGTACTCGATCAGCCGTTCGAGCAGCCAGGGCAGGGTCCAGGCCATGACCAGCACCATGGCCGCCAGCTTGGGCACGAACGCCACGGTTTGCTCCTGAATCTGCGTGAGCGCCTGGATCAGGCCGATCAACAGACCGACCACCATGCCCGCCAGCAGAACGGGCGCAGAGATAATCAGGGCGATGATCATCGCTTGGCGGGCCAGGTCGACGGCGTCTTGTGGGTCCATAGCGGTAGCGCGGCGTTAGACAAAGACTTCGAAACTCTGCAGCAGCATCTCGATTACCAGTCGCCAGCCGTCCACCAGCACAAACAGCAGCAGCTTGAACGGCAGCGAAATCAGAACCGGCGGCAACATCAGCATGCCCATCGAGATGGTGACGCTGGCAACAATGATGTCGAGAATCACAAACGGCAGGTAAATCTGAAAGCCGATCAGGAACGCGGTTTTCAGCTCGCTCAGCATGAACGCCGGCAGCAGGGCCTGTAGCGGCACCTCGCGTTCGTCTGGTTGAACGTCGTAGTAGGCGTAGTTGTCGTACAGTTCGCCCGTCAGAGGATCGATCTCGCTGGGCATGTAGCTGAGGAACAGTTCGACGTCGCCGTGGTTGTCGGTGCGTTCGATCTGCTGAGCCATGAACTTCCGCATGGGGGCCACGCTGCGAGTGAATGCCTCGTCGATGCCGATCTCGCCATCGCTGTAGGGCTTGATGCCCTGTTCGTAGCTTTGGTTCCAGACCGGCATCATCAATAGCAGCGTGACGAACATCGCGATCGACGTAATCACCTGGCTGGGCGGCAGCTGCTGCGTGCCCAGCGCCTGTCGCAACAGCCCCAACACCACCACGATGCGAACAAAGCTGGTGGTCATCAGCAGGATGGCCGGTGCCAGGCTCACCACGGTGAGCAACAGCATCACTTGCAGTGTGGAAGTCAGTCGCTCGGGTTTGGTCCAGTCGTCGGGACCGCCGACCTCTTCCAGCAGAGAGGTTTCGATAGTTGTCTGCTGCGCCATCGCGACCGGTGCTCCGCCCATCGGCAGTAGCACGGCGGCCAGCAGTACGAATTTGCCCACCAGGTTAGGCATAACGACGTCCTCCGTCAGGCGTGTCGCTTCCCAGGAAGCCGGGCTCGGTCTTCTCTTTGGCAAACTGACCGAAGATCTCTTCGAACTCCTTCTGGCTTCCCTTGGAGGAAGTCTTGGAGCAGACGGCCAGCAGTCGCACGACCTCTTGCGGATCGTCGATCTCGGCCAGCTTCTCCACGCCCGCCTGGGTGACGTGCACCAGTACGAGCTTGTTACCCAGTTGCAGCAGTTGACCAAACTGGCGAGAGCCCAGCGGCACGCGGCCCAGCAGGCGAACGGCCTCGGCAGGCAGCACTTGCGCACTGTTGGGCATGCCGCGTTTGACGAACCACGCCATCAGCATGAACAGTCCCACGACAAAGGCCAGGGCAGCCAGGGCCGTGGCTCCGGAGCTCTTGGCAAAGTTGTGCAGCAAATCGGCACTCTGCCCGCCAGCCAAGCGAGATGGTTTGGTGGTGTCGCTGCCCTCCGAGCCCAGGTGCAGCCGCCGACCTTCGTCGGACGTGGCGGCCTCGGCTTGTGGCTGTGGCTTGGCGGGGGGAGTGGCTCGCGGGTAGGCGGAAGGAGCACTATTGGCCGGGCGCGCCGAAGGACCTACCGCGTCGGTGGCTTCGACCGGCTCGGCGGTGCTCACGCGAGCAACGGCCAACAACAGGATCAGCACTAGCCAGGGCAGGGGGGATCGACTCGGAGGCATCTAGGTAGGACTCCATAAAGGCAGGAATTGCTTGGAGTCTTATAGAAAGCTACGGCCGAGCGAGCCAGGGCGATTGTGACGCCAACGGAGTAGAAGTCGGAGAGAGCGGCTTCCACCGGTGCGACTGCTAGCACTTGCAGCCGCGCACTCCTCGATGTTTAAGCGCAGGCACTGTCGCCGACGATCAGCTCGGTCACCCGCACGCAAAAATTGTCGTTCAGCACCAACACTTCGCCGCGGGCGATCATGCGGCCATTGACGTACAGGTCGACGGGATCACCAGCCAGCTTGTCCAGCGGCACCACAGCGCCCTGGCGAAGCCGCAGCACGTCTTCCAGGTGCATGTGGGTGCGGCCGAGCTCGATCTTCAGGTCGAGTTGCACGTCGCGCACCAGCTCCAGCGTGGCGGCCTCGTTGCTGGCAGGGCTGCCGCCGAAATCGTCCAGTTGGAACGGCGCCACACCCGGGGGCAGCTCCACCGGCGATTCAATCGAAGCGATCGCTTCTTCGGCTTGGTTTAGCAGCAACTCGATATCGTCCTGCGAAACGGTGCTCGAACCGGCCGGCGGTGCCGAGGAGGAAGACGACGACGCAGGGGCTGCGGCCGTTTGGGTAGTTGTTTTGGGCTGCTGGGGAGGCGGAGGCGGTGCGGCCGCTCCGGCGCTCGCCAGCATCGCGTCGAGTTCGGCTTGATCGAGCTTGGCACTCTTCTGCGTGGCGGGCGCGGGCGCTTTGTCAGCGGGTGGAGGAGGGGGCGGAGCGGGTTCCGATTCCTGGCTTCCGCCGCCAGCTTGCTGAGCCTGGGCCAGCAGCCGTTCGATTTCGTCTTGTCCTAAAGGGTCGTCAGCCATGGGAGTCCTTTCCCGTATCGAGACGAAATGAGCTATGTCTGGGGAGCCATTGCCTGCGGTCGATCAGCGTTCCACAAAGTTGAACTTGCTGAATAGCACTTCTTGCACTAATGGTTTGCCGAGCGCGCGATTGGTTTTCTCTAAAATCCGTCGTTTCAGCAACCCCAACTCGGCGTCGGTCAGCTCGGTCGAGTCGGCGCTGCCCAGGGTCATGATCACCTGCTCGCGGAGGCGGACCTTGTTTCGTTCGTAGCGGGTCTCAAAGCCACCTTGGTCGTCTGCTAGCACCACGCCAAACAGCTCGAAGTCCACGATCAGCGTGGTGTCGTTCTCGGGGTTGTAGCGTGTGACGTTGTAGCGTCCCAATTCGACCTCGATGGTCTCCTTGTCTGCTAGCGGCGAGGCTTGCTTGGCCTGGGCCGCGGCAGCCGCGGCGTCGTCTTCCACTTGCCCTTCTTCGGCGGCCACCAATCGGCGGGCCGTAGCTTCGGTGTCCTCGGCCGTCGGCACCAGCATCGAGGCGGCCACAACCTCCACCAAGACAATCACCGAGATGAATGCCACGGCTTTGATCAATCCGACGAGGCCAATTCGCTTTGCGGGTTGCGGTTCTGTGGTGGGTTCGTCAGCCATGTTTTCCTGTGCAAGATTGCGGAGAGGGCGCGTGCCCAAGGCAACCGGTGCCTGGTACAGGAAAATATAGGCCGCAAACGGAGAACCGTGACCCTTTTTTGAGGGTTCAAATCATTCGAGATCGGGGGATACAACCCGCTCGTCCCATATCAGTACTTCAACCCGCGCATTGCGCTTTCGGTCTTCCGGATCGAGGCCCAAGTCGACCGGTTCGTTGGCACCAGCCGAACCCAGCCGAATCCGTTCGGGCTCGATGCCCTGCTCGATCAGGTACTTCATCACGTTGTAGCAGCGGTTGTAGGCCAGGTCCCAGTGATCGCGCACCCCTTGCGCCGTGTCGACAGGACGCCGCGAGGCATGCCCCCGGATCTCGAGTTTCTGAGGTTTGCCAGCTACCTGCTGCGCAATGGTGCGGAGCTTCTGCTTGGCGTCGTCGGTCAGGTCGGCCGACAGTTCGTCGAAGTACACGACACCGCCGGTGGTGGAGTTGCGACCGTGGCGAACCGTTTGCACGCGATTGTGCTCGCCAGTCACGGCCGGCACGTCGTTGCCGCCGTCTTTCAGGTTCTTTCGCAGCGAACGCGACTGGCTGGGGGCGATGTAGGCGAGGCTGCTGTTGGCGTGCGAATGCCCCGGCAGGACCGCCGACATGGAAGTTTCATGCCCGAACTGCCGCCGCATCGACTCCAACATGGCCTGAAACCGCTCTTCTTCCTTCAACTCGCTCATCGACACCAGCATGATGAAGAACGTGAGCAGCAGCGACATCATGTCGCCAAACGTCACGACCCATTCGGCGACTCCAGGCGGCGGATCTTCTTCGATGGCCATGATGGTTCAGGAGCTGGAGGTTGAGATTGGCGAGGTTGCAACCAGTGGCGGGAAGCCATCGCTAGGCTGCTTCCTCGGCGGTCCGCTGTTTTGGCGGTATGAATGTATTGAGCTTCTGTTCGATCACTCGGGGGTTTTCGCCCGATTGAATGGCCATGATGCCGCGAATGACGATTTCCATAATCATTAGCTCCTGGCGGTTGGTGAAACCAAGCTTCTCGGCAAATGGCAGGAAGACGACGTTGGCCGCTATGGCACCGTACATGGTGGTGAGCAACGCGACCGCCATGCCGGCGCCAATTTTCGAGGGGTCGCTCATGTCGCCCAGCATAATCACCAGGCCCATCAATGTGCCGATCATGCCAAACGCAGGGGCAAACCGCCCCATGCAGTCGAGAATCGCTTTGCCATCGCGGTGCCGGGTGGCCACGGCGTCGAGTTCCGTCCGCAGGATGTCCTCCATCACTTCGGGTCGGGTGCCGTCGACGGCCATCTGTACGCCCAGGATGATGAACGGGGTGTCGATTTCCGGCAACTTGCTCTCGAGTGCCAGCAGCCCGTCGCGACGGGCAACTTCGGCCAGGCTGACGATCTGCTTAATCACGTCGCCAACCGGTTCCACCTTCCAGAAGAACACCTTCATGGTGACGCCGAAGACGCCCAGAAAGTTGGACAGCGGAAAGCAGATCAGCGCAGCCGCCACCGCCCCGCCGAACACCACCATTACGCTGGGGGCGTCGAAGAAGGCACCGAACGAGCCACCACCCAGTACAATTGATCCAAGGATCAATGCAAAGGCGACGACTGTTCCAACGACGGATGCGATGTCCATACTAGGAAAGGCCAATCCAGCACGTTTCGAGCCTTAGACGGCTCGCGTGCTCGCAGGTATGAGTTGCTTGTGTTGGTGATACTCGACCGTGCGGTGCACCACTTCCTCCAGTGGTTCCTTCACCACAATGTGATCGCCCGTGGTGAGCGTCACAAACGTGTCGGGCAGCGCCTCGACGTACTTAATCAACTCCGCATTGAGCACAAAGGGCTCTCCGCTCAGCTTGGTGAGTTGTATCATCGTCGTGTCCTGCCAAACCGGAACATCCCGGACAACCGGCCCCGCGCCGGTCTGATATCTCTCGTTTACCGTAGCTCACGAACCGAGGCACGGAGCCAGGCGGGCGTTACTAGTCGGTCGAATTCTCGGCTAACCGACTAGTGTATTACTGATTGATTACCTCCGCAGCGCCAGCAACTCGTCCAGCAGGTCTTGCGAAGCACTGATTACCCGAGCGCCACCACGGTACTGGGTGGACGCCAGGATCAGCTCGATCAGGTTCTGACCAATGTCAGAGTTGGATAGTTCGACCGCGCCGGCGGTAAGGGTGCCGATGCCATCTTCGCCCGGCTTGCCGAAGATCGGCTCGCCGGAGTTCACGCCCACGGCAAACTGGCTGTCGCCCACCTGGGCCAGACCACTGTTATTGGCAAAGCGGGCCATCATCAACTGGCCCACGATACGCTGGGTGCCGTTGGAGAACTGGCCCTGGATCAGTCCGTCTTCGGAAATCAGGAAGTCGGTCAGTACGCCGGGCGGAAAGCCGTCCTGGCTGGTCACGTTCAGCGAACTGATGTTGTTGCCCAACGCATCGACTTCGCCGAGCGACTTGACCGACGAATAGTCGAGATCGATCACCAGGGGAGATTCCGATGCGGTTAACGTGCGGTCGATGTTGATCGTGGCCGAGGTATTCTCGTCCAGGTCGCCGTTCTGGTCGAACACCAGGACGCCGTCGCCCACGACCGTCGACACACCATCCAGAGGTTCGTTCTGCGACGTCGTGGCGTACCAGCGGTAGGTAGTGCTATTGCCCGTCTTTTCCTCCAGCACCGTGGTGACGCGGATGCTCAGCGGCAAACCGAGGCTGTCGTAGACAATGAACTCGGTGGAAGTACCCGGACCGTCGGCCGTTTGCGAGGAGTTGAATCCCAGGGGAATCGTCTGGTTGGCCGTCTTCCCCTCGGGCACCACCTTAAAGGCGGTCAGCGGGATGCTGATCGCGTTCTCTTCACCGTAGTTGCTGACCACCTCGAGTCGGCCATCGGCGGTGATGGTAACGCCGGCGGTCGGGCTGTCCGGGGGATTGCTGGGGAAGGGATTCGTGCTATCGATATCCGATACCGCGGAGAGTCCCAACGCGTCGTCGACGAACGACATCAGATTTCCCAATGTCGTATCCTCGGTGATGTCGAGGTACTTCGTCGACAGGGTGACACCATCCTTCTGGCCGGCGAATGAGAGCTGCCCCGGTACAAACGGGCTGCTGTACGAGTCGCCTTCGCGAGTGAGGATGTCAACCAGTCTGGTCGATGGCGAAGGGGGTGGACCGTCCAGGTTGATTTCGTCCTGGGTGGCATGTTCGGTGCCGCTCATGGTGTCGACGTACGAGTCGACAAAACTGCCACTTCCCGGGGCATCCAACTCCGCGACCCGGCGGAAGTCGATACCATCTTCATTCGACCGGTAAATGCGTAGCTTGTTGTAGTTGGCGTCCGCGGGAGCGGGAATATCGCTCAAATCGAGTCGAACCCGCCCACCAGTCGACTCGGTGATCGAAACCGGGCCAATCTTCGAAGTGGGGCGCGTCTCCGTGCCGCTACCGGCGCTGTTGTAGAAGGTGACGTAGTAGCTGTAGGACCCCGGTTCGATCACGGACGTTTCGAGTGCATCCTGCGCGACCAGGGTCGCATCGTCCATGGTGTCCGCAAAGGTGGTTGTAGTGTCCGCGTCATTGATCACTCCCACTTGGTAGTAGTCGCTGCCATCGGCTTCGGTCCGATAGAGCACGCGTTTTGTCCATTGGATGTTGTCAGCATCGGGCAAGCTCGAAATATCGATGGTTGCGTCGGTGGAGTTCGTCACCGTGAACGCAGAGGAATAGGTGCTGACGTTGTCATTGTCATCGAGGAAGGCAACACGATAGCTGTAGGTGCCGGACGTCGGACCTCCCACTCCGGCGGCGCCCTCGACCGCCGACGCTGGTGAAGGCACGGGAGAGGAGTCGACATCGGTGATGGTAAAGTCGGTGTCGTCGGGTGGCTCGATGGAGTTGTCGCCCAGGATGACCGATTGGACGATCTCTGGTTGTGATCCTTCGTCGACTGCCGGGTTGAGTACGCCGGTGAACAGGGCATTCTTTGTCGCCTGGGCAACACGTTCCTGTCCCAGCGGAATGACCAGCGGCTCGAGGTTGTCAGTCGTCAGATTGAACTCGTCATCCACGCCGTAGCCCAGCACGCGCTGGCCAGTGGCGGTCACCACTTCGTTGTTGGCGTTGAGTTGCAACTGACCATTACGGGTGTAAAGCCGCCCGGTACCGCTTTGCACGATGAGGAATCCATCGCCCTGAATGGCGACGTCCAACGGGTTGGAACTGATCTCGATGGTACCCTGCGAGAAGTTGGGGTTGATGGCGGCTACTTTCACACCCAGGCCAATCTGCCGCGGGTTCGTTCCACCCGAGTTAGGGTTGGGAGCGCCACCGATGCTGATGGTCTGCAGAAATTGCGTGGCGAACACCGCTTCGGATTCCTTGAACCCCACGGTGCTGCTATTGGCCACGTTGTTACCCACCACGTCGATGGACGTTTCGGCGGCTTGAAGACCGGTCAAGGCGGTGGTGAGTGCTGATTGAAGACCCATGGTCGTCTATCCTTATCGGCTGGAAATTGTAAGCTGGCGAAATGGCGGGGAAGGGGGCTATTCGCCAGGTGGTTCGATTTGAGCCACGTTATTCAAGGTGACTGTCACGCGGTTGGCAACGCTTAGCTGCTGTGGCGTCGTGCTCAGCACCGAGCCCCGCGCGCTGGAAGCCATCGAGTCGGTGAACGTCGACGTACTACCACTCTGGATCGTGCCCACGAGTCGGCGTTCGCCAGTACCAGTGTTGTCAGTGCGGTAAACGCGTTTTGGACCACTCGTCTCCGGCAAGTTGTTCACCTGGATGGAGCCATTGAATTCGCTGAGTGATTCGGTGTTGACCGAAACTTCGAAGCTGTACTCGGTGTCGTCGGCGCCATCCCACACCACTTCGTAGGTGTACTTGCCTTCGTCCACCTGACCTTCGCCTTCGCTTGCTGTGGCCACCGGACCCACGGCCAAGTCGAGCTTGGGCTGTCCGCCATCGATCGATACTCGCCGCACGTTGCCGGTCACCCGCTCGCCATCGGCCGTCAGCGCCACGACGTCGGCGCCGATCAGGTTCGTGGCGCTCGAGATATTCTGGCCCAACAGCACCGAGTCGAGTGTCTCGGTCAGTCGGTCGGTAGCACCCACTTCGCGAATCTGGCTGATCTGCGCCAGGAGTTCGTCGTTCTCCAGCGGGTTCAGCGGATCCTGGTTTTGCAGTTCGGCAATCATCAAGTCCAGAAACGAGTCGAGGTCCAGGTCATTCAAGGCGCTGGCGGTGCTCGACGACCGGTTGGACTGGGGGGAATTGGTGGTGGAGGATACTTGGCTCATCGCGAATCCTTGCGTAAGCGATCGTCGGCTGCCGGGCTACGCCACGGCGCTGAATTGACCATCGTGGTTGTTTTGGGCCCCACCAGTGGGCGTGGCAGGGGCCACGTCTCCAGAGGTGCGGGTGGAGTTCAATGTCGAACGTACTGCCCGCCCACCGCGGTGTTGCTGGTTGTTTTGTTGGTCCTGTTGGGCCTGCCAGTCGGGCTGTCCGCCGGAGTTTTGCTGACGCACATCCACTTCAAACTTGTCGACTCGTATCTCCTGGGCGGCCAACCGGTCGCGCAGCGCGGGCAGGTTGTCCAGCAGCACATTCTTGGCCGCGGCCGTTTCGGTCTCCAGCTTGGCCTGCAGGGCGCCGTCGTGCATTTTCAGCTCGATTCGCAGCGACCCGAGTTCGGGAGGGCTCAGGCGTAGTTGCACGTTGCCACCACGTTGTTCGGCGGCTTGAAAAGCGCGACTCACCCGCGATACGAACCGCTGTGGATCGACCTGCGGCGCGGAGTTCTGCGTTTGTTCCGTCTCGTTGCCCCGTCGCGCGGCCGGGCCAGTGGCTCGCTCGAGGATCGAATTGAAACTCGATGAATTCGGTGCCGGTTTCTCGCGCGTTTCTGCCTGACCTGCGTCCGCATCGCGTTCGCCGGACAGGTCTTGCCGTGTTTCGGTTTCCACTTCGGGCGGACGCTCGGGCGATGGCTGGACGGCTTCGACCGGCTGGGGTTCGCCGCGCTTGTTGCCATCTTCGCGTTTGGCTGGCCCATCGGTGGGGGGTGCCGGTTTGTCCACCGCAGCGGTGGTGGCGGTCGCTTGGACGGCTGTCTTTTGCGGCGTGGTGGGGTCCTGGTCGGCAATGTTCGCCGGATCGCCCACGGAACGTTCACCAGTGTCGGACGACTCATTCGTGGCGACTTGAACCGGTGCGGAGTTGTCGCTGGATTCATCGCCCTCGCCGGTCGTGGCGGTTTGTGCCTGTGCCTGGACTGGCTGGCCCTCGCCTTGCTGGTCGGCGGCGGCTTCGGTTTCCGCCAGCAGGCCCTCGCCTGGGGTGGTTGTCGAAGAGGGGGCGTCCTCGGTAGTCGCTACGTTTCGCGCCAGTTCGGGGTCCGACGGCTGCTCGTTGTCGGCGTCCGGCAGTACGCCCGCCACCTCTACCTTGTTGAACTCACCATCCAGTTGCTGGGCGGTCGCTTCTTCCACGGCAATTTGCTCGGCGGCGGCGTTCGAGACCACCAATGTGTCTTCGGCATCCGGGGCCTCCGCGCTTTCCTGTTCGCTGTCCGAATCGCCTTCGCGCTGAGTCGCTTCGGTGTTCTCGGCCCGGTTGTCGTCGTCGGCCGAATGCTGCTGGGCTTCGACAGTGTTGCTATCGGCGTCGGACTCGTCTTGCCGCTGGCTTTGGGTTGACTCCTCGGCCCGTGGGGGGGGAGTCGTTTCGCTATCTTGCACCGCCACTTGCAGCGAGTCGACGAAGTTGGACCGCGCAGCAGTCGGCTTGCTGCCGGGGGCGGCCGGCGCGGCGACAATGGTGAACACGTTGATGGGTGTCGTAGGCATGGTTTCGGTGCTCGTCGAGCACGCCGATGGTTAATCTTCGTCTTCGGGAATTCGAAGTCGATCCAGCATGTTTTCGATTTCGGGTCCTTCCGGATAACCGTCCAGCATCAACTGCAACAGCTTGTGGTACTGTTCGAGCTCTTCATCGGTTTTGAACTGACTGAGGATCTTCTGCAGTCGGCTGGGCTGCATTTCCTTCATCAGCACGATGACGTCGCGCTCGCCACCAGGTTCTTCCAGGAACTGCAGCAGCAGCTTCTTGGCCTCTGTGGGCCGAATCGACTGCAGCTGGCTGACCACTGCCGCCAGATTTTCTTCGGACGCCAGTTGTTTCTGTTGGTGCAAGCGCTGTTGCAGTTCGTTGGCCATCTGGTCGTACCGCTGACGTCCTTCGTTGATGTCGCGAAAGCTCCGTTCGAACTCCTGCGTGCCGACTTTCAAGGCGTGCATTCTCACTTCGTAGTCGCGCAGCTTGATCTCACGCATCATCGACATGTCGGCCATCGAAGCCTCTTCGCGAGGCACTTCGACTTCGCCGACCTTAGATTCTTCGGCAATCTCCTCCAGGTCGATGTCGTGCATCAAGGCAAGAATGTGAAACATCTTTTCATTGGTCAGCAAGTGCGTGTTCCACAGGTACAACAACCCCAACGCGGCGGCAATCAAAGTTGCCGTCGACACGTAGCCAACGATGGAAAATAGGGCTCGCATGGTTGAGCTGTGGTGAAAGTGATGTGGTTATCGCAGCTGCTGGCGACGTCGCAGGAACTGTTGGGTGGCAATTTCGTCCATCAGTTTCTGTTCGCGGACTTGCTCGGCACGATCGAACTGTTTCTTGCGCCGCTGGTCAATCTTCTCCACGACGCGTACTTGCTGCTCGGCCGCCGCCAGGTCGGCACGGCGGCGTTCGAGTTCCGCGGCAATCGCTTCCTGCTGCTTGGCGAGGCTCGCGGCTTGGGACTTGAGCACCAACTCGTAGCGTTCGCTGTCGAGCAATTGCCGGACGTCCAGACCCTCGGCCCGCACGGTTCGCTGGTGCTGCTTGGCGTCGCTTAATTCCAGGGCCACGGCACTGGCCTGCTCGTCGACCGCCGCCTCGGCACGCAGCGCATCGGCCACTCGGGCTTGCTGCGCGTCGCGAGCAAACGAGCGGATGCGGTGCAGGGCCGCGAGGTTGGAACGGTATTTGGCCATAAAGGTGACTTACGAGGTTCAGGCGGCGGTTGGTGCCGGTGTGGGTGCGGGGCCGCTCAGGATGGCTTGTGCGCGGGCAGCCAGGGCCAGCAGCAGTTCGGTGGAGTCTTCAAGGCGGCACTCCTCGTCGGGCGATTGTTGCAGCACCGCGGCGATGGCTTCGCGCATGTCGATGGCGGCGTCGATCGCTTTGTTCGATCCCCGCCGATACGCTCCCACCGAAATCAGATCTTCGTTGTCGCGATAGACGGCCATCAGCTTGCGAATGGTCGCTGCGGCCGCCACGACTTCGGGCGTCGAGATGTCGTTCATCAAGCGGCTTATGCTCTCCAGCACGTCGATCGCCGGGTAGTGTCCACTGGAAGCCAGCGATCGCGAGAGCCAAAGATGGCCGTCCAGTAGACCTTGCATGGTGTCGGCCACCGGATCGGCCCGATCGTCGCCTTCCACCAGCACCGAGTAGAACGCCGTGATGCTGCCATGCCGGTTGCGGCCGGCGCGTTCCACCAGCTTGGGCAGCGTGGCGAATACCGAAGGGGGAAAACCACGCGTGGCGGGAGGCTCGCCCGCCGCCAGGCCAATCTCGCGCAGCGCCGTGGCGAACCGCGTGACCGAGTCGATCAACAGCAGGACGTTCTTGCCCTTATCGCGATAGTGTTCGGCGATGGCCGTCGCGGTGTGGGCCGCTTGTACTCGCGAGACGGCCGGTTCGTTGCTGGTGGCGCAGACAATCACACTGCGGGCCAGTCCTTCGGGGCCGAGGTCGCGTTCGATGAAGTCGTTGAGTTCCCGGCCACGCTCGCCCACCAGGGCGATGACGTTCACGTCGGCCTCGGTGTAGCGGGTCAGCATGCCTAGTAGCACGCTCTTGCCGACTCCGGCGCCCGCAAACACACCCATCCGCTGCCCGCGTCCGCACCGCAGCATGCTATCGACGGCGCGGATTCCCGTGGCGAACGTTTCGTCGATGCGAGGGCGCTCCGCCGGAGGTGGTGGATCCTGCTCGACCAGCGTGCGTTCAGTCAGCATTGGTTGAGGGCGACCATCCACACAGCGGCCATGGGCATTGATCACGCGACCCAGCAACGCGTCGCCGATGCGCACATGTCGCAGCGTGGCGACCAGCCGTACTTGTGCGCCGCGACGAATGCCTACCAGGCTTTCGTAGGGGAACACAATGGTGCGGTTTTCGCGAAAGCCGATAACCTCCGCCCGGACGTGTCCGCCACTGCTGCGTTCGATGACGACTACCGATCCAACCGGAGCCGGAAAATCGGCCACGGCGGCCGTCCCGCCGCTGGTTTCCATGACGCTACCCACCAGGCGAGTGGGCAATGCGCGGTCGAGCGTGTTGAGGTAAAAGTACATGTTCTTGGCGGTCTAGCTCGTGAGTTCTTCTTCCAGGCGGGCGAGTTGCGACTCGATGCGTTGGTCAATCTCGCCAAATTCAGTCCGCACCACACAGCCGCCCGGCGATACCGAGGCGTCGGCCATGATCTTGGCCGGGGCCAGTTGCTTCAGGCTCTCGACAATCTCGCTCGAAGCGGAGCTCAGGTGTTTGCAGTCTTGCGGGCTGAGGTGAATCGTTATGTTGGCGCTGCCGGAGGCCAGTTCCAGCGATTCCTTAATCAAACCCAGCGGCGCTTGCGGTTCCTTGTCGAGCTCATGCCGCAGGATGCGTTCCGCCATGCGGGCTGCCAGGTGCACGGCCGCAGCTTCCCATTCGCTGAGCCACTTGCCACGAGCGTCGGCCAACTGGTGGGCCACGCTTTCGAGCGCCGGCAATAGTGTTCGCATGTGAGAGTTCACTTTTTCGTCCAGTAGTCGTTCGGCCGCCTGCTCGGCGGCAACTCGCCCCGCCTTCTCGGCGTTGCGACGAACCTGTTCGGCTTCGGCGTGTGCTTGCTGTACGATCTTCGCGGCTTCGCGGCGTACGCTCTGCAGGTACTCGTCGGCGCGACCTTCAAGAGTCTCAAAACTAAATGCAATCGGATACACCCCCGGGCTGCTGGGATGCTCTGTTTGCGAACCGCGTTTGATAATAGTGGCCAAGGCTGTTGTTCTATGTGTGGTGGTGGCGATACCGTGGGGAAGACTCTCGGTGGCGTCAGGCGGCGAACGAGCCCGAACGTTCGGCATACAACCGCGCCGCCGTCTGGGCCATTAGTGACTGGGCGTCGCTCAACTCCGACAAGCGGACCGACGACAAGGTATGCATCCGGCGATTGAGCTCGCGGACCACGCTCTTCGGCAGCAACCGCTCGACGTGCCGCGAAACCTCCTGCGTCGCACCGGCCAGCGCTTTCACCACGGTTTCCGAGTCGCAGTGACTAAACAGCTCGGCCAGTTGCCGCTGATTCAGTTGCGTGATGCGTTCGAACGGATAATCGATCTTCGGCACCGCCGCAGGCGGAACCACGGCAGGCTGCGTCTCCACCACTTTGGTCGGTGGTGGGGTCGGCTTGGTTTCCTGTACTGGCGACACTGGCGGGGCCGATTCCATGGATCGGCGCTCCACGGAGCGAGCCTCAGGGCGTTCGGATTCGTGGTGGTAGGGCTGCACAGTGCTCATCACCACCGTGGGGCGGTTAAACTCCGGTAGCCGCGGGCTGGGACTCTGCCGCAATCCTTCGGCCTGTTCGCCCAACGTACGTTCGACCATCCGCATCGCTTGCTTCGCCCGGTTCACCGACCGCACAGGGCCGATTTCTTCGGCCAGCGACTTGTCGTGGCGAGCGATCTCGGCCATGACCGATTCGCAGATCGTTCCCGCCGAGTGACTCAGGATGGCTTGGATGGACTGCAGTCGATCGGCACGCCGCTGCCGCTCGGCTTTCTGCACCGCAATCCAGTCGGCCAGTTGTCGTTCGATCACCTCCAGGCAATCGCGATCCGATTCGCCCAGGTCGGCGAGACGCTCCAGCGCCGCCGCGCGCCGGCTGGAGGGCAGGGCGTCCAGCACCTGGCTGGCCAGGTCGGGCGACAGATGCGAAAGCACCACGGCCACCGTCGACAGGTGTTCGCGTTCCAGGATGGCCGACAGGGAGGGCAAATCGCCCCCTTCCAGCCACGCGAACGGCTTGTTGCTTACTTCGGCAACGGCCGCAGGCATGGGGGGAATGGCTGTTGGAAGTGGATCGACCTCTGCCGGCTCGATGGCCGAGCTGGAGAAGTCGAGCTCTACACCACCTCGGTCGAAATCGTCGTACGCCTTGGCACGGGGAGCACGCAACTCTTCTCGCAGCTCCTGTTGCTCCAGCGGATCGAGCTCGCCCAGATTCTTCATGGCCTCGCGCACGGCGCGGGCTTCCTCGGCCGAGAGTTGCGATAGCAACGCAGTAGCCGACTCCGCATCAAGGCTGCGGAGCAGGATCGCCGCTTTTCGCAAGGAAGGATTCAGAGAGCTTGTCATGGGTGACCGGTGCAGGCGAAGTGGGTAGTGCTTTGTTTATTCGGGCGATTCAGTTGCAATTGGCAGGTGCGCAGCATTAATGAAGTTCCTCAACCGGCGTGATTGATCCAAGCCCTCAGGATGTTGGCGGCGGCATCGGGATCTTCGCGCACCATTTCGCTGAGGTCTTCCTTCAACGATTCGCCCTTCTTGATGCGGAGCTTGGGGCGTAGCTGTTCTTCTTCTTCGTCTGTACCGGCCACCTTTTCGTCGTTGCCAAAGTCGAGCTCGAGTTTTGAGTTACCTCCGTCGCTTCCATCGCTTGGTTTGATGGCCGAACGCAACAGCAGCAAGCTGACGCCAGCCAGCCCAATCATCGACAGGGTGCCCCAATACTGCCCCGTCCAGGCCAAAGCGGTGTCGGCGATGGAAGGTTCGAGTGGAGCGGCTCGCTTGATCGAATCGATGAAGATCACTTCCACCTGCTTGTATTCGTCTTCGCCCAACGACAGCCGCGGTAGGATGTTCTTCACCAGGCGTTCGATGCGCAGCTTGACGTCGGTCTCCATGGCCTTCAGGTCGGTGTCCGTCAGGTCGCCCGGGGACTTGTCGGGATTGTTCTGCTGCCAGGTATCGGTCACATAATCGCGCGGCACCGCAATCGACGCGTACAGCTCTTTTGGCTTGAAGCCCACGAAGTCTTCCACTTCCTGGGTGAAGCCCAGTGCGTTCTCGTCGGTCGATTTTTCGCGCACGAACCTTTTGGTGTTGCTGCGATTCAGGGCTTCTTCGGTGCCGCGCCGCGCGGGGCCCTGGGCAACCAGGCCAATCTGCCCTCCCATGTCGTTCTGGGTCGACTCTTCTGTTTCCATCTCCGACTCCGAACGTACCGCTTTGGGTTCACCGGGAGTCGTCTTGGTGACGGTGCTTGACGTCCGGTTGTCGAGGTTTGCGCTAACTTGGACGCGGACGTTGGGAATGAAGTTGAGCAACTCCATCAGGCGGCTGCGGTAGCTCTTCTGCACTTCTTCCCGCGCTTGCAGGTAGGGATCGTCGTAAAGCGGTTCACCGAAGCCGCCGATCTCGCCTGTGGAAGTCGAGACCTGAACGCTGTCGGCCACCATATCGGTGAAAGGGCCAGCAACCAGCTTTTGGATGTTGCGGAGGCGCATTGTGTCGACCATCTCACCCGGCCTGGGGGTGATGAACACACTGGCCGAGGCGTCGTTGCGCCTGTTGAAGCCGCGGCGCTCCTGAATGTCGACCATCACCTGGGCACTCTCCACCCAGTCCATCTTCGACACAATCAGCGAGAGCTGCTTCTCGCGGGCGTTGTTAGTGCGGAAATCCCATTTGCGACGCGGTTCCATCACGCCCGAGTCGGTCAGAGCGTCGTCCATGAACGACGAGAAGTTGGCGGGCAGTGCGCCAGCGCTCGCGATGGCGGCAATGCAGTCGGTCTTGATCGCGCTGGGGACACGCAGGCGATTGCCCGAGTCGTCCCAGCCCGACAGGCCGGCTTCGGCCATGGCGGCTTCCATGTTGGTGATTTCTTGTTGCGAGAAGACCGCGCCGCCAAACAGGTAGGCATCGGGGCCTGTGGCCGACGACTTGAACAAGAAAGCGAGGCTCACCACGGCCACCACCAATAGAAGCCCGGCGGTGATTCGTGCACCGGGAGTCATGGACTCGAAGAGTTCTCGGATTTGAGCAGCAAATTTGTTCACTGTGTTCCGTCCGTGGAGCGAGTGGTGCGGGCCGAATTCCTTTCAGCCCGCCAGTGCTTGTTACGATTCGATCAAATGCGGATGTCGCGGATTTCGCGGTAGACGTCCATGGCCTTGTTTCTCATCTGCATGGTCAGTCGAAATGCCAAGTCGGCCTTTTGTACCGCCGTCAGCACCTCGGCCGCATTCACGTCCTCGCCGGTGAACATCGCCTCGACCGCCTTGTCGGCGTCGGCCTGCATGGTGTTCACTTCCTTGATGGAGTTGACCAGCATGTCCTTGAACGACGTCGAATCGCCACCACCCACCGGCTTCATGGCCGGCATGCGGGGCATCGATGTGGTAGAGGCTATCGAGCTGATGTTGTTCATGGCTGTGAGGGGGGAGGGGAGGGCGGAGGGCTTCAGGAGTCGCTTTAGGCGATGATCCTTAGTGTTTGACGACTCATGTCCTTGCTGATCTCGAGCACACCAACATTGGCTTCGTACGCGCGAGTCGCCTGCATCGCGTCCACCATCTCGGTGGTCATGTTCACGTTGGGGTAGGCCACGTAGCCACGGCTGTCGGCATCGGGGTGACCTGGTTGGTATTTCATCTGCGGTGGTTTGGTCGAGATCTCGACACTACCTACTTGTACGCCGGCACCACCACCGGGCGAGTGAATGTCGCTGTCGGTTTGAAACGTTACGTACCGCGGCGAGTACGGAATGGGCTGTCCCAGTTCGTTGCGCGTGGTCGACATATTGGCCAGGTTCGACGAGATGGCATTCAGCCGCGTCCGCTGTGCCACCAGGCCACTCGTGCTGATATCGAAACTGCTGAACATTGTCTAACGTCTCGCTAGGTTATGGTCGAACTCAAAGGTATCTACGCCACCCGTTCGGATATGGCTACCTCGAGCAAACGGATTTGTTGGGTCATCAAACTGACCGCCATGTTATGCATGTTTTGGTTCTTTGCCAGTTCGGTTACCTGCGATTCCAGGCTCACGTCGCTCTCGTCGTGATACAGTATGTGCTTCATCGAATCCTTCACCGCCGCAAAGTCGTCCAGGCGACGCGATTCCTCGCGCGGAGTCAGTACGCCAGGCGAAATCTCGGTCGCAGGACGCTTGTCCCGTTGCTCGATCGCCCGTCTCAGGCTGTCTTGGAACAGATCCGGAGATAAGTCGCGTGTCTTGTAGCCGGGAGTGTCGATATTCGCAATGTTGCCTGCCAACACACCATGCCGCGATTCGGTGAACGCGACTGCCTGTTCTAGCACCGGCAGCGTTGTGTGATTCAGCATCGAAGGAAACATCGAACGTCCTCGTTGGTGGTTCGGCGCAGATTTGCAACCCCCGTGCCAGTCGCGCGGCAAATCGCCAGGCGACACGCGCGGGGAATGGTAACTTCGTTCAATTCCGTGTTTTAACTCTCTTGCCAAACCGCAATGCGGTTTGCCAGGCAGACGTGGTTTTCGCAGTTTGCCGGCAGTTGTTGCCGATTGGAATCGGCAGTTCTTGCCGCTAGCAACCGCTAAGCCACATCCTGCAGGTGTTTCTCTCGCGGAGCGACTCCATAGCTTCGCAGCTTGCCGCTCAGTGTTCTTAGTCCGATGCCCAGAGCTTCGGCCGTGCGGGCGCGGTGTCCATCGTGACGCTTCAGCGTGGCGAGGATCACCTGGCGTTCCATCTCGGCCAGCGTGACATCTTGTTCGGTGGTCGGCTCGCAGGGAGCCGGATCGCTGGCGGCAGCCGCACCCAACCAGGGGCGAATTAGCGAGGCTGCGATGGTGTCGCCCTCGGCCAGCACGCAGGCCCGCGTCACCACGTTTTGCAGTTCGCGAACGTTGCCTGGCCAGTCGTACTCCACCAGCACCTGCAGGGCATCGTCGGCAACGCACCGCTCGGGGCCACCCAATCGCTGGTTGGCTTGCGCCAGGAAGTGACGCACCAGTTGCGGCACGTCCTCGCAGCGGTGACGCAAAGGAGGTACTTCGATGGGCACAACGTTGAGTCGGTAATACAGGTCCTCTCGAAAGGCTCCGCGTTCGACTTCTTCCTGCAGGTTGCGGTTGGTGGAAGCCAGCACGCGAACATCGGCTTCGATGCTGGTACTTGCGCCCACCGGTTCGAAGGTTCGTTCCTGCAGCACCCGCAGCAGCTTTGCCTGCAGTCCCAGGTTGATCTCGGTGATTTCGTCCAGCAGCAGGGTGCCGCCTTGTGCCAGTTCGAAGCGTCCTACGCGATCGGCTTCGGCGCCGGTGAAAGCCCCCCGGCGATGGCCGAACAGTTCGCTCTCGGTCAGTTGCTCTGACAGTACAGGGCAGTTCAGGCTCACCATCTGCTGGCCCCGCCGTCCGCTGGCGTCGTGCAGGGCTCGGGCCACCAGTTCCTTGCCGGTGCCACTCTCGCCGCAGATGAGCACGGTTTCGTCGGTTCGCCCAATCAGTGCTACTTGCTTGCGCAGCGCCTGGATGGCCGGACTGTTGCCGACGATCACGCGTTCGGTTTCGTTGGCGCTGTCATCGTCGGTGGCTTTCACATCACGATGCGCACAGGCACTGGCCACGGCGTTCTCAAGTCGTTCGATGTCGAACGGCTTTTCCAGGTAGTCAAACGCGCCGTACCGCATGGCTTCGACGGCCGTCGCGATGCTGGCGTGTGCTGTGATCATCAGCACTTCGGTCGGCAGTCCGAGGCGAGCGATTTCGCGAATGAACTCCAGCCCGTCCATACCCGGCATCTGCAGATCGGTGATCACCACGTCGCAGGCGTGGCTTCGCAGGTAGGCGAGTCCTTCCACGGCACTTGCCGCGGCATGCACCTCGTAGTCCGAAGCGCGCAACGCGGCGGCCACCGACTCGCGCGAGCGCGGATGATCGTCGACCACCAGGATACGAGAGGAGGATTTGCCAGAACTCATGCAGCCACCCCCAGAGTGCCACGGCCCAGCCGTGGAAATCGCAAGGTGAACGCAGCACCGCCCTCGGGGCAGTTCGACACCGCGACCGACCCGCCATGTGCCTGGGCGATGTGCTCGACGATGGCCAGCCCCAAACCGGTGCCAGTACCCTTGGTAGTAAAGAACGGCTCGAACAGCTTGCGGCGGAACTGTTCGGGCACGCCGGGGCCGCTGTCTGCAATCTCGAGTTCCAGGGCGTCCGCCCCTTCGTAGGAGGTGATCACCAGGTCGCCGCCGTCGGGCATGGCGTCCAGGGCGTTGAGCACCAGATTCAGGACGGCGCGGCGGATCATCTCCCGGTCGCCACTTAAGGCCGAGTTCGGCGGCACGTCGATGTCGACGTCCACGGCCTGTGCTTCGAGCTGCGGGGCGATCGACTCAATCACTTCCTCAACCAGGGCTCCCACGAGGAAGTCACTGGGCTGGGGCTGACGATGGGCGGTGAAGCTCAGTAGATCGTTCACGGTAGCATCCAGGGATTGGAACCCTGCCTCGACTTGGGAAAGGGTGTCGAGCGCCCCGGCGTCGCCTTTCAGGCGCCGGCGAAGCAAGCTCAGGTTTAGCGTTACGGGCACCAGGTTGTTTTTCACCTCGTGGGCCACGTGCGAGGCCATCTGGCCCAGGTCGGCCAGACGATTTTTACGAGCCAGTTCTCGGTTCTTGCGTTCCAGCTCGTCACTCAGCCGCGCCACCTCGGCGTGCAGCATGGCATGAGTTCTCTCCAATCGTTCGGTCGCGTGATTCCACGCGTCGAGCAACGTTTCCAGGTCCGCATCCGCCGACAGTTCACCGCTGGCAGGCTCGGTGAACAATCGCAGTTGTGGCGGTTCTTGCGGTGTCGAATTGTCCGTGGGTTTGGTCATGGCGGTCGAGCTTGTCTCAGCGTCCTCCGGTCGACAGGTCGAGATGCGACGGGGGGGCCGTAGGTGCCGAGATCGGCGCGTGGCTATGGGGTGTACGGTGTTGCGAGTAGGCACTGGCGGCCTGATGGGCCGAGTTGGCACGACGAAGCTGGGCGGCAACCTGATCGCGGCGCTCGACCATTTTGGCTTCCTGATCACGTTCCAGTTGCATCACTTCGGTAAGCAACTGCTGGCATTCGGCTTGTTGGCGTGCACACGCGGCGCGTTCTTCGGCGTTGCGCCAGGTCCGCGACTCAGGATCTTCCGCTTGGAAAGGTCGCAGGTTTCGCTCCACCATCTGCAGGGCGGCGATCAGGTGTTGCTTGGCCCCTAGCAATTGCAGCACCGTGGAAGTGGCCTTGGCCTCTACGGCTTGCTGCTGGCGCAGACCAATGTCGCGAAGCTGCAGCAGCACCTGATGCTTCTTGCGAATGAGTTGAGCCAGGTTGTCGGTGGCGAGGGAAGACATCGTTTTTGGATTCGAGTGAAGGGCGGCCGAGTTCAGGAGGTCACCATTTGCGCATTTCGGTCAACATCAGCTCCCATTGGCTGCGTGTGAAGTTCGTAGTGGCCAGGAAGTCGGCGTCCGGCGGTAGTTGTGCCAACAATTGCAGCGCCTGATCGATGTTCAGCTTCGCTTTCACGGGTTCCTGAAGTCGACGCTGGCAGTTGGCGATCTGGACGAAAGTTTCCAGCACGAACGGTTCATTCTGGTACAGGGTCGATACATTGGAGTATTCGTCGATGGCCGCCTTGAAGCGCTCGGGCGAGCGTTCCACGCGGCCCAGATCGAACAGGGCCGATCCCTTGAACATGTAGCAGTTTCGCAGCATCGCCCGATCGAGCGGGGTGACCGAGTTGCTGTTGGCGATCGAAGTGCGGACTTGTTCGTAGTGGTGGAGCGCTTGATTCAGATAACCCTGCACATCTCGCGTGCTGCTCTCGCGTTCGTTGGCTGTTTTCGCCTGTTCGAGCTCGGTCAGCGGTTGTTGGGCAGCTCGACGAAACGACTCGGCAATCAGGTAGTTGGCCAACCGGGCCTTGTCGGGGTCGATGTCGCGTTCGATGGCTTCGGCCAGGCGGTCGATGGCCTCGTCGAACTCTCCTTCGTCGTGCAGCAACCGCCCCAGCTCAAACAGCGAATTACGCCACTCGGCACTTTGTGGAGTCAAACCGCTGCTATGCAGGTTGGCCAGCAGCAGTTGCTCGGCATCGCGAGTCCTGCCTTCGTCGCGGTAGGCCTTGGCACAGTCGAGCCGGGCGCTGAATACGGCCGCATCCTGGGGGTGCAGCTCGATGCATTCTTCCAGGGCGAAGACGCCTTCAGTGGAATCCCCGCGGGCGAGATGCGCTTGTCCCAGCCGCAGCAGCGCCAGGGCGTTGCGTTGCACTGGTTCGTAACGCAGGTACTCGTTGAGCATGCGGATCACGCTCGCGTAACTTTGTCCCTCGAGGTAGCAATCGGCGCTACTCCATATGGCCCTCGTGTATTCAGGAGTGGCAAAGTAGCGTTTGGAAAGCTCTTCGTACTCGACACCCGCTTTGCGCAGGCGGAGTCGCCCGTCTCGCCGCAGGCTGGCCGCGTTGCTGGCCGCGTCCTGGGCCTGCTGCAGCAGGTAGCGGCCCCAATCGGAGTTGGTCTCGGCCATCAATTCGGTCTGTCGTGGCTTGCCCAGCAAGGCTTCGAGTTGTTCGACCAGCGTCATCGCAGCGGGAAAGTCGTCCTGGGCCAGGAAGTCGCTATGGGCTGCGAGCATTCGTTGGCGGAGTTCGGGCAGAGGCAGGTACTGATTGCGATAGGCACTCGGCGTGTCGAGCACCGACAGGCTGCGGCGATAGGCGGTCAGTGCTTGAACGTTGTCTCGCTTCTGCTCTCGATACAGGTCGCCCTCCACTACCGAGGCCGCGATGCCGGCTGAAGTGGCATTGAAGAGCTTGCGAACCCGTTCGAATTGTCGAATGGCATGGTTCGTGTCCCCCACGAGGCCGTGGGCCACGCCGGCCAGATACATCGCTTCTTCGGCCGACGGATCGGCGGGCGAGATGGCTTTGAGCTTTTGGATCGAAGCGCGCACGGCGTCGATCAGATGGGTGGGGCCGGAATCGTCGCCCATTTGTTTTCCCAACTGGCGACGGAGTTCGTCGATGTCGATTCGGCCGGTGGCGATTGCCACTTGGCTGTCGGTGATTTCGTCGTCCGGTATCGCTTGCAGGGTGGCGCGGGCTTCGTTGAAGCGGGCCAGTTTGGCCAAGGCGTTCACGCGGTCCAGCAGCGCCTCGACGCGCGCTTCGCCCGTCAACTCGACGTCTTCCAACGCTGTATCAAGATGCTCCAGTGCTTTGATGTACTCGGGTGGGTCGGCCAGCATGTAGGCCGATGCCAGCGTGAGATGCAGACTCGAATGATCGGCCCCCTCGATCTTCAGCGATTCTTCGAGCACTTCGAGGCCGGCCGGGTTGTCGCCACTCTCGATGAGCGCGCGTCCCAACAGCGCACTGCCTTGTTGCTCGCGCCCGAGGGGAAATCCTGCGGACTTGGCTTCCTGCAAGTACTTGGCCGCAATCATGAACTGGCTTTGTCGCAGTACCGGCGACCATTGTTGCTCTGCCTCGGCGGCCTTCACCGCGCCCATTACGAAGAGCGGTCCGCCAAGTTCATCCGCACCCAGGGTGCCCGATTCGGTCAGCTGCACCACGTTCAGGCGGGCTTCTTCGTACTCGCCGGAGTCGTAGGCTTCCAAGGCCTGTTCCAGCGTGGGAATGCTGGAAGAAACGGTCAGGGCCGCCAGGTACAGCCAGGTGGCCACGGTAGCCACCACCAGTGTGAGCAAACCGGCCGATACGCACGCCGTGCGCAGGCGATTGGCGCTTGCCCAATCGCGGACGGCATGAAGCCGATCGGCGAGCGAGGGTCGCCCAGTCGGCGCCGGTTCGTTGCTCGGTTTGTTGGTGTTGTCGTCTGCCACGTTGCCATCCTTGGCTCAGGTAGAACGGCAGACGCGAGCCGGTGGCGGACCGGTACTCGCGCAAGTTCGTCCACGCGGCTTCTACAAGACTCGCCCATTAGCGTCAATGCAAACTGGACGCTAGCGTCGAAAGAGGGAAGGGGCGATGCGCGCAAAAAAAGAGCCACACGCTGTAGTACGGCGGTGGCTCTTGGGGCGTAGAATAATTAGCAGCCGCATACCTGATCCATGATCCAGCGGTTGACATCTGCTAGCATGCAGGTGGTCAGGTCGTCGCCGCCGGGATACTGCCGCAGCGAAACGCCACAGCCCGCGGTGTGCAGCATTCGCAGGTCGCTGCAGACGGTCGGCTCGGGATATCCTTCGAATTCGCGTGAAGAGGCAACGAAAAACGGCATCGAACGAAGCCGATTTACATTCCGCAGCACGCTGTGCCGCCGCGGCAGACGGCCATTGATTGAGGCCACGCCGGCGAATTGCTCGGGCGACTGCATGCCGAGCCGCATGGCCATGGTGCCTCCTTCGCCGTGACCAACCAGGTAAACTCGGTCGGCGTTGATATTGAACTGCGCTTGCGCCAGTTGCACCGCTTCGCATACGGCATTGTCCGCCGCGCTGATCCCGCCGGGTTGCTGCACCCAGCGATAGCCGCGCGAAGAGTGATGGCTTTCATGCGATCCGCGGGGGGCAACGGCCACAAAGTTTTGCGTACTCAGGTGCTGCATGATCTGCGGCAGGTGGCGTTCATTGCCACCGGCTTCGTGCATCCAGACCACCAGCGGATAGGCGTAGCCCGCTTCGTAGTTGAGTGGCAGGAAAGTCGCGACCGGGGCTTCGAAGGCCGATCGCACCCGAGACTTGATCAAGGTGGTCCCGAGACCGCTTTCCGGCGGTGTGGGGACAATTTTATTCCAGGGATGTTTGCTTGCAGCGTGACCGGCAAGGCGATGCATGATAGAGATTCTCGACGGTGCTAATGGGGGAAAGCAACACGCGATAAACGTGTGTGGGGATCGCACACCAGCCATGCTCGCTCCCAGTAGGGCAGATTGGGAAGCGATGCTTCACCCTTCGCAAAACTGGGGAAGCAGCTGTGTGGCGACACACATGATAGGTTGGCTAATTGTGGGTTCGATCCTCTCGTCCAGTCCTCCACAGGCCTGGTGCTTTAGTCCCACCGCCTCGAATGCAAAATGGTTGCTTCGGTCGAGCAAGATGATCGGTCCACAAGCAAAGCCATCTTGCACGACGTACACGACTCTAATCGAACTGCCCACATAGTGTCAACGCCGGCTCGAAAGTCGCATTGCTAGCAGGCGTTTCGAGCGGCTGCGGCACGCGATATCAGACCAACTTGGCCATCGCGCTGACCAGTTCTTTCACCGCGGCTACACTGTTTTGGAACGCGGCCGATTCCGAATCGGTCAATTTCAATTCGACAATGCGCTCCACGCCACCAGTGCCAAGCACGACCGGTACACCTACGTAGTAGCCGCCGACGCCATACTCCTTGTCGCAGTAGGCTGCACAGGGGAGCAGACGCTTCTTGTCGCGAACGATGGCTTCGACCATTTGGGCCGTAGCACCGGCCGGAGCGTAATAGGCACTGCCGGTCTTCAACAAACCAACAATCTCGGCACCACCTTTGCGGGTGCGGTCGACAATCTCTTCCAGCCGTGCCGGCTCGATGAGTTGAGTGACCGGAATGCCACCAACCGTGGTGCAACTGGGCAGTGGGACCATCGTGTCGCCGTGACCACCCATCAGCAGGGCACAAATGTCTTCGACGCTGACACCCAGCTCCATGGCCAGGAATGTGCGGTAGCGAGCGGTATCCAGTACACCAGCTTGACCAATCACGCGCTGCGGTGGGAAGCCTGTCACCTGCAGGGCACGTTGCACCATGGCGTCCAGCGGGTTGCTCACCACGATGATCACGGCCTCGGGGCTGGTGGTCTTCACCTCCTCGCACACGGCCGTCATGATTTTGGCGTTGGTTGCTAGCAGATCGTCGCGGCTCATGCCTGGCTTGCGAGGCAGGCCAGCGGTGATCACCACCACGTCGCTACCGGCCGTTTCGGCGTAATCGCTGGTCCCGATCACGGTGGAGTCGAAACCAAAAATGGGCGACGACTGCATCAGGTCCAGGGCCTTGCCCTTGGGCATATCGCCTGCTTGGGGAATATCGAGCAGAACAATGTCGCCTAGTTCGGCTGCAGCGCACCAATGTGCACAAGTGGCGCCCACGTTTCCTGCTCCGACAATCGTGATCTTCGCTCGACGCATTTGCCCTATCCTCCAACTCCCTGAAACTCGAACTGCTGGCTAGCAATGGCTGCTTGCCGATCTACAAGTGAGTATCTGCGCCAGCGGCCCACCCTGCAAGTAGCCTCTCTGACCCGCGAAATATATACGCGCACTCGATGTGCAGCTCCGCACACGATGCCAATCAGGCCGATCTGGACACACGGCTGGCGATTCACTAACGTCTGCCGCCTTGCTGATGGCATTTCTCGCCGTCAGCCAGTGCGTACGCAATCATCGACATCCGTTCATGGCATTCCTTCCACCTTCCATCGTGCCCTGGCTTCGACGAGGCCAGGAACTTATCCTGCCGCTGGCTTTTATAGCTAGCGTGCTGGTGATCATGGTGCCGTTGCCGCCGGCGCTGATGGACGTGCTGCTGGCCGGCAACATCACCATTGCGGTGATTGTATTGCTGACGACTATCTATGTCCGCACGCCGCTCGATTTCAACATCTTTCCTTCGCTGCTGCTGGCCACTACGCTCGCCCGATTGGTGCTGAACGTGGCCACGACGCGATTGATTCTAACTCGCGCGGGCACCGACAAGCTCGAGGCCGCCGGCGGTGTGATTAACGCGTTCGCCGATTTTGTCGCCGGTGGAGGCGGCGACGGGAAGATCGTCGTCGGCCTGATCATCTTCATTATCATTGTCGTCATTCAGTTCGTGGTCATCACCAAGGGTGCCACCCGCATCAGCGAAGTAGCCGCGCGGTTTGCCCTTGATGGCATGCCGGGCAAGCAGATGGCTATCGACGCCGACCTGAATGCCGGCATCATCGACGAAAAGGAAGCTCAGCGGCGCCGCGAAGAAATCACGCAGCAGGCCGACTTCTACGGGGCCATGGATGGTGCCAGTAAGTTTGTCCGCGGCGATGCGATTGCCGGCATTGTGATCACCGTGATCAACATTGTGGGTGGTCTGGTGATCGGCATCGCCGAACTCCATATGTCGCTCTCTGAGGCCGGCAGCCTATTCACTCGCCTCACCATTGGTGACGGTCTGGTGAGCCAAGTTCCCGCGTTCCTTATCTCGTTGGCGGCCGGCTTGCTCGTGACGCGGAGCACGCAAAATACGAACATGCCGCAGCAGTTCCTCGATCAGCTCTTCTCGCGGCCCCAAGCCATGGCCGTGGCAGGTGGTTTCCTGGGGGTGCTGGTCTTCACCAGCTTGCCGCGGATTCCGCTGTTGGGGCTTGGCGCGGCCTGTTTGGGCATATCGCAGATGCTCAACAAGCGCGAGAAGGCCAAGCAGGCCGAAGAGGCCGAGGCGCAACACGCCAGCGACATCGAGAAAAAGGAAGAACGCGTCGAAGACTACCTGGCCGTCGACCCCATGGAGATCGAACTGGGCGTGGGATTGATTCGCCTGGCCGATCCGAATCGCGGTGGCGACTTGCTGGATCGGGTCGGACGCGTACGCAACAACGTGGCAGCTGAGATCGGCCTGGTGATGCCCAAGGTCCGCATCCGCGACAACATGCGGCTCGACCAGAACGACTATCGCATCAAGATCGCCGACATGCCGATCGAGCAGTCCACCATCGAACCAGGGCTGCTGCTGGCCATCGACTCGGGCATGACAACCGGCCAGGTGGATGGCATCGATACCAAGGATCCCGCATTCGGCACCGATGCTCGCTGGATTCAACCTGGCCTGCAGGACCAAGCCGAGCTTTACGGCTACACAGTGGTCGAGCCGGCCGCCGTGCTGGCCACGCACTTGACGGAAGTTTGCCGGCGCCATGCCGACGAGATTCTAACGCGCGACGCCACGAAACACCTGATCGACGAACTGAAGAACGTCTCGCCCACGGTGGTCGACGAGCTCGTACCCGGCACGATGTCGCTTGCCGAAGTACAGACCATTCTTCAGATGTTGCTTCGCGAGCAGATCTCCATCCGCCAGCTGGCGCTCATTCTCGAAACGCTGGGCGACTACGCTCCGCGGTCGAAGGACCCCATCCTGCTAACCGAATACGTACGGCACCGACTCGCTCGCCAGATCTGCACCCGCTATCGCGATTCGGAAAATCAGCTGCATGTCGTGGCTCTCGACCCGGCGGTGGAAGATCGCATCCGAGCGGGCTCCGAACACAACGAGCGAGGGCTGTTTGTTCGCATGTCGCCCCAGGCGGTGGAAGCCACCTGCGGACGGATCAAGTTGGAGATTGAGAAACTGCTTACCGAGAATCACTCTCCCGTTGTGCTGGTCAGCCCGCAGATTCGCGCGGCGGTCAAACAGCTTACCGAATCGCACCTGCCGCAACTTGTGGTACTGAGCTTCAACGAAATCACCCGCGACACGATGGTCGTCACCCATGGATTGGTGACGGACGCGATGCCGCAGCAACCTAAACAATCGTAACACCACTGGTCTCGACGAACATGGAACTCAAATCGTTTCGAGCGAAAACACTGCAACAGGCACTCGAGCTGGTGCGTCGCGAGTTCGGCAACGACGCTTCGGTGGTGCATACTCGCGAATTGAACCGCGGCCTTTTGAGTCGCCTGGTCGCCGGCCGGCAGGTCGAGGTGGTCGCCTCGCCCGGTGCACCGGCGCCCGCTGCCGTGGAAGTCGAACCATCGAACCGCGCCCAGCAGGTCATTCCGGCCGTGCATGAGGATATCGACTTTCGGGCCCAGTATCGGGCTAACCTCGACGCAGAACTGGCTACCCAGATCGGCAGCCTGCATTCGATGGTCGAGCAGCTTTGCTCCACCCGCGCCGAGTCGCGGACCGGCGAAATGCCCCCTGGGTTGTTCGAAGCTTACACCGATTTGATCGAAGCCGATGTCGACGAGGCAACCGCTCGCGAACTAATCGACCAACTGTCGGCCGCTGGAAGCGAAGAACACGCATCCGGTGGCGGACGACTGGTACGCGACTTGATCGAGCGGCAAATCACCGCGGCCGGCCCCATCCAACTGACACCCGGCACGCGTCGTCTGGTGGCGCTGGTGGGGCCAACGGGCGTTGGCAAGACAACCACTATCGCCAAGCTGGCGGCCAACTATCGCCTGCGTGACAAGCAGCGTGTGGGTCTGATCACCGTCGACACCTATCGCGTGGCCGCCGTGGAGCAACTGCGGACCTATGCCGATATCATCGACCTGCCGATGGAAGTGGTCGCCACGCCGCGCGAGATGCGCGAGGCAGTGGCCCGCATGACGGAGCTCGACCTGGTGCTGCTCGACACCGCGGGACGGAGCCCCAAAGACGAAGTGCAGATTCAAGAGCTAAAGTCGATGCTGGGCGAAGCCAATGCCGATGAAGTGCACCTGGTGCTCTCCACGACAACCGCAGCCAAGAGTCTGGTGAATACGGCCCGGCAGTTCGCCCAGGTGGGCGCCACGTCGCTGCTGTTGACCAAGTTGGACGAGGCGATGAGCCTGGGGCACCTGATTACTCTGTTGCGCGACTGTTCGCTACCGGTGAGCTACATCACTACCGGTCAGAACGTACCCGACGACATTTCGGTTGCCGACTCGAGCACGCTGGCCGACATGATGCTTGACGCCACGGCCGTTTGCTGACAACCAGGGCAGGGGACATCCTTACGAGATCCACGCGATGGACGATCAGGCCACTAAACTTCGTCAATTGGTCCGTACCGTCCGGCATGCCGCCACGGTGGCCACCGGGCCGCCGTTGCTGATGGCGTATTCGCCGGTAGATGCAGCCGACACACAGCAGGTGTATCGCGCCATGGTCGACGCCTGTGCCGACCGCAACCTCCGCCTGGCAACCAGCACGCAGGTTGCCAATCCGCCCGACCCCATCGACTGGCAACTGGTGCAGGTCGTTGGCGACTACCAGCTGGCCGACCACGAACTATGGAGCCGCGCGTCGGCACTGATCGTTGTTGTGCACGACGACGACGAGTCGGTAGTGGAATGCTACAAGCGGCTGAAGGTGGCTCACCAGCACACACCGCTTCCACCGATGGAACTAGTGGTGCTGTGTGAAGAGCATCTCGCCGAAGTCGATCTGGCGGCCGACCGGCTTGCCCAGACCTGCCAGCGTTTCTTGCATAGCAGTGTGGCCGGGCAGACGGTGCTGGATGGTCGATCGCGCAAGACTCGTGATGCTATCGCGACGCTGGTCGAGCGGCTATTGATGATGGCACCGGTAGCAACCAGTGAACTTAACAGTCCTATTGCGGCGCATCAGCCATACAGGCTATAAGCCCTTGTCGCATTTGCACGTCCCGTGCCTGGCGACGCGCCTCGCCGCGAGGCTCCTTTTCATCGAGCGTGTTCCGCTCACCCTTGCTCCTTTGCCGCACCGAGCGTGCGTATTCCATGATGCCAGACCTGCGCAAGTGTAACGAACAAACTTCGCAGTTCGGCTCAACTCCGGAACCTCCAATGCCGATAAAATCCGACATAGCCATCCCGCGCTTGCGTGGAACAAGATGGCGCGATTGGATGGACTTTAACGGCACCTTAGGGTGGATTCATGGGTCGAGCCTACGCTGGCGTACTTGGCTACCTGGCCGCGGCTGTAACCTTCACGCGTGGCGTGATCGCCAGCGGTGGAGTCGAAGGCACCGTGCTTTCGGCCGTCGCCGCGATGGCAATCTTCGCTGTGATTGGCTTTGTGTTGGGCACGATTGCCCAGGCCACGGTCGATCGATCGGTTCGAGAGCAATTCGAACTACAAGTGCAGGCCGACTCATCAACACCGGCAAGCTAATGCCAAGCCGAGTCATCCAATATTATCCAACTCCCAATCTTATATCCTAAACCGTCACGCACCACATGAGGTGGCGCGTCAGTGGAATCACGGAGGATCGAATGGCCACGACGACTGCAGCATCGAAGGAAGAAATCGCCGAGGTCTGGGTACAGTTCAAAGCTGACCCCGACAACAGGATGCTGAGAAACCGACTGGTAGAGAATTATCTGCCACTGGTGAGGTACAACGGCGAGCGCATCTGGTCGCGGCTTCCCGATGGAGTGGACCTGGACGATCTGATCTCGGCCGGTGTGTTCGGCCTGATGGACGCCATCAACGCCTTCGACATGAGCCGCGGTGTCAAGTTCGAGACGTACTGCGTGCCGCGTATTCGTGGTGCCATGCTCGACGAACTTCGCACCATGGACTGGGTGCCCCGTCTGGTTCGCAGTAAGGCGAGCAAGCTGAACGAAGCGGTCAAGCAGCTCGAAGCCCGTCTCGGTCGTTCGCCCAACGAGAACGAACTTGCCGAACAGATGGGCATCAGCGTCAAGGAACTCGAGAAGCTCATCACGGATGCTAACGCCGTGAATCTGGTGAGCCTGAATAAGAAGTGGTACGAGACCGACAGCTACAAGGACGTCCGCGAGATCGACATCCTGGAGGACAAGAAAGGTGAAGATCCCACCAAACGCGTTCAGAAGTCGGACCTGATGCGACTGGTGACCAAGGGTCTGAATCGCAACGAGCGACTGATCATCATCCTCTACTACTACGAGGAACTGACGATGAAGGAGATCGGCGCCACGCTCGACTTGTCCGAGAGCCGCGTGAGCCAGATGCACAGCGCCATCGTCAACCGCCTGCAGGGCCAACTGGGACGTCGCCGCCCCGAGTTTGGCGCGACTGCCTGAGGCCACAAAGCCAATTCGAAGAATCAAATGCCGCCACGTTCCCCGTGGCGGCATTTTTTTGTGATTACACGCGCAGTTCCTCCGCGTCCACACCATCGCCGTACCGCTGGCGAATGGGGTCGACGACTTCTGACAGGAAGGAATCGACTTGCTGCGGCGCACGGCCCACGAGCCCTTGGGCATCCACGGCTGCCGAAAGGTCGACTTTGGAGAACGCCTTGTCCTGCTGCAAACGCTCCAGCAGGTCGTTCGACTTGCCTTCCTGCTTGACCACGGCAGCGGCCGCCTGGCTGTGTTGGCGAATCAACTCGTGCAGCTCCTGGCGATCGCCACCGGCAGCCACGGCTTGCATCAAGATGTTCTCGGTGACCATGAACGGAAGTTCCTCGTTCAGGTTCTTGGCAATCACCTGCGGGTAGACGACCATGCCGCCGGCCACGTTGTGGTAGATCGACAGCATGGCATCGATGGCCAGGAACGCCTGCGGCAACGTCAGCCGGCGAATCGCGCTGTCGTCCAGGGTGCGCTCCATCCACTGGGTGGCGTGTGTATCGGCGGCGCTAGGGGCGAGACTCATGGTATAGCGAGCCAGGCCGCAGATCCGCTCGCTGCGCATCGGGTTGCGCTTGTACGCCATAGCCGACGAGCCAATCTGCTCCTTCTCGAACGGTTCCTCGAGTTCCTTGCGGTGCGCGAGAATGCGAATGTCGGTGGCCGCCTTGTGGCAACTGGCCGCGATGCCGGCCAGGGCGCTCAGCACCTGATGGTCGACCTTGCGCGGGTAAGTTTGGCCGGTAACCGCGTAAATGTTGTCGAAGCCCATCTTCTCGGCGACCAGTTGCTCGAGCTTCGCTACCTTTTCGTGATCGCCATCGAACAGCTCCAGGAAGCTGGCCTGGGTACCGGTGGTGCCTTTGGTGCTCCGCGCGGCCAGCGTCTCCAGGCGGTGTTCTACTTCGGTCAAGTCCATCACCAAATCGTACGCCCACAGCGTGGCTCGCTTGCCGATGGTGGTGGGCTGCGCCGGCTGCAGGTGCGTGAAGCCGAGCGTGGCCAGGTCGCGATGCTCGGCGGCAAATCTGCCCAATGCGTCGATCACGGCCACCAGACGACCGCGGACAAGCTCCAGCGATTCGCGAATGAGGATCAGGTCGGTGTTGTCGACCACAAAGTTGCTGGTTGCGCCCAGGTGGATGACGCCTTTCGCGCGCAGGCATTGGTCGCCGTATACGTGCACGTGCGCCATGACATCGTGCCGCAGTCGCTTCTCGTACGCCGCGGCAGCGACGAAGTCGATGTCGTCCACTTTGGCGCGAAGTTCGTCGAGTTGTGCTTCGGCGATAGGTACCCCGAGTTCCGCTTCGGCTTCGGCCAGGGCGACCCATAGTCGGCGCCAGGTGCTGAATTTCTTTTGGTCGCCCCAGATCGACGACATCTGCCGCGAAGCGTAGCGGGTGATCAGGGGATTCGAGTAGAGTTCGTGGTTCATGGTAGAAGGATTCAGGGGTCGGGGGGCAGGGATGAGTTTTGATGGGAGAACTTGCGCGAGGTCAGAGCCCTGAACCCTGACCCCTCGATCCTGTCCCCTCTCTACATATTAGTCAGATCGTCTTCGCTACGACTACCGACAATCGCATCGAGTGCCGCCCCCACGGCCCGGGACTCTTCGGGCGTGTGATTTTTCCGCAAGTAAATGCGGCACGCCCGGTGAGCGATGGGCAGTTGGGCGAACAGTTGGTCGTCGGTAAGCGGGTAGACCTTGTCGGTCGACGGGTTGTACTGGAAGTTTTGTCCGGCTGTGGCCGCCAGGGCATCGGGGCGGTAGATGTGCCGTGGCAGGTCGATTTGCATTTCAATGTCCTGCATTCCGCTAGGCAATTTGCTGCGAATGGCCTGCTCCAGAATGCCGGAGTCGCTAAACACGCTGGCCGCTTCGCTGTCGCCTTCCCGGATGGTTTGGTTGCGGTCTTCAACGGTGACCCAGTCGACCTGTCGCTCCAGCAATCTGTCCCAGCGGTGTCCGAGGTCGCGGACTCGCGGGTTGTCCGACTTGTTCCACCGCGAGACGTCGATCAGCAGCGACCACTCGGTGAAGTGCAGGTAGTCGTCCAAGTACACAAGCGGATCGCCTGGGAATAAGAGATCACGGCTATCGCGGAACAGATCGCCAAGTGTCTTGTCGATGGCCCGCACGGTGCGATGGAAGTAGACCGAGCGGAACAGTTCGCTCTTGGTCTGCATGAACTTCACCAAGGCGTTCATGCCTTTCTGGTGAATCGTCAGACCGCGCTCGCTGAAGAAGCTGTACCGCAGCAGTCGGTCGAGGTCGTACGCGCGGTTGCTGTAGCCCGACATGTAGGCGTCGCGCATCACGAAGTCCATGTTGTCGACCGTGTACAGGCCGCAGAACAGGCTTCGCAGCAGCACCATCCAGCGGGGGTGCTGGTCGGCGTCGTTGGTTTTGGGGCGCTGAATCAGCATGGCGACCTGCGCCGGGTCGAGTCGTTCGCCGTCCGCCATGCGGCTGTTGGGGCACTCGCGGATGCCGGCGATCACGTCGCCCAGTTCGTCGGTGATGATCCGGGCGCCGAGCGTCTCGTGCGTCAGACCGTAGTCCTTCAGGAAGTGGGCATCGAAGAAATGTCCGAAAGGTCCGTGCCCCACATCGTGCAGCAGGGCGGCGACCCGCGTCAGGCACTCCACGTAGCCCCGGCTGGGCACGTTGTCGTCGCAGGTGTCGCGCAGGCTGTCGTACAGCCGCTCAATCACACGGCTGGCCATGTGCATGGCGCCAACGATGTGCTGAAACCGCGTGTGTTCGGCCGATGGATAGACCCACCAGGCGGTCTGCAGTTGATGGATCTGCCGCATCCGCTGCACCCACGGATGGTCGAGCAGTGTGCGTTCGGCAACCTCTCCCTCGGGCACCACCGACAGGAACGGAATGTACCCATGGATGGGGTCGTGACACAAACTTTCGCGCTGCAGATCCTTCATAGACCGTATTGTGGCGTATGAAGGTTCGACTTGAATAGCCCCGCAGATTTCCGCTTCACACCGGGCGTTCACCCAGGTCGACTACTCCTCCGACTTCTCATCGCGCACGGTTAATTCCACCGCCACGGCGATGGCCAGGGCCGCGATGTTCACCATCCAGATTGCCAGCACGAAGATGCCAATGCCGCGGACCACGGCTTCGCCCGCCGGGTCGTCGATGGCCGACAAGAGTCCCATCAGGCCGAACAACACGGCCACCAGCATCGGGAGCAGGATGGCCGGCGCGATCAGCCAGCGGATGGTGGGCAGCAAATTCATGGGGGGTGGGCCTCGGGTGCGGAATACTTTGCCTGCGGGTCTGCGAGTCTATCATAATCGGCCCCGCTCGCGAAAACCGGCACAATCGGCAGGGCCCGTCCCACAAACCCACCGCAGGGGCATTGGGCCGTTTGACCCCCCGCGGCGGTAGGCGAGAATAAAACATCCCCCTCCGCTATCTCTCACCCCGTGCTTTGTCGTGCTACTCCGCCTGTTCACACTCGCCTTTTTGCTCTCGGCCACTGCGGCTGGCGCGGCTACGGTCCAGTTAGAGGATGGTCGCGTGCTGTCTGGCAAAGTGGTACAGGTGGCCGGGGTGGCCGAGGACCCCTCGGATCCACGTCCGATGGCCGGCGAGGTCAAAGTGTCGCCCATCTTGATAGTCGACGACGGGTTACGGCGCACTTACGTGGCCAACCGCGACGTCAAGGAAGTACTGCAGGCCGAGGAGGAGAAGGGGGTGAAGTTCCGGCTGTGGCAGAACGTGGCCGACCATGGTGGGTACCTGGCCAGCGTGGGGCCGCGCTTGGGAGCCGATCCCTGGGATCCCTTCGGCCGCCGAACCTTCCATATGAAGTCGCCCGATGGCCCGCTGTCGATCATACAAGGCATTACCGAGATCACACCGCAGTACGTCCGGATCGAGGGGCTCACCGGCGCGCGTCGTGCCGTGCAGTGGGACATGCGACTCGCCACGAGCTCGGTGCCTCGCGACCAGCTCTCGACCATGTTGCACCAGTTGGTCAGCGACCAGGACTACGAGGGACGATTGCAGATTGTGCAGCTGTACCTACAAGCAGAGCGGTATCCCGAGGCGCGTAAAGAACTGGAGCAGGTGCTCAAAGACTTTCCCGATCGTACCGAACTGAAAGACAATATTCAGCAACTCCGACAACTCGGCGCGCGAAGCATTCTGAAAGAGATCGAGCTTCGCCGGGCCGCCGGGCAAGACAACCTGGTACAGGCGCTGTTGCCTCGTTTTCCTGCCGAAGAAGTCGCCGGCGAGACCCTGCAGCAAGTGCGACAGATTATCAACGAGTACGAACAACTGGCCGCCCGACGCGAGATGTACTTCTCTCGGCTGAAGGAGGAGATTGGCAAGATCGAGGACCAGCAGCATGCCGAACTGGCCAAGGCTTTCATGACCGAGGTCGAAAGCGATCTGACCTACAGCACCCTCGACCGCGGTGGGGCCTTTTTGCAGTTGGTGGACGACGACACGCTGTCGGCCGAAAGTAAGGTGGCCCTGGCGATGAGCGGTTGGCTGCTCGGCGCCAGCGAGGCGACGGATAATTTCGCCGTGGCGTCGTCGCTGATGCAGGTGCGGAACAAGGTGCTGGAGTACCTGCGCGAAGAGCAGGCCGCTCGACGGGCGCAAATTCTGGCGGAGATTCGCGACCTGGAAGGTGGCACGCCCGAACGCGTGGCCCAGATCCTCAAGCTCATCAAGCCTCCCGAGTCTGTGCCCGAGGGTTCCGAGCGGGGCGTGCGGTACTACGAGATTGGCGTGGAACTCGCTCCGCCCAGCGGCCCGGTTCGCTATCTGGTGCAGTTGCCGCCCGACTACGATCCGTTGCGGAGCTATCCCACTATTCTCACGCTCAACGGTCACGGCTACCGTCCCGAGTTGCAACTCGACTACTGGGCCGGGGGCGCGCATCCTACCGCCGGTCGATTAGGCCAGGCCATGCGGCATGGCTACATCGTGATTGCCCTGGACTGGATGGAGCCACACCAGGCCGATTACGGGTACTCATTACGCGAACACCAGGCCGTGCTGGGAACACTGCGCGACGCGATGCGACGGTTCTCGATCGACACCGATCGCGTATTCCTTACCGGCCATGGCGCTGGAGGCGATGCGGCGTGGGACATTGGCCTCGCTCACCCCGATTTGTGGGCCGGCGTAATGCCGTTTCTCGCCCGGCACGACAAGTACTGCTCGCGGTATCGTGAAAACGCCGAGTACGTCGATTGGTACTTTGTCGATGGCGAACTGGATGGCGACAATATCGAACACAACGCCTCGCAGCTCGACTTCTACCTGCGGCCCGGCATTCCCGCCACGCTGGTGGAGTATCGGGGGCGGGGCTACGAACCGTACCAGGACGAGATCCAACGAATGTTCGATTGGATGAACCGCCGCAAACGCCGGCCGCCACCCGAGGAGTTCGAGTGCCGCAGCATGCGCCCGTGGGACAACTTCTTCTGGTGGCTCGAAATGGAAGGCCTGCCCAAGCGGTCGATGGTCGACCCCGTGACTTGGCCACCCAAACGCGGTACCCGGCCTACGCAGGTTCGAGGTCGCGAGTACGAGACCAACAAGCTGGGCGTGTTCGAACAGGCGGAGCGGACTACCGTGTGGCTGAGCCCCGAGACGGTTGACTTCGACAAGCCGATCGAAGTGGAGCTGAACGGACGACGCATCAGCCCCCGCGATCGGTCCATCAGGCCCGATCTGGGTGTGCTGCTCGAAGACGCCCGCACCCGTGGCGATCGTCAACGCCCCTATTGGGCGAAGATTACTTCGCCGTAGTTGCAAGCGGAGCACAGTTGCGGCGCCGAACCATGCCGTAACTGCGCGGAGCTTGTTACGGCCTACGGCACTTAGAGACTCTTAATTCTCAGCCTTGTTGAGCAGCACGCCGGTCATCAGCCAGCCATCTTCGTCGGCCCGGATGATTCGTCCTGCCGGTCCAAAGTAGCGGCGAGCCAACTCGAAGCTGGGCAGTTCGCTGCCGTCGAGCTTCTGCTTGCGGAGCAACTGGTTCTTCTGATCGGCTGGCGAGGTCAGTAGCTCGTTTAACAGCCGGGCGAAGAACGATTCGCCTTGAGGCAAGCGGTTTTCACGCAGCAGGGCGTAGGTCGGACGAATGGCCTCGTCGGTGCGAGTGAAGGACCAGCCGCACTCCTTGTTCGGAGCCAGGCTCGACAGGGCAGCCGCCACGGCCTGGTAGTCGTAGCTTCCGGCGAGTGATTCATTTTCGGCCGCTTGCTTGAAGGCCAACCGCAGGAACTCGACGTCCGAAGCGATGAACAACTGGCCGTCGTCCACGCACACGGCCGAGTGGGTGAGCAACCGCTCGGTTTCCTCTTCCACGGCTCCCTGAGGCACCAGGCCGCCATCTTGCAGGCTGCCGAGGTCGAGCACCTCTTCTTCTTCGGGCTGGAACTCCCAGATATCGCGTTCTTCCAGTTTCTTCTGGATGTAGTCGTCCTTTTCCAGATACTTGCCGAGCGCCACTTTGAGTGTTTTTTCCTTGTCGGGCTTCACCTCGATGGCCACCAGGAAGCGTTCGCTATCGGTGTTGATGGGCAACGTGTAGTCGGTCATCGCACAAATGCGCGTGCCCAGACTGGCGATAATCTCGTTGCGGAAATCGATCCGCGGTCCAAACGGGTCTTCCTTGAACCGCTTCATGGCGGTCTCGAACGCTCCGTCGTAGCCAGCAATCATCGAGTCGAACAGCGAGCCAACGTTGTCGAACGCGTTCAACAGGTCCATGTTCACCGTTGAGTAGCGGGCGATCATCCGCGGCGTCCAGTTGTGCAATTCGAGCCCCGCCCGATTCGGTGTCTTGAAGATGTTCATCGCCAGACGGTATCGATCACCGCCATCGGCGCCGGGCGCTGGAGGGGCGTAGATGGCCGTATGGTGAACGTAGTCGTACTTCGGCGTGGAAGCCACCTGCACAAGCCCGCCAATGCCCTTCACGGCATCGAACCCTTGCTGACGCAGTTGTTCCAGCCGATCCTCGGTGTCCGACTTCCGGGGACGGATCGTCCGCATGGCATCCACGAGCGGGAAGGGTTGAATGAACCAGCGGATGTTAGCCGGAGTCTTCGATTCGCCGCGGCACTTGCCCATGATGGCCGTGTAGGCCTCGAGCGACCTCAGCGTATCGACGGGCGCGGCAGACAGACGCGAGGCCAACTCGGACACGGCCTGGCTGTTGTCGGCAACACACAGCAAGTCGCCATCGATAAAGTAGGCTGCGGTGCGGGCTTTGTCGTCCGCGTCCTGCGGCGGGACATCGTACTTGGTGATGGCCACGCCGGAGACTTCCTGCGACGACTTCTTCGAGTTGAGTCCCATCAGGTACTTGTCGAGTTTCTCGATCAAGGCATCGCGGTCCGCGGCCTTGCCGGAGGTGTCGACCAACAGCACCGAAGCGGCGCGCCCCTGCTGGCGGGCCACGATGCCCCATGCGAGTTCGCCACCGGCCACAGCCTGCAGATCTTCCAGCGACACGCCAACCCGCTGCTTGATGTCGCCCAACCGCTCGGGAATCGATTCCTTCAGGTGATCGACAAATGGCTTCAGGCTGGGATCCTGCGCGAACTGCCCCAGCTGCGTCTGTTTGATGCGCGCTTCCAGGTCGGTTGGATCGGGTATGCTGACGTAGGCAACGGTTGTCGCTGGCAGCAACTGTTCACTGTTAGGGACCGCCGCATGCAAAGTGCATGCAGACATTGAGAATACGATCCATGCGCTTGCGCACGCCACTCCAAAGGTGATCGCTCGATTCACGTTCGAACCTCTTCCGCCGAATTGGGCTGCTCTGCTGACCGCCGGGGGGCCACTTCCCTGCATACTGTTCCTGATACGGCAACTTGTCGCATGGATTCCGCCAACCATGCAGACTGCTGCCTCTTCGTTTACTTCGGCTGCCAGACGCTGAAAGATTGCCATTTCTGTACAAATCGTGGTCGCATTACCGGGTCCACCAGGTGACGCCATCCTCTGCCGCGGCGGCACCCTGGTAAGGTGCTTAATATAGCGTAACGGTAGCGATTGCGGAATTCGTATCGCCGATGGCCGCCAGAGTGGCCGGGATCAGCCCAGAATCTCCCGCCTGCGGGACAAATAGTCCCATACCACGTATCGATCGAGATCGGTCCCGGCTGTGAAAAACACTCGACCTGTTGTCGATTCGGCCAAACGGTAGGCAAAGCGGACGTCGTCCTCGGTCTGCGACCAACTGGGCAGCAGGAACAGGTTGATGGTGATTCCCTCCCGCTTGCACAGTTGTCCCTCCCGCAGGGTGGCCGACTCGGTCCGGGGATCGGGCGGGTAGAGCAGGTACAGCGTCTCCTGCTCGAAGTGAGCGGTAGGCAGCCCGTCGGTGATCAGCACGATCTGCCGGTTGGGAGTATCCTGGGTGGCCAGCAACCGGCGGGCGAGCGACAGCGAATGCTGGATGTTGGTGAAGTGGGGTGGCACGATCTGCTCGCTCATGTCCTCGCGGCTCATGTCGGCCTTCAGTTGCACGACCGGGTTGCTGATAGTTACCGGCTTGGGCATCAGGTTGACCACTTTGCCCGGTTCGACCATTTTGGCGAAGCTGTACATCTCGATGAACGACAGGTAGTCGCCCGGGTACTCGCTGCGCAGCAGGCCCTGCAGCGCCAAGGCCATTCGCTTGACGTTGATGTACTGGCCGTCGTATCGCATCGAACCACTCATGTCCATCACCACACAAGTGGCGCACTTCGGTGTGTTGCGCGTCTTGTGGATTTCGATGTCGTCGGACTTCAGCCGCAGGTTCACTCGCTGCTTGTCGCCGTTGGCCGCGGCAGCGGCGCTCTCGCCAGCGTGGCGGAGCAGGGCATTCGTAAAGGTGCTAACCACGTCCATGTTGGCTACCGAGTCGCCGAATTCGAACTGCTTGGTGCTCTGCAGCTCGACCGATCCTTCGCCAACGATGTCGCCCTGGTGGCGTCCGGTCCGCGATGCCTCGATTTCGCTGAACAGCCGTTCGAGCAGTTTGCCCTGAAACACACGATACGCTTGCGGCGTCAGGCGGAACGATCCGCCCGATTGCTGCAGTCCTTGTCGCTCGGCCATCTCGCGCAGGTAGTCCTGCACCTGTTGTTGCAGGGCACTCAGTTGATCGACGTCGCCTGGTTCGGCAAACTCGCTGAGCATCTCCATGTCGATGACACCGATCTGAGCGGTCTCGGCGGCCTCTTCCAGTTGGCGGAGCAGCTCGTCGATTTTTTCCAGCTCTTCTTTGATCTCGAGCGCCTGCGGCACCGTCATCGTTTCGCGGCCGGTGAACGCGTACTTCGCGGCCAGTTCATCCACCTGGTACTTGTCGCCCAGCCGTTCGATCAGGTGCATCATCTGCCGGGCGAATGGCGAGTTGTCGCCTTCGGCCGTGTACCACAGCCGCTCCAGGTCGCGGAGCTGCTCGGTGAGGACGGCCTGCTGAAATCGCTCGGCGTGCTTGCAGGGGGGCCGTGCAGCAGCGGCGGCATTCGCAAATGCCTTGCGCGCACGCTTCAGCACTTTGCGGGTTTCGTATTTTTCCAGGATCTTCCGCTTGCGTTCTTCGAGCATGGCCCGCAAGGCGTCGATGCTGGGGCCCAGGTTGGCAATCTGACTCGGGTCGAGCCGCACCGCACGCGCCAGCTCTTCCTCAGTCAATTCGCGCCGTTCGCCGAACATCAGCATGTGTTCGAAAGCGCTGCTCACCAGATCGGGGGCCGGCTCGGCCGGGCTGGGGAACCGCACCGGGTCGTATTTTTGGTAGGTGTGAATCACACCACCGATTGTTTTTCGGTTGGCCATGGACGCAACTTCGTGGGGGCAGCAGATAGGAGGTGGAGGCGCGAGGGGGGCGTCTTTCGGGTGCCGCGATATTAGTACGATAGACGTCGGGCCCCAACAATCAAGTCTTTTGCCCGTGCACAAATATGATTGAATCGCCGGGTTGGCTGCGATATGCTCATGCCAGCAGTCGGGCCAGATACCCACGTGTATCGGGACACCAGGGGACTTCTCGTTCCGAGAGAGTGAAGAGAGATGAGCGACAATCCATTCGAATCGCCCCTGGCCGAGCCGGAAGGCCCAGATCCAGCCACGGACGAGATGTTGGTCGGCGGCGAGCAGGAGGTCTACGTGGAGGGAGACTGCCTGGTGGTTCGCTCCGGAACCATTCTGCCACTGCGTTGCGTGAAAACGAATGCACCAGCCTCGCCCAAAAATCAGATTCGCAAGGAAATGTACTGGGCACCCTCGTGGATCGCCTTGCTGATCCTCGCGAATGTGGTAATTCTGTTGATCGTCTACCTAGCGGTTCGCAAGAAGTGCGTGCTCGTCTATTCCGAAGATCCCCAATTGCGCAGCGCCCGTCACCGACGCGTGTTGGCCGTGTCGCTGGTCGCGGTGGCTATCACACTTGGTCTTATACTCTCCATCGCTTACGAGGCTTTTGCCCTGACTGGGTTTGCTGTCCTCGGTTTGCTGGGTGCGCTTATTGCGTTGCTGATCGTTGGTCGCGGGCCCATTCGTCCCGTGAAACACAAAGAGGGCTACTTCTGGATTCGCGGATTCAGCCGCGAGTACCTGCAGGAGTGCTTGTTGGCAGCCAGTGCGTAGGGCGGCACTGACTGCTAAGACGTCAGCCGCAATCGGCAGACTTCGCGGAAGTGGTGACCGTAGATCCACAGACGGACCGCCAGAGCAAAGTGCTGGGGTCGCCGGGTCACGGTCCAGCCCAGCAGTCGCCAGTAGTGCAGCCGACCTCGTCCTACGACACCCAGCCCCCACATGCTGCGGAGCAGCGTGGTGAACTGCGCCCAGCCAAAATGGGCAGGGGTGGCCGGCGGTTGATAGTCGCTGAGGAATTGCTTCACGCGTTGGTAATAAGTTTCCGGCGAATAAATGGTGTCCATGATTCGCCGGTAGCCACTTTTCAACAGGTCGATTGGCATTTTGGTCAGCACGTTGGTCGACCCATCGACGTTGTCGCCCGTCATGCCCGAAAGCACTCGTCCCTGCGCTTGCAGCGTTTCGTACAGCCGGGTGCCGACGGGTGCCTGCAACAGGCCCACCATGGCGGTGACGATGCCGCTCCGCTGAATGAAGTCGATCTGCCGTTCGAAGATCGATGCGGTATCTGAATCGAAACCGACAATGAATCCCGCCTGCACTTGCAACCCGGCCCGATGAAGTTTGCGAACGTCGGCCGTCAGGTCGCGTTTGCAGTTCTGCGCCTTGTTACACTCGGACAGGCCGACTTCGTCGGGGGTTTCGATGCCGACGAAGATCGTGTCGAATCCGGCGGCGACCATGGCTTTCTGTAAGGGCTCGTCGTCCGCCAGATTGATGGTGGCCTCGGTGTATAGTGGCAGCGGTCGCTTGCCCTGCCGCCAGGCGGTGACCTCGGGCAGCAACTTGCGGACTTCGCGGCGGTTGCCAATCAGGTTGTCGTCCACAAAGAACACCGCTCCCCGCCAGCCAGCGCTGTACAGGGCGTCGAGTTCGGCGATTACCTGCCGCGGCTGCTTGGTGCGTGGTCGCTTGCCCAGCAGGGCGGTGACGTTGCAGAAGTCGCAGTCGTAGGGACAGCCTCGACTGAACTGCAAGCTCATCGAGGCGTAGTGCTTCATCTGAATCAAATCCCACCGCGGTGTGGGCGACTCGGTGAGTTCGGGCTTGGTTTCGTTCTCGTACACCCGTTTCGGAACGCCGGCCTCCAAGGCTTTCAGGAACGGTGGCAGTGTTACCTCCGCCTCGTTAAGCACCAGGTGATCGGCATCGTCGAACAACTCCGGTTCGCAGGTCGCCATCGGGCCGCCAACGATGGTGCGCACGTCCAGCTCCCGGCACCGCTTGAGTATTTCTAGCGCCGATTCCTTCTGGATGGTCATGCCACCAATCCAAACGGTGTCGGCCCATGCCAGGTCATCGTCTGTCAATTGGCTGACGTTGGTGTCCACGACACGAAGTTGCCATTCGCGCGGCAGCATGGCCGCCACGGTCAATAGTCCCAACGGCGGAAACGATGATCGCTTGCGCACGAAACGCAACGCGTGGCGAAACGACCAGAAGGTATCAGGGAACTCGGGGGCAACCAATAACGCTCGCATAGCCTCTTCCTTCGACATGGATTTTGAGTTTGCCGTTTGTGTGCATCCAGTGCATGGCAATCGAACCGGCAATCTATCGAGTCTACAGAAGCGTTGGGCGCTCAGCGAGAGCGATCAATAGCGCACTGGTACGACGGATCCCATTGGGGCGCGACGTCGCACGCTTGCTGTGCCAGGAACGCACAGCGAACGGAAGCCACTGTGATGAAATGGCACAGTCGCTCCCTCCGCTCACAGACCAACCGCATCGCTTGCATTCCAAGGCAGCAAACCAGGAACAATCTGGCCATGGCCCCATCGGTTTCCTGGAAGTTTCCACGCACAAAGCGAACGATGCACCGTTCGCATTTGCCAGCGGCAGCGGGTAGAATCTGACGAGTTTATCCACTTGAGACCCACGGAAAGGTCCTGATGCCTCCCGAATCCGACCCCGTTGCCCCGCTGCGCGCCGCTTTAGCCGTTTCGCCGGAAAATGCACCATTGCGTCGACACTTGGCCGACACCCTGGCCGGCTTGGCTCGATACGACGAGGCGGTGGACGAATACCGCAAGCTGCTGGAAGGTTCGCCCGCCGATACAGATCTGCAACTCGCTTTGGCCGACGCGTACTATCAATCGGGGCGACCGAGCCAGGCGGCCGTGATACTCGAGTCGCTTGTCGATCAAGCTAATTCGCCCGCCCAGGCATGCGTCTTGTATGCCCGGCTGTTGCTTGGCGAGGGGCATGTCGAGGATGCCGTGATGCGGTACAAGCAGGCGCTCGAGATCGATCCCGACGCGGCCGATGAGGAACTGTCCAGTCGTTTGGGCGTCTCTCCGCAAGGCTATCAGGACGGCCAGGACGAATTGTTCGAAGGTCGCGTGCGTGATCGAGCGGCCGGCGGTGACGACGATTTCGAGACCGAACTCGAACGCCCCAAGGTTCGCTTCGACAACGTGGGCGGTATGTCGGAGTTGAAGGAAGAGATTCGCGTCAAGATTATCTACCCGCTCGAGCACCCGGAAGTCTACCAGGCGTACGGCAAATCTCTGGGCGGGGGAATCATGATGTATGGCCCGCCTGGGTGTGGCAAAACCTACCTGGCTCGAGCGACGGCCGGTGAGATCGATGCAGGTTTTCTTTCCATCGGTATCAACGACGTGCTCGACATGTGGATGGGCAATAGCGAAAAGCGGTTGCATCAGGTGTTCGAGCAAGCGCGAGACAACGCCCCCTGCGTGCTATTCTTCGACGAGGTCGACGCGCTGGGAGGGAAACGCTCGGACATGAACAGTGGTTCGGGCAGGAAGCTGATCAATCAGTTTCTGGCCGAACTCGACGGGGCCGAGCATTCCAACGATGGCGTCCTGGTGCTGGCCGCCACGAATGCGCCGTGGCACGTCGATCCGGCATTCCGTCGCCCGGGACGTTTCGATCGCGTCCTGTTCGTTCCTCCGCCCGACGAGCCGGCCCGCGCCGACATCCTGCGATTGCACTGCCAGGACAAGCCAACCCGCGATATCGATTACAACTATCTGGCGAAGAAGACCCCCAAGTACTCCGGCGCCGACCTGAAGGCGATTCTCGACCTGGCGATCGAAGCGAAGCTGACCGAGTCGATCAAAAAGGGCGGACCACCCCAGCCGATTACCGGCAAGGACCTGCAGCGCGCCATCAAATCGCACCGCGCGACTACGCAGGAGTGGTTTTCCTCCGCCCGCAACTACGCCCTCTACGCCAACCAGGGCGGTTTGTATGACGATGTGCTGAAGTGGTTGGAGAAATAAGAGTACCCCCACCATCCATGTGGTAATCGCACCAGAGAGTGCGGCTTACTAGGATCGCCCGCCAATCCATTTCCCAACGACTTGCTTCGCACCCTATGAATCCCCATATCCAACGTGCCCAGATGCTTTACCAACGCTCTCGCTATGCCGATGCGGAGCGCGAGTTGGGCATGGCCTTGCAGGTCGATCCCCATGAGCCCTGGGCTTATGCACTGTTAGGGGCCTGCAAGGCAGCGCAGGACGACTTTGCCAAGGCCGAGGAACTCGGGCAACAGGCGCTGGCGTTGGCGCCCGACTCGGCCGACATCCGGCATCTGGTGGCACGAATTCAACTTGCCCGTAACGATCTGCCGGCGGCACTGAAGTCCATGGATGAGACTATCCAGATGGCTCCGCAGAATGCCGACTACTATGCGACCAGGGCGTTAGTCTACTCGCAGATGAAGAAGTGGGGTAAGGCGCTGGCCGATTGCGACGCGGCCCTGGAAATCGACCCCGAGCATGTCGGTGCGATTAACGTTCGCTCGCACGCCCGCCGCGCGCAGGGCGATACGCAGACCGCCACGCAGGAGTTGCGGCAGGCCCTCGAAGTCGATCCCGACGATCCCTATTCCCACGCCAACCTGGGGTGGACTCATCTGCAGCGCGGCGAGTTGAAGGAGGCCGAACTGCACTTTCGCGAGGCATTGCGGCTCGATCCCGACTTGGAAGTCGCCCGCGTGGGAGTGCTGGAGACGCTGAAGGCCAAGGTGCCGTTCTATCGCTGGGTGTTGAACTATTTCATTTGGATGCAGACCAAAGCCGCCGGCGCGCAGTGGGGCATCATCATCGGCCTCTACCTGATCTATCGCGTGCTGGGTAGCATCGCGAGGAACAACCCATCGATCGCACCCTTCGTTGCGCCATTCCTGATCCTGTACATCTTGTTTGCGCTGGCCACCTGGTTCGCCAAACCGTTGGCCGATACCGCGCTGCTACTGCACCCCTTCGGGCGTCTGGCGCTAACGCCGCAAGAGAAGCGGGAGGGCGCCATCGTTACGATACTCGTCGTGCTGGTGACGGTATTGCTTGGCGCGTTCTTCGCCACGGGGCAATCGGTGTTTGCCTCCTTGGCTCTGTTGATTGGCGCTCCCGCGCTGCCGCTGGCGATGAGCTTCAAGTTTGCGCCCAAGAAACCTCGCCGCATCCTGCAGGGGGCCTCTGCCGTGCTGGGCCTGATAAGCGTAACGCTCTGCGTGTATCTGTTCACCTCCCTGAATCTGCCCGACGGACTCGTGCAACTGATGGGGCAGGTTCTCGGCATCTCGGTGTTGGGCACGTTGATCGGGACCAACATCCTGGCCACTCAGCGATGGCAACGGTAACGGCCAATCAGTCTATTGGGCACCCATCCACACAGCAGCGCCTTTCGACTTTGCTTGCGAGAGACTTTCCACCAGCTCGGTATGAAAATCTCGCAGATCGTCTTCCTTGATTACCGAAGAATCGAGCTGCGAGATACTTTCGCATAGCTCGGCGGCTTCCTCCGCAGAGAGCCAGCCGAAGACGCAACCATCGTAGTCGATGCCCCGCCCCTTGAGTGGTCTTCCGTCGTCCAGGTGGCGGAGGCTCGCCTTCGATGGTTTGCTGACGTGATCGTCGACTAATCCTCGGTACGATTCCCACACGTGGCTGTGCTTCCAGTCGTCCAGGGGAAGCTCTGCGGGATCCAGTTTCAGATGACTCGCGAGATGTTCGAACAAGAGCGCCCAGCAGCCTGGCTCGTTTTTCGGTGGCGTGCCCAGGATCATTTCTTCGACCATTTCGCGAAACTCTTCCAATTCTTCTTCCAGCTCGTCTTGTTCGTCTTCGTCGTAATCCTCCTGAAGAGTCTCTCTTTCCTTGGTCACGATCGCTTCGACCAGTTCGTTGTCGTTACTGCCGATCGCAGCACGAATGGGTTCGATGGAAGAGACGGCATACAATTGCGTGCGAGTCGACATGGATGGCCCCCTGACCCTGAGAAGCGTGGAAGAGTGACTGGGGTCACGATAGGGCCACCGTGGTAGGCCGTCAAGCTACTGGCCGTGTATTGCGGCGAAGCCGCTTAGCCGTGCAGCTTGCGAAGTTCGTCCGCAATAATCTGGATGCCGCTGTCGACAACCTCTTCCGCCTGCGAGAAGGTCATGCGAATGCATTGTCGGCTGTGTGGCCAGTCGCTGAGGTCGTCCTGACCAAAGAAGAAGTACTCGCCCGGCACGATCAGTACGCCCCGTTCCTTCAGGCGTGCGTACAGCTCGCGGGTGGCGATTGGTAACTCGGGGAACCAGAGCCACAGGAAAAACGCACCTTCGCTGCGGTGGACCAGGTAGGGGAAATCGTCGCCAAAGTGCCGAGCGATCATCTGCTGAGCCAGTTGAGACTTCGCCTGGTAGTAGGGGCGGATCACCTCGCGGGACAGTTGCAGCAGTTGGCCGCTGCGCAACATTGGTTCGACCATCGCTTGGCCGATATTGTTGTTTGCCAGGCCGACGATGCCGGTCATCGTACGGATGCGACTGGCGATTTCTTCGTCAGCCAGCACGATGCCGGTTCTCGTGCCAGGCAGGCCGAGCTTCGACAGGCTGAAGCTCATTACCATGCCGGGGTTCCAAACGGGCTGAATCGGTTCGAATACTGCGGCGGGATAGGGCTCGCCGTAAGCATTGTCGATGATCAGTGGAATCTCTCGCTCGGCGGCCAAGGTGGCCAGATGAGCCACTTCCTCGTCGGTCAGCACGTTACCCGTCGGATTCGTGGGGCGGCTGACACAGATGGCGGCTGTGGAGTCCGTAACCTCGAGCGCATCGAAGTCGATGCGATACTTGAACGAGTGCTTGTCGAGGTGATCGATTCGCGGGCGGTAGCTCTGAAAAATGCCTTCGGTAACCTGCTGGTCCGAATAGCCAATGTACTCTGGCACAATTGGCAGCAGCACCTTGCGGAAGGTGCCATCGGGCATGTCACCAGCCAGCAGGGTGAAAAGAAAGAAGAATGCGGTTTGCCCACCGTTGGTGATGGCGATGTTGTCGGGCCCGACGTCCCACCCATAGATTTCCCGCAGGGAGGCCGCAAACGACTCGCGAAACCGGGGATTTCCCGCTGGACCGTCGTAGTTTGCCAGCATGCGGTCGCAGAACTTGGTGTCGTTGACGATGGCCTGCAGTCGCTCGCGCCACACGGCTTGCACCTCGGGCACGTGGGCCGGATTTCCTCCTCCCAGCATTCGCAAATTGGTCCCGGCTGCGCCGGCCAGGGCCGTCCCCAGGTCGTCCATCAATTCGACAATGCCGCTGTGGCCGGAAAGTCTTTGACCCGTCTTCGAAAGTTGGAGGTGCATGAATAGCGTGGATTGAATATGACTAACAGGAAATCGCAACGTGCAGACAAACCTTTATTATCCCATGGAGCCGGCGCTACTTGTCAAGGTTCGCCCCAGGAATTGCAAAAAGTATGAAGATCATCGCCGCTATGAGCGAAAATCGAGTTATCGGCCAGGCAGCCGGCATGCCCTGGAACGTGCCGGAGGAGTACGAGCAGTACCTGGAGTTCGTCCGCGGCGCCACGGTGCTGATGGGCCGGCGGAGTTTCGAAATATTCGGCGCCGACGTAACGGCGGCCCACATCGTGGTGCTTAGCCACTCGTCCAGGCCGGCCACCGGCGCAACCGTGTGCCAGAACCTGCCCGAGGCCCTGGACGCCGCCAAGGCCTTCGGCAAGCCGATCTTTAGTTGTGGTGGAGCGGAGGTCTACCAGCAGACCATCCCGCTGGTCACCGAAATGTTGCTTTCGACCATCAAGGGCGAGTACGAAGGCGACACCTATTTCCCGGAGTTCGACGCTTTCGAGTGGAAGGTTGCCGAAGAGCGGAACGAGGAGCGGTACTTGTTCCGCCGCTGGGTGCGGCGGTGAAAAGAGTGGTCCGCACCTGAGGAGGCGGAGCCATTGCTCCCTGCACCATTTGGCGGGAGGGACGAGTGTTGGTGCGCAGTTTTAACCGCAACGCAGAGGCGGATCGTCTGGCTCGCTCCGGTCTCGATGGTGGTGATACTGCAGCGGCAGTTAGCATCGGTGACCGGATGTTTGGTTTCGTTGACACCCCCAAATACCGTATGTACACTGCAGACGGCGATGACGACTAATAGTCTGGGGGCGTTTGCTCGCTTTTCTGTTTCACTTAGTGCTCTTGCTGTGGGGTGCGGTCTTATGAGTGGACTTGCTAGGAATTTGTGTAGTGGATTCGTTCTGCTGGCCATGCTTGGTGTGCCACGTCTTGGACTGGCTGCAACAGTCATCACGGGAGAAGGTCTCCCAGCCAGTGGGTTTTCTTCACTGAGCCGCGAATCCGATCGCGTACTGCAGCAGTTCTACGACAGTTCCTTCTTCGATAGCATCGAATCTCCCAGAAAGATCGTTGGCATGTCCTTCCGCCTTCCCGCTGTTGGCGATGTCGACTATCCCGCGCTTGGCGATTTAGATTTTGGCCGCTACGACATAACGCTTGCTCAGCCTTCAGTTGCATCGGTTGCCGCCAATGGTCTGACGTCTGCTACATTTGCCGACAACATGAGCTCTCCCGTCTTGGTCCGTTCCGGGCCAGCGACGATTCCGCTCGGCAGCTTTGAAAGCAACGCCATGGACGTTGAAGCGGAGTTCAGCTTTGTCTTCGAGTTCGATACCCCTTACACGTACACACCAGGCGACGACCTCGTCATGCTGGTTCGGCACGATGGCCACGGTGACGCCAATGGAGTAGAGACGCGGTGGAACTTCGACGGATACGCCTGGGAAAATGGCACCGTGGTCAACACACTGGACGTGGATGCGACCGATGGCAATTTCGGTCCAGGCACGTTCAATGTCGCCAACCGTATCCAGTTTATCTTGGTGCCCGAGCCATCGACAGGCATGCTCCTGGCGTTCTGTGGCCTGGCAGGCCTGATGCTCTATCGCCGGCGGTGTTAGATGGGTAGTTGTTGGTCAGGACGTCGGATGGCAGGCGACCATCCGCTGGCTTGTCCCCACATCGTCATTCGGCATGAGAGCACGGTGGACGTCTCGTGCTTTCTCGAGGTCAACGCTTGCCTGTGGTGAATCGCTGCGGAAACGCATTGGTCGCAGCGTTAGAGACGGAAGTAACATCGGGATGCCGCCTGCCGCAGGCAGAGCAATCAGTTTTTGTTAAACTGGAGCATAATCCATCCAAGAAGTGCTCGTCATTGGCGAATACTTCGGCGTGGAATTGTTCGTTGCCCGGCCTCCAGGTTTTTTCCCGCTGCCAGAAGTTTGCCTGACTTACTGTTCATCATCGTTCCCGTTGTCATCGTGGTGTTCGCCCTGCTGGCGTACTATTCGTACTTGCAGGCCAAGAAGCGACGCGAGGCGCTAGCCTCGTGGGCGCAGCAGAGGGGATGGCGGTTCGACCCCCGCACTGATTCCCGCTGGGATAGCACGTATCGGCAGTTCAGCTGCTTTACCCACGGGCACTCTCGCTCCGCCTATAACCTGCTTCACGGCTCTCTTCAGATCGAAGGCCAGGCGTGGCCATGCACGGTGGGCGACTACACCTACAAGGTGACCAGCGGCTCTGGGAAAAGCCGCCACACCACTACCTATCGTTTCAGTTTCCTGTTGATGGAATTGCCGTTCCCGGGGCTGCCCCAGTTGGCGGTGCGGCCCGAAGGTATCTTTGATAGCCTGGTTTCGCTGGTCGGTTTCGACGACATCGACTTCGAATCCGAGGAGTTCAGCCGCAAGTTCCACGTGCAGTCGTCGGACAAACGCTTTGCCTACGACCTGATGCACCCACGGATGATGGAGTTCATGCTGGCCTCGCCGCCGGAGCCCTTCGAGATCGAACACGGCGTGTTTTGCCTGAAAGGCGAAAATCGCTGTTGGGAGGTGGCGGAGATAGACTATCAGGTAAACTGGTGCGAGCGATGGCTCAGTCAGTGGCCTCGGCACCTGCTTGCCGACCTTCGGTCCCGTTCAGCGAGGTAATGCCACACCATGGAAGCGTTCATCCCCCTGGCTGTCATCGCCATGGTGCTGCTGGTGCCGCTCGGCTGGTACGTGGCTGTGTTCAATCGCTTCACGCGACTCAAGCAGCATCTCCGCGAAAGCTGGAGTGATATCGACGTAGAACTGCAGCGGCGGTACGAGTTGATCCCCAACCTGGTCGCTACGGTGAAAGGCTACGCCCAGCACGAGCGCGAAGTGCTCCGCGAAGTGACCGAACTCCGCAACCGAGCGGCGGCCAACCATGGCTCGGTCAGCAGTCAGGGACGAGACGAACGCGATCTGGAACTGGGCCTGAGGAAATTATACGCCGTGGCCGAGGCCTATCCCGACCTCAAGGCGAGCGCCCATTTCTTGGCGTTGCAGCAAGAGCTCGCACTCACCGAAGACCGCATCGCCGCCGCTCGCCGCTTCTACAACGGCAATGTTCGCGATATGAACCAGCTCCGCGAGTCGTTCCCCACCAGCATCGTTGCGGGGATGTCGGGTTTTGAAGCGGGCGAGTACTTCGAGAGCACTGCCGACGCCGCCGGACCGGTAAGCGTGTCGATGCAATAGGTCGAGGAAACAGGAAAGCACCAACTATGATCCGAAATCTGTTAAGTGCTGTGATGGTTGCGGTTCTCGCCCTCGGCTCTGCGGATCTATCGGGCAAGGAAGCAAGGCCCAACATCGTCTTCATTCTGATCGACGACATGGGATGGCCCGACCTGGGCTGCTACGGCCACGTGTTTCACGAGACGCCGCGCATCGATCAACTGGCCGAACAAAGTGTTCGCTTCACGGACTTCTATGCAACCCCTGTTTGCTCTTCGACGCGGGCCACGATCGAATCGGGACAGAATTCGGCGCGGGTTGGAATCACCGACTTTCTTCCGGGGCATTGGAAGCCGTTCGCCAGACTAGTCGTACCTCCCATGCCCGATCATCTGGATCATGAACTTACGACCCCCGGCGAAGTGCTTGGCCGAGCAGGCTACAACACCGCCTATTTTGGAAAGTGGCACCTCGGACGCGGGGCGGAGCACTCGCCTGCGGCTCATGGATACGAAACGACAGCCTCGAACCTGGGACCTGAGTTCAAGCAGTGGTCGAAGGGTCGAAAGGCTGGGCCAAAGGACATGGTGCGACTGACCGATCAAGCCATTTGGTTCGTGCAACAGCAGAAGCAAAGCGAGAGTCCGTTTTTCCTTCATCTGTCCCACCGGGCCGTACATATACCGATCCAGGCGCAGAACGAAACCGTTGAGAAGTACAAGAAGAAGCAAAAGCCCAGCGAAGGTGTGAACCATCCCGTCTACGCAGCGATGATCGAGGATCTAGACGTACAAATCGGCCGACTTCTGGACGAACTCGACCGTTTGCAAATGGCAAACAACACGGTCGTGATTTTCACCTCCGACAACGGTGGCCTGCGACAAGTCTATACAGGCAGAGGGCAGGTTGTTTCGACCAACGCTCCTTTGCGGAGTGAAAAGGGCACGCTGTACGAGGGGGGAATTCGCGTCCCCATGATCGTCCGTTGGCCTGGCGTGACTCCACCTCGCAGCGTTTGCCGTCAGCCGGCTGCCAGTTGGGATATGCTGCCAACGTTCTGTGCCATTGCGGAAGTCGACCCACCCGACCAGACGCTCGATGGAGAGGACCTGACGGGGGTGTTCCGACAACCGAGTAGTTCGCTCGAACGCCCCGCGCTCTACTTCCACTATCCTCACTATCACCACAGCAGGCCGGCGAGTGCAGTTCGTTCGGGCGATTACAAGCTGATCGAATGGCTGGAAGATGGCTCTGTGGAACTGTACGACCTGGCGAGCGACATCGGCGAAACAAAGAACTTAGCTGCGGCCGAGCCGGAACAGGCGAGCCAGTTGAGGGATGAACTCGCCGCGTGGCGGACGAGGGTTGGCGCTCGCATGCCAACCGAAAACACCGACTATGACGAAGCAAAAGCAGATATTTGGTACAACCGCAGCAACAGCCAGCCACTCGATTCGGCAGCGATAGACTCTCAGCTCGAGAGCCGTGCGACCAAGCCCTATCTTCGCAAGAACTGACCGCCTCACACCCCACGCTTCGGCTTGGGGATCCGCCCCGTGGCCCGGCGTGAACCCCCTTCGCCGTCGGGGGCGTTGCGTTGGGTGGAGCCCCGGCGGCCGCGTTTCACTTTGCCTTTACGTTCCTTCACCGAGTCGACCGGTTGGCCGATGCTGTCCCGCATCTGGCCGATGCGATCGCGAATGGCGGCCGCTCGTTCGAACTCCATTGCCTCGGCCGCCTCGTACATTTCCTTTTCGAGCTCGGTGATATACTCCTCGGTGATGTACTGCGTTTCGTCGCTGCGGCCTACCTTGGCGTTCGCCGCGGCGTGGGCCTCCTGCTCGGCTTCGATGCCGGCGCGAATCGCCTTCTTAATAGTTTGCGGCGTGATTCCATGCTCGTCATTATATTCCTTCTGCAGTTTGCGACGTCGTTCCGTTTCGTCGATAGAACGCTGCATGCTGTCGGTCACCTTGTCGGCGTACAGGATGACCTTCGAGTTCACATTTCGGGCAGCCCGGCCGATGGTCTGCATCAGCGACGTTTCACTTCGCAGGAAGCCCTCCTTGTCGGCGTCGAGAATCGCCACAAGCGACACCTCGGGTAGGTCCAAGCCTTCCCGCAGCAGATTCACTCCCACCAGGGCCTCGAACCGTCCCTGCCGCAGGTCGCGCAACAGCTCCACCCGTTCGAAGGCGTCCAGCTCGCTGTGCAGCCACTTGCACAACACGCCATGATCGTTGAGGTAAGCCGAAAGATCCTCAGCCAAACGCTTGGTGAGTGTGGTGACCAGCACCCGCTCGCCGGAGGCGGCTCGCTCTTTGATCTGCTCCAACAGGTGGGGCACCTGCCCGCGAGCCGGCACCACTTCGATCACGGGGTCGAGCAGGCCGGTGGGGCGGACCACTTGCTCGACCACTTCGCCGCCGGTTTGTTCGAGTTCCCATTTACCTGGCGTGGCGGAGACGTACACGGCCTGTTGAGCCCGTTGGTGCCACTCGTCGAACTTCAGCGGTCGGTTGTCCAGCGCGCTGGGCAAGCGAAAGCCGTGCTCGACGAGTGTTGTCTTCCGAGCCCGGTCGCCGTTGTACATGGCGCCAATTTGGGGAATCGTGGCGTGCGACTCGTCGATAAACAGCAGATAGTCGTCCGGAAAGAAGTCGAACAGCGTGTTCGGCGGCGAGCCAGGCGGCCGGCCGGATAGCGGCTGGCTGTAGTTTTCGATTCCCGGGCAGTACCCCATCTCGAGCATCATCTCGATGTCGTACCGGGTTCGCGCGTTGAGCCGCTGCGCCTCGAGCATCTTGCCTTGCTCTTTGAAGAGCTGCAACCGCCCGGATAGTTCCTTGCGGATCTGGTCGACCGCGTTCTCGATGCGTTCCTCGGGCAGCACGAAGTGCTTGGCGGGGTAGATGTAAACCTGCTGCAGCTTGTCGATTACGGTGCCGCTGGTGGGGTCGATAATCGAGAGGGCCTCGATCTCGTCGCCCCAGAACTCGATGCGGTAAGCGAACTCCTCGTAGCTGGGCCAGATCTCGACCGAGTCGCCCCGCACACGGAATTTGCCCCGCTCGGGATCGAAGTCCTTGCGTTCGTATTGAATGTCAATCAGCTTGGCGAGCACGTCGTCCCGCTCGATCACATCGCCAATGGCCAGGCCGATCATCATCTGCTTGTAGTCTTCCGGCGAGCCCAAACCGTAGATGCAACTGACGCTGGCCACGACGATAACGTCCCGACGACTCACCAGCGAACTGGTTGTCGCCAGCCGCATGCGATCGATTTCCTCATTGATCGAGGCGTCTTTCTCGATGTAGATGTCCCGCTGTGGGATGTAGGCCTCGGGCTGGTAGTAGTCGTAGTAGCTGACGAAGTAGCTGACCGCGTTGTGGGGGAAAAAGTCCTTGAATTCACCGTACAACTGCGCGGCGAGCGTCTTGTTGTGCGATAGTACCAGCGCGGGCCGCTGCAGTTGCTGGATGATGTTTGCCATGGTGAAAGTTTTGCCCGAACCGGTGACGCCCATCAGGCATTGCTCACGGCGACCTTGTTTCAGTCCCTCGACCAACTGCTTGATGGCGCCTGGCTGATCGCCGGCGGGCTCGAATTCACTGGTGAGTTGAAATTGCGGCATGGTGCTTCCCACTGGTGGATCGAGGGCTGGGGCCAGTCCCGCATTCTACCGTCCTGGTGCCGAATCAGCCAGCAGATTCGGCCGCGGCGGCTTCTCGGCGGGCCGAAGCCCGCAGGTTGAGCATCTCGACGAACAGCGAGAAACCCATGGAAAAATAGATGTAGCCGCGGGGCACGTGCGAGTGCAGCCCTTCGGCCACCAGCACCACGCCAATCAGAATCAGGAAGGCGAGCGCCAGCATTTTGACACTCGGATGGTTGTTCACGAACTTCGAAATCGGTCCGCTGAAGACCATCATCACGATAATCGCAAGCATCACGGCCGTGATCATGATGGTGAGCGCGGCCCAGTAGTGTTGGTACTCGTCGGGGTTCACCATGCCGACGGCCGTCAGCACACTGTCGAGCGAGAACACCATGTCGATCGCCACGATTTGCAGCAGCACGGCGAAGAACGCCTTGCGCGGCGTGGGGCCAGAAGAATGGGCACCACCTTCAATGTCATGGCCAATTTCGAGCGTGCTCTTGGCCAGCAGGAACAATCCACCAGTGATGAGTATCAGGTCCTTCACCGACAGCGGTGTCTCGCCGCGGTTGGCTTCAGCCACTTCGTCGGGGCTTAACTCGTGCGTCCCCGCCGGCACGCCGGGCAGGTCGAGCGGCAGCGTTACCACGATGTAGTCATCGAGCGTGATCACCCACGAGATGGCCAACAGCAGCACCACCCGTCCCACCGCCGCCAGCAACAGGCCCAGCACTCGCGCCTTGGGCTGCGACTCTTCCGGCAGTTTACCGGTCAGGATGGCCAGGAAAACGATATTGTCGATACCCAGGACAATTTCCAGGATCGACAGCGTCGCCAGAGCAGCCAGGCTTTGAAGGGTGAATAGTTCTTCCATGTTCACAAGGTGGGGCCGCGTGAGCAGACTATTAGTGGTGCCTGGCTAACTGATTTCGTCAAAACTCACAAGCTCCTGGTGCCCGTGGCCAGGTTCCACATCCGCGTTTCCTGGTCGCATACACAACCCCGTTTGCATACCGGCTTCGCGAGCAGCATCGAGTTCGGCCACCACGTCGCTGAGGAACAGGATGTCTTCGGGCTTTACTTTCCAATCTTGGGCGATTCGCTGATAACTTTCCGATTCGCGCTTACCGCCGATCTGGGTGTCGTAGTGGCCACTGAATTGCGGCAGGAGATTGCCCGCGGTGGTGTGGCCGAAGAAGAGCTTCTGAGCGTGAATGCTGCCGGACGAATAGACCCGCAGGTCGAGGCCCGCGTTGTGCCACCGCTCCAGCGCCGGCGGGACGTCATTGAACACGTGGGCCACCAGCTCCCCGCTCTTGAAGCCGGCTTCCCAGATCAGGCCTTGAAGCTGTTTAAGTCCGGTGGCCTTGACGTCGGAATCCATCAGTCGCGTGATCTCTTGCTCGAACGTGTCGCGATCGGTCGCCGCTGCGGGGACCTCTGTATCGTTGGCGACTTGCTCGCGCACACCGGCCAGGGCAGGGGAGCCCCAGTTGGCATCCAGGTACGCTGTCAGTCCACGGCTGGCGAAAGGAAACATCACGTCGTACACGTAGGCCACTGCCGAGGTGGTTCCTTCGACGTCCAGCAGAATGGCGCGGCCGGAGAAGTTGATCACAGCTCCACCACCGGCTTCACGTTCGATTGGCCCGCGACATAATTCGGCCCCCAGCAAACCGGTGGATGCTCACCGTGCACGCCCTGTTCGATGTACTCGGGAGTCCAGCCGCTGGGGTCTTCAAACAGGCGAATGCAACGGATGCGGCGGTCGTTGCACAGGTGGAACCAGTGCTTGGTGCCGGCCGGCACATTGATCAGGTCGCCCGTCTCGACCTCGATCGAGAAGACGCTCCCTTCGTCCGGTCGCACCCAGAACACGCCACGCCCTTCGACCGTGAACCGCACCTCGTCTTCGCTGTGCGTGTGTTCCTTGTCGAACTTGGCGAGCATCGTGTCGAGATTGGGCGTCTCGGGCGAGACGTTAATCACGTCGGCGGTGACGAATCCGCCGCGCTGCTTGAGTCGCTCGATCTCCGGCGCGTACTCGGCGAGGATGTCCTCGGCCGAGGCGTCTTCGGCCAGCCGACCGGCAACTGGCCAATTTTCGTACCAGATGCCATAAGGTGCCAGGAATTGCTCGATGGCCGTCGGATCATCGATTCGCTGTTTGGTATCCGCGACGGTAATGGTTGCCATAGATATCTATCGGTTAATTGGTGATGGTCGGCGACGATACGGCTAGGTGCCGAATTCCTGCCGTCCGAGGCACTCGAACAGGAACTCGAAAACTTCGATGTGACGCCTGGCGGCGGCCAAATCGCGGCCCCAGGTGTAGAGCCCGTGTTTGCGAATCAGGAAGCCATGCTCCAGGGGATTTTCCGGGTCGTGCAGCCTGGGCCGCACCTCCTCCGCCAGGGCGGCAATATCCTGCGTGTTGTCGAAGATGGGAACCCACTTCTTGGTTTCGTGCGTGGTGATGCCTTCGAGGCCCTTGAGCATCTCGAAGCCCTCGATCTCGAGCCCGCCTTCCTCGAAGTAGCGATCCGAGAGTAGCGTGGCCCACACCGAATGGGTGTGCAGGACCGCGCCGGTTTCGGGTAGTTCGGCCAGGACGACGTGTAGCAGTGTCTCGGCCGAGGGTTTGTTGTCGGCGCCGAACCGGTCGTCGGGACGCTGGATACGATGCCCACGGGCGTCCACACGCACGAAGTCGGTGCGGTCCAGGCGCCCCTTATCCTTACCGCTGGCAGTGAGCAACAACTCAAGTGGTTCTCGATCGAGCACCACGCTGTAATTACTGCTGGTGCCCAGCGACCATCCGCGGCCGTGCAGCATCCGCCCTGTGTCGCGCAGTCCGTCGATACTGGTGCGCAACGCCTCGGCGCTAGCGGCCAGTTCCCGCTCCAGTTGGGCCGGATCGATGTCGACGGTAGTGGTGCGTCCAGCCATGCGTGTGGCAACAGGTAGGGGGAACGGAAGTTGGGAAAGGATGGCGTATTATACGACTTTTACGCGGTCTGCCAAAGCTACCCCGGGATACTCGAAACTACTCAGCTGAGATGGGGTTTTGGTAAACTGTAGACGAATCGACTGCACTTGACCGTGGCAGACTGCTACACTGAAGGGGACAGGTGCGGGTTTCCAGGCGAGAAAGAGGTGATGGGGAATCGTATGTCGAGAAGACGACTCTACCTGGCCACGTTGCTGTGGACCGGCCTGATGGCACCACCGTATGCCTGTGCGGCTGACTACTTCCTCACCATCGGAGGTGGGTACGATCCGCAGGGAAACCAGGTTTCGCTGGAACGCAACGTCGAATTCTTCCGAACATTGCTCTCCGAGCAGCGGACCGACAAGCCATCGCATGACATCTACTTCGCCGACGGTGAAGACCAGCACCGCGACTTGCAGTTCCGCGATCCACAGTTTAGCTGTTCCCCGGCGCGGCACATCGCGATGGAGCTGTTTGCCGACATCGACGATATTGACATCAGTTATCGCAATCACACGCTGGGTGGAGTGCGTGACGCCACGTCGCCGCGATTGATTCGCAACCGGCTCCGCGAACTTGGCAGAAAGATGACGGCCGACGACCGGCTGCTGATCTACGCCACGGCGCATGGCGGATCGGGCGAAGACAAGACGCCCTTCGACACCTCGCTGTACACCTGGAACCATCGCAGCTTTCGAGCGTCGGAGTTTGCCGATTGGCTCGATTCGCTGCCGCAGTCGACACCGGTAGTCATGGTGATGGTGCAGTGCTACGCCGGCGGGTTCTCTCACACCATTTTCAACGATGCCGATACCAGCAAGGGGCTCGCGCGGCAGCTTCGCGCTGGCTTTTTCGCCCAGGTTCACAACAAGCCGGCCGCCGGCTGCACGCCCGATGTAAACGAGGAGTCGTACCAGGAGTACAGCTCGTTCTTCTGGGCAGCCATCGCGGGACACGATCGTTCCGGCGCGCCCATTGAGAAGGTCGACTACAACGGCGACGGCAAGACCTCGTTCGACGAAGCCCACGCGTACGCTGTATGCGAAAGCGAGACCGTGGATGTGCCGGTTCGGACTTCGGACGCGTTCCTGGGTTACTACAGCACCGACGGCACCAGTTCCGAGTCGCCGTATCAGCGCGAACGCGATGCTTCGGAGCCGCGCAGACTTCCAGCGACTGACTTGACGCGGCTGGAGGGAACCATTGCAGGTTTGGTGCGTCTGGCCGATGGGGTGGATGGTACGATTATCCAGCAGCTGTGCAGTAAGCTGCAGTTGAATGTGAACGGCGATGTCTCGCAGGTCGACAAAGCACTGAACCGCGCTCGCCAGTTGGTGCAGCGGACTCGACGCGATGCATCGCGTGCTGCTTCGGCTTACCGCCGGGCTCGCGACCGTGTGCGAAGCGAGGTACAACGCGAATGGCCGGAGCTCGATTCCGACCTCTCCCCCACCTTGGCTGCGTTGATGGCCGAGCGATCGACCGAGTTCGAGACCAAGGTGCAGAACATGCGCAGCTACAAGTCCTTGGTCGAGCTGCGGGAGGATAGCATCCGGAAGCAGGATATCTCGCTCGATGCACGAAAGGACGAAGCGCTCGTATTTCGGCTGGAGCACGCCCTCAAGCGGGTAGTTCTGGCCGCCAACCTGCCCCGAGTGGCCTCGCCCCAGGTGCTCGATCGCTACGAACAGCTGCTGTCGCTCGAGTCGGGCGGCTTGCACGACAAGTGGGGCGATGCGACAGTACAAAAGGTTTCTCAACACACCAGCCAACCATTTTCGAAGTAACCCTCGACATTTGAGTAACTACCTATGACCAACCAAGATCGCAACCAGGTAAATCGACGTGGATTCGGCAAGCAAGCTATGCTGGGTGGCGCAGCGGCCTTGATGGCAGGCAGCGCAGTCCGTGCAGAAGCTGCCAGCGATCCAGCGGGCACCACCACGCCGCGACCCAATCCGATCGCCATTTCCACGTACTCATTCTGGCGATTCAGCGAAGACCCAGCCGACAAGCTCTCCATCGAGCAATGCATCGACGAGTCGGCGCGGATGGGTTTCGACGCAGTGGAAATTCTGCACATCCAGATGTTTGACGACGAATCGCCGGCTCGACTGCAGCGACTCAAGCGACAGGCCCTGATCAATGGTCTGGACTTGTGTGGGTTCTCGACGCACCAAGGTTTCGTCTCGCCCGACGCCGACGAGCGAAAGAAGAACATCGACCACACCATTCACTGCATGCAGCTCGCCCACGAGCTCGGCATCCCCACCATGCGGGTGAACACGGGCCGCTGGGGCACCTCGAAGGACTTTGACGAGCTGATGGCCAACCGAGGTATCGAGCCTACCCTGGAGGGGTACACCGAAGAGGATGGCTTCGGCTGGGTGATCGACAGCATGGAGAAGCTGATGCCGGCCGCCGAAAAGTACGGTGTGCTGCTGGGCCTGGAGAACCACTGGGGACTCGGCCGCACCGCCGAGGGCGTGATGCGGATCGTCGACGCGGTCGACTCACCCTGGCTGCAGGTCACCATGGATACCGGCAACTTCCTGGAGGACCCGTACGATCGCCTTGAGATCCTGGCCCCCAAGACGGTGTATGTCCAGGCCAAGACCTACTACGGCGACGGCGTGTGGTACACGCTCGACCTCGACTACCCGCGAATCGCGAAGCTGTTGAAGCAGCACGACTACAAGGGCTACATCGCGCTGGAGTTCGAGGGCAAGGAGTCGTGGAAGGTGGCCATTCCCAAGAGCCTGAATCTGCTGCGGTCGGCCTTCGGCAGCGTGAGTTGATTTAACTTCAAGACTGACGACGAGCGGATCCCGAGCGGCAATTATGATTCGCCCGCTGGCCGAACGCGCTCAACGCCATCCCCAGCAAGAGTGTGATGATAAGTCCGGAATTTGGTTCAGGAACTTGACGAGCCGTGCTACGCGTTACGGCGGGTCCTCCAGATTGGCCCCAATTGCTCAGTAGCGCCCTCAGTTCCGAATCATCAACGGAAGGGGCGCTCGGAAGGTTTGACACCCAACCTGCCGGGATTGGGGGGATCTGCTCCCCCCAGTTGCTCAATAGTAAGGTTAAGTCGCCATCCTCAACTTGCCAATTCCCGTTAAAGTCACCTGGGATGGCGCCACCGAAGTAATCTTCCACTAGAACTCCCGTATCCCACATCTGCCCCGCCTGACCCACGAAGCCGCCTGACCACAGTGCGAAGCCATTACCAGTACTAGGACTCAATTTGTGGGTCGAAAACGAAAACGCAGGTTTGGGATTGCCATCCTCGAAAGGCTCGCTGCTAAAGGAGGCAAATACTGCGTCAGTGAAGCTCTCGTATTGGCCAGTTACATTAGAGTGCCCTACTGCACCGGCGATCATCTCACCGGTGTAGGGATCCAATCCTGGGTTATCGATGAGTGATGAATCTAAGGGGTTCGAAAAGTCGCTGAATACATGAAACGATTCCGGAATCAACCAGCCTTCAGGCATCTCGAAAAACCACTGGGCAGTCACCACTCCATTCGAAGTCGCTGGAGGTTCTGCGTTCAGTAGCTCTTTGTCTGGTAATACATAGAAAGTCCAGTCGACACGATCATCGTCAAGGTCCCACACTGTTTCGCGGTAGATTGCCGGAATCGCACTTGCCATGTCAGACGGGAAAAACGAAAGTAGCACTGCGACTGCTGAGTAGGACCGAAATCTACTGTCCATTGCCATGACCCTGCAAAGTTGGCTTGTGGCTGTTAATGAGGCCTAGAAGTTCAACTCTTTATGTCGAAAGGCGATGGAAGAGTATACTGAAATGAATTCGGCCGTCGCCTTCAGTTCTATTGGAGAAATTGCGACCGGTCAAATCGAAACTAAAGTATTACGTCAATTAGTGCTGGACGACGATTCAGGTAAAATACTTATATTCGGATAACAATGGATCAATTGCCCGGCCTTCGTGAGATTCTGGAGCTTCCGCTGAGCCAACGCGCCACCATACCGGAAGACTACCTCGACGAGATGGGCCACATGAATGTCATGTGGTATACGCACCTGTACGGTCTGGCGATTCGCGACTTGATTGGCGGGTGTGGGTTCGATCGTGCGTACATCGAGCGGGAGAAGCACGGCACTTTTGCGCTCGAGAAGCACTTGCGGTACTTTGCCGAGGTTCGCGTTGGGCAGCAGGTGTCGGTCTATTCGCGGGTGATTGGATGTAACGCTGTTCGCTATCATCTGCTGCAGTTTATGGTGAACGACACCACGCAGCGGCTGGCGTCGAGCATGGAGACCGTCTCTGCGCACGTGGATCTGATCGAGCGGCGTAGTGCTGCGATGCCACCTGCCATTGCCGAAGCCTTCGGGGAGTTGGTCCGCCAGCACCAGCAACTTGCCTGGGAACCGCCGGTGTGCGGGGTGATGGGAGTCGACATCTGAGGAGGATGCGGGTTGTCGGGCCAGACGTTTTCCCGTTTTCTTAACTGCTGAATTCAGTACGGACCTATAGTTTACTGCTGCTTGAGCAACAAGGAGTTTTCCACCGAATTTCGGGCTTACGCGAGTTACGACACGATGTCTGACGCCCCCAACAATCTCGAAAGCATTCTCACCAGCGAATTGTCGCGCGCCGACGCCGTATCGATCGGCCGGTTGCTGGTCCGCGTGTGGCCCAAGCCGGGCGTCACGCCGGAAGACCGCGCCGACATCATGCAGACCGACCGCGGCGACGCCACGGTGCCGGCGGGACTCGAGAGTCGATCGATTGTCATCCGCGACGGCGACAAAGTCATCGGCCACGCGTCGGCGTTCGTACGGACCGTCGGTACCACGGCGGGCGATATGATGATCTCCGCCTTGGGGTCGGTTTGCACCGATCCCGACTATCGTGGACAGCGGCTCGGAGAGCGATTGGTTCGCGAAGCGTGGAGGTGGGTGGACGAGGGGCGCGTGCCGTTCTCGCTGTTTCAGACCAGCCAGCGGGCCAAGCAGTTCTACGACAAGTTCGGCTGCTTGCTTGTCGAGAACCAGATCATCGACTCGACATGCGACGATCCGACCCGTTGCCCGTTCAAGGACGATCACATTGTCCGCTACCCCGGTTCCGGTCGCGAGTGGCCCAGTGGCACGATCGATCTCCGCGGCCGGGGATACTAGCGGCCTACCACAGTGGTCCCGCAGGGCGTCGCGTGGGTACAATGGGGTGCTCCCCCACTCACCTTCCAGCCTGTAGTTACCCCACCCATGATTTCTAGACGCAACGTTTGCGCCACCTTCGCGCTCGCCTGCCTGCTGTTCAGTTCCTCTTTCTCTTCGGCTTACGATCAATCGGCTGCCCAGCGGATCGAAGAGCGGTTCCGCGATAAGTGGTCTAGCATCGAGGTCTTGCCGCGTTGGACTTCGCCGAGCGAGTTCTGGTACCAAGCGCCTCAAGCTGGCGGTCCAGGCAAGCTGATGCACGTCGACGCGGCTGCAGGCAATCGCCTCGAGGCGGAGGATGGCGACAAGCTTCCCGAGCAGACTGCCGAGCCATGGAAGCCCAACTCCCGTCAACGCCATGGCCGGCCGACGAGGACCTCGCCCGACGACAAGTGGCGCATCACCGTCCGCGACCACAACCTGTGGCTCATCAATCGCGAGACCGACGAGGAGATTCAGAAGACTACCGACGGCGTGAAGGGGCACGGATACGACGCCCGCGTCTACTGGTCGCCCGATTCTACTCACTTTGTCGCCATGCACACCAAGGGCGAAGGGGACCGCCGCGTGTATCTGGTCGAGTCGTCCCCCGAAGATCAGCTGCAACCGAAGCTCGACTCGTACCATTACTTGAAGCCGGGCGACGACATCGCCCTCCGCCGGCCGCGGTTGTTTGCTGTGGGGGACGCGCCCGAAATCGAAGTCTCCAACGAGCTGTTCGACAACCCGTGGGAGATTGGCGAGCTGCGGTGGGATCCCGAGAGCCGCTTTTTTACGTTCTACTACAACCAGCGGGGCCATCAGGTCGCCCGCGTGCTGAAGGTAGATGCCGAGACAGGCGAGGTGCAAACGCTGGTCGATGAACAGCAGCCGACGTTCATCGACTACGCCCACAAGCACTTTGCCTATTATCTGGACGACACCGCCGAGCTGATCTGGATGTCGGAGCGAGACGGTTGGAACCATCTGTACCTCGTCGATATGAACACCGGCGAGGTAAAGCATCAGATTACCAAGGGGGAGTGGATCGTTCGTGGCGTGGAGCACGTCGATCCCCAGAAGCGTGAGATCCTGTTTCGCGCCGGTGGCATCTATCCTGAGCAGGATCCCTACTACGTGCACTACTGTCGCGTGGGGTTCGACGGAGAGAACCTGGTCAAGCTCACCGAGGGCGATGGCACGCACAAGGTGCAGTACTCTCCCGAAGGAGATCTGTTGATCGATACCTACTCGCGGGTCGACCTGCCGCCGGTCACCGAGCTGCGCCGTGCGAGTGATGGCACTTTGGCAATGAAGCTCGAAGAGTCGGACCTCGGCGCGCTCACGGAGCTCGGCTGGCGCCCGCCGGAGCGATTCGTCGCCAAGGCTCGCGATGGCGAGACCGACATCTACGGTGTGATCTTCCGTCCCACCGACTTCGATCCCAACCGCCTGTACCCTGTGGTCGAGGACCTCTACGCAGGGCCGCAGGGGTCGTTCGTGCCCAAACAGTTTTACCTGATTCATAACGAACAGCGGCTCGCGGAGCTCGGATTCATTGTGGTGCGGATCGACGGTTTGGGGACCTCCAATCGCTCGAAGGCGTTTCATGACGTCTGCTGTAAGAACCTGGCGGACGCCGGCCTGCCCGACCGCCGTTTGTGGATGAAGGCGGCCGCCGACCAGTATCCGCAGCTCGATCTTACTCGCGTTGGCGTGATGGGGCATTCGGCCGGTGCACAGAGCGCAATGGGCGCGCTATTGTGGCATGGCGACTTCTACAAGGTGGCTGTCTCCAGTTGTGGTTGTCACGATAATCGCATGGACAAGATCTGGTGGAACGAACTCTGGATGGGCTGGCCCATCGGTCCGCACTACGAGGAGCAGTCGAATGTCACGAATGCCCATCGACTCGATGGTAAGCTGTTTCTAATCGTGGGCGAGCTCGACAAGAACGTCGACCCCGCTTCAACCATGCAGGTGGTGGATGCCCTGATCAAGGCCGATAAGGACTTCGATATGCTGGTCGTCCCCGGCCGTGGGCATAACACGTTCACCCCGTACGTCGAACGCCGCAAACGCGACTTCCTGATGGAGCATCTCGACGCGACCACGCCCAAGTTCCTGGACACTGGCGCCACGTCGCTCGCCAAGTAGCGGGGCAGTACAGGGGGCATGATGTTCGCACGTTGGTTCGGCTCGATCGCCATCGCGGTGCTGGCCGCCAGTGGGCTGCGGTTTCTTGCCGCTGTGTTTGCCGTCGGTGGCCATTGGGCCTTCGGTACGGGGCTGCTGAGCATCGGTTCGCTCGCTTGTTGGTCTTTGCTGTTCGGCACAATGTGGCTGGTATGCAGCCGGCAAAAATGGTGGAGGAAGTCGCTGGCGGCCCTCACTGGACTCGCGGTGGTCCTGTTCCTGGTGGTGGTCTTTCCGCCGTACTGGTTGATGTCGATCGTCAATCATTGCTCCACCGCACGGTTTTGCTTCGACACGGAGCAAACCGTCGTGGCCCTCACCATCGACGACGCCATCGACCCGGAAACTACCAGCCAAATTCTCGATGTCCTGGAGGCCCACTCCGTGCGGGCGACGTTCTTTGTCATGACCGACACCATCGGCGACGACGAATCTTCGCGCGCCGTGATGCAGCGGATTGCCGCCGACCATGAGTTCGGCAACCACCAAACCCGCGATCGCCCAGGCTGGCGAATGTCGCGCGAAGCTTTTCGTGCCGATGTCCGGCAGGCAAAAGACCGCCTCGCCGAGTTCGGCGCCGTCCACTGGCTTCGCCCTGGCGGTGGTTGCTTTACTCCCTCGATGGCCCGCACGGCCAAGGGCGAACAACTGCAACTGGTGCTGGGTTCCGTTTATCCGTGGGACAGTCATCAATCGTCGGCGGAATTCTCCGCGCGGTTCGTCCGCGCTCGGGTGCGTCCAGGCTCGATTATCGTTCTGCACGACCGTGGCGCTCGCGGCACGCGGACCGTCGAGGTGCTCCAGCGCGTGCTGCCGGCACTTGCAGCCGAAGGCTATCGCGTGACCACGCTTTCGGAGGTCACCGAGGTCCCTGACTGACACAACATTTCCTCAATCGCCGCCACGGCCGCGGGGGTGCCGTCGAACTCCGCACGGCGACCGGTGAGGTTCTGGCGATAGGTCTCCCTGTCGGCCAGAAACTCTTCGAACTGCTCGCGCTTCACCTCTTCGACTGCGGCCCAGTCGCCGGCGCCGAGCTCCTTCACAAAACTCGCATTGATACATTGCTCGAAGTGCTTACCTTCGGGGATGGCGAACATCGGCTTGCCCAGGTGCAGTGCTTCGCCGCACAGCTGATTGCCGGAGGCCGCGATCACCGCGCTGCAATTCACCAGGGCTTCGGTGAATGAGTCCTCGTCGATCTCGCAGAACTCGGCCGAACCACGTGGCTCCCGCGGACCGAGGCCGTAAATGCGAATCGGCACGCCGAGATCCACCAGCACGTCGACCACTCGTTCGGGCGTCTGCCGCCGGAGGTAGCTCAGCACAAAGTCGCCGGTGGTCGTTTCGCGGTTGCGAATCGTCGGCCGCAACAGCGGGCCGACCTGCACGACGTCCTCGAATCCAGGGCGGAGCGGCGGTTTGTAGAACGCGCTCACGACGGTCTTTTGCTGCCCGATGCCGAACATCCACACGGCCAGACTCATGCTCTTGGCCCACCATTGCAGTCGCGACGGCAGCGACGACAAATCGTACGCCACGAGGAAGTGCTGATGGTCGAAGCTCAGCACCGGCACGTTCGTGCGATGCGCCGCTCGGGCCAGCAGTGGCTCGAAGTCGCTGATCACCAGGTCGGGCTTCTCGTCGCGCACCACCTCCGCCAGCGGTGCGATCAGCTTCTCCTTGTTCCACCACATGCCGAGGCCGTGGTTGATGGTCTTGATCAGGTTGAGCTTCTTCTCGGAGTAATGAAACTTGAGCCCAGGGATTTCACGGACCTCGACGTCGCTTGACTCGCCATACTGCTTGCTGAGGAATGCCAGCGCGTCGTGCGAGGTAAACAACACAATGCGGTGCCGCGAGCGCATCTCCTCAACGATGGTCCGCGCCCGCGCGGCGTGCCCGCGACCTTCGCCCATGATGCTGTAGAAGATGGTGGACATGCGTGGTGGCGGGTGACTGGTACAGTTGGCGAGGGAAGGGGACTTCAAACATGGACAGGCTGGCGAGGTTCCCCTCAACCGGCGCCAATCTTACCAGCGAATCGCAAACCTCGGCAGTGTAGTTGTCCTGGCTTGAACCAGCGGAGTTTTGGGCCAAGGCCAGTTGTTCCACAACTTCAATCCATGGTCCCAAAAAAGAGCTTGGGGGTGAGGGTGCGCGTGATGTAACTTCTTTGTGGGAAGTAAGTTGTGTCATGGTGCCGTCCCAAGAAGCCCGGAGTTTTGTCCCAGGTATATTGGCCGCTGTCCCAATTGGCCCAAAACTCAATCGACGGTGGTGCCAGGAGTGCACCGAAGCGACGAGCGCAAACCGGTAGCTCAAAGCGAAGAAGACTCGCTTAGCCCGATGGATCTGCAATTTCTTGCGCTGTCGAGTTCGTGCAGACAGATTACCGCACCACCATTAGACCGACCTGGCAGGCGGGTTCAACGCCGTTTTTTTTACACCGGTGGTATTGAGAGAAGTTTAACCACGGAGGCACAGAGTGCACGGAGCGCGCCACTGGCAGGAGAAACCTCCGGATACTGACATCGCAGAATCGCTGATGGCCCATATTTCATCATTTGTGGTGCCGGCACAGCAATTCTATCCCGAAGAGGTCTCAACACCCTAGCTCCGGAGTGAGCGCCGGCGAGGTTCTAAATGATGGACAACAGAAAAGGACTAAGTTGTCGCCGCCCATGTCAGAAATTACGCCGCCCTGTGTATAAGGATATATTGAAGGTGCGCCGTGATGAACATGAACCCCGAAACCCGTGCTAGCCTGTTGCTCCGCGTCCGCGATCCGGCGGATCAGGCGGCGTGGGAAGAGTTTGTCGAGATCTACCGTCCCGTTATCTTGACCCTTGCGCGGCGAAAAGGTTTGCAAGCTGCCGATGCGGAGGACATTGCCCAGCAGGTGCTGGTGGCCGTCGCTCGGGCTATCGAGCAGCGCGAGCATGATTCGCAACGAGCGCGGTTTCGTACCTGGCTGCATCGGGTTGCGCAGAATGCGATTCTCAACGCGCTCTCACGCGGTAAACCAGACCGCGCGACGGGGAATTCGACCGAGCACGAGTTGATCAACGAGCACGCTGCGGTGGAAGGACCCGACTCGGACCTACTGCGACTGGAGCATCGCCGCGAGGTGTTTCGCTGGGCGGCGCGGCAGATTCGCGGTGAGTTCCAGCCGGCCACGTGGGATGCATTCTGGCTGACGGCCGTCGAGGACCGGCCAGTGGATGAGGTGGCCAATCGTCTGGCGAAATCGCCCGGTGCCATCTATGCTGCCCGCAGCCGGATCGTGCGGCGAATACAGGAAAAGATCGCTGAATACGAACAGGCGGAGTGACCCACCCGTGTCAGATTTCTATTCGCGGTGTGTATAGACTGTCGGGAGATAAAATCATGAGCAGTTACCCGACAATTTGCGATGCCCAGTTGATCGAACGCTTTCTCGACCATCAGCTCACCGAGGAGCAAGAGGACGCGTTTGAGCAACATCTGAACGATTGCGTGGTGTGCCGCGATAAACTGGAGTCGGTAGCCGCCAGTGACGAGATCTGGATGGGCCTCCGCGAGTCGCTTGTCCATGTCCTGAAGGACGAATTGGATAGTCGCGAGCAACCGGAAACTTCCGTCGGCCTGGAACAGGTCATCAGCCGTCAGTCCATTCTGGAGTTGCTCGCTCCGACGGACGACGAGCGGATGCTGGGGCGTTTGGGGCCGTACGAAGTGATGGGCATTGTGGGCGCGGGCGGGATGGGCGTGGTGCTCAAGGCACTCGACCCCTCGCTGAATCGCTATGTGGCCATCAAGGTGCTGGCGCCCCATTTGCGAGTTAGCGGTGCAGCCCGGCGGCGGTTTTCGCGCGAAGCGCAGGCGGCCGCCGCGGTGGTACACGACAACGTGATCGAGATTCACGGCGTAAGCGAAATGGGCGGCGTACCCTACTTCGTGATGCGGTACGTTCGCGGTCCTTCGCTGCAGAAGAGGCTCGACGACAACGGTCCCCTTGCGCCAACCGAGGTACTCCGCATCGGCATGCAAGCCGCCCGCGGTTTGGCGGCCGCTCACTCGCAGGGATTGGTGCATCGCGACGTGAAGCCGGCGAATATCCTGCTGGCCGATGGAGTCGAACGCGTAAAGCTGACCGACTTTGGCCTCGCCCGGGCGGCCGATGATGCCAGCCTGACACAGACCGGTTACATTGCCGGCACGCCTCAGTACATGTCGCCAGAGCAAGCCCGCGGCGAGACGGTCGACGAGCGGAGCGACTTGTTCAGCCTGGGCAGCGTGATGTACGCGATGTGCACTGGCCGAGCTCCGTTCCGAGCGGATACCAGCTACGGCGTGTTGCGGCGAATCACCGACGACGCGCCCCGGGCGATTCGCGACATCAATCCGGACATTCCGGAGTGGCTGGGCGAGATCGTCGAACGGTTGATGGAGAAACATGCCGAAGATCGCTATCGCTCGGCACAAGAGGTGGCGGATCTGTTAGAGCAATGCCTGGCGCACGTGCAACAACCGGCCATGACCCCTCTACCCGAGTCGCTGAGGAAGACCTCGCCGAGCGGGGTAATTTCGTTCTTTACAAGCAAAAAAGGAATTCTGACTATGGTGACTTTCACGATGGCTCTGCTGGGAGCAATAGCTATCTCGGCCACTTCACCGCCGCAAATCGCCGGCAATTGGCATGGCGAAGGTTGGGGCAACGTAGTGCTCGAAGAATCCAAGCCCGGCACTTACGAAGGGACCTATAAGGACGCGCTAAGCGAAAAGCCGGGGACGATCCAGCTGAAGTGGTCGCGCGTCGAGCGACGCTACAACGGCAAGTGGAGCGACGAGCAGGATCGCTTCGGGTCGATGTCCATTCGGCCGGTCGGCGACGACATTCGCGGCGCGTGGACCACCAGCCGCGAGTCGGGTACGAACCCTGAGACTCCTGCATTGGCGGATCTGCAGTGGGAGCGGGGGCACACTCGATCCGTTGATACGCGACAACCAACGAGGGATCGAACGGGCCAGGCCCTCGAGTTCTATGAATCGGAACAGGCGCGAAGAGCCAACCTGATGGCGCGACGATTCTTGAGCGCTGTGTACGCCGGTGACAAGGACGCGGCTGTGAAATGGGTCGATCAGACGAATCCAAACATGGTAAAGAGCATGACCCAGGAGAACATCGACTCGCTTCGCGCCATATACGCGGGAAATCCCAATGCGATCACACGGCTGGGTCCCACTCGACTTGTGGACGAATGGGCCGCGGTGTACATCGCCCCTTTAGACTCGCAGAGCGATTACACCGTCGGAATTGTCCTCCGAGACACACCGGAGGGTTGGCGGGTATATCATGTGGATGACTATTCCAGAGACGACCGCCTGGCCGACTTTCTGCGCCGCCATTGGGGCGTCGAATTCAAGAAGGTTGGCGAAATGAACGTCGCCAAGCAGAAATACAAAGACCAACAGAGATTATCCGAGGCGCGACTTGTGGCACGCGGATTCTTCAAGGCCGTCCAGGAGGAAAAAATGGACAAAGCCAAGGACTTCGTCGACCAGGAGAGCCCAGCTTTCGTAGAGAGCTTGACGAACGAGGATTTCGAGTCGTTACGACAAATGTACGCCCGAAACCCCAAGTGGACATCGAGCTATGGGGCCGGATACGTAGAAGGTGACTGGGCGGTCACGTACCTGAGTCCGCCCGATAGCCGGGGCCCGCTCACCGTGGGGATCGTTCTCCGCGACACGCCCGATGGCTGGCGAGTTTACCATATCGACGATTTCTTCACCGACACCAGGCTCTCCGACTTTCTGCACCGTCATTGGAGCCGTGGTGACTCGAAGAAGGCCGACAAGGCGATCGACGCCACGCAGGATGGCGAGGACGAACAGCAGATTGGCGACGTCGCCGTGGTGATGCTGGGTTTCCTAACCGCGTTGCAGAATGAGGAACTGGACAAAGCCAAAGGGTTTCTCGATTTGGAAAACCAAGCATTCGAAAAGGGCTTAAAGAAAGAGAACTTTGACGCGCTACGGAAGCTGACCATTCGCGATCCGAAGGTGCTTCCGAGGATTGGGACCGTCCATGTAGAAGGAGACTGGGCGGCCACTTACCTTGAGCCGGCCTCTGCCGAAGACACGCGTACCGTGGCTTTCGTTTTGCGTAGGACGTCCAACGGCTGGCGGATTCGCTATACCAGCGGTTACAACCCCGCGAGCAGGCCAATCACCGATTTTTTGGCCCCCTATAGGGAAGGAGATTCCAAGAAGGAAGTCGGCTTCGTTCCCGTAGTAAGCCAACCGCTGGCGGAGGCGATTGACGAGGTAATGAAGACGGTGCGCGGCGAGAAGGAGAAAGGGGCTTGGGGGCGGGTTAGCGACCAGGACCTGGAAGTGATCCAAGCATGTCAGGGATTCGAAAAGTTACGTATCGACCATTTGGAAGTAGGCAAGGACGCTGCCTTCTGTGTGACGACGCCAGTAAAGAACGAGCAGGGCCAATTGCTAGTGGCAGAAATGATGTTCGATAGGAGAGCGCAGGGAACCTGGAACCTGGTGATGTTCGACGTAGAGCCTGCCGACGAAGTCGAACGAGATATCGCCAAGTTTCGAGGCCGGTGGCGGGACGCCGAGCAGATGGTAATGCCCAGCGGGAGCGACGACGAGATCCCGTCGCGATTTCGCTTCCTTCGCGGCGAGCGTGGCTCGTCGGCTATTCAGTCGTCAGAGGAGCTTACGCCGGCTTCCGCCCCATGAATCGGAAGTACGGGATCCGTAGCATCGGGATCATCATGATCTTGCCGGCGTGTTCGTTCACGCTCACCGTTTCGAACCGGCGCTCGAGGTAGGGCAACAGATCGGGGTTCGGGAAGACGTTGTCGTTGGCAAACCAGATGGGCCAGAAGGTGCGGCGGAACCAGGAGTGTTTTTGCCGGCCCTCGGTGGGATACTTCTTGGCGACGTAGAAATCCACGACGCCGATCGTGCCGCCCGGCTTCAGCAGCGTGAGCGCGTGGTCCACGGCGTCGTACCAGTTGGGGATCATGGTGAGCGAGTAGCAGAACGTCACCACGTCGACCGAGCCGGGCTCGATCTCGACCATCGTCGCGTCGGCGTGCACCAGTTCGATGTTGTGCCAGCCCTTTTCCTCGACGCGCTTTTGGGCTACGCCGAGCAATGATTCACTCAGGTCGACCAAGGTTGCCTGGCGGAAGTTTGAGAGGCGGTCGCCCCAAGCTTCCACGTTGCGCGCGGTGCCACAGCCCAGGTCGAGCCACACGCCACCCTCGGGCGCAGGGAGATCGGCGAACAACTCGTCGCGGCCGTGCAGCATCTTCTGCCGCGTGGCGTCGTAGTGTTCGGCCTGGCCGGCGTAAAAGCTATCGAGCCGTTGCTGGTGCGACTCACCCCGAATGGGCGAGAGAACCATGTGATACAGAGTCTTCAGTTGACCCAGTGCGCTCATTGTTGTCGTCCGCCGCAGCGTAGGGGGAAGTCTTGTGAAGCGTGGCGATGTCGAAACTGCCGTAGGTGTTCACCCGATCCTGGGCGTGCAGTTCGTCGGCCAACTCTTTGTTGTATTCCAACAGCTCGCCCAGCGAATGACTCTCGCCGTTCAGTTGGACTTCAATCGGATTGATGAACTCGACCTCCAGGGCCGCGCTGCGCCACAGCAAGATGGAGCGATCGTCGGCGTGATCGACGATCGACTGCCATTGCCGCTTCAGGATGTCGGCATGATGCTCGGCGAGCCAGTCCATGTGATCGAGTAGCACGTACCGCGAGTAGGTCTGGCTGGTCGATTCGAGGTAGTCGAGGATGGTCGTGGTGTGCGTGTGAATGCGATCGACCAGGCCGTCCTTCAACCGGGCGAAGTTCTCCTCACGCAGGTACTCGGGGCAGCACTCGTGGGTGTACTCGCCGGTGAGATAAACTCGCCAGAAGTAGTTGTCCTTGAGTGGCAGCTTGGTGAACACCGCGTCGAGGCGGTCTTCGATGAACTTGGCGATGCCGCCCGGGTAGAACTTCTCCAGCTGACGCCGCTGTGCCCGGGGCACGCCCAGCAGCGAAAGCGTGGCGTCGCGGCGCAACAGGAACTCGAGCTTGGGACCCCAGAACGACGACTTCAACGTGTCGTAGTAGATCTTCTGTTGTTCTTCGAGCGTTTGCGCCTCCAGCAGCCGTTCGATTTCCGGACGGACGCGGGCAATGCGGTTGATGTAGGCGTTCATGCTCCAGGCGAAAAAGCCTGCTGAGCCGCGGAAGTAGAAGCTGGGGCGGCGACCTTTGCCATAGAAGAACTTGCCGTTCTTGTCCCAGTACTCACGGGCGGCGTGGGGCAGGGCCTCGCGGAGCGACTCGCGATAAACTTTGTCCCAGTCGGTCAGCCGGCCGCGGCCGAACATCTCGAAGAAGGTCTCGAAGTCGAGTTGACGGATGCCCGCCAGCTTAAGCTCCAACAGGGCGTTCTGGCGGGGATTCACGTCGACGGTGTCTATCCGCTCCAGGCCGTCCAAGGCGTAGTCCAGTGCGTTGCACCCTGCGGAGGTAATTACCAGCAGCCGGTCGGAGGGGCCGAGCTTCATCGCGATGCGATCGAGCTTCGGATCTTCCCAGCACGTGTTGTAAACGAGGTTCTTGCCGTGCGTGAAGTTAAATACGGCTCGGCTTAGTGTGGCAGCGAGCATGCATGTTCCTGTGGCCTGATGGAAGGTGGGCAGGCGAGGGAGGCGATCGGGGGCTTAGCCGCCTGCGGCGGTGGCCTTTCGCGCGGCACCTGTGGGCTGCCGCCGTGGACCGGTGATCGTGTTGATTTGTGTGGAGATTTTCCCGCCAGGCGGCCGTCGACAGCACCATTGCCTTGAGTAGCAAGACGAGCCGTCGGCCAGCCGTACGCATCGACACCCTCATGGTGTGTTCACCAATCGCGTTATGGTCCCTGTTTTGCCGGCAGAATGCAAGGGTCTGCACGGTCGGTGAGCCCGGAAACGCATCAAAAATCGGTAAAATGGGGCGTTCTCGTAAGGTAGCCCCGACGAGCTAAATCCAGCTCGCTGTTCAAGGTAACCGTGGGAGGCCATTCCGACGCCGGACGGGACCCTATGAGGAATTCCGTGAAACGCGGCGAATATTGGCAACAAACCATCGAAGTCCGGTATGCCCCGCGAGCCTGCAACTGCGCGAAGGAGTTGCTACGCAATCAGGACACCGGCAGCCGATTCGTCCAGCTCGGACGCTTCGACCTTGGCGGCTGGCAGTTGAGCCAGGATGCGGCCGTCGGCTCGGTTGAGCTCGAAGGTGCCGTCGTCGAACTCCACCAGGGCGGTGCAGTTCTCGACCCAGTCGCCCGTGTTCAGATAGGCGAGGTTGTCGAGCTGCATGATGCGGGGCGTATGGATATGCCCGCAGATGATGCCGAAGCAGCGGCGCTCGGCGGCCGCTTCGATCAGTTGGCCCTCGAAGTCGCTGACGTGCTTCACCAGGCGTTTGACATTGCGTTTGACCATGCCGCAGAAGGCATAGCGATTGTGCTTCTTGCCCCGGGCCCAGTTGAGCCAGTAGTTAATGCTCAGCAGGTTATCGTAGGCATACGCGCCCACCAGGCTGAGCCACGGCATCGACTGCTCGACCTTGTCGAACTTGTCGCCGTGGGTGACCAGGAACCGGCGACCATCGGCCGCCTGATGGACAAACTCGTTCCGCATGTCGACGATGCCGTAATCGGCAATGAAGTTGCGGAGGAATTCGTCGTGATTTCCCGGCGTATAGTAGATCTTCGTACCGCAACGTTTGAGCGACATCAGCCGGTGCAGGATACGGTCGTAGCAGGCCTTCCACCGCCAACGCCGCTTCAATTTCCAGCCGTCGATAAAGTCGCCAACGATGTACAGGTGCTCGGGCTCGTAACGCTCGAGTAGTTCCAGAAACGCTTCGGCCTGGGTGTGCTTCGAACCGAGGTGCACGTCGCTGATGAACAGCGAACGAACCGGCTCGGCGGCGATAGGGTAAGACCCCGAGCCTTGGGCCGGCAGCATCCCGACGTTGAAGCTGGGAGTGGCGATGTTGGGGCGAGCGATGGTGGTCACTTCGTTTCCCTTACAAACGGGTGCGTTCGCCGCGGCGGACGCTTCCTTACGACCGACCCCGCATAGCGAACCGGACAGCTCATCTTCTCTATAGGAAGTATCTGCTCGGTCCGTTGTGGTTTGACTAACCGGAGGTGGGAACTTGGTTAAAGGTTGGTTCAGTTTTCGTTAAGTGCTAGCAGTTGGCCGCATATTATAGCATTTCGGGAGGCAGGGGACAGCCGAACGGCGGCCGGGGGATGAGTTTCGCATGTGTTTTGCTGCAGGGCAATACATAACCGATGATTCCGAGGGATTTCGCCGCGGAAAGCGGAATCTTGGTGGATGCGGAAAACGCGGTAGGAGGGGCGGGAACCCGGAGTTGCAGAAACGCCCAGAAATTCGTGGAGCCACGAGGCATGCTGCGGCTGGCGGGAGGTGGAAGACTTTAAACGCGAGCCTTCAACACCTTCACCATCTCCGACACCCATTTTACCTTATCCCGCTGCAGTGTCGGCAGAGGATGGAAATAGCGTCCAGGCTGGTCGGGCTTGGGGAGTCCCGTGACGCATGGCTCGCCGGCCAGCGCGGTTTCGGCTTGCTGGATGAGCGGCTCCAGAAAATCGCCGACGCCCCATGCGCAGATTACGGGTCCTTCGGCCCGCCGCTGGAGCTGCCGCTTTAGCTCTGCCGAACGCTGCGGGGCGAATACCGAATGGACTCCTCCCAAGGCGAGCGGCTCCAGCTGCTTCAATCGCTTGGCAAATTGCGGGCTCTTCGCTTCACGTAGGTCCGAGAGATTGAGCACGCGGACATACTTCCAGCCGAAGCAGTACATCACCCGCATCACCTGGTACTGCGTCGTGTCGGGCTTGGTGGGTACGGTGGTGGCTTTGAAATTCGAGATCTGCTTCGAGTCGATATCGTGCTGCGTCCCCACCAGCGGCTGGGAGGAACCTGGGTTCATCATCACGAACACGGCATCCGCTTCGCCGGGTGGATCCAGCTCTTTGTGCATGATCTCCAGCACACTGCGGCACTCGAGCGGCTCACTTCCTGCGACGCTCAACGTATAGAAGTGACCGGTGACATTGAAATGGCGTTTCAGGTCGCCCGCGGGGATGAATTTGGTCATGAGCTTGAATACTTGTCAGTCCATTTGTGCAATGCGATGTGGAAAGTCACTAATCCGCGTCGCCCGTGACTAACTTCCCCGAGTTGCGAACCAGGATGTGCCATTCCACGAGGTCGCACATTCTCCTAGATTCGTTCCCAAACTGCTACTCCTCATGCGGCTCGAAGTACACGCCTTGCTGAAAACCATGCGCACTGAAGAACCCGTCGTGATGCGGTCCGACTAGCTTGCGAACCGAGTGGGGCTCCATCTCTGGTCCCGCCGCCCACGGGATAGCGATCTCCAAGGGTACATCGTACAGGCTGAAGCTGTCTCTGCGGTCCGTGGCGACCAGAACGTAGTGCCCTGGCATCATCGATAGTCCACTTCTTCCGTCGATAGCTTCGCGAATCGGACAACGAAAGATCGTCGGCGGCCGCAACAGCAACTCCGGCGCGTCTTCAATCGCGACTTCGTACGTCACGTGTTGCTCGAGGTTCGACTGTTCGATGAAAGGGAGAATCTCGATGGTCCAGCCGCCAACTTTGTTTGCCTGGTTGGGGGCGGGCAGCCTCTTATGTGCCTGGGCGTACGCCGCAACGGCTAGATTCAGTTGATGCAGGTTGTTCTTGCAGACCGCTTCCCGCGCACTGCGGCGCGCGGACTGCACCGCTGGTACTAACAGTCCAATGAGCGCGGCGACGATGACCAGCACGACGAGCATTTCCACCAGCGTCAATGCACGTCTGTTCGCCATGGCACGGTTGACTCTTTCATTTGGGCGTTGGAGCAAGCTAATCGTCTCCGCCCTCAGTAGACGTATTCTGCTTCTCTCGGATTGCGATACACCAATCAATTTCGCGGTAAGTGCCTAACTCGCACTCTTCCTGCACTTGCTGGCGCAGCCGATCATAGTCCGCATGAGTCGGTACGACTCCCTTAATCCTGACCCAAAGCCCCTTTTGGTGCCGTGCCGTGGCGTCGAGGCGACCGAATGCAGGGTCGGTAGCAAACAATCTCGCCAGTTCGGTTTCGGCGGCCCGCTCTTCTGCATGGTCGTCGATAGAGATCTGGACGTTCCAATTCCAATGGCCTGGAAATGCAAAAAAGACCGTGACGATCACCGTTGTTACGGTCAGCGCCCCCAGTTGCAGTTTGTTTGTCCGATTGTCTGAAAATGCCCGGTAAAAAAGCACGGCGAGCATCGACGCCACGATGGCGTAGACCACACCGACTCCGCGTCCCAGCAGGTAATCACCGCGAGTGTAGGCCGCGAGGATGGACGAGAAGAGAAATATAACAACGAGCATCGTCCGTATGCTAAACCGAAAAGGTGCTTCCTTCATTCTCTAGCCCCCAGCCCCCAGCCCCTCGCCCCTCAACTATGCATCCGGGGCAACTCTTCCCCCTCTTCCATGATAGCCGCTTCGGCGTCGTAGAGTTCCTCGAGCCGCGCCAAAACTTCTGCTTCCGGCGCAAAGTGCTTGGCGAGCCGCGTGTAGGTCGTGTGGTGGCGGGCTTCGGATTCGAACAGGCTTTGGTAGAACTCGGCCAGTTCCTTGTCGTCTACGTGCTCGGCCAGTTTCTGGAACCGCTCGCAGCTCCGGGCTTCGATCAGGCCGGCCACAAGTAACCGGTCGACTGCCTTGTGGGGTTCGCCGGTACGGACCAGGTCGTTGAGCTTGCGGCCGTAGGAGGAGGGTTTGAGGCGGCGGAACTTCACGCCGCGGCGCGCGAGCAGGTCGACCACCATGTGAAAGTGCTCGAGTTCTTCGCCCACGATTTCGGTCATCTCGCGGCACAGCTCGAGGTCCTCGACGTAGGCGAACATCAGGTTGAGCGCCGTGCCGGCCGCTTTCTTCTCGCAGTGGGCGTGGTCGATCAGGATGTCGTCGAGGTTCGAGTCGACTTGCGCGAACCACCGCGGTCCCGTCTCGCTTTTCAGGTGAAGCATATGGTGTGTTGGAGAGGTTTGAAAACAGTCGGAGTAGTTCAGGTTCCCTCTCCCCGTCCCGGGTGAGGGACGGGGAGAGGGAACTTTCAGCCTTCGATCACGCTCTGGGCGAAGCTGGCGTATTTGGCTTCGAGGTCTTTGGCCATGCTGTCGGGGAACAGGTGGTAGTCGCCCGTGCTCAACGCCGCGATGATGCCCTCGCCCACCAGGGTTGGTGGCTCGGCGATGTCTTTGAGGCCGGCCTCTTCGCCCATGTCGGTGTCGATCGGCCCGGGGTGGACGCTCAGTACCTGCGTGCCTTGGTCTGCAAGCACCACCTTGAGGGCCTGCGTGATGGAATAGGCCGCGGCCTTCGAGGCGCAGTACGTAGCGAACGCAGGGAACGACCGCATCGAGGCGATCGAGTTGAGCTGCACAAACGCGCCGCCGCCATTGGCCTTCAGCACTGGCGCGAACGCCTGGGCCATTCGCAGCAAGCCGTAGACGTTCACTTCCATTTCGGTCTGCAGGGCGTCGATGGCGGTCGGATCCAATGGGTCGGCCGTCTTCAGCACGCCTGCGTTGTTCACCACCAGGTGGACGTCGCTGGCCTCGTCCGCGGCCGCCTTGATACTTTCGGCATCGGTCAGATCGATTCGCACGGGAGCGACTTTGGAACCATGCGCGTCGACTAGCGGATCGGCCGAGTCGATCTGTCGTACGGCCGCGTAAACTTTCTGCGCTCCCGCCGCGAGCAGTTGGTCGACAATCGTCCGCCCGATGCCACGATTCGCGCCAGTTACTAGCGCGACGCAACCTTCAACATTGAACCCCATGATTTTCTATTGCTCCGGAAGGTACACTTGCTCACCGCATCCATTCTATCGCGGAAGCATGCAGTTGGGCTACAGGCTCAGGCGTCGGCAGTCGCCCAGTAGCCGCCACGGGCGTGGTCGTACATTGCTTCGGTGCCGGGCTGCGAAGCGACAATTTGTCCTTCGCGGTACACTTCGTGGCCCATCACCCAGGTTCGCACCGGCCAGCCGGTAAGCTCGAGGCCATGCCAGGGACTCCAGCCGCACTTGGTCAGTTGGTTCTCGTTCAGTACCGCGAGGGTCTTGTTCATATCGACCAGCACCAGGTCGGCGTCGTAGCCCGTGGCGATGCGCCCCTTGTCCACGATGTCCCACACCCGGGCCGGGGCGTCGCACATCCAGTGCACCACTTGTTCGATGGTGCAGCGACCTTGGTTCACTTCGTTCAATAGCAAGGCGAGCGAGTTCTCCACCGCCGGCAGCCCCGAGGGCGATTGCGGGTAGGGTTGCTGCTTTTCTTCCAGCGTATGCGGTGCATGGTCGGTCGCCACCACTTGCAGGCGGCCATCCAACAGGGCCTGCCATACCGCGGCGTTGTCCTCTTTGGTTTTGAGCGACGGATTCATCTGCACGAGCGTGCCCAGCCGCGGGTAGTCATCGATGTTGAAGAAGAGGTGGTGCGGGCAGGCCTCACCGGTCACCAGGTTGTGATGATCGGCCAGCAATTCGCACTCGCCGGCCGTCGAAACGTGTAGCACGTGGAATCGATGCTGGTGCCGCACCGCGAGGTCCATCGCCCGCCGGGTGGCGATCATGGCGGCCTGGTGATCGCGGATGCGGCTGTGATCGGCGATGTCGCTGGTGGTGCCGATCCGCTCGCGGTTGGCGCGGACGGTCGACTCGTCTTCACAGTGCGCTGTGAGCGGCAAAGTGGTCTCGGCGAAGATCCGCTCCAGGGCCTCCTGCTCGTCGACCAGCAGGTCTCCCGTGCTCGAGCCGATGAAGATCTTGATGCCGGGCGTACGGGTGGCGGTTTTCAGCACCTCGATATTCTCGGGCGTGGCGCCGATGTAGAAGCCGTAGTTAACGATGGAGTTGGCCGCTCCCAGACGTAGTTTGTCCTCCAAGAGCTCTTGTGTAATTGCGTTCGGCACCGTGTTGGGCATTTCGAGGAACGTGGTGACGCCACCTTTGGCGCAGGCCCGCGAGGCGTGCGCCAGGTCCTCCTTGTGCGTCAGGCCCGGTTCGCGAAAGTGTACCTGGTCGTCAATGACGCCGGGTATCAGGTGCAGGCCCGCCGCGTCGATGGTTTCGTCCACGGCTACTTGAGCCGCAGAGTCGATGTCTGCAATCTTTGCGCCGTCGACCACCACGTCGACTTGCGCTATCCCATCCGGCAGCACCACCAGAGCGTTTTTGATTCGAGTTCGCAAGGTTTCGGGTTCCTGTTGTTTCTTTGTGGAGTGGGTGGCTGGGGTCGAGCTCCGCGAGCCCCCAGACTTTGAATGACTGGGGGCTCGCATGACTCGACCCCAGCCACCCTTGTGTGTATTGGTGTTGCTATTCACGGCCAACGTCGTACCATCAAGGGCGTTGGCCGATTTTCACTTTGACGGAGCGACTTTGACGATGTCCGATTCTCCTACCCGCATGCTGGTCATTGCCCCGCATCCGGACGACGAAATCCTGGGCGTAGGCGGCACGATGGCCCGGTTCACTGCCGCCGGGGGCGAACTGACGGTGCTCACCGTGGCGGCTCACATGCCTCCGTTGTATCCCAAGAGCGTGCACGAGCAAACCGTCGCCGAAGCACACCAGGCCCACGCCGTGGTTGGCGCCAAGCGGTCGGTGTTTCTCGATTACCCTGCCGCGCTGATGGACGATGTGCGCGTGCCCGAGTTCAACGGCCGCATCATGGACCTGGTGGAACAAGTGCGGCCGCACGTGCTGCTGATCCCGTACCCCGATCGGCACGTAGATCATCGGCAGATCTTCGAAGCGGCCATGGTCTGCTCGCGGCCGGTCGGTGTGGGCCGCGGTATCGGGCTGGTGGCCGCTTACGAGACGATCAGCGAAACGCATTGGAACGCCCCGCACATCGAACCGAACTTCACACCCAACTGGGTGGTCGACATCTCCGACTCGATTGAAACGAAGCTCGAAGCGATGGCCTGCTACGAAAGCCAGGTCCACGCGTTCCCTCAGCCTCGATCAGTCGAAGCCCTGAAGGCCCTGGCCCTGTTCCGCGGCAGCCAGGCCGGCTTCGGCTACGGCGAAGCGTTTCATATTGTCCGGATGACAACGCCGCCAGAATTCTTGGGTGGCTAGCGTAGCTGTCCCCTCTCCCCGACGCGGGTGAGGGACGGGGGGAGGGGACTGCGGCAGTGTATTAGTTCCGCCGACGCGACACCAGTCGCACGCCAACCAAGCCCACCAGCAGCAACGTCACGCTTGTCGGCTCAGGAACGACAGTGACAGACGTCACGGTAGCCGTTGCTCCGGGCAGAGCCCAAGCCAGATCGCAAAACGCGCAATCCTGACTCCACGTCCACGATCCAGTTTCAGATGGGAGGTCGATTTCAAGTTCGAAATCGGTCGTCCATCCGAAGCCGGAATTGAAATCTATTGTTAAATCCGTCGTCGATGCAAGAAGCACATTGGTCGGTAGTTCCTCGGCGGCCGATGGTCCATCCACCGTGTGATCAACGGTTTCCAAGTCGTCGGTTGCGGAGAAGCCAAAAGTCCAGAGACCCTGGTCGGCATTCACGGACAAGAGGCCGGAGTAGTCAACTGGATATCCACCCTCGGGATACCCCATTCCGTCGAAGACTATCCCAGGTCTAGGTTCATCGACAGTGAAGAGTGTGGTTCCACTGATAATCTGTCCTTCCAGAACATATGTCTGGCCGGTTGCAATTGAATTCAAGCCGATGAGTACGGCGACGGAAGCAATCAAGCGCATGGCGAGGTGTCCTGCTGGCACTCTTGGTGCATGAACGATTCGGCGCTCAGTTTAGTGTCCACAAAGATTGGCCGATACATCGAATTCGCCGTGCATTTGCGTCATAAGAAGGCATGATAGCACGGTGGAGTGTCAACTTGTGTGCCTGCTTCTCTTCCGCCACTCCCGTGCAAACAGTACCACCAGCGTCACGCCCGTGATCGGGATCACGAACCACAGCATCGCGGCGCCGAAGGTGTGTTGGGCGTCGTGATCCGTGGCGGCGAGGATCAAATACGTGGTGTAGGCGATGTAGTAGCCCAATAGCAGTGCGCCCTCCCAGCGGGAGATTGCCATGCCGGTGAAGAAAATCGGTAGGCACGCCACGGCCACGGCGGTCATCACCGGCAGGTCGAACGCGAGCACCGAGGGTTGCACCGGTATTCCCGTTGGCGACACCAGGGCGGCCGCGCCCAGCACGCAGAGTAGGTTGAACAAGTTGCTGCCCACAATGTTGCCCACAGCGATGTCTCGCTCGCCACGCAGTGAGGCCACCACCGAAGTGACGACCTCGGGCAGTGAGGTGCCAGCCGCCACGATCGTCAGTCCGATCACCAGGTTACTGACCTGCATTGCGGTGGCGATCGTCACCGCACTCTTCACCAAAAGCCGCGAACCAACCACCAATAGCACGAATCCCACCACGGCCAGCACGATCGACCAGACGATGCTGCTGGACCGAGAGGTCTCGGGTGGCTTGTCTCGCTGAGTTCTGGAAAAGTATAGCAGGAGGCCCGTGTAAATCAGGATGCCGGAAAAGAGGATCGCCCCATCGACACGGTTAAGCATGCCGTCCCAGGCGAGCGCAATGGTAAGCAGCGAGACACCGATCATGACGGGCACGTCTAACCGCACCAGTTGCGACGAGACCACGAGCGGCGAAATGGCGGCCGAGAGCCCGAGAATAAACAGCACGTTGAAGGTGTTGCTGCCAATCACGTTGCCCAGCCCGACGTCGGCCTGGCCATCGAGCGCGGCTTTGACGCTGACGGCTAGTTCTGGCGAACTGGTGCCAAAGGCCACTACGGTAAGGCCAATTACCAGCGACGAAATGCCCATGGACGCGGCCAACTGGCTGGCGCCGCGGACGAGCAGTTCCGCGCCCAGAATCAAAATTGCCATCCCGGCTACTAGTTGCAACGCTGTCACGATGCGATTGTTCCTTCCACGCCAGCCAAAACGATAGTTGTCACGCGGTTCCTACGCATTTGGTCCAACTTTGCGCTTGAACTCTGTCAAGGCTTCGCGTTGTCCCGGCAGATCTTGGTGTTCGATGCGCACGATCTGACCGCTATTGTCCACCTCGACGAGTTGCTGGCACGCGAAGGTGAAAGTCTGGCCACTCTTGGTTAGCCGATCAAGGAAATGAATTAGCGCTTCCCGCTGGGTCAGCCTTTCGCAGCGGCTCTCGTAGGTTGCCGCGTCGAAGTCGCGTTGTACGCTTTCGCCGCTCTGGCGGTAAGTTTCGATGATCTCAGCGGGCCCGTGGTAACGAGTTCCGCGACAAGTATACTCGCAACCCGGGCTGAGCAGGGCCGCAGCCGCCGTGTAGTTTTCCGCATCGAGCGCACGAGCGAAGCGTTCGGCAGTTTCCAGGCTCGGGCTCATCTGCGTTGGTCCGATCGCTTGCCTTTTGGTTGCCGGACGACTACCGCACTACTGCGCTGGCAGAGTGCTACGCCATTGTGATCCGCACATTGACTATAGCGTGCGACCCATAGCAGTGTGTACCATGCTCGGTTGTCACGATTCGATATCTCTTAGGGACCGGCGATGATAGTATCCAAGAATCTCAGGTGGAAGTACATCTTCTTCTATGCGTGGAAGAGCATGCTTTACTTCCTGTGTCTGTCGATTGCCGTCTACTTTCTGCACCACAAGTTCTCATTTATCGACAAGTTGTCGGTTCCGTTCGAAGCCGTGGCGACGCTCAGCACGGCGCTGGCTATCTTTCTGGCCTTCAACAACAACTCCGCCTACGACCGCTGGTGGGAGGCCCGTAAGATCTGGGGCAAGCTGGTCAATTATAGTCGCGCGTGGGGACGTGAAGTGTTGACGCTTTCCATGGACCAGGAGGGGAGGCCGAATGAAGAACTTGCCTCCTGGCAGCGGGCGATGATCTATCGCCACATGGCTTTTGTGCATGGCCTTCGCGTGTTCCTCCGGCAGCGACACCCATACAACGGGATCGAACAGGAATTGATGGAGGCGCCCAACGACTACCAGCAAATCAAAGGCTTCCTCCCTCCGGAGGAGTTTGACGAGGTAATGAGCAAGAGGAATCCGCCCAACTATCTGCTGATGCTGCAGGGGCGTGACTTGCAGCATGCTTACGACAGGGGGTGGATTTCCGACTATCGGCTGGTCCGTCTGGACGAGACCTTGATTGAGTTCAACAACCATCAGGGCATGTGCGAAAGGATCAAGAATACGCCATTTCCGCGGCCCTATAGCTACTTCGGCCGGATGTTCGTCTTCATCCATGGCACGCTGGTGCCGTTTGCCTTTGTCGAAGAACTTGGCGTTTGGAACATTCCGCTGTCGCTTGCGATCAACTTCGTGTTCCTGTCGCTGGAGCAGATCGGTGCGCGAACCGAAGACCCGTTCGAGAATCGCCCTGGCGATACACCGCTCTCGGCCATCAGTCTGACGATCGAAGAGAATCTGAAGGAGATGCTCGGCGACACGAACCTGCCGACGAAGCTCGCACCGGTGGGTGGTGTGGTGTTGTAGCCTGCTGCGATGCTATTCGGTGCGAAACTCGCTGAGCTCCAGATCTTCGATCACCCGCTGCAACTTTGCTTCCAGCTTTGCCACTTTTTTACGCAGGCGATGCACCTCGTCTTCGGCCGAGTAACCCAGTTGCGAGCCGACACGCAGTTTGGGGGTGTCGAGCGAGTCGCAGACGATATCGATCTCGTCGAGACGCAGTACTCCGTTACCGGTTTGCAGCAGGGGACGTTTGTCGGAGTCAAAGTTCAACACGCGTCCTGGTATGCCCTGGATGTTGGCGTTTTCGACGATGGTCGCCTGCCACACGATGAGCTTCGCATTGCCCAGGTAGGTGTACGCACCGGGGAGGGGACGGGACGCCGCGCGGACCAATTGGGCGATGTCGGTGGCTGCTAGGCACCAGTCGATGTGGCCGTCGGCGGGAGTTCGTTTGCCAAGGTAACTGGCCTGGCTGTGGTCTTGCGGAGCCGGAGCCCACTCGCCAGCGTTCAGCCGCGGCAGCCACTGGCCGAGCGCTTCGCGGATCGATTGGTTTACTTTCTCTTCGATGTCGAAGGCGTAGTCGTCTGGCGAGACGTCGAACGGGTGTTGCGCCAAGATCGGCCCCGAGTCGGCGCCGGCGTCCATCAGAAAGAACGTTGCGGCGCCCCGCGCTTGCCCCAACGCGAGCCACGCAATGGGCGCTCGGCCGCGCCCTTCGGGCAACAACGTCGGGTGAAAGCCAACGCACCCCAAGCGAGGCAGGTTAAGTAACTCGTCAGCCACCAGTTGCGATAGCCCGACCACAAACAGCAGGTCGGGCTGCCACCGTTCGACTGCGGTCATGACCTCTGGAGAATTGATCTTCTCGAATCGCACGATGGGCACCTCGGCTCGGGCGGCGATGTCGGACAATTCGGCGAATCCGCTTACGTTTCGCGAAGCCGAGGGTGCGAGCTCCAACACACCCACCAGATTGCCGCCGGCGGCGACGATCGACTCCAACGCGGTCCGCGAAGTGTTGACGCTGCCGGCAAAGACGATTCGTGGGGCGGAATTCATGGTGGTCGGTGAGGGGGGCATTTGGCGTGAACTCGACCCATTGTCGGCAATCGCCTCGAAGGGTCAACGTCAGTCGGTGCAGTGCCCTCCACTCGCGGCTTCGGTAGTCGGCCGCAGAGAACGAAGGGTTCGAACAGGGGGCCGAAGATGTTTCGATATCGCGACGGGTTTGTGTTAATGCCTCGCGGTCTGCCTTCCATGTGGCAGATTTGCCACACAGATAGTGGTCTGCCTGTCTGCGGCCGACTGCAATCTTTCGGAACTCGGATGCGTTTACTGTCCCCCGCATCTTGGCACAGAAACGTAACCTACGCTTGATTGACCGACCAGATGCCCCCGGCCTGTGGGCGGTTACTTATCCACCACACTTTTCATCCGCCAATTTTTTCCGTTGGCCAGATTTCTGGCCCCGGGCCGCCCGACGCGGCCTCGCTTTTGGGGAAGCGATCCATGTCACGCAAACATCGTCCACGTCCCAAACGCCGCAGCAGCATAGAGTCGCTTGAATTGCGGCAATTGATGGCCGTCGATCCCTTCAATGGTCTGATGGATGCTGGCTTCAGTCAACATGGTACCTTGGACGAGTCTCCCGCTGTCACGGCGGACACCGAGTTTCCCCCCATCGAAGCGCACAGTTCCTTTCCCGAAATCTCCCAGCACGCGGATGTCGAGCCGACGCTCGACAGCGCGCACAACCTGACGGGGTTGGACACCGTGCGGGAGAACTTCGGTTTCTCCGGGACCGGGCAGACGGTTGTCGTCATCGATAGCGGAGTTGCCTACGATCACTACGCGTTGGGGGGCGGTTATGGTACCGGTTACCGCGTGGTCGGTGGTTGGGACTTTGCCGAAGGCGACTCGGATCCTTACGACGACGCACCCGATGGTTTTCATGGCACCCACGTGGCCGGCATCATTGGTAGTACCGGCGACCAATTGGGCAAGAACCAAGGCGTAGCCCCTGGGGTCGACCTGGTGGCGCTGCGGGTGTTCGACGATAGCGGCTATGGCCACTTTGGTTACGTGTCGAGCGCCCTGCAATGGGTAATCGACCACCACGACGACTTTGCCAACCCGATCACGGCGGTCAACCTGTCGCTGGGTACCGCCTTTAACGGCGACTCGCCACCGACCGGCTACAGCTATATTGAGAGCAAGTTTGACCAGCTTGAACAACTGGGCATCTTCATTTCGGTGTCGGCCGGTAACAGTTTCACGACAAACCAATCATTGGTGGACGCCGGAACTCATTACAACACGCCGGGGCTCAGCTATCCGGCTGCCAGCGATTACGTCGTGCCGGTGATGAGCGTCGACGACGGCGGCGCCCTGAGTTACTTCAGCCAGCGTCACTCCAGCGCCATTGCCGCGCCGGGACGATTCATTCGTAGCACCTTGCCCGATTTCGCCGGCAACAATAACGGGGTGGACGACGATTGGGGCAGTGCCTCGGGCACCAGCATGGCGTCGCCTTACGTGGCCGGCGCCAGCGTGATCATTCGCGAGGCAATGGAGTTGTTGGGCTACTCCACCATCACGCAGGACGTGATCTACGCCCATATGCGGGAGACAGCCGATACGTTTTACGATTCGGCCACCAGCCAGAGCTACCTGCGGCTGAACATGGAATCCGCCATTAACGCGTTGATGCCCGAAGACGACTACGGCGCGAGCGACTCGGCCCACGGGCTCGGTACGTTGGGAACCGGCACCACCCAAGTCAGCGGTATGATCTCGTCGCTGACCGACGGCGACTACTTCACGTTTACTGCGGGAGCGACAGGGGTCGCCACGTTCAGCGCAACGGAGAGTCACGAGCTGGATGTCGCCTGGGACTTTGGGGGCAATGTCGCCACACAGAGCGGCGAAAGTTGGACGATGAACGTCGTGGCAGGGCAGACCTACACCGTGGGACTCTCGACTTCCGGTGGTCTGGGCTACTACGACATGGATGTATCGATCGAGTCGTCGTTCACGTTCGTCGACTGGGGCAACATCGGCGGACAGCAGTCGCACAACGGCATGAACATCGCCGGCGAGGCCTGGTATCGCGTGGTGGCCGGACAATCCGGGTACGTCACGGCCCAGGCAGCCTTCGCCAATACCAGCGGCAACGTCGACCTCGCCCTGTACGATTCGAACATGCAGATGCTCGACCAGAGCACCACCACGGGCAATGGGGAACGGGTCGACCACCTGGCCACCGCGGGCGAAGAGTTCTACCTGTGCATTACAGGTACCAACTCCGACGTCGACGTGCGGTTGACGAACCTGGTGAACAAGATTGGCGGCCAGGTCGTTGCCAGTGGTACCAGTGCCAACGATACCTATAGTTTCACCGCTGGCAGCGTACACTCGTTATCCGTCAATGGCGTGAGCTATTCGTTCGATGGCGCCACGGTAACGAACTTCAGCATGAACGGCGGTGCCGGCAGCGACGCGATCACCTTTACCGGCAGTAGTGGCAACGATATGGCCACGGTAAGGGTCAACTGGACCAACCTGTCGGGTTCGGGCTACTCGGCCACGGCAGGCAGCATGGAATCGGTGGCGATCTACGCCAGTGGCGGCGACGACACCGCCAAGCTGTACGACACCGATGGCGATGAAACGCTGGTGGCGTACACCGACCATGTGACGCTCACTGGTACCGGCTTTCAGCATGAAGTGTATGGCTTCGACCGCACGTATACGTACGCATCGGGCGGAAACGACACTGCCACGCTGTACGACTCCGCCCTGCACGACAACTTTGCGGCCTGGGCCGATCGTGCGGTAATGCTCGGGACGGGCTTCTTCAACGACGTGCACAACTTCGACAGCGTCGTGGCGATCGCCAGCACTGGTGTCGACCGAGCAACGTTCTACGACAGCGCGGGCGATGATACCTACACCGCGTACAGCGACCGTACCGTCATGGTGGGTACGGGCTTTTCGAACGAAGGCCAAAACTTCGACGCCAGCCATGCCTACAGTACCGCTGGCAACGACGAGGCGTACTTCTACGACTCGGCCGGCAACGATCTGTACTACGGCTACAGCGACAAGGCCCTGATGCGGGGCACCGGCTATTACAATTCGGCCGACAACTTCCAGTTCACCGCCGCCTACGCCTCGTCGGGCATCGATAAGGCTTACTTCCTGGATTCGGCCGGCGACGATACGTACTATGGCTGGGCCGACCATGCTACGTACTCGGGAAGCGGTTTCCGGAACGAGGCCTACGACTTTGGTTACACGTTCGCCAGTTCAAGCGGTGGCAACGACCAGGCCATTATGTATGGCACTTCGGGCGACGATGTCTTCACCTGCTGGGACGAGCGGCAGGTGCTGACCGGAACCGATTACTTCCACGACGTTCGCTCCTTTGGCTACACCCTGGCCTACGGCGAGGGTGGCTACGACCGTGCCTACATGCATGGCACCGACAACGACGAAACCTACAATGGTTGGTCGGACCAGATCACGATGCAGGGCGCCAGCTTCCTGTACGATGGCCGTGGCTTCGAATACACTGCTGCCTTCGCCTACGGAGGCAACGACACCGCAACGTTCTACGACACCTCGGGCGACGATACCTACGCGTCGTGGGACTGGCGGGCCGTGATGCTGGGCAGTGGGTACTTCAACGACGCCCGCGACTTCGAAACGACGTACGCTCACGCCTCCGATGGCAACGACCGTGCGATCTTCCACGACTCGGCCGCCGACGACGACGTACATGCCGCAGCCTGGGGTGCGTACTGCACCAACGGCCTCTACTACAACGAAGCACGTGGCTTCGATCGCGTGGAAGCGTGGCGAGATCTGACGGGCAACGACGAAGCCAGTTCCGATTCGATCGACTACGTCTTCAAGCTCTACGGCGACTGGATCTCGGTTTAAGATCCGTCAATAGCCCGAACGCCAAGTGGTCGGTACGTGCTCCGTCGCTGCAGGGGGTTAGGCAGCGTGACGTGCCGCGCGATTGGTCTTTTCGAGCGTTTGTAGCGTTGTGCGGGCCACGCTGTCGACGTCCAGGCCGTGCACTTTGCGGAGGTAGTCCTGATTGCCGACCTCGGTAATGTACTGCGATGGCAGGCCGATTCGCTTGAAGGCGACACCCGGCACGCCCGCTTCCAGCAGCACCTCCGCCACGGCACCGCCGAGGCCTCCGAGGATGCTGTGCTCCTCGAGCGTAATGACCGCGCCGGTCTCTTCGGCGGCCGCCACGATGGCGTCGCTGTCCAAGGGCTTGATGGTGTGCATGCTCAGCACGCGTAGCTCGATGCCGGCGGTTTCTGCTAGTTGATTGGCCGCGGCGACGGCCGTGTGAAGCATCGCGCCGGTGGAAATGATGGTGCCGTCGGTGCCCTCGCGGGTGACGAGCGCCTTGCCGAGGTGCCAATCGATGGGTCCGGTGTGAACCGTTGGTTCGCCGGCTCGGCCGAGTCGCAAATACACCGGTCCAATGCCTTCGCCCACCTTGCGGGTGGCGGCCGTCGTTTCGGCCGGGTCGCCAGGTGCGAGCACGGTCATCTGGGGCAGCGATCGCAGGATGGCGATGTCTTCGGTGGCGTGGTGCGTCATGCCGAACGCGCCGTAGCTCATCCCGCCACCCACGGCTACCACGATCACATTCGCATTGTGGTACGCGGCGTCGTTGCGAATCTGTTCCAGCGGTCGCAGCGTGGGGAAGTTGGCAATCGAGTAGGTGAACACGATCCGCCCGGCGAGCGCCATACCGGTGGCGAGGCCCGTCATGTTCTGTTCGGCGACACCGGCATTGACGAACTGATCGGGGAACCGTTCGGCGAACTTCTGTACGACGCCAAATCCCAGGTCGCCCGTCACCAGGGTGATCCGCGGGTCGGCGTAGGCCAGATCGGTCAGCGTATCGATGAAAGTGGTTCTCATGCTACTTCCCCCAATTGCTCGAGCGCCGCGGTGTATTCCTCGCCACGTGGCGTGCGGTAGTGCCACAGCAGTTGATCTTCCATGAAATCGACGCCCTTGCCCTTGACGGTGTGGGCAATGACGCAAGTCGGCTTGCCTTGGGTGGTGGGCACCGCCTGCAGCGTGGTGGTTAGCTGGTCGATCGAGTGCCCGTCGACCTCGACGACTTGCCAACCAAACGCCTGCCATTTGTCGGTGAACGGTTCGAGCGGCAGCACCTCGTCCACGTGGCCGAGGCTTTGGATTTTGTTGTAATCGATGATGGCCACCAGGTTGTCGAGCTGGTGGTGCGGTGCGAACATAGCGGCTTCCCAGTTGGAGCCTTCGTCGCACTCGCCATCCGACAGCACGCAGAACACGCGGTACGGCTGCTGGTCGCGCTTCGCGGTGAGTGCCATCCCCACGGCGATGGGTAATCCGTGGCCCAACGAACCGGTGGAGACCTCGATGCCCGGGATACCCTTGGCCGTGGCGTGACCGGGCAGTCGGCCACCGTTCTGAAAGAACGACTCGAGCCACTCCAGCGGGAAGAAGCCACTTTCGGCCAGCACCGAGTAGAGCGCGCCGCAGGCGTGACCCTTGCTCAGCACAAAACGGTCGCGGTTGGGGGCCTCGGGGTGTGTGGGGTCGACGTTCATCACGCCGCCGTAGAGCACGGAGAGGATCTCGGCCATCGATAGCGAGCTACCCACATGGCAACTGCCGGCGCGATTGGCCATCTTCACCGCGTGCACGCGGATGCGGCGGGCCAGTTCGGCCAATTCTTCTTTGGGTTTCATCGTTGGACCTCCATGTCCAGTGCGCAGGACTACTTGCCGTAGAACCCACGGACTTGCTGCGAGATGTGCCTGACGTCGTCGTCCGAAAGCGCGAGGTTTAGCGGCAGCATCAACATCTTTTGAAACAGTGCGTCGGTATAGGGCAGCGTGGCGCTGACACCCAGTTCGGGGAACTGGTGCACGGCCTTGCCGCCCCATTGAATGAGCGTGCCGATACCTTGTTCGGCCAGGTGGGCTTTGAGTCCGTCCCGCCGCTCGGCTTCAATTTCATAATTCTGGAAGATGTCGAACCGGTCGGGATCTTCATCCGGGCCCACGGGAAGTGTGAGCTCCGTCAAGTCGCCAAGCTCTTGTTGGTACAGCCTGGCAATCTGCCGCCGGCGCTCGATAGCCTGGTCGTAGGTCTTGAGCTTGAAGTTGAGGAAGGCCGCTTGCAGGTTATCGAGCCGCGAATTCAGGCACCACGTCACCACGTCGCCCGACTCGTCGCGGCCGTGGTCGCGGAACAACTTCATCAGACGATAGGTTTCGTCGTCGCTGGTGAGCACCAGGCCGCCATCGCCCAGGCAGCCGAGCGTCTTGGCGGGGTAGAAGCTGATGGCGCTGGAGTGGCCGAACGTGCCGGCCGCGCGACCCTTGTAGCGGGCGCCAAACGCCTGGGCGGCGTCCTCGATGATCAGCAGATCGTATTCGTCTGCAATGGCCTGCAGGGCTTCCATGTCGGCCGTGCGGCCGTTGAGCTGCGTGGGCACGATGGCCTTGGTCCTTGGCGTTACCGCGGCGGCCACGCTGGCCGGGTCGATCAAGTGATCGGCGCCGCACTCCACCGCCACGGGCGTGGCACCCAGGAAGTGAATCGGCGCGGCCGTGGCAACCATCGTGTGGCTGGCGAAGATCACCTCGTCGCCCGGTCCAATGCCGGCGGCGCGCATACAGAGCAACAATCCATCGGTAGCATTGCCAACGCCCAGGGCGTACTTGGCGCCGACGTACTCTGCGGCACTCTGCTCGAACTCCTCGAGGTCGCGCTGCATAATGAACGCACCACGGCGTCCAACGTCTTTGAAAATCTCGACCAACTCGGCCTCGTCCGCCGCAAACAGGGCCGGATAGTCGAAGAAAGGAATCTTGCGAAGTGTGGTAGTACTCATCGTAGAACCTTGGCGGAACTTGGCGGGACAGGTGGCACTTAAGCGGCGGGACGATTCGTCTTGTCGCGGTGAATCTGCTCGGTGGCAACCAGCCGGGCCACACTGGCGCGGAGCTGTCGAAACGTGGGATAGCTTTTGATTTCCGCGGGCGTGTAACGCTTATGGACAATGCGAATCAGGGTCGCGGCGATGATCTTCAGGTCGCTGGCCAGCGAGCGATTCTCAAGGTAATAGAGTTGCAGTTGCAGTTTGCCGGGACGAATTACCTTCTCATAAGCGTCATCGGGATCGGGCGCGCCGGCCAGCACGCCTCCTTCATCGCTGTTCCAGATGGAAGCCCAATCGGTGATGCCGGGTCGCAGCGTGAGGATGCGGCGTTCGTTCCAATTGTATTTTTCCACCTTGTCGACCACTTCGGGCCGCGGACCCACGAGGCTCATCTCGCCGCGGACCACGTTGATCAACTGCGGAATTTCGTCGAGCTTGTACTTGCGGACGAAGCGGCCGCTGGGCGTGACGCGTGAGTCGTTACCCGCGGTGGTCGGGCCGCCGATCTTGTCGGCATTGGTGACCATCGAACGAAACTTCAGCATCTGGAACGGTATGCCACCCCGACCGGCACGTCGGCCGCGGTAGAACACAGGACCAGGCGAGTCTCGCTTGATCCACAGGGCGACAAACAACATGACAGGGGAGAGCAACAGCAGCCCAGTGCTGGCGGCTACAAAGTCGAACACGCGTTTGGACATTCCATTCGTCCTCAGGCAGCGGGGGTATGTACCTGGTCGGGCGCGTCGTGCGCCGACAGGTGAGACAAAGGATACAGGTAAACTCGCGACGCCTGACCGCGGTGGACTTCGGTGCGATGGGCGAGTACGGCGCCCACTGCTTCGTAAAAACGATGGGCCGACTCCTGGGCTTCGCCGGTGACGATCTTCATGTCGCGCAGGCCCCGCGCGTGCAGTTCCTGGGTGAGACGATCGAACAGCGAGACGCCGACACCCCGCCGCTGGAAGTCGCTCGAAACGCAGAAGTTCAGCACTTCGCTCGCTGGCAGGTCGAGTTGGGGAGTGCTCGCGGGGTAGCGCCAGGTTTCCCACACGTGCTTCATCCGCTCGATGGTCAGCAGTCGCGGCAGCGCGGCCAAACCGGCTTGCACGGCCTTGCGCCGCACGAAGTGGCGGTAAACCCGTCGCGTGTCGGTCGAACCGCAGATCATACCGGCCAACCGTTCGCCTTGCCGAGCCGTCAGAAGCACGGCGTCGTCGCAGGTGGCAATGGAGTCGTAGAGGTGAACTAGAAACCGCTGGCCGAGCGAGGTGAGAAAACCTGCAGAAATTTGTTCCGTGTGCAACCGCGCAATCGACACCGCGAGCGTCCGCGGCAGCGGGCCCGAATGCAGTTCGATCTGTAGCTCTGTCGGAGGCATGCACTTAGTGTTGGTTGAGCAATTGGGCTGCGCGTTGGGGGAAGTCGTGGCGGGTGCGGCGATGGGTGGGGAGCGAAACGATCTCGCTGGCACGTTGTTCGGCTTGCGGACAACTGCCCGGCTCGTAGCCCACCGCGCGCAGCTGGTCGCCTTCGAGGGGGTGTATCACGGTGCGGTACCATTCGGCAAGCTCGATTCGCTGCTGACGGGCTTCTGCTAGCAGCCGTGGCTTGTCGGTCACCCGCAAAGGATAGCGGGCGAAATAAGTGTCGGCTCCTGCTGGCAAGTTCGGATGCGCGATGGTCGACGAGCTGATCGCTTGGCGGTACGCGTCCGCCATCAGCCGTGAGTGCTGGCGGATGGCGGGCAGTTGCTGGCGGCCTGCGATGGCCCGGCGAGTCATCCGGTGCGACATCCGCAAGGAGAATTCAGGCGAGACCTCTTGTGACTGTTCGGCACTGCGAAAGTTGCCGGCTACCGCACCCAGGCGGCCCAACTGGTGGAACGCCTCGCGAACCCGCCAGTACCATTGCGGGCGATAAAGCAGGCCGAAGGCCAGGTATTGCAGTTCGAGCTGCAATTGCTTCTTGCGAGAGGGCAATTCGCACTGTTCGTACTCGGCAGCAAGTCGTTGGCGAAGCGCTGCGTCGCGGACCACCGCCTCGCCACCCAAACCGGCGACGACTGGTTTTCCCCACTCGAACGAGGTGAAGCTCGCCACGCCGAACGAGCCGAGTGGGTGACCATCGAGGGTGGTCCCCATGTCGTGGCAGCAGTCTTCCACCACGGCGAGCCCAGCTTCAGAGGCGATTTCCATGATCCGAGGCATCTCGGCCGGCGTGCCAAACGTATGCTGCACGACAATCGCCCGAGTGGCTGGGGTAATGGCGCGGGACAGGCTCTCTGCATCGACATTGAAACTGTCGCTGCCGATGTCGGCATACACGGGCGTGGCGCCAGTGGCCATCACGCCCTCGGGGACCGCTACGCAGGTAAAGGCCTGCACCGCAACCTCGTCGCCCGGTCCAATGCCAAGGCCCCGCAAGATGGCGGCGAGCGCCACGCGACCGCGAAAGTAGGTGAGCGGCATCGCGGCAGGAGTGTTCGCCGGTGGTGGCGAAGCATTCGCACTGGGGCGGCGGCCGCGACGATGGGGGGCCAGGGTCGAACTCATGCGGCCGCTCCTAGTTGTGGTTGCGTCGGCACGCCGGCAACACGCTCGAGCGAATCGCAAAAGTCGGTATACACCACCGGCGAGTTGAATCGCTCGAGAAACAACTGGCGACTACGTTCGCCCATTTCGGCATGATACTTTGGATCGTCGACGACAAATCCAATGGCGGTGGCCAGGCTCTCGGCGTCGCCCGCGTCGTAGTGAACGCCGCAGCGGTGCTCGCCCAATAAACTTGGAAGTTCGCCGGGAAGGCTGGTCACGATCGGCAGCCCGGCCGACATGTATTCGAAAGGCTTATTCGGCAAACTTTGCGGTGCGCCGGCGGTGTAAGTTGCCAGGCCAACCGAAGCCATCTCCAGCAGCGCCAGAATCGTGGGCTGCGTCACCCAGCCTAGCAATTTGACGCTGTCGAGATCCGCTGCCGCACGCCGCACGGCGGGCAGCTTGCTGCCAGCGCCGCAGATGACAAACTGAAACTTGCCAGGCGAACGCTGTTCCAGCAAACGGGCCGCACGCACGATGGTTTCGACGTCGTACATTCGCTCAATGAGGCCGGCGAACACGCACAGGAGTTTGTCGCCGCGAATACCGTGTGCCGCGAGGTCGGCTAACTGGGCATCGTGCTCCGATGGTTCGAGCTGGCGCCGGTGATACCCCAGCGGCACAACACGATCGTTCGAGGTTTGCGCGCGTCCGGCGTGCTTGAGTCCCCAGTCGAGGTACGACTGCGACACACCGTAGATGGCCGTCGCGCGCTGACATGCACTTCTCAGTTGCCTTCGCAGCGGAGTGAGTGCGAGCTCGCCCAGCGGTTGTAGCGACCGAGGCAGCAGGTGCAGGTAGATGTCGGGCCACAGATCGCGGACATCCAGCACCACAGGCACGTTGTGACGCTCCGCATAGTCAACCGCCACGGTGCACCACTCGAGTGATGGGATTCCGGTGACGATCAAGTCGGGGGGCGACTCGTGCTGTAGTCGTTCGGCAAGGCGCCGACCGAGGATGCTGTATGACTTCCAGCGTGCCAGGCTGGCGTTGCGAATATAGCCTGGCGAGTGGATGAATTCGATGGCGTAGCGGTCGTTCACGTCGACGCGGTGGTCGTGATTCCACCGCTGGCGTTTGCGAAAGTGTTGAAACGTGGGAGCCCAACGCAGCACTTGGTGGCCGCGATCAGCAAGCGCATTGGCCAGGTGACCGTAACGGAACAGCCGCGGGGTTTCATCCACGGGCAATTCCTCGCCGACATGCAGCAGCCAGACATTCATAATGGGGCGGGGCAGGGCAGGGGGGAGCGGAGCGACGGCGAAATATAGGAGAATTGCGCCTGCAGGCCAACATCGCTTATGCCGGCCAAAACCGCCCGGTGCTAGCAGCAGCGCGCAGGATCAAGCCACCTGAGCCATTGCCGCAGGGGCTGGCCGGGTGACGAACAACGAGTTCAATCGTGCAAGCGTGTCGAGCGACTTATCCGCGTACGGCTTGGCGAGGTCCAAATCGTCTTCGAGCAGCGACAACACGTGCGCATCGCACTCAGACTCGACCTGCTCGATCGCTTGACCGGCGCCGTCGAACAGCGCGAGGTAGTCGTCTTCGCGAAGGCGATTGACGTATCCGTAGCGATTGCCCGCAAGAGTTTGCCAATAGCCATCCGAGAAACGAAGAAAGTGTATCGGCGAGATCGACTGATCGGTGTGCGAGAAGTGGTCGCTGTGGTCGACGCGATGCAGCAGCAGTCCATCGGGCCGGACAATTCGGTTGGCTTCAGCAAAAATGGCGGCCAACACCTGCTGGGGAATGTGTTCGAGCACATTGCACGAGACGTGGAAGTCGATCGAATCGTCGGCCAGCGGTGTTCGCGCGGCGTCGCCCGGAGCGATGTAACGCGCGGCGATCAATTGGCAGAATTCCTCGGCACTCGTCGGGTGGGCAGCCAGCAACTGGGCAAACCGAGTGCGGTCGAACAACTCGGGAAGTGCGCCCGCAAACATCCCGGCCATGGCGTCGCGGTGCTGCCTCAGATAGGCCAGATCCTCCTGGACCAGTTCCATCCGCAGGTAGCGGTTGAGATCGACGGTAACTGTTTGCTCGGCGCCGAGCAACCACATGGCGATGGGCAAATTCAAGCGCCAGCCGGTGCCGACTTCAAAGAAGGTTGCCCCGACGGGGGAACGCCCCATCTGGACGATTCGCTCGCAAAGCTGGATGGCCACCTGCATGCGATTGGTGGGATCGATGCGATGCGGCCGCATCGCACCGAACCGCCGCTGCAGTTGGTAGTACAGCGGGTACGACAGGCGATCGGGCAATCGGGCGACGAGCGTTTGAATGCGGGCCTTGGTTTTCCAGTGCATGGCGTTTCGAGTGCGCGTAGAAGGTCAGGAACCGACGGGCGCGGCGGACATCGAGCCCAGGGCCGGCGATTCGACGGTAGAGGGAGACGGAGCGAGGGCGGGCAGGCGGTTCGGCATGATGGCTTCGACCGACAGGGCGAGAAACAGGAACACGCCACGGCTATCGTAATAGTTGCCGCTAAAGCTGGCCGCTACAACCAACAGCACCATGGCAGCCAACGAGGTGCCTGTCATTGCCCGACGGTCTCGCCGCAGGGAGGTCCACCACTTCCAGAAAATCCACATCAGCAGCAGGACCCCAATCATACCGCCTTCGGCGAAGGTCTCGAGAAACAAGTTGTGGGGATAGATCCAACTGTTGGCCAGAAAACCACTGAGGCCCCATCCAATGATCGGTTTCTCCATGCCGAGTTCGTAGGCTTCGATAAACAGGTCGTCGCGGTCGGCCGTGTAGCGTTGTTCGATGGTCTGACGCAGGATGCGGTTGCGGAACACATCGGTCGCATTGCGGCCGGCTTCGGTGTTGGCAAACATGAAAATCGCGGCGATCGAAAAGGCAAGCGACGCGGTAATCTTCGTGGTGAAACCAACGCGTGCCGTGAGGAACAACACGATGCCTGCCACGCCCGTGGCGAGTAGCGCGCCGCGTGAACCACACATGACGACCCACACTGCCGAGAGCAGCACAATCGTATACAGCGACACCTTGGCCAGGCTGAAGCTTCGCGTGGCAAGCATCAGGGCGCCGATGCCGGTGAGGCCCATGTTGCGGCCAAAAATGTTCGGACCACCGGTAGGCGTGAAAACGCGGCCGCCTGTGCTCATGTACAAGGCCAGCAGCCCCATGGCGGCACCCATCGCCACCAGAGTCCACCAGAACCCCAACAAGGCTTGCCCCTGTGTATCGGGCGAGCGAACCATGGCGATGGCCACCGCCACGACCAGCATCATGGCGACTTCGACGAATTTCTCAGCAGCCAGTTCGGCATCGGGGGCCCAAATGGCGGACATCAGCACGTACGTAAACCACACGATTATCGCTACATCCACCGACTGCGGCCGATAGGAACCACGGTGGCGAAGCTCGGTAAACACAATGCCCGCCAGAACGATGATCATAGCGACCGTCCAGACGCGAGGCTGTTCGAACAGCGGAACCTGATCGTAGTCGCCCGACAGTCGGGCAAAAGTCCACCGACCTATCAGGAAGTAGATGGCAATCAGACTTCCCAAGAGGAAGGCTGGATTGAGAGTCAATGCTGTCGCGGAGCGTGATTGCATCGAGAGCGTTGAAACAAACAGAAGGAACGGCGAGCGGGCCGGAAGACTAGAGGATTCCGACGCGACAAAGCAATAGAGTTTGATCGGTTCCCAGTTGTTGCTAGGCGGCTTCGCCCAGTGGCGCGGGGGCCACGGAAATGCCCTGGCTGCTAGCACTCTGTCGAGCGTAGTTGGCTGCTGAGGTCACCAGCAGAGCATAGCCAAGCGTGGCTCCGACCGAGGCACCAGCGATGGCCGCCAGGTAGGGCAGCCCTGCGACGTAGGCCGCCCCGATGCCCATGCCCACCAGCGCGGTGCACTGCGTTTCGCGTTTCAGCCGCAGTGCTTGCATGCCGGCGATGTCGAAGGTGGGACTGACCACCTGTGCCAGCACCAGCGAAATCGCCATGGGCGAAAGCAGCGTGCATACCCAGCCGGCGGCGGTCCACTCGGCGCCGAATACCAGACTGAACAACCAGGGCGCAACGATCGCCACGACCGCGATGGGAGGAGCCGTTAGCAGGATGGCTCCCTTTGCCGCCGAGCGGAATAGTTCCGGCAGCCGCCCGGCCCGGGCTTCGGCCAGGAAGGTGCGCGAGAAGGAATTGGTAACAAGCGTCAGTGGCGAAGTGAACACGCGTTGCGCCAGGGCGTACACGCCGGCTGCTTCCAGGTTATACATCGCCGTCAAAAGCAAAGCGGGCGCGTGGATGCCGAGGTTTGACACCACGGCGGCCGGCACACCGAACACGGCAAACTGGCGATAACGCTGCGCGTATCTCACGAGGGTGCGCACCGCTAGCGGCAATCGCACACTGCCCAAACGCTTGAGTTGGACGCTGCCGTAAATGGCCGCTGCCGCAAAACCGACCGCCTGTCCCGCGGGCAGGCCCAGCAGTGTTGGGCCAATAACGAGGGGAATTGTCAGATGCGTCCCGGCGGCCACCAGGGCGTAGGTGACTCGCATGCGAGCCAGTTCGCGATATCGAGCTTCGCCCAGCAGAAGTCCTGCAACAATCTGATACATGGTAAAGCACAGCACTCCATCGGCCACGAGCGGCACAAGCAATACCCAACTGCTTGCAGATCTTCCATGGTGCAGCATGGCCGTGGCCAGTTCGCCCAGCACCACACCTGCGACAGTCACGCTCACGGCAGCCACCAATGCGAGCGTCGCCAGCACTCCGGACGCACGCCGACCGGCCGCCAGTGGTATGGTCTGGTCGAAACGCAACGTAGCCACAGGGCCCAGCGAACTGATTGCCAGCACGAACAGCGCGTACAGACCGAAGGCCTCGGGCCCGTACAGCCGCGCCAGCAATGGCGAGATGGCCAGCGTCACCGCGTATCCGGTGGCATGCCCCGATGCCAGGCGAGCCGCCTTGGCGAGGAAGCCGCCCGAGGTTGCGGACCGCCGGAGGTTTTGGGCAAGCGTCTTCAAGCGGAGCACACTATAGGAGGGCGGGGCAAAGGGCGAATAGTCGTGCACGCCGGGGCAGGAGGTCAAGAGCAACTCACTTGGCGGAAGTGCGCAGGTTTGGGGGATCTCTCTTGCCACGTTCTACGGGATTGCTGTACTTACCCGCCCGGTACCCAGATATCCCCCGACCTTAGCTCGCATCAGAAAACATGCAGGCAGTTTCTCCTTATTCGCATCTGCTCAACGGCCGCCACGCCGCGCTGCTGAGCGTGGCCGTGCTTGTGCTGGCGACAGCAGGCTGTTACTCCGGGCACTACCAGGCGGCCAGTCTGCCCTCCGAACTCCGCGCCGAAGCAACGCATGGCGCACCGAACATGTCGTTGGCCAAGCTCTCGACCATGGTCGGCGGTACCTCGAAACTAGCGCCCGGCGACTTGTTGCATGTCACCGTCCTGAGCGGTCTGGAGGAAGAGGCCACCAGCAAGCCGGCCCGGGTGGGCGACAACGGGGCGATCAATGTGCCGCTGGTGGGCGCCGTGAGTGTTGCCGGTCTGGACGAACAACAGGCGGCCGAACTCGTACGAGTGGCGGCCATCGAGCGTGGAATCTACCGCGACCCCCAGGTAACCGTCAGCGTTGCCAAGCGGGCCGTGAATCAAATCACGGTGCTTGGCGCGGTATCCGAGCCCGGCACGCACGAGGTGCCCAAGAGCGCCAGCAATCTGGTGGCAGCCATCGCTGCGGCTGGTGGATTCACCGAAGAAGCAGGCACCGAAGTCGAGGTGCTACGTCAACCCAGGAGCATTTTTGCACAGGCTCCATCCAAGTCCGAAGACGGGGACGTCCAGTTGGCGGCCTTCACTTCTCCTCCGCTGAACGCTCCGCATTCGCGGACCGAGCGGATCGACCTGGCCAAGCTTGACGACGCACCGGTCGATTTTGGTGTGGGCGACCAGGACGTGGTGATGGTGCATCCGGCGGAGAAACGCGTGATCCATGTGGCGGGCCTGGTTCGCCAGCCCAACCAATTTGAAATGCCTCGCGATCAAGACCTGTACGTGCTGGACGCCGTGGCCATGGCCGGAGGCGAGAGCTCGCCGGTGGCCGACAAGGTGTTCGTCATCCGCCGATTGGAGGGCCAGGTGGAGCCACGCGTCATCGAATTGAGCATGGCGGAGGCCAAAGTGAATGGCGACGCCAACCTGCTGCTGGCGCCTGGCGATCTGGTAAGCGTCGAAGCCACTCCACTGACGCACGTCGTCGACACCCTGTCCCAAGTATTCCGCATTACCGCTGGCGTGGGTGGCAACCTGCTGTCGTTCTAACCTCTTCCTGCATCTTTTCGCATCGCCGCAGTCGACCTGCCATGACTCACACCGATCAATCGCAGCTATCCGTTTCCGCCGCAGGTGGCCGAGAACTGTCTACGGCCGATGTTGTGCATGCGGTCATCCGGCTGTATCGCACGCTCTGCTACCGCCGGCACTTGGTGTTCGGCTCGATGGCGGTGTGTGCCGCACTCGGTATCGCCTACTACCTGACCGCGCCACGCTACTACGGCTCGGTGGCGGAATTGATGATTAGCGAGCGGAAGGCCGACGAGCTGACCAGTATGGGCGAGCAGGTGGCCAACGAGAACCTGATGGCCAATCAGCAGAAACTGTTGAGCAGCCCGGTGGTGATTCGCAACGCCATTTCCGAACTGCCCGAGCAGTACCTGGTCGACTTGGCCAGCGTTCCGCGGCGTGACTGGGTGGAGGATCTAACGAGCCGGCTGTCGGTTGGCACCAGCCGTAAAGGCAGCTCGATGGAGGTCCGCTACCGCTCGCGTGATCCCGAGGCCGCCGCTGCAGTGGTGAGTGCCATTGTCGATTCGTATCTGGCCGCCGTGGAGTACATGCACCAGGGAGTCGCCGACGAAAGCCTGGAACAACGCCGTACCGACCTGCAAACCAATAAGAACCAGATCGAGCAGACGCAAGGAAGGTTACTTGCCCTGCGACAAGCGGTGGGACACCTGGCAGTTGGCGAGCAGGAAGAAGCCATCGACCCAGTGGTGCAGCGAGCGCTTCAAATGAACGAACGATGGACCGAGGCGCAAAATCGTCGCGTCGAACTGCAGGCACGACTCGGGGCGTTGAATGCTTCCATCGAGCGGGGCGAAGACGTCCGGCAGCACTTGATCGTGCTGGAGGAAACGCTAGGACAGCAGATGATGGTGTCATCGCTCGGCATGTCGGCAGACGACCTCACCAACATTCGCGAGCGCGAGCAAGAGAAGGCCGAGGCAGAGCGTGAGCTCGCCAGTTTGACGCCTTACCTGGGGCCAAAAAACCCTCGCATGATCGAACTGAATGCGAAGATTCGGGGCATCGAGCAATACCTTGCGAATTACCGTGCCAGCGCCGGCCAGCGGGTTGCCGGGCTTGCCGGTACCGAACTCGGACCCATGTTGCGGCAGTTGCTCTCGCAATCGGTGCAGCAAGCCGGTTTCGAAGAGGAAGAGAAACGCAAGGCATTTGTGGCAGCACGGCAGGAAGCAACCCAGCAAAGCAGCAATCTAATACATCTGCGAAACACCGAACGCGAGTTAGTCAGGCTGGAAAACGAGCACGATGCGCTAATCGAGCAGATCAAGACTACCGAACGGTTTCTGCTGCAGAAGCCCATTCAGGCCATGGTCACCAAGGACCCGCTGCCCGAGGACCGCCCGGTGTCGCCTCGACTAAAAGTGGTAGGGTTGCTGTCGCTGATCTGCGGACTCACGATTGGTGTCACACTGGCCTACGTACAGGACGTGCTGGACGATCGCTTCAACTCGCCCGAGGAGCTATCTACGCAACTGGGTGTTCCTGTATTGGGCCTGGTGCAACGACTCGATCCGATTGTCGGCCAGGGGCTCGAAACGGTGCATACACACGTGCGCCCCAACGACACCGACAGCGAGGCGTTCCGCACCTTGCGAACCTCGCTTGCGCTGTCGACCGATGGCGCCGAACGCATTTTGATCTCCAGCGCCGAGCCGGGCGACGGCAAGACAACGGTATCGGCCAACCTGGCCGTGGCCTTCGCCCAGGCAGGCAAACGCACATTGGTCATCGACGCCGACCTGCGCCGGCCGGGAATGACCACGCTGTTGGGACTAAAGGGCAAGCCAGGTGTCACCGATCTGCTTTCCTCGGGCCAGCCGCCCGCTCAATTGGCGCCGTCGCATGTGGTGCAGACCGACGCCGAACGACTCCACATCATTCCCGCCGGCTTGCGTCGCCCCAACCCGGCCGAACTGCTTGCCAGCAAGGCGTTCATCGAACTATTGGCCTGGGCCGACTCGAAGTACGACCAAGTGTTGGTCGACTGCCCGCCTGTGCTTGCCGTGAGTGACGCCCAGATAGTCGGCCGACTGGTCGACGGTGCCGTCCTGGTGGTGCGCCCCGACAAAAATCACCGTCGCCTGGTGGCTCGGGCCTGCGAGAACTTCCGTTCAACCGGCAGCCAGGTTCTCGGCGTCGTGGCGAACGATGTCAGCGACATGCATGGCTCCGGCTATGGCTATGGATACGGCTACAGCTACCAGGCCGATGAAGAACTTGACTCCATCGACGAGGTTTCTGCAGTTGATGTTTCCGTTTCCACCGACGAGCCCCGCCAGGCCGCTTGATTGAAGATTCCCTGTCATCTTTCCGTTGCCATGTTTCACCGTAGTACAACGAGCCGCTTTTCGCCTGCCGCGCTGATGGGGCAATGGCGGTGGGAGGTCGCACTTCCCAAGTTGGTGGATCTCGCGTTGGGGGCATTGTTCATCCTGGCGCCGCTGTTCTGGGGCGGGCGGGGCGAGATTGCCCGTGCGGTGTACGCTACGTTGGTCGCGATTGCTGCGATGGCCTGGCTGGCAAACGCCTGGCTGGCCGGCCGCGGTGGGTGGCGTTGGACCCCCGTTTATTGGATTCCAGTCGCGGCCATTGCCTGGGTGGTGCTGCAGTTGGTACCACTACCGGCGGCGGTGGTTGGCTGGCTCGCACCCCGCAACGCCGAATTAATGCCGCTGTGGCAGGGCGATTCGCCTCTGGCCGACTTTGGTCTTGGATCCTGGCACACCTTGTCGCTCAATCCCACCGAAGGGCAGATCTCGCTGGCGATGCTGCTCGTCTACACCCTGTTGACGGTGCTGCTCGTCGATCGCTTGCACAGCCGCGAGAAGGTCGACGAACTTCTGCGGTGGCTGGGCGTCTCCGCCATCGTGATGGCAGTGCTCGGCGTGTTGCAGTATCTGACTTCCGACGGGTTGTACTTTTGGGTGTACGAATATCCGTTCCGCCGTAGCGACGACTACGCCGTGGGCGCTTTCATGAATCACAATCACTTTGCCAGTTTCGTGGCCATGGGCGCAACAGCCATCGCCTACCAACTGGTACGGGTCGCACCTCAGCCAGTCACCAGATCGAGTGCCTCGATGCGGCCCGCACAACGTACTTCGGCTGACTACCTGGCCCTGGGATGGGCCTGTGGCCTGGGCGTGGTGGCCCTCGCCTTAGTGCTGTCGGGGTCGCGTGGGGGTTTGCTGGCCGCGACGGTTGGTGTCGCGGTGATCCTGTTGGTTTACTGGCGAAAACGCTTGTTCGGTGGGCGGCAATTGATCTACACACTGGTCGTCGCCGGACTGTTGGGTGCCGGAATGCTGTTGTTCGGAGCCGAACAGCTTACCAGGCGGCTGGAAACGGTAACGTCCGGCTCCATGCAGCAACTCGACGAACTGGGTGCCCGTCGTGCCATCTGGTCGGCCAACTTGCGAGCTATTGCCGATGGTTGGTTCACCGGCTCAGGCGCCGGCACGCATCAGGACATCTACTCCCCGTACATCGACCAGCCATCCTCCAAAGTGTTTTCCCACGCCGAGAATGGGTACCTGCAAATCGCCACCGAATTGGGCTTGCCCGGAGTGGCACTGCTGGTTGCCGTCTTCGTGTACGTGGTGCGTTGGACCAGGATGGCCTGGCGGCGTTGCGAATCGCGGGAACACCTGGCCTGCTTGGGCGCTGTGTTGGCTGCTCTGGCGATCAGTGCCGCGCACAACCTGGTCGACTTCGTGTGGTTTATTCCAGCTACAATGACCATGGCATTGGCATGCCTGTTAGTGCTTCGCCGCCTGGCGGTGGGAAGCGAGCGAGACCTCGTGTCGCAGAGCCCGCCCTACGAATTGGCGGTCGCGACCGGAGTAGCAATCGTTTACCTGGCCATTACCCTCGCGCCGCCGGCGATGGCAAGTCCTGCCTTCACGCAGTATCGTCGATTGGCGGCCATTCAACAGCTCGGCCTGTCCGACACGATGGACCAGTTTGCGAAAACCGGCGACACCAGCAGCTTTATCGATCACCAGGCGGCTGTGATGGCCAGGTACGACGCGCTGCGTGCAGCGTTGGCACGAAATCCGCGATCGGGCGAAGCTCATCTGCGGCTGGCCCGCACGTGCTTGCAGTTATTCGACGCGCGAACCGAACAGCGTGAGAATCGGATGGAACTGGGGCAGATTCAATCCGCCGTGGCGAGTGGCGGATTCACTTCCGCCGAACAATTGCAGGAGTGGCTCCGTCGCGCGGTGGGCGACGACGTTCCGCTACTGCAGGCCGCCCGCTACCACGCCTTGGAGTCGATTCGCTACGCGCCACTGCAAGCGGGAGGCTATGTCTGGTTGTCGAAGGTCGATTTCCTCGACAATCCCTCCTCGCCTCGCAACGAACAATTGCTTGCGCAGGCGCAACGACTATGTCCCGAAGACGGCGACCTGCTGTTCGAGATAGGTTTGCAACACTTCGTCGACGGGCGTGCCGATACCGGCCGGCAATGCTGGGTCCAGTCGTTCCAGCGGCCAGGTCAGCATCGTCTGCAGGTGGTGGCGACCTGGGCTGGCAAGATGCCAGTCGATATGTTCCTCGAGGAGTTTCAGGCAGATTGGAGTACGCTTCCCGCCATTTGGCAGCGATATGCCGCGGTGGGCGACCGGCAGCAACTGGAATATCTGCTCGACTATGCTTCCCGGCTGGCCGATACCTATGAGCCCCAACGGGGCGAGATGCCGATCGCCTATGTCTGGAAGTCGTTAGGCCAGATGTATGCCGACATCGGCAACACCGATCAGCAACTGGTTTGCCTCCGTCGGGCGGTGGACGCCAACGGCACCTTGCTGCCGGTCCGCCGCAGCTATGCCCTGGCGCTGTTCCACGCCGAGAAGTATTCCGAGGCAGAACCTCACCTTCGCTGGTGTCTGGCTCGAGATTCGTCGGACAAGGGAATTCGCAAGCTGCTGGAGGAGTCGGCCGCTGCACGCCACAAGCAGGCGACCAATCCGTTTACGCCCTCCCGGCGTTTTAAGTTCCGTCACGTTCAATAGCTCACCCGTTGCATCCATGTCGCGTCGCGCCGTCCGCAATTCGAAACGTACCAGGGCGTTCCAGTTGGTTCTCGCCAACGGCATGCTGATGCCCGCAATGGTGCTGGCGTACGTGGCGGCTTTTTGCTTGCGTTTTGATGGCTATCCGGCCAGCGAATTTGCCGCGCTGATGTGGTGGTCGATGCCGTGGGTCGTGGCGGCCAAGATGATCAGCTCCTCCTGGTTTCATATCTACGACGGCTGGCACCGGTACGTAACTTTTCACGATCTGGGCGCCATTGCCAAGGCCATCACCTGCGGCACCGTGGGGGTCGTGATGATCGACTCGTTCCTGGTTCCCGAGTATGCCATTCCTCGCAGTGTCATGCTGATGGACTGGGGCGTCTCGCTGGGCCTCGTGGGCGCGCTTCGCGCGATGCCACGCGTGTGGCGCGGGATGCAACTGCGATGGCAGCATGCCGAGTCCAGCTACCGGGTGCTGATTGTGGGGGCCAACGATTCAGGCGAAGCACTGCTCCGTGCAGTCCATCGCAACTCACGACTCCGGTACGAGGTGGTCGGATTTGTCGACAATCGTTCTCACCTGGTCGGGCGACGCATCGCTGGTGTCCCCGTGCTCGGTGCTCTGGACAACGTGGCCGAGCTGGTGAAGCGGTACGACGTGGCCGAGGTGCTCATCCACTCCGGAGAGCTCTCGGGCAAGACCGTGCGTTCGCTGATGGAGACCGCCGGAGCCGAAGGATTCCTGGTGAATGTGCTGCCCAGCTACGAACAACTGCTCGGCGGCAAGGTGAGCGTCCAGCCTCGCGCCGTGGCGATCGAAGATCTGTTGCGACGCGACTCGGTGCATCTCGACAAGGCTGCCATTCGCGATTGGCTCGCCGGCAGGGTGGTGCTGGTCACAGGCTCGGCCGGCAGCATCGGATCGGAGATCTGTCGACAATTGCTCGCACTCAATCCAGCCAAGTTGGTGCTAGTCGATCGTTCGGAGACCGGGCAGTTCTTCCTCGAACGCGAATTGCAGCGTCTGGCGTCCGACGTGGCGATCGAGCCCGTCTTGGCCGACCTGCTGGACTACGAGCGGATCGACAGTGTCTTTCGTGCGCACCGTCCTGATATTGTGTTCCACGCCGCGGCCTACAAACACGTGCCACTCATGGAGTCGCATCCCGGCGAGGCCATCAAGAATATTGTCCTGGCCACCCGGAACCTGGTCGACCTGGCCGAGGAACACCGCGCGCATGGCTTTGTGATGATCTCCACCGACAAGGCGGTGAATCCTACCAGCGTAATGGGCAGTTGTAAGCAATTGGCCGAGCGTTACGTGCAGGCTAAGGCCGCAACGTCGAAGTGCCGGTTCATCACGGTGCGGTTTGGTAACGTGCTCGACTCGGCGGGCAGTGTGGTTCCCGTGTTCCGCGAGCAAATTGCCCGCGGCGGTCCGATCACGGTTACGCACCCTGAGATCATTCGATTCTTCATGATGATTCCCGAGGCAGCCCAGCTAGTCATCCAGGCCGGCACCATGGGGCAGGGGGGCGAGATATTCGTCCTCGACATGGGAGAGCCGGTGAAGATTGTCGACCTGGCGCGAGACATGATCCGCCTGTCGGGGCTTCGTGAAGGGGAAGACATCGAAATCGAGTTCACTGGACTCCGCCCCGGCGAAAAGCTGTTCGAAGAACTCTATGGTGAGCACGAAACGCACCGTCCCACGGCGCATGCCAAGATCATGGTGGCCAATAGCCAGGATTGGCAGATTCTACAGGTGATTGGCGACATCAATCACTTGGAGCGGATGGTCAACGACCAACCAGCGCGAGTGCGAGACGCCCTATCGCGGGTGGTTCCGTTGTACGAAACGCCGGCTGCCTCGACTCGGGAAGCAGCCTAGACTGTCGCTCGCGGCAGCTATGTTTCAGGCAAATTCGTCGCAACATGTCCCGTGGTAACTTACTGCGGCCCTCTCGCCCAATAAGTTTGGCGCGCCAATTGCAACTTCTCCATGCTACGCCGGCAAACGGGCATCTGTTGCTCGTCCGGCGCTCGAATAGAACAAGAGAAGTGAGGTAGTTGCCATGACCATTGGTGTGATTATTGGTTGGATCGTCTTCGGTTTGATTATCGGCGCCATTGCTCGGTTTTTGGTTCCGGGTCGCGATCCCATGGGCTTCATCGGCACCATGCTGATAGGCGTCGCGGGGTCGTTCCTTGGCGGTTTCCTGGCGCAACTCATTTGGGGACTCGATGGCGAGTTCGAGCCCGCCAGTTGGATTGGCTCGATCGTAGGCGCCATTCTGGTGGTGCTCACCGTACGGCAGCTTCGTCCCGAACGACGCCAGTTGCGGTAAGGTCGAATCTGCTAGTGCCTCATGCCCAATATCCACTTGTGATCTGATACGATGCTTAGCTCCCATCCCACCAACCGCTTGAGCGACGTCGGTACCTGGCGTCTCAAGCAGCACGGCGCGTTGACGTCCGAGGCTGTTCAGCCCGTCGACCAGCAACGGCTGCTCGCGCGGCTAGAGCTGATTAGCCGGTTGTTCGACGACGCTGTTCGCCTGCCAGGCACGTCGATTCGCCTGGGGTGGGATGCTTTGCTCGGTTTGATACCGGTGGCGGGTGACGCAGCGACCACGGTCGTGTCCGCCTACTTCGTGTGGGAAGCCCATCGTCTGGGGGCACGTAAGCGAGTTTTGCTCAAGATGCTTGGCAACGTGGGAATCGACTTCCTGGTTGGAACCATCCCCTTGGTCGGCGATCTGGTAGACGTTGCCTGGCGAGCCAACCGCAAGAACATGAAGGTGCTGATCCGCGAACTCGAGCGGCAGGGCAAGTTGCCGACCGAACACGCCAATCAGCGAATCGATAAACTTCTGCATCGAACGTCTGGTCAAACTTCGCAGCCGACGCACACGCGAACGCCGCAGTGGTATCCGCTGCTTATGCCTTGAGCGCGAGGCGACTTCGACCAATAGAAAACGGCCCAGCGAACTGTCGTTCGCTGGGCCGTTTGTCGTTTACTTCAATGGGGTCCGGCAGACTAGGCGAGCACTTTAACTTGCTCGGCGCGCGGTCCCTTGGGGCCTTGGCCCTCGGTGTACTCTACTTGCTGTCCTTCGCTGAGGTGATCGAAAGTGATCTCACCTTCCACCGCAGAGCAATGGAAGAAGATATCTCCGCGCTCCCCCTCGATAAATCCAAATCCTTTGTCCGTCAGCTTCTTGATAGTACCTTGCGACACTGCGAATCACTCCTGGCACGTAGCAACAAATACATACGCCACCCCATAGGCCGCGCCCTACACTCATGGGATGTGCAACGGGAAGACAATAATCGGCAGACGCATTCCAAGAATGGCATGCTAAAGCACCAGTGATTGTGCACCGCTCGCGAAGAGAGGACCCTGTTTCTGAGCTGGGTTGTGAGAAGTGTTGGGAGTTGACGGACCGGACCGTCATTTCGCATCGCTTCGGCATCACCCCTGCCGACGTAGTCTGGTGTAGCATCGTAACCGCGGTATGCCGAAGAGTCAATACTTTTGCACATCGTTGTGCTACTCATTTACCACGGCCTCATATTGGAAGTTTAGCTCTGTTTTTGTAGGCTGAATGTGCCTTCTGATGGCCATCGATTTTGCACCACAACATGCGTCGATCCGCCAAAAAGATGTTCAATTCGCGCCTTCGCGGTGGTGGATCTATTGGGGGGTGTGTTCTACTGGACCGGCCCTCCACCCTGAGCCACTTTGTTTCGCCCGCTCGTTCGCAGTTTTGCTACTGGCTTCATGATTGAATTACAACAGGTCTGCAAGTCGTTCGACGGCGGTTCGACATTCGCACTACGCGAGCTGAATCTTAAGATTGATGACGGCGAGACCTTGGTGCTGTTGGGGTCTTCGGGGTGTGGTAAGTCGACTCTGCTGAAGATGATTCTGCGACTGCTCGACCCCAGCGAAGGCACGATCCTTGTCGATGGGAATCCACTCTCGGAGCGCGACCCCATTGCCTGGCGCCGATCAATTGGCTACGTGTTTCAGGCGATAGGATTGTTTCCCCACATGAGCGTCGAACGCAACGTAGCCATGGGGCTCGAGTTGACGGGGGTTTCCAAGCCCGAGCGCCGTGCACGCGCTCACGAACTGTTGGACCTGGTCCATCTTCCTCCCCACGAATATGCTGCTCGCCTGCCGGGGGAACTTTCCGGGGGGCAACAGCAACGAGTCGGTGTGGCGCGGGCGCTGGCTACCGAGCCCGATTATCTGTTGATGGACGAACCGTTTGGCGCGCTGGATGCCCTGACGCGCGACTCGCTACAGCAAGAGGTCCTGTCGCTTAAGAGGCAGCTCGGCAAGACCATCGTGTTCGTCACGCACGACATCTTCGAAGCCCTCGCGCTGGGCGATCGAATTGCCGTGTTGCACCAGGGCAATTTGGAGCAGGTTGGCACGCCCGCCGAGGTGGTGGGGCACTCCGCCACGCCGTTTGTCAAAGAGCTTTTCGGAAAGCCGGCCGAGCAACTTGACTCGTTCCGCGAAGTATTCAAGTAGCCAATCACCTCCCACTGCCCACTGTCGACAGATCATGCAACAGACCTGGTTCGAATTCCTCCGCGAGCGTTTACCCGAGCTCTGGTTGCGGCTGGGCGAACACCTGGGACTCACCGGGGCCAGCACGGCATTGGCTATCGTGATTGGCGTGCCGCTTGGCGTGGTTGCGCTCCATTCGCGAACCACCAAGAGTGTCGTGCTGTCGATGGTCTCCATACTGCAAACCATTCCCAGCTTAGCGCTGCTCACGTTACTGCTGGCGTTGCTCGACCGCATTGGCGCGGTACCCGCCATCATTGCCCTGACGCTCTACGCACTGCTTCCCATCGTGCGCAACACGATCACCGGGCTGGAAGGCGTGCCCCGCGGCGTGATGGATGCCGCCGAGGGCATTGGCATGACGCCCGAGCAGCAACTTCGCATGGTGCAGTTTCCGCTGGCCTTGCCGGTGATCATCGCCGGTATCCGCACTGCCGCGGTGATTGGTGTGGGCGTGGCCACTTTGTCCGCGTTTATCGGCGCCGGCGGGCTGGGGCAGTTTATTACACGCGGGCTGGCGCTCGACAATACGCGGCTCATCCTACTGGGGGCCATTCCCTCGGCGATGCTCGCCCTGGTGGTCGATGGCGCCCTGGCGGCCGTTGGTTGGGCGCTCGATCCCATGCGCAAGTCCTCACGCCCCCGCACCGCGACGCGAGTCGCTCGCACGGCTGCTCTGTTGCTGCCGGTGTTGGCGTTGGCCTCGGGCATGGCCACCTATGTTGGTACTCGCCCCGATCTGGTGGTATCGTCGAAGTCGTTTTCCGAGAGCATGATCCTGGCGCACATGATGTCGGACCTGATCGAAGAGAACACCGATCTGACGGTCGATCGCCGCTTCTGCCTGGGCGGCACCATGATCTGTCACGGCGCCTTGGTGAGTGGCGAGGTAGACCTGTACCCCGAGTATACTGGCACCGCATTAACCGCCGTATTGCACCAGCCAGCGATCGGCGATCCGGACGAAGTGTTCGACAAGGTGGCCAAGGCCTACCACGAACAGTTCGCCGTTGAAGTGTTGCCACCGCTGGGCATCAACAACACCTACGCCATCGCGGTACGAAGGAGCATGGCGAAAGCTCGAAGGTGGGAAGATATCTCAGACTTGCGCGACAGCGCCGACGAGTTGCTGGCCGGCTGGACTTCCGAATTCGCCGAACGGCCCGACGGATATCCGGGCCTCATCAAGCACTACGGCTTCGAGTTCGGCGAAGCGATCGACTTCGAGGCGAGCCTCATGTACGAAGCGGCTGGCAAGGGCAGGGTGGACGTGATTGCTGCCTACAGTACCGATGGTCGCATCGATGCCTATGATCTGGTACTGCTGGAGGACGACCGGCAATTCTTTCCGCCCTACTACGCGGTGCCTATGGTCCGCGAAGCGACGCTCGAACAATATCCCGAGCTCCGCGAGGTGTTGGGGCAACTCACCGGCCGACTCGACAACCAGACAATGCAGCGGCTCAACTACGAGGTGGACGGGCATCATCGCAGCCCCCGCGAGGTGGCGCGGGAGTTTCTGCTAAAAGAAGGCCTGGTTCAGTAGCCACCTTCGCGGTCCGCCATTACTCAGCATCGGTATCGCGATTGGTCTCTTCCAACCGCGGAGCACTATGCCCCTGCTCGCGAATCTCTTGTAGTAGTTGCTCCATTTGCCCGGCTCGCTCGGGATGGTCGTCGATCACGTTGTGCCGCTGTCCTAAATCACTCGACAGGTTGAATAGCTGCTGCTGGTGGTGGTCGGCCGTGTAGCCGTATTTCCTTTCCCAGGCGGCGTTCGCCGGACGCTGGTAGCCATTGCGAACGTTGATCCACAGCCAGTCGCCATCGCGCATGGCGTAGCGGTCGGGAGCCGTATTGTGCACCAGGTTGGGTCGCACCTGGGCGTGACCCAGGAGGACTGGCAACTGGCTGTAGGAGTCTTCGGCCGCACTTGCGGGTAGTTCGTAGCCAATGATTTCTGCCAGGGTGGCCATCACGTCGATCTGCGAGATCAGCGCGTCGCTGGTCGCACCCGGCTTCACCGAGCCCGGCCAACGCACGATGAACGGCACCCGATGTCCCCCTTCGTAGATATCGCGTTTGATTCCCCGTAGCGGTCCGGCCGAGCGATGATCAAACTTGGCGTCGCGGGCGTAGCAGTAGATTTCGGGCCCGTTGTCGGACGTGAACAGCACGATCGTGTCGTCGGCATGTCCCGATCTCTCGAGCGCTGCGAGCAATTGCCCACATGTCCAGTCGCTCTGCGCCACGTAATCGCCGTACGCGCCGGCCTGGGACTTGTTGTCGAAGTCGTCGGTCGGAACGATCGGTGCATGCGGCGAGGGGAAGGCGAAGTACAACAGGAACGGCTGCTCATCGCCTTTGCGAGTATCGAGCCACTCGACGGCCTTGTCCGTAAGGGTCGGCAGGTTGTCGTAAAAATCCCAGTCGCTCACGGCCGGTCCAGGGCGAGCCTCCCAACTGCCTTCCTTCGTCTTGGCGGTGATTTCCAGATTCGTGTCGGGAACTCTTACTACCCGGTCGTTCTCAATCCAGGTGTAGGGCGGGAAGTTGATCACGGTGTCGCCGAAGTAGTGGTCGAAGCCGTGCGCGAGCGGCCCATCCGGAATCGGCCGCGTCCAATCCAGCGCGTCGTAGCCCCAGTACCGCTGTTGGCCATTAGCGCCGGAGGTTGTCTGGCGAACTCCCTGATGACGAATGGCGGTCCAGTCCCAGCCCAAATGCCATTTGCCAATGCAAGCGGTGCGGTAGCCCTGCTGCTGCAGCATCTCGGGCAGCGTCAGCCGCTCGGCATCGAACCGCGATGCGCCCAACGGTCCCACGATGCCGTGGAATTTCCGCCAATGGTAGCGTCCCGTCAGCAGGGCGTAACGGCTAGGCGTGCAGATGCCCGACGAACTGTGCCCGTCGGTAAAACGCATTCCCTCGCGGGCAAGCTGGTCAATATTAGGCGTGGGGATCTTGGAGTCGGCGTTGTAGCATCCTGGGTCGCCGTACCCCATGTCGTCGACGTAGAGGATCAGCACGTTTGGCAGTTCGGGCTCTGCCGCCCAGCCATAGCCAGCGGCCAGCAGCAGAATAACAGACGAAAGGGAAAACGAGGATGCAATTCGCATGGTAATCTAACCCTGTGACGAAACGTAACAATTCGCTATCTTAAACGCTCCACCGGCAAGTTTCGAATTATCCCCCACGCGTCCCCGACCGGAGTGCTGGAAGATGCAGGAAAACGCTACCGAAGTCCACGGCCATGAAGTCATGCGGATGATGCTCGAGTCGGGACAGTCTTACGATCGCAGCACGCTGGAAGCCGCCATCCACGAGCGGTTCGGCACCGAGGCTCGCTTCTGCACCTGTAGCGCCAGCGGGATGACCGCCAGCCAGTTGATCGACTTTCTGGCCGAGCGCGGCAAGTTCGTCCCAGCGGGCCAAGGCTTCTCGACCGACGCGGGCAAGATCTGCAATCACTAACGGTGATACAAGGTTAGCCTTGCATCGCTCAACTGGCATGGGCTCATGAACGGCCGACGGCCGAGGTGACTGGCCAGGGTGGTAGTGTTTCGATCAACCCCCTGGGTGGGAGGTGCCGAGTGTCCACGTCGCCGCGCGGCCATCATGGTTCAAGCACCACCAGATATTCAGCCGCACGGGACGTTCCAACGGGTAAATCTCTACCGACGGCTTGCCCCATTTATCATTCTTTCACTTCGCGCCAACTGGTATCCGCTTTGCGGTTCATTGCTGGTGAGTAGGGTAACTAGCCCTGTCACCAGCATCGACCTCTTAACCAAAGGAACACCAGTTATGCGAATGTTTACACCGTATGCCTTGTTGGCTGCCCTGAGCATGCCAGCGGTTGGTATGGCGCAGCAGCCAGCCATCTCGCCTCAGTTGGACAACCAGCGAATCGATCAGCAGACTCCCGAAGACAATACCTTGCGACAGACCCAGCGTCGCGAAGCAGGGTTCCGCGGCACAGAAAGTGCCACCGAACAGCCGGGCGCCCAGTCGGAAGCGAATCAGGAATTGACGAATTATCTGGCGGCGAAACTCTACCTGGCCAATCAGTGCCAGATTGAACTCGCCGAGATGGCCGCCAATCAGGCCAAATCGCAAGACGTCAAGAACCTGGCCAACGACATCAAGCAGTCGCACCAGCAGGCAAACCAGAAGCTGGTCAGCGCGATGCCTCAACTGAAACAGGTGAAGGATCTGTCTGGTAACGATAGCGATCATGCCACGCGTGACGACGCTGCAACTTCGCAGAATGCCGACACCGCGGAACGGAACGCCAGAACGCCTCGCGATCGCGTTGCATCGAATCTGCGCGACAACCGAGTGGCGAACAGCAATCGCGTCGCACCGGCACTAAGCAGCGACACTCAGGCACCCGTCGATGGGGCCGCTCAGAAGCTGCTGAACATTGAACGTCGTGCCATCGAGAACAACCACAAGCTGACCAAGCAGATGTTCTCGGATAAGCAAGGCGAGAAATTCGACATGTGCTATGTTGGCGCTGTGATCGGCAGCCATAACTGGATGCACTCGGAACTAAGCGCGATTCAGGACGTGGACGCGCCTCAGTTCATGCAGATCGTCGATGAAGCCGACAACAAGGTCCAGCAGCATCTTGGTACTGCCAAGCAACTCGCCAAGAAGATGCAGGACCAGCAGTCGAACGAGGGTTCGACGTCGGACTCGCGCGACTCGACTGATTCACGCGACTCGACTGACTCGTTTCGCAACTAAGGTTGAGTTCGATATAGTCTAGAGAGAGTACCAGCCCGGTCGGCCTTCAAAGCCGATCGGGCTTTTTCTATGGACGCTTTGGGGAGATCGGAGCAACGACTCAGTCCCGGATGCTCTCCCAGAGTTCTTCCTCGTGATTGCGCCCGTTCCTGGCGGAAACCTCCGTCCATACAAGCCGCCCACCATGCCGGAGCACGAGTGCATCGACGAAGGAAGCCAGGTCCTGCGCCTGACGCGGGAATGTACTGTTCATGTAGGTAGAGCGTGACTTGCCGTCTTGCTCGAGCCGCACTATCCACTGACCTCCATCGACGATGTTCGCAGAGTATTCCTTGTCGAGGCGGGGGATTTTGAGTCGAGCAACTTCCTTTGCCAGTTTCTGTATTGCCTGGGGCGGCAATTGGAATTGGCTCTCGTACCAGTAGGTCGTATCCGAACTGACACCCTTTGGCCCCAGCGAACCGAGCCGATGCATCACCACTCGACCATCGGGGTGAATGACCGTGGTGTTGAGGCCATTCAGCCCGCTTCCTCGACCCAGTTCGAGTCGAAATGGCTGCATCGGATCGAACGCATCCAATCGTTCAGGCCTCTTGGTTTGCTGTGGCTTTTGTGCGGGCGGTGAACCGTCCAGCTGGATACTGCCATCAAAATCCAGCAGTTCGTCGTAGAGTTGGACTGCACGAGCCTGGCCGACAGAGGGAGCGAAATCAATCTCGACAACGATGGATTCCGATTGGTCATCGGCCACGTCGATCGTGAGATCGTTAACGCCGTGGGCACGGAGGATCTTGGTAAGACCGTCTATCATTCCCGCGCGGACGTCCTCGGGGGCACGAATTGTGGCCGATGTCGAAGCAGGGGCAGGTGGCCCGGGTGTCGGGGCGTCGTTCGCAAGGCCATTCCAAGTATCGACCACACGAAAGTTGGGCTCGAGAGTCATCTTGGTCACCTTGCCCTGCTCGATCTCAAACACAATCACAGTGCTGAACTCAAGGGGACGACCAAAGACGGGGGGATCGCCCACTGGCTTACCGAGTGGAAAGTGGATCTGCCCGCTATAGAACGTGGCGGGCATAGGCAACGAGCCGCCCGGCACCAACTCGCTCACTTCCACCTGCTTTCCACCCCGGGCGGCGGTGAAACTCTTCAGGTAGAGCTTCTGATCCTTGATCTCCCAGCTGGCTTCGTAGCCTTTCCAGTTGGCCGTGCTCGGTACGTCGAAACCGGGCGACTTGAACTTGCCTTTGTCGTCCCACCATAGCGCACTGAGCGGGTTCTGCTGGATCGTCCGCTCGTTGCCTTCGAACACGCACTCATCAAGAATCTGGTTCGTGGCGAAACAAGCTCCGGGCGACAGCAACAGTGCGACGCTGGCGACCGTGATGCAAAACGCGGATGGGTGGTGTATGAACATGGTCTTATCAATGCTGACCTGCCTTGAACGACTGCCAGCGCTTCTTTTGAACCTCAATGAAGCTCGTTTGTCCAGGGCTACTTGTCCCCGTTGTCGCGATCACTCCAGGCTCACGGATTCCGCTTGCACTGGTAATACGCCAGTGTGCAGCCAAACGGCGGAACGGCGAGGGCGACGAGGAACAATACGATCTGCTGCTTGTTTCCCATTGCACTCCGCGTCAGAAGTACGCAGGAAATGACTATCGTAGCTCCTATCGCCAGCAATGCCACGCAGTACAGTCCAAACGCAGTGGGCGAAATGTAGTTTGGGCTGTCGGGCGGCCACAGCGGCGATACGAACTTGTGCGGGGCGATGCGGAGGCAGAACCATGCATAGAACAGCGTGGACCACCAAGGAAACAGTCCGAACCAGATATCGAGCACTCTACTGGGCGACTTACCAGCGGTGCCACCTACTCCCTGCGGCGATCGATAGGGATTCTCTGTCACGTTCAACTCCCTACGAGCCGTGCATTAGAGCTGAGGGTACCACTCCTAAAACGCCAACCGCATCCGACCATCCACAAACTCCGGTTCCGCGGTCTCTGCTTTCACCGTGCACAACGGATGCTCGGCCAGCTCCTCTACCAAGGCGTCGCTGGCGTAGATGGAACCGAGGTGCAGGGTGTTGGGCACCACCAGCCAGCGGTCGGTGCCGCTGCGGTCGGCGCACCATTGCAGGGCATCGGCGTCGTCCTTAGCTACATGGCACATCTTGATGCGGTCCATGTCGCCGGTGGTTTCGGCGTTGATGCGGGTCTTTTCGAAGTCGATCGCGTCGTACAGACGCTGCGTGATGCAGTCGCCCAGGCCGAATCCCAGGGCGTTGCCTTGCGACGCCGGGGTGAGTTCCAGGGCCGCAATGCTGCCGATCTTGGGCGTGGGGAAGTCGGGCACGTCGTGGATGCCGCGACGGCCGATCACGTTGGGGTCCATGCCCAGGCCGCTGAATGTCTTGCCAATCTGGTCGACGATCAGCACGTCCAGTTTGTCGACGGGTAGCTTCGGAAAGTAGTCGTTGGTGTAGTGGTCCAGCAGCTTGGGCTCTTCGGTGATGAACTCGTCGGGCGGCAGGGCGTGGAGCTCGGCCGTCTGGTCGAAGCCATCTTCCAGGATGCCCAGTCCGGCGAAGATCTTGCCGGTACCGATGATCGCCTCGCCCATGGCAATGATGGCGTCGGCCTTTTGCAGCGTGGGAACCTTGTGGAAGGTTCGTGCACCGTTGATCTTGCCCATGCCGATGGTCATCATCTTCATCAGCCCGCTTTGGATCGGCCCGGTGAAGCAGGTGTGCAGCTTGATGCGATTGAGGACCAGCACGCCATCCGCCTCATGGCAGTTGCGGTCGACGGTGATCGGACCGGTGAAGGTCTCGCCAATCTCTACAACGTCCATCGACGCCAGGATCGGCATCTCCATCGCTTCTTCGGTGATGCCGAGCGACTCGATCATGGCCCGCTGCCCGGGCCCGGTAGCCCCGTTGTGCGATCCCATGCAGGGCACCAGGAACGGCTGGGCCCCGCGGCTCTTGAGCCAGTCGCCCGCCGCGCGGGTGATGGCCGCGATGTTCGAGATGCCACGACTGCCACAGGTGATGGCCACCCGTCCCTGAGGAACCTCGCACGCGAGGCCGTCGAGCGCTGCATAGACGGCCTTCGGAATGTCGGCGATGGGATTGCTAGCCAATTGCTGGCTGATTTTGTGGAGTTTCATCCTGTGCTCGTTGGTCGGACGTCATGATCGTGGGCGAGCCTTTCATTATTCTCCATGTGCTCGCCCAGGTAAATCGATCCGTTGCGGTGAATGTTATCCAGTAAGCGCAACCGTACGGATGCCCGACGCGACACGAAGCGGGCGGAGCGGCTGGCAAGGTTCTAGGGATTGAGCAGCGGTTGGAGGTCCGCCGTCCGCTCTTTGACCGTAGGGAACGGCCCCAGCGGTTCACTCGGTACCGGTTCGTACCAGAAGCTGGCGGCCGACCAGTCGTCGTCCCGTTCGTAGTAGCAGCAGCCGATTTGCTGGATGGTCACGCGGCATTCCTTCTTCCAGTAGATCGGGTCGGGCAGGTGCCAGCGATACATCGAAATGTACGTCATGGGGACTTCGACCTTCTTGTTCTGGGGGAGCTCGATTTGCTCGAACTTCTCTTTCGACCTCTCCAACAAGCTGCAGCCGTGGTACTGGTAAGTGGTGTTCTGGATGCCGTACGACAGGCCGACGTAGTCTTCGCTGCCGGTGCCGCAGATGGTGGGGAACTCGTCGTCGCCATCCATATAGACTTTCACTTCGCCCTCGCCCCACCAACCGGGATGCAAGGTGCGGACGCCGATCATCGAGCCGATGAAGCGGCCCTTGCCGGTTCGCTTCGGCAGCAACTCAAAATCCTCCTTGATGGTGGTGGGGTTAGCGCGGCGAAAGTTTGTGTGCAGTCGGCCGACGCTCTCGGGGTGATCTTCGTTCAAGGTGTAGTCCATCTGGTAGTAAACGATGCAATCGGTGTCGCCCTCGTTGGTCAGGGTGAATCTTGCCCGCTCGGTGAAAGGCATAGGCAACCAGAAGTTGAATGCCTCCTTTTCGCCAGTCGAATGCACCGCCGACTGGTAGGCGGTCGATTTGGCGTGTGAGCTGCCCATGAAGTCGCCGATGGGGCATTCGATGCTGGGGTGGTCCTGCCCATCCCAGTATCCGCGGATGACGATGTCGCGGAGCATGGGCTTATCTCGGTTGCGGCCCCAGGTGCCCGTCATCCAGATATGGCGGATGGTGCCGGAGCCTTCGATGTCGCAGAGCAGATAAGTCTGGCCGGCCTTCAGGTCGAACCTGGGGGCTCCTTTGCGCCCGACGCCAATTTCGCTGGCCGCCTGTCCCCCCTGGCCGGGCGCGCCCGTCGGGTTTTCAGCAGAAATCGACCGGGAGACGATCTGATTATCAACATCGAACAATTCGTCGCCCTGCGGCGGTTGGGCCGTGGCACTCGCTTGCAGTAGGGCCAGGGCGACAAGTGATAGCACGAAGGTGCGGATGGTCATGGTGATCGCCTTCTCGAGAGGATGGTTGGCTTGGCAAGTCGTACACAAATCTGGTTGGATAGCGGTTAGTCGACGCCGCCAGCGCTGGGCATTTTCTCGGGCAACGCCCACGGTTGCGATTGGTGGGCCCTTCCAGCGGCGTGGCAGCGCACCATTTACTGTAAGGCCCGCTTTGGCGTGATCATAGGATTTTTGCCGAGTTCCATTCCGGGTTTCCGGATCTTTTCGGGGGAGATTTCCTGGTCGCGGCCCATGGCATTTCCTCCACGGGCGAACTAGATTTCGCCTGCGGTGTCCCTGCTCCAGGGTTAAGGGCAAGGCCAAAACGTGTTATGATGCCATGTTTGCCCTGACTGGCTGCAGATAGCTGTCGGGATCCGGCGCACCCCGAGCGAACCTTCACTTAGAACTTTCTATGCTCAAAACAGCTGTTATCGATCGTACGGACGAGTTGGACGCGTTACTCCAGCGGCGGATTCTATTCCTCGACGGAGCCACCGGCACCCAGGTGCAGGCCCTCGGCATTGGCGAGGCCGAGATTCGCGGGGAGCGGTTTGCCGATCACCATAAAGACCTGAAGAACTTTGCCGACCTGATTTGCATCACGCAGCCCGAAGCTCAGCTCACCATCCACCGCAACTACCTGACGGCTGGCGCGGACATCATCGAAACGAACACATTTGGCGCAAGTCCGGTGGGCATGGGCGACTTCGAGTTCGATAATCCGGAGGAGCTGGCCCGCGAACTGAACACCGCAGCCATCGAGCTGGCCAAGCAAGCTTGCGCCGAGTTCACGGAGAAGACTCCCGATAAGCCGCGGTTTGTGGCGGGCTCCATCGGACCGACCTCCAAGCAGATGGCGATTTCGACCAGCGTCGAAGACCCTTCCCGTCGCGACGTCACCTTCGACCAGATGGTCGAATCCTACTACGTACAAGTGGAAGCCATGGTCGAGGCGGGGGTCGACATCCTGCTGCCCGAGACGGTGATCGACACGTTGAACCTCAAGGCGTGTCTGTTTGCCATCGAGAACTACTTCCGCGCCAGCGGCAATCGCGTGCCGGTGATGATTTCGGGCACGTTCGACAAGGGGGGCGGTACCTTCGTCTCCGGTCAGTCGATCGAAGCGTTCTGGAACTCCATCGAGCACTTCCCCATGTTGTCGGTGGGTATGAACTGCGCGCTGGGCCCCGATATCATGCGGCCGCATATCGAAGCGTTGCAGTCCGTGGCCACCAGCTACGTCAGTTGCCATGCTAATGCCGGCTTGCCCAACGAGATGGGCCAGTTCGACCTCGGCCCCGCGGAGATGGCGGAGGCTGTTGCCGAATTCGCTGAGCGCGGTTGGGTGAACATTATCGGCGGCTGTTGCGGCACCTCGCCCGACCACATTGCCGCGATGGTGGATCGCATTCAGAACATTGCGCCGCACAAGCGTACCACCGTTGCACCTCGACTGCGACTGAGCGGTACGCAGCCGCTGGAGCTGCGCCCCGACAGCAACTACCTGATGATTGGCGAGCGAAGCAACGTGACCGGCAGCCGCAAATTCGCCCGGTTGATCAAAGAGGAGAAGTACGAAGAGGCGGTAGAAGTCGCCATCGAGCAGGTGCAGAACGGCGCCAACGTGCTCGACGTGAACATGGACGAAGGTCTGCTGGACAGCGAAGCCGAGATGGTCCGCTACCTGCGTTTGCTGGCCGGCGAGAGCGAAGTGGCCGCAGTCCCTGTGATGATCGACAGCAGCAAGTGGGAAGTGATCGAAGCAGGGCTGCAGGCCGTGCAGGGGAAGGCGATCGTTAACTCCATCAGCCTGAAGGATGGCGAAGAGGAGTTCCTCCGTCGCGCACAGCTTTGTCGGCAGTATGGTGCGGCGATCGTTGTGATGGCGTTCGACGAACAGGGCCAGGCCGCCACCGAGGCCGAGAAGGTTCGCATCTCGAAGCGGGCGTACGAGCTTCTCACCAACAAGATCGGCTTTCCGGCCGAGGACATCATCTTCGATCCGAATATCCTCACGGTGGCTACCGGTATCGAGGAGCATAACAACTACGCGGTCGACTTCATCAACGCCACTCGGCGAATCAAAGAGGAATGCCCGGGCGTGAAGGTGTCGGGTGGCGTGTCGAACGTGTCGTTCTCGTTCCGCGGCAACAACCCCGTGCGCGAGGCGATTCACAGCGTGTTTCTGTACCACGCCGTGGCTGCTGGCATGGACATGGGCATTGTGAACGCCGGCCAGTTGGTGGTGTACGACGAGATTGAGCCGCAGCTCAAGGAGCTGGTCGAGGACGTGATTCTTAATCGCCGCGACGACGCGACCGAGCGGCTGGTAGACTTTGCCGAATCGATCAAGAACCAGTCGACGGGCGAAGGCGCTGCCGCCGCCACCGAAGAATGGCGCACTGCCAGCGTGGAGGAACGCCTGAAGCACGCATTGGTGAAAGGTATCGTCAAGTACATCGAAGAAGACACCGAAGAAGCCCGCCAGAAGTACGGCAAGTGCCTCGAGATCATTGAGGGCCCGCTGATGGATGGCATGAGCGTGGTGGGCGACTTGTTTGGCGCTGGCAAGATGTTCCTGCCGCAGGTAGTGAAGAGTGCCCGCGTGATGAAGAAGTCGGTGGCGTACCTCACTCCGTTCATGGAGGCCGAAAAGGAGGCCGCTGGCACCGCTGGGCAAAGCCGCGGCAAGGTGCTGATGGCTACCGTAAAGGGCGACGTGCACGACATCGGCAAGAACATCGTCGGCGTCGTGTTGGGCTGCAACAACTTCGATGTGATCGACATGGGCGTCATGTGCTCGTGCGAGAGCATCCTGGAGAAGGCCGTCGAGGAGAGCGTCGACGTGATCGGCCTGTCTGGGCTGATTACACCGAGTCTGGACGAAATGGTGCACGTCGCCCGCGAGATGCAGCGGCTCGAAATGAAGACGCCGCTCTTGATTGGCGGCGCGACCACCAGCGCCAAGCACACGGCCGTCAAGATCGCGCCGGGCTACTCCAACGCCGTGCTGCACGTGGTGGATGCCTCGCGGAGTGTGCCAGTGGTCGAGAAGATCATGAATCCCGAGCAGCGGGAAAAATTGATCGAAGAGAATAAGAAGACTCAGGCCAGTCTGAAGGCGAGCTACGAAAAACGCCAAAGCGTCACGCTGGTGCCGTACGCCGAGGCCTGCTCCAAACGTTTCACTACCGACTGGGCGAATGTCGACATCCCCACACCCGAGTTCACCGGAACGCGGATGTTGGAAGATTATCCGCTGACAGAACTGCGGGAATACATCGACTGGTCGCCGTTCTTCCTGACGTGGGAACTCAAAGGCAAATATCCCAGGATTCTGGATGATCCCAACCTGGGGGCCGAGGCGCAGAAGACCTTCGACGATGCCAACAAGCTGCTCGACCGCGTTATCGCCGAGAAGTTGCTCACCGCCCGCGGTGTGTACGGCTTTTGGCCCGCCAATTCCGATGGCCAGGACATCGTGCTGTACGCGGACGATTCGCGTACCACGGAGCTCTGCCGATTCCACGGTCTGCGGCAGCAATGGGAACGCAAAGGCCAAAAGACATTCTATTCGTTGGCCGACTTCGTCGCGCCGGTCGATTCGGGCCGGCAGGACTACCTGGGCGGTTTTGCCGTCACCGCCGGACTGGGCTGTCAGGAACTCGCCCAAGAGTTCCAGGCCGATCATGACGACTATAACTCCATCATGATCAAGGCAGTGGCCGACCGCCTGGCCGAGGCCTTTGCCGAGTCGCTCCATGCCCGCGTACGGCGAGAGTGGGGCTACGGCAAAGAGGAAGGCTTATCGAACGAGGAACTGATCGGCGAGAAGTATCGCGGCATCCGCCCCGCCGCCGGCTACCCGGCACAGCCGGACCATACCGAGAAGCGGACCCTGTTCAACCTGTTGGACGCCGAAGCGAAGACGGGCATCTCGCTGACCGACAGCTTTGCCATGTTCCCAGCCGCCAGTGTAAGCGGTCTGTATTTCGCCCACCCCGAGTCGCGGTACTTTGCCGTGGACCGCATCACCAAGGAGCAGGTGGAAGACTACGCAAAGCGCAAGGGGATGAGCGTCGCGGAGATCGAGCGGTGGCTCTCGCCAAATCTGGGGTACGAGGCGTAGCATTTCATACTCGACGGTCCAATAGCCGGTCCGCTAGGCGGTCCGGCTATTGGTGATCGATCAATGAATGCTCGTTACTTGGCCGCTTCTTCCTTCTTCAGCTTGTCCTTGAACACCTTGCGGAACTTATTGACCTTCGGTTGCACCACGGCGCGGCAGTAGGGTTGGTTGGGGTTTTCGGCCAGGTAGTTCTGGTGGTAGTCTTCGGCGGGCCAGAATTTCTGGAACTCGGTAACCTCGGTGACGATGGGGCGGCGGTAGGCACGCTCCTTATTGAGTTCGGTGATCGCCTGCTCGCTCAGTTCCTTCTGCTCTTTATTGTGGTAGAACACCGCACTGCGGTACTGGGGGCCGACGTCGTTCCCCTGGCGGTTGAGTGTCGTGGGGTCGTGGGTTTTGAAGTGAACTTCGAGCAGTTCGGCAAAGCTTACCTTGGCGGGATCGTACTCGATCTGAATCACCTCGGCATGGCCAGTGCGACCGCTGCAGACTTGCTGATAGGTGGGATTCTCGACAAATCCACCGCTATAGCCGCTGGTGACCTTTTCGACACCTTCGAGCTCGAGGAAGACGGCCTCGGTGCACCAGAAACATCCACCACCAAAAGTTGCTTGCTCCATCTTCTCCCTCGGTTTGTCGTTCTTCGTGACTGGGTTCGCGGCCGGCTGTTCTTCGCCATGTGCCGCCTGAAGACTGCAGCCAGCAACCATCGCAACCAGCAGCAGCAGATAGGTAACCGTTCGGAAATACAGCATACGAGCCCCTCTCGCATCGAAATTCGCGCGGATTGTCTATACGGAGGCGGACGCCCCGGGCGCCGCCCTACTATTCTACGCGGCTCGCCAGGAATGGGAGCGCCAGAAAATGCCGGGAACGGAAAACGATACCCGTTTGCGGGCGATTGCCCCCCTAAGTCTGGCGTCGCCAGTGCCAGATGCCGGCCATTAGCCCCATGGCTGCGAGCAGACAGGTGGCGGGTTCGGGGACGCTGATGAGCGACAGTTCGTACATCTGCGCGGCATTGCCAATGCCCGAGATGCGGAGGAAATAGGTGCCGGGTTCGGTGAGATCGAACTCGACAATTTGCTCCGCTTCCCCCAGAGAGGTGGAGTTTTCGGTAACCAGTGACGAGATTCCGTCGGTGGCCAGCATCTGCAGAACCAGATTGCTTTGCTCTCGGGGAGAGAAAAGCGTTTGGGTGCCTGCTGAGGCGGTGCCGTCGCGGCCATTCAGATAGGCGTCGGGGCCGATGGGGGCCAGTTCGACGTTTACCGTGCGTGGTTGGGTGATCGTGAACTGGAAGTAGTCGATGTCTGAATCGTCGTCGATGCTGACAAAGTCGGTGTCGGTCGCCGCCACGAAGGTATCGTGCCCATCGGACCCCAGGACGACCTGTTGTAGAAAGTCCAGCGTACCGAGATCCGTGGCCGTAGCAGCCGTGTCGTTGCCGCCGTCTTTCTCCAGCACATCTCCGTACAGACGGTGCATGCCCAGGATGTCGTCGAATTGAGGGCCATCGAATTGCACGGACAGAATCGGCTCCATCAGGAAGGAGCCGAAGACGTGCTTGTCGTCTCCTTGGGTGGTGTCGTTCGATTCGTTGTGGGCGAGTCCCAATCCATGACCGATCTCATGCATCAACGTATTGCGTAACCGCAGGTGGTTGCCCTCGGGATTACCAAAGATGGTGACTTCCGAGGTATCGATCACCATGTCCGCCTGGTTCGGAAAGTAGTTGTAGGCCAACACGCTTGGGCGGACATCGCCATCGAGATAGTGGCCACTCAGCCGGTGATCGCCACGGCGATTGATGATTCCGCTGGAAAACGGGACGCGCGCGCCGTCGTCTACTGCGTACTGACCATTCGTGTTGCTGGCGTACTGGAAATCGATGCCGGCTAATTCCGTCCAGCGATTGAACGAGCTATCGACGAGGCTGAACCAACTTCGCTGCGAAAGATCGGTCGTGCCGCCGGGACTGTTGCCTCCTTCGAACAAGTCGTCGAGAAACTCGACCAGGTCGCTGTCGGAGCTCGGCTCTTGCACGCCAGTCGGCAATCGCGTGCCATCGGGCACGATGCTCCACGTCAATTGCACGGGGCGCCCCAGCCCCGAGGTGCCTTGCGAAGTGTTGGTCCAGCCATTGTTCTGAGTACTGAACGGCGCCAACTGCGGATCATCGCCGCCGCCTCCCGTTTCGTACGGTGCGGGATTTGGCTGGCAACTCGATTCAAACGGACAGTACGAGACGGTTCCCCCTCCCCCTCCGCACCACTGGCAGGCCAGGGTCGGAATTGCCGCGCACCAGGCCATCGCCATGGCAAAGAGGAGACTTATTTGGATGCGTGGCATTGGCTACTCCGGCGTCTGATCGATATCGAACGCGCAACAGCCCACGCAGCGGTTGCAGGACTCGCAGGAGCAAGAGCTCTCACTATGTCCGTAAGCCGTGCGCGTTTGGTCCGCCGCCAGGTGGTGGGGACCGCGTAGCGAATTGTACGCATTCATCTGCAGGGGGTTTCTGTTGACGGTTTAGCGGCCAAAGCCGCAGGAAACCTTCCGACAGGCACCTCGCGCTTGCTGAAACTGAAGTAGCCGATTGTCGCCCATCCCATTTGGAGCCGACCACGAATCAACGTGGGACGTTTGCTAGATAGACTTCGCCCAGGGCAGCCAGGGGGCGACGGTGGCGTTGAATCACGAGCGACAGGGGGCAATGGAAGATGGACTGTTCGAACCAGGGCACCGGGCAAATCCCGATCTTTCCAGCATAACTACCCAGATTTCTGCTAGCAAACAATTTGCGCTAGTGTCAAATTCCCCCAAAGCCGTACGCCCGGCATAACCGATACATCCTTCCATGGGGGGCTGCCAGCGTGTGTTTGTGGCAGCAAGTGGGTCGCACCATTGCGTGTGGCCTGCGCGTTATCGATGGGCCGTCCTTCGTGGCGGTCCGGCTCGAAGCGAACTTGCTGTGCTTACACCAATGCGTCATATCGACCGCTGGACTGTGCTGGCCGCGCTGGCCGTAGCCTTTGGGGCTACGGCAGCGCAGGGCCAGTCGCCGTTCCCGTCTTCGCCGCCGCCGGCAGTTCAGCCCGGCTTTTCGCAGTCGACTGGCTCTCAGCCAGCGATGATCCAGTCTCCCTACGTGACGCAGCCGCCGGCCAAGGCCGCTCAGTTACCCGAACCGGTGTACTGGTCGCAGCAAGTGTTCTTGATTCCCTATAAATGGGATAGCGGCAGTACCGCCACCGGGGCATCGGCTGTCAAGCTGTTCTTGTCGCAGGATGCCGGGGCCACCTGGTCCGAGATTGTTTCCGACGCCAAGCCCGAAGTTCAGTTCTTCAACTACCACGCGCCGGGCGATGGCGAGTACCTGTTCGCCGTGCAGACCATCGATGCCGAAGGGCGGGCCTGGCCTGCGGGGCCGCATCAGGCGGAACTGCGGGTGATCGTAGATACGAACAATCCTACCGTTAGCATGTTGAGCGCCCAGCTAAGCGCCAGCGGTAATGTTGCCGCGGCCTGGCAGGCGAGCGACGTCAACCTCGACACCAAGCAGGCGACGCTCGAGTACCGCACTCCTAGCGACAGCCGCTGGCAGCGTGTACCGGGCGGATCGCTCAAGGTTCCCGCCGTTGGGCACGCCCAAGGGGAAGCAACCTGGCAGGTGCCGCAGGGCACCGAAGTGGTTTGGGTACGATTGGGCGTTCGCGATCTGGCGGGCAACGTCCGCGAAGCTGGTGCCGAAGCTCGCGTGGGGGCCACCCCCGGAGCACAACTTGCCAGCAGCGCCAATCGACTGTCGCCCGTGCAAACGCCGACCACCCGCCCCGCCAGCAACGCGACGGGTTCAGTTGGCAGTGCGCCAGCCAACGGAGCGTTCCACTCCCTTTCTCAGGCACCAACTGGACCGCCGTCTGCACCTGGTAGCCTGGGATGGTCGGCGACTGGTAACTCTTCCAACAACACTTGGGGCAGCGGGTCGGCAGCTACCACACCGCCACCGGCCATTCAAAATTGGCCCAGCGATGGCGCGTCGCCGGTACCGCTTGGTTCACCTCGCTCGGCAGAGGTCCGCCGCCTGACCCCGCCACCGGCGAGTATTGCCTCGACGTCGGCTGGCACCGCAGCAGTTCCAGGTGGTGACACGCCCCGTAACGCGGCGAACGAGGCTTATACCTCGCCGTTTCGATTGCCGCAGAGCGGGACGAACTTCCCGCAGTTGCGAACCGCCTCGGCACAGCCATTCCAGGATAGGGTGGCATCGCCAGGTACCGGTTCGCTGCAGGCACCCGAACTGCATCGCCTGCCATCACTCGCGAACGAACCTCAGCCCACAGCCGGTTTTACCGGTGCTGCGGGCCAACCAGGTACAGCGGAGTTTCAGTACCTCAATTCGCTGGACTTCGAGATCGGTTACGACGTCGATACGGCTGGTACGTATGGCGTAACCCGGGTCGAGTTGTGGGCCACTCCCGATGGAGGCAACAGTTGGCGCCGGCTAAGTGTCGATACTGACAATCGCAGTCCAATACTGGCAACCGTACCCGCGCCGGGTGACTATGGACTGAAAATCGTTGTGGAAACCGCGGGCGGAATCGACCCAGTCCGCCCGCGGCCCGGCGATCGGCCGGAGATGTTCGTCCGCATCGACACGACACCACCGGTGGCCCATCTCACGAGCATCCGCCAGGGTACCGCAGCCCAGGCCGACCAGTTGCTTATCGAGTGGCAACGTCCCGAGAGTACCTCGGCCGACGAAAAGGCGACGCTGCAGTACAGCAGCACGCCCACCGGCCCGTGGGCCACGGCCGCCTCGAACCTGCCAAACAATGGCCATTACTCGTGGCGACTTGGCCGGCACTTGCCACAGACGTTCTACGTCCGCATCGAAATCCGCGACACGGCTGGCAACGTCGCGAGCGATCAAACCCAGGTGCCAGTGACGATCAGCCTGCCGACACCGAGCGGGCGATTGGGTTCCGTACGGGCGCTGCAGTAGCGCAGTGTAGCTCGACACTTCGTGTCGAAGATCGGCTAACAAACGCCGCCGGAGGATGTTGAGCGACTTGAAAGCCACCCAACTCAACGAACTGCTCTTCAACGGCTGGGATTAGTCCATCTCCACAGCTATCGGCGATAGCGAGGTCTGCGACGCAGGAAAGCCCATAAGCTTCCCAGTCGCATTGCCGATAACCCTTCGGCCGCGCTCTCGGCTGAAGTTTGACGCGCGGGCCCTTGGGAACGTGTCTCTGGAGCGGCTTTCGTCTGCATGTCTGCATGCGGAGGGCCGGCCACGCGCATTCGGTCTTCGAACCAGGACTCCATTGTCGCAAGCACTTCTTCTTGTACCTCCGGCAGTTCGTGAAACAGCAAGTGGTAACAGTCTGCGAACGGGGCGTATTGGTTGGATCGACTGGCAATCTCCACCAACTCCTTGGAGCCTTTCGCAGCGGTAACTTTGTCTTCCAGCCCATGCATCGCCAATAGCGGGATCTTTAGATTTCCTTTCGCTTGGCGTCCGATCTGCTTGCAAGTCTTTGCAATGGCCGCACCTGTAGCGGCCTTGATCGAGCCGTGATGCACCAATGGGTCCGACTTGTACTTCGCTATCTCGCTCTGGTCACGCGAAAGACTTTTCACAGGCATTCTGGACACGGGGCACTTGGGCCATACGAGGGTCATCAGCTTGGCGCCGACGACCCGCCAGAAGGAAAAGTCCTTGCCCAGCTTAAACAGCGCGCTACTGAGAACCATGCCTCTGGCCAGATCCTGCTGCTTAATCGCCAGTAGCGTCCAAATCAGTCCCCCCATGCTGCTGCCCAGCAGGAAAATTGGGCAGCGTGGTTTGTGGGTCCTGTTTACCCAGCGGACAAAGTGCTGAGCATCCGCCACATGCTGGTCGAACGACGTAAAGTAAGCCCTGGGTCCGGGCGACATTCCGTGTCCGCGCAGATCGAAGGCCAGCACGGCGTACCCCTTGTTGTTGAGGTATTCGGCCACATGCTCGTACCGCTGAGAGTGCTCGGTGTAGCCGTGCAGCAGCAGCACGAATGCCTTCGGATCGCCCTCAGGCATCCACTCGCACATATACAGCCACTCTCCATCAGATGCTTTAAACAGAAAGCCCCTGCGCGCACGTTCCTCATTTAGGCTCATAACATCCCCCATGGATATGAGAATGAGTCTGCTGACCCAGTAAGAAAGAATGCCCCAGCGGTCAGTCACGAAGATGCCCCTCCATTATTGCGGAGCGGGCCGTGGGGAACAACTTACTGCGCTACTTGGAGGCTGGAGTATCCCGAGAGTAGCTTTGAGTATTTGATATTTGCTCTTACAGAGATTCTGTGCGCGAGAAAGCGTATTTGCCGCGAATGCGTACAGAATTCACATGGGATGTGGACATCTGGACGCGAGCGGTGGCACGGAAATTGCGTTCCGGTGTGTTCCTGTTCCCAACATGGGGCGCCGTGTGGCGATGAGCGAACTCGCGATCGAAGATAACCAGAGTACTGTGCTCTGGTCGCTCTAAAAATCGGCCTGCAGCGTTTCGCCACCATCGCGGGTAGCCATCGAGCGCCACACCAAGAGGTCGATGTCGTTGTTCACCGTTTGCACCGATCCATCGACCATGGCCACTTGCACGCCGCCGGGATGCTCGCTACGCGAGGTAATCATGGCGTAAGTCGGGCTGCCTTCGCTGCCGTTCTTGCCTTCCTGCCAGGAGTTGAAGTCGGCATCGACTTCCGTGCCGCTATCGTCCTGAACCAGCACTTCCGTGTTCGGTGCGAGCGTGGCGGTAAAACCGGTGTGGTGTACTCGCCCATCCGGCCATTCGGTATGGCCGGTGGTCTTCTTCTGCGCGCCCGAGTTTACCATCGCGATAGCGTCCGAGACGGTGTTGGGAATGTCTGTACTAGCGGGGCCACCATTGCGGGTGTAGTAGGTCCACGCTTTGACTTCCGCGGCCAGCAGCGTGTTGCTGGTGCCATCGGTGATGCGAGCCAGCTTCAGGTTGCTATTGGGGTAAAATACCCCGTTGCCGCCTTTCTTCGTGCTCGGATCGAACACGTACCAAGTGCCAAAGTTGAATCCGTAATTGGTAGGCCAGAGGGTGGGCTTGCCATCGTCGAACGGGCGGGACTCGCGGGCCTTAGGGTCGCTGGGGCATTGGAATACGTCGATCCGCACATCGTGAATCGCCTGTTGGCCGTCCCAAGCCAGTTCGGTATTCACCAGATCGTGAAGCTGGGCCTGCTCGATGTAGTCGAGCAACCGGCCGTGCACGCCCCACGACCCATTGTTGGACGTATTGGTGACGCTTAGGTCGAGCAGCGCACTAGGCGGCAAATGTTTGCGGGTGCTTTCGTAGTTTAGCCCCGCCAGGCCCAACTGCTTCAGGTTGTTCTTGCATTGGCTGCGTCGCGCGGCCTCGCGGGCGGCCTGTACTGCGGGCAGTAACAGCCCGACCAGGATGCCAATGATGGCGATGACCACCAGAAGTTCAACGAGGGTAAAAGCTCGAGGCTTACGGTTCGGGAAAGCGGGCATCTATGCGGAGGCTCCTGAATATCTATGTCGCACTGGATCCAAGTGCGATGACGACATGGCAAGTGGCGTGCCATTAACATGTCATTAAAGCCATCCAGGGTCGCATTGTCGATGTTCGGAGACGATTTACTACTTGAATTAATGCAATAGTCGGCCGTGACCTGGCGAAGTTACTCGCTCACTGGCCGAGTGGTGTCGATGTGAGCGACAGGCGTGTCATTCATTTCGACATTCCGCGCCAAGTTCAAGTGGTCCTCCACGGAGCGGGAATCGTCACGCCTGCTGGTGTGGCTGGGGGGGAGCGGCCGTGGTGGGAAGCAATCGGCCGGCGGGTGGGACTCTATTGTCAGCGAACGCTGGGCGTGCCGCAAGTTGCAGCCTGCCACGGACGGACGGCGGTGCCGCAAGGCTCACTCGGATTGCTTCGCAAGCGCAGAACGGATGGCCTTGCAGGTCTGGTTGCCGAGCGTCTTATACGCGGGACCTTGCCAATGAAACTGGTCCCCGCGGGCGAGTTCGAGTCGCTTCACCAGGAGGCCATAGAAATCGTTGACCGGCACCTGCATTTCGTCCATTACCTCTGCCGCCATGCGATTGTGTTCGACAATCACCGAGTTGATCTCTGGGTCGAGTTGCTCCGGCTTTCCTTTGACCGTAACCGGGGTGCTGCTGGCCCAGATCAATTTTGCATCCGGCTGCTTGGCCTGGATCACTTCTACCATGGCTTTCGTCAACGGTTTAAACGTACCCGGCTTAATGCGACCTTCCTGCCAGCCATGCAGGCCAATGTTGAAATGCACCACATCGTAGGTGTCCTGCTGCAATTGTTCGCCTAGCAGCTTGTTGAACTGTTCGGACTGAAAGTGTGGATTGACCCACGTGTCTACGATGGCCTCGCCTTCGAGTTCCTTAATGACGTGGCTGCGATAGCCGTTGAGAATCGAGTCGCCAATCAACAGCACTCGCGGAAGTTTGGAGTCGTTGTCCTCGTGGTGTTTGTAGCCCCAGGCCGAACCATCCGAATGGAGCCGCTTGTTGGTCTCTGCCGGCGGCTTGTCTGCCGTTTGCCGTGTGCTCGTTTGCTGCGTGTCCTGCAGACGAATGACCGTCACCAGGTCGTTCTTCTTGACCTGCGATAGGTCGAGGGCCCTATTGCTCCCGTTATTGTCAATGGCAACTTGCTGTTCGCCATCGAGCACCATCGGTTCGGAGTACCGATTGGGCAGGCCCTCGAGTGTCAGCCGTCCATCTTCGGGCCAATCGAAAACGTGCAGGTACAACACACCTTGATCCGGCTTCGCCGTGATACGTCCCCACTCTGGGGCAGCGATCGGACTGGCGGTGGTGCCATAGATGGCTTCGCCATTGGTTGCGAGCCACTGGCCAACTTCTTTCAAAGGCTGGACGCTTTGCTGGGGAATTGTGCCATCGGCCATCGGCCCGACGTTCAGTAGCAGATTTCCGCCTTTGGAGGCGGCATCGATCAATGTATGCAGGAGGGTTTCCGTGGATTTCCAGTTGTGGTCATGCTTGCTGTAGCCCCACGTGGTGTTCATTGTCATGCAGGTCTCCCAGTCGACGTCCGGCATGCCGGTGTCGGGTACCCGCTGTTCCGGCGTCATGAAGTCGCCATACGTGGGGTCGATCGAAGCGGTCTTGTCGCTCTTCGACGTTCCCGTCATGCCCGCTTCGGGGCGACGGAACAAGCGGTTGTTCATGATTACCTGCGGCTGATGTTGCTTGACCATGTCGATCAAGCGAAACGCGTCCCACGCCTGTTCGCCCTGGAAGTCCTCCACGCTGTAGTCCCACCACAAGATGTCGATGGGCCCGTAGCCCGTAACCAGTTCCTCGGTCTGCTTGTGCAGATAGTCGATGTACTTCTGGTGGTCCCGGGTGCCGTTCGGATAGGGCTGCCCTCGCAAAGGATGGGGAATCTTCTCCGAATCGGCGTAAGCGAACTGGTCGTGATGCCAGTCGATCACCGAATGGTAGAAGCCCACCTTCAGGCCTTCGGCTCGACAGGCGTCGACGATTTCACGCACCAGGTCGCGATTGAGCACCGACCCTGCGTCGAAATCGCTCACCTGTGAGTCGTGCAGCGCAAACCCATCGTGGTGTTTGGTGGTGAACACCAGGTACTTGCAGCCCGCCTGTTTGGCCAGCCTCGCCCACTCGGTGGCGAAACCTTGCTTCGGCTTGAACAGCGGGATGGCTTGCTCGGCATAGGTGTCGGTATCGACCTTCGCGCGGTGCTGCGCCCACTCCATGTTGCCGGAGGATCCTAGCGACTTGCCGTCCCATTCTCCGGCCAGGCCCGAATACAAACCCCAGTGGACGAACATGCCATACTGGGCGTCTCGCCACCATTCCATCCGCTGGTCACGATCGCCGGCGATCGATTCCTCTGCATGAACGTAAGGTACGCCGCATGCTGTGAGCAGCAAGACGCAGCCGAGTACTGAATGGATCGATTTCATGACCTATTGCCAATCAGGAAAATGTCGTTTGAACGCGGGAACGCCCCAGCGAATTAGAAACCTTGCAGGCACCAATCGCCGAAGGCCAAGTCTCTTAACTGTTCGCACTGGTCGACATCGCGGTTGGGTAGCTCGATGGAGGCCAAGGCTGTCGTTGTTTCACTAGATTCCGTAACCTTCCGGCATGGGTGCAGGAGCGGGTACCTTAGAACGCTGCCCGCAGCATCTGACGCAAGCGCTGCGTCAGCAGCCTGCAGGTGAAAGGCCCTCCTAACGTTGTTATGATGGGCGCTGGTTCTCCCGGTGACAACCAGTTTTCCCAGCAGGCCGGTGCTGGCGACCATCGGAGCGGGCGGCGCAGCAGCTTTCTTGACTTGAGCATCGCTGTCCACCTGCAAAGCGACTGGTTGGCCGATGCTGGTCTCGCTCGTAAACGAGATGTTGGGCTGAGGAAGGCTCGCGCCGAACTGACGCTTCCAAAGTCGGTAGTCGGCATTATCCACAGCACCATCGCCGTTGCCGTCTGCTGTTTGGAACGATTCGGTCGAGGCTCCCAGACGGTTTCGCCAGGTCGTGTAGTCAGCCAGGTCGACGGTGCCGTCGCCGTTGTAATCGCCCGGCAGCAGGGGAACACCGGGATCCACCAGCAGTACCGCTCCGGTCGTTTGGGTACTTGTTTCAAAGTTGTAGTACTGCAAGGTCAGATTCTGGACCAATGTGGGATCTGCCAACGCGCCCAAGTAGACGAGTTGCCCTGGCGCAAGGGTGGTCTCTCCCTCCCGCGACAGCTCGGTCACCTGGCTGGTGGTCGAAGGGGTTTCAAACCAGATCTGGCCATCGTAGCCCTGGTCTTCGAGGCTAAACCAATCGTCCGGCAGCAGCGAAGGCGCCGAATCGAAAATAGTGTACGCGTGGAAAGTAATCGGAGCCGAGGTGCCGTTGCGAAGCGCCGTGCGGCCTGTAGTAGGGTCGACAACCAGCTCCAGTACCGTTGACTGAGGTGCCTGGTAGGCTGCACCTGTTAGGGCCACGAAGTCGACGTAACCCTTGAAAGTGCTGCTGTTGTTCTCAATCAACAGCGTGGCACTGGTGGCGTTCGAACCGGTTACGAAGGTGAAGCTATCGGAGGCGCTCTTCCAGTAGGCGCCGCCAACCTCAATGGACGATCCACTGCCCAGATGGTCGTAGCCCAAGGCTCCCAAAGTAATGCGATCGGAGGTGTTGGTGTCGAGCAGGCGAATGCGATCGAACTTGCCATTGGATCCGCCGCCGTCAACGAATATGACATACAGGTCGTGCACGCCGGTCACCGCGGCAATGTCTTCACGGGTCATGTACCAGGGCTCTCCGCGGCTGGGAACATTCAGTGTGCCCAGATGCGTGCCCCTCAACGGATTGTCGAGCCGCAGTTCAACGTTCAAGCTGCTATTCTGCGTTGTGCCGATCTCAATTCGATCGTAGAGCGACGAGCCACTGCTGAAGTCCACATTGTCAAACCGCACCCACTCGCCAGCATCGATGTCACCGAGATACGACTCGTTGCGCTTCGTGCCCGTCGTGAACGATCCCGATGAAGCGTCGTAGTCCTCCAGTTGCAGATCGTGGGCGAACCGCGCCTGGGCCGACACTTCGTACATGGTGTTGGGGCCCAGCCCCGCAATTGTCTGCTCGATCCTGTCGCCGGGTGCTAGTTCAAGCGCGTAGTTACCGAACAATGCCAGGCCGTCGTCTCGGTAGTTCCAGGCATTGCCAACAATCGCATTTGGCGCGCCCGCGGCGATGGTCCAGCCGGCCATTCCGGCTTCAAAGCCGGGATTCACAATCTGGTTGGAGCAGGGAACACGCTGCCATTCGTAGACAGGGTAAGGGGGATTAGCGAAATCGTGGCCGTAGTCCCACATGGTTTCGCCCAATTCCAACGCCCCGGCATCGGGCGCCATGCCCGCAAACCCGTCCGTGATGCCGGCAATTTCCCGTCCAAAGTCGATCGCTCCGGAGGTGCTCTTCAGGCGAAAGTCTCGGCTGCCGGCGTTAACGAAATTCGACGCGGAGACGTTGAAGTAGTTGTGAGTGGCGATGGCTGGATCGCCAGCGCCTGTCAGTTCGGAGTCGATATTCGCCAGGATGTTGTTGTAGAACCGCGAGCCGGCCGCGATGTCTGGCGAGTTGGGATTGCGAAAAGCGGTGACGCCCAGCGAGTCGCCGTAGTGGGTGTTGTTGAACCACAGGATGTAGCTATTTGACAGATTCGCCAGACCGCCGCGGGTGACGTTGTACGTAATGTTGTGGTGCACGGCCACGTCCGACGAGAGGTTGTCGAAGTAAATGCCCCACGCCTCGGGGTTCGAGTTGTCATGGATCACGTTGTGGTGAACCACCATGTTGCCCAAGGAGTTGTTGCCGAAGTACAGCGCTCCCACGTCGTCGGATATGCGGCCGACTTCGGAAATGTCGTTGTACTCGATGACCGACCGCAATCCACCTGCCCCGCCAATTGCGGATCGACCCACCAAGGTTATCGTATTGTGGCTGAACAAGGTTCCAGACGAAGCCACGTCCAGCCGCGCAGCGGCGTAGTTGGAGTTGTTGTACCCGATGTGGTGGAAATAGTTGTTGACGATCTGGTTGTTCGCACCCCGGACATCGGCCGTCGGAGTCCAGACGTGTTCAAACTCGTTATCGCGGATAATGTTGTTGTTGCCCGTGACGATCAGGGCCCTGGCACCGCCGCTGCCCTCGGGGCCGAAGCCACGGTCGGGGGCCATGATGTGGGCTCCCTGCAGCAGGATGTTGCTGGAGCCATCCATGTCGAGGTCGCCCCCGCGAAAGTCGATGCCCTTGATCTCGATGTAGTGATGCCCGTTGAGATCGAACGCTTCGTCTCGAATTTTGACTTCTACGTCATAGCCGTCAGGATCGCCTCCTCCGAGTGCCCAGAAGTAGAGCGTATTGGCGTCGTCGTCGAAGTACCACTCGCCGGGGGCATCGAGGGCGTTCAGATGGTCGTAGATCAGAAACCGCGTTCCCGAGTCAGGATTGTAGCTAAACGACGAGGCAACGGTGATGGTGCCGGTTGCACCATCGAAATCGATGATGCGTTTCGATTCAAGCGACCAGTTGGCGGTTTGCGCATGAACAAAAGCGCCGTCCCAGTAGTCATCCGGCAGGCCGACCAGTGAGTTGTCCCGAATGGTGGTTAGCGAATCGCCGTCGGTCTTGGCCCATTCGTCCTTGTTGAGTTCGTCGACGTTACTGCCCTGGTCGGACCAGTGAGCCTCGTTCATCAAAACGCCATCGACAAACAGAGTCATTCCGTTGCGCCCCCGCACGGAGGAGTCGAACGTCGCCTTGTAGATGTTGCCCGAATGCTGTGTCCATCCCGTGAGCGGCTCGGTGGTCGTGATCAGCACCTCTTCACCCTGATGCGCTTCGAACACGATGGGGGCGTCCTCGGTGCCGGACCTGAGCAACTCGACCTGTTCTCGATAGACCCCTGCGCGGATTGAGACCGTATCGCCAGGCTGAGCAAACGCTATGGCGCGGGAGATGGTCGCGAATGGCTGCCCGATAGATCCAACAGACTGCAGATCATCGCCGCCATCGTCATCGACGTAGAAGGTAGTCAGCAGGTGGCGGGCCTCCAGCGACTCGAATCTCAAACGTGTGGGATGTGACATTCCCCTGTTCCGCCTCAATCCAAGTTGTTTGCTCATGGTGGTCCCTGCTGGACCATCGGCGCCACCACCTTTGCAGAGCGAGCGCATTTATTTATGGCTCATGCCATGCTATCGAGATGGCTGGGCAGACGGAGGGTGTGCCGCGACGTCGGACGAATCCACCGGCCGTAGCCACATGGCTTGCCCGCCATTAGGCTGCAGATCGATGGTGAGCTCTGCATCGGAGTCGACTAGTTGCTCGTCGATGCGTACCCGCGTGGGGGTGTCGAGTTTGGGATCGTCGCTGTACACGCGGGCCTTGTAGCTGGTGGAGTCGGTCAGGAAGTCGAGGGGCACTTCTAACTCTCGCTCAGTTCCCGAGTTCATGGCGCCGACGAACCAGTCTTGGCCGCTGCGGCGTGCGATGACCGCGTATTTACCGATTTCGCCACGAATGACTCGCGTCTCGTCCCAGACCGTGGGGACCTGGGCGAAGAACTCGAGTTCGGGGGAGTCAACAATTCGGCTCCTCGAGGGCATTCCATCCGCTTCGGCCGCCAATGGCGTGTCGTACCAGTACATGAACTGCCACGGCGAGTAGGTGCAAACCGCCTTGGCCAGTTGATGCCCGTGCGACCACTTCGCGGTAACCCTGGAATCGAAATAGCAGATCGTGTGATCGGCCGCCCCGGCCAGGTTTCTGGTGAACAAGGTGGTGATAGCCTGGCTGCTGGAAGGAGTGGCCTCGTCGCCTCGGACGCCTTCCTGTGTCATCAGGTTGGGGTAAGTTCGCGAGAAACCGGTTGGACGGTATTCATCATGCACGTCGACCATCAACTGGTGCGCGGCCGCCTTCTTGACCGCTTCATGCAGCCAGCGAGTCCATCGTTGCGACTCCGTCTGCACGAACCCATACTTCACGCCAGCGATGCCCCACTTCTTGTAGAGCGGCAAGATCTCATCCAGTTGACGTTCCAGGGCCCGACGATTGACGTACACGATGATGCCAATATCGCGCTGCTTCGCGTAGTCGATTACCCAGTGCAGGTCGAGCGGCCCACTCGAACGCTTCTCGTCGAGCGAAACCGTCGTGGCGTCGGAGTCGTCCGAGTACTCATGGCCATACCACCCTGCGTCGAACTCCACGAATTGGAAGTTGTGCTCGTGAGCAAAGTCGATACAAGCCTTGGCGCCAGCGGTGGTGAGGGTGATCTCGCGAATCACCTTCCCCGGCTTGATCCACGAAGTATCCTCGATCGCACAGGGCGCGTTGAGGTTGAGTATCAGGTCGTTGTTTTCAAGCAGTTCGCCTACGCTGGCTCCCAGCATGACGACCCGCCAGGGAGTCTGCAGCTTACCGTGGCTCTGCACACCGCCGCCAAGCTGACTGACCACACAGTGGGGATCTTGTTGGTCCCGTCGCAGCTGCATCGTGGCGTAGTCGACCAGCCCCGCCTCGGCGATGGCCGCGTAACAGCTGTCGTTCAGTTCAATCGTCAGCGGACGCTCAACCCGGCCACTTATCTGGCTGAGTCGTCGCTGGCGGTAACTGTCTTGGGCTCTCGTGGCGCACCAGGCGATGTGATCGCCTGTGAAGCGAAACTTGCTCGCTTCGGCAGAGATGCGGATGGGCTCGTCGGCGGCGGGCGCCTGTAACGTTGCCTGATAGGCAACGCCGGCATCGTAGCAGCGAAATTCGATTCGCATGACGTGTCCCGTCGCCTTGTCGGTGAGCTGTGTGCGAATGGAATTGTAGTGGTCCCGCACGGTGCTGCGTTCGCCGTAGACAGGATTCCAAGTGCTGTCATGCGACTTGACTTCCGATACGTTCTGCAGTTGAACATGCTGGCCGATGGCGGAGCCATCTTCGCCTCGAAATGCGATCTCTGCGCCTTGCAGGACCGGCTGCCCAGCGAACGCGATGTTGTACTTGAGCTGCGACTTATCGCCCTGCTGCTCGACGTCGAATTCGAGTTGAATCTGGCCATTGGGTGACTGTAGTGACGCCGCATGTCCCGGCAGGCAACCGAGATCGCACCAGGCCAATAGAAGCAGGCAAAGCATGAGATAGTGAGTACTGCTGCTGGCAACCTTGTTCTGACGCGTCGCAACTCGACTCGCTGGTGCAGAATATTGTGAAAATGGCACTCGAATGTCCTTGAATCGCTGAGGTGTTGGTCTCTTCTCGCAACAGACGCCGTTAGGTCCGTGTCTACGAAAGGTTGAATAGTTGCAGCCCCAATTTGGCCTGCGGCTGGTGCAGGGGACGCAAATGGCGCCGAACAATAGCCTCATGGTAGGGTGAAGTCGATTTGATTTTGGCCACTGTTTACCGTGGCGGTCAATTCAGAAGTTTGGGCCGAGGCGTACTTTTCCGGCACCAGCCACTTGATGGTGACTTTACCAACAGGCACAGGCGAACCTCCCGCGATTTCCTCCTCGAGCGAGGTTGGAGCAGGGGGGGCTTTCGGTAGTTGGCGGGCTTCGATGGCAACCTTGTGGTCTCCGATCATGGCACCGTCCTTGGGGTCGAAGGTCGACAAGGTAAAAGTGCCGTCGGGTTGTATGGTGCCCGTGGCTGGCCGGCCTCCCGATGTAGGATAGAACGTCACGGTACCTTCGGCAACCTTGTTGCCTTCGAACGACACGGTACCTGACACGGGGGCGACGTTGGAGTCGGGACCGCACCCCGCAACGGCCACGAAACAGCAGGCCACCAACAGGAGGGCAAACGAACGGTACAGAGAGCGTGGTTTAAGGAATGTCTTCATGGTTACTGGGCAATTCCGCCTGTCGGGTAACGCGATACTGCCGAACGGCAGCTGAAAGGGCGAGCGGCTACAGTTCTTCGGAGTTGATCAGTTCAGCACCTGCATAACTCGACAAGTACTGGTACACGTTGTAGTCGATGCTCTCTTGTATGAAAGCAACATGTCCGTCCAGGAACACGAACTGAGCTCCCCCGGGGTGATCGCTACTGAAACAGACATCGTTGGATTGCTCCGGCTTGATTTGGGGATCCGTCAGATGCGAGTTGATCGGTTTGTAGGTGCTGAGCAGGAAGCGGCCAATCGAGTGCATCGAGTAGTTGCTCTTGAAGTTGGTATTGCAGCTGCCACCAAACCACCAGGCACCAGGCCCCCCTTCGTCGGTGCCATATCCATCGCCGGCGCCGTAGCGGGTCGCACTGACCGATTCGCCCACGGCGAACGTCGACGACGTTCCATCCAGCACCCGGCGGAGTGGCACGATGACTCCCATGTTGAAGGGACCATTGGTAAACACCCGGCCGCGGAAATTCGTAGCCGTTGGCTGCCTCACGTCCTCTGGGGCGCGGGGATGCTGGGTGATGGAGGGATCGCCCAGCCCTCCCACGACACCGGCGTAGTCGCGGCGCGGCAGGATTCCGGGCCACATGGTCGTGCTGGGACATACGTAAGTTTCGATGCGCGTGTTGCCAGCGTCATCGCCTGACTGGGCGGCGATGAGACCCCACGCACCGCCGTTGCCCTCGCGTGCATTCAGTCGTTGCTTGAGGATATCGGGAACCAGGCCTTCTTCCATGTAGTGCATGATGAGGATGAACATGGGAATGCCACGGCATTCGCCATTGTTGCCGCAATAGTCGGGCGTCTTGATTTGTGAACCTGGTGGAAGCTCCGACATGGCGGATTCGTAGTTGAGGATTCCCAACCCCATTTGCTTGAGGTTGTTGGAGCATTGGCTCCGTCGGGCAGCTTCTCGGGCCGCTTGGACCGCAGGTAGCAGCAGCGCGACGAGAATGCCGATGATGGCAATCACGACCAACAACTCGACCAAGGTGAAACCTGGCCGAATACTCTGCCGCATACGTGAATGGGGAAGGTCTGGCATGGACATCCTATTCGCTCCTGGAAAACGGTGGACGGGCACGAATATGTGCGAACCGTCGGTGTGTAATTTCCGCCGCAGGAAGGTGGTCGCCTACCTGCGGCGGGACTGACCATGGTGGTGGCTGCCCACTCGCCACCATGGCCCAGTAGTTGGTTTGTGCTGTCAAAAATTGAGTGCGGGAAAGCTATCGGCGGCTTTGCAACATTCCGCCCGCTACCAGTGCGGCCAAGACGACGAGACCTGCCGTACCCGGTTCGGGCACCGCCTGGGATCCCGCTGCCAGGTTCGCCGGCGCCGCGCCGGTGCCAAAGTTGTCCTTCCACAGTTGGTAGTCCGAGGCCGTGACACCTCCGCCGTCGCCGTTGAAGTTCAGGCCCGATTCGTTGGCAGCGCCGAGGTTGTTGCGCCAGACGGTGTAGTCGGCCAGGTCGACGGTGCCATCGTTGTTGAAATCACCTGTCAGACCGGCATTCAGGTACTTCACGAAGCCAACCTGCGACGATTGGCCCACTCCGGCCAGGATGAAGCTGAAACTCAGCATGTCGTTGGCGCCACCAATGGTTCCCAGGCTGAACGACTCGCCTGCATCGAGTGCGATCCCTGCGCCTGTGGGGTCGACTTCGCTGAGGTTGCTGCCATCGGGCGTAGTGGGGGGCTGGAACAGTGCGCCACCCGCCTCGTTTCGTAAGCCATCGAAGGTTCCCAGGTCGGTATTCAGAGTGCCTTCGGTGGACGACTCGATCAGGTAACCAGTGATGATCTGATCGAAGGGCGACTCGTTCTCGATGATGGCGGTCCCATCGGCCAGGTCGACCGTAATGCCAATGCTGTTGAATTGCTTCTCGCCGCTATAGACGACGCTACCTCCGAGCGTGGTATTGAGTTCCGTGTCGTAGTACAGCAGGCTCAGGTCTCCTGGTTCGATCTCCACCCCAAAACCTGCAGCCAGCATGGCCTGGGTTGGGTTGTAGGCTGCACCCAGGCTGTAGCTGACGGAGTTGTTGACGGGAGTGGAGCTCGTGAAGTCGGCGAGTAACTCCTCCACGCCATGCTCATCGGCGGCAGGTGGGGTGCCGGTTAGTTGCCAATTGGCGACGTCGTCCGCCAGTCCGTTGTAGGCAGCAGTGTCGATCGATCCGCTAATCGATCCGATGCGGTAACCACCCAAGTTCACGGTCCCTGCATCGGTTCCCGTGAGCGTCATTTCCTTGGTTTCTCGGTCGATCTGGAGGACCAGGCTTTGTGCCCCGGCAGCTGAGGCCAGAACTGCCACCACCGCCATCGCCAGAGAGCTAGTTCTAATGTTCATGATGAATATCGCTTGCTATGAAAAAGCTGGTTGGAATTGAGCTGGACGATAAGGCTAATTGTGGTGAACGCTGGCCGCCGAAATTCTCCCGCGGCGTCGCCCCCAGAATGCCACCGCGACGGCGGCACCCACCAGCAGCACGCTCGAAGGCTCGGGGACCGAGAAACTCGCCAAGGCCTCGGCTCGCATTGCCGCAGGGGCGACCTCCAACCACTGCTGAAAGTCGTCGAGTTCGACTTTGCCGTTGCCTGTCAGATCGCCCAGGCTGCGGGCATTGACGTTCTTGCCGAGGTTGTCGCGAATGATCTCAAAGTCGCTCAAAGAAACGCCACCGCCATCGACATCGCCGGTAACGATGGCCTCGGTCGCGATGCCGGACGCGTTGATGCCGCTGAGTCCGTTGTTGTAGAGAGTCTGCACCTGAGCGGTGGAGAGTGCGGAGTCGAAGATGGCAAAGTCGTCCAGCAGGCCTTCGAACTCCCGGCCGTTACAGCAGCTGTCTTCGCCGATCAGCCATGAGCCGCTGTCGACCATTTCAAAAACGTCGGTGTTGTCGTCTTCGGCCACCAGGGCACCATCGATGTAAAGCCGTTGAGCGGGCGGTATGACCACGGCGTTTTCATCCACGTTTCCCCAGACCATAACCAGGTGATGCCATTGATTGCGACCGATGGAATCGGCGGGCGAGTCGACGGCTTGTCCACTTACGCGTGCATCGATGTGGTCGCCCCCCTCCCAGTTCATGGCCCAGTTTTCGCCGTCATCCGGTCCGCTACCGATATCGTCCGTCACTGTGCGACTGGTGAACACGCCTTTGTTGCTGGAGGAGACACTTTCGTCGACGTACATCCACGCCGACCAGGTGACCCCCACCCCTAGCACCGGATCGCCTTCGCCGAAGGGTGGGGTAGGAACAATGCCACTGATTTGCGGTACTGACTCAACCAAAAAGTACTGATTGGTGCCGCCACCAAGTCGTACGGCCGCGCCAATCTGTCCCGCGCCATACGACAGTCCGCTGGTGTCGAAGTTCATTTCGCCATCCAGGTCTTGCCACACGGCATCATTGCTGTTGACGATGTCTTCGACGGTGGTCATCTCGTAGTTGTCGATGCCATCGTCGAATGTCCAGTGCGCCACCGGCGTTTGAGCCAAGGCTCGGGAACTGCCTAGCGTGCAGGCGAGGATAGCCAGCCCGCATTTCGCGATAGAGTAGCACTTGTGTGTAGCTATGGAATTCATGTTATTGAAGCTCGTTGCGAGGAGTGTTATCGACCTGCGTTACGGGATGGTCAGTTCTAGCAACGCTGTAGGCGAAAGCAGAAAAGACCAGCGATACCAGCCAACAGCAGTGAGGAAGGCTCGGGAATCTGTAGGCCTTCTAATGTCGATACGTTGCCATTGCCGGCAGCGAGGGCGGCTTGACGCCAGCGGCCGTAGTCGGCGAAGTCGATGAAGTTATTGTCGATCAGGTCGCCCTGGTCGCGGTCGGCCAGGGGCTGCCAGAAGTTTTCGCGGATGATCTGAAAGTCCTCATCGTCCACGTCGCCGTCGCCGTTCACATCGCCGCCGGGTAGTGAGACGGCTTCGATCGCATCCTGGCCTTCCAGGCCGCCAGTGTAGATGGCGTTGATCTGTGTATCGGTGAGTACTTCGTTCCAGACGACCAGATCGTCGATCATGCCTCCGAAGGTCCGACCACTGAAGGTGCGGTCGCGTCCAATTTGCCAGACACCATCGTCAACGAACTGCAGTGCCGCGACGTTGTGTGTGCTTTCCAAGGCACCGTTGACGTAGACATTGGTTTCCCGGCTGTCTGATCCATCCAGATCTGTGGCTCCGTCCCAGGTGAACGCCAGGTGAATCCACTCGGGCTCTGTCTCCGTACCGTCATATATGTCGGCGGTGGTTTGTGTTCCGGTGGAGTCGATGCGGAAGGTCTTTTGGCTCTTCCAGGTCGCTCCCCAGAATTGGTTCGAAGCCACTTGAAATCCTCTGTCGAGGGTGGCTGTGCCCGTTGTGAAGATTCCCTTGTTGTCGAGATCGCCCCCCTCGCCCAGTTGGATTAAGTTTGGTTTTACCCAGAGAGAGTAGGTGAGCTGCGACTCTCCATCGGCCTCGATTCCGCCGACGTCGAAAACGTTGGCCGCGCCAAGTTCTCCCGTCATGATCGCGGCGTTGCCGATGATGCCCGGACCCCAACTCAGGTTCGTAGCAGCGGCGTCACGCCAGATGGCGTTGTTGGCGACCGAGCCGCCCGAGTCGGCCGCGACGGTGCCGCTGATTTCGTCGAACCGCCAGTGGTTGAGAATGTCCGCCGATGCATGCAGGGGAAACGTCACGATCAATGTGAGCACCCACCAGTTCGCATGAAGTTTGTATCTCATAAAAAAGATCCTGCTATGCCGCCAAGTTGGAGTAGTGTGTACGTCAAATCCTTCAAAAACCGTGAGACATTGCGTTGCGCCTAAGGCAGGTAACCTGCGGCGGCCGTATCGCAGGCCCAAGAGACTCGCGAGCAGTGCCAGCGAAGCGATGGAGGCCGGCTCAGGTACGCCAAGTGCCGAAGCAGCGTCAACGCCGGTGAGTCCTGCGCTGTGGACCAATGCAATCTGCTCGGGCGTGAGAACCTGATCCAGCACAATCAAGTCGTCAATCGCTCCACCGAAGGTCCGCCCAGCGAAGGTGCGATCTCTGCCGATCTGCCAGTTTCCGTCATCCACAATCTGAGCGACATCTCGTGTCGCCGTGTTGACCAGAAGGCCGTTGATGTAGGTCTTTACCTCTTCATCGCCAGGCTCCGGGGCGCCGGCTGTTCCATCCCAGGTGAATGCGAGGTGAATCCACTCTGGCTCTCCCTCCGTACCGTCGTAGAGGGGGTCCGAGTTGTAGGAGCCCGTGGCGTCGATGCGAAACCTACTCTGTTCCTTCCAGGTAGCGCCCCAGAACTGCCCGCCGTTCATCGGGTTGCTAGATCGTTTTGCCACCAGGTCTCCCGTGGTAAAGATGCCCTTGTTGTCGAGGTCGCCTCCGCTGCCCAGTTGCGCCAGGTTTGGTTTAATCCACACCGAATAGGTGAGCTGCGTTGCGCCATCCGCTTCGATGCTGCCGACGTTGAATACATTCGAGCTACCAGTCTCTCCAGTCAGAATGGCTGCATTGCCAATCAATCCGGGACCCCAGCTAAGATTGGTCGAGTTGGCGTCTTGCCAGGTAGCGTTGTTCTTCGTAAGGCCGCCCGAGTCGACCGCCACCAGACCGCTGGTTTCATCGAACTTCCAATGACTGAGCAGGCTGGCCTGTGAAGGGGACGTTTCGACAAGTAGCAATATGGCTGATGCAATGAATAACCAACGACAAAATGCAGAACTCATGAGCTAGTAACTTCCGGGCGCGATGCCCAACGGACCATGGTTTAGCTATCAAAGAAATCGCCTTCGTCCAGGCGAGAGCGCTCCGGTTAGGGAAACTGAGGAAGACATCCCCAATGCGAAATGCACGCCGAAAAGATTCGTTACCCGCCTGGGCTATTGGGAACATGTCCGGCGAACGAATCTTTTCATCCAGCGGTTCGATTTTTTTTCAGAATGCAGGCTCCAGCCACTCGGAACATGGCTCAACCAGTGGCCTTGCTTGGCAGAGCTTCAAGCTTTCACAAAAAAATATGCGGACCCAAAATTTTGCAGGTGAAAACGGAAATGAGCGGACGTATCTTAAGTGGAGGTCCATTTGCAGCTTGGGTGGACTTTCTCCTCCCAGGATCGGAGGAAAGTGGCTTTTCTAGCTCCGAATTCACTGAAGGCGACTCATGATGGCTTCTGCGGAAGACACGTTTGCAGACCTGTTTAGTACGCACCAGCAACGCCTGTTCGGCTACATTCTCGGGCTGGTGCGCAATACTTCGGATGCCCAGGATGTACTGCAGCAAACGGCCGTTACGGCATGGCAGAAGTTTGGCGGTTTCGATCTCGATACCGAGTTTTTTCCTTGGGCCGTGACCATTGCTCGGTATGAAGCACTCAACTTCATGAAGTACCGCCGCCGCAGCAGACTCTGTTTCGACCAGGAGTTGATGGAGCAGTTGGGAGAGGATGCCTGCGAGGTGAGTGGCGAAGTTGCGGAGGTTCGTCTCGCAGCGCTGGGCGAGTGCCTGAAGAAACTGCCAGCTGCCGATTCCAAATTGATCGAGTGCCGTTACACGCATGGCCTGAGCTCGCTGCAGATTGCGGATGTTCTCGAGCGATCGCAGCCAAGTGTGTGCAACTCGTTGCGACGCATTCGCGAGAATCTGATGCGTTGTATTAGCAGAAGTCTTTCGCAAGAGTGTGTACTATGAACGACTTCAACAGTGATAAATCGGTTTCCGTTGAGATTCGCAAACTCATCCACCGGAGTTTCGACGATTCGCTGAACGAAGCGGAGTTTGAGGAATTGCAGCTCGCCCTCAAAACCGATCGCAAGGCAAGGTTGCTGTACGGAGAAATTGCTCAGTTCCACGCCGAACTAGTGGCAACCAAGCAGGCGGTTGCGCTTTGCCGCGAGGTTCAGCATGAGTACCAATCGGTACCGATCGACTCGCAACCCCGTTCTTTCAAGCAATGGCTGCCTGTCAAACAATGGCGTCGACTCACCGATGCCATCCAGTACATTCCTCGTCGGACGGCCGCCTCGTTGCTGGCCGCTGGACTCGGACTCGGTTGCGCCGTGGGCCTGGTGGCCTCCACCTTCGTGGGGGGCGCGCCAGAGTTTTTGCCGGTGCCTTGGAACTGGAGTGTCGGAAGTGACGTTGTGGCGCGGATCGAAATGACCCACGACGTCGATTGGCAATCGATGGAGAATCCAGAAACGCCCGCGACGCGGGGGCTTCGAGTGGGCGAAAAGGTGCGAATCGATCACGGCTTGATTCAGATCGCCTATCGAAATGGTGTATCGACCATTTTGCAGGGACCAGCGGTCTACGAAGTACGGTCGGAGAACGGAGGAAAGCTGTTTTCGGGCAAGCAATCGACAACCGTCCCTTCCGGCAACGCGAATTTCCTGCTCGAGACCTCTTTGGGCAAGTTTCAACTGGGGCCGGGCCATTTTGGCTTGACGGCAGAACACTCGGCCGCTTTTCGCCGGGTAACTTTCTATGGATTTTCAGGGGGGCGACCGCGGGCTCCCAGTGCTCAGTTTGAAAGCAGCTTCGGGGTAACGTCCGACTTGAAGACTGGCGATGCGGTCCAGTTCGACGATATCGGCCTGGTCGAGCATGTTGCCATGGCGAGCATTGGCGCCTTCCCCAAGCAGATGCCCCAATTCAAGCCAGAGCCGTTTGTGGGAGACACCATTCATCTGGGCAATCTGTTCGACGACAGCAAAGCCGCCTCGCTCAGCGATGCAATGCGCTCCGATCGGTACAATGCCGCCGCCGAGACGATCGATCTCGGTGTAGCCGCAGTTCATGATGGCGGCCTGGATGTCGACGTGCAGCTGGCTGAAGATGGAGTGCCATTCAATTTTTCGAATGTTGGTGGTGGGGGAGCCAGGGTGGGCGGATTGCCGGGAAACGACACTCATCGCTCGATAGCCGTTGCCATTCCTATTCGCACCACTGGGGATTTGCTGGGGCACCACATCGCGGATGGGTCTTTGCCCAAGGTGGAGGAAGGCGTCGGCATCGACTCGAACAAGCTGCTGACTTTCGATTTGCAGGAGATACGAGAGGCAGGGCAACTCCAAGGTCGGACCATGCGCTTCGTTTCCGATCGAGCTGGTATGAACGACCGCGAGTTCCCCCTCGACGGCAGTCTCGAGCACGCCCACGCGAACATGATTGTCATCGTCAGCACCGAGGAAGAGGTGCTATCGGCCTATCTCAACGGCGAGGAAGTCAGCGTGGTTGAGCACACGGGCGTGTTCTCGCTGGACGTGGACGAAGAACGTGCCACTCGTGGAGTCAGATATGGTGACGAGTTCGTGCGATTCGATGTGCCAGTGCCTCCGGAAGCCCGCTTCCTCAGCTTCGTTTCCACCCAACTGGAAAGCGAGCACCACGATCATACCGTGTTCTCTGGCGCCAGGTTGGAGATCGAACCGTCCGACGCCGCGGCCAACGCAACACACGATTGATGCGCGGCCCGCGAGTTTGGGGTAGGGAAGGGGGCCAGCGGCAGTTGTGTGCCAGCCTCGTTGCCGCTGAATCACCGTTCGCTCGACGCGGTTGTCATTGTCAGCACTACCGAGTACTTGGAGTACTCGACTTCCCAACGAAGCCCTGGGGGCAGCGGGGGAAGCGAGACGGAGGCAAACTCCCCTCGTATGCTTTGGGTGGAAGTCAGAATGGTGTAACGACTGTCTGCTTTCGGGATGCTTCGCTGCGTGTCGAGCGATTGCGGTCGCACGACAAGCGTGCCCTCCAGCGTGATCACTCCTTCCACCTGCAGTGCGACGTCCGTCGACAGTCCAATAGCAGTATGGTCGGGCTCACCCAGATCCACCTCGAGCGTCGCTTGGGCCTGGTGGTAGAAATCACCAACCACCCTGAGCACTGGCTGGTGGGGGGCCACGCCGACGGCAACCGACTGGAAGACCCCCGTTGGGCCGCGCTTGGCGTGCTTGGTGCCTTCCGGTTGGGCGGAGAGTTCGGGGGCAACTTGCCCGCGATTGTAGAGGTCGCCCACAATTTTGCCGCTGCCCGTCAGGCGTGCTCCGTCGCCGACGTCGATCCAGCGATTGCTGAGCATCTGGCCGCCGCTGAGGCGAATCTGTCCGCCGGAGCGCAGTCGGATTTCGTTGGTGCCGGTCAGCTTGGTATCGTTGGGAACGACCACCGTCGAGCGTGCCTGATCTCCCCGCACCTCCAATCCAATGAAGGTCGTGTTGTTGTTCACTTGAACTGTCGACGGTGTGTCGGATTTGTTGTTCACCACGGCCGACCAGAGCTGGCTGGGGCCATGCGATTCAGGACCTTTCCAATTGGCTTTGTCGTCGAACGCAGCCCCCGGCTTTCCAGCCCACACCGCATAGTTATGAGAGTACCAGGGACCTCGTTCGACGCCCTCTTTAATCGCCAGGCTCTGAAGTTCGTCGGCCAGTTTGCCGTGGTTGCTCTTGCCCAGATCGAGAGGCCTTCGCTCGGCGGAATCGCTTTGCAGGTCGTAAAGCTCCAGGTCGCCGTTGGCAAACTTGATGAGTTTTTCGTTGCCGCGGATGATGGCCCACCGCGGCGCCCGTTGGTCCTCGTCCGGGCCGCCATGCCGTTCGTGTGCTTCGAACAGGAGGTAGTCGCGTTTGCGCTGTGTACCTTCACCCGTCATGACCGGCACCAGAGAGTGCCCGTCGATTCCTACTGGCGCATCGACGCCTGCCAAGTCGGCAACCGTCGCCATGAAGTCCGTCAGGTCGGTAAGGTGGTCGGTACTGGTGCCGGGGGTAATCACGCCGTCCCACCGGACGAACTGAGGGACATTGATTCCACCTTCCCACAAGTCGCGTTTGCCACCGCGCCACTGGTCGAGCAGTCCGAAGTGATCCAAGCCTTCGATAGAGAAATCAGCGTTGGTGGCCCCATTGTCCGATGTGAAAACGATCAGCGTGTGGTCCAGGATGCTGTCACTGTTATCACCATCCCCATTGGGATCCTCCAGCTTGTCGATCAGCGACTGCACGCTCGCGTCCATCCGCGTCACCATGGCGGCATAGCACTTTTCTTTCTCGGTCCAATCGGAGGTATCCACGTCGGCGTAGGCATCAAACCAGCCGGCGAGGTACTTCACCGCTTCCAGGTCCTGGTGCGGAACCGTGTAGTTTACCTGCATGAAGAAGGGATTGTCGTCCTGATAGTGCTCTTCGATGAACTTTTCGCTGTGTTTGGCGATCACATCATGTGTGTAAGTGGCATGCAGGTTCGAATTGTTCGGGCCTATGTTTCCCAGCATCAACTCGGACACGCCCGCCGCTACGGGCCTGCCCGTCGAGTTGGTCGTCCAGAGCGAACTGAGGAAGTACTTGTGCGCGCGGCCGTGGTTAAGATAGCCCATGAAATGGTCGTAGCCGTGCGCACTGGGTACGGCTGCTGGATCTTTGATGCCTGGATCGGGACGCAAGTCGTCTGCCTTGTTGCGGCTGGTACCGATGCCCGAGCCACCGCCAAACCCCCACTTGCCAAAAATGCCCGTGTGGTAGTCCGCCTGCTTAAGGACCTGTGCGAGCGTGATGTCTTGGGCGCGTGGATTGACCGTGTTTCGATCGTTGGCGTTGTGGGCCTGGTTGAATCCGAGGTACAGCATGCCGCGACTTGGCGAGCAGACCGTGGCCGAGTAGGCCCGAGTGAAGGTGAGGCCGTGGCTGGCCAGATCATCGAGTGCTGGTGTCTTGATGTGCGGCAGTCCCTTCGCTGCCCGGTCGAGCTGGCCATGGACACCCACTCCCGCTTTGCCCAGGTCGTCGGCAAAGATGTGGATGATGTTCGGGCGAGGTGCCCGGCACCATCCCGGCACGGCAACGGGAAGTGCCGCCAGGCTGAGAAGTGCGCATGCCAGACGCGAATTGAACAACAACCGGATTACTCGCACTCTGTCGCCCCAATCTCTATTAAAATGCTTTGGAAGGTGATCTCTCGACTACTCGTACCGCCATTTCAACACCCAGGGGTCGTTGGTCTGCCGCTGGAATGTCTTCAGCTTTTGTTGCAGCCGGGCAAGCGTTTCCGCGTGAGCGGGATCGTCGGCCAGGTTGGTCGTCTCGTGCGGATCCGACTCCAGATCGAACAGCTCGAACTTGGGACGATGGATGTAGGTATCCACGCTCCATGATCCGTAGGGTGCGGAGGGGCCTTGCTGGTACTGCTCCTGCCAGGTCGGCGCGGCCCACAAGTCGGAAGCGAAGGGGAAGGGCAGGTCGGCAGCAATATTCCAGATCAGCTTATACTTCCGCTCGCGAACGACTCGCATGGGATAGTACATCGTGATTTCGTGGAACGTGTGCGAAGCATACACTTCATCCCAGTCGCTCAGCGTTTCTCCCTTCCAGACGGGCAGGAACGAACGACCATGAAACTTGCCCGGGTTGGCTTGGGCGCTTTTAAACCCGTCGGCCTGGCGGGCTTCCTGTCTCAGCGGTTGCAGCACAGACGGCTTTATCGACTTCTTGTTCGCATCCAGAACGCCGGCAAAATCGAGCAGCGTGGGAGTGATATCCACCCAACTGATCATAGCACTGCACTCCTTCGGCTGTGTTTCGGCGTAGGGGTTGCGCACCACCAGCGGCGAATGCAGCCCTCCCTCGTAGACGGTCGTCTTGGCGCCAGGCATGGCCACGCCATGGTCCGACATGTAGACAATCAGCGTGTCGTCATAAACGCCGGCGGTCTTCAAATGCTCCACCAACCGCCCCACGGCCGCGTCCAGTCGGCTGACCGACTGGTAGTATTCGGCAAGTTCTTCCCGGCAGGCGGCCGTATCCGGGAGGAAGTCCGGCACGATCACTTCGTCGGGCGAGTAGGTCTTCGTCAGGTTGGCTGAGGAGGCGGCCTCGTTGCCGAACCGGTTGGGTTTGTGTGGCAGGTTGCGGTTGACGCCCCGCCCTCGATGTGGGTCGTTGAAGCAGAGGTAGAGGAAGAACGGAGCGTCGTCGTCGCGGGCTACGAAATCGTAGCAGTTGTCGGCCATCTCCATGTCGTTGCGACCACCCCCTGGAATCACCTCCTGGAAGTGGTACACGCTTTCCGGCGCGACGTGGAACTTGCCACACCGCGCGGTCCGGTACCCTGCCTGTTCCAAGTAACGGGGCAGGCTGGCCGCATTCGCCCAGGTGCTGAATTTGTGATAGTCGTGTTCGTGCCCGTACTGCCCGTTGGCGTGATTTTGCATGCCGGTCAGGATCACGGAACGACTCGCCGAGCAACTGGCCGTGGTGCAAAACGCGTCGGTGAACAGGGTGCCTTCCGCCGCCAGGGCGTCGATACTCGGTGTTTGAATGACCGGATTGCCATAACAACCGGCATCGCGGCCGTGGTCGTCGGCAACAATCAGCACGATGTTGCGTTCGGCCGCTAGACTCCAAAGTCCACCCAAAGCAAGCAGCGCAAGCGTTAGCAGGGAACGCATGCCCATCGCATGAAGGGATTGTCGCTCGCGCTGCCGCGTTAGTTTGCCGTCGATATCCATGGTATTGCCCTTGCCGTTCAGGTGGCGCTGTTGGTGATCACTTTCGGAAGAGATAGTGTATCACCCGTCGTCGCATTCGTGGGCAAGGGGGCCTGAACCTCTTGCAGCCAGTCGTGAAGCTGTTGGCCAAGTTCGTGGACGACCTTGGGATGCACAGCGGCGACGTTCTTGCTCTCGCCGATGTCGGTGGCCAGGTCGTATAACTCCCAGGATTCATCCTCGTAGTTGTAGAACAGCTTCCACTGGTGCGCATCGCTTGTCTTGCGGATCACCGACTGCGGTCGTTGGTTACGTCCGCCACCAATCAGATATCCGGGAAAGTGCCAGTAGAGTGCTTTTCGCGAGAGCTTTGCTGCAGGGTCCTTTAGTACGGGAGTCAGATCAACACCATCCAACGCGTAGTCGCCTGGCAGTTTGCCATCGGCGAGCGAGAGAAAGGTGGTGTAGAAGTCGACCGAATAGATCGGCGTGCTGCTGGTGGTTCCCGCAGGTACCAGGCCGGGGCAGGAGACGATCAGGGGAACACGAATGCCACCCTCATAGTACTCTCCTTTCTGGTACCGCAAGGGTGCGTTCTCCGTGGCGATCTCACGTCCTCCGTTATCGGAGGTGAACACGATCAGCGTATTTTCCGCCAGCTTCTGGCCGGGATGGCGAGGGTCGTCGGTTTGTTGGAGGTATTCGACAATTCGCCCCACGCCCTCGTCGATACCCTCTACCAACGCAGCGTAGTCGGGATCCTGGTGCCTTTCGCCTTTTTGCTTCTCCTTGTATTTTGCCACCAGGTCCTTCCGTCCCTGGCCAGAGATCGGTGTGTGGGCCGCATGGTAGGCCAGGTGGAGAAAGACTGGTTGGCCGAGTGTCTTCGACAGGAAGTCGATGGCTGCATCGGTCTCCGCGTCGGTCAGATGTTCGCCGGGCGAGGCGAACTCGTCGAGTTCAGGCGATACGTTCTTGGAGAACTCTCCCTTGCTATCGGCAAAGTAGGTGCCTCCCGGGCCACCCGAGTGATTACCGCCGTAGTTGAAGTCGAATCCCTGCTCGAGCGGACCACATTGGTGTTTGGTATCGCCAACGTGGTACTTACCAATATGCACGGTGGTGTACCCCGCGGCCTTCAGCGATTCGGCGATGGTGATCGCCTCGCCGGGGATCTCGATCTCGCCATTCTGGCCCTGTGGAGGACCTTTCAGTGGCACGCGCTTGCGCCCCGTGCGGTTCAGGCTACCAACGTTAAACAAGTTGTTTGTCTTACGAGAGGCAAACTGGCCGGAGAAAATTGCAGCTCGAGTCGGCGCACAGTTGGCCCCACAGGTATACCCTGCCGTAAAGCACATGCCCGAATCGGCAAGCGCTTCGAGGTTAGGCGTCTCGTAGAAGTCGCTCGCGTTGCCCAGGCAGGCAGCGTCGACGCTGGTATCGGTCCATCCCAGGTCGTCGCAGAGCACGAAGATGATGTTCGGAGTCGCTGCGAAGCTGATGGAGGCCATCGCCAGCAACACACTCGCGACCAACAGACTACAAAGCCTTTGATAGACTCTAGCATCGCAATTCATCAGTTGACTCCGACAACACGTAGTGACATTCCACTCAGCCTACTCAAGGAACCGATGGCCGCAGTTTGCCGTTGGCAACGGGGCCCCGGGTGTTCAACCCCGATGGTACCTCTTGCGTTGCGCAGCCGAGAGGAAGAACGCCCCAAGTACCAACGTAACCAATGCGGTCGGTTCCGGAACAGCCGCCACGGTGAAACTTGCAATCCCGTATCCGCCTTGGGTTGGTTCTGCATCGCTGGTGGATGTTGCGAAAGTAATCGGTGTATTGGCCGGTATGAAGATCCGTTGGTAGCCATCGACACCGAACAGAATCTCTGGCACGGCGTTCCGGCCTCCCTCGCCCGTCTGGATGTTGAAGCTGGTGCCCGCATAGCCCCAAGTGGCGCCGGCGCCAGGCATTCCTGTGTCGACGTGCTGGCTGGTGAAAACCTCAGGCATTCGATCGTAGTCGAGACCCTCGAACGCCGCACTCGTCACGACGGCAATCTCCGATCCCGTGTCTGTTGTCAGTAGATTGTTGAAGGAGATGCCGTCGAGCCAGACAGGTGTGTCGAACGAGAGGGCTATCGACTGGCTCCGATCGATGCGGTTCGTCTGGTGCACGTTCCCGTTTGTTTCGTCGGTAGTGCCAGCTACGCCTAAAAACTGGGTGTTGCTATTGGCGGTGCTGACAATCAGAGTAGCGCCCCCATCGGTATCGTCGGCCACGATGGTGGCAGTGATCGCGGTCGGGCCTTCGGCCAGGGTGGCGTGCGAGGAAATGCCATCGTTGTTGGCATCGAAGTCGGTGTTGGTGAACATGACTGCCGCTCCAGCAGTTTGCATGAGCAGGATCGAGGCGATTCCGCAAAGTGGGGATCTCATCAGCTGTGGCTCCATTGTGTGGGGTCTTCGAGTTGACGAACGCCTGCAGCTGCTCTCCTCGTTCCGAACGCTGCCCAATGTTGCCTTATCGTTCTCTATTCCGTCCTCACAAAAACACCGTGGATCAGCGAGCTGCCCCGTCGCCGACCCACGGTGCAACCGATTCGTGCCTGCTCTCTTGCCAATCCTTGCCGGATCTTGACACTGGACACGCCGGTCAGTTCTTGTGGTCGCGGTACTGGCTCGTGCGGTTATCGAAAGGTTGACGCTGCACGTCCGCTGCGGCGTGCCGCGTCGCCTTTCAGGCCCCTTGCCGCCGCTCATTGACTCGCAAAACGAGGGGCTCGCCAAGCCGCGTTGCCTGTGAGGTCAACGGTAGAAGACGAATCCGGCTGGCGCCTGTCAAACTTGTTCTGATTTTTCTGCGGTCCACTTGAATTGTGCCGTGCTGCAGCCCTAGCTGTATGTCCAATTGCGTTTCTCAGGAAAAATGAAGGTTTTGTGACAGGTTCACCCGGGCAACTGTCTAATGTTTGCCGGAGAGAAATCTGCGTGTGGTTTCGCAGAAGAGGATTGTGAGGCAGGCGAGGAATTAAGCGAGGGTTCATGTCTCTTTCGCCAGATCAGACCGCAACTTTCATTCGCCTGCTGCGCGAGCACGAAACGCAGCTCATTGTGTATGTGCGAGCCCTGATGCCCTCGCTTTCCGAGGCCGAGGACGTCATTCAGGAGACTCGTATTCGGCTATGGGAGCAGTTCGAGCAATTTGAGCCAGGGTCCAACTTCGGGGCCTGGGCTTGCACTATCGCCCGGTACTTTGTGATGACCCACTACACCAAGCAAGGACGCGACCGACTGCGGTTTAGCTCGGAGGCAATGGAACGCATCGCCGCCGAAGTCGACCGTGCCTCGCAGGTGACGGATGCCCGGATCGAGGTCTTGCCCAAGTGCATCTCCGAATTGAGCGAGAGCAACAAGCAATTGCTGGCGATGTGCTACTCCGGCAATCATCAGATTCAGGAAGTGGCCAAATTGCTTGATCGCACGGTCAATGCGACTTACCTGGCGCTGTCTCGAATTCGTCGCTCCCTGCGGAGTTGTGTCGAGCGTCGCATTGCCTAGAAGGTGAAAGATGGATTCCGAGAATCGCAAATCAAAACCTGTGTCGACCGGCGACCAAGTAACCAACTTGGTTACTGCGCTGGAGCAGGGCCAGTTGAGTGCTGAGGAGTTGGCCCAACTGGACCGGATGATCGTCGAGAGCGACGAAGTGCTGCGAGCCTACGTTGCCCACGTTCAGGATTCGGTGCAGATTCACCGTCACGCAAAGCTTGGCAGCGACGTGCTGTTTGCTTCTCCGGCTCAGGGGGCCGCGGAAACGCAAACGCAATTGCCCGCGCGTGAGGACCGGGGAGGGTACTGGCGGGTGGTGCTTGGCTGCTTGGCGGCTTGTGCAGCCTGCGTGGTGCTGACATGGTGCGTGTCTCAACCGTCCACCAAGCCCATCAACGCGGTGTTGACGCCCGCCCGGGTGGAGGAGGAACCTCCCACACCGCGGGTGATTCAGGATATCTACGTCGCGACGCTTACTGGCACGGTCGATTGTCAGTGGACACAGGGCTCGGAGGTTCCTGCGTACGGAGAGCCACTCGAAGCAGGGCATTTGCTCAAGCTTGAAGCGGGCGTCGCGCAGGTGACATTCAACGACGGGGCCAAGGTCGTACTGCAGGGGCCGGCTGAGTTCGAGATGATTTCGCCGGGTTCGGCCCGATTGGCGTCGGGCAAGCTGTCCGCGTTGGTGCCGATGCAGGCGGTTGGATTCCGAGTGCACACACCCAGTGCTGAGGTGGTGGATCTGGGCACCGAGTTTGGCCTGGTGGTCAGCGACGACGGCCACACCGAAGTGCATGTGTTTGCCGGCGAGGTCGTGGTGTGGGATCCCACTCGCGAAGAAGGGGAGACCGAAGGGCGGCATCTGTCTGAAAATCAAGCGGTTGTCATCGGCAAAGATGCTGGTATGCAGCGTACCATGAAGATGGATGCCTCGAAGTTTCGGCGGGAGATCACGCCGCGGCTTTCGAAGGCGGAGCTACCGCCGCTCGGCGTGACCGATTACCTGGCGCTATGGCTGGCTGCTGACGTCACGGTGAAGACCGACGACAGTGGCGGCGTCATTGCCTGGCGAGATATTGCCGCCGGCGACAACCAGTCGGAGGAGGATGCCTGGCAACAGGAAATCGAGAACCGTCCCCGTTGGGTTCGCAACGGTATCAGCGGGCTGCCTTCCATTCGGTTCGATGGCAAGTCGTCGTACCTGACGACAACCCCGCTTCTCTCCACCGAATCGCAAACGTTGTTCCTGGTGTTTTCGCGTCGAGACGTGCCGATGTCGGAGTACGCCAAGCGACAGATTCTCAATTACAACGGCCCGCCGCACGCGCTATCACCTTTCGATGGCACACCCATGCGAGTGCTGCAGATTGACGATCTGTTCCATAAAGGAATCTATCGCGCCCGCTTCTATGCGGGAGGTTTTAGCGTGGGAGGTGCTTCGTCGATCAAGCCCGTTCCGCCCGATACGCCCACCTTGCTGGCGTATCGCTACGATACCGAAGTGAATGAGTCGATGCTTGCCATCGATGGCGAGATTCGCGAAGTCAACACCGCCCCACGGTGGAAGTCGTACACCTCACGAAAGGTGTTTGGTCGGCATCCTAAGCAGGATTCCGAGATGTCGTTCTTCGCCGGCGACATTGCCGAGGTGTTGATCTACAACGGGGCGCTGGATGAAGAGCAAATGGGGGACGTCACCGAGTATCTGATGCAGAAGTATTCTCTGAAATAGAGAACGAATGCTGACAGGTACCGCTTGATCGCGTCTTAGTCAGTGAGTCGCCAGTAGTCGCTTTTCTCGAAAGTGGCCTAGGCCAGGGTGGAGACTCACCGCTCGTTTGGAGCACTATCAGCAGGCGAACAACGAGATACGGCACTGAAGCTATCGCCCCGCTCAAGAGGCGAGGTTCTACCAACTTTCGGAGATTCTTATGCGAACGACAGCGGTTGGTGTTCTGAGTGTACTCGGGCTGGTGATGTCGGGACTGTCGCTCTCGGCAGCCGAGGTCCTGCGACTCGACTTCGAGAACGCCTCGAACTTTGCAGAAGACTCCAGTGGCAACGGCCGGATGGGGCAGGCCACGGATACCGATCTGAATTTCTTTGGCACGCTGGAATCCTCAACGGATGTCCCGACTACCTCTAGCGGAACGCAGTCGATCAACTTTGCCCCCTTCGATTTTGAGCAAGGGTTGTTCATCGAGTTTCTCGATGCGGAGTTTCCCGACTTCTCGGTCGACGACAGCTATAGCATTTCGTTCTGGGTCAAACCGTCCAGTTCCTATATCGACGACGACATCGGCTTCCGGGGTATCGTTTCCGGCATCACAGCTGACGGGCAGGACGATTGGCAGATCGATAACGGAACGGCTCAATCGATGGACGATCCGACGGGCGCTCGCCTGGTTGGGAACGCCCGGACGGCACTGTTGCCCGGTGTTGGAGAGGATCCAGATGGAGATCTGTCGTCGACCGAGTGGCAACAGGTATCCGTGTCGTTTATCGGTGCCGCGCGTGCGGCAATCGTGTTCTACGGAAACGAAACAACGCCACTGGGCTTCACTGCATCGGCGACCAGCAGCGGCGGCTTCGCCATGGACGGCCTCACGATCGGTGGCAATCGTAACGCCACGTCGCAGGGAGATGATCCTCCCGCGGGCGCCCTTTATAGCGGGCTGATGGACGACTTTGTGGTGGAAGACACTGCCTATATCCACGATGGTATGGGTGGCACATTCATGCCTGGCGATCTCGATCTCAGTGGTGGGGTACCGGACGTGACTGATTGGCTGGCCTTCCGCGCTGGTCCGCGTGACCTTTCGACAATGGCACCAATGGATGCCTATGCGATGGGCGACTTGGACTTCGACGGCGACAAAGACATCCGCGACTTCATCGCGTTCAAATCGCTGTACAACGCTGCCAATGGGGTTGGTGCATTCGAGAGTGTTGCGGGCGTCGCCGTTCCCGAGCCTGCCAGTCTGGTGACTTTGAGTATGGCGGTTGTTGCCGCATTGCTCGTTGTTGGTCGCCGCAGGTTACACCCGCTCTATCTTCGTTGTGGTGTGCTCGTGCTCACGACGCTAGCAACAGCTACTTGGAGTAGTATGGCATCTGCCGTCGTGTTCGATTTCGGCGATGGAACGTTCGATGTGGCGAATGCTACGGAGGATGGCCTGGCCAACTTCGTGCTGCCCGCCGAAGTTGGCCAGGTAGGTGCAGCTCTCGGTGAGCGGTCGGCAACGGTTGATGGGATCACCATGACGATCATCCCCAAAATTGGCGACGACTACGACTATGCTCAGTCCTCCTGGGGTACGAACTCCGTGGGTATCGGAATTCGTTCAATCACCTCCACGGGAGAGAATGAAGGATATAACAACAATCCCGATAGACGAAGGCTGATTGATGGAAGCGCAGGGGAGGCTATCGATTTCCATTTTGATACCGACGTGACGCTGCATAGCGTCCGCCTCGACGAGTTTGCCAGAGGCAACAACATTTTAGCTTTTGAGGTTGCCACCGTCGGGTCGCAGTTGCTGCTGAGTTTGTCGGCGAATGCGGATCCCTCGCAGGAACACTCGCTTGACAACATGTTCGTGCCCACAGGTACGACGGTGAGCCTCACTACGACGACTCCCAGAGCTGGCGGAGTCCTGTGGAACAGCTTAACGCTGTCGCCTGGCGGGCCTCCAGTACCAATGAAGTTAAAGGTCTACGCCGACGGCGAGATGGTACTCGTCGGTGGCACTGAAGGCGGCCTGGAACCTCCACCGGGCCTGACCATCGACTCGCTCGAGATCACCAGCGACGACGACAACGGCGATGGGGGCTCATTGAACTCTACCGGATACACGGGCCTGGTTGGCACGGGGGCGTACCCCATCGGCGCTGACGATGGCATGGGATGGGAGCTGGATGAAGGCAACAACGATATGGGCCTGGCCGAGTCGTATCTGCTTGGCAGCTCGGAGGTACTCACCGACGAAGAGATTTCGCTTGGGTTTGCCTTCAAGCCCGGGCAGGAGAGGGACTTGCGGTTTCGTTACCATCTGGAGGGCGCCGCTACGGCGGTTGCAGGAACGATTGATTACGTCGGGTTGTCCGGCGATTTCAACGAGGATGGCGTAGTCGACCTCGCCGACTATACCGTGTGGCGCAACAATCTTGGGGGCGACGCAAGCGTATTAAATCGGGCCGGGTCAGGCGGGGCCATTGTGGGGCCAGCCGACTACGCAGTTTGGAAGGACAGCTTCGGGGCGGCCGTAGATGGAGCGGGTGCGATTGCCTCTCCTATGGCAGTGCCCGAGCCGAGCGCCTGTATTGCCTTGGTTGGTGCACTTTCGATCTGCATGTTGCGTCGCCAGGTAGCCTAGCACGTCAACAGGCGGGCGGATTCAACAGGAATGTGCATGGAAAGTATGAAGCTAGTTCGCCGTCAGCCTGGCTTTACGCTTGTCGAGCTGCTGGTTGTCATCGCTATCATTGGCATTCTGGTGGCGCTATTATTGCCGGCAGTGCAGGCCGCTCGCGAGGCCGCGCGCCGTACCCACTGCTTGAATAACCTGAAGCAACTAGGGCTCGCACAACTCAACTACGAGAGTGCCCACAAGCGACTGCCGCCGGGTAACCTTGGCTACGATGTGAATACTTCGACGCTCACGCGAATCGAGCATTCGAGCACTGAAGCAGAGACCTCCTTTGTCTGCTTTATTTTGCCCTACCTGGAAGAGTCGGCGCTCTACGATCAGTACGATTTCGACGTGGATACCGACGTGCAGTATCGCAATCCCGATTCGCCCGTAGGGAAGAAGCTCAGCACCTATCAGTGCCCGAGCGACGAATCGCACCTGGGCAATGCCTGCAGTCCGCAGAATGGCGACGACTGGAAGGGGAACTATGGCATCAATTGGGGCGCCTGGCGTCACATGTGCCAGTTGCCTCGGATACCGGGGGAGGACAAGCCAAACTTGGTATGTGCGGTGCCGAACCCGGCCAAGATTCACATCGCCCCCTATCACCTCAGCTTCGGGGCAAAGTTGGCACGCATCACGGATGGCACCAGCAATACGCTGTCGATGATGGAGATGATTCAGTCGCCGGGCACATCGGCGTGCGATCGTCGCTCTCGCATCTGGTGCGAGAAGGCCGGGTGCAGCAATATCACCGCCATGCTGTCGCCGAACAACCCCAACGCGGATGAAGGAAACTGCCAGGAGGATTTCCCCGATTCTCCCTGCAAGCGTATCGGTGGCAACAACGACAAGGCAAATACGCAGAGCTATACCTCGTCCCGCAGTCGTCACTCGGGAGGAGTACAAGTGCTGATGTGCGATGCCTCGGGGCACTTCATCACCGACGATATTGAGATCGCCGTATGGCAGGCCATGAGTACGATGAACCAAGGCGAAACCTACGATTCACCGTTCTGAAGGGCCGGTTCGAGCAGTGAAGTGATACCGAACCCTTGCGTGGATATGTGTAACGCCAAAGGAAGCAAGATGCCCGTGCGATGTGTTAAGACGATATGCCGCAGAGGTTTCACGCTGGTGGAACTGCTGGTGGTGATCGCAATTATTGGTGTCCTCGTAGCGCTGTTGCTGCCAGCCGTGCAGGCGGCACGCGGGGCCGCCCGCCGAACGTCGTGCACCAACAAGATGAAACAGATTGGGCTGGCCTTTTTAAACTACGAGAGCACCCATCAACGGCTGCCCATGGGAGCCAGACGTTGGGATCCCGTGAGCATGGGTAGCAGCGGGGAACCCGACACGCCGGTGTTCCTGTACATCATGCCCCACCTGGAACAGGCCGTGTCGATTGATCGCTACGATTTCAATCACCACAGTTTCGATCAACCCGATCCCCTGGCGGACGAGATCCTGCGTCGCTACTACCCGGTGTTTCATTGTCCCAGCGACGAATCGCAATACTTCTACCACCCTCGTCGGCCGGGCTACAAAACCAACTATGGTATCAATTGGGGGAACTACTCGTACGATTGCCAGCATGGAATCTATGTGGAGGCCAAGCAGGCAGTTGGGCGCGGCTGCCCAGGGAATACGACCAGCTCGAAATGGGGCGCGAATGCTCCTTTTTGGGCGCAATATGGTGCGAAGTTCTCGCAGATAACCGACGGAACCAGTAACACGCTGCTCTTGATGGAGATGCTGCAGGTGCCTGACCCCGAAGGGGGCGACATCGATCGTCGAGCAAATCCGTGGAACGACGACAGCGGATGCTACCAAATCATGGCCCAATTTACTCCCAACAGCGATCAGCCAGACATTAGCCGCTGCATCGAAAGCGATCCACTGTACCCATGCGAGAACTTGACCGGTGGTAGCAGTGCCAAGCGACGTCATCAACTCGTATCGCGTAGCAATCACTCCGGTGGCGTCGTGGCAACCAATGTTGATGGCTCGGTGCACTTCGTAAACGATGACATCGAACTGGTGGCCTGGCAGGCTATGAGCACCAGTAGAGGGGGCGAAGTGCAAGCAGAATGATCCCGTCCACAGCTCTGAAATAGCAGGACCGCTGCGAGCTTCCGCCTACAAACCCACAGTTCTGTTTCGCATCCGTTGCAGCGAGACTCCTGAACCCAACCTAGTATCAGTCCCACCCCAACTCCCTCCCCCGAATATAGGAACACCTTCCCCATGCAACTGCTAACCAAAGTAATTCTGATCACTTTGTCGACACTATTTACCGCACACTCGACGCTCGCCGAGGAGAGCTTGGACAAGCCAGGCACCAAGAGCCTGACCGTCGGTGCCGACGCCCCCAAGATCGACATCGAGAACTGGATTAGCACGGGCGGCGGGAAGTTTGAGCCCATCACGGATTTCGAGGCGGGCAAAGTCTACGTCATCGAATTCTGGGCCACGTGGTGCGGTCCCTGCAAAGCGGGCATGCCTCATCTGGCAGATTTGCAGGAGCAGTACGCCGATCAGGGTGTGATGGTGATTGGCGTCAGCGATGAGAAGCTGGACAAAGTCACCGAGTTCCTGGCCAGCGAGGTTCCGACCAAAGACGAAGCTGCCACACCCCAGACCTATGGCAAGCTGACCAGCGCCTACTGCCTGGCCAGCGACCCCGATCGATCGGTATTGAACGATTACTTCCGCGCCGCAGGTCAGACGGGTATTCCCTGTGCATTTGTCGTTGGCAAGGACGCGAAAGTGGAATGGGTCGGCCACCCCGGCAAAATGGACGAAGTGCTGGAGCAAGTGGTGGCCGACAGCTGGGACCGCGAGGCCTTCGCAGTGAAGTTCAATTCCGCGCAGCTCGATAAGAAGCTGAAGGCGGCCGTCAACGATGCGGTGAAGCAAGGCGATGTCGATGGCATGGCCCTGTTGATCGATAAGCTGAAGAATCTGGAAGTTGGCGACGAGTTCTCCGCGATGGTCGACAAGCACATCCAAACCCTGGAGGGGGTGATGGAGGCCAAGGCGCTCACCGATGATCCGGACGCCGCCATTGCCAAGATTGCAGCTGGCGAACTGAGCTACCGCGGAATGAACAGCCTGGCGACCGAGTTGATCAAGAGCGGCAGCAATGGCGAAGTCGTCTCGGCAGAACTGGCGTTGGCTCTTGGCAAAGCGTTGGATGTAAAGTTGGCCGACGTGCCCGACAGAGGGGCCAATCTACTGGTTCTGCCCAGCAAGTTGGGACGCGTCGCCGAGTTGTACTACCTGGGAGGCGACCTCGACCAGGCGATTGCAACCGCTGAGAAGGCTTTGGATATTCAGGACAAAGGGATCGAGAAGGTTGCAGAGCAACATGGCGACAAAGCGACCAAACTGCTGAAAATGCTGCGAAGAGGCACCATGCAAAAGCTAAAGAAATACGTAGAAGCTAAGGCTGCCTCGGAGGACGGGGTGGCCGGCAAACCGTCCGAAGCGTAGGCTCGTAGTGTGCCATTCTCTACATCCGCCATATCGCATGGCGGGGTGGCCACCACTCCGAACCCCAACGTTAGATCCATGTCTGTGCAATCCCCAATCCGCTTCTCGACGGCCCACCGTGTGCTTGCGTTTCTGCTTCTGAGTTGCCCTGCCTGTTTTGCTGGGGCAGAGCAGAGTTGGGACGTCGACTCGCCATCGGGGCGTCTCGCTGTGCATGTAGAAGTTGCAGACGGCGTGCAATACTCCGTATCGCTGGGCGACACGGATGTCGTTCTGCCGTCGCGCATCGATATGAAGGTTGGCGCCGCTGGGTGGTTGAGCAAGGCTGGCCCGGTTACTGCCAGAGAAGCGTTGCGCCAGGAGACAATCGAGTTTCCGGTGCCCCGCAAGTATCGCACGCTCGAGATGACCTATCGCGAGTTGGTGCTCAGATTTGGCGAGACAGCGAAACTCACGTTCCGTGTCTACGACGAGGGCGTCGCCTACCGATGGAGCACAGCGCTCGAGGGCGAAGTGAAGGTCTGGGACGAGGTCGCCGAGTTCGAGTTCCCCGCTACGACGAAGAGTTGGTTTCCCGAGGAAGACGACATCTTCAGCCACCAGGAACGCGTCTATCTCGACATTCCGCTCTCGAGCGTCACACCCGAGAGATTTTGTTCCACGGGCGTGCTGATGTCGCTCGAGAATGGGCCGAAGGTGTACCTCTCGGAGTCCGACCTCCGCAGCTACCCAGGCATGTTTCTGCGTGGTCTGGGGCAAGACCGAGTGGGCCTGGCAGGCAAGTTCGTGGGCTATCCCTTGAAGACGGAACTTCGAGGCGACCGCAACATTCCAGTGACCAACCACGCCAAGTACCTGGCCAAATCGGATGGAAGTCGCACGTACCCCTGGCGGGTGATCCTGGTGGCTTCCGAGGACAAAGAATTGATCATGTCTGAGATGATCTACGCCTTGGCGCCGCGCTGCGAACTGGACTCGACCGACTGGATTGAGCCGGGCAAAGTGAGTTGGGACTGGTGGAATGGAATCGACATCCACGGCGTCGACTTCCCTGTGGGCGTCAACACCGAGACGTACAAGCATTTCATCGACTTCGCCGCCGAGTACGGTCTGGAGTACATCCTGCTGGACGAAGGCTGGAGTGCAAGTTCCACGAACGTGCTGGAATCTCGCCCCGAAATTGACATCGAGGAAATCGTCGCTTACGCCAACGAGAAAGGTGTTCGCGTCCTGTTGTGGTCGCTTTGGAATCCCATCGATGCGGACATGGAAAACATTCTCGACCAATTCGAAAAGTGGGGCGTGGCTGGAGTGAAGGTCGACTTCATGCAGCGGGACGACCAGGCGATGGTCGATTTCTATTGGCGATGTGCTCGTGAGGCGGCCAAACGTGAGTTGCTGGTCGACTTTCACGGCGCGTTCAAGCCAATGGGCCTCCGGCGAGCCTATCCCAACGTCATGACCAACGAAGGGTTGAACGGCCTGGAGCAATACAAGTGGACCGATGAAAAGGCCACCCCCGAGCACGAACTGGTGCTGCCGTTCATCCGGATGGTGGCGGGCCCCATGGATTACACTCCCGGCGCCATGCGGAACGCCACGAAGAAGGACTGGCGGGCCATCGGCAATCATCCGATGAGTCTCGGCACGCGTTGCCATCAACTGGCCATGTACGTGATCTACGAAAGCCCCTTGCAGATGCTGGCGGATAGCCCGACGAACTATCGCGACGAACCCGAGTGTATGAAGCTCCTGTCGGCGGTACCCACCGTATGGGACGAACTAGTGGTGTTGGATGCCAAGGTATCCGACTACGTACTGCTTGCTCGCCGCTCGGGAGACGAGTGGTATTTGGGAGCCATGACAGACTGGGAAGGACGCGAGATGATGTGTCCCCTGAGTTTCCTGCCCGAGGGCGAGTACGAACTTCAATTGTGGCGGGATGGCGTGAATGCCGACCGCAATGCGGAAGACTTCTGCTACGAGCAGAAGCTAGTTACCAGTAGCGACGTGCTGCAGATCAAGATGGCCTCTGGTGGTGGCTGGGTTGGCCGGCTACGACCGGCAAACTAGCTATCCCCAATCGCCACGATGCCGAAGACGTCTTGCAGGAGGTTGGCAAAGCGGCACTGGCATCTTCCGTGGCGAGTTGGGCGAAGGGCTGATTTTTAATCGCTCGCTTGCCGACGACGAGGTGGTTGACGTGTCGGCCTGCCTGGGCAAACGATTCAATACTCCAACCAAGCCCGCCGGTTGCCCCCCGGGCGAGGCGCACCACTGTTTACGATGCACGCGGTAGTTTCAATGTTATCCAGGCTTGTCACACCTTTCTTGCGTCAAGTCGCGACTGCCTCGGCATTGCTTTCCTGTCCCTCTTTCGCAGGTCAGACTGTCGTGCTCTCTACATCCTGCCGCACTCGCAGAGTGCCCCTGCTGTTTAGCCTATTTCTTGCCTTTGCGGCCGGCATGTCGTCGGCCGTTGAAGCCAATGCCGCCGATAAGTCCACGCGCTGGACAGAGCAGCGAGCGAACGCCTGGTACGCCGAACAAGCGTGGCCGGTGGGCGCCAACTTCGTGCCCTCGACGGCCATCAACCAACTCGAGATGTGGCAGGCCGACACCTTCGATCCTGCGACCATTGATCGAGAACTGGGCTGGGCGGCCGACATCGGCATGAACTCCATGCGAGTGTTCCTGCACGACATTCCCTGGAAGGAGGATCCTGAAGGGTTCTGCGAGCGGATCGACCAATATCTGGAGATTGCCGACCGCCACGGCATCCGCACCATGTTTGTGCTGTTCGATGGCGTGTGGCGGCCCGAGCCCAAGGCGGGGCCACAGCCGGAGCCAATCCCCCGTACCCATAACTCCGGCTGGGTGCAGTCGCCTGGCAAGGTGATCCTGGGAGACCCCAACCGGCACGACGAGTTGAAAGACTACGTCCAGGGCATCCTCACGCGTTACAAAGACGACGATCGCGTGTTGATCTGGGATTTGTTCAACGAACCGGACAACGCCAACGTGGGGAAGTGGCCGGGGATGTCCATTACCGACATGCCGCCCGGCGACAAGCACGACCGTGCGAGCGAGCTGCTGGACAAGGCGTTCACTTGGGCCCGCGAGGTGAATCCTTCGCAGCCACTCACCGCCGGTGTGTGGGGCAATCCTCACTGGCTGGAAAGCCCGTCGCGGATTGAGGAAATCTCCCTCAATCGATCGGACGTGATCAGCTTCCACACCTATCACAATTCTACCGATGCCCAGCCAATCATCGAAATGATGGTCGACCACTTCCATCGACCGCTTATGTGTACCGAGTACATGGCCCGCGGCAACGGTTCAACCTTTGCAGGGCTGCTGCCGCAGTTCCGCGAGTACAAGATCGGCGCCTACAACTGGGGGCTGGTAGCTGGTAAGTCGCAGACCATCTATCCGCAGGACTCCTGGAGGAAGAAGTACACGGCCGAGCCCGAGCCGTGGTTCCACGACGTATTCCGGCCGGATGGCACCGCCTATCGAGAGAGCGAAACGCAACTGATCAGAGATCTGACCACCGACGATACCGGCTCGGGGCGGACCGGCTCCAAAACGGCGGCCGCCATACCGGAAGACGAAATCAAGGCTGGACTCGAGAGTCACGATCGAGCCCTCTTCGTCAAAGCGGGCTGGATTCGCGACCCGTACATCACGCTCTCGCCCGAGGGCATGTACGTCCTCACAGGAACGACTCCGCTGCCAGACGACGAGCGTCAGCACACCGATCCGTACAACACCGGACTGGGCCCTAAGAGTATCGTGGGCTGGAAGGCGCAGGTCTGGCAGAGCCCCGATTTGATTCATTGGGATTCACTGGGCACGCCATTCACGCTGGAAGATGGCATCTGGGCCAGCAAGCGGCCCCGCAAGTTTGCCAACACCCTCAGGTCCGAGTGGCGGCTGTGGGCGCCAGAGTTACATCGCATCGGCGACCGCTGGGCGCTAGTGCACACGAGCCCCGCTCCTGTTCCCGGCGCCAATCTCTCCTTCACGGAGGGACCAGAGATTAGCGGACCGTGGTCGAATCCCATGGGAGTGAAAATCGGTCGACGTCACGATCCATCGTTGTTCCAGGACGACGATGGCACGTGGTGGTTGATCTGGGGTGCTACGCAGATCGCCCCGCTGAAGGCCGATTTCAGTGGCTTTGCCGCGAAACCCACCACCATTGGTCCCTCTGGCGAAACCAGCAAGATGGGGCACGAGGGGTGCCTGATGTACAAGATTGGCGGCAAATACGTACTGTTCGGCACTGGCTGGTCGACCGGCCTGATGCGCAAAGGTAGCTATAATCTATACTATGCAGTAGCCGACGAGATCACGGGACCGTACACTCCCCGGCGTTTTGCTGGTCGCTTCCTGGGGCACGGAACACCGTTCCGCGACCAGCAGGGACGATGGTGGTGCACCGCGTTTTACAACGCCAATATCCCGCCGATCGACTCCGAGGAAATCCAGTCACGAGACTTGAGCCAGACCGCACAGACCATCAACCAGCAGGGCGTGACCCTGGTGCCCATGGAGGTGTCGTTCGATGCTTCCGGCGAGCCGGTCATCCGCGCGAAGGATCCTCGCTACGCCTCGCCTGGTCCTGACGAATCACAACAGTTTTAGAGTTACGGGTCGTTTCGAAAACCTGAGACACCGCTTCGAGGAGAAAGCATCACTACGATGAAGTTGCTATGTACCGTGTTCTGCCTGGTTGCATTTGTCTTGCCGGGCGAAATGACTTCCCTTGCCTTGGCCAAGCAGCCAAATGTTCTGTTGATCCTGGTGGACGATTTGAAACCGTCGTTCGGCGCGTACGGGGCTGACTTCGTGCATTCGCCGAATCTTGATCGCCTGGCCGAACGGGGCATGCGTTTCGAGGCGGCCTACTGCAATCAGGCGGTTTGTGCCCCTTCGCGGAACAACTTGTTGACTGGCGCCCGTTCGACTTCGCTCGGCATTTATGGATTGTCGACGAACTTCCGCAAAGCAGTGCCCAATGCGATCACGATGCCGCAGTATTTCATGCAGCATGGCTACCACTCCGCAGGAGTCGGCAAGGTGTACCATGTCGGGCACGGCAACACTGGCGATCCGCGATCGTGGAGCGAGCCGTTTCATCCCGAGATGGTTATCGACTACGCGCTGACCGAGAGCACCGGTGGAGAGCTCACCCGCGAGGAGGCGTATTTCAGCAATCAGGAGCTCAATCGCATCGGCGAATTGCCTCGTGGGGCGGCCTGGGAACGTGCCGACGTGTCGGACGACGACTATTCCGATGGACGAATCGCCATCGAAGGCATCGAGCGACTTCGCAGGTTCAAGAAAAGCGATAAGCCATTTTTCCTGGCCTTGGGTTTCACGAAGCCGCATCTGCCGTTCTGCGCCCCGGAAAAGTACTGGGCCATGTACGATGGAGTGGCCTTGCCACTGGCTACCACGCACGACTATCCCGAGGGAGCACCCAGCTACGCCGGCAAGGACAAGCATGTCGAACTAAATCAGTACAAGCCAATACCGCAATCGCCTCCGCTGGATCCCGAGGTGGAGAAGACCCTCGTACAGGGTTACTATGCCGCTTTGAGCTACATGGACGCGCAGGTGGGCCGCGTACTGGACGAGCTCGACAAACTTGGTCTGGCCGAAGACACCATCGTCGTCTTGTGGGGCGACCATGGCTATCACTTGGGCGACCACGGGGCGTGGACCAAGCACACCAATTACGAACAAGCCAACCGCATCCCGATTATCTTCGCCGGGCCGGGAGTCGCCCAACCGGGGTCGATCTCGTCGGCGCTGGTCGAGACGGTGGACATTTATCCGACGCTGGTCGAGTTAGCTGGCCTGCCTGAACTCGATGTTCCGCAGCCCATCGACGGGTTGAGCCTGACGGGCATTCTGGCTGGCGAGCAAGATTCCGTGCGTGACCACGCGTACCATGCGTACCCTCGCGGCAATCGCCGACTTGGTCGCGCCATACGAACGTCGCGATATCGGTTGGTCGAATGGATGCAGTTCGGCAGCGACGCGGAACCCGAGTACGAGCTGTACGACTACCAAACCGATCCGCTAGAAACGCGCAACCTGGCGGCTGAGAAGCCCGAGTTGGTGAAAGAGCTTCGCGAGAAGCTCGACACGCACGAGGATCCCGTTCCTCCTGGTGGCTGGCGTTAGATTCGTCTCCACTGCACCTGGTTGGTCAGGGAGTACTCCGCCAGGCTGGCGAAGGCTTCCGCCGAAATCTCGACTTCCCGATCACGCAAATGCTCTGGGGCGTTGGACGCCTCGACGTCGCGGTAGGTACGATCACGGGCCAGCAGCAGCAACAGGGCGTCGGGCGACGTCGCCTGGTGGTGCGGACTCGCGTCTGCTCGTGAGCTTATCGATACCCTGCGCGGAGGAGCCGAAGACCGGGCCGATTTCCCATCCAAGGTCAGGCTGGAGGACTGTTCCTGTTGGCTATCGTTCACCGCGGGTTCACTGGTGGGGGGCGATGCCTCGCTCGCAAGCAGCGTAGAAGAGGTAGGCGTCGCGGCCTGAAGGGCGGCGATCGGTAGCGTAGCCCCCAGGTGGTTTCGCCACACGACGTAGTCCGCCAGATCGACCATTCCATCGCCGCTGCCATCCGACTCGGATCCCGGCGTCACGGTGGTGCCGAACTGCAGCTTCCACTTGACGTAGTCGAGCTGGTCGACCGTGCCGCTGGCGTCGTAGTCGCCGGGGATCGTTGGCACCGATGGTGGGGCCACGCCGGGCGATCCGCCATCCTGCGCGCTCGCTTGCCAGTTGGTGGAATCGTCGAATGGATCGTCGGGCGACGTGGCCAGCGGGTCTTCGTCGCCGGTTAGCGGGCCGACGTACTCCAATGACGATCCACCACCGTCCGGGCCGCTGGGCCAAGGCGCCAAGTCGTCGTACGTGAACGATTGCAGCACCGTTCCGAACGAGTCGACGAGCGTTATGGTTTCGCCACCGTTGCTGAGACTGCCGGCGTAGGCGGTAGCCACCACGTTGCCGACCGCTGGGTACTGGGCTTGGAACGCCGCCAGGTCTTCGGCCACGACGATCCTTTCGCCAGCCGCCAGCGTGCCGCCGGAGAAGGTAAAGCCATCAGTCGAAAAATCGGTGATCTGCACGCCGGCGAGGTCTATTGTCTCGGAACCGGAGTTCAGCAGTTCGATGTACTCCGACGCGCCCGATCCGGCGGGGTTGTACATCAGCTCCACGATTCGTAGTGGCAGGCGTTCTGCGACCACAAACGTCTCGTCGACTTCGGCGCTCCAATCATTCGCAGTTCCGCTCTGAGAGGTGTCGAGCACCCTGGCCCGCACGCGCGCACCAGCGGTCAGTTGGACTGCGCTCCCCGTGTATGCGACGGCCGTCGAACCAATGCCGCCCCCCGCCGCGCGGGGATCGGTTCCGTCGGTGGTGTAGTAGATGATGCCGCCACCGTTGGGGTTGGCGAGCACCAGATCAAACGGCGCGGTGAACTCGCCGCCGTACTGATTCAACGTGGGGGCGACAAGATCAACCAACCAGTCGGTTTTGCCGACGCCGCTCGAAATGGTGTGGTTGAAAATGTCGATGACAATGTCGGTGCGGCTCGCGTACGGCCCGTTGGCAAAGAAGAAATGGTCGGACGTGTACTGCACGTTGGTGGCCCAGGTGCTGCCAGTCTTGTCGGGAGTCCGGTTGTCGCCCCATCGCGCGGCCTCCGCGTTAATCGCTCCGGAGATCTCATCGACCCGCGCCTGCCACACGGCCTGGGCGTTGGCCGGTGTCAGCAATCCGTCGTTGTGCATCAATTCCTGCACGCGATCGGAGAACCTCAGGCGGTACTCTTCGCTGGCCATCAGCTGTTGATGGATACCCGTGGGGCCGAACTCGTGTTCGCCAAAGTCATTGGTGATCAGCTCCGTCTGGTCGTAGTCCTGGTTGCGCCCGTCGCCGGCGGGTGCGTTCTGATCGTTGGGGAAGGCGTGTTCCTGATCCCACGAATGGAAATGCCACTGGCCGTTGGGATCAGCGCCATTGAGCGAAGCGAACCAGTTGAGCTCGCCCCAGTCGTAATTGCCTGCGTAGAAGAGGACGACCATGTAGTCGATGAAGGAGTCGACATCGAGTCGCTCGGCGACGTCCTGATACTCGTTGAGATCGGACAGGTTGTCGTCGACTTCATCGAGCAAGACTTGATACGCAATCTCGGCCGCGAGTCCGCCATCGGCCTGCAGGTACTTGCCTTGGGTGCCGCCATGCACGAGGTTCTTGCCTTCGAAACCCTTCACCACCAGGTAGTCGTCCTTGTCGCCGCCGTAGTACTCTTCGGCAAAGGCGTCGGTGGGCCGTTCGTGGGCGTTGTAGATGCCCCAGTACAGCCCGTTGATGTAAAGGTGAACCCAGCGCCCGTGCGGCGCTTCTCCGCCGGCCAGGTTTTGCAGATCGGCCACCACCTGATCGTGAACGTAGGTGGCGTAAGGTCCCTGCGTGGTGGTGTTGTTGACGTGGAACGTGTAGTTGTACTGGGCGTCGAGCACCAGCGAGTCGAAATCGTCCGCCGCGTTGGCGCCATCGGCGACCGAATTGCCGAACAGTGAAGCCGATTCCAGTTTCGTGTCGTACGGTTGCTTGAACTTGACCTCGAACGAGAGTTTGTCGCTCCGCCAACGATTGGTGCTCGAGTGACCTTGGATCTCGACCAGCGAGTCGATCTGGAACTCCTCGGTCTGGTCGGCCGTGAAGTACTCGAGCGACGCAAACCGCTCATCGCTCTTGTTACGCCAGCGCTCGTCCTGCGTGTAGATGCCATCGTCGTCGCCGCCCGATCCGTTGCCGAACAGCTCTTCCCAGTCCATCACCAGCGACATGGTGGGAATCGACTGCAGGTCGGCCTTCAGGTTCTCGGCCCCGACAGTGGAGACGACGGTGGGATCGATGTCCCAATCGGCCCCCGCGTGCCCCCACGGACTGTATGTCGGTAGCCCCGTGCCGTCCTGCCCTAGTACGGCGTCGAGGAAGACATAGGTCTGCGTATCGACGTTCGAGGAGAAATAGCCATCCTTGAAAGCGGCCGCACGCACCGTGACCACGCCGGCGTCGGTGTAGCTCAACGTAGCGGGATCGACCTTGATCGGGCCGGCGTAGGTGGAACCATTCGCCAGCGTCGGCATGCTTCCATCGACCGTGTATCGAATGGTTACGTCGGGTATTTCCACCGAATCGGGCCCCACCGCCGTAATCGTCAGGTCGAACGACGCATCGTAGAAGCCGCGATCGTGTGAGAAAGCCGTATCGGCGAGCAGGCCCAGATAGCCCGCCCCGTTCTCCATGTCGGGCGTGGGGGTGACCATGTAGCCCACGGTCGCGGCGCCAGCCGCCCGCTCGGAGGTCAGTTCGGCATGCACCAGGTAGTCGCCGGTGTCGCTGGTATGGTTCGCGGCGTAGACAGCCAGCACGTTGGTGCCTTCGACAATCGTGTCGAGCCAGGGCGTCAGGTCGAAGGTTGCCGGCGATCCGGTGATAGTGGAGTTATCCACGTTCTGCCGTGCATTCAGTCCACCGTTGCCATCGTTGGAGTCCGTCCAGTCGCTGCCGATCTTGAACATCGTCGGCACGCGCTGCCGCCCGATCTCTCGCCCGTTGAGGTAGACGATGAATCCGTTATCAACACGCAAGTCGAGCGACATGGAGGTCAGCTGGGCAGCATCCATTACGCTGAACGGCATCCGCGCGTAGCCAGCGATTTCGCCCGCCAGCGATACGTTGCTGTCCTGCCAGGGACTGCCGTAGCCATAACCGAGACCATTCGTGGTGCTCGTCCAGCCGTCTGCTGCCGTGGCCAGATAGTCGATGTCGGTCCAGTGATCGTCGACGGCCGCATTGGGGCCGGTGAAGGGCCGGAACATGGCGGGACTGCCATCGCCAGTGGCAGACGTACCCGCGGAAAGCAGTGTTTCCGTCAAAGTGGTTTCGACGCCAACGCCCAAACCATAGGAAACGTCGGGCGACTGGTGTGGGTAGTCGGCGAATTCGGATTCGATGGTCGATCCATCCGCTTGAACCAGTCCCAGGTAGCCAGGCTCTCGCGAAAGTTGAAAGTTCGTATGGAGCTCGCTACCGACGAGTCCCACTTCGCCATTGTTGCCCGACGCGAACACCAGCAACGTTTCGCCCGGCGCGAGGCTCGTGGTCTCGATCGTGGACGGGATCTGCCATTTGGCGAGGTCGACCGAATCGTCTGTGAGGTACCAGCCCGAAACGTCCGCGATAGCGGGTCCCGTATTCTTCAGCTCGATCCAGTCGTGACGATGGCCGGCGAGGTCCTCGAGCCCATCGTCGTTGCCTGCCAGGAACTCGTTGATCACCACCGTCAGGGCGAGGCGTGGTTCCAAGGATTCGCAGTGAAGAGTCTGGCGATGTTCGCGGTGCTTGGCATTGAGTCGGGTCGCGTATCGGTGGTGCATATCGGGGAGAGCGACTGGGGCTCCATGAGCCCGCAACCTGTAGTGAATGGAGAAAAGCTGTGAGAACCGAGCTACAAGCTGGGTCGTGGTGCATTGTGCCTACGACGACCCTATGTTGGTAACTTAGAAGAAACCTCGCCGCTCCACCAACTTTCCCACGCCCTGTAATAGGACACGCAGGCGGCGCTATGGCTTCTTCCGCTCGGCTTACTTGCCTAGAACAGCGCAGCTGGGGACCGCTTTGCGAAATCTGGCAACAGCGGCAGGGCTGACGAAGGTATCGGTGAGATCTATCTCCACCAGCTTCGCGGCTGTTTCGAGCTGCGCGAGTTCTGCCTCCGTCAGTGTAGTATCACTCAACACCAGGACCTCGAGTGCCGGCAGCGCGGCGACGAACTGCAGGACCCTTTCGTTCAGCTGGCAATGCTTGAGCCTGAGGAATCGCAAGTTGTCCAGAGCCGCTGGCTTTTCAGTGCCGCTGGTTGTGATACCCACGCGATAAAGTTCGAGGTCGTGTAGATTAGGAAAGAAATTTCCCAGTTCGTCCAACTGCAGCCCTTCGATGTGATTGTCGATGATTTGCAGGCTGACCAGGTCCCTGCTGGTTTCGAACCACTCCACGCAGGTCCATTCGGCAGTGGGCGGCCGGACGAAGATGTCGCGCCACCTGGCAAAGTGGCCGCGACGGTACTGGCCTGCGGCCCAGTGCACTCGGCAACTTTCGGGCAGCTGTTCGTGCAAGTATTCGATTCCGCTGCGGGTGATGTTGGTGTCGCGAAGGTGCAACTCTCGCAACTGCCGCCGCTTGATCAGATATTGCAAGCATTGGTCGCTCGACTTGGTTTTGTCGAGCCTCAATACCTGCAACTTTGGCATGTGTTTCAGATTTACCAATTCGCCATCTACCAGTTTGCTCTCACTCAAGTCGAGCGTCGTGAGGTGTTCAATTTCGCCGAGGTAGGGCAGGGCATCGGCAGGCATCCTGGCCTTGAAGCTTCCTTCCCACAGCGGTCCATGCTCCCGCTGCATGGCATTGCACAGCGCGCGAAAACCTCCGACGTTGGAGGTAGGATAGAACCCGTTGGGCTCAATGCGCAGTTGTGGCTTGCGTCGTTGCAACTCGGCAATGGCTGCTTGCGAAATCGCATACGGGTCGACGCGAACGCAGCTCAGCTGGGGCAGATCGTAAAGGTGTTGAAGGCCCCGGTCGGTGATGGCCGTACGCCGCAGGTCGACGTACTCCAGGGTGTCGAGCTGCGCGACCAGCGGCATGCCATCGTCTTGCAGAACGCGCTCGGTGGGCTGGAACTCGAGACAAAACGCGCGGTGGGTATCGCCCATGTACCGAGTTTTCCCGCCAAAGGCTTCCAGCAACTGGGCGGTTTCCGCGTCGCGACGATGCGCCAGGAACACGTGAAAGTGCTTGCCCCCGTAGGCGAAGCCCAGGCACGACACCGTGACCACCAGCAGCATGATCTGGGTGCTTACCCGGGGCCGCCACGGCGGATGGGGATCCGGCGGAAGCGGCGGCAGGTAATTGCGGTCGGCGGTCATCCAGTCGCCCCCCTCTGGCGTACTATCCGGATTCTCGCAGTTGGGCCTGTATCCACGCGCCTCGGTCCTGTGTTCCGTGGGTAGTACGCAGACGCGTGCGTGGTGGTTCTAATAATCTTCGATTGTTTCGCTCTCCAACCGGAATTTCCCTGGTGCAGGGTTCGTATACGCTCCAGGATACTGTCGAGCTTCGGTCAGACTGTCGCGATGTAATCCATCGATCACGGGAGGCAAGCATCCGGCAAGTATGGCAATCGCAACGACCATCCCCCGCTTTTCCATAAGACAATTGCTGCTGCTAGTGGCCGTGGTGGCGATCGGTGCCTGGATCTACCGTTCTTTCCACCCGTTGGGGCCACTACTGGCCTTGCTGTATGGCCTTACCTGTATTGCCCTGGTGGCCATCACTCGCGAGAAGATGCCGCTTGCCGCGGCGTGTGTGCTTGCCGGGATCATCGTTGGCTTCATGGGCTTTCCCATGGTCATGATGTCGGCCCATCCGGTGCCCGGCCATCTGCTGAACCGAGTGCAGCCCGGCATGACGCAGGCGGAAGTCGAGAGGTTGCTGGGAACGCCCGCCCGAAAGAGCGACTACGATTGGGAGTACGGAGGCTTCACATTTTGCCATATCACCATCCGTTTCACATCGGACGGCAAAGTCGACTACGTGGTTCACGACCACTAAGGGCTGCCGCTCATTTCGCTTGAGCAGGCGCCTCCGGCAGGAAGGACCAAAGTGGAACCCATGAGCTAACATGCTGAGGGACAACTTGCCGCAAAATGAGGCGTTACGGAGGGGGACTTGGCATTTTTTTCTTGCGAGTCCACTGTGCCCTGGGTACCTTCGGTGGAATGAATACTTGTGAAGTGGGGCGACACCAGCGTGCTGAAAGCGCAGCTCGAAGAGATGCCTCAGCGGCGATTTGGGGCAGCCAACACTGTACACCAACTCTGAAAAAACGTTCTGGGGCATGGTCACGCCTGTGCCATGCACCGCGATTGGCGCAGGAGAGTCCCTGATGTTGAAGCAACTTCTGATCGTAGCGGCCGTGTTCGTGTGCCCCGTGGGGCTTCATGCACAGATTCTGCCACCCGTGGGCCCCTTTTACGGGTTCGAATCCGTCTCGGGATTCGACGAGGGTTGGGAATTCGTTGGCGGGTGGATGACCATGGAAGTCCAGCCGGGCAGGCTCACCCCCGACATGATCACCGGCTGGGAACTTCAATTCATGTCGCCGTCGAGCGAAACACCGCATCGGCTGACTGGGGGCGACTTCTCCGGCAACAGTTCGGTGAGCATTCCGCAGCCCAATTATGTCTATCAGGAAACGCTGACCGTCAGTCTTGACGGCGTTACCCAAGGTATCTCTGCCACACTCGAGATGCCGCAGTACTTGGAATTCAGTTCCAACGACGGCACGCTCGGCGCGACCTGGTATGGTGGCAGAACATCGACTGCCCATCCTGTGCCTTACCTGCAGCTATACGATTCGTCAGTCACGTCCATGCCGAACTACTCCGAAGCCCACCTCGAGGTGGGAGCAAACAACGTTGCGAGATTCGTAGCGGCGGAAGAGGTGCCGGAGCCGTCGACCTTGCTCGGCGGAATCTTGGCGCTGGCGGTGGCTTGCTGCGGGCGACGGCTGCTTCTTTAGCCTCTGACGGCGGCAATTCTCATCGGCGTGCAATTCGAAACCGCGTCGAAAGATGTGGAAGAGGCAGTGTCGATTGCCCGACCCAAAGTGCGACGCATCGTTCGGGGCGAGGAAACGGGGCAGAATGAAAGGCCGCCGGCACGTTAGTCGGCGACAGTCTACTTGTCTGAAGCATCTGTGGGATAGCGGTTCCCGCATGCATCGAGTCATTCTTTGAATGTTTCCCTGACAGGCGGTAGACTGGAAATCAGTCTTATCCGCCTGGACACCGCGTGTTTCCTTCTCGTTCGCTTAAACTCGAGACGCACGGAGTGACCTATGAAACGTTTCTTGTTAGGCACTACTCTCGTCGCATCACTGGCTGCCGCATCTACTGCTCACACCCAGGTCTTGCTCGCCGAGTTTTCAGAGCAGAGCTATCCAACGAATCCGATGAATGGATACGGCGGTTTTACATTTGGAGACTTCAGCGTTGGTGGGGCGGTGACGGCCACATCGGACAGCCTTGTGCTCGATGTTGCGGTGGACAACGACGGGGTAAACGGAAAATTTGGGGGCGTCGGCGTCGACTTCGGCACTCCCGCCGAGATAGCCCCCAGCGTATTCGTTCTCCAGCCCATCGACTTCGATTCAGACGTGGCGTGGTGGGAGATGCGCGTGAAGTTGCTCGAGAGTAACGAATCGACGACAGTGAACGCCGTATACCGCGATTCCGACTCGCCTGACAACGCCGATCAAGAGGAGTATCAGTTCAACTTCGACCTTTCGAGCATACCGGATGATGCACAGTTCCATGTGATCACCGTCCCTGCAAATGATTTCGGTTCTTCTTCGCCCTCCACTGGAACGCCCGATGGGATGAACAACCCTGGTTTGAATCAAATCCAGATCCAAAGCGTATTTGGCAGCGACCTGCGCACTCACATCGAAGTGGACTACGTGAGGATCTATACGGTACCCGAGCCCACGGGGCTGACTTTGATGGGGTTGTGCCTTGCTGAAGTAGTACTCGTCTGGCGCAAGTCTCTCAAAATCTGTTGAGGTGTGGCACAAGAGCAGGACCGCACGGTGGTGCCACGGAGTTGGCAGGACGCCCGCGCCGTGAACCTTGAGTCAGGACTTTCAAGACCGAGTCGATCGTTTACCTGCCGCGCGGTCTGCTGCGTAGATCCTGTTCTCCCGAAGTGCCTGCCCCGCGACCACCAAAGGGCCCGCTCTAATCCCCACTTTCTCCCACGTCGCCAGGCGAAATTTTACACGCCCTGTGGTAAAACGGTGCGGGGCAATCCAGGTGGATGGGCCGGCCCCGCCAGCAGGCGGTTGAGTATTCCGCGGCGGCACCGTCGGCTCGCAACAACGCTGGTTCCTGGTCCCCCCGAGTAATGTCGCAGTTTTGTCGCACCTGCGGCGAACCGAGCGCAACAACCCTTGGAGTTTTGTCGCACCCCCCGATTGGTTTTGTCGAGAAAACAGGTCGTTTCAAGTGAAGGGCTGCGACAAAACGCCAGGAGTAATGTCGCAGTGAATCGTATTTAGGCCGTACTGCGACTTTACTGCGGCAAAACCCTGCGGCCGGCGTCGTCGGCTTACAACTAACGCCTCTCGCCTCCCCATGCTCGCACTCGAACTTTTAGTTGCCAAACAGCTTCCCGAACGTGGTCCCCTGTGCGCCGTGTATGGCGACGACGATTACCTGCGGCGGGAGGTGTTGATGCGGTTGCGCGGGGGCGAGTCGGCCGCCTACTTCACCGGCAAGGAGGCCGACTGGCGGGACGTGCACGATGCACTGACCACGATGAGCCTGTTTGGCGACGATGCCCAGGTGGTGGTCGTGGAGGAGGCTGACACTTTTGTCACGGCCTGCCGCGACAAGTTGGAAAACTGGGTGAACTCGCCACACGGCTCGCGGACCCTGGTGCTGGAGGTCAAGACCTGGCCCAAGACCACCCGGCTGGCCAAGGCGACCGACAAGGTGGGGCTGGCCGTCGACTGTGGCGTGCCGACCGACAACAAAGGGGGGCGGCTCAACAAGTTCACGACCGCCGCCAAGAAGTGGCTCTCGCACCGCGCCAAGCACGTGCATCAGTGCGAGCTCGACCGCACGGCCTGCGACCGGCTGTTCGATCTGTTGCCACTGTCGCTGGGGCTGATGGATCAAGAAGTGGCCAAGCTGTCGCTGATGTCCGACTCGGGCGTAGTAGATTTGCCGCTGGTCGAGGCCAACGTCGGCGATTGGCGGACTCGTCAGACCTGGGACATGATCGACGCGATGGTCGAAGGACGGGCGGCCGAGGCGATGAAGCAGCTCGACAAACTGCTAGCAGCGGGCGAGGAGCCGATCCCTATTCTGGCGCAAGTGGCCTACACGCTGCGAAAGTTCGCCACGGCCAGCCGGCTGGTCGAGCAAACCGAAGCCGCCGGACGACGGGTGTACCTGCCACAGGTGATGCTCGAGGCGGGGTTCTGGAAGAACAAGACAGACGACGCCACCCGGCAGCTGAAAGCCATCGGCCGTCCCCGGGCGCTGCAGCTATCGCGTTGGCTGCTGGAGATGGACCTGGCGATGAAGGGCTACAATAGCGGGGCGGACGCCGCGCGGTTGGAGCTGGAGCGACTGATAGCACGCTTGTCGGACGAAGCCAAGCCAGCCAGGGCAGGGGCCCGGTGACTCGACGTGGTGTGCCTGGGAGTGAGCTCCGCCACCCATAGCTTACCGCTCGCGCGGCCAAGCTATCACCGCTGTCAGGCAAAAGATTCGAGCGCTAACGAATGTCGCCTTGCCGCCGCTCTTTGTATTTCCTACCATCCGCCTCGCAAGTGCTAGGGCCTGCCGACTTTACGACGGTCGGGTCCAAATTGTTGGGGACCAAGTGTTGGGGGGAGGGAATCGATAGACCTGGCAATGTTCATGGTGCGAAGAACACACATATTACTGCTCGCGGTAGGTTGTCTGGCGCTCACCGGCTGCCAGTCGATGCCGTGGACGCGTACGGCCTCGAACGATGCGCCGAAGTCGCCCACGGCAGATCTGCCGATGGCCATTGGTCGCGAGGGTTCGAGCCTCGCCACACCCGAAGTACAACAGGCCGCCTCGTTCGCCGATCCCAACGCCTTGGTGTCCGGCAATTCGAATATCACCCCGCTCTCGGGGCAGGAGCTTTCCCAGAGCGATGAGGTGCTGCGCGAGTTGAACACCATCGGCGCGGTCGACCCCGTGGCGGCACAGCAGTTGGTCGAGCGGTTGCAAGAGACCAAACCGTCGCTCCGTCCGCTGGTCGCCCGACAGTTCCGCACCAGTTGGCAGTATCACCGCGAGAGGTTCGGTGGCCTAGGCGACACGGCGTTGGCTCAAGAGTCGCAAGAGTCGACCGACAGCGTGACCCACGTGGCACAAATGCCATCGCCGGCGGATGCGCCAGCGCCTCCACCTACTCTGGACCAACCACCAACGACGTACCTGCCGAGCGAGGCGACGCCGGCAGCCGAACAGGCGCCGCCCCAGCCCGCAGATTCGAACACTGGGCCCCCTTCGCCACCGGGACCGCAGGCATCCGCCGCCGTCAAGCCGCTGAAGCAGGATGCTCAGGTGCAACAGGCGGCGCACGTCGAACCGGTTGCTTCGGCACCGCCGGCCGAGACGAAGGATACGCCTGGAGGAATGGAAGTCGAGGAGCCACGCAGCTGGCAGGAAGTGCTCGGGCAGAGTATCGACAAGCTGGCTGACGACGTGGTAAAGGACCCGCACAACACGGACGAAGCGTACCAGCATGTGCTGCTGCGAATGATGCAACTGGTGGCCGGCGATAAGGAGCAAGCGCTGGAACCGATACCTGGACTGACGCCCACGGAGCAAAGTTACTGGACCAATCAGCTATTCGCCATCGCGACGCTGCTCGACCACCAGGCGATGCCTGACGAGGAAGCCCGGGCCGCACTGGCCGCCGAGCAGTTGGCCGAAGCGGCCGCCCGGTTGGGTGAGCTGTCGAACCTGGAAGTGCGTAATCTGGCGTTCTGCAAGCGGGTGTATGGCTATGGCGACTTTGACAGGCAGCAGGAGGATAGCTACAAGCCGGGGCAGCAGGTTACGCTGTATGCCGAGGTGGACAACTTCCGTAGCGAATCGACCGACAAGGGGTATCACACAGCACTCGCTACCAGCTACGAAGTGCTGGATCAGGCCGGCAACCGCGTGGAAGGTGGCGAGTTCGCCACGGTGGAAGATTACTGCAGTCGCAAGCGGCAGGATTTCTTCATCGAGTATACGGTCCAACTACCCAAGCAGATTTACGCCAGCAAGTACGAGCTGCGTTTGACGATCCGCGACCGCTTGAGCGGCAAGATCGGCAAGTCATCCATTGCGTTTGAAATCGTGGAGTAAGCACGAGGTTCGTTGCCGCCACTGACGAGCAACTCCTCGTCCGAGGGCAGCATGAAGTCATACGACGTCATTGTCGTCGGTGCCGGGGGCATCGGCACCGCTACGATGTGCGAACTCGCACGGCGAGGACTGCGGGTGCTGGGCATCGACCGCTTCTCGCCACCGCACGTCCGCGGCAGCACGCACGGCGAGACTCGTATCATCCGCCAGGCGTACTTCGAGCACCCCGACTATGTCCCCCTGCTGTGGCGGACTTACGAGCATTGGAACGAGCTGCAGCAAGCCACGGGCGCCAGGCTCTTTACACCATGCGGCCTGGTGGAAGCTGGACCCACCGATGGCGAAGTGGTTGCCGGTGTACTGCGCGCAGCGCAGGAGCACACGCTGGAGGTCGAACAGCTGTCAGCCGATGAGATCGCCAAACGCTGGCCGGCGCTACGCTTGCCGGACGACATGACCGCCGTGTTCGAACCCACCGCTGGTTACCTGCTGGTCGAGCGGTGTGTGGACGTATTGCTGCAGCAAGCCAGGCAGCACGGCGCGGAGCTGCTCGCCGATTGCGGAGTAATCGGCTGGCAGGCAAGCGACAAGGCCGTGGAAGTCGCGACCAGCAAGGGATCCTACTCGGCTGCGTCGATGGTAGTAACCGCGGGCGCTTGGGCCGCTGATTTGCTCGACGACCTGGGCGTACCATTGACGGTGCTGCGAAAGACACTGTTCTGGTACCCAGCCGCCGGAGTGGAACGCGCCACGGAGTTGCCAGCCTTCCTGTACGAGTTCGACTTTGGCGTACCGTATGGGTTTCCCGTGATCGATGGTCAGTTGATGAAGGTAGCCGTACACAATGGAGGGGCACCGGTCGACGATCCTTTGCGGAGCGAAGATCAGGTCGACTCCCACGAACTGGGCGTGACGCAGCGTTTTCTGTCCCAGTGTGTAGTCGGGGCAGGGGACACCCCGACAGTCAGCAGTACCTGCCTGTACACGATGACGCCGGATAGCCATTTCATAGTCGATCGGCACCCTGAGCACGCGAACGTGGTGTTCGCCGCTGGCCTGTCGGGACACGGCTACAAATTTGCACCCGTATTGGGCGAGGCATTAGCCGACCTGGTGGTCGCGGGAAAGTCAGAGCTTTCGATCGACTTCCTCGGCCTGCACCGATTCAAGCTGTAACCAAGCCGCCTTACCGCACGGCAGCCTGTGCATCCTCCTCGGACGCTCCCAAAGCGAACTTGGCCAGCGTGTTTTGATAGCGAGCTTTGCCTTCCTCGACCACGCGTCGGATCTCGCGGGCGTTCTGTTCGCTTTCCTTCCGCAGATCGGCCACCATTTTCAGGGATTCGACCTGGTAGTCGGAGATGGCACTCACCAGCTTCTCCAGCGAGTCGGGGCTGATCGTCGAACCGTAGCCCGCCTTCAGCGCGGCGCGTTCGAGTTCCTGCCCCAGTTCGGCGACGTCTTCCAAGCTCTTGTTCACCCCTTCTTTCAGCGCCTCGGTCGACTGCGTGGCTTCGTGCAACCCCTGCTGCGAAGTGTACACCGTGCCCAGGATGGTGAAGACATGCTCATTGGTGGTGAAGAAAGTTACCGCCCGGCGGTACACCTGTTCTTTGACGTCGTGCGTCTGGCGTAGCTTGGTGACCAGCGTCTCACCGACGTCGTATCCGATGGCCAGGTTTTCGGCGATGTCTTTGCAGAGCTGGTAGATGCGATCCTCGGTCTTCCACTTGTCGTGCGCCTCGTCCCGCTGCAGCTCGAGCCGCGATTGTTGGCTTTCATCGTCACCGGAATAGTCGCTGACGGCTTGCTGTGCGTCGGCCAGGGATTTCTTGGCGGCTTCGAGATGTGGCAACTGCTCCTGGAGGAGTTCCCGAGCCATGATTTCCGCTTCCTTCAGCGCGAAGCGGAAGTCGATGTAGCCGTCCATGATCACTTCCTCACGGTCGAGCTGGTTCTTGGTTTCTTTGCAGACGTCCTGATAAACGTCCACGATCTTCTCGAACCGTGCGTGGGGCGAGCCACGGCGGATGTTCATCCAAACGTTCGACATCTTCTCGCCCAGGCCGATCTTGCCATCGTCCAGTTGTGCGATCAGCCGCTTGGAGTCCTCGCGAATCGAATCGAACATCTGGCTGATCTCGAGGTACCGATTGCCCACATTGATGTTCTCCACATTCTCTCGCACAAGCTGATTGAACTCGCTCATGTGCTTTACCGTGTTGGCAATCGCCAGTGCACGGGCTTCGTCCACGTGGCGGACCTCCTCCAGGAGGCGGATCAGCTCGTTTTGTACGTCCTTGCCGGTGGCGACGCCGAACCGCTCCAGAACCTCCAGGGCACGGTCCATGTACTTGGAGGTCTTCGGTGTGGACTTGGGCTCGGCTTGCTGGGCGGTTTGACTGGCCATGGACAGTTCTCGCGATAAAAGTGAAGGGCTGATCGCCTCGCGAACCACGGGCGGCCTGCTTGGCATTTGCCCTTCAGTAAACAACAATTAGAGGCGGCCGACAAGCATCTACGCGTCCCCGTTCGGGCGACTCGCAGGATTTCAGGAAACCAGTAGTGGAGTAACCGAGCCATGAGCCAATCGGCGCCAGAGTCCGCCCAAGCTCCGCAATCGGATTCGGCCATCGAGCCAGCCGAGCAGAAGCTCACGCTCGACGAGATGACTCGCGTGATGGACGTTGCCCGAACGCTCCGCAAGGAGCGGTCGATCGCCGAGCGGGAACTCAACCGCGAGGAAACGATCAAGCTGCTCCGTCTGAAACTGCGTGAGGCGGCCGATTTGGCGGGCGATCCCGTGACCGACGAGCAAATTGACACGGCGATAGAACACTATTTTGCTAATTTGCATGAGTTTGATCCGCCCGAGCCCGGCCTGGAAACCTTCGCTGCGGGCGTTTACGTGCGGCGATACCAGATTGCGGGTTGGGCATTGGGCATCGCCACCGCGGCGCTACTGGTGTGGGGGGCCTGGTTTGGAGGCATGTTGCCGGGCAAACGACAAACCGAGCTACTAGCTCTGCAAACGTATTCGCAAGTAGAGGAGGTAACAGGCACTATTGAGGAGCTTGCCGCCGACCCCGAACTGGTGGCCCAGGCCGAGGCTGCCCGCGCCGAAGCGGCTACCTATCGCGACCGCGGCGACGTATCGGCGCTCGAGCAGTTGAAGAGCCGTCTACTCAATCAAGAGGCGGTTCTGAAGAGCGAATACCAAGTGATGATCATGCAGGAGCCGCTTTCAGGCATCGAACGACACGCACCCGGGACGGGCGACTTGTCGGGAAGCTACTTAATCGTTCAGGCAGTGGATTCTAGTGGCAAGGTGATACCGATGGACATACGCAATGCCGAGAACGGCAAGATGGAGCGGGTGACCAAGTGGGCTGAACAAGTGCCATTGGAGGTTTTTGAGCAGATGATGGCCGACAAGCAGGCAGACGGCGTCGTCGACAACCGCGAGTTTGCCGTGAAGCAGCGAGGGCAGCAGGACGTGAAGGTCACGCTGCCCGGTGTCTTACAGCGAGGAAGGCAGATCACCGCGTGGTAGGTAACTTGATTTCCGGTAGCGATGTAGCTCGACAGCTGGAGCGAGCTCGCCGCGACGCCCGCCGTCGTGCCGAAGACGTGCGCGCCGGACTCGACAAGCTGGACGACTTTATCAAGCAACTCATCGCACAGCGGGGAAACTCGCTGGTCGAGTTAGCGCAGCATTACTTTCCCGACCTCTCGCAGACATCGATCGAGAAGCAGTTTGCCGAGGTCCGCGGGCATCTGAAGCATTTGCTGGAACAAAAGCAGCGCCGCGAGGCGGAGCTGCACCAGACGTGGGACACGTGCCTAGATCGACGGGCGGACCTCGACCAGCAGATCGAACAAGTGACAGAAAAGCTCGACAAATTGGCCAACCGCCGAGATGAGCTCGAGCAACAGTTGGCGCAGCGACTCCGCGAGCACGCGGAGTTCGAACCGTTGTCGCAGCAGGCGCTCGCGGCTGAGACCGAGCTGAAGCGAAATGAACTGCGTGTGGCCGAGATGCGCGACGAAGTGGCTGAGAAGCTGCCGGCGTATGAGAAAAGTCGGTTGTTCCAGTATCTTTACCGGCGTGGCTACGGCACCGCCGAGTATCGAGGCAAAGGGTGGACTCAGCAGCTGGATCGCTGGGTAGCGAAGATTGTCAAATACAACAAGAACCGACAGAGTTACAACTTTTTGAAGGTCACGCCCGAATTAATGGCCAACGAGGTGGAGCGCCGCCGCGAGGACTTCAACAAGCTCATGCAGCGGCTCGAAGCGATTGAGGATTCCATCAGCGATGAGATTGGGCTAACCGATGTGCTGCAGCAAGGCACCCAACGCGGGGACGAGCGCGAAGCCCTGATGAAAAGCGTGAGCGAAGTCGATGCCCAGCGCGACCAGGCCGAACAGGAACTAGCCCGCCTGGAAGCTACCGAGAACGAGTATTACGAGGCGGGAGTAAATCGGCTGAAGGAGTTTCTGGGCAACATGGAAGAGTCGGCCCTGGAGTTTCGTACCCGCGTCACACCGCAAACGACCGACGACGAGATTTTCCGAGAGATTAAGGACTGCAACGCTCAACTGCGTGAGGCTCGCCAGCAGAACCGTGACGACCGTGAGCAGTTGCAACTCTGGAACCAGAAGCTATCGGGACTCGATCAGGTGGTGAGCCGATTTCGGATGCACGAGTTCGACTCGCGGCGTTCCTGGTTCTCGCCTCAGATGAACCTGTCTCGCGAAGTCGACCGTTTTTTGCAGGGTCAGAACACTCCGGCGGGATTGTGGTCGACGCTCAGCCGCTACCAGCAGTTCATCCAGCCACAACTCGACAACGGTTGGAACGATCCGACGGGCGTTTTCGACCAAGACGTGTCCCGCGTGCTGGGACGGGTTCTGGTGGACGTCGCCGGCGAGGCGCTGCGGCAAGCGGCACAGCGAGGAATGCACCGGCGCGGACCTACTCGCGCGCGGACCCGGAGTTCCCGTGGCCGGCCCCCATATCGGCGAGGCGGTGGTTTCACCACCGGGCGTGGCTTTTGAGCTGGATTTGCCGCCCATTGTGAGCCGAACCTTTGCAGGTTGGGCCGAGATTTGTCGAACTGCGGGCGATTGTTAAAATAGATAATGTGGACGCGTAAGCCACATCCGGGCATAATTAAGGCTCGAAAGGCGGTGGGCCAGTCGTCCGTGCAGGAAGTCTAGAGGAATATCGAAGGGGGCAGCATCGGTCACCGGGAACTAGTCGTGTTGGGACTGATTGGAGCAACTTGGACGGAGAGAGCGGTTGGGCTAGCGACGGCCATTTTTTGGTTTGCTTTGATCTTCCTGCTACTGGCTGGCTTTGTCACACTGATCCGAAGATATCGAGAACGCGGGTCGCTTCTGAGAAGATTGCGCGATGGCGCCGCCAGCGACGAGGACGACCCCACCCAATTGCTCACCAAGTTCCGAGATTTGCATTCTCGGGGTACGCTGAGCGATGGTGAATACCGAACAATAAAAGCAAAGCTAGCAACGCAAATCCAAAGCGGCCTGGACGACCCTCGGGGTAAGAACGAATCGTAGCTTGCCAGATTGAGCGGGCAGTAGGTTTGCGAAATGTAAAGCTTGACGAGAACTAACGACCAGTCCGCCTGTGACTGTTGCAACCGGAAGCTGAGCCCAACCGCCTGGAAGGGTTATAGCTGGCGCAGCAAACAGGCTTGCCCTGCTAGCGGAATTTGGTCGATGAACGAACACCATCGGTACTGCGTAAGAAGAGTCGAACACTGCTCGACTAGAGCGTGGACAAGGACGCCTCGCCTCGCGTGAAGGCACGAACGTTCGCTTGACCTTGAGTCCAGCCCTCCCAGCAACGCCTCGTCGGGACGACGAGATGTGGGCTCAGGCGGTCAAGAGAACAACCTCGTGTCATCGAGCGACACCACAGGAAGAACCCCCAGGGCGAATAACCCTATTGGCCCTTGGGGCACACGAGACGAGGAAGGAGCAACCATGCCCTCAAGTAGGGACCTCACCAGCACCCGCCGCGGCGGTACATCGAAGAAAAACGCGTTCTGTTCGTTCTGTCGTAAGAGCTATCGGGACGTCGGTCCCCTGGTCGAAGGACCAGGCGATGTCTATATCTGCGGCGAATGCATCGAGCTGTGTCAGAGCATTCTTGATCAAGAGCGCAAACGGCGCGGTGGCAGCAAGCAGCTGTTCACCAAGATTCCATCGCCACGCGACATCGTCTCCGAGCTCGACCACTACGTGATCGGGCAAGAGTCGGCCAAGCGAGTACTGGCCGTCGCCGTGCACAGCCACTACAAGCGATTGCTAGTGGCTGATGACGAGCACGATATCGAGATTGATAAGTCCAACATTTTGTTGGTCGGCCCCACGGGTTGCGGCAAGACTTTGTTGGCTCGCACCCTGGCCCGCTCGCTGAACGTGCCGTTCGCCATTGGCGACGCCACGACGCTGACCGAAGCCGGTTACGTGGGCGAAGACGTCGAGAATCTGCTGCTCAAACTGCTGCACGCCGCCGACTTCGACATCGAGGCCGCCCAGCGAGGCATCTTGTACATCGACGAGATCGACAAGATTGGCAAGACCAGCCAGAATGTCTCGATTACCCGCGACGTGTCGGGCGAGGGCGTCCAGCAGGCGTTGCTCAAGATGCTCGAAGGCACCACGGCCAACGTTCCGCCGCAGGGTGGACGGAAGCATCCCGAGCAACAGTATATCCAGCTCGACACGACGAACATTCTGTTCATCTGTGGTGGAACCTTTTCCGGCGTGGAGGACATTGTTCGCAAGCGTCTGGGGTGCCGCAGTATCGGTTTCACTCAGGGCGACGCGGCCGGCGACGAGCTGAGCCTGGGCGATGCCCTGGCACAAGTGGAGCCGGACGATCTGATCGAATACGGCTTGATTCCCGAGTTGGTGGGCCGATTGCCCGTGATCAGTTCGCTGCGGCCTCTGCCGGAGGAAGCCCTTGTACGCGTGTTGACCGAACCAAGAAATGCACTGACTCGTCAGTATAAGCACATCTTTGGGATGGAAGATGCCGATCTGAACTTTACGGACGAAGCCCTTCGCGCCATCGCCCGCCGGGCAGCTGAGCGTGAGACGGGGGCCCGCGGCCTGCGGTCGATCATTGAGAACGTCATGCTCGACATCATGTTCGACCTGCCCGACCAACCCCGCGGCCAGCGTTACGTGATCACCGACGACATTGTCGAAGGTCGCGCCAAACTGTTCGATACGGAAGAACCTGTAAACAAGAGTGCGTAAAAGCTCTTTGCACTAACGAATCCACGGATGGAAGACGTTCAAGCCCGGGGTTACGGCCGCCGGGGGTTAAGTCTCCATCAATAAGCGAGCCCGGGCAATTGTGCCCGGGCTCTTTTTGTTTTGATATCCTGCTAACCGGAATCAATGCGACTCGAGGTCGCTCAGCTCCACCTGGCCCCAGGCCTTGGCTCGCGTCTTTTGCTCTTCCATCAGGCATAGCCGATCGAATAAATCGCGGACCGCCTGACTCTCGGAACGCTGTCGGACGCTTTGATAGATCTCCAGAATCCGCTGATCGACGGCCAGCAGCTTGTCGAGTATTTCCTGGCTGCTGGAATGCTCGTTCTGATGCTGCTCGAACGTATCCTCGGCCAGTGGCTTGATGTCGGCGTACTGAACCCAGGTGTTCAATGCGGCGGGTGGGGCTTCGTCCACCTCGCCTGCCAGGCAGCGATGCATGAAAGCGTCGTGCAAGGCTGCCTGCGCGAGATATCCAGCAAGCAACTCGTCGTGAGTTTCTTCCAGGTAGTCTTCCGTCAACAATCGCATCCGAGCGCGCACTCGGTGCACATGCGAAAGTATATCACGAACCTGTTGGAACGATTTCATCGCAGTAATTCCTCTATCTCCGCCGGTCAGTTTAACTCGTCGTCGAGTTTTCCTGCTGCCTCCAGCGGACAGGAGGCAGCGAGGCTTCGTTGGGGACGATAGCCACCATGCCAAGAAGCAGGCCAACGATCAGATTGTTCTGCAATGCTGGCTGCAGCGGAGGTGTACCGTTCAATCGGCCGAAACCGATGAGCCATACGGCCGCCACTAACAGCAGCCAGTGCGCGCCGCGCGTCTTCGACCAGTACGAGGCAAGCGACAGAACGATTAACGTGCAGCCCATGGCCAGGTCGTTAATCCATAGGTGCGTGGCGTCACTGGTATGGCGAAAGATGAATGGACTCATCAACAGCCACACGCCGAGCATGCTTTCGACAATTCGTGCCCACATTATCTGGCCTCCTCTACGATTTCGCGACCAGCCGCAAGTGCTTGTTCGCTTGGCACTCCGCAAAAGGCATAGCCCAGTTCGCGCCAGCTGTGCGTTTTGCTCCAAACCCGCCACAAGTAGCTCAGCGACACGTAAACCTCATCGTAGGCCCAGTAGGCGAGAATGAGCGAGATCACCGCTGTGACCAAGCACAGGAAGCACCAATAGCCAACCACGGTGCCCTGCAGGATGACCAGCACGCTGCTGACAACGCCTAGCGGAATGACATCGATGCCAAACAATAGGACAAGCCAGGGACGGTATTGCCATCGACGGGTGGAGCCGGCCATACCAAGTACGGCGTCGCCCAGATAGGCGAAAGCCCCCAGGGCCGCGTCGGGAATCCCGATCCAACGATCCATGGTCTGAGCGACCTTCGAGTCGAGTACCTTGGCGGTACCGTCACCGAACACCGGGTCCCATACCGAATCAATCAGCCGCCACTGATAGAGCGCCATGTACGAAGCGATGACGGTTGCGATGCCAGCCAAAATGCAGATTGGCACTCGCTGACTCCAGGCGGAGGGATTGTAGGAGTACGGCGGCACCGCCGCATTCAAGTCGCTGTCAATTTGTGCATTCTGATCGAACATCCTTACCAACTATGCGTGTTGTTTCTCGGACTTAAGGCTCATCTGCTCCAACTCCTTCAACGTTTCTTTGTTAGGGAGCGGTAGGTGATTCAGCTCGTACCATTGGCGAGGGTTCTTTTTCAGATGCCACAGCATTTTCGGGAGTGTCTCGGAAAGACGATGCTTGGGAACCCACGCGAGGCGTTTTTGGGCTTTCGAGTTGTCGACCGGATAGTGGGCATCGGCCATGTCGACCATCCATGGTTTGATGAACGGCCGATCCTGCTCGCTGGCGGCGGCCTTGTCTTTGACCCATGCTCCTGCCTTGGCGACGACCTTGGGAATACGGATGGTCGGCCAGTCGTCCACTCCGTGCAGTTCTTCTCCAATCAGATCCTGCAAACTCTCGTAGCTCAGGCATTCGTCTTCTGCAATCAGAAAGGTCTCGAAGGGATCCAGATCGCCACGGTGCTGGACAGTGCGTTCAAAGCAATCGACTAAGTCGTCCAGGTGCACAAAGGCTTGGCCACGTTCTGCGTCGCCCGGATAGAAGTAGCTCTCCATTTCCTTCTCGGCGATGCGGCGGATATTCTGTGTAATTGGCAGCGAGTGACCGTACTCGTCGTAGACCCCCGCCAGGCGAAGTATCACCGCGGGAATCGCCCCCGCTTCGCGCCGAATGACATCTTCGGCGGCCAACTTCGATTCGGGATACTGCCACTCAGCCCGCGCGGGACTGGTTTCTGTGAGTTTCTCGCCCGGCTCACAAGGCTTCATGACCAGCAGACTGCTGGAGAAAACGAACTGCTCGACTCGATCGAACGCGTGAAGGCCACGCAACATGCGCCGAGTACCTTCGACCGTCAGGTCGTGATACAGCGGGCTGTCTTCTCCAGCGAAGTCGTAGTAGGCTGCCAAGTGAACCACGCTGGCGACATGCCTACCGTGACTATTGCGCACGGTAGCTAGGGCTGCATCGACACTCTTGTCGTCGGTGAGATCGCAGTCGAGGTACTCCACATTCGCAACAGGAGACTCCGGCTTTTGGATGTCGAGTCCCACCACTGTGTACTGCTGCTTAAGTCGTTCACATATGCGACCGCCAATCAGTCCGGAACTTCCGGTGACGATAACGAGTTGATCGGTGTTGGGAGTGGTCATCCAGTACTCCTTCCGTAAGGGACTTCTCTGTTGTGGTCTGCTGATTCCTGAACAGATAATCTGCAAATCGAATGCCGAGGGAAGAATGCGCCGGATTTGTGGGCAGTCTGCACGGCTTGTTGGTTGCCGATAGACCATGCTGGTCGCGCCGGCCGCAGTGGCGGCGACATCGGCTAGGCAGCGTCGCTTGCGACCGCTTTTCGTTCGTTGGCCGACAGGCGTCGATGCAGGATTTGAAGCATCGAGAAGAAGAATGCGGCCACCACTGGACCGAGGAAGATGCCCCACAGTCCGACGATCTGCAGCGCACCGAGGGCGCTCACGAGTGCGAGTAGCGGATGCATTTTGGCCGATTCGTGCAGCACGTAAGCGCGGATCAGGTTGTCGGATGTCGAGACGATTAACAGGCCGTAGAGCCCTAGGATGATACCGGCGGTGATTTCGCCGTTCCACAGGAGCCAGGCGGCCGTGGGGGTCCACACCCCGGCTGCGCCGACGAATGGAATCATTGACAACAAGAACGTAATCCCCACCAGGAGCCACACCCGCTCGATACCCGCAAAGTACAGTCCGATTCCAAGCAACGCGGCTTGAGCGAACGCGCATACGAAGATGCCAACCACGACGCCTCGGGAGATGGTGGCGAACTGACGAAATAGCAACCACTCGTCCTCTCGCGCAAACGGCGAAATCGCTCTCAGCGATTGAAGAATGTCGTCCCCTTCGGCCAGAAAGTAGTACAAGGCCAGCGACAGAATTGCCATGCCCACCACCACTTCGACCACCCGCGAAAGAAACTCTCCCGTCCGCTGCACGGTGCTCGAAGTATATTGTTCGATCCCCCTGTCGACGGATGTCCTCAAAGAGTCCCAATCGATATCGGGGACATACCGCTCGATGGAGTCCTTGATGTGCTGAATGCCAGGCTGGTTGGCGAGGTCCCACTTCGCGAACTCCCGCCCCGTCGAAGCTAATTCCCGCCCGGCCAGGAACAGCATAGCGCCGAGTCCTGCCAGCAGAATAAACATCGCGGCAACTGTCGTCAGCGCCGCGATCCGCCGCCGTCCACCCAACAGTCGCGTGAGACGATCGTAAAATGGGCGAAAAAGTATGGTCAGGATTACTGCAAAGAACAGCGGGGCGAAGAACGGTTCCACGATGCGAAATAGCAGAATGCCGATCGCGATCGCGGCGAACAGCAGTGCCCAAAACGACATCTGACGAAACATGGAGTTGCCGCCTCCGCCACTTGCTGTAGTTGGAGGGGGGGATGCCGTTGTTTCGTAGTTGCTGCCGAGACTATTCGCCATTGGGGCGGAGTTTGCACGTGGTGTGGTTCTATCTTCTCCATCTCGGTTCCGCTGACCACATTGTAGCCAGCGGCGCACGGATTTGCACCACTGTGCGTCTATCGACTAATCGCAGTCTACCCTGCCTGCGGGACGGGGCGAGACTGCGAAATGGGGCGCAAGACCATCCTTGTCAGGACCTTCTGCAGTGCCTCTGCGCTGCGGCGACGGCGACGATAGACCTCAGGGCTCCATTGCCGGCGAATTTGGTGTAGTCGATCTTCCAGGGCCATTGCCTGATCAATGTTCGCGGTACGCATCGTTCTCTCCTTAGCAAATGCCGAGTAAGGAATTGTTAGGGGATGTGCCAACAAACTAAAAGCGAAAAATCGCTGCGATGGACGATTCAGTGGGCATGTTTGCCGCTTCCAAAACAAAGACGGACCCACCCATCTGCAGTGTCTTCGCCGCTGCCAAGTCGTGTGCGGCACTCACGCCGACCGAAGTCTTGCCAGAGCTGAGCGGTTTGCTGTTTGAATGTCGAGTGGCAAAGTCGCTGGCCAAAAACAGGGTGCTCACACGACCCGCTTTGGTGGCGGTCAAGATGGCGTTGACGTCGTCGCTCGCCATATCGCGCGATGCGGCGAAACCATAACGCTCGAGGGCATCGTCCCGCTTCGCCAGGTAGGCGGGTTCGGCCACTTTCCATGCCGCCTGTTGCAGTTCTTCGTCGGAAAGTCCATCGGGGCTGCCGGTCACTGCTGTGGGCTGCAGGTGTTTGTACTTGCAAGCCTTCTGGAAGATGGGGAAGAGGTATTCGACACCGGCGAACACCAGCGGTGCATCGGTCGTCGACAAGAAGGGCGTCAACGCCTGGTCCAGCCGATGAAAGAACTGCAGCAGCTCCTGCTTGTGATCCTCGCCTTCGCCACCACCATGGCCATGAAAAATTGCCTCTCCGCTGGCTTTTTGTGCGGAGGAATGGGAGTGGAACTGCAGAGAGCTCTGATACTCGTCAATGTTGAGAGCGTCCTGAAGGTCCGTTGGCAGCGTCCCCAGTTCTACTTCCGAGACACTGTGTTTCGTACCGCTGAGTAGTCGAACGCTGTTTTGACTCACGGCGATGACGAAAAAGCTACCGTCGCCTTGTAGGTATCGCACCAGTGGGCTGACGAAGAACTGGTCGCCAACTTGGGTTACCTCGGGAGACTCGACGGGCAGTTTGTAACAACGGCAAATTCCATCAGCCAGCAGTAGTAGTAGACTCTCGCTACCATTTCGCCAGAAGGGCGCCGTCTCCGAGCTTGGCAGAGCCGCCGCTGGCTCCAGCAGCTTCTCCACTTGCGATTGGTCACAGCCCATCGATTCGAGGCGTTGTCCCGCCTCGCGAAGATGGTTCTTCAACCGGATGGGATCCTGTCGAGTTTCCCGTCCAGTTGGATGGGTGGGAATCGAGATCGATACACATGGTGCCGGCGGATCGGCTATCAGTTGTTCGAGTTCGTCACGGTTGGGCAAAGTAGCCTGCATGTTCTCCTCGCTGGTTGTGGAAGAGTGGAGACTCCGGGCAGTTGCTACAAGGCGACCTCGCAGTCACTGCCGATTGCCGCGATGAAGTTGCAAATGCCGCGCCAACTCTCACAAGGCCCAAATAGCAAGGTCTGGCGACCCTTTGCACCGCGGGTGCGGTCGCTGGGCTACCACCTTGGTGTTCCGCATATCAGCGAGGGGCCGCTTCGCACACGAAGCGGCAAAGAGAAGCGGACCGAACGAATTTCGGTCCCAATTGGATTGCCGAGCTACTCGCTGTCGCTGTCCGCCGGCTTCACAGGCAGTTGAACTTCTCCCCAACGCTTTGGTTGGGCAACATCGGGGCCATTGTACCCCAGCACACGTGGGTCCCCCGCAGCCCGCCACTTGCCCGCTTCGCCGATGCTGTCATGGAGCTTGGCGAGCGACGCGTTGATTTTCTCTCGCGTCACGTCGCCAGATACGCCCACGGCGATGACCGTCACTGGTTTGGCATCGGCCACGGTGATCTGGCCGTACGACTCGGTCTTGCCATCGCTCTTGCTGCGGTACAGGAACGACATGTCGTAGCTATCGGGCTTATCATCCGCACCCTCAAGTCCCTTGTAGTCGATTTCGACGGGTGCCGTCATGGCGATACCGCGGGTCTTGATGTGGGCGAACAGCGGGAAGAACGCTGTTTGGGAGTTCTTCATTCCATCGGGACCAGCCCCTTGGCCATCGAACGTCGCCCGGCGAACTTCTGGATACTGCTTAATCTCCACGACGCCCGGCGGGGTGGGGCGGGGATAGCCCACGGGTAGGGGGGTGGTCACTCGATAGTCCCCCGAGCGGTAGAACGTCGTGCCGTCCGCCTGTGGCAACGCATCCACCTTGGCGTCGCCCGCCAGTCGCTCGAGCAATTTGCCCGGCACAGGTGGCTCCACAGCTACGTTTTCTTCCGCTTTCACGGAGATTGAGGTGAGAATACCAAGAGCAATAGTGCAAATTGATCGTCCGCGCATGAGAGTTCTCCCAGGTATAGGTTCCCGCGTAAGAACTATTGCACGCTGGCGGAGAGTGACCAGGGGCGGAGGGGCAGGGACCGGCCTAGGTGCTTCGCTTCAGTTCCGCTTGCTGAATCTGACTTCTTTAACAGCCTCGCTCCACACAGCTGTGACATGTAGCAAAGTGCCTGGAAGCTGCATGTCAAACTCCGCGGAACCGACCACTTTTAACAACTGATGCTGAGCATCCGGTGCGATAGATTTCATGATTGACAGCACATCGCCGGGGTCGGTCTCGGTCGGGCATAAATCTCGAGATTGCCCGTTCTCGTAAAAAGTTGGGGGAGAGCCCACTCGCATGAGCAGGGTCTCGGCCTGAGACGCGAGAAACTGCTGCAGGTGATGAAACGGGTTTTCTGGCCCTTCCACCATTACTTTACTCCCACTCAATCGTCGCCGGCGGCTTACTACTGATATCGTACACCACGCGGTTCACGCCTTTCACCTCGTTGATGATCCGCGTCGAGATGCGGGAGAGCAGGTCGTGGGGCAGGTGGCTCCAGTCGGCGGTCATGAAGTCGTCGGTGTTTACACAGCGAACGCACACTGCGTTATCGTAAGTGCGGCTATCGCCCATCACGCCGACGCTTTGCACCGGCAGCAGCACCGCGAACGCCTGGCTGGTCGAACGGTACAAGCCGGCCGCTTTGATTTCGCCTACCACAATGGCGTCGGCTTCGCGAAGCATCTCCAGCTTGTCGCGCGTCACCTCGCCCAGGCAGCGAACGGCCAAACCTGGACCGGGGAACGGGTGCCGCCAGACGATTTCCTCGGGCAGGCCCAGCTGCAAACCAAGCTGGCGGACTTCGTCCTTGAACAGATCGCGGAGCGGCTCGATCAAGTCGAAGCCCAACTCCTCCGGCAGTCCGCCCACGTTATGGTGCAACTTGATGGTGTCGGCAGGACCATCGGCCGAGGCACCACTCTCAATCACATCGGGATAGAGAGTGCCTTGGGCCAGGTACTTGGCGTCCTCGATCTTGTCGGCCTCTTCCTTGAAGCAGTTGATGAACTCATGCCCAATGCGACGGCGTTTTTCTTGTGGATCGACAATGCCTGCGAGCTGGGCCAGGAAGCGGTCTTCGCCCTTCACAACGTGCAGGTCTGTCTTGAAGTGCGTGGAGAACTCCTCGACGACTGCCCGCTCTTCGTCCTTTCGCAGCAGGCCATTGTCGACCAGGATGCAGGAGAGCTGCGGACCAATCGCGCGGGCCAATAGCGCGGCGACCACCGACGAGTCGACGCCGCCGGAGAGGCCGCAGATCACCCGGTCGCTGCCCACCTGCTCGCGAATACGGTTAATCGTCTCCTCGGCGAAGTCGCCCAGTCGCCAAGTGCCTTCGCACTTGCAGACTTCGCGAACGAAGTTCGCTAGCAGCGTCTTTCCTTCGACGGTGTGCGTAACTTCCGGATGGAACTGCAAGCCATAGACGGGCCTTCGCTTGTGGCGCACCGCTGCATAGGGGCACGTGCTGGTGTGGGCCAGCACGGTGAAGTCTTCGTCGATGGCCGTGACCTGATCTCCATGGCTCATCCAAACTTCCGTGTCGCGACGCACGCCGGCAAACAGGTCACTGTCATCCTCTACCAGGCAGTGAGCCCGGCCGTATTCACGGCTGGGAACGTTCTTCACCTCGCCACCCAAGGCCTGGCAGGCGAGCTGCATACCATAGCAGATGCCGAGCACCGGAATGCCGAGTTCGAAAAGCTCGGGGTCGCACTGTGGTGCGCCTGGCTCGTAAACGCTGTTCGGCCCTCCGGATAGAATGATCCCCATGGGTTCCAGTTCGCGGAGCCGGTCGGCCGTAATGTCGTGGCGAACGATCTCGCAGTACACATGCTGCTCGCGGACCCGCCGGGCGATCAGTTGGGCGAGCTGCGAACCGAAGTCGAGAACCAGAACGCGTTGGTCGGCAAGGCTGGACATAGAAGTGGGAGTTTGGGGTCGAAGGGCTGGGGGCGTCGGCTGACGGAAAACCCAATATTGTAGCGACTTTATGGCGGCCGACTATCCGCACCGTTGCTGGGCTCGTACCCTCTGCGCTATAGTGCAATTTCCACTTGGATTCCCAATCCCAGAGTCCCCGACCCCCGATCCCACCTTCCATGCTGATTTTGCTCACAAACGACGACGGAATTTACGCCCCCGGTTTGGCCGCCATGGAGCGAGAGCTGCGGCGGATTGGCGACGTCGTGGTGGTAGCCCCCGCTACCGAGCAGAGCGGCGTGGGGCACTCGATCACGTTCTTGACGCCACTGATGGCCAAGGAGGCTACGCTGGGTGATTTTGGCGACCCTTCGACCCCACGACGGCGGGGTTGGGCAGTCGAGGGAAGCCCGGCCGATTGCGTGAAGCTGGCGATTGCCAAATTTTGCCCCCGCGAGCCCGACTTGGTGGTAAGTGGCATCAACGGCGGACTGAATGTCGGTATCAACGTACTCTATTCCGGCACTGTGGCCGCGGCCACCGAGGGGGCACTGTACGACATTCCCAGTATTGCGGTGTCGCTGGAATACGACGACGATCCGCGGTTCGATCGGGCTGCCGTGATGGGCGTCCGCGTCATCGAGCAACTGCTCGAGCAAGATGCGTTTGCCAATCACAGGCTGTATAATCTCAACATGCCGACCTCCGCCACGCAGCGGTCCGATGCGGACCCTCCCGAACTGCACATCGTGCCGATGGGGGTCGCGCGGTGGCCGGCCGAGTTCGAAGAGCGGCGCGATCCGAAGGGACGGCGTTATTACTGGGCGGCCGGTACACCACCGACCGGGTTCCCCCGCGAAACGGACCTCAACGCGATACTCGAGGGGCACGTTACTCTGACACCGCTATCGGTCGATCGCACCATGGCGGGTCACTTACCGGAGATGCACTCATGGGACATCCAAGTTTAACACTCTGTCTGGCCCTCATGTCGCTGCTGACGCTCGGTTGCCAGCCATCGGTCGAACTGCCCGATGAACCATCCAAACCTGCGGCCTCATCGGAATCAGCGACTCCAGCGGATACGACGGCGGCGTCCGAACAGCCGAAGCAGCAACCCGGTTCGCAAAAGCCATCCGCGCTCAGCGATGGTACGAATTACGGCGGCGCGATCGCAGGTGCTCATCGTCATGCGAACATGATGGCGGCCAGTATCACGTTCGATAATGCGATCAAGAACTACCATGCTTTAAACGGCGAGTACCCGAAGTCGCATGAGGAGTTCATGAAAAAGTTGTGGGAACCACTGAAGTCTCGCATGCCTGATATCGACGAAGGCTACAGGTGGCAATACGACCCCGAGACGCACAAGGTGGAGCCAGTGCCGATCGAAGGAGATGAGTGAGCTTCCGCCAACGAGCTCCACCTGACCGATCTAACCGTTACGATCGGAATCGAAACCGCACGAATGTGTCCATTTTGCTTGGGGCCACAAGGCAGCGTGATTAGGCTGGAAGTATGTTCCCGCCCTTTCTTCTAGCCCCCCTCAGTGCGATGTCTCCTCCTCGCTTCATGCTTGCTGCTGCTTCAGTTATGTGCGGATTCTCCGCTATTGCTCACGCGGAAGACTGCTGCCCGCAACCGAGTTGGATGTTCAAGAACAGCACGTTCTCGCACGCACCGGAAAGCGGCGCGCGGGTCGCGCAGTACGCCCGGCATGATTACGTCGAGGAACTGCCCGATCCGCGACTGGTAACCAGTGGTTACCGGACCAACCGAACCACGCTGCGCGGTACCAATGGCAGCTACGAAACGAACTACGAAGTCGCCAGTTGGGGTAACGGGCGTGGTGGTTTGGATGCCGAGTGGGAGCGGTTCCACGACGCGTGGCAAGACTCGTACCTTAGCGGGGGCACTTACAGCGGACCCGCTTATGGCTACGGTTACGGGTATGGAAATGGCTACGGCTATGGGAACGGTCGCAGATACGGCTACGGGCCAGGTCCCGGTTTTGGTCCAGGGCCCGGCTTCAGGCCTGGCCCCGGATCTCGACCGGGTCCCGTCTATGGTCCCGGCCCTTATCGCGGAGGAGGTGAATACGGTCCGGGGTACGGCTATCGCAATCTGCCGTAGGGTGGTGCCGCTAGTTGCGTAGTTTGGCCGCTTCGGCTTCGAAGTCTCGGTCGGAGTGGAAGTCTTCAATCAACCAGCGATGCTCGTCGAGCACCAGTTCGACTTCCACCGGGAACTTCCCTCCGCCAGGCATTCCCGACTTGTGTTTTCCATGAAAGATTCCGTCGAATCGCGCTGTGGCGTGAGTAGGGTTCTTTTCGTTGTCGAGCGTGATGTCGATATCGCTGATGATGTTGGCCTGCTGCACATCAATGATGGGCATTAGTTTTTCGACCATCGAGCGGGTCCTCGTGGCGGTGGGCGACAAGTAGCTGAGCACCCGCTGCATGTCGTTCTCTTCGGCCGCATTCGTGATGCCGGCCAAGGCCACCTCGACCTGTTCGCGTGGAGTGTAGACGATCTGCTCCATGACCAGCGCCGAAATCGTCAGCACGGCGATGATCACGCAGGCCAGGAACGAACCAATGCTGCGGGTGGTGAAGTACAACACGCCCGAAAAAGTGAGCAGGACGATTCCCACCATCAACAGCGGGATCGGGTTTTCAAAGAGGTATTCCATGGCAGATATTCTAGTGGGGTTGAGGTGAAGAGACGAGCGGCCCCACGTGGCTATTCGCCCCTCACCCAGTATCTTATTCGCTTCAGAATAACGCGTATCCAACTGGCCGTCTTGGGAGGTTTGCCGCTCCAATTGGTGTCGCGAATCCACAATGGCATCCGCGACGCCAGGGCAGCTTCGGCCTCGTGCGAATGATCGACATGTTCGGAGAAGCGGTGAAGGCGACGGTCGAACGACTGTCGCGAGGCGTCCGAAAGCAGGCGGGTCAGGAACTCGTCGTCCGGATGTTCCGCAGCAAGTCTCCGCAGCCGCGGCCAGGACTCGACGCGTCGTAATGCCAGGGCCAGATGACGGCGGATCCTGGGCGAGTCACCGTCGGTCAACTTCGCCAAGCCATACGACTTCGTCCGTTCGGCGCACCGTCCGAGCAACCACATGGCGATGCAGTACCCAGGCCTCTCGGGCGGACAGTCCCGCAAATAGCGAGCGAGCGGGAAATTGACGGCTGGCTCATCGAACAGTATCTGCCGAAAGTCGTTGCGAAATGCCAGCAACCAACCCTGTCCGCACTTGCCATGACTGCTCAAATAGTGGTGATAGCGGTCCAGTTCTGCCAGAAATCGATCCACGTCACGCCAGATTGACTTGACGCGGCGGGCGATTGGCATTTTCCGATATCGAGGTCGTTGTTGGACCACCGCTGCCATGATCGGGGCCTTGCGTATAGAATGTCGCGCTGGAACTCCACAAAGTGGCTAGCCGCATTGTAGCAAGCTGGCTGGCGGAGTGACCACGTTTATCATGCACGCGTTCGGTCCCTGACCCCTGACCCCAGCTTATATGTCGCAAAAATACATTTATCAGATGTCTGGCCTCACCAAGAAAATTGGCCAGCGATTGGTGCTCGAAGATGTCTATTTGGCCTTTTATCCCGGCGCGAAGATTGGCGTGCTTGGACGCAACGGTGCCGGAAAGAGTACGCTGCTACGGATCATGGCTGGCATAGACAAGGAATTCGACGGCGAAGCTCGGTTAACCGACGGTTTCACGGTGGGCTTACTATCCCAGGAGCCGCAGCTCGACCCAGAGAAAGACGTTCAGGGCAATGTGGAAGAGGCCGTGTCCGAGACGCGCGCCATGCTGGCGGAGTTCGAAGCCCTGGGCGACAAGTATGCCGAGGTGGCGGACGATCCCGACGCCATGGAGAAGCTGATGAACCGGCAGGCCGCGCTGCAGGATCGCATCGACGCCACCAACGCCTGGGAGCTCGACCGGCAGATCGAAGTGGCCATGAACGCCATGAACCTGCCGCCGGGCGATGCCGAGGTGACGAACCTGTCCGGTGGCGAGCGCCGCCGCGTGGCGTTGTGTCAGCTGTTGCTCAAAAAGCCCGACTTATTGCTGCTCGACGAACCGACCAACCACCTCGATGCGGAGAGCATCGCCTGGCTCGAAAGGCACCTGGCCGAGTACCCCGGCACGATTGTTGCCGTGACGCACGATCGGTACTTCCTCGACAACGTCGCTGGCTGGATTCTGGAAATCGAACGCGGCAAGGGACTCCCTTTCGAGGGCAACTACACCGGCTGGCTCGAGCAGAAACGCAAGCGTCTTGAAGTGGAAGAGAAGCAAGAGTCGGCCCGTCAGCGGACTCTCAAACGCGAGTTGGAATGGGTTCGCTCCTCGCCCAAAGCTCGCCAGTCAAAGAGCAAGGCGCGTATCAGTGCTTACGAGCAAATGGCCAACGAGGACTTCGACGCCAAAGAGAAGGAGCTGGAAATCCACATCCCGCCCGGGCCGCGGTTGGGTACCCAAGTGATCGAGGCCGTGAACCTGTGCAAGTCGTACGGCGAGAAGGTCCTGCTCGACAACGTGAACTTCCGCCTGCCGCCGGGCGGCATCGTCGGCATCATCGGACCCAACGGCGCTGGGAAGACCACGCTGCTCAAGATCCTGATGGGCATGGAAGAGCCCGATAGTGGTTCGCTGGAGGTCGGTCAGACGGTGGAACTCGGCTACGTGGACCAGAGCCGCGATGCCCTTGATCCCAATGCCACGGTGTACGAGGAGATCTCCGGCGGGCACGAAACGCTCGATATGGGCGGCCACACGCTCAACGCCCGCAGCTACGTGTCGCGGTTCAACTTCCAGAAGACCGACCAGCAGAAGAAGGTTGGCGTGCTGTCCGGTGGTGAACGCAACCGCGTGCACCTGGCCAAGTTGCTCCGCCGCGGCTCGAACGTCCTGCTGTTGGACGAACCGACCAACGACCTGGACGTCGACACCCTGCGGGCACTTGAGGAAGCGGTCGCGAACTTTGCCGGCTGTGCGGTTGTCGTGAGTCACGACCGCTGGTTCCTCGACCGCCTGGCAACGCACATCCTGGCCTTCGAGGGCGACGGCTATGTGCATTACTTCGAAGGCAACTTCGACATGTACGAAAAGCAGCGCCGCGAACGCCTGGGCGAAGACGCCGACGAACCGAAGAAGTTCAAATACAAGAAGCTGCACGCGTAGGGTTCTCGAGTTCTATCCGAGTGTTAGGGAATTGAGCCGATGGCAACTTGGATGGACTGCAGCCAGATCGATCTGGATCTGGAGCTGCCGCTCGCTAAGCGGTTCCTGCCGCATCAAGCGGCAATGCGCGCAGCTGCAGATGACTTGTTAACCGCGATGAAGAAGGACCTGCCGGCAGGGGTGTCCCACCTGGCGCACCTGGTCGACCTCCGCACGTTCGGCCGTTTCCGCTCCGAGGCCAAGGCGCAGGCCAAAGTGATGGGAATCAACTGGCGCGATCTCATGCTCGCCGGTGCCGCGTACGATTTGACGCTGGCCTACTTTGGATGCTCCACGATCGCGGCCGCCACCAGCGAAGGGCCAGTACTAGCGCGAAATATGGATTGGTGGCCCGAACGACAGTTGGCCCGCCACAGCTATGTAATCCGCAATATGCGCAAGGGGCGAGCGGAGACGACTGTGGCAGGTTGGCCGGGCTCTATCGGGTTGGTAACCGGGATGTCGGCCCACGGCTTTGCTCTGGCTATGAATGCCGTGGGCGATGGCGTCGGGCTGCACAAGACTGGCTATCCGGTCATGTTGCATCTGCGGCGCGTTGTTGATGAATGCAAGAGCTTTGGCGAGGCTGTCGAACGAGTTAGCAAGCAAACGTTGGCCGCCCCCTGCTTGGTGACCATTGTCGGCACAGAGAACGATGAGCGTGTGTGTGTTGAGCGGATGCCGACGACGGCCAACCTGCGCTATGCTGACGGCGATTCGCCCTTACTTACGACCAATCACTTTCGATTCGGAGAAGGCGATTCGCGAGATGGCGTCGGCACCCTACAGTCAACCAGTTGCGGTCGTTTGCAGGGGATGCAAGACATGCTACGAGACAAGGAGGAGGAACTTTCCGATGAGCACCTGCTCTATATCTTGAGTGGCGAACGCGTGCGGCTAGCCATTACCGCCCAGCACATCATCATGCGCCCTCGCGAGAATCGCTTGAGGCTGTGCGTTCCAAAGTCCCTGCTAGAAAGCAACTGAGCATTACTCCGTCATAGTTTCCCCACGCAACTGTGCCGCCAGGTCCTGCAGGAACGAGACAAACGAGTCGCTGGCCATGAACGAGAGAATCTCGGCCACAATTTCGCGTAGGGCCTGACGTACCGGCTCGCGGTGGCACGGCGAGTCGTCGGTGGTTTCTTCGTCGGCGCCATCATCCACGCCTTCGTCCGTTCCGTCATCGGTCCCATCATCGTTTCCGTCGTCAACGCCATCATCCGGTTCGTCGTCGGTATCGTCATCCACGCCATCGTCGGTCGGATCCTCGACCAGCACAATGGCGTCGATCCATGCTGTGAACGCGTCGACGCGGGCGTTGAAGGCCATGTCGCCCAGCGAGGCATCTTGCTTCGTGCCGCCTGAGGTGGTGCAGGCGATGTACATCTCGCCGGCCACCTGAATGAAGCCTGGGCCGCCCGAGTCGCCAGGGGCCGTATTCGATTCGCTGGCGTCATCGTAGTTCCAGTAGATGAACAAGTCGTCGACCTCATCGATGGTCGTGACGCCCACCTGCTTGGTGCCAAAGGTGCCATTGGTTCCCCCTTCGGCAGTTCCTCCGGCTCCGAAGCCGACGATGGTTAGCATATCGCCCACCAACGGAGTGCCGCGGAAGATCTCCATAGGTTCGATGTCGCCAACTGCTTCGGATAGTTCGAGTACGGCGATGTCGTTTTCGAACGACAGGGGATCGAATCCCGAGTGAATGTCGACTTTCACCGTCGTGTAGGTCCGGTCGCCAAGTGTGAAGGTGCCAGTCGTTTCGCCTTCGATAAACTGGGCACAATGAGCAGCCGTGAGAACGTGTCTCGCGGAGATGAGGGTTCCCGTGCAGAACCCGCCGGAATTGGCTGTCCCCACAATGCCCACCGCCGCAAAGTCATCCGTCGGTTGTCCGTTGATGATCCTGGCGATCGGCATTTGCGCGCTCGCAACGGTGGGGATCAGCAGGCAGATTGCAACTAAAACACGTTGAGCGGCCGAGAACATAGGTTTTCGCTCCTTGGCGAGAGAGACCCTATCAGCTGTGCCAACAGAAAATGGCGTAGATGGCAGCAATAGCGGAAGGACGGAGTTGGTTCGGACTGCGCCACGTTGATTCGATCATCAAACCCCACGCCAGGCGGTTCGTTCCGCTGAGGAGGCTCGGATTTGTGTTTGCACTACATTTGACGGTTGCCGGTGATGCCTCGATTTCCTAGATTCACAGGTGCGTTCTGTTGCTTTCAACCGCTGGACGCGACGAGCGCGCATTTCCCCTTTCCTTCTAGCAGGAGCCAATTAAGCAATGAGTGTGGTCCGCGTCGGTTCGACGAAGAAGTTTGCAGACAACTGGGATTCGATCTTTGGTGGTGGCAAGAGCACCAAGTCGACCAAGAAGAAGTCCGCCAAGAAGAAGACGGCTACTGCGAAGTCGGCCAAGAAAAAGTCGGCCAAGAAGGCGACGGGGGCCACCTCGAAGAAAAAGGCTACCAAGAAGAAGGCCTCGACCACAAAAGCCGCCAGCAAAAAGGGGGCCCCGAAAAAGACCGCGAAGAAGCGGAAAAAGTAGCCCCGCGTGGCACCTCGCTGCAACCTTGGATGCTGGCTCGGTTGAGTAAGTCCCCCCCTCGCTGGTGGGGAACTCATTCGCCACAACCGGTGCGAATGGAATCTGGACCCGGAGGTGGAGTTGAGGAAACGGCCGTTTTCCTTATCCAACCCGCAGTTTTTGGCCGATTCCTCTAGCTGAACCTTAAGCGAAGCGCTATAATGTGGGGCTACATGTTTTTGGCGGGGAAGCCCCTCGCCCAACCAAACTTTTTACCGCGTTTGTAGGAGTGACGACCATGGGAACCGTTCGTGCAGCATGGGAGGACGAAGAGAACAACCGCCGCGTCGACCTGGTAGTTGGCTACCAGGTGACCACAGGGCAGGTTGAAATCGACAACGTCACTCCCCATCGTGTTCATTTTTCTTGCCCCGAGTCGGGCGAGACCCTTCGCTCTGTTGGCGTACACACCGAGACTGGCAAGCAGCTGTTGCTGGAGCGTGCGTTGGCCGCTGGCGCCATCGACCGTATCCGTCATCACCTGAGCGAGACCGACGTCCACGACGTACCGCATCCCGCGGACACCGTGCACGAGGCGTTCGAAACGCCGTCCGTGACTGTCTAAGCACAGGCAGACAACGCAATACAGCTCAGGCCGCTAGCCGCCAGTCGGATAGCGGCCTGTTCTATTTTACAATGGACCTTTTCCAAGAACTCGCACAGCTCGGCATCACCGACCAACGAGTACTCGACGCGATGCGGCGAGTGCCCCGCGAGCAGTTTGTGCCCCCGTTTCTCCGCGATCGCGCTTACGAGAATCGACCGCTCCCTATCGGTAACGAGCAGACAATTTCTCAACCGCTGGTCGTTGCTGAAATGATTCAGCATGCCGTCCCCAGCACGGATGGGCGAGTGCTGGATGTCGGAACGGGCTCTGGGTATCAGGCCGCGATCCTGGCCGAGCTGTACGAGCGGGTTTACACCGTGGAGATTGTCGAGCCCCTGCAACGTGGGGCTCAAAAGGTGCTCGGCCAATTGGGCTACACGAACATCGAGTACCGCTTGGGCGACGGCTCTCAGGGTTGGCCCGAACACGCTCCGTACGACGCCATCGTCGTGGCCGCCGCTCCCCGTGCCATTCCGCCAGCATTCATCGAGCAGCTTGCCCCCGGCGGTAGGTTGGTGATCCCCGTCGGCACGGCCAGAAAGCAGCATCTCACGGTTGTTGAGAAACTGCAGGATGGATCGCTTCGCGAGATGAGGGTGGCGCCCGTGTCGTTTGTGCCGCTGGTGGATGGCGACCCAGGTTGATCCACCTTGCAAACTTTGCCCTTACGCCCGCCCCAGGAACTCGTGCGTCCGCGTGTCGACCTTAATCTTCTCGCCTTCCTTCAGGTACTCGGGCACCTGGATCGAGCAGCCGGTTTCCAGAGTGGCGGGTTTGGTGCGGCCGGTGGCGCTGTTGCCTTTGACGCCGGGGTCGGTTTGCGAGATGGTCAGCTCCACGGTGGCCGGCACCTGCAGGCCGACGCACTCGCCGTCGTAGATCAGGGCGATTAGGCCTTCGAGGCCTTCGGCGACGTACTTCATCTCGTTTTCGACGTCCGTCGCGGCGATGGAGTACTGGTTATAGTCTTCCGAGTCCAAGAGGTGCACTGATTCGGCATCAGTATACATCAGTGTGACTTCCCGTTTCTGGAAGTCGGCATCTTCCAGGTTGTCGGTGCCTTTGCAGACCAGGTCGGCCTTCTGCTTGGTGACCAGGTTGCGAGCGCGGAACTTGTACAGCGTGTTGCCACCCCGGGCCGAGGGGCTTTGCACGGTGACAGTTTCCAGAATGTGGGGGGCTTCGTTGTGCTTGAAAACGGTGCCGGTCTTGAGGTCTTTGGCGAGCATCTTTTTGTGGCGGGGGAAGGGCAGGAGGAAGGGGAAGTGCCGATCGGAAAAGCATACCAGGAGAACCCCGAAGTCGGGAAGCGAGGTCGCAGGGCAGGGCACTCGCACTCCGCTTTAGGCCATGATGTCGCCGCTCGCCGGGTCGAAAGCGATGCCACCGGTCAGCCGGGCCAGGGCATCGACTACCGTGATCAGACTGGCCGGGTCGAGGGCCTCGTCCAGCAGGCTTTCTTCGTCTTCCTCTTCGCCCAAGCCGTAATCATCGGGGCCTTCGGCCAGCCGCTCGAAATGCATGACGTCTAAGCGGGCATCGGCGCGGACCAATTGTGCCAGTTGGTCGCCATCGAGTTGCTTACGCAATTGCTTGGCGAGTTCGCCGCTCTGCTCGACTACGAGGTCGCCTGCTTCGTAGCTGATCTCCATCGCGGCGTTGTCCTCGGGCGCCTGGACCACGGCCGAGGTGAATAGTCCCTCGTCATTGGCCTCAAGGTTCGACACGCTGAGCCGACTGCTTGCTTCGGCGATGGCCGCTTCCACCTGCGCCAGCGTAGGCCGGTCGCTGGATGAGAACATGACGAAGTAAGTCTCGCGCCAGGCCAGCTGTTCACTCTTGTCTGACATAGTGAGTATCCTTTTCTCCGCTGTTACCAGTCTTCGTCGTCGTCGGGAATGCCTTCGCCACCTTGCCAGGTTTCGAGCTTGTTGAGCATACTGTCGCGCTCTTCCTGATTGGCCCAAACAGACTCGCCCTGCTCGAGGCGGATTTCGTAATATCCTTCGCGAATGCAATCCTCCTCGCCACAGAAGTGGGGAGTCGCTGCTACCCACATCACGCGGTACAGAGGGACTTGCTTGTCGTCGACCAGGCACATTATCGACATTGAGTTTGCTCCAAATTTGATCAGTAGTATCGAAGCGAGTCTGTTTTCGTCGGGGTGGCTATTGTTTTCCCAGTTCACAGGACCGGTTGGCGGCTGCCTTCACGGCGGCCACCACGGCTGCTCGCAGACCGCCCTGTTCCAGGGCCTCGAGCCCGGCGATGGTTGTACCGCCCGGGCTGGTCACGGCGTCGCGCAGGGCGGCCGGATGCTCGCCGGTCGAGGCCACCATCTGGGCCGAACCCAGCACGGTTTGCACTGCCAGTTGGTGAGCCACCTGGCGGGGCAAGCCCGCCAGCACGCCGCCATCGCTCATGGCCTCTATCATAGTATAAACAAACGCGGGGCCCGACCCCGACAACCCGGTAACTGCGTCCAACAGGTATTCGGGCAGCTCGATGGCGATGCCGACCGCCTCGAGCAGTTCCGACACGCACTTCAGGTCGTCAGCGGTGGCGTGGTTTCCGCCCGCGTAGCCACTGGCTCCGCGACCGACCAGACAGGGGGTATTGGGCATCACTCGCACCACCCGCGCCGAAGAGCCCAGCCCGGTTTCGAGTTTTACGAGTGGAACCCCAGCGGCAATCGACACGAACAGCGGAGTGCATTCTGCGGATTTCGGCAGATTGGCCAGTACCTTCGCCATCATCTGCGGTTTCACGGACAGCACTACGATCTCGCTCCCGGTTGACACCTTGGCGTTATCGGCATCCACCGTGCAGCCGGCCACTTGTTGCGCAAAGGCAGCTCGGCCCGCCTCGCTGGGATCGCTCGCGATAATCTCGTCCGCCGTGGCCAATTGGGCTTCCACCAACCCGGTGGCCAGGGCCGTCGCCATGCGGCCCGCACCGATAAAACCGTACTTGTACTTCGCCATCTTCGAAATTTTCCGCCTCGCAGTTCAGGGAAATTGGGACCGGCAGGGTTGCTAGCGTTGAGCCTAAACTCCCGCCACGCGGGGGGCAAGCTCGATGTGCCGTGCTAGCTGCCTGGGGAACCTCCAGAAGCTACTTCCTAAATGGTCTGGACGTGCGGGCACCAGCTTGCGAAACTCCCGCCGCTTGAGTTCTGACAGTATTTCCCCCGACCAGGAATCGGAGCAATGATCGTTTGCGATCTCTCGTTCAAATTTAGGCGTGGTTATCAACTGTTGGCCGTGGTGTTCGCGGTCGCACTCTCTTCGGCAGCGTGTGCCGAAGAAGGTGGCTGGCGGACGCTGTGGCCTTTTGGCAAGGACGCCCAGACCGCCGAGCAGGAAGAACAGTTGCCTAGCGGACTGGTGCTGGGCGATCCCGCGCTCGAAGCCGAACTCGGTGAAGCCGAGGCCGAGCAGGATAGCTGGATGGTCGAGTCGCCAATCGCTCGCGCTAGTTGGCCCGAAATCAAAATGCCGAAGTTGGAGTTCGCCTCGCCGTGGCGCAAAGAGAACGGCGAAGCGGGGTGGCTTGCCAAGCCCATCCACAAAGCTCGCGACGGCGCCCACAATGCGCTGGAGCGAACTCGCTCGGCGATGAACAACTCCATCGACAAAATGAAGGGCATGCTGCCAGGGGGGGACGATGGCTCGCTGGACGATTCTTCTCAGCTTGCGGCCGGATCCGACGAACCAGGATTCTTCTCGCGAATGTTTGGTCCGAAGGAAAGCGCACCAGTAGACGAGGGGGTGAGGATGGCCCAGGAAGGTGCTGAACTGCAGCGCTAAGGAAGTGGCCGAATAGCAGTAGCGCCGGTTGACCTTGTGGTCGCACCGACAGGCGTTGCGGACCGGGCCTGTGGATCGAAGTGCTACTCCTTTTCTCATCGTGGAGATCCCCATTTTGAACGCTCACTCTCGTTGTTTGATCGCTTTCTCGGCCGCCGTGCTAGTCAGTGCGTCGGGGTGTCACATGTATCGTGCTCCGGGCGCTATGTTGCCGAGCTTTGCCGCCGCGGCGGAAGATCGCTCGATCGAACAGCACGCTTCGACCAGCAGTTTCCCCTCGCCTGACGAAGTTGGGCTTAGCGATTCGGACGAAGAAGAGCAGGAGTGAGCACGCGTAGGACATCTTTCTATCGATAGGCTCCCACCGGGATGGCTTCGTCGTAATTCATCTACTTTGTCGCAAGCACCTACTCCCCTCGTCGCGACCCCTCACCATCCGCTAGACTGGACGGTTTGGCCGTTATCTCGGCAAGCGGATCTTTTCGGCTCGCGAACAAAGAGCTGGCTTGTTTCAACAGCAGCTCTTGGTGATCGCTAACCGAAAAGACTTGCTTGAAGGAATAATCCGCAACTGAGTTTCAGCGACGAAGGGTGCGTTCTCCTTGTTCATCTTGCTTGGCATCGTTGGCGGTTTCATCGCTCTCATCGGGGGGGGCGAACTGCTGGTGCGGGGCGCCTCGAACCTGGCAGCAGCTGCTCGCGTCTCGCCGCTGATTATTGGCCTCACCGTGGTGGCGTTCGGCACCAGCGCGCCGGAGCTGGCCGTTGCACTGCAATCGTGCTACGCCGGTAAGACCGGCCTGGCGGTCGGCAACGCGGTGGGCAGCAATATCTCCAACCTGCTATTGATCCTTGGAATTTCCGCGCTCGCGGCGCCGTTGGCGGTGAACGTGCGGATGTTCCGCATCGACATTCCCGCCATGATCGTCGCAGCGGTCTTGTTGTGGGTATTCGGCCTGAGTGGCTCGATCAGCCGCATCGAAGGCCTTTTCTGTTGCGTGTTGCTCGTCGCTTACTTCACCTTCACGATCCGTCAGGGACGCCGCGAATCGGCCGTGGCCACGAGCGAATCGCTCATCGCCGAGAGCGAGATCACCTACGATCCGCGTACCTCGACTTGGGGTGGCGTCGTGATGGACATTGTGAAACTAGTGATTGGGCTGGCCTTGCTGGTGGGGGGCGCCAATTTGCTGGTCGACGCCTGCGTGAAACTCGCTCAGGGATTTGGCGTTAGCGATCTGGTGATCGGGCTGACGGTCGTGGCAATCGGGACCTCGTTGCCCGAATTGGTCACGTCGCTCATGGCCAGCCTGCGGGGACAACGCGATCTGGCGGTCGGCAACGTGGTGGGCAGCAACATCCTGAACATCCTGCTAGTGTTGGGGCTGTCGGCCATGGTCGCGCCAACCGGCATTGCGGTCGACGCCCAGTCGATGCATTTCGATATCCCCTTTCTCATCGTGATCTCGTTGGCGGCAGTGCCGATCTTCTTCTCGGGGTTCGGCATTACTCGCATCGAGGGCGGCGCGATGCTATTGTATTACGTGGCGTACCTGGCCTACTTGGTGTGGCACGCCGGAAGACCCGCAGGTACGGTCACCCCCATCAGCGAATTGCTGATGTTCTTGGCGCCCATCGTGCCGCTGGTAGTGCTTGTGATTCTCTTTCGTCCCCGTAAGACGAGTTAACAAAATTCCCATTAACATAGACCGTTCCCCAGGAGCTCTCCGTCGATGAACAGTGTGCAACTCCGCCTGCAGATTATGATGTTCCTCCAGTTCTTCGTATGGGGGGCATGGTTCGTCATGGCCAGCCAGGTGCTTGGAGCGAACGGGCTCAATGACTTCGTTGCCGGCACATACAGCAGCGCACCGATCGCGGCAATGATTGCGCCACTGTTCCTGGGATTGATTGCGGATCGATTTTTCCCCTCCGAAAGGGTGATGGGCCTGCTCTTCTTGATTGGCGGCGGCCTCATGTTGCTTGTGCCAGGTTTAGCCGCAGCGAAGAATGGCAACTTGATGGTTTGGGTGTTTATCGGTCATATGCTTTGTTACATGCCGACACTGGGGTTAAGTAACACGATCGCCTTTAGCAATATCTCTGACCAAAACGAGTTTCCCAAAATTCGCGTATGGGGCACCATTGGCTGGATTGTTGCAGGATTGCTGGTTAGTTACCTCGGCTGGGATGCTTCCTTTAATATCTTCTGGTTGGCGGGGATTTCGTCCTTGGTGATGGGCGTCTTTAGCTTCACGCTGCCACACACGCCACCACCCGCCAAAGGCAAACCAGCCGACTTTCGCACGGTGTTTATGGTCGATGCGTTCAAGATGTTCGCGAACGTCCCGTTTGCCATCTTCATGCTTTGCTCAACTCTCATTTGCATCCCGCTGGCCTACTATTATCAACGTACACCGCAGCTATTGGCACAGCTTGGGTTTGATGCCGTGGCCGCGACCATGACGCTGGGACAGATGAGTGAAATCATCTTCATGATTCTCATTCCATTCTTCTTCCGCCGGCTGGGCGTTAAATGGATGATCATGGTTGGTATGGCTGCTTGGGTCTTGCGCTATGTGTTGTTCGCTTATGGTGCCCCCAACCAGATTATCTGGATGGCTCTGGTTGCTGTTGCTCTGCACGGTATCTGCTACGACTTCTTCTTCGTCACCGGGTTCATGTACACCGATCAGAAGGCTCCCAATGAAGTACGTGGGCAAGCGCAGAGTATGCTGGTGTTCTTCACGCAGGGCGTAGGTATGTTCTTTGGAGCGTGGATTGCTGGGGCCATGTTCAACAAGCAGATGACCAGCTACGAGACGCTCAACGAGGCCATCGCCGCCAACGAAACGCCCAAGTCGTTTGGCTTCTTCGAACAATTCACGCAGATGTTCACGGCCGAGCTCCCCACGGGCATCGACCCCGAACTGCTCTCTGAGACCATGAACCAGTGGAAATCCTATTGGCTGGTGCCCGCTGGCATGGCGGCTGCCATCCTGGTGCTGTTCGCCCTGACGTTCTTCGACCGCAAGGCCTCCGAGGAAGCCATCGAAGCGGTTGAGGAGGAGGGGGCTCACTAGCTCGCGGGAGTTTTGTCCCCGGTGGGGGACAGAATGATTCGTGGGCCCAAAACTCGCAGAGTATTGGGCCCGGGGCATGAAAAACGGACGTGTTTTGTAGGGTCTGGTGGGGCGCACCGGTCCAAAATCCATCGCGTTGTTCCCCGCATGGCAGCGGAGTTGTCTCAAAACTTCCTGGCGCTCGGAACCGTCCGACGGGCCAGCTTGATCCTTTGGCGGTTGATCGCAGTACGCCCTGACGTCGGTCGTCTCCAAGGCTTCGGAGGAAGCTGTCGAGACCGTCGACGAGCAGGAGGTAGCCGCTCCTGGCGGTATTGGTACAACCTGGAGGAACAACATTCATGGGCCCAAAACACCGAGGGTTTTGGTCACCCCCCCAGGTAGCGAGACCCCTTGTTTTGCAGGCTCAATGGATCACGTGGAGGGACAAAACCCGGTGAGTAGTTCCCCAACCTTCCAGCGAGCTGGCCCAAAACTCGCAGGCTGGACCAAAACCTCCGGCGGTCGCCGTCGTCCATTGAGCAGCCGAAGGCGGCCGCGCCCGGACGTCCCAAATAAAAAGTGCCCTGCGAGTCTCCCCATCGCGCAGCGGTAGCGCAGTCCAGTAGCCGAGCGTCCCGATCGACGCCATGCTTCACCTCCATTAGACCAGGCGAGTGAGCGGTGGCTACCGCGGTTTTCTTACCCCCGTGGTTTTGTGGACAGCACGTGGTTGACCAGCAAAAAACGCCGCGCCCCTTCGAGGGACGCGGCGTTGAGAATTAAGGAACTCGGGGGTCTACAGTTCGCTATCCAGGCCGAAGTCGGCGAAGATGTCGGCTGTTTCTTCCGCCTCTTCGCTGCTGCCGGTCGAGATCGTGGCGACCTCTTCGTCGCTGGAAGACTGAGCCAGCAGCAACAGCAGGTCGCCGTTGTCAGCCTCGAAAGTGGCTTCGTCGGCGAACACGTCATCCAGCAGGGCCGCTTCGGAAGTCTCGCTCGGTACCGAGGCCGACAGCGTGGTGAAGGCAGCCAGTGTGCCCGAGCCTTCAAACGGCAGGATCTCAATGGCAGAGACCATCGGGTTGCCTGTTTCGGCAAAGAAGTCGATGTCCAGCTCCGAGCTGCTGCTGACAATGAACGACCGCATGATACCCTTGTTACCAGCCATCCCGGCGGCAGCGTAGATGTCAAAGTCGTCCAGGACGAGTTGCTCTTCCACACTGACATCGAACACCCGCAGCCCCTCGCCAAAGGAGTTCGGGTCGATCTCGGCAAAGTAGAATCGGACCTCGTATTCTCCGATCCCCAGAGGAATATCGAATGCCAAATCGGCGTTTTCAGGATTGTCGAAACGACTTGTCTGGAAGATCGACGCCGGGGTGCCCGCGGGGAGCGAGGCGTCCGTGGTATCGATGGTCGCCGTGGTGGTGAGGACGTCCGAGTTGGCCTCGTTCAGACCAGCGTTCGAGAACTCGTGGGGATCGGCAGCAGTGTCGGCTTCCCAAGTGGGGTCGCCAGCGACGGCTTCCCCGCCCGCATTGATCCGCAGCAGGACGTTCTCAGCAACGATCACCTCTTCCTTCGTGAGCGTGGCACTGGCCACGGTGCTCCAAGCGCCATCGGAGTCGAGCGCCCGCACATAGATCGTGTGTTCGCCGATGGAAAGTCCATCGAACGTGGCAGCCGAAATAGTGGCCGTGACGCTTTCGTTGGCTTCGTCGAAGGTGCCGTCGCCGGCCGACATCGCAATGCCGGTGCCCTCGGCACCAATGGTGTCGATGAAATACTCCGCGGCGGTAATCGTACCGTCGGTATCATCGGCCGTGGCGGTGATGCTAATGGGGCCGCTGGTGGTCGACGCCGGCGACAGCAGTACTCCTGAGGCCGAAGGCGACTGGTTGGAGGATCCACCCGTGGTGCCGCCGATGATCTCGATGCCGGACACCTGCGGCGCCAATGCCCCGCGGAGGAGATTGATATCGAGATTGTCGTCGCTGGAGACAATCAGAGTTTCCACCACACCGGCGTAGCCGGCTCCGGCGGCTGCGAAGATGTCGTAGTTGTCGAGAACCACAACACCCTCGATCTCGACGTCGAAATTGCGAGTGCCTACGGAGAAGGCTCCCTCCCAGATTTCCGCGAAGTACAGACGCACCGTGTACTGTCCGGGAGTTACCGGGAAGTCGTACTCGATGTTGGTGCCGTTCGGTGGATCGGCCCGATTGGACTGGAACACGGACATCGGCGTGCCGGCCGGTATCGAGGCGTGGCTGGTGTCGATGGCCGTGTTGGTGGAGTTGGCGCGGGAATTGGAATCCGCATCGCCGCCGTTGCCGTAGATGGACGGAGAAGCCGCGGTGTCGACGCCCCAGACGGGATCGCCCGCCACTTCCTGACCACCGGCATTCACACGGTACAGCACCGTCTCCTCGCCAGTACCTAGTTTCGTGAACGTGGTGGTGGCCACGGTGCCCCACAGACCTTGGGCGTCCTGCGAGCGGACGTACAGCGTATGGGTGCCGACCGACAGTCCATCGAACAGCGACGCCGAAATCGCTCCGGTGAGGTCCTCCGCGGTTTCGTCGAACGCGCCGTCGGTGGCCGCCAGCGGTGTACCGGTGCCTTCGGCCCCCACGGTGTCGATAAAGTACTCTGCCGCGGCGACTACATCGGCCGAGTCGGTGGCCACAGCGGTTACCGTGATCGGACCCGACGTCGTTTCATCTGGAGAAGCGATAACGCTGGAAGTGGATGGAGCTTCATTGCCACCACTGCCGGTCGTGCTTCCCGGAGGTAGATCGTTGAGGGCCACCTTTACGACATTCGACAGATCGGTGGTCCGACCGTCCGGCTCTTCGATGACGGCCGTGAAGTAATTCAGGCCACCAGCTTCGAGCGTATCGCTCAGGGTCACTGGAATATCCACGTAGCCCGTCAGGCCGATGGTGGCTACCTCGTCGAAAACGTTGACGACTTTGTTGCCTTCGTAGGGGTCGATGTCGAATCCACCGCCCGGCACACCGTCCAGATGCAGTGCCACTTCGGTCTGCAACAACCGCACCGACGCCCCGGCGGGGCCGGTGACGCGGATGGTCTGCGAAGCCGAGGTTACGATGCCAGGTGTCGAAGCTCCCAGCAGGCTGATGATCGGTGCTGCCGTAATCGGGTCCTCGGTCATGACGACTTCGGAGTGCACCTTGTAGAAATCGACTCCCTCATCGAGCGCGAACAGTTGACCGGCCAGTTGAGTGTTGTCGTCGAAGGTGATGGTGATGGTCGCGCCGGCAATTTCCAAACCCGAGATGTCGGCGGCATTGGAAGGCCCCGGGGGAACGGAGCCCTGTACGCTCGTCGGGTCGACGTCCGTGCGGAAGGTGAATAGCTCGGCTGCATCGAAGTCGGAGAAGTTGATTTGTAGTTGGGCAAAACCTCCATCACGCGGCGACAGGAAACTGTGACTCAGTTGGCCGGTTTCCAGCACACCTTGTTGCGCGATCATGTCGATGCCGCGGGTGTCGCCTGCGGTACCGTTCGGATCGAACAACATATCGGGCATGAAGCTGGTGCTGAGGTCGATCAAGATCGAGGTTATCTGACTGCCGTTGGTCGAGTTGTTGTAAATGCGGAACGAGTCGTCACGGGCAGTGCTCGAGTTGTTGATGCTGCCGAAGGGGTAGGCTTCTACCTTGGCTGCGGCGTGGCCATCGCTGGGCGCATCGGAAACAACGCCCAGGTGATCCCACGTGACAGGCAGGCTGTCGCCCACGGCGTCGCGCGAAATGATGCCGGCGGCCATAGCGCCCGCCAGCCACGACGACGGAATGGCGATGGCCGCTCCCAGGTCGGTGCGCAGGCCATCATCGATGGCATAGCTCGCCTGCATCGTCATGGCGATCGGGTCGATGGTTAGCCAGAAGTCCACCGAACTGGGGCCAGGCAAGGTGAGGGCCTGGCTGGCCACCACCGTGTCTACGCCATCGAACTCGCTGACCACCTGAATCGCGCCGCCGCCCTCGCCGCTGAGCACGAGCTGCACAAAGTTGTCCTGGTCGCCAAGGCCGAGTGTCAGCCCCATTTCCTGCCCAGCCTGTGGCGTGTGGCCACCGAAGGGGGCCAGCACACGCGTCGTGGCGGCGAACGGAACCGTCTCGCCCGAAGCGTTGAAGCCGAATTGGAATCCCTGGAATTGGGTGTTCGCCGATCCCAGTGCGGTTCCCGCTCCGGCCGCGTCGACAGTAAAGACGCCGGCAGCGCCACCGGCGGTGACCGATTCGGCGTCGAACAGCAACTCGTAGTTGTCGACGCCGTTGCTCATCAGGCCGGTGAAGCCCATACCGAGAATACCGCCGAGGTCTTCGCCCTCGTTCTCCCAACTGTAAAACGTACCAACCGGTGTGGTCAGGCCATTGTCAGGATCGATGGCGAAATAGTCGACTTCGTCAAGGATGCTGTCATTATCGTCGTCGGGGTCGAGCAGATTCGAGAGGAAGTCGCCGTCGTAATCGGCTGGCACGTCCGCTGGATTGTCGGGATTGGTGTTGTTGGCCAATTCGTCGTCGTTCGAATAGCCGTCGCCGTCGCGATCGTCTTCCGTGCCGTTACTCGATTCCTGCGGTTCGAAGACGTAGACGGCGTTGGTGGCAATGTCGATCACCCAGATCGAACCGGTGTAGGGGCCGGCGGCGGGGGCAATCACGTCGAGTGGGCGGAAGCCAACATTGCTGAACAGGTCCTCGCTAAACTCGATGGCATCGCCAGCCGCATTCAGCTTGATGCGCTTAATCGTGTTGTCGAAACTGGCCGTAAGCAGATCGCCCTGCATGGCGCCGCCGAAGGTGCCGGCTCCGTAGACGGCCATGCCGTTTGTCGAATAGGGATAGACCACCAACGAACCATCATCGACACCTGGCTCTTGATAGTCCGACTCGATGGGATTGTTTTCAAATATCGGTGACTGAGGATTCGAAACATTGAACGTGTTGTTCATGTTCGAGCGCGTGGGATTGGGGTGACCACCGTAGTAACCCTCGCCTGTAATGTAGTGCAATCCGTCGCCGTGCGTTTCACTGTCGGCTTCATTCACATCGTTCGTGGCGTTGCCCTCGGGCCCTTCGTTGATGGGAAGGCCGCCCCAACCGGCGTTCGGGCCGTTGTCGATGCTGTACATGCGACCTTGTTCGTCGATGACAATATCGAACGGATTGCGTAGACCCGCGGCGTAAATCTGCACTGGGCCATTTGCTTCCAGGATGGCCTGGTTCTTGCCGTTGTTGCCACCAAACGGATCGGAGACGTCCACGCCAGGTTGGTCCTCGTCGTCGAGTGTTGGCAGGTCGTAGGTGGTCTCGCCAATGGCGGCCAGATCGACCGTCAGGATGGCGGCCGAGTAAGCGTACTCGGGCAGGAACGCAAAGTTGTTGGAGGGTGCTCCCATGTTGGTATTGCCACCCACGGTGACATACAGAATCGTGGGATCGTTGGGGTCGAGCACCATACCATTAATAGCGTGCTGTTCGTCCGAGCGAGGTAGGCCACGGACCAGATCCAGCTTCTCCCACGAACTGCCGTTATACGTGAGACGCGAGATGATGCTGGAGTTCGTATCGAGATTGGTGTCTTCGCCATCGTTGCCACCGCCGATGCGGGGATCGCTCGAGCCGACGTAGATCACGGGATTCTCCGCGGTGCCCACGACCAGAATGCCGGTGACCAATCGAGTCGTGATGTCGGGGCGGGGAGTCCCGTCGTCGTCGTGGTTGAGAATCGTTTGCAGCAGACTGATCGTCTCGGCCTGGACGACTTCGTAGTCGTTGGCGCCGTTTTGCACCACATCGTAGACGCGGATCAGGCCACTTTGCTGCGAAATGTACAGCCGGCCGTCGGGACCAAACTGCATGGAGGTCGGGCGGGACAGGCCCGTCGTGTTGCTGAGAACCGACTTCTGGAACGAGACCGGAACCTCTGTGACGCCTGCGCCCGAAAGTTGAATCTGCAGCGGCGACCCACTGTCGGAGTGAGGTATGGTGAGCGTTGCCCCGTCGGTAGCTTCAGCCGTGGGGCTGTAGGTTACCGTCAGCGTAGTCGCTTCCCCCGGGGCGAGCACAATCGGCGCCATCTGCGTGAACACGAACGAGAAGGGACCGGACTCAGGCGACAGCGTCGCCTGGGTCGGATCGATCGTGATGTCGGGTCCGCTCGAGGGATGATCGTTGGTCAGGGTGACCTGCATTATCGAAGTGTCGTCGACCAGCACCCCTCCAAAGTCGACTTCGGTCGTCGAAGGCAATAGTGTTCCGCTGGGGATCGCGACGATCTCGATACCAGCCACGGTGGGATTCTGCGTCACTCGCCCGAAGTCGATGTCCAGGTTGGCGTCGCTGCTGACCAGGTACGACTTCATCACCGCGGTAAGTTCACCAACATCGGCATAGATGTCGTAGTTGGGTTCGACCACGGCGTCCTCGATTGAAATATCGAAAACGCGTCCCCCTTCCACATAGGTGTCGGAGTAGACTTCTACAAAGTACAAACGAACCTCATAGATGCCGGGTGAGACATCGAAGTCCCACTCCATGTTGCCGCCCGACGGGTTGTCGAACCGCTGCGTTTGGAACAGCTCGGTTGGGGTTCCCACAGGCACCGAGGAATCGTAAGAGACGGTCTCGGTATTGGAGTTCGTGCCGGAATTGCCGTCGGTCTGTGCGTTGCTGTAGGGGGAGGGGTTGGCACTCGAGTCTTCAGTCCACACTGGGGTGCCGGCGAGTTCCGAGCCACCGGCATTGACGCGGTACAGGATGTTTTCATCCGTCGTCTCGGCGACACCGGTTCCGCTGAGAGCAATGTCGAGAGGCGAACCATCGCCATCGTGCGGAATGGACAGCGTGGCGGTATCGATGGCTTCAGCTGTGGGCGAGTACTGAATGGTGACCGTGGTCGACTGCCCGGCGGCCAGGACAATCGGCGTGCTCGCTTCGAACTGAAAGCTGAATGGGGTCGTGCTGGGAGTGAGCTCGGCCAGGGCCGGGTCGATAGTGATGTCGGGAGCGCCAGAGACACCATTGTTGGTGAGCGTGATAACCTGCTGAACGGTCTCGCCGAGAAGAGTATCGTCAAAGGCGACGGTGGTGCTGGAGGCAGCGAGGCTGCTCGACTGGTCATCCACCCACGGAATGATCTCGATGCCCTTGATGGAGGGGTTTTGGGAGACGCGTCCGAAGTCGATGTCCAGCACCGAGTCGCTAGTGACGGTGAACGATTCGACAATGCCCGTCAACGGGCCCGCTGCCGCGAACACATCGTAGTTGTCGAGAGCCAGGGCTCCCTCGATGCTCACGTCGAAGGCCCGCACGCCGGTTGAAAAGGCGCCGCTCCAGGTCTCGGCAAAGTACAGACGCACTTCGTAATCGCCTGGTGTTACGGGGAAATCCCACTCCATGTTGCCCGGGCCCGCCTTGTCGAACCGCTCGGTCTGGAACAGCTCCATGGGCGTGCCGGCCGGAATGGACGGACTGCTCGTGTCGATGGTGTTGCCGGTCGACGATACCGCGGTGTTACCGTCCACCAGGTAGCTGGCGGGGCTGGCGCCGGTGTCGGCCTGCCACACGGGGCTGGCCGCCAGTTCGCTGCCGCCGGCGTTGATGCGATATAGCGGGTTGCCTAGTACCGCCAGTAGCCGGCGGTCTTCCAGCGATTCGACTTGCAGGTTCCGCTGCCGGGTGCGGCGATTCTTTAGCTGCTTGAGCGAATTCTTGCGTTTCCGACTCTTCATCTTCTATTCTCCCCAGGTACTCCGCCGTTCGACGCGGCAAGAGGCAATTTCAATGTGATGGTATTCTGTTAGTCTGGCCCAAATACGCTATACGGTGGCACGCTTCCGATGCTGCTTGGCTAAACTCCACCCGACAGTGGAACTGCCGAGTGGATCTCCTTGGGATGACTGTTGCTGGAAGGGTTCGTTTCGCCCGAACTGGTAGTTCGTTCGATGCTCGGCTGCGGCAATACACCACAATGCTGCATGGCTTGGCGAAAGCCATCGATGGGGCTGCACTCTTGCAGCCATTGCGTGAAGACGCCGGCCGAAGCGGAACGGGCGGAGTCGATCTGCTGTTCCGCGGCCACGCGGCGAATGGCTGCGATGCAGGACTGCAGGTCTCCCGCGGCAAAGTTGGCGCCGTTCTCCCCCTCGACCACTAACTCAGGTGCCGCGCCAACTGCGTCGGAACAGACAATTGCCAGTCCCGCAGCGGCCGCTTCCACCATCACCACGCCCCACGGCTCGTGATCGCTAGGCAGCAGCAGGATGTCGCCGCATCCATAGATGCCGGCCATATCGGCCGGATTGTTGACGAATCCGGTAAAGTGGATGCGATCTCGGCAGGCTTGCGGTACGGAGGCTTCCAGCTGCTCTCGTAGTGCTCCGTCGCCAACCATCACCAGGTCCCAGTTTGGCAGTTCGTCGGCAACCGCCGAGAACGCTTCGATCGCCAGGTCGGGACGCTTAGCGGGCATCATGCGAGCGGAGAAGATCATTCGCCGCCGCGAACTGGCCAACGCAGGGTAAGTGCGACGGACTCGCTCGATCAGGTCGGCCGGCATCTGTTGTAGCAGTTCGACGTTCGGGACAAACGGGAACCAGAACACAGGCTTCTGCTGACCGCCATAGCGGAACAGCAGTTCGCGGCCGTTGCGTCCACACGGCATGAGGCCCGCGGAGCAGTTGATCGCGTGACGGTAGGTGAATTGCTTTAGCCGCCGCAAGGCGCCTTTGAGTTTGTCGCCCTGGACGTTGAAGTCGCCCGAGAGGTAGCAAGGAATCCCGTTGCGGTGGCACCAGCGAAGGATGCGAAGCCGGCCGAAATCGCCACACCCCTGGCAGATGACCGCGGCGACGTCATGTTGCTTCAGCCAGGCGATGATGCGACCGCCCTTGTTCCACTCGCGGCGAGAGTAGCGAAGCTGCGCCTGCTCGTTGGTGGGCTCCCCAGCCCCGAAGGCCACCGGCCGAATGCTCTCGGGCAACTCCATGCCCTGCCAGCGCTGGTAGGCATTGTCGTGCGTGGTAAGTGTCCACAGCTCTACTTGGGGCACTTCGTCGACGAGTCGCTGGTGCACGTACTGGCGATAGGGGGTGACCGAATTGGTGATCACCGCGACGCGAGGCCGCGCATGGGGCGCCTGTTGTGCATCGTCAACAGGAGAGTCGTCTGCGATGGTGGACGCAACTGCCATAGTTGGTGTTCGCCAGGTACTCAAGCCGTGATGGGAAAGGATAGTGAACGTGTGCGTATTACGTGGTTATTCGAGGTAAAACTCCGAGGCCAGGGATCCTGCGTTCTGCTCGTCGAGCCGGACGGCAGCGGTGCGATGATTCTTGTCGCGAAGCAGGACGCTGGTAGCGAGATCTTCGTAGACGACGTCCATATGCTCGCGAACGAACTTCGAGACGACACTATCGTTAATTTGCGATTGCCCGAACCGATTGGTGCAGTACCAAATGCGATCGTGCTCGGCAAACAGTTGCTCGATCTGTTGCAGGTTGTAGAGCATCACGGCGCCGCTACGGCGGTCGCGAGGCACTTCGTCGGTGTCGCCGATGGCGGCCTGCAACACCAGGCGGGTTTCGAGCCAGTAGTCGACGTCAATCGGCTTCGTGCCATCTTCCAGGGCGATTGCGGCGAATTGGAAGTTTTGCGTGTGCGGCAAGATGGAGATGACCACGTCGCCCGGTTGGTAGTTGGCTTGCACAAACCGCGAAGGTTCCTCCCAGTCGGGACTGCGAAGCTTGCCAACGGCCTGCGCGGGAACACGGTAGCCGCCAAACTCGCTGGCGTCGATCGCCCAACCGCTGAAAGCCACCAGCAGTACGACCAGCGAAATGGTCGCGATGGTGTGGGCGTAAACTCGCAGGGCCGGATAGCGAATCTCACGGACCGTGCGATACAGCGAATCGACCATCGCCACTAGCACGACACCAGCCAGCAGAATGACAATCTCCACCAAGTGGAAGGAGTAGCGGTTGGTCCGCAGCGGCAGCAGCGCCGCCATCAACCCTGCGTTGCTGAGCAGACAGACCAGCAGGAATCGAATCGGCAGTCGCCAACGGTGCTTGAACGCAAGAATCAATGCGACAACGACCGTTGCAATGGGCAGGAAGGCATCCCTGGTCCAGGACGAGTTGACCAGGAAGTAGTCGGCATCGAAGAACGGGAACCGCCACATCGGTTCGAGCTTCATCGAACTGATGCCCGTTCCGTACCACAGGCGGTGGGTTTGCTGGAAGATGCGATGCCCATTCTGCAGGGCCACTACCAGCACGACCAACACCACGGCGGGATAGACGGCCGGGGTCAACAAGATGCCCTTCAAGTGGCGGCGGCGGTGAAGCAAGGCTGCCAAGGCCAGTCCCACGCCGTACAGCCCGCTTCCTTCCCAACTGAGGTACATGGCGACAAAGCTGAGAGCGGCGGCCCACACGTACCCTTTGCGCAGTTTGCCAGTGCCACGTACCGCTTCGAACGCCAGGTAGGTGGTCAGCAAGGTAAAGAACTGCACCTGGCACAGGTAGCGTCCGAAGTTGGACATCCCAATCACGTGCGGCGACACCGCATACAGCAGCCCGGCGATCAGGCCCACATAGGCGTTAAACCACCTGGTGCCGGCGTAGCCTATCAATAGCAGCGTGGCCATGGACCACAGCACGGCTGGAATCCGAATGACCAATCGCGGTTCGTCGATCACCATGGCGGCCGCGGCATTGCAATAGTAAACCAGTTCGCTGGTCGAGCAGTAACTGCGGGGTAGGTCTTCGTGGGCCTGGATCGTGGGGAAACCATGGTCGAAGATCGACATGGTGAACCGATAGGCGCTGACCTCATCGTGGTGCATGGGTTCGGCGAGAATCCAAGCCGTCCGCAGCCAGCCGGCCAGGGCGATGAGTAACACCCAGCAGGTGATGAAGGCGATTCGCCCCGAAGAGTTGGCCGGAAGCCCTTCGGCGGATGTTGTCGTTTGCGAAGTGGGGCGCCAAGCCGCCAGTACATAGAGACCGAGCCAGAGCACAAGGACCAACGTCAGCAATCCCCACAGGTAGATGGGCTGATAGACATCGTGACTGGTCCACGCCAGGTCCCAGGTCATCAGGCCGGCGGCCGCTGCCAGGGCCGTGCTGGGCAGGAGTGCCCAATAGCTGAGGCTTCCGGGGAGCGGTCGTTCCGATTCCGATCGTATGGCATGGATGGCCTGCTGAACGGCGGTGCATCCCACGACAGCAACCACCGCCATGCCCAGCACGATGGCTAGCCATTTGGCCGCTGCCAGGAGCGACAGCAGCGTGGGACGCTGGTAGGCGTTGAACTGTCGCTGAATCGAACGTGGCACCACACCCCCGTTGCCAACTTCTTCGCGACAGGACTGCCATTGGTTGGAATTCAGATCGGGTTGCATCCATGTCGGCGCGATGTCCGCACTGCTCTTCCAGCTCTTGTCGGTGGCCAGATGAATCTCCTCGTCCCCGCAGGTGGCGACGAGCTCGCCCTCGATGCGTGGCACCACGCCCGCTTCGCTGACCGCCAGCGAGATGGTATTGGTGCCCGGGCGGAGCAGGGCGGTCAGATCGAGCGTTTGTTCCACCACCTGGTTTTCGGGAGTGGTGCTCAACTGCAGCCGGTCGTCTACCACCATCCATCCATTCACAGCCAGGCGGTAAGGTCCGGTCGAGGCCACGCGTAGCCATGACGCCGAAGGCGACTGTGGCAGTTCGAATGTCGTGGCAAAGGTCGCCGAGGTGCTGCTGGCAGCGGCGGGCGCGATCCAGGTGGCCGTGCGAGGTGTCTTGATCGCTCCAGGAGGGACGTCTACCTGGGCGGTCCAGTCAACGGGGTCGCCTGCGTCGGCGGCGGCCCAGTGCTCGTCGGGGTAATCGACCTCGTACCAGAACATTCCCCGGCGATCGTAGAGGTTCGAAGCCAACCAGCCCTCGCCGCCATCGAACGAGATGGGCTCGGCGTGAGCGAACAGGCACTGCCCTTCGATGGATACCTGGGGCAGGCGGTCACGAATCAACTGGCGGGCATGAATGGCAACCGTATTCTTGCCCTGCCGCAGGTTGGAGGTGATGTCGAGCAGCGTGGCGCCAACGCGTCCGCTGCCGACGCGGGCGGTCTGACCGACCTGTTGGCCGTTGACAAAAACCTGTACGGCATCGTGCCCGATGACCTGCAACCAGGCGTAGTCGGCGGATTCTGCGAGCGTCACCGTGCGGCGCAGATAGAGGTGCTTGTTGGCGGCCAGTTCGGCCGGCACCCGCAGGGGAGCTTCCGTGCTGGAGACCTGGTATTCCGGCACCGCTGGCGCCGTCCACGTGCGATAGGCGAAATCGCCCATCAACAGGGAGAACGCAATCAGTAGTGCAAGTTGAGACGATCTTAGCTTCATGGTTACATCCCCAGCCGACCTTCCTGGGCCTTGAGGTTGGCGTTCTTGGGAAGATGGAAATTCGCGATCGACCGATCGTACATCGAGCGAGCTTTGGCGAAGTCGCCCGTGTTGAAATAGGCGTCGCCAATCATCGAGGCGATGTCGCTGTTGACGATGCGGTCGCCCACCTGCACCAGACGGGGCATCAACGCCTGTTCGAGCTCTTCAGCACGCAGCGGATTGGCGGCCAGTGCCGTGGTGCTTTGGGCAATCCAGTGACCGGGCATCCAAGGAGCCAGTAGAGTGGCTTCGCCCCACAGGTGATCTGCGGCCGTGAAATCGCCCAAGGCGACCTGTTCAGCCGCCATGTGACCGAGGATCTCGGCCAGCAGTTCGCGAGAAGCGTGGCTGCTTTCGTCTTGGTTGATGGTGGGAGACAGCATGTTGCGAGCCTCGGCGTAGTCGCCAGTCAGGGCTTGCTGGTGGGCCACGAAGAAGGCAGTGTAAAAATCATCTATGCCCTGGCGATAGTGCACCCGACCAAGGGCGAGCCGGTACCGCCGACTGAATTCGAGCGATGGCATCGCCCACTTCACGCGGTCGAGCGATTGTTCGGCTTCGGCCAGTTGCTGGGCATCCTCGTGGGCGGCCGCTTGCATGAAATGGTATTCAGCCACCCAGCGTGGCCAGGTGGCAGCCACGGCCAGCAGCAGTCCCACGGCCACCCATCCACCTGCGTACGTCAACCGGTGCCGTAAGCTTCCGGAACTTGCCAGCAGCACCCCGGTGCAGGCCACAGCGACCATCCAGGGTCCGTACATCGAGTAACGAAATGGCAGGAAGACCGGGTGTACAGTCGAGTGGTGCCCGGCTGCCGTGTTGTGACTGCCACCGGTGGCAAGTCGATCGGGGACACCGCCGGTTAGCAACTCTTCACTCTGATGGTGGAACACTTCGCGGAGCACCGCGCGCTGCCGGACTTCGCTTTCGAAGAACTCGATCAAGCCCGGATGGTTCCAAAGGGCGGCCGACACGGCGGGAATGCTGACGGCCAGCACCAGACCGAGCGCCATGGCGATCCGGTCGCGTCGCATAACCACGAGCAGGATGGCCGCCACGATAGCCAGCAACACCGGTACTGCAACGCTATTCATCAGCCAAGGACGTGGCGCTACAGCAGCGTAGGGCGGAAAGAATGGTCTGCCCCCCAGATAGCTCCACGGAATGTGGAAGCCTCGGAAGTCGCGGCTGATGGCGGGGCGGAGCCAGGGGCCCAAGCACAGGGCTGCGCACGCCAGTAGCGCCATCACCGCCAGTCCGCGATTCGACAGCACGGTGCTGCCGATACGAACCAAGGCGTCCAGCCCCCGTTGGGACCAGTGCCTGGCCTGGTGTTTGAGTTGTTTGAAGGAAGCCATGGTTTAACTGCTCACGCAATCAGAAGGATTCTCAATCGAAGAAACCGAAGTGGTCCGACCTACGGTTGACTGGCAGCCAGATCGTCACGGCCGCTCCATTCTTCCCATTGCGTGTTGAGTACGTCGTCGTTGCGAACCGAATCCTGGCCGTAGACCACGATCTCGTCGCCCGAGTTCAGTCCGTCCAATACTTCCACGTACCCCGCTTGGACCACCGAGCCGGTCTTCACTTCCTGCAATTTGGCTCGCTTGTCTTCCACGCGGACCACCATGGCCTTCTGCTTGTTCTTGATAATGGCCACGCTCGGAACCGCCATGCCCTTGCTCGTTCCGCGCGAGACACGCGCGTATCCGGAGATGCCAGCGCGGATGCGATTGCCGGGATTCGGCACTTCGATCAACACGGGCAGCACGCGAGTCTTGGTGGAGACCATTGGCGAGATCTTCACGACCTTGCCCGTGAAAGTGTCCTGTGGGAAGGCGTCCAGTGCGACCTCGGCCGCTTGTCCGACATCCAACGAATCGCAGCGTTCCATGGGGAAGTCCATCTGAACGTAGATGGGATCGAGTTGATGAACGACTGCCAGGGTAGTCTGGCCGCCCAGCCGCATCTGCGGCGCTACGTCCATCTGCTCAATCACTCCGTCGACAGGACTCTTGACCACACACAGCTCCAAATCACGCTGCGACATGCCGAGGTCGACTTCGGCCGTCTTCACGGCCACTTCAGCGGTTTTCACTTCCAGGCCCGAGGCCGCGTTCTTCTCGTGCAGCTTTGTCATCACGGTCAGCTCTTCCTTGGCCTTGTCGAGTAAGGCTTGTTTCTCCTCGACGATTTGTTGGAAGAGCGTGGGATTGAATTCCAGCAGCACATCGCCCTTGGAAACGGCGGAACCCACGCCGGAGTTGACGGCCGTGACTTCGCGGTCCAACGCTTCGGAGGCGCTCTCGGGAATGGACAGAATGACGCTTTGCGAAGGAATGGTTACGGCAGTACCACCAATGACTTCCGAGAACTCGCGTTCTACGGCCTTCACGGTGCGTACCGGGATAGGCTTGTCCGCTTTGCGCGCCTGGGTGGGGCTCCAGTCTCGCAAGGCCCCCCGGGCTTGCCATTGCCATGCTGCTACAGCGCCCACGGCACAGAGGAGCACAAACAAACCACTGATTCGACGTAGTGTTTCGGGACGCATGTTACTCGGACCTCCGCATTTACCAATTGGATTTTTTGAGCTTGTGAGGGGGACTTCATCCCACCTGTTGGCGACCATCCTTGGCTTGTTGTGCGGCCGGTGTCCTTCCGAGCCGCCGAAATTCAATACACGCTCGGGGCGTCAGGAACGCCCCGTGGGAGCCAGTCGGCGGGCCACTCCTCCAAACGAAGCACGAAAGGCAAGCTGAAAAGAGTTGGCGTCTTCCCGCGGCCAGGCACCCGTCAGCAGGCAGGCTGCCAGGTAGGCGACGCTGGAGACCGCCAGTCCCAGGCCCATCCACCATAGCGGCGACTGTTCGCTCACAAAGGGTCGCAGGGTGGCATACATGGCCAGTCCCGCAGGTATCGCCCGCAGTAGTTGTGTCCAATGAGGGACTTTCATGTGCATGGCTTTCAGGCTGGTAAGTCCCCAGATCGAGACCACCAGTTCGCCCAGCAGTACGCTAAAGCACGCGCCGTAGACACCGAAGTACAGGATGCAAAGGATGCAGAGGGGCACCTTCGCCAGCAGTGAACCGATCGACAGACGCCAGTACTTACGCTCGGCGTCGAGCGCCGTGTAGGCAAAACGGAGTTGGGCGTTGACGAACATCAGCACCGTCGCCCAGATCAGCAGTTGCAGCGGCACGATGGCTGCGGTGTAATCGGGACCGGCGGTTCTCAGCACCAGCGGTTTGGCACACGTGGCCGTGGCGATGCAGATGGGAAGCGATGCCACCCACAGCAGGTTGGTAGTCTTGGCGAACATCTCGCCCATCACCTCCCGCTCCAGGTGGGCCGCCCGGCTCATCATCGGGAAGGTCACCGATACGATCGTCCGCGGCACCAACCGCAACGGTTGCAGTGGCCGGGATGCAATGCTGTAGATGCCCACCGCCACCGGCGTACTGAGCGTGGCCAGCAGCAAGGTGTCGATTTGCATAAAGAGCTGACGAACTACGTCGCCGAGACCCAGGGGAAACGACTCGGAGTACCATTGACGGATCACCTGGATGCTGAGCTTGGGAAGCGGGCAACACCAACCAACCAACAGGATCAGCCAAACCAATCCGGCGGCCAGGAAGTTGCTGGCCGCATAGGCCACGTAAGCAGCCAGGGTGCCATTGTCTTGAGGCTGGACGATGTACCACACCAGGAGGCAGAACGAAGCCGATTGAATCACGCGGACCAGGTTCTCGAACTCGAAACGTTCGAGCCCGCGGAACGTGTTCGATGCGAAGTCGATCGCGTGGCGGGCCACCATGGCCGAGGCGGCTACCGTCAGCAGGGTCCAGGGAATCGCCCCCAGCATGACCCAGGTCCAACCGGTGCTGGCGATGAAAAATAGCAAGACCGAACTCGACACTACGGCCAGCATGATGCCCATTGCTTCGCCCACGATCACAGGCAGTTGCTCGGGAGTCCGAGCCACTCGGCGGGTCAGTACTGTGGAGGTGCCCGCGTCCGAAATCCAATGAATCACAGCGCTGATGGCGAACAAGGAGAAGTAGATGCCCATCGCCTCGGCACCCAGCCGCTGAGCCATGGTAAACAGGGCGATGAAGTTGAGCGGCACGATCAGCACCATCCCCAGTGCGTTCATGGCGCTATTGCGCACAATGCGCGACAGCGGCGACTTCCTGGCAGAAGTGTCCGGCGTGTTGTCGGGTTGGGTAGGCTGGTCGGTCATCAACGTTTCGTGCTAGTCAATGTATCCCAAGGCACGCAGTCTTTCGGCAATGGCTTCGTCGTCGTCCGCGTCGTAGTCCACCTGGCTGGGACCGGCCGTGGTCATCTCGGCCGCCGCGCCGATGGCGACTTCGGTCGACACCTTCGACTCGTCCAACGCATCCATCAGCACCTTGCCGTCCATGTCCGCAGGCACGGGAACGTCCAGCAAGTGCAGAATGGTGGGGGCGACATCCGTAATGTGGGCCCCTTCGATCTCCTCGCCGTTACGAATCGTGGCACCCGTGGCCAGGAAGATGCCGTTGTCGCGGTGGCTGCCCGACTTGCCTGTGAAGAACGCCAGGTTTTCGGCCTTGTTGGGATCGACGTCTTCCGTCCACTGGTTGTTGGTACTCTTGGAACTGACCTTAAAGGCGTAGGTGTAGTTTTCTTTTTCGTTCCAGTGCACCAGGATGTCGGGCGCTTCTTCCATGAGTGGTCCGCTGTAAACTTCCTCGCGGCGGTAAGCACGCAGGACGATCTTTTCGCCGGTTTCGGGATGACGCCAGTCTTCCATGGCCTCGATCAGCCTGGTTCGCAAGGCCTCGTATTCTTCGCCTGGCTCAACCACGCCGCCGGGCTGGCGACCTTTTACGTTGAGCCACAGAACGGGGTAGTACGGGTTCTCTTCGAAGTAGGCTTGCGTGCCCGACCAGTCGATGATGCCGTACCGGACCTTGGCCTCGATGCCCCCCAGGCGACCCTTGGCAGCGCGGTAAATCATGCGTTTCACGTGGCTCGGTAGCTTCGCCACGGCCAGCAACTTCACGGCATCGAGTTTGCGCGAGAACCAGTTGGACATCCCGCCACGGAATTTCAACAGGCTCTGCTCGCGGAGCCAGCAGTTGGGATACAGCACGCTGTTGCTCACGCCGCCGAAGCCATGGTCGGACATCATCAGCAGCGTGGTGTCTTCGGGCAGCAGCTCTCGAATCTCGCCCAGCTGCCGGTCGAGCTCCTCGTACACGCGGAAGATGCTGTCTTCCATGCGTTGCGGCTTGTCGGTAAACAGTGGCGACTCGGGATCGCAGTACTTCCAGAAGTGATGTCCCACGCCGTCCGACTCGCCGAACAGGATCATTGCACAATCCCATTCTTTGTTTTCGACCAGGTACTTGGTGGTGTTGGCCTTGCGACGGATGGCCTCGATGATTTTATCGATCGCCACGTCGGGGCGGCCATCGTTGATTTCAGCGATGGGGAACGAACCGATCGGGTGCCCACCCACGGCTTTGTCGAGTTCCTCGCACAACTCGGGCGGGTGCATGCCCCGTGAGTCGAGCGTCGATCCGCTGCCGCCCAGGCCGGGGGCATCGAAGCCGCTGAGCATGATGCCATTGACCTTCTCCGGCGGATAGGTACACGGCACGGAAATCGAAATCACTTTCTTGCCCGCATCGCTCAATAGCTTCCAGAACGAGGGGGCCTTGCGCTGACCGCCGTTAACGAATTCCAGGTCGTACGAGCCGGGTCGCTGGCGAGTGAAATCGAAGATGCCGTGCTTGGCCGGGTTCTTACCGGTCATGAAGCTGGTCCAAGCCGGGAAGGTCATGGGAGGCAACGTCGAACGCAGCAGGCCATGCGTGCCTTCGTCCAGAATCCGCGCGATATTTGGCAGCTTGCCTTCGGCAACCCAAGGCTTGATCAGATCGAACGTGGCGCCGTCCCAGCCGACGATGAATACACGGGTCATGAGAATGGTCTCTCCAAATTAACAGTTTTCGCGGTCGCCTTGCGAATTGTGGTGTCGCTACTTGATGTATCCCAGAGCCTGTAGCCGCTTGGCGATCAGCTCCGACTCATCTTCGGTGAACGACATCTGCTGGTGGTCGCTGTCGTCGTTGTCGTCGGTCGCATGTTCGCCCGTCACGGTCTCCCATTCGATGGGATTAGCCTGAACGAATTCATCGGAAATCGCCTCGGTCAGCACCCGGCCGTCCATGTCGTCGGGCACCGGCAGGCCCATCAGGTACAGCACCGTGGGTGCCACGTCGACGATCTTGGCCCCGCCAAAGGCAAAGCCCTGACGGAACGGTCCACCACTGGCCATGAACACCCCATCGAGCCGGTGCGAACCGGCGAACTCAACACCACCCTGGATGGGCGAGTTCGAGCGTTCGATGTTCGGGTACACGTCTTTCAGCGGGGCGCTCTGTTCGAGCAAGAAACCGTCCTCCCACCAGGAAGGAAGCACCTCGGGAGCCCGCTTGGTGTGCGGGCCGTGGTAAATCTCGTGGGGGAAATAGCAGTTGCCGACCGCCGGTTGACCTGTCGCTGGGTCGGTCAGCCCCTTGAGTGCAGCAACCACCTGACTGCGAAGGTCGAGCGCTTCGCCTTCGGTCTGGCCATCGCGTTTTTCCAGCCAGACAGCGGGGCTCGAACGGTACGCTTCGTTCACGTGTGCCTTGGTTTGACCCCAATCGATCTTGGCCTCGTCGAGGTTCTCGAACCACACGCGAATCTTGGGCAGCATGCCAGCCAGGTTTCGCTTCATGTCGGACGAGAGTGTCGAACGAAGCATCTCGTCCAGCCAGCGGGCAAACTTGCGGAACATGCTGGGGCGGTCGTTCGACTGCTGGAAGTTCAGCAGCCCGGCATCGCGGAGTACCTGGTTCAGCCGCAGGCGAACGTTCGACGTGGGGCCAAAGCCATGGTCGGACATCACCAGCACGATGGTGTCGTCGTCGATGTCGTCCATCAACTGCCCCAACTGTTCGTCGATGTGCATGTAGGTGTCGCGAATGGCATCGGCGAACTCTTCGGCGCCGGACGCATCGTACTTGTCGTGCTCCGGATCCATGAAGTGCCAGAAGTGGTGCTGCACCTGGTCGGTCGCCCCGTAGACGATCATGCGAAAGTCGGCCGGGCGGTTTTTGCTCAACAGGTCGAACGCCTTGGTGCGGGCGGTCTCGGCCTCGAAAATGTCGGCCAACTGCTGGCGGCGGCGCTCGTCGGTCCGCATGTTCCCCAGGTGTTGCTGGTCGATGCGATAGCGAATGCCTGCTTGCTTGATCTCCTGGCGGATATCAACCGGGTACATGAACGGGCTATGTTCGTGCGGCGTGTCGAGGCCCGAGATCAGGAAGCCGTTCACCGGTTCAGGTGGGTAGGTCATCGGCACGTTCACCACACCCACCCGACGTCCATGACGGCTGAGGCACGCCCACAGCGACTCGCCATCGCGGAACGAGGCATTCGTGAAGCGGAAGCCTGGGCCATCGCGATCGGGCTCGACGAAGTCGAACAGACCGTGTTTGCCGGGATTCTTACCGGTGATAAAGCTCGACCACGCGCAGGGTGTGATGGGCGGAATGGTTGATTCCAGCCGACTGTGCGCTCCACTACGAAGCAACCGGCCGAGGTTCGGCAGGTAGCCCTCGTCGATCCACGGGAGCATCAAGTCCAGAGTCGCGCCGTCGAGTCCGACGATCAGTACGGAGTAATTACGCTGAGGCATGAATCTCTACCTTGCCCTGAGAAACACCTGAATCATTCAATTGTTCGTCCTGATGCCATAGCGGGATGGCCTTGGGTCGATCGGCCACCCGCTTCCATCGCCGCGTTGCTTGCAGCATTCGGAGATAGGCTTCGCACAAGTTGCCCGCCACGACCCGCCGATCGTGATGTTCTCGTACGAAGCGGTGTCCGCCTTCGGCAACGCGCTGGCGGAGGTTCTTGTTCTTCAGCAGTTGGATGATGGATGTGCCGAGCGACTCGCTGGTGTCCTGCGCCGCCAGCCAGACATGCTCGCCGTGACTGACGCGGCTGGCCGAGCTGGCGAACATCACGCAGGGACGCGATGCGGCCATGTAGTTGAGCAACTTGATGGGGAAACCGGGTGCGGCAGGGCGGGGCACCACCGCGATATCGCACAGCGAGATCAGCTTGCGACCCTTCTCCATGTCGGAGGGGACGCGAAGGATCACATTCTTGTCGACACCTAGTCGGGCAGCCTCGTCCAAGAGCGCGCGTTCGTGCTTGGGATGCTGGATTGTGGAGAAGATCAGCAGCTTGGCCCGCGGTTCGTAACGCACCACGTGCACCATCGCTTCAAGCAGCAGGTCGAGCCGCTGGAACTTGTCGATCACACCCGAGTACAAAATGATGGGATCCTCGCCCAGCGCCAGCTTGGTACGCAGCGTTGCCCGATCGACCGTTGGCAGGCGGTCGACGTCGATGCCGAAATTCAGCACCGGCTCGGTTTTCTTTGCCAGGCCTTTGGCCAGCAGGAACTCCTGCAGATTCACACTGTGTGGGAGGCAACGATTGCCAATTCGCGGTACCGTGTTGTCCAGCACCCAAGCCAAGCCGTCCGCCAGTTTGCGGGAATGGAAAAAGTCGTAGCTGGCAAGCTCGTCGCCCATCGAATTGTGCGCGCTGTACAGCACCGGGCGACCGACAAACGGGCGGGTGCAGCCAGCCACCAACGCGGCTTCGTACCCGTGGGCGTGCATCAGGTCGAGATCGTATTTGCGAATGACCTTCATGGCGGTGAAGATCATCTGGAAGTCGTACACCGGTCGTCGGCGGGTGGGGCCCACCACGACCCGGCGCTCGCCGGTCCAGTCGGGGATGCGATGCAGGTGGACCCCCTTGAGCGGCAGATTGTCGCCCATGTGATAGGACACCACATGCACTTCGTGCCCCCGTTCGGCCGTGGCTTCGGCCAGCTCGCGAATCGAGCCGGGCGTGCCATGGTTGGCGGGAAACGGACACGCCGCCAGTACACACACCTTTAACTTCTGATGGTGCGCGAAGGGTGCGTCGATGGCTGCCGTGCCGAACCTCTCGCGACGAGTGGTGTCGGTCAGCACGTCGGGCAGACGTTGCTGGGGAAAGACACTCATGAGGATGTATTTACCGAGGAGGTGGGGGAGGTGTTCTGTTGGCCGTCGCCATTGTCCACAAGGGTGTCGCTGAGCGCTGCGTGGGTGGCGGTGTCGGACAGTGGGTCGGCGGTGGGCGCCTGGGGCGGGTCGGCAGGCGCCTCGTTCCAGACCCACGGTTGCAGCTTGCGATACTTCCACACGACCGGCAATTCTCGAAAGGCCTTGGTGATGACTTTCAGATTGGCGCCGGTGGCCTTGCCCAGTGAACGTGGATAGTGATTCACCGGCACTTCGGTCATGGTCACCCCGCCACGTGCACACTGGCACATGATCTCGGCACTGATACACGCGCCTTCGGAATCGAGTCGCAGCTTGTCGATAACTCGACGGGGAAAAACTTTGAAAGCACAGTCCAGGTCGCGAATCTTCAGCCCCATCAGAGTGCGAATGATCATCTTCCAGCCAAACGCGTTGAATCTTCGCATGGCGTGGTCGGCCCGGTCGTAGCGGTAGCCCACGACGACGTCGTGCGATTGCGCTTCGACCAGCAGTTGGGGCAGGTCGAGCAGATTGAACTGCCCGTCGCCGTCGGTGAAGAACACCAGGTCGCCCCGAGCAGCCCGCAAGCCGGTGGCCACCGATGCGCCGTAACCGCGGTTTACTTCGTGCCGTACCAGGCGAATGCGATCGTCCTTTTCGGCAAAGGATTGGACCACCGAAGAAGTCTGATCCTGCGAGCCATCGTCGACGATAACGATCTCGAATTCGTCGAGAAACTCGGGCAAAACGGCCAAGGCGCCGGTAAGCACTTCGCCCAACACTTGCGCCTCGTTATAGCAGGGCATGCAGATGGAGAAAGGCACCGACAGCGGGAAGTCGCCATGCTTCAGGTCGTTGCTGCGAGTGTTTGCCACCCACCGCGCCTGCCGACGCAGCAGGTCGGTAAGTTGTTCTTCGCTGAGCAATCCAGCCCGCAGCATCAGCGCGCCGACGCGACCACCCTGCTTCTGTTGAAGCTCGAGCACTTGCCGCAGGTTACCAGCGCTTACACCGGCAAACTGCCGCGCTAGCTCTCCCAAACGCGGCACCTCTAGCTCTAGCGGCCACATACCATGATCCCCCAAGTCAACGTAGATTCAATACAAGCGCATTGGGCAATTCAAAGCACTTTGCCAGCCAGACAAACCACACAAGACCAGTCCGAAAGGAACACTCAGTCGAAGGACACGACCAAAATCGGACGATTCACGGCGGGCTACCTCCCTCGGCGAACAGTATTAACGAACCCAGCTTGATGATCAACAAAAAACTCAAGCGAAAAAACTTAAAAGCTTCTTCGCGCCAACTTCAACTACACGCAACGACGATTCGCGCGCTGTGCATGAAGTGTGGTTGTTCATCTGCCTGTAAACCTGGGTTTACACTCGCTGCGTTTTTGTTAGTACCGCTTACCATAAGCACGATCTGTGTGTTAGCAATCGGTGGGCCGATGCGTGGCACAAGTTGATGAGATGCTCACTCAACTAACCGTGTTACGACAGCGGAAAGGGATCGCAAGTCGTGCAATTTGTTCGACAGATTATGGCAATCGGATTGCCACTAGGCGCGTAGCCGCACGGTCTGGCGGCGCTTCAGGAAAAAGGAATCGCCAAGTCGGAAGATCCCGCGCCTGGAACTGACGCGTGTAGATTCCTTGGCCAGAGGTTGCCCGTTTAGTAGGCACGGCGGGCTGCGATGGTGGTCAAAAGACGGACAACTATTGAACAAGTCGCCAGAGCCAACTATGGTTGTCAATGACGCCTTTGAAGCTGCACAGATTTCGCCGCAGTGTTTTACACCAACCGTTCCTTCCTCCATGCGGCGAACGGGCAACGCAATGTTCTTGCGGTCGAGTGTTCCCTCGGATGCCAGAAGAACTTTGCTCACTGGCATCGTCCAAACATTGGTGCTTTGGGGGTACCCTGAGCGCTTCGCATCAATCCATCCTATTGGAGCTCAGACATGACCAATTCTGCGGACAAGGACTTCCTGACCATTGTTTCAGGCCTGCCTCGTTCGGGCACGTCGATGATGATGCGAATGCTGGAGACCGGCGGATTGCCGGTAATGATCGACCAGATTCGCACCGCCGACGACGACAACCCCAACGGGTACTACGAGTTCGAAGCGGTTAAGCAAACGAAGGAAGATCCGAGCTGGCTGGATGATAGCGCTGGCAAGGTGGTTAAGATGGTGTACCGCCTATTGTACGACCTGCCCGAAGATCGCACCTACTATGTTCTGTTCATGGGCCGCGAACTGGACGAAGTGCTCGCCTCGCAACGGGTGATGCTCGAGCGAAACGGCACCGGCAGCGACGGCATCAGCGACGAGCAGATGCGGATGATGTTTCAGATGGAGATCGACAAGTTCTTCAAGTGGATTGCCGACCGCCCCTGCTTCAAATTGATTCGCGTCGACTACAACGCGCTGATGCACGACCCGGCCGCCGAACTGGCCAAGGTTGACGAGTTTCTCGGTGGTGGTCTCGATGTGGAAGCGATGGCCGCCACGGTCGATAAGTCGCTGTACCGCAATCGTAAGCAGGGTGTTGCCAGCTAAGGCAGGTGGACGCTATCGGCTGGGCTACCGAACGAACGTCGGCTGCGACAGATTTTCGCGGGCCATCGAGGGCACGTGGCTCTGGTAGGTCGAGCGGCGAAGCTGCGGTTGCTGGCTGGCTGGTTGCTGCAGTTGAAACCGCGTCTGCGTGCGATCAGTGTTCACCAATGTTGTTTGAGTGTCACCGGGGAGCAGCGTCTGCGGTTGCATCACCGCAACGAACGGAATCGGGGCTGCCTGCACCGCTATGGGCATTGTCGACTGCGGCTGGGAAATCTCCAACGCGGGCAATGCGGCCGTCTCGCGACTGGACTGCAAAGGCTCCAGTGGACGCCAACGGGGTTGCTGGTAGCGATCGGCCGGGACCAGGGCCAACGGATTGGAGAGCGCCAGTGGCAGTTGTTGCATCATCGCCGGTTGTTGCAAAGAGGATGAATTCTGCGCCAAGGCGGGGCTCGGCTGCGACGGCGCCTGACGAACCTCGAAGTTAGGCAGCTCATGTGCCTTCGACGCGGCGGGTTGAGTGCTGCGACTCATCTCCTGAGGCTGACGCACTTGCGCAAGGGGCGTCCAACTCTTGGGCGTGGGTGGTTGCATCACCGGTTGCTGAAGAACCGGTCCCTGCATGGCAGGGGACGCGGCTGGCGGTTGCCGCAGCGGTGATTGGGTGACCGGCTGCTGCAACTTGTGCGGTGCTAGTGTTGGCTGTTGCAACTGCAACATCGGCCGCGTCTCCACTCGTGGTTGCGGTGCCCGGGCGATTGGCTGTTGCAGCTTGTGGGGAGCAAGGCTCGGCTGCTGCAATTCCAGCTGGGGGGCGGCCTGCGGTTGTTGCAACGGTCCCCGCACGACCGGCTGTTGCAGTTTGTAAGGTGCCAGCGTCGGTTGCTGCAACTCCAGTTTCGGCTGCGATTCCACTGACGGAGCAGGCGGGTTGGGTTGTGGACTCGGGCCCATCGCAATCTGGGGTTGCGACGGCATGGGCAAAGGACGCGGCGGTAGTGATTGCTGCTTGGGCTGCGTCTGAACGACCGATTGCTCAGCCGTTGGAGGACTGTAGGGCCGGACCTGGGTGGTTGGTCTTCGCAGGCCTCGAGGCGCTGGCGAGAGATCGCGCGACTGCTGGCCGGTGATCAAGTCGGGTTGAGCCAGGGGAGCAACATCCGGAGCGGCAATCGCTTCGGCTTGCGGCTTGACGGAAGGTGCTGGTGCAACTGGCGTCTGGGCTACCCGTGGAACGGCAATCGTCTGCGGAGCCTGGGGGAGAGTGGCTGGCGCCTGTGCCACCGGTTGTGGGCTCGCGACAGCCGGAGCAGACGCCACGGGCGGGGGCGACTGCACGATCGGGGCGGCTGCCTTACTGGGAGCGCGTTGCGGCGCGATAGCCGGTGCAGCGACACTCTCGTTCGATGGCACCCTGGCCACCTCGGGCACCGCCGGGGTGATCGTCGGGCGCGGATTCGCTGGTGGCGTGGCCGTGGCGACCGGATCCGTAGCAGCGGGCTGCTGCGACAGGGGGTCGGGGGGCAGGTTGTAAATGCTCTGTGGCGCCGAAGCCGGTTGGCGAACCGTGGCGGCCGGATCCTGGGCCCTGGGCTGCGCCTGCGTCAACGGTTGCTCGGGAGACGGAGGTGCTGGCTCGGTGCCGGGAGTCGGCTGTGTGCCAGGCATGGGCCTGGCATCTTCCGGCGACAACACTTCTTCGGGGATCGCACCAGTGCCATCGCCTTCGATCTCCACCAGTCGCGAGGTCAGCAGGGTTCCTTTCACTTCCTCGAACCGGGCCACAGCACTGTTGAAGTCGGACACGATGGAGTTCACATGATACATCGAGTCGGTGAACTCGCGCAAATGCTGTACGTACAACTCCAGGGCGAAGGCGCCGCTCATGCCTGGTGGGGGAGTCTCGAGTTGTGCGCGGGCGGCTTCGCCGTAGTCGCGCAAGGCGTTTACCCGATCTTGGGCCACTCCATACTGCTGATACAACCAGACAATACGGCGATGGGCATCGGCCACTTGGAACGAGGCTTGATGGGCCACCTGATCGAGCAGGGCACGTTCCTTGCGGATGTTGAGCTGCGTGGCGCGGACATTCGATTTTGCCTCGCGTCGTCCCAGCGGCATCTGGAACGTCAGCCCCATCTGCCAGCTATTGTAGTCGTCGTTTGCTTGCACGCCGAACGAACTGCCCAGGTCGTCGCCCAGGCCATTGATGCGCCAGAAAGCGTTGAAATCCAATAGTGGTTTCAGGCTATTGCAGGCCAGCGTTTTTTCTTGCTTGGCCACGTACACGGCCAGGCGTTGCCGCAGCACGTCGGGACGCTGACGAAGTGCCGTGTAGACGGCCGATTCGAGCGATTCGATGGGCGGCGAAAGCGTGCTGACGGCCAGCGTGGTCATGAACGTGCCATCGCCCGGCTTCAGCCCCATCAGGTTTCGCAGGACCAGCCGTTGCTCGGCGACCACCGAGATCATTTGCAGCCGTGCCTGTTCGTAGCGGAACATCTCGGCCTTGGCTCGCGAAAGCTCGGCGCTGGTGCCAGCCTGAGCCTCCTGGCGTTGCTCGCGAACACGGACGATCTCGCGGAACATCGGCAGCACTTCATCCAATGCGCGCAGATTCTGCTCCGCGGAGTACAGGTCCCAGTAGGCGGTCTCGACACTACGGACCAATGCCAGGGTCTCGGTTTTGAAGTTCCAGTCTGTCCGCTCGGCTTCGGCCGCGGCGATGCGGATCTTGGCCATGTTGGCGTCCATACCGAAGTTGCGAAGCATCGGCTGGTTGAAGCGAAATTGTGTATAACTGTAGTACTGCGGGTTGGGATCCAAGCCGACTGGATGCTCTGGATTGAACAGGTAGTTCACCACTTCGTCCACACCAAACCGCGTACCGCCGGGCAGCAGTTGATCGATCGAGGTAACGAAGTCGGCGTAGTCGAGCTGAGGCGGCCGGTTGCCAATACCGCTGAACGAAACGCCGGGGGGAAGATCCTGGCGGTCCCAGTTCATTTCCGTGGTCCACAGCGGATCGAAAATGCCCCATTGCGCGGCGGCTTCGGCGTCGGCGATGGCGGGATCGTAGGTCGTCAGCTTGGATTGCACCAAGTCGTTTTTCGACTGGGCATCTACCAGCCCCAGGTTGCGAACCACCTCCGAGTTGTTCAGCGCGATACCGATCGCCTCGTACACGGTGATGGGCCACCGATTGGCCGCTGTGGGGTCGGCATAGATCTGCTCTTCGGTCACGCGAACCGTAGGCAGCGGAATGCAACTGGCCGCCTTCGAAGGGCAACAGGGGTCGTATTGGTTAGGGCAGCAATCGAGGGAAGGGACAAAGGGACGCACCTGAGCCGAGACGCTGCCGGCCAGGCCAGCAGTCGCGCAGCACGCCAGCAACAGCCAGCCGAGGGTGGATCGGCCGCGTGCAAGGCGGGGGGGCGTGTTCCGTCCGCCTGATAGAGCGTCACGGGGAATTTGGGGGCTGGATTCCATTACTCGCTGTGGCTCTTGGTAAGCAGCGATCCATCGCTTTAGTGAAGGGTCCACAAACATCCTTGTGTGAACCGGTCCGTCTCGATTCGCCTGTCGCGTGACGAAGCTTGCCGCTGGGTGTTGCCCGCAATCCTTGCCGGCGCTAGCAAGCTCCTTCTCCTCTGGTATCGAACGCCGGGAGGGTGCCTCAGCGGTCATTCTGCCCACGCCCGGACTTGCTAGCTGTCCGCGACGGTAAGCTGTGCCGTCTGCGAAGCCTATCGGGCGGGATACCCGAAACGAATCGTCTTCCGCGTCCTGGCGGCCGTGTGGTATGTTGTCGCCGATCACAGGTAACTGGAGGAGCGCGCCTATGCGGGGAGAGAATCTGGATCTGTCGAGCGAGGGGCCTCGGCGGCTGCCCGCCGCGCCCGGGGCCCGGCGATTTGTCGGTGTGCATTTCGCCTGCTGCGACGTCTATCAGCGCATCTACGTCAATCGCGAGCAAACGGCCTACGTCGGTCACTGTCCGCGTTGCGCGCGTCGCATCCGCTTCGAAATCGGTCCCGGTGGCACCGACACGCGGATGTTTCAGGCCAGTTAGGTCGACCCAACTCTTGCAACCCCTCTCTCTGCTAGCACCCGCAGATCCTGTTGCGTCGGTTGGCGGAAATCGCTACGGTCTCCGGGCTTCGTATTCCCCCGATCCCTACGCCTCAGGAGCCGCCTCCGGTGCTCGACTTCGACGTCAAACGATGTTCTCGCCGTTGCGCTTCAACCAACGCGGAGCTTTCGCCGGGCGATCGTTACTACTCGGTGCTGGTGGCCGAGGGAGCGGAAGTCGTGCGTCGTGACTACTCGCGGGACGCCTGGCAGGGGCCGCCTGAAGGCTCGCTCGGCTGGTGGAAATCGCAGATGCCCGACGAGGGAGCGGCCAAGCCGAAGCTGGCCCCCAGTGAAGTGGCGCTAGAGCTGTTCGACCGCTGGCGCGACCAGCCCGGCCAGGAAGACTCGGTCTATGTACTGGCGTTATTCCTAGTGCGGAAGCGGGTTTTCCGCTTTGCCGAGACAGCATTCCCAGTTGCCCAAACGGGGGAGGAGACCTTGAGAATGTTCTGTCCCGCCAGAGCCGCCGAGTACGACGTGCCGGTAGTCGAGGTGGACAACCAGCGGGCCGACGAAATCCAAGCCCAGCTAATCGAACTGTTGTACAGCGACGCCAGTTGAAGCCATCCCTAATTCGTAACCCAACACGCTCAGAGCCTTGGCATACCACCTCCTCCAACGCCGTTCATTGCCGTTCGCGGCCCTGCTGCTGTCGACACTGGTAGGCTGCCGCTCCACTGGGCTATTCCAGCCACCCGGGCCCGCGGCGCCGGTCGTGCTGCAGGATGCCACCACAGCACCGCAGATCGTGTCGGCCATCAACGCCAACACGGCCCGCGTACGGTCGTACTACACCAACAACGCCCGTTTCACCGTACCCGGTATGGCAGGCATACCGATGCTGCGGGGCACTATTGCGCTGGAGCGCCCCATGAACTTCCGCCTGACGGCCGGCGCTGCAATAGGTGGTGACCAGGTCGATTTGGGTAGCAACGACGAAATGTTCTGGTTCTGGGTGAAACAGAACTCGCCGCCGGCGCTCTACTTTTGTCGGCACGACCAATTTGCCAGCAGCGGCGCTCGGCAGGTGCTGCCAGTCGATCCCACTTGGGTGGGCGACGCCTTGGGGCTGGTGCAGCTGAACCCCGACATTCCGTACCAGGGACCCGTCGCCCGGCCCGACGGTACGCTCGAACTGCGTTCTGCCATTTCCACTCCCACCGGTCCGATGACGCGGGTGCTGGTGATCGACGCCGAACGAGCATGGGTGATGGAACAGCATTTGTACGAAGTCGACGGCGGTCCTCCGGTTGCCAGCGCTATCGCCGAGGATTTTCGCTATTACGAGAACTCGCAGGTGTCGTTGCCACGCCGGGTGACGATCCGGGTTCCCGCCTCGCAACTGGCTCTGACCATCGACGTGGGCGCGGTCGCCATCAACCAGGCCATCCCTGGACGGGCCATGATGTTCTCGCCGCCGGCGCTTAACGACAGTTACCCCAAGGTCGATCTGGGGAGCACTGCCGCTGGCGTGGCGTTCGACCCACGGAGCGTTCCTACCCCTTCGGTGGTGCCCGTCGTTGAGAGTGCTCCGGTGGGGATGCCGCAGTCGCCGGCGCCGAACACGGCGACGCCGCCCACCTCCGTTGCACCGGCTTCCTATCAATTGCCGACGGCCTACCCGTCTGCCGAAGCCTACCAGGCCCAGTCGACAGGGGCGGTGCAGCAATTGCCCAGCGGTGGTATCTCACTCGATGCGATGCCGCCGGTTCCGTAGTCGTTTTCGGAAAGCCGGGTTGGCTTAGGGGGCACCGTCGCCAAGAATGATTGGATACTGGTGCAAGCCGAAATCCACTTACTTGGGGGCGCACGACCTTGGAAATCGATACCGCGAAACTCCTTCACACCGCCAAAACGGCTAGTGGTGAGGCTTACGCACCCTACAGCAAGTTCTCCGTGGGCGCAGCCGTACTAGCAGACGACGGTCGGGTGTTCACGGGCGTGAACGTCGAGAACGCCTCGTACGGCCTGACCATTTGCGCCGAACGCGCTGCGGTGTGCGCCGCCGTGACGGCCGGAGCCCGGCGGCTGGTGGCCGTGGCCATCTTCACGCCGACGCCCGAGCCTGCCTCGCCCTGCGGTGCGTGCCGCCAGGTGTTGGCGGAGTTCGCCCACGAGATGCGAGTTTACATCGGCTGCCAGAGCGATCAGGTGGCTGAATACACGCTGGAGGAACTGCTGCCGCATCAGTTCAAGTTCTGATGACAAGCACGGGGAGCGTATGCATGCGTGCTACTCTTCCTTCTCCCAACGCTTCAGTTCGGCCTTCTCCAGCTGCGAGTCGTCCCGCGCGAAAAAGAAGACGTGTTGCCAAGGCAGCTCGTCGTATTGTCCCACCAACTTGAAGCCGTTGGCCTGGTACTCCTTCATCACTTGCTTCTGGCTCATCTTGTGCAATCGCTTGATGGGCACTTCCGGATCTTCCGAGCGATACTCGACCAGAGCCACCCGGCCGGTTGGTTTCAAGCTGGCGCGAATCGCGGTGAGCATTTCCTTGGGATGCGAGAACTCATGATAGACGTCCACCAGTAATAGCAAATCGAGCTTGCCCTTCGGCAGGTTGGGCGACGTAACGGTCCCTAGCGTGGGCCGCAGATTGGTGACGCCCCGTGCGGTGGCTCGCTCGTCGAGCAGGTCCAGCATTTCGGGTTGGATGTCCACTGCACATACGGTGCCTTTCGGTCCCACGAGCTTGGCCAGTTTCAAGGTGTAGAACCCGTTGCCGCAGCCCAGATCGCAAACGGTCTGGCCGGGGGAAATCTTTAGCGCCTGCAGCAGCTTGCTGCACTCTTCTTCCCGCTCGCGCGATTCGCGCACCAGCCACGGCGCGCCGGCGTAGTGCATGGTCTGGGCGATCCGCCGGCCCAGGTACTCGGGCGGGGCAGGGGGCGCCTCGGTGGTGTCGTTGGTCGTTTCCGTCTGCTGTTGCTCGGCGACATCCTGGGCAAGCGCCAACTGCGGTGCGGCGAGCGAAAACAGCAACAGGGCAAGAAATCGATGCGTAGCGATAGGCATGACGTGCTTGGGCTCGTGGTGACAGGAGTTGCGCCAACTCGGACGCAGGGCTACTGGTCTGCCATCGTACCAAATGGTGTCTGTCGGCGGGGCATATATCGGCAGAGGCCGACACCGCCAAAATAGAGCCCCACCAGCGGCACGGCCATCAGAATCATGCTCTGCGGATCGGCTGGCGTCAGCACGGTGGAGATTATACAGATGACGATCACCGCCACCTTCCACTGTTTCAGGTAGTTTTCGACCGTGAAGATGCCAATCCGCTCGAGGAACAGCATCACCAGCGGCAACTGGAAGCTGATGCCGAAGCCCAGTGGCAGGATCAGGATGAAGCTCATCCATTCGTTGATCACCGGGTAGGGAGCGATGTCGAGAACTTCGTAGAACCAGAACAAGAACTCCAGCACGAAATGCAGCGCCCCGTAGAATGCGACCGCCGCACCGGCCAGGAACAATCCGATGCTGAACGGTAAAAACACCTTCACATAACGGCGTTCGTGTGGATAAAGTCCGGCGGCGACGAACTGCCAGATGAAGTAGAACACGAAGGGGCTGGCGATGATCAGGCCCAACACCAGCGCCGCCTTCACAAACACCATGAAGCCTTGCGTCACCCCGGTACCGATCACCCGTCGCGGATCGTCCTTCACGTACTCGAAGATGGTGATGGGCACCAAGTTCTCATCGGACTCGATCTTTAGTAACTCGGGATCGATGTAGATGCGGCGGGGGGCCAGACCCTGCTCGATGAACACGTCGGCCGCGGCCTCCAGGTCGTCGGGCACCGGTTCCCCGTCGGCCTTCCGCTGTTTGAGTTCGTCGATGTACTTCTCGCGGGCATCGTTCAGCACATGACGGTCGACCGCACGGTTGAGTGGCCCTTCGACGTACCGGACGAACATTGGTGCAAAATACAGCCCGATGCCGAACCCGATGGCAATCGCCAGCAGCGACTTGACCAGTGCCCCGCGCAGTTCTTCCAGGTGCTGCCCGAAAGACATCTTGCTCTTTTCAAACAGATCGTCGGGTTCGGCCATAGTGAAACGTTGCGAGGGGGGGAGTTGAGGCGGGTTGTGCTGCAGGGGAAGCGAGGCGGTGGAGGGCAGGGGGCCGAGCCGTGGGGGGCGAGCGAGGGAGCCGCAGCTACCGATCCGCCAAACTTTCTATTCTAGCAGCCGCCAAGGCCCGCTCCCACTGCCCACTTGTACGCCTTTTCCCCGGAGGTGGCCGCCCCGTAGCGAAAACACCGATACTGCAGATAATGGCGTCCAGCGGCCTTCGCATTTCGTCCCCTAACGCCCCCCCGCAGAGAACGATGTCTACGCTCTATCCCCTGTGTTTCCAGCCCCTTTTCAAAGAGTATCTGTGGGGCGGCCGCCGGCTCGGCACGCTGCTCGACAAGCCGATTGGTGATGGCCCGACCTTCGCCGAGAGCTGGGAAGCAGTCGATCATGGTGAGAACCAGAGTGTTGTGGCCGATGGCCCACTGGCCGGTAAGACGCTGCACGACATCGTCAGCGAGCATGGCCAGGAGCTGTTCGGCAAGCATCATCCGCAGCCGGTGTTTCCGCTGCTGTTCAAGTTCCTGGACGCCAAGAAGACGCTCAGCGTGCAGGTTCATCCCAACGATGAGCAAGGTGCGAAGCTCGACCCGCCCGATCTCGGCAAGACCGAAGCCTGGGTAGTACTGGCCGCGGAGCCTGGCAGCCAGATCTATGCCGGACTGAAGCCGGGCGTCACGCGCGAGTCGCTCGCGGCCGCCGTGGAAGCGGGCACCAGCGACCAATGCCTGCATGCCTTCGAACCCACGGTGGGCGACTGCGTGTTCATCAAGGCCGGTACCGTCCACGCGCTGGGCGAAGGACTGGTGATCGCCGAGATTCAACAAGCCAGCAACACGACGTTCCGCCTGTTCGATTGGAACCGAGTGGACAAGGATGGCAACTCCCGACCGTTGCACATCGAGCAGTCGCTCGACGTGACCGACTTTGCACGTGGTCCTGTGGCACCGCAATCTCCGCAGCCCACCGGGGACGAGGGCGTGGAGCGATTGGTGGAGTGCGACAAGTTCGTACTCGAGCGGGCCACCAGAAGCGAAACGCTCAAGCTCGACCTGGGCGATCGCTTTCACTTGATCGCCGTACTGGACGGCACGGTGACGCTCGCCTTCGCGTCGGGCTTTGTCGAGCTGCCGAAAGGCCAAACGGTGCTGGTGCCAGCAGCATGCGGGTCGATCGAGCTAAAGCCCATCGGCGTGGCCACCTGGCTGGATATGTACCTGCCGGGTTAGCACCCGTTGGCCCGGAGAACGGAACCTATTTCGTTTTAGCAGGGCCTTTGCCCGCGCCAGCACCGAACCAACCGCGCAACTCGCCGTAGGCCTAATGACCGGCAGAACGGGGGTGTGCCGCGCAATTCGGGCGTGGCTCACAATTCTGGACCTGGCGGTCGATGCTAGCGGTGGGTGCCTGCTGGCATGGAGCCACTTCGTCTTGGCACCCACCGCGAGGCGGCCTACAATCGCCGCCCCTATGTCTCCACGAAGCGAGGATGGAACCTTGAAACGAACAGTTGGACTGATTGGCGTACTGACACTCGTCCTGGCGCCCGGCGTCGGCTGCTCGCCCGCGGTTCGCACACCTCACCTATACAATCCGGGTCCGGCGAGCTACCAGCAATACAACGCGCAGAACTACGATCCCTACCCGCTGCCCGATGCAGGTCCGCCCGTCGACGGGGCCCGTCCGCTCGCCTTTCAGACGCCCCGCCCTCAGGTGGAGCGAGCACGCCAGTACACCAATCAGCAGGGGCGCACGCAGTTCGTCGCTCCGGCACCTCAGATGTACGCCCCCGCTCAATAGCCGTTACGCTTCGGCCGCAGGTGTTGCGTTGACTGGGCGCATGAAAAACGGAGCAGGCACCAGCGGTACCTGCTCCGTGTGAGCATCTCAATAAGTCTGAGTTTGGCTTACCTGTAGTAGCCGTTGGGGTTGTACAGCATCCAGGCGTCGAACGGGCCCTGCTTGGGCAGACGCACAAAGGGGCGACCCTGGTCGTCCGTTTGTTCCACCAACTGGGCTTCGTATCGCTCCAGGTAGCCGCTGGACGCAGGCTGGGGTTGCTGCTCGCCTTCGAGACTCAGGAAACGCAGGCCGGACGAACGGGTTCCGGTGGGGCGGGTGCGAATGGCTTCTTCGCGAACCAGCTCCACGACGTTACCAACCCAGCCCTTCTCCACGGCTTTGTCGCCGAACAGCTCCCAGTCGCCACTCGACCGGTTTTCGTACATCTCTGCGACGAATTCCTCTTCGGTGGTGTTCAGCTTCTTGGCCACTTCACCGATCACGCGGTGCGAGATCTCGTCGAACATCTTCATCTGGTCTTCCAGCAGCCGGCCGTTACCACTCATCGAGGTGCTGGCCTGGTGGTGCAGGATGATGGCGTTGGGATAGCAGTAGGAGTGATCGGCTAGCGTGGTGATGATCGCGGCCATGCTGGCGGCAAATCGCTTGACCACCACATGCACGGGAGCTTTGCTCTCCTTGATGGCCTGCAGGATGTGCATGCCTTCGAGCACCGAACCGCCGGGGCAGTTATCGATGACCAGGAATATGGGCTTATCCGACTGGTTGTTGAAGTAGTCCAGACGCTGACAGACGTAGTCGGCGGCCCCCGTCATGATCGGGCCATTGAGCTCGATGCGGCGAACGCTCACCTGAAGGACGCCGTCCTTGAACGGCTCGTCGGGATACTGCTCTTCGCCGATCACGCGGTCTTCGAGCTTCTCCTTGACTGACTCGACTTCCAGCTCGGTCTCGATCTTCTTCTTCTCGGCCTGCAGCTGGGCCAATTCGGATTCCAGCCTTTGCGTTTCCAGCTCACGCTCGAGCTTCAGCACCTCGGCTTCCAACTTCATGCGGTCGCGTTCGCGTTCGATGGCCACGCTCTGAGCTTTGACCCGCTGGGCTTCGAGCTCCATGTCGATCTTGGACTTTTCGATCGCCAGTCGCTGCGACTCAAGCTGCTGCTTGTACTCGGCCAGCTTGTGCTTGAAGCGAGCTTCGTTCAGCTCTTGCTCGGCCTTCATCTTCTTGACTTCTGCGCTCTCGGCGCTGTTGGCCGACTTCGATTCTTCCTTTTCCTCTTCGGCTTCTTCGGAGTCGCCTTCTTCCTCGGACTCTTCGCTCTCGGAGGTTGCTTCCTCCTCGTCGGCCGATTCCTCTGCCTCTTCGGCTTTCTCCTTGGCCTCGGCGAGCTTCTTCTCGGCTATCTCCTTGATCTTTTGACGGACCTTTTCGCGAATCTCGTCCGGCAGGTGTTCGGTTTGTTCGTCGATCTGGCGTTCGACCTCGTCGGGCAGTTCAGCTGCCACGAGGGGAGCCGCTGCCTCGAGGGTCGTGCTCTCGGGGGAGGAGGTTTCGCCAAAGCTGGGGGCGGCCAGGATTAATCCCACCGCCAGGGGGGCGAGGTACTTCAATGGCATCGACAGATTTCCCTTCGTTGAATGTGGATAGATAACTCGATCGCCGCGACAGGCGTGGGCTCCGTTCCGTTTTTTTTGCGAGTGGCGGAGAGGCCAAGGCAGGAGCACGACTCGGATCGCGCAGCGGGGGTGCCCAGCCGGCAAGGCCGAGCGTTGTTCTTAGTACTATTAGAAAGAGCAAAAGGTTTGATACCAAGTGGAAAATTCCCCGAATTCGGCAAACTTTCCCCTCCGGCGGAGGGTTTTTCGGGCTGCAAAGATCGCATCTGTGCGGCCGCAGTTGGCCGAAAGGGTTCCCTACGTCACCACGAAATAGGCCGCAAACGCCGCGGCCACGCCATACATCAAGGGACTTAGTTCGCCGGCTCGACCGGTGCCCAGTTTAATGAGCACCAACGAAACGAACCCGTAGCCAATGCCGTGGGCGATGGAGTAGGTCGTGGGGATCGTGATCAGCGTGATGAAGGCGGGAATCGCCTCGTCGAGTTGGCTGAAATCGAGTTCGGCGATCGGCCTCAGCATGAGCAGGCCAACAAGGATAAGTGCCGGTGCCGTGGCGGCCGGCGGGATCATGGCAGCCAGCGGCGCCAGAACAATGGCCAGCAGGAACATCAGGCCGACGAACACCGAGTGCAGCCCGGTGCGAGCGCCTTCGGCCACGCCGGCGGCCGACTCGATGTAGCATGTTACGGAACTGACCCCCAGCAGCCCGCCAATGCTGGCGCTGACCGAATCGACGGCCAGCAACCGGCGAATTCCAGGAATGCGGCCTTCTTCGTCCATCAAGTCGCCCTCTTCAGCCACCGCCGTGGCGGTGCCGAGCGTGTCGAAGAAGTCGACCATCATCAGGGCAAACAATAGCGGTATCAGCTCCCACCGCATGGCACCGGCCAGGTCGGGTTGGAGTGCTACCGAAAACGAGGGCCAGTTCCACTCGGTAGGCCAGGTCACCTGGTTTGCCAGGGCAGCGATGCCGGTCGTGGCGACGATGCCCAGCAGCAGTGCTCCCTTCACGCGGCGGGCCATCAGCACGGCAGTGATTACCAGACCTGCCAGGCTGATGGCCGTGGCCGGCTGATGAAAATCGCCGGCAGCTAGTAGAGGTCCACCGGGTGGCGCGGGAACTCCTTGTACCACGATGGCCGCGTTGGAAAGTCCGATCAGCGCAATGAACAACCCAATGCCGGCGCCGATGGCAAGCTTCAAGGATTTGGGAATGGCGGCCAGTACCGCTTCGCGCAGGCCCAACAGCACCAGGGCCAGAATCAAGATCCCCTCGAGCACCACCAGCCCCATGGCCGCCTGCCAACTGCCAGCCCGGTTGGCCAGTTCAAAGGCGACCAACGCGTTGAGGCCCATCCCGCTGGCGAGGGCGATCGGAACGTTCGCCACCAGTCCCATCAGCACACAGCACACTCCCGCCGCCAATGCGGTACAGGCAACGATCGAGGGAGTCGACTCGGCGCCCATTGCCGCCGACAGAATGCCTGCGTTGACAGGCAGAATGTAGGCCATGGTCAGAAAAGTGGCCCCCGCCCCGCGAAGTTCGGCCGCCACAGTAGTGGGGCGGCCGCGTACGTCGTTGAGCAAGTATCGAAACATCGAGGGCATTCTGTGGGTTTCCAAGGCAATGTGATGGAGGTGAGGAGTCTATCCAAGACGCTCAGCACGGGTCGATGGCACGACTCGAGGTCATCGCGGTCTGGACCCCGCCTGCCGCTCGCCCGCGGTTTTGTACCAAAAGTGCCGAAAAAAGTAGACACGGTTTTCCCTGTGCCGCTAGAATCGAGCTTGAATGAGCGGAAACGAATTCTGCGTGTGTTGAACCTCCGTAAAACACGGATTTGTTGTGCGTCAATCCAAGCGATAAGGACGCCACTCTTCTAACGTCAGGGCGAGCGATCGCCGTGCTTGAGTCGCCCAAAGTCCTTCTATTCCATTGCTCTAACTGGAGGAAGACCTCATGAAGTGCACCAAAATCCGATCGGCTTTCTTGCTGGTGGTGCTGCCACTATGCGTGCTTGTTTGTGTGTCCGGTTCTGAAAGTGCCAGAGCGGAGATCATTGGCACTGCCGACCTTAGCGGCGCCCAGGAGGTTCCTCCCAACGCGAGTAACGCGACCGGGTACGCAACGATGGATCTCGACCCAGAATCTGGAATTTTCGATCTCACGCTGGTCGTCGAAGGTCTGACTGTTGCCGATCTGGCTGAGGTTGGTCCCAACGATTCGCCGGTCCACATCCACCTGGCCCCAGAGGGGGTGAACGGTGGCGTGGTTGTCGACCTGGGCTTTCAAGGAGTGTTGTACGATGGCGTAGACAATTTCCTGCTCCTGGTGGATGGCGGCACTTTTGGCGGCCCTCAGGGCGGAATCAACTCCGACATCGAAACCAACATCGACGCCCTATTGAGCGGGCATCTCTACATTAACGTTCATACCGATGCAATTCCCGGTGGTGAGATTCGCGGACAAATATCGGCGACCGACCTGACGGTGCCGGAGCCCACATCGGGCGTGCTGGGAATGATCGTGTTGGTATCGGTCGCCGGCCTGCGGTTTATAGTCTGGCGAGGCTGACACCTGCCGGACCCAGCCGATCGGGTGATGGCCTTGTTGGTGGGCGGCTACGGGATGTTGATCAGCGTTTCTCCATTGATTGCCGAGTCCTGGCCCAGGCCGCCGTCGAGGAAGTCCGTGTCGTCGCCGCCGTTGAGCGTGTCGTTTCCATCACCGGCAAGCAATGTATCATTACCTCGGCCTCCACTCAGCACATCGTTGTCATCGCCGCCTAAGAGGACGTCGTTTCCATCGCCGGCAATGAGTATGTCGTTCCCGTCGCCTCCGGAGATGAAGTCGTTTCCATCGCCAGAGATGATAATATCTCTTCCTTCCTCTCCCAGCAGCACATCGTTGCCGAAACCGCCAAACAGGATGTCATTTCCCGTACCGCCCCGCCCAATCAGTGCAAAGGCGGCGTCGAGCGTCGTTGCGTTGATGACGTCGTCGTCGTCGCCAGTATCGATCGTGAGTGTTTGCAGGTCCTGCACGCCGGTGAGAGAGCCGACGAGAACCTCGTCTTCTCCGCCTTGCGTCCGCAGGTCGACTACTTCGCTGCTTCCCACGTTCGCGACAAAGGGTGACTGGTTGGTGCGCTCAACGCGAACCACTCTGTCCGAAGCGTTCAGTTCCATGTCGTCATCGAGATTTCCAGTGCTGATTTGCACGGTGTCGCGCCCCAACCCGCCCTCGATCAGATCGCTACCGTCGCCGTCGTTCACGATGATCAAGTCGTTCCCGTGCTCACCGAAGACAAAATCGTTACCCTGATTGCCAATCAACACGTCGTTTCCATCTCGGCCCCGTATTACATCGATATCCGCGCCACCATTGATGCGATCGTCGCCGTCCCCGCCGGTGAGAATATCGATGCCGATGCCGCCATCGATATCGAGAGTGGTGAGGCCAGCCAAACCTGAACTGCCTGTCACAGTGTCGTTGCCGCCCAGCGTGTTGATGTCGATCGTTTCGCTTGATCCGATGTCCAACTTGAACTGGTTGATGTTGGTGCGTTCCACGCGAACACGACTGCCGTTCGGTGAAACAAGGATGACGTCACGGTCGGTATTCGAGCCGTTCACTTGCACCGTGTCGTTGCCCTCGCCACCTTCGAGAAAGTCGCTGCCGTCTCCATCGTTTACCAGGAGCAGATCGTCGCCATCCTGACCGAGCACGATGTCGCTGCCACGATTTCCAATCAGTGTGTCGTTGCCGGCGCCGCCGCGGAGAACGTCGACTCCGTCGCCCCCGATCAACAGGTCGTTTCCTTCACCACCGTCGAGGTCGAGGTCAATCAGCCCGACGAGTCCGGTAGAGCCGATGATCACGTCGCTGCCGCCCTGGCCGTTGACGTCCAGGTTTTCGGTGGTGCCAATGTCGAGAGTGAAGAGTCCCAAGTTGGTACGTCGGAAGCGAACCCGCTCGCCGTTGGGATCGACGCGAAAGCTGTCGCCGGCGGAATTCGAGCCGTTGACCTGGACAAAGTCGAAGCCTTCACCCCCTTCCATGAAGTCGCTGCCGTCACCGTTGTTCCAGATCAAAAGGTCGGAGCCGTCCTGACCAAGCATCACGTCGTTGCCGCGGCCACCGATCAGGGTGTCGTTGCCCGCCCCGCCGCGGAGGGTGTCGACCCCATCGCCACCAATGAGCAGATCGTTCCCTTCACCGCCATCGAGATCGAGACCAATCAAGCCGACGAGTCCGGTGGAGCCGACAATCACGTCGCTGCCCCCCTGGCCGTTGACGTCCAGGTTCTCGGTGGTGCCGATGTTGAGTGTGAACAAGCCGAGGTTATTGCGGCGGAACCGGACCCGCTCGCCATTGGGATCGATCGAAAAGTCATCGCCGGCCGTGTTCGAGCCGTTCACCTGCACGAAGTCGAAGCCTTCACCTCCTTCCATGAAGTCGCTGCCGTCACCGTTGTTCCAGATCAAGAGGTCGGAGCCATCCTGGCCGAGCATTACGTCGTTACCGCGGCCACCGATCAGGGTGTCGTTGCCCGCTCCACCGCGGAGGGTGTCGACCCCATCGCCACCAATGAGCAGATCGTTCCCCTCGCCACCATCGAGGTCGAGACCGATCAAGCCGACGAGTCCGGTGGAGCCGATGATCACGTCGCTGCCCCCCTGGCCGTTGACGTCAAGATTTTCGGTGGTGCCAATGTCGAGTGTGAAGAGCCCCAGATTGTTCCGCTGGAAGCGAACCCGCTGGCCATTGGGATCGATCGAAAAGTCGTCGCCGGCCGTGTTTGAGCCGTTGACCTGGACAAAGTCGAAGCCTTCACCCCCTTCCATGAAGTCGCTGCCATCGCCGTTGTTCCAGATCAAGAGGTCGGAGCCGTCCTGGCCGAGCATGATGTCGTTGCCGCGTCCGCCGATCAGGGTGTCGTTGCCCGCGCCGCCGCGGAGCACGTCCACCCCATCGCCTCCGATCAACAGGTCGTTGCCCTCGCCACCGTCGAGATCAAGGTCAATCAGCCCGACGAGTCCGGTGGAGCCGATGATCACGTCGCTGCCTCCCTGGCCGTTGACGTCCAGGTTTTCGGTGGTGCCAATGTCGAGTGTGAAGAGTCCCAGATTGTTCCGCTGGAAGCGGACTCGCTCGCCGTTGGGATCGATCGAGAAGTCGTCGCCCGCGCCGTTGGCGCCGTTGACCTGGACAAAGTCGAATCCTTCGCCCCCTTCCATGAAGTCGCTGCCGTCACCGTTGTTCCAGATCAAAAGGTCGGAGCCGTCCTGACCTTCGACATTGTCGTTTCCGCGATCGCCCAGCAGAGTGTCGTTGCCGGTGCCGCCCACCAGGCGATCTTCCTCGTCTCCGCCCCGGAGGAAATCGTTACCGGAGCCACCTAAGAGGAGATCTTGCCCCGATCCGCCAATGAGTGTGTCGTTGCCGCTACCTCCAATGAACACCGCATCTGGCAGAACACCATTGAACTCGTTGAGGCTCAGTTGGTCGTTCCCATCAAGGCCGAACCCAAAGATGGTTGTCGTATTGGCTACCGTGGGGTTGCCGCCATTGATTTTGACCTCGCCGTTGTTAATCAGTATCCGTCCGTCGTCCGCTCGGCTAATGGTAATTACGTTATCGAGAGCATCACCCACGACCGTGAGCGTGCCCGTCGCCATTGAGAAAGATGAGGTCACGGCGAGCATCGCTCGCTGCTCGAGCCGTTCGAAACGCGGCGTCTTCCTGAGCGTCGAACTCCGACCGACAATCCTCTGTTTTCGCTGGCGTGATTGCCGGCTGCAGCGCGCAGGCAAGAAGTGTGCGTTTTCCATGTCAACTACCCCTTTTTCTACATTGGCCGTGGAAAAATGTGCCGTACGGACGCGGTCCTTGATCGAGTCGACCGGTACCGCCCCACCTCCCCCCTCGGCGGATTTGAAAACAGTCACCCCACTCCTCACGGACGAGTGCAGTTGCCTGCAGGTGAGGAAGTTAAATCAACAGCAGAAAACGCCTGACGCAGAACTAGCTACGGCTGGCCCCTCCGCCAAATCGTGGGCTCATGGCAACACTGCTTCGCGATCCCTCTTGAAGTACGTACGTGTTTTCGGACGAGCAATGCGCCGCATAGCGCGCATTGCCACTCCTGGCCTTCTTGGCTCCCCCGGCATTCCCAAACTCCCCGTTACCGAAGTCCTACAGTAATGCTACTAGGTGCGCTGTCTTGGGAGATTTCTCTAGCAGTCGTGCGGCGCCGACCGTGGCGCCAAAGCGTGGCCAAATCGAGTCATGGTGAGCCACTCAGAACGTGTAAACGATTTTGCCCGGAGATTCAGTTTCCCGAAAGCCTCTGCCGCGCAGAAGTTTCAGTCAGAATGCGCAGAAGTTCTCACGGCTAGCTTGTATGGGATTGCGCATCCTATGAACAATTTTGAAGCATCGCTTCGACGTGCTTCGGTGGGGTAGTACTGCTGTGTTCCCTCGCTGATGGTTGGCAAGTTGCCATGTCCGCAGGGGCTCGGGGGGCCATTTCAGTAGTGATGGCCGACTGAACCAAATAGCCATCGTCCAGGAAAGTTTTGATAGCACGAAATCAGTGCGGAGCGCTCTGTGGGGGCGACGCGGGGAGGCTCGCTTAAGAGGAATACCGCCCGCGAATAGTCGGACACCCTCCTGCCGAACCAACATCGGGGAGGTGGGCGGTGCCGTCGAATTGCATCAGTCCCCCTGTTTTGGACGGATCTGAGCGACGTTTTGGCACAGACTACCGATGGACATTCCGATCGAGTGGTATGTGGAGTAGAATTTTGGTAGTCGTATCCCCCGTTTCCGCCGATCCGCGCACTATGTCGTCCCCTCCCCAAGCTAGGCCGGTCTCAGCTGCTGTCCGTCAGCGGCTGCAGCAGTTGTTCGAACACGGCAAGAAAAGCCTGGACAAGGGAGACTTTCAGTACGCCCACGACATGTTCGCCCAGTGTGTGTCCGAGGATCCGGCGAACCTGGTTTACTTGCAGCACCTGCGGGCGAACCTGGCACGCAAGCACCCCGAAGCCAAGAAGAGCTCGCTGTTCGGCGGCAGCCGCAAACTCAAGACGGCCCGCAGTGCGTTGTCGAAGGCCATCGACAAGGGCGACTGGGATGCTGCCTTTGCCGCTGGCTGCGAGGCGCTCGACCACGGGCCGAACGACGTGACGACGCTGCTCGACCTGGCCCGAGCTTCTGCCGAATTGGGTGCTACTGAGTGCCAACTGTACTACCTGAAGTGGGCCCTCGATGCCGAGCCCAAGCACGAACAAGCCAACCGCCAGGCCGCCGATGCGCTGGCCGCCGTGGGGCAGTTCGAGCAAGCCATCGCGTGCCTGAAGCGGGTGCAGGAGATTAAGCCGCAGGATCACATGGTTGCCAAGACCATCTCGCGGATGAGCGTCGAACAGACCATTCAGAAGGGTGGCTACAACCAGGAGCTGCTCCGTAAGGGGTCCAGCGAATCGGCCACGCCCGATGCCGATGCGAGCAGCATGCTGCACCAGGCCCATCCTGCGCCCGAGCCCGAGGCGGCGGAAGAAGCTCTGGCAGCCGAGCCAGCCAAGTCGCGCGAGAAGCAGTTGCTGGAGCAGATTCGCTTGTACCCAGCCGAGTTGGAGAACTACCGCGAGCTGGCCGACGAGTACACGCAGGACGAACGCTACCGCGACGCTGAGCGAGTGCTGCAAAAAGCGCTGACCGTCTCCAGTGGCGACCTTGATCTCCGCGAGCGGCTCGAAGAGGCGCAGATTCGCCGCCTGCGACAGCAGACCGAAGTGGCCGACCGCCGTGCCGAGAGCGAGGGAACCGACGAAGCCCGCAAGCTCGCCCGCAAAATGCACGCCCAGGCCAACCAGGTCGAGCTCGAGGTGTTTGCCGCTCGGGCGGAGCGAAACCCCGGCAATCTGACCTTTCAATATGAGCTCGGTTTGCGGCTCAAGCGGGCTGGGAAGTTCCGCGAGGCGATTCAGGCCCTGCAGGCGGCCCGGGCGGATAACCGCCGGCTGGCCGATACCCAGCTGCATTTGGGCGAATGCTTCCAGAAAATCGAGCAATTTCGCCTGGCTATGAGCAGCTACGAGGCGGCTGTGGCCGCCGCCACGGACCCCAGTACCGACCTGCACAAGCTGGCCCGCTACCGGGCTGGGGTGCTGGCCATGGGGTTGGGCGAGCTGGATAAGGCCGAAAAACACCTCACCGAGCTGGCCGCCGCCGATTTTGGCTACCGGGATGTCGCTGACCGGCTGGACAAACTCGGCCAGATGCGAAATACTTAGCGATTCGCCACTTTTCTCATTTGCCGAGAGGGGTGGGCGGTTCCCGAGTCAATGGATTCAAGCGTCCCCACGGTCCCGAACAAATGCCAAATTCCGAAAGTGCCAAGAAGCGGCTTCGCCAGAACGAAACCCGCAACGCCCACAACCGTGCCGTCAAGTCGAACGTCCGGACCAAGATCCGCAAGGTTCGCGCCGCTGTGGCTGCCGGCAACGTCGAAGAGAGCGAGACCGCTTTCCGCGATGCCGCCAAGAAGCTCGACCAGGCTGCCGCCAAGCGGGTGATTCATCCCAACGCCGCAGCACGCACCAAGAGCCGCTTGTCGAAGGCCGTCAAAGGCATCAAAGGTTAATTCCGGCTCACGGAATAGCGGATGACGAACGGGGCCAGGTCGATTGGCCCGTTCGCATCGGTCATTTACCACTCGATGGCTTGCGCGTCGAACACAGGACCTTCGACGCAGGTGCGGCGATAGTCCCAGCTGCCGTCCGGTTGGCGGATCTTCGCCACGCAGCTGAAGCAGATGCCGATGCCACACGCCATGGGCGTCTCTAGCGATACCTGGCACGGCACGCCGGCTGAGTGACACACCTCGGCCACTCGCTCCATCATCACTTCGGGCCCACAGCACACGACCTGCCGCCGCTGGCCGGTGGTCTCCTCCAAGGTGTGGGCTAGCAGTTCCGTGACAAAGCCATGGTGGCCCACGCTGCCATCGTCGCTGGCCAGCTTCAAATCGATGCCGGCCGCGCGGAAGTCGGCTTCGCCCGCCACCAGATCGGCCGAGCGAACGCCATACAGCAGCGAAACGTGCTGCGGCTGGTGGACGCTTCTGGCGGGCTGGCCATACGAGCGGCCCCCCAGATACTCCTTGCCTAGCGCGAGCATCGGTGTTTGGCCGATGCCGCCGGCGACCATGATCAACCGGTCGCACTCGGGCACTTCGAAACCGTTGCCCAGGGGGCCCCACACGTCGAGCATCTGGCCCGGTTGATAGCGCGCCAGCCGCGCAGTCATCTTGCCCATCACCAGGTAGACGATGTCGACCATCGCCGGCTGACCACTGGCATCGTCTACGGTGTCGTACAGAGCGAACGCTCGACCCAACAGCGGATCGTCATTGCCGGCCAGCTTGAGCATCAGAAACTGCCCAGGCACCACCTGCCGAGCGATCTGGGGACACTCGATCCGCACCCGATAGGTTCGCGTCGCCAGTTGGACGTTCTCGACCACAGGGACCGAAGTGGAAACAGCTTCTAAGGCGAAAGGCATAGCTGGGTAATGACGAAGTTCTGAATGACGAATGACGAACGCTGTTTATTCACCCGCGGCTAGCGCCGTCGGCTCACATACCGGCTACCTTCTTCAAGTCTTTTACTTCTTGCGGCGTGAGCTTGCGATAGCTGCCCTCTGGCATTTCCCCCAGCCGTACGGGGCCGACGGCCACGCGTACCAGGCGTTGTACCTTGTGGCCCACGGCGGCCAGCATGCGGCGGATTTCGCGGTTGCGGCCTTCGGCCAGCACGATTTCGAGCACCGACGATTGCTTGCGGCGACTCTTGATTTTGGCCCGCACCACTTTCGCCTTGCCCTCGGCGAAGTACACGCCTTTTTGCAGTTGCTTGAGCACATCGGGCTCGGGCAGGCCGGCCACTTGCACGTTGTAGATCTTCTCCACGCCGTGACTGGGGTGAGTGAGGCGGTTGGCCAACTCGCCGTCGTTGGTCACCAGGATCAAGCCCTCACTCGCCATGTCGAGCCGGCCGACGTTGTACAAACGTCCCAGGCTGGGCGGAAGCAGATCGATCACCCGCGGCCGGCCACTCGGGTCGTTGGCCGTGCTGACGACGCCGTTCGGCTTGTGCACCGCGAAGTAGGCTTTCTTGGGCTTCGGCAATGGCTCGCCATCGACATGCACGTCTTGCTCGGCGAGGTCGACTCGCGTGCCGAGTTCGGTCACCACCTCGCCATCGACCTGCACGCGACCCTCGCGAATAAACTCCTCGCACTCCCGCCGACTGGCAACGCCCGCGGCGGCCAGCAACTTCTGCAGTCGCTCGCCCGGTTGATCGCTGATGCGGGGCGCGGCCCTGCGCGATGGCCGCTTCTTCGGTCCGCCGGTGGACTTGCCTCCGCCGTATTTCTTGGGGCCGCTCTTGGGTCCACCCTGCTGGCCGCCGCCTTTCTTAGGCGGTCCCTTTTTGGCGGTCTTGGTCGTCTTTTTCGCGGGACCCTTCTTGGCGGGCTTTTTCTTACCTTTGGCGGAACCCTGCTTTACGCCTTTCTTCGGAGCTCCTTTGGGGCCCTTCTTGGGCGCGGACTTTTTTTGTCCGGCTGCGTTGGTCGATCGGCGTTGTTGGCGTTTAGCGGGCACGTAGGGCAGTGGGGTTAAGGGGAGAGTTAGAGTGCGAGGGGGGAATTCAGGTCGTTTTTGGTACAACTCTAGGGGAACAACATTCATGGGCCCAAAACTCCCCTGGGGGATTAGCCCCCCCAGAGCGAAACCCCCTTGTTTTACCGAGTGTTTTCGTCCGCATCGACCCAAAACTCTCGGAGTTGTTCCCCAGGGTTAACCGCAGTTGTGACCAATAACCCTGGCCCAAAACTCTGAGCCAGCAGGCCACCGAGTTCTGTAAAGCCGTTCACCCCGGATTATAGCGGAATTGGGTGTGCGTTTTTAGAGGCTTGGGAGAGAGAAGGTTATCTATCATATGTAACGTGGCGTGAGAGCCTTCGACATCTGCATGGAGACCAATGGATACTCCCCGGAGATACCGAGTACGCAGCCTGCTGATCGCGGCGGCCGTGTTATCCCTGTTGTTGGGGGCGTGGCGGTGGTACTGCTTCGGAAAGCTCCACCACCAGTCTTTTGATTTGGGTGACCAGTACGAGCTGCGGATCTACCGGTCGGTGCAAAGCTTCTCGGGGGGCAGCTACAAGCAGCTCTATTACTCCATCTATAGGGACGGACAAAAGGTTGTTCCACCCACGATCTTCGCCCGGTGGCACCAATATCCGTTTACGGCTCGATTCGACCTGGTGCATAGTGCTGACGGGAGCATGGCCATTTTATGCGAGAAGTGCAGTCGCGTGTCCTTGTCCGACTCGGACTTGAACGGCAAATCTCTTTCAACCTGTCTGGTTTCGTACTGCGGTCTGTTGACTCTGAGGTCCGACCCCGCGACAACTTCTGACTCGAGGCAGATCGAATCACTTCCAGTAGAGAAGGCTGTTGAACAGGTCGCTCACTGGAATGACGGTGATATTGCCCCACTTCTCAATAGGGTCGAGTCGGTCGACGTGAAAGGGACCGCCCTTTCCGCAGCCACTGCCAAGAAGCTTACCGCGTTACCCGGCCTCGGGAGAGTCGGATTCTCGGCGTTGGCTCAGCCTATTTCCAAGCAGACACTGTGGGTGCTACTAAGCCTGCCAGCCATTAAGTCCATCTATCTCAATGACGCCACATTAAAGGCGATCCAGCCAGAGTTGGTACTCGAGATGAAGCGAGCATTCCCTGCCGCCAAAGTATATTATTACGACATCGCCGATGACTGGACGCGCGATTTGCTGGAGGAAAACTGAGGCTATTTCTTCAGGCTTCAGCAGCATCGTCGTCTTCGTTTGCTCTGGTCTCTCCTGTTAGATAGGAAACTACGGCCCAATTGCGGTCTCGGCCCTGCTCCGGCTAATGGCGATTCGCCTCCTCGACCGCTTCCAAATCCCATTCTCACCCCAGGGCAGCATTTGGACTCGTGTTACTCGTCCACATTCGCCCTGGGCTAAGATGAATTGCCCCTTCAGGGCAGAGTTTGGACCACGCAGCCAACTCGATTATCCGTGTCCATCGGTGTTGTTTCGTGGCGGAATACCCAAACATGGCCCATCGGACCAACTCCGTCGCAACGCGGTGGCCCCAGACGAAAAATCCCTGGAAAACACCAATCGTGACGGGCGATGGCGGCGGTTAGCGGTAATATGCTAGGTTCGAGGTACACACTCTGGCCGAACGGGGTTTGCGGTCGGGGAATATTGCCCGGTGGGTCTTGTTGGGACCGCCGGGAGGATAGGCAATTTCGGTCCGCGGTGCCGTTGGCTCAGATTGATGGGGCATCCCTAGTCGACTAGGATGGAGCGGAATGTGGGAGCGTGAAGCTCCATCACAACAAGGGTGCTTTCCCAGTGTCCACCCAGGTGCGGCGGATGCAGGGAGTGCCTGGTGCCAGAGTTCGGGGGAAAGCATGGGCGCCGAAAATACATCGGATTTCGATCCCTACTATAAGTGGCTTGGTATTCCGGCCAGCGATCAGCCGCCGAATCACTATCGGCTGTTGGGGATCGAGCTGTTCGAAGACGACGTCGAAGTCATCACGGCGGCCGCCGATCGACAAATGGGGCACGTCAAGGCGTTTGCCACCGGCAAGTATGGCGCGTACTCGCAGTTGCTGCTCAACGAACTGGCCAAGGCGCGGGTTTGCCTGCTGAATGAGAAGCTCAAGCCCATTTATGACAGGCAACTCAAGAAGCTTGCCGCGGCTGAGGCCGCCGCTGCGGCGCCCGCACCGCAACCACAACCTCCATCTCAAGCGACGTCCGCCCAACAGCGTGCGACTCCTGCCGCTACATCGGCCGTCGACGAGTCGCTGGAAACCATCGCTGTGGTGGCGCGACATCCGCGACGCAAGAAGCGGCGTAGCCCGCTGTTGCTAAATCTGGTGTTGCTGTTGGTGGTGATGCCGGCCGTGGCTTGGGGGGCTTGGAAGCTATTCGGCACCAAGGCATCGCCGGAGGTCAGTTCTCTTTCATCGGTTTCGTCTGAGTTGCCGTTGTCGGCAGAGAAATTGGGCGACAAAGAAAAGCCGGCCAGAGGTGGGGCAGGGCAGGACATTGCAATCCAGCAGAGTCTCGACGCGGGCTTCGAGCAAGCGACCGACCCGCCCACGCAGGCGGGTACGCAGCGGCCGACCACGGGTGGCGGACAGCCGGGTGGCGTCGGCCAGGCTGCTACGAGTCGTCCGCCTTTTGGCAGCGGATCGGCGTTTGGTAGCCAACCAGTCAGGTCGAACACCACTTCGTCCAGTTCCTCGCCATTCAATGGGTTGAGCACTTCCCGGTCAACCACTTCGCCATCGACTGCGTCGCAGCCTTCCACCGTACGCGTGCAGCCCACGAATCGTTCCGTTGAATTGGCCCGCAACGATCCGCGCCGGACGTTGTCGTCGTTGATGCGTAGCCGCACCCCAGCGACGATGCCCACCGCCGTGTCACTGGGCGATCAACTGGAGGCCCCGGTACCGATTTGTGAGTATCGCGAGTTGGGGGGCGTGCCCGACCTGCAGTTGGAATTGCTGGTGCCCGACTTCGTGACTCGCACCAAGAGCAACCTGCTACTGTGCCAGGACCCGGAGGCCGACAACGCCGGGCGGTGGTTGGTGTTTGACGAGTCGGGGCCGACGGCTCGGCTGATTGAGGAGGAAAGCAAGTTGGATGCAGCCGTGCCGGTGGGCGAGTTTCGCGCTGAGGACGGCACCCTGTCGTTTGCATGGCTCGCAGGCGGGGAGGACCAGAACAAAGTCGATCGCCTGCAACACTGCGTGTTGCGTACGAACTCAGCGGGTCGGGTGAACCACGTGCAGTTGAGAATGCCGGTGGAGGATCCGGAGTACGTCACGATTGGAGATTGGCGGGAACCGCACGAGGTGGATGTGCCGCTGGATTCGTTGCCCAATTGCCCTCCCAGTAGCGAGCTGCGATTGCGGGTGTTTCTGAGCAGCGATTTTCCCCGTACCAGAACGGTCACTGGCGACCAGCAGCGGTTGGGAGAGAAGGAGGACCTGCTGCTGTCATTCGCTTCCGCAGACTACGCTGGCTTTGCCGTAAACTGGGAGATGAAGGGGCGGATTCTCGAATTCACCTCAGCGCCCGGTTTTCGGCTGCTGGCTTTGCCCAACGAGCTTCAGATGCTTTCCGCCGGCCAAATCGACAAGGCCGAGAAACGCCTGCAGGGTGAGAAGCGTTCGACCGAGCGCGAGCTTCAGCGGAGGACGAGGCAACACCCTCAACTCACCCGAAACGTGACAGCGGCTCGTAATCTCAACATCACGCTCCCCGGTGGAGGTACGACCGTTCAACTTCGCAATCGCAAGAACGCCGCCATCGCCGAAGCGACGGCCCAAGTTACCGCCAACAATAACCGCATCAACGCCCTCCGCGAGTATCTCCGCTTGATTGACCAGGACGTCAAGTCGCGATTGCCAGCCATACGGAGACTTGCCCGGCAGATCGATGGCGTGGCACAAGTTGGCTACGAACTCTACGTACCGGTGGGGACGCAGCAGCTGGTGATTTACCGCAAAGGCAGGCCGGCCGCCGAAACGGCGCTGCGTTAGCTCCCCGCGTACAGCACCGCATTCGGAACCCGGCCCCCGCGGCGGGGTTGGTGAACCAAGGCGATGCGACAACCTGTGTAGCCGCAGGGCATGTGCATGCGCGGCACTCGTTCGCGCGGTAAACGGAGAATAAAAGGAACGGCATGAAGAGTTTCGCGTTCAAGTTTCTAACGACATTCGTGGCGTTGTTGCTGGCACGTGCTACGCTCGCCACTGAGTACGATCCGCTACAGGTCGACACGACGAACCTGCCCGAGCCCATTAATCTCACGGTGCAGGATACGAAGCGCGATCGCGAAATTCCTCTGCGGGTTTACCTGCCGGCCAGCGGCGAGGCCGCGCCGGTGCTGCTGTTCAGCCACGGGTTAGGTGGATCGCGGATGAACAACCCCTACTTGGGTGAGCATTGGGCCGGCCGCGGGTACGCGGTGGTGTTCGTACAGCACGCCGGCAGCGACGAAACGGTGTGGCGCGATGCGCGGCCGCTGCGGAGGATGGCTGCCATGCGCTCGGCGGCCAGTGGCGAGAACTTCATGCTGCGAGTGCAGGACATTCCTGCCGTGCTCGATCGCCTGGCCCAGTGGAACGAAGGGACGAACGCCACGGCCGAAGCCAAACCATTGACCGGACGTTTGGATCTGCAGCACGTGGGCATGTCGGGGCACTCCTTCGGAGCGATGACCACGCAGGCCGTGGCGGGGCAGGCTTTCTTAGGACGCGAGCCTTTGCCGAGGTGGAGTTGCCCTGGATGTTGCTGACCGGTACGCACGATGCCGGCCAGATTGGCAACCAGACACCCGAGAGCCGGCAACAGGTCTTTCCCGCGTTGCCGCCCGGCGATAAGTACCAGTTGGTGCTCGACGGGGCGGAGCACTCCGCCTTCAGCGACCGCGCGCTGCCGGGCGATCGCCAAACCCGCAACCCCAACCACCACCGCGCCATTCTGGCGGTCACCACCGCTTTTTGGGATACCTATTTGAAAGGCGACCAGCAGGCGCGAGCTTGGCTCGAGTCCGATGAGGTGCAGAAGGTGCTGGAAGTTGGCGACGCGTGGCAACGCAAGTAGATTTGCCTCTGGCTGGGAATCGGTGAAGATTCCGGGAACCCGGGCCACCGGCGGTGCGTCTGATCTCCGACGTTTTTCCTTTCTCTTACGGAGCCCCGGCCATGAATCTCGCCCTGCTGCATCTCCTGGTGACCTTGACGATCGTGCCTGTCGCCCAGTTCGACGAACTTCCCAGTACGGGCGACGAACTTCCCCTGGGGGTAGAACAGGTTCGCGGTTCATTTCCTCCGCCGGCGGAGGGAGAGTCGTTTTCGCTGAATGGCCTGTGGCAGTTGAGCTGGGACGACACGGTGGGCCAGGAACTCACCGGCGACATCAAAACCTGCGACATTCGATTCCGCGTAATCGATGGCACAGTGGCCGGGCAGTTCGATGGACGGGTAGCCGGAACCTTGCGCGACGCGATCATCGACGGGCAACTTGTCGAGCACCAGGATGGCTATCTGCTCACGTTTCAGCAGCGCGAGTCGGGCTATATCTGCAGCTATCAGATTTGCTGGCCGGCTTCGAGCTCAATGACCGAAGTCGTGGGCGTGTGGCACGATACCAAGGGCCGCAGCGGCAATTTTTCGTTCCTGGGGTACCAATAGCCTCTGCCAGCAGAAAACCGCAGCACCCTTGCCACGGCTCGGCGACACCGCCGATACTGCCAGTGTTCTCGTTCGATCTGGCAACCGCAGGAGCATGGCATGGACCGACCACTTACCGGCAAGCGAATTCTGGCTTTTGTGGGTGACATCTATGAAGATCTTGAACTCTGGTATCCCAAGCTGCGGATGATCGAGGCCGGCGCCGAAGTGGTGGTGGCCGGACCCGAAGCGGGCAAATCGTACCAGGGAAAGAATGGCTATCCCGCGTCGTCCGACATTGCCATCGCCGACGCCAAGCCGGACGAGTACCACGGACTGCTGGTGCCGGGCGGGTTTATGCCCGATAAATTGCGGCGTGATCCGCAGGTGCTGGAGATTGTCCGACATTTCGACCAGGCGGGCAAACTGATTGCCGCAATCTGCCACGGTGGCTGGATTCCCATCTCTGCCGGAGTGTACCGCGGTGTGCAGGTCACCGGTTCGCCCGGCATTAAAGACGACCTGGTAAACGCTGGCGCTCTCTGGCAGGACGCCCCCGTGGTGGTCGATCGGCACTATGTTTCGAGTCGCAAACCGGACGACCTGCCTGAGTTTTGTCGCGGCATGCTCGCAGTGCTGACTTCGGCATAGCTGGCGCTGCACCCTGGAGCTGTGGCACGGCACTAGCTACGATCGAAGAAGCGGCCGATTCGTTGCCCGCTTCGTTTGCGGGAATCGACTGTTGCTACTTCGTAATGCGCAGGTGAACCCGAAGTGTCCTCTTTAACTGCATTTCCGCTGGAATCGTTTCGAGATTGGCTCCAGGATACCGACGATCACGCGGCCCATCACTTGGGAGTGATCGACCGGGTGAGTGAGTGCCTGCAAGCGGGAATGCCAGATCGGGAAGCGGCTCAGGAGCTTGGCGACAAGCTGGAGCGTTGGCGCTATCAACTGCTGAGTGAATGTGCGGGGCGGCTCGCGCCACGCGACGCCGAATTGGCGGCCACGCTCAACGCCACTTCCAATGTGCTGGCCTGTCGATCGCAGTTCGGTCCTCGGGCGACCTACCATGCGATTCATCACGCGGGTGACGGAGGTATTGCCACCGAGGCCATCGACGCGGTCGACGTGGAGTACCCGCTGGAGCCACTCGTCACGCGGGCGCGGCAGATAACGGTCGAGAACTTTGCCGTCGCTGGATCCAGTTCGACCACGGCGCTGCCGCGGTGGCCCATGTTGCTATACGCTCCGCTGTACGTGTCGAGTCGCTGCGTGAATCACTGCACCTACTGCGGCTTCCGCTTCTCGCAGGATATCGATCGGCACCACTTGTCGCTGGAAGAAGTGGAGAGCCAGGTCGCCCACCTCGAGCAGCATGGCTTCGGTCATTTGTTGGTCGTCGGAGGCGAATATCCCCGGCTAACCACGGTGGACTACTACAGCGACATCGCCCGCTGTTTGGTGCGTCACAACGTGGCGCCGGCCATTGAGATTGCGCCGCAAACCACGGCCGCCTATGCACAACTTGCCGATGCAGGCGTGATGGGGCTGACGCTCTATCAAGAGACCTACGACGAGCGACTGTACGCCGGGTATCATCCCCGCGGCCCCAAGGCCAACTACCACTGGCGACTGGAGACACAGGACCGCGCCGCCGAGGCGGGCATCCATCGGCTGGGGCTGGGAGTGCTGTTGGGATTGGACGAGCCCGAGCAGGATGTGCTGGCCTTAATACGGCATGGCTGCTACCTTGCGCGTCGTTTTCCGCAGCACACGCTGGCATTCAGCCTGCCGCGCATCCACCAGGCGCCCGATGGCTTTGCCGCCCAGTATGGTGTGTCGGACGACGACCTGGTTCGCTACTACTGCGCGTTGCGACTGGCGTTTCCCACGGCGGTGCTCGTCCTGTCGACCCGCGAATCGGCGGGACTTCGCAATCGGCTGGCGGGCATCTGTATCACTCAGATGAGCGCCGGCAGTTCGACCACGCCGGGCGGATATGGCGAAGAAGATAACACCCGCGGCGAGCAATTTCCGGTTACCGACCAGCGATCGCCGCGCGAGGTGGCCGAGTGGCTGCAAGAGAACGGATTTCCCATCTCCTGGTCGCTGAACCAACCGCTTTGACCAGGCACCATTCGTCAAGTGACGTGCCCGCGCAGTATTGAGCAGGGGGTAGCAACAGGGCGGTTGCAAGGAGCCTCACCATGAATGACTCATCAGAAAACGATCGTGATCGCGAACTCGAACGCGAGATTCGCGAACGGCGAAAATTCTCGCTGGCCGAAGCGATTGGACGCCTCGGCGGAGGCAAACTCATGAAAGGCGCCTCGCCCGTCACGCGGGAGCGGCAGGCTGAGATCTTGATCGAGAGCTACCTCCAGCAACACTTGCGCGATTCCGAAGGGACGCTCCAGCGGGTGCTGCTGCGACGCGTTGTCGGCAGCCAGAGACTACTCGAATCGGGCTACGAACAGCCGCTGGAGGCGCTGGCCGAGTATTGCCAGCGACTTCTCGATTCAGAGGGCCACCTCCAGGATTTCGTGCGCGCTGTGGATGCGGAGTGGGGGCGGATGTATCTCGAGCGTCCCCGTTTCGAAAGGCCAGACCACCCCCCCGCGGACGACGATCCCTACACGTACGCATCGGTTGCGCGCCAACTTCAGCAACTGGTGTCTCATATAACGGGCGAATCTGGTAGCGAATAGCAATCTACCACCTGCAGATTGCATCTCCGCGCCAATCATTCCGCGGGCACTTCTTCGCCGGTACAATCCGCGCCATTTGCAACACCGCACTGTTGCTTTCCGAAAGCCAGGAGTGGGTTAGCTGCACCCCCGGTGCCATCGAGCTATTGTCACAGTGGACGTTTTGAATCCACACCTGATGGTTGCTAACGGACGCGAACGACTCTCCCGAGACAGAACGTCAGCTTATGTTGGAGCGGAGCACGGGGCAACGGCGGATGACACGGTACAGGCAAGATCGAACAAGCGGCGGCCGGCTACTCATACCGGCGTTGCTCCTGGCAACGTTTGGCTGCGCGATGGCTGCACGGGCAGCGAACGACGATCTCGTGTTCGGCATGAGCACTGCTTTGACCGGCCCTGCCGCCGAGCTGGGCAGGAACATGAAGCAGGGTGTCGAGGCGGCGATGGCCGAGGCGAACGCCCAGGGTGGCATCCGCGGGCGACAGCTCCGGCTGATCGCCCTCGACGACGGGTACGAGCCAGATCGCACGGCACCGAACATGCGATACCTGATCGACAACCAGCATGTGCTGGCGATTGTGGGTAACGTCGGCACCCCGACGGCTGTGGTCGCCGCCCCCATCGCGATGCGGAAGCGGACCCTCTTGTTTGGAGCTTTCACGGGAGCAGGGGTCCTCCGCAAGAATCCTCCCGTTCGGTATGTGATTAACTATCGTGCCAGCTATGCAGAGGAGACCGGCGCCATGGTCGACTCGCTGGTCGAGCAGTTTGGTCTCCAGCCGCAGCAGATTGCCTTCTTCACCCAGCGAGATGCCTACGGCGACGCGGGCTACATAGGCGGTGTTCAGGCCCTGGAGCGACATGGTTTGCCAGACGAGGCAAGAGTTGCTCACGGGCGTTACCAACGCAATACCGTGGCCGTGGAGAACGCGCTGGCCGACATCCTGATGGCCTCCGAGCCTGTGCGGGCCGTGATCATGGTGGGAGCCTACGAGCCTTGCGCGGCATTTATCCGCATGGCCAAAGACAGCGGGCTGGAGGCCAAGTATTTGAGCGTGTCTTTCGTGGGGCCCGAACCCTTGGCCGAGGCCCTGGGGGCAGTGGGCGATGGGGTGATCGTCACCCAGGTGGTGCCTCACTACGACTCCGATTCGACTATCGTCAAGCGATATCACACGGCGCTCGAGCGTTGGGATCCAGACGCCAGGCCCTCGTTCGGCTCCTTGGAAGGGTACCTGTCCATGCAGGTGCTGCTGGCCGGTTTGCGGACAATCGAAGGCCCGCTCGATCGCGAAGCCATCGTCGAATCACTGGAGAACCTGGGCGACTTCGACATCGGTTTGAGAGAGCCTTTGAGTTTCTCGCCGCAAGACCATCAGGCCAGCCATCAAGTCTGGCCCACCGTTATACGTGATGGGCGGGTGTGCCCCGTCGAGTGGACCGACCTCTTCGCCGAGGAAGTCCGGCCGTGACGAGACGTCCCACCGACAAATCGACGCGCAGAGTCATCCGCCTGATGTGGCTAATGGCGGTCGTGGGCGTCGTGGCCGGCGCCGTCGTCCTGACGGACGTGAGCTTGCGGCTACGCAGCATTCGCGAACGACGAGAACAGACCGAACATGCCCGCAACTCCGTCGCCAGTACTCTCGACGACCTACGCTCCTATCGTCTGCATTTGATGGAGCAACTCGACAGGCTTCACCTGCATATGTTTGGTCGCAGCTTATCGGCCATCGAAGATCTGCCGGCCAGCCTGGTCGAATTCGACGAGCAGCGGGTAGCCTCCGGCGCTGAGGATCTGCGTACCAATATTGCCCAGCTTGGAGGAAACGACGCCTTCGCCGACGTGGCCCTCGAATCGCTCACGCAGGGGCTCGAACAGACGCATGCGTCGTTGGGCAGAGTCTGGCAGGGCGTTGCCCGTTCCGATGGCCTGATGCAGCAGTGTGCGGAAGCCGAAAGACGGGTGAGTGGCGACCTGGAGAAGCTGTCGGCCATTGTTTCGCGTGGGGTTGGATTGAATCGTCTGCACGTCGCCAGGCAACTGGCCTTGATTCGTGTAACAGCAGATGCCGATCGTCAACAACATCTCGAGCGGTTGGTTCAAAGTGTGCGCCAGGTGCAACAACCGTGGCAGCTGAACGACGATCTGCAAGAGCTGGCACTGGATACCGCGCGATTCTTCAATTGCGACAACGTCGACTCGCTCCGCAGCGACAAGGACAACCGACTGCGGCAGACATTGGCCCGTTTGAAAAGAAACAGCGTCCGCCTGGGCGAAGACTCTGATCGGTTTCTCGCAGGGCTCATCAGCTATCAGGAGCATCTGTTCGGTGCAGGTTCGCAAGACGACAAACAACATCAGGTGATGCTGACTACCGGGGACGGGTTTTACCAAAAGAAGGTAAAACTCATCGATAGAGTACGGTCCTTGCGCGCTGAAAGCGAGGAGGCGGAGCAAGCCGCGCGGCGTTGTCAGGCTGCCGAACAACATTTAAATCATGCGGTGGCGGACCTCTATGCCATTGCGGCACGTGCCGACAGCAACCTGCTGGAAAACGCTTCTGATGCTCTGTTTATGATCGCAGGGGGTGCCTCGGTTTTGTTCCTGGCCGTTGCATGGTGGATCGTCGGCCTGGTGTCACGGGTGATGAGGGCCTCGGTGGACCGGCAACGCGAATCGACCGAAATGGCGAAAATTATTCGCGAGTCGCCCACGGAGGTGTACATCCTGAAACGGGACACGTTGAGGTTCGTCGAGGTCAACTATGGTACTTGTAACAACCTGGGGTACACTCGAGAAGAGATGCTTGAGCTAACCCCTGTTGAGTTGACTCCGCATGAGCACATCGGTCCGCTCAAAGAGTCACTTCGGCCACTTGGCGACTTCGACGTCGACCGTCTGGAATTTCATACAGTCCACTTCCGCAAGGATGGCAGCACCTATCCCGTGCAGGTGGTACTTCACCGGGCCACGTACCATGACGAGCCAGTGTATGTGGCGTTCGTCAACGATCTGACCCAGGTGAAGCTGCTCGAGCAGCAGTTGGCCCAGGCCCAGAAGCTCGAATCCATCGGACAACTTGCTGCCGGGCTGGCCCACGAGATTAACACGCCGATGCAGTTTATCGCCGACAACGTCGACTTCCTGGCGACTTCTTTTCGGCGTTTGATGGAGTTTACCGACACGTACAAGCAACTGCTCTTCACCAATGAGCAGAAAGCGTGGCAACAGCGGCGCGCGGAGATTCAGGCGGCATCGGAGATCAACAACGTCGAGTACCATAGCAACGAGATGGTGGCTGCCATTCAAGAAAGCCAAGAGGGAATCCAGCGGGTGGTAGAGATTGCCCGGGCAATGAAAGAGTTCTCCCATCCGGGGGGCAAAGAAAAGGTGCGCGCCAACATCAATGACGTGATTCGGAGTACAGCCACCATTTCTCGAAACCGCTGGAAATATACTGCGGAGCTTGTGTTGGACCTCGATCCGGACCTGCCTGCGGTACCACTGTTGGTATCGGAGATCAACCAGGTATTGCTCAACCTGATGGTCAATGCCAGCGACGCCATCGCCGAAAGATTCGCCGACCAACCCGATACACTCGGTACAGTTACCGTACGCACTCGCAGCGTGGACGACGGAATTGCCATCGAAGTCGAAGACAATGGAGGTGGAATCCCGGAAGAAGTTCGAGACAGAATCTTCGATCCGTTCTTCACCACCAAGGAAGTCGGCAAGGGCACCGGACAGGGACTTTCGATTTGTCGCAATGTCGTCAACAAGCAGCATGGCGGCCGTATGAGCGTCGAAAGCACCCCGGGTACAGGGACCATATTTACGGTCTGGCTGCCGATGCAGGCCCCGGATGTCGGATCCGCACAGCAGTTCAGGGAAGTCTCCGGTTGCCAAGACGTACTCGCGGAGGCTTGCAGTTAGCGCAGTCGTCGGATAAGAGTAGCGTCGTGCCGCCGGGCGATTCGGCCCACCTGCAACCATCGACGCCTTCCTCCCCATGCCTGCCGACCCTGCGAATCGTCGTCCGATTGCCCAAGTGTTTCGTGCCACGGCCCATCGAGCCACTAGGTGGTGCACGAGGGTTGGCATCCAGCCCAACTGGATCTCCTATGCCTCGATGGCCGCGAGCAGCATCGCGGCCGTAGCGTTCGCCTGTAGCGGGACCCACCTCGGCATGTTGCTCCTGGGGTGCGTGGCGTGCGTGGTGCGGCTGTGGTGCAATATGCTGGATGGAATGGTGGCTATCGAGGGGGGCACCATCAGCCGCCAGGGTGAGATTGTCAACGAGCTACCCGATCGCATTTCCGACGTGTTGATCTTCGTTGGGGTCGCGCTCAATTCCACCTGCAGCATTCATGCTGGCTACGCGTCCGCAATCGCCGCACTATTGGTGGCTTACGTCGGCATCATTGGGCAGACGGTTGGAACACCGCGGCAGTTCGGCGGGTGGATGTCCAAGCCCTGGCGAATGGTCGTGGTGATGTTGGCCGCCCTGTTGACGGGCATCGTGGGCAACGAGGTCCTCATATCGGTGGTAGGGCAGGGCGTCAGCTGGTTAACACTTGGCTGTTGGGTTGTAGTAGCCGGAGCGGTGCAGACGGTCGTGGTTCGACTACGGCGCATCATGCAGTGGTTGGCGGAGAATCCGGACCGATGATTGTCGCTTCTCGCAGGATCGGGATGCCAGTACAATGCGGGCTGAGGGGCAGCGGGGTCAGTTGATGAGATCGCAGCCTGCACTGATCGAATACCTGCTGCCACCTGCCCTGCGATGGACCCACTGTTTCTGCGGTATTGTTGGATTCTGGGTGGCTGTTTGCTGGCGGCCGCCGGCGGGATCGTACTTGCTAGGTTCGCCGGACGCGATGTTTCGCGTGTGTGGCCCACCTATCGAAGCTGGTTGGTAATCATTCCGCTAGCGCTGGCCACCATCTACCTGGGCCCGATTGCTGTGACCGTAGGGTTTGCCGCTCTGTCGCTGGCGGGCGGATACGAATACGCTCGCGCCACGGGTCTGGCAACTCAACGTGGCTTGATGGTGGCGGTGGGGCTGCTGGTAATTTTAACGTATGCCCTGGTGCTTTTCTCGACCGCGGTGCGACCAGACTTGGCCTGGAGCCTGTTTGCCGCCATGCCCGTGTGTGCGGTGGTGGTACTGTTTGCCGTGCCTGTGGTTCGGAACAAGTCGGTCGGCCAGTTCTCCTTCGTTGCTCAAGCCTTGGTAGGGTACCTGTTGGTGGGCTGGATGCTGGCCCACACCGCGTGGATAGCCCCATCGCCCTACGCCACGGGGCTGCTGCTGTTCTTGCTGTTTACCGTGGAAACCAGCGACATTGCCGCGTTCACCTTTGGGTCGTTGCTGGGACGGCATCCCCTGTGTCCGACGGTGAGTCCAAAGAAGACTTGGGAGGGGGCAATCGGCGCGCTGATCGTGGCGCTCGCCTTGCCTTGGCTATTGCGATTCTCGTTTCCCAGTCACATCCACTGGTATCAACTGTTGATGATCGGCCTGGCTGTGGGGGTTGGTGGTCAGCTTGGCGACTTGTCGGTCAGTCTGATAAAACGAAGTGTTGGGGTGAAAGACATGGGCAATTCAATCCCCGGACACGGTGGCGTGCTCGACCGAATCGATAGCCTGCTGTTTGCCGCGCCGCTATTTTACTACTCGTTGGGCACGTTCGCAGGTCCGTAGCAAGCCATGCCCGTTCTGCCGCTTTTCAACCCACACCTGCAGAAGTTCACGTGACCACGCAAGCGCTTTCTTCGACCGAGGCCAATCGTGCTTGTAGCGAGCAGACGATGATGCTGGCCGATGGTACACCGCTGTTTTATCGCTGCTGGAAGCCAACCACACCGCAATCGCCGGCGCCGCGCCGCGCGGTGTTGCTGGTGCATCGCGGGCACGAGCACTCCGGGCGGTTTCTCGATGTGGTTGACAAACTGGGGCTGGAAGATTGCTGGCTGTTTGCCTGGGACGCCCGTGGCCATGGCCGCAATGCTGGCCCGCGTGGCTACGCTGAAGGCGTGGGACAGTTGTCCGCCGATTTCGACCAGTTTGCCAAGCACATCGCTGCGACGTACGACATTCCGTCGGATGGCTTGGCGGCGGTGGCGCACAGCATCGGCGCCGTAGTGCTGGCGGCCTGGGTGCACGACTATGCGCCGCCCCTGCGGGCCATGGCACTGGTAACGCCGGCGTTTCGTGTAAAGCTGTACGTGCCGCTGGCGATTCCTGGTTTGCGGCTGTTACACAAGGTTCGCCCGCAGGCCAAGGTTACCAGCTACGTCCGCCCCACGATGCTGACGCACGACTCACAGGCAGCAGCCGACTACGCGGCCGATCCCTTGATCAGTTCCAGCGTGTCGGTGCAATTGCTGCTCGACCTGCACGACACCTCCACGCGTTTGCTCGACGATGCGGCCGCCATTCACACGCCCACTTTGCTGATGACGGCTGGCTCCGACTGGGTGGTTCGCACACGGCCGCAACAACAATTCTTCGAACGTCTGTCGACCGATGAGAAGCAGTTGGTCGAGTATCCGGGCATGTACCACGACCTGCTGCACGAAACCTGCAGTGGCGAGGCGTGCCGCGCGATCGGTGAGTTCATTCGGCGGCATTTCGATCAACCTGCTCCACCGCCCGCGCTAGCCGAGTCCGATCAACGTGGCCCCTCTTTCGATCGCTGGAAGCAGTGTGCCAAGCCGTTACCCGTGGTGCATCCCAAATCGTTATATTACAACGCCACGCGGATAGTGTTGGGTTCGGTTGGCCAGTTGAGCCACGGCATCCGGCTCGGCTGGCAGAGCGGCTTTAATTCAGGGCGGACGCTCGACTACGTGTACGAGAACCGCGCCCGCGGAACCACGCCGATCGGCGTGGTGGGCGACCGAGTGTACCTCAACTCGCCTGGCTGGTCGGGCATCCGTGTTCGTCGGCAGCACATGGACCAACTGCTCGACTCGGCCATCGAGCAACGGTCTACTGCCGTGCCCGATCGGCCGCTACAGATCCTCGACGTGGCCGCTGGTGCCGGAAGGTACGTGATGGACGCCATTACCCGGCATCCCGAACAGGCGATCGCCGCAACGCTGTGCGACCAGGATGCCGCGGCGCTTGACGCCGGGCGAGTTGCCGCCCAGGAGCGAGGACTTTCCTCCGTAAAGTTCCGCCAGGGCGATGCCTTCGACGATCAGCAACTGGCCGCCACGACGCCCCGACCCGATGTGGCCATCGTGTCTGGATTGTTTGAGTTGTTCGCCAGCAACGAGCCGATCACGCGCACGCTGGCTGGCCTGGCGCGCTGCATTCAACCGGGGGGATATCTCATTTACACCAACCAGCCATGGCATCCGCAGCAGGAGCTGATTGCCCGCGCCTTGCATGGCTACGACGGCAAACGGTGGGCCATGCGGTGTCGAAGTACGGCCGAAATAGACCAACTTGTCGCGGCGGCCGGGTTCGAGAAGCAGCAGATGCTGATCGACTGCTGGGGCATCTTCACCGTTTCGCTCGCCAAAGCCCAATAGATTTCGCATCCCTATGTTGCCATTCGATTCGGAAACACTGTCCAACTATTTTCGGCTGATGAACGCCCACGCCTTGGCGCAGACGTACCGGGGTGCGCTGCACTCGGGCCTGGCAGACGCGCTAGCTGGACAACCCGCCACCATCGATCAGTTGTGCGACGCTTGTCAGCTTCAGCCACGTGGTACCGAGATTGTGCTCGACGTTCTGCAGGCCGCTGGTCTTGTTGTGCGAGATGGCGAGCTGTTCAGAGCATCGCCGCTGCTTGAGATTTTGCTGTCGGGCCACTACCGCGAGCTGGGCGATCAGTACTGGCGTCACCTGCCCCAGTTGTTGGCCACCGGCGAGCCGATGGCGGCCATGGATTCAGTGGCCGATAGTGAAGAGCACTATCAGACACAGGCCATGGCGCTGGGTTGGATGATGGTGCCAGCCGCCCAGCGGGCCGCGGCGATCCTCTCCCGCGAGTGCCCACTGAACGATGCCCAGGTGTTGGACGTGGGGGCGGGCTCGGCCGTGTGGAGCCTGGCGCTCGCCAAGGTAAACGCCTCGCTACGAGTGACGGCCGTCGACTGGCCCGCGGTGCTCCAGGTCGCTCAGCAGTTTGCCGTTTTTGCCGGCGTCGAAGATCGGCTGACTTGCGTGGCGGGCAATTTCCACGAGGTCGACCTGCCAACCAGCACGTATCAACTGGCCATCGTGGCGAATGTTAGCCACCTGGAAAGCGCTGAAAACGTCACCAGGCTGCTCTCGCGAGTTCGTGCGGCGCTGTTGCCCGGTGGACATGTGGCGATTGTCGATGCCCTGGCCGAGTCGCCCGATCAGGACCGCGTGGCGCATGGCTTGTACCGGCTGGGACTCGCCCTACGAACCGTGGAGGCCCGTGTTCATCGGCAAGAAGAGTTACGGGCGATGTTGGCCGATAGCGGCTACTGCGATACCGAGTACTACCCGCTTGCCGCGCCGCCGCACATGGTCGGCATGTTGCTGGCCCGTGCGCCCACGTGAAAAACTCCCCTATTCTGCCGCCTGGACGCGGCTCTCAACGTCTTCAGGAAGCCACCATGAACCGCCAAGTTCAACTTGCCGTGCTGACCGTCCTTGTCTGCTTAGCTTCGCAACGAGTGCATGCTGACGAACACGTGGCCGATCGTGAGGCCTTGCTCGAGCTCAAGGCGATTGCCGAGAAGGCGATGAGCGAAGAGGATCAGATTCAAACGCTGGGGCCGCACGTGACCGATGACTTTAGCATCGTCACGTTCACCAGTCGCCAGTTCGACGACTTCGACGTGTTTGTCAAAGAGTGGAACATCTCGCGAGAGAAGTTTCTGCAGGGCGGTACGTACTCCGTGAAGCTCGCGCACGAACCGGCCACGTTCGACGGCGACATTGCCACGTGCCATGGCAATTCGACCAACATCATGACCACGGGCGAAGGCCAGCGGTACGAGTTCAATTCGCCCTGGACGGCCGTGTTTCGCAAGGAAAATGGCCAGTGGAAACTACTCCGCGCACATAGCTCGATCAATCCGTTCTCGAACCCGGTGCTCGATGCCAACATTCAGAAGTATTTGTGGATGATCGGCATTTCCGCTGGTTTCATTGGCCTGGTGGTCGGACTGCTGGCAGCCAAGTGGATCGCTCGCGGCAAGACCAAGCCGACCGAGTAGGGCGCAGCTCCGTTACCCGCTGGGCTGCACCGCTGGTTGGCCACCTGGCTGCGGTCCGCCAGGTCCACGTTGTTTTTGGCCGTTGCCTGGCTGTTGTTGGGCGGGTTGCTCCTGCTTTTCCGGTTTGCCACCTACCCAGGGAGTGCCGAAGGCTTCGGCCAGTGCTTTCTGCAAGGCCTCGGTCGAGACGCCGCTGTTCACCGTGTGGACGCTTACCGCCATATCGGGCTTGGCGGCCTCGTCCAGGCTGTTGACGATCTGCAAGACGCTTTCGAACAGTTCCTCCTGCACGGAGATGATGACGGTGTTCGAAATCTCGTCCACACCCACCGACAGAGCGCCCTGGAAGCCCACTTTCACAGGAGTCGGCCGCTTGGCGGTATCGCCTCCGGAGTTTTGCTGGCCGTAGCGAATGATGGTGGTGGTTTCTTTGGTGCTGCTGGCGCCCTTCTTGTCCTCGGTCTCGAACTCTTTATCGCGCGAACTCAGCAGGTCGCGGTACACTTCCTTGAGCGCGGCGGCCACCACCTTGGCCCGCGAGTACCGCAGTTTGATAGCCGCGGTGCGGCGGGTAGTCGCATCGTCATCTGACGGCTGGTCATACGCCTTCACGAGAAGTTCGATCTCGCGCAGTTGCGAGGGCGACGCATTAGCTACCAGAATGGTGTTGCTTGTGGGATCCCAGTCGAGTTGCAGCTTGCGCCGCTGCGACATCTGGGGCGACGTCGACTTCGATTTGCCTGGGATGTACTCCCAGATATAAGTATCGAAGTACCCCTCGGTGTCGTCGCCCTTTATCTCTTCCTCATACAGCTTATCGAGCGTCATGTAGATGGTATGCGCTCGGACGTACTTTACAGGAATAATGCGAAACCGCTCCTGCGGTGGCATGGCCGATTCGATGAGCTCTTCCAGACGATTGAGTGCCTCGGTGTCGTCGCTGGAAAGTACCAAGCGACCATCGGGGGCAATCTTCACCGTCACTGGCGGGGCATTGCTGGTGGGTTGTTCCGCTGGTTCCTCCGCGCTCGACTTCTCCACGGCGAATTGGAACACTTTGCTGCCGCTGGACTGGGCACGAGTTTCACGGTCGGTTGGCACAGTCGACTTGGCGGGTTCTTGCTCCCTTTGGCGAATGCCCGTGGCGCCGGTGGGGCCCTCGATCAGCAGTTGGTTCTTTCCGGTTTGTGGCCAAAGCCGGCGAATCTCTTGCAGCAGCCGGGCGGTTTCCTCCGGCGGCAAGGCTTCCACCACTCGGATCCTTTCGCCTGCATCCGCTTGATCGAGCGGCTCGCCCAGCTTCAACAGAAAGTCTCGCACCTGCTCGAGTTGTTCGGGGGTGGCGCGGACGATCAGGCGATTGTTTTCGATGTCCGCGTCAATCCGCACGTCGGTCGGCGGTTTTTCCTCTTCCTGCCGATACGGGTTGTATCCCCAGGGATCCCAACTGCGATAGCGGCTGTTTCGGTCGTCGTCTTCCTTCTTGGGGGCGAACATCGTCCGCAGGGTACCTGCCACGGCGTCGGCCGGATGTTTGCGGAGGGTAAAGATCATGGTTTCCATGCCCGCTTCGTCGAGCTGTTCGATCATGCGGGCTATCTTCTCGTGATCGTTCTCCGTGGCGCGAGCGAACAGGATGTCGGCCCGGCTGTCGGCTCGTAGCTCGGTAAGCGGACTCAAATCGCCAATTTCTTCGAGCGTCGATTGCAGCGTTCGTGGGTCGATGGTCTCCAGCTTGTAGCTCTTCGGCACGCGATGCCCGGCCAGTGCGGCCACGTCCACTGGCTCGCCGCCCGCTGGCACATCGAGCAACTCCACAGTGCGGCGAATTTTCTTCAGCTCCATCGGTGGAGCGTTGATCAATACGCTGTTGCGATGCGAGTTGTAGGCCAGGTAAACCTGTGGGCCTTCCTTTTGCAGCATTTTCGAAACGTCCTTGCCGGCGCCCTGCATCTGCTGCAGCAACTGCATCTTCTGCTGCTGCACGGCCAGTTCCTGTTGCGATGGCCGCGAGGCGGGGTCGAGCCCCAGCACCACGTACAGGATGTCGATGATTTTTTCCGCCCGCCGATGCTTCAGCACCATCTCCACCGGTACCACCTGACCATCGGCCGCCAGGCGTTCTTCGTTCAGGATCGAACTCACCAGCCGGGCGCTGGCTACCGTGGAGATCATCAGCACCCGCCGGGTGGCTGGCAGGGGAATCACCTTGGCGTGCTCGCTGGCCGCCTTTTTGATATCCTCGGCCGCCGCCGCTACCTCGACGCCTTCAGGCAGCATGAACGTGATCTTCACGTAGTCGTACGGCTGCAGGTCGTACAGGTCTTCTTCTTCGACGCGTGGAATCAGACTCGGATCGAGCTTGTCGATCTTGAACACGCTGAGTACTTCGCCCGTGAGAATCATCGTGTAACCGCGGGCGTGCAGTTGCTGGTTGATCAGGTTTCGAGCTTCCGGCAGGGTGTAGGGACGCTGCGTGGATAGATTCAGATAGCCTTTCGGCAATTCGGTCCAGGAGAGATTGCAGTCGGATACGTTGGCCAGCCACTGCAGTACATCGGGCCAATACTGGCCGTTGAAGCTGAACGTGACCAATCCGCTCGCATCGGGTTTGGCTTCCAGTTCCTTGGGGTCGGCAACCGTCGGCGGTTTTTCGGGCGGCGTGACCGAATCGGATGGCTCTTCTTTCGGCTCGTCCTTCTTTTCCTTGTCCGCTTCCTCTGGTTTCGTTTCGGGGTTGCCTTGCTCGGCCTGTTGGTTGGGGGGAGTCTGGCCGCCGGGTTGCGGTGTTACCACCACGCCCGGCTGCGGACCGCCGGTCGGCTGTATACCCGGCTGCCCAGCGGCGGGAGCGAAATCCACACTTCCCACGACGGGCTGTTGCGACCAAACGCGGCCGGCCGACAGCAGTGCCACTGCCGGCAGCAACAACGCCGCGAACTTACGAACGACCAGCCACCTGCATATCGACAACACGCCTAGCCCCTTCCCCTGAGTAGTCAAGCCGGTCACCGCCCGCTGCCGGCCGCCCGCCAGTATAAGGGCGGACCGGTAGCGCGTACAACTTTTTTAGACGCACAAGGCGCCGATAAGGGTCCGCGAATTAACTTAGAATTCGTGGAAAAGCAGCAAGGTATTGCGACAAAAACGATGACAGTGAGCGTGAACCACTCAGATTGCCGGGTCGGCCCCTGCCGATTGCCTGGGTTGCTGCGTCCGATCGCCTGCAGTTCGGGCCTGGGATCGCGACCGTTGCTACAGTGCTGCCACCACGGCGTCGGTAAATTCGGTGGTGCTGGCAGTGCCACCGAGGTCGCCCGTGATGCGCTTGCCCTCGGCCATTACGGTGCGAATGGCGCCATCCACCCGATCGGCAGCGTCTTTTTCGCCCAGAAAGCGAAGCATCAGCACGGCGCTCTGGATGAGTGCGGTGGGGTTTGCGAGTCCTTTGCCAGCAATGTCCGGCGCCGTGCCGTGCACGGCTTCGAACACGGCGGCGTCGTCGCCCACATTGGCACTGGGCGTCACGCCCAGTCCGCCGACCAGCCCGCTGGTCAGGTCACTCAAGATGTCGCCGAACAGATTTTCCATCACCAGCATGTCGAACTGGTTCGGGTCGATCACCAGCTTCATTGCCGCGGCATCGACGATGCAGTCGTCGAACTCGATGTCGCTGTAGTCGGCCGCCACTTTTCGGCAACAATCGAGGAACAACCCATCGCTCAGCTTCAGGATGTTCGCCTTGTGCACGCAGGTCACTCGTTTGCGGCCCTGGCGGCGAGCCGTGTCGAACGCGAACTTCGCGATCCGCTCGGAGGCCTTCGCACTGATCACCCGCAGACTCTCGACCACGCCGGGCACCACGGTGTGCTCCAGGCCGCTGTAGAGACCTTCGGTGTTTTCGCGAATCACGATCAGGTCGATATCGTCGTAGCGAGACTTGATACCCGGAATGGTCCGCGCTGGACGGAAGTTGGCGTACAGCTGTAGCTTCTGCCGCAGGGCCACGTTCACGCTGCGAAAGCCGCCGCCACTGGCTGTGGCCGTGGGCCCTTTGAGCGAGGCATCCGCCCCGCGAATCGCAGCGAGCGTCTCCTCGGGAAGTGGGTCGCCCGTGCGTTCGAAGGTGGCAAGCCCGGCATGGGCCTCCTGCCAGTTGCACTGGACGCCGGTCGCATCGACAACGCGTTTCGCCGCATTCACGACCTCAGGGCCGATTCCATCGCCGGGGATATAGACAATGTTATACATGTGCTGCGATTTGTTAGTGGTGAGCCGACGGCGTTAGCCGCGGGTAATGAAATAGGGTTGGATGTTCTACCACATTCCGCCCCCGTCGGAGACCTGGGTGCCTCCAGAATCGTAGAACGGAATTTATTCCGTTGGTAGTGTTGAGCAACGCAAGTAATGGAATAAATTCCGTTCTACGACTCCCGCGCGTCCATCGAATACCAAACCGTCGTGCCGGCCACCTGCTGGGCTTCTTCGCTCCCGTCGGCTTGGACAACATCTTTCACGGTCATCGCAGGCGAGTCGCATTCCTCGTTTTCAATTTTTTCGTACAGCGCCTCGTCGGAGGTCACTTCCGAGAGCGCCCGTTTGGCCGCCAGGGTGGCGTCGCCCGCTTCGACCAGCAGCCATCGCACGAAGCCGTACTTGTCTTGCTCGCCTTCGACCGTCACGAGCAAGTTGCCCGCTTCGATGGCTACTAGGTATTCTGACATCGATTTCACTCCCTGGCGTCCATCGGCACGGTTAGCGCCGATGCTCCGCCCGCGGTCACACTCACCACCAGGAAGCCATCTTCCGGTGGACCCTCGGCGAATACCGGCGTCAGATACTCAAATGTATTGGGCACTTCGCGTTTGCATTCCCGCCAACCCTCGGCGCGGGCGTAAACGGTGGTCTCGTCGTTGGGGTTGTTGGCAATTGCGTCGTCCACAGCGTCGTCGCCCAACCATGCCCGGGCGATCTGACCGCCAATCTCATCCTCGCAGTCGACCAGAATCACAACGGGCGACTTCATGCCCCGTTCGATCGCCTGGTCGTAGGTTTCGAATAACAGCGCCAGGCTCGACTCGGCCAATTCCTGTTGCTGCTCAAGGGGATCGTCGGACATCGGTAGAACGGAGTTGATTCCGCTAGTTCTAGGTTTTTCTTAGGTGACGGAACCGTTTCCGTTCTACGACATTGGAAACGATAGCGCAAAAAAAACAAGGCTCGGCCACCCGTGGGGCAACCGAGCCTTGCGGCTACAGGAGAGCCAGTTCAACCTCAACATCCGCTACACTCCACACTATTCTCTGCTTACCGATTACTGGCGAGCATTCTTGAACATCTGGAATCCTTGGCTCAGGATCGTCGGTACTCCACCACCGCCGCCACCACCAGGGTTGCCACCACCAGGATTGCCACCGCCCGGGTATCCGCCGCCACCTCCGCAACCAGGCTTACGGGGAGGAGTCGGGTAACCGCCGCCACCACCACAACCTGGATTTGGCTGGGGATACCAGTTACCAGGAGGATTGAAGCCAGGGTTGGGATTCACTTGCGGGTTGACCTGAGCCGTCGGCAATCCGCCACCTCCGCCGCCATTGAAATTGTCGCGGGGGTAGCAAACCACCTGCGTGTATCGCCCCGAGCGAATGTCCAAAACGTTCATGCGAGCGGTGCCAGGGTTGGTGGCGACCATCGTGGTGGGGACTCCAGGAGGCGAGCCGCCAGCATTACTGGTGGCTTGCTGCAGGATGTTGAGTGCCTGCCAGTCGCTGTTGGCAGTGTAGAACTTTTGATTGTTCACGCTGTAGATCATGTCGCCCGGTTCGAGGCCGGCTTGGGCGGCAGGGCTGTACGGTGTGACCGAAGTGACCTTCAGGTACTTGAACCCAGAGGTCTGATAGAGTTGGACGTTCATACCGAAGTGCCAACGGTTTTGGGCATCGGCTGAAGCGGCGAGCGAGACAGTAGCGATAGCAACGAGCAACAAGTTTTGAGCAAGGCGAGACATGATAGGGCTCCTTTCGAGAGCTAGGGGAGATTGTTGTTGGCAGGCAACCACTTGTTGCCGCCACTCAGACTGGCGGAGAAACCCCTCCGACCCCTTATCGAAAAATGAAAAAAACCCTTCGAAGGCCAGTAGTCCCTGAAAAACAGATGTTTTTGCGACTTGGGGCGGTTGGCGGCGATCCGCCAGGCGAAGAAAATTCTGCTAGTACGACTAGCCGGACGGGCTGCTATAATGCCGCCTATGCCCGATAACTCCTCCGAACTGACCATGCTGCTGGGCCGTGCAGCCCAGGGCGACCAGCAGGCCCATTCGCAGTTGTTGGAAGTGGCCTACGACGAACTCCGCCGCCTGGCCGGCGGGATGATGCGTCGCGAGCGGCCCGACCACACCTTGCAGCCCACGGCCTTAGTAAACGAAGCATCGCTGCGGATGCTGGGGCAGGGGGGTTCGCTGGCCAAGAAGGATCGGGCCTACTTTTTCGGCGCGATGGCCACCGCCATGCGGCGCGTATTGGTCGACCATGCCCGCGCGCGTGGCGCCCAGCGGCGTGGCGGCCCCGAGCAGCAGAAGGTGCCGCTGGACGAGGCGGTCGACGCCATTCAGCAGGACGGCCGGCTCGATCTGTTGTCGCTCGATGAGGCGCTCGACCAGCTTGCCACGCGTAGTCAGCGGCAGGCGGAAGTGGTGACGCTCCGCTTTTTCGGTGGTCTGAGCGTGCCGGATATCGCCGAACACCTGGGCGTCTCGGTCTCGACGATAGAGAAGGATTGGCGGATGGCTCGCGCATGGTTGCAGTCGCAACTCGAGGGCGCATCGATTGGTTCCAGTCTCGCTCCGCCACCACAGTAACCGTGCATGAATACCGAACGCTGGGAACAAGCTGGCGAACTGTTCGAGCAGGCGCTTGCGCTCACCACCGGGGAGCGTGCCGCGTTTCTCGATAAGGCTTGCCAGGGCGATGACGACATGCGTCGCGAGGTCGAGTCGCTCTTGGCCGGCGAAGAGTCGGCCAGCGCCGCCGATTTTCTCGATCCCAATCTCCTGAGCCAGAGTTCGCTGAGCCTGCCCGCGCAGTTGACCGATCCCATGATCGGCCAGCGGTTGGGCAACTACGAGATCAAAAAACGTATCGGCCGTGGGGGCATGGGCAATGTGTACCTTGCCACGCGGACCGAGGACTTCAAGCGTCGCGTAGCGATCAAGCTGCTCAAACGCGGCATGGACACCGACGAGATCCTGCGGCGGTTCCGCATGGAAATCCGCGTGCTCGCCGCACTGGGGCAGCACGATAACATTGCCAAGTTGCTGGACGCCGGCACCACCGACGATGGTTTGCCATACTTCGTCATGGAGTACGTCGAGGGGAAACGCATCGACGACTACTGCGATACCCATCGGCTGGGCGTCCGCGAGCGGCTCGCGCTGTTTCAAAAGGTGGCCGAGGCCGTGCACTTTGCCCACCAGCACACGATCATCCATCGCGATCTGAAACCGAGCAATGTGATGGTGGGGCAGGGCGGTCAGGTCAAGCTTATCGACTTCGGCATCGCCAAGCTCACCGCGCCGGAACTCGGCGGCGAGACCGCAGCGCCTACCGCTACCCAGCAGCGGGCGATGACGCCCGAGTACGCCAGTCCCGAGCAATTGCGGGGCGATTCGCTCACGACGGCCACCGACGTATTTTCGCTGGGGGTGCTGTTGTATGAACTGCTCACCGGACGCCGGCCACAGGATGTCTCGGACACGCAGCGCAGCACCGAAGAGCCGAGCACCGACTTCCGCGAGTTTCCGCGGCCCAGTTCCGTGGTGCTTCGCGACCGGACCAAAAAAGGCGGTGACACGACCACTACCGCCGGCAACATCGCGGCAGCGCGCAACACTTCGCCGCGCGGGCTGCGCGATCAATTGCGGGGCGACCTCGACAACATGGTTGGCAAATCGCTCCGCGCCGAACCCAAGCGGCGGTACGCCTCGGCCGGACAGTTGGCGGCCGACATCGAGCGTTACCTGACGGGGGAGCCCATCGTTGCCCGGCCGTTGAGCGGTGCGGAGCGACTGTGGCGAACCTGCCGCCGCAACCCGGTGGGGGTGAGCATTCTGGCAGGAGTACTAGCCGCCACGCTGTTTGGCTTGGCGTACCTGACGCACCTGTCGACGTCGCTCGTGAAGCGCGGCGCGCTGGCCAGTGCCGAGCAGCAGGCCAACATGCTGCTGCACGGCCACAAGTACTACACCAACGTGCTGGACGAGCTGAAGCATGCATCGCCCGAAGCGGCCGCCGACTTGAAACCGCCTGCCACGTTTACGATCGAGTTGTTCGAATACCTGAGCAAGAACAAAGCCCGCAGCGGGACCCAGGCTCGGCTATTGAGCCGCTATCCGTTCCGCAACCGCCAGGACCGCCCGGGGCTGGACGACTTCGAGAACGCTGCGCTCGACACCTTCGATGCAGGCGAGACCACCAACTATCACGAATTCCGCAACGACAATGGCGAGCCAACGCTCCGCTACGCGCTCGCTATGAAGATGCAGCAGTCGTGCGTCGATTGCCACAACAGCCATTCCGACAGTATGAAAAAGGATTGGCAAGTGGGGCAGGTCCGCGGCATGATCGAAGTGATCCGCCCGCTTTCCGATGATGTCGAACGTACACGTACAGGATTGCGCGGCGCGCTGTTGTGGACAGGTTTCTTCCTGGTCGGCGTATTCGGCATCGCACTGATCATCCTCCGCCGCGACGTTTGATAGTCACTCTGGCGCGCCACTGTGGCTGAAGATAATCTGCGCAAAAAAAAACAAGGCTCGGCCCTCCCGTAGGGAAAGCCGAGCCTTGCGGTTTGATGCTCTAAGGGAGGCCGACCTCTCGTCGAGAGGCGGCAGCCGCTCAGAAGCAGGTGGTGGCTGTCCTGTGGGACAACCCGCCGGTCATCGTCAGGTTAAGCCACCTCGCTGGCTACTAGAACAACTGTCGTACAAAGTACCACCTCCTTCCTATATAAGACCAGGCGCGAGCCACGGTGAATGCCAGAGACACTGCGGCCGGGGCCAACTAGTCCGTCGCACTGCGTTAGTGCGACCCTCTACCCATTACTATAGTCGGCGAGTCCGAACACCGCAGCGCGAAAAAACCCGAGATTTGGACGCTTCACGGGAAATTCACGCCGCTCTCGCCGGGGGGTAGGACCCCGGAAAACGGGCCAGGGTTCGCCAAAAAAACGGCGAACCGTAAGCGCTAACGCCCGGAGACTCAACGAGACTTGCAACGCCGCCAAAATGCCACGCTGCCAAGTACCATGGCTACCAACCCAACGGTCCCCGGCTCGGGCACCGCGACGGTCGTCGCCAGGTACTCCTCCAAGTACAGCGAAGCCGCGTGCAACTTTGTCACGGGGTCGTCGCCAGGCGGTGAGAAGATCAGGTACAGGCTATCGCTCGGTTGGAGGTCGGGAGAGCCGGAGTGCAGTGTGAACTCCAACGCGTACAGCACGCCGGCAGGCGGGGTGTTGATGCTGTAGTACAACGGGATGTCCGACACTCCCGTGGCAGGGATGGATGGCGAGATCAGCAGATCGCCAAGTGCGTTGGAGTTGGTGTTGTAGGGGGCGATCGATTCGATGGTGATCAGTTCGCCCGGCGATAGGGGTTCCAGATCGGGCACGGTGCCCGCGGGGGGCATGATCGGTGGATTGCCCCACTTGCTCGTCGACTCCCACTTCAGATACAGCGGATAGACCTGCAACTCCGCCACCGGATTCGGCACGTCGAACTCGGGCGAGAACGCGTACGCGAAATTGGGATTGCCGGGGACGGCTTTCCAATGATCGTGCACCGCGTTGGGGTAGGTCCGCGTGCCATAGTCGGGCGCGGTCGGGTCGTTATTCGCACCTTGCGCCGTGAGCTTGCTATCCTCCACGCCCACCGCAATCCGTCGCCCAGCGTGCGCATGCGCGAGCGAAGAAGTCGTGTAGAGCAAAAGACCGACCAATGATAGAGAGCGAACCAGCCGCCAGTTAGTATCACTCACAACAATCGCTTTCTAGGAGTAGATCGGAGTTGGACGAATGCTGAGTATGGAGGAACATCCAGTCTACTCTACTTCCGCGAGGCACGCCAAACGCTACAGCTGAGGCGAGGCATTTTTGCAGGATTTTCAGCTTGTCCAGAGATTCAGAGGCATGCACCACGTCGTCAGTGATCCAGCGTGCATGGTGTGATAGAATACGATCGCTATATCCGCCGAGTCGGATTTCTACAACGCCGAAGTCCAGGGGGGACCGATGCGATTTCCACTAAGCTCGTCGTGCAGAGTTCGAATCCAATGGTGCCAACGCTTGGGCCTCACACTTGCCGCGACAGTGGCCCTTGTCCACATCGCGTGGTCTGCCACCCCATGGTCGACAGCCGGAATTGACCTGCAAGAGTGGGCAGCACGGGTAGAAACCATGCGTTTCGCTGGCATTGGCATCTGCATGGATCCCCAAGGGCATCCCATTGTGGGGGCTAACGTGTGGCTTATCCGCAAGTATGGCCCGCACTACTTTCGCGTTGTCGCTACCACCACTACTCGGGAGGATGGTTCCTACGAAGTGGAGCAGATAGAAGGCTTGCTTCACGAGTATGCCCACGACCCTTTTCTTCGGGAGATTCAACCGCTGTCTGTCGTCGTGCACCACCCTGGGTACGCCTGGGCGATCAGGGACAAGGTGCCGGCCTGGCCCGCCTGTGTGGTCATGCAGCCTTCCGAACCGCTTACTGGCGTGGTGCTGGACCAGCGGGGACGCCCTGTGCGTGGCGCCAATGTTCGAGCGGGGACCGCGCAGCACATCGACTTATTGTACCGGACGGGCCTCGTAACTACCCGCACGGACGAGCGAGGCCGCTACCGATTGGAGCTATTTCCTCGCTACGATCGTGCAGCGAAGGATGCACGCCTGGGAATGGGGCAGCCTGGCAGTGTGCATCATGAACCTTACCTTTTGTGGGCGACTGCAAGCGACGGTTCGTACCAGCGGCAAATTATCGAGCGAGTACCCGCTGACACGGCGGTCCGCTTGCAGCCCGGCACCCAGGTGAAAGGGCGCGTGGTCAATGCCGCCGGGCTGGCCTTGCCGGATGTCGGGGTGCAGCTCGAACCGTCCTCGTATCCATTGGCTCCGCCCGACAGCGATCAGCTTGCGCATCACCTGCACTACAAGGCCAGCGACTATACTCAGACCGACGCCGATGGCTATTACCACTTCGACGCGTTGCCTGCAGCCGAGTTCAACCTCTATGTTGTTCCATCAGATGAGAACGGCGACGGTCGTCCTGACTTCATCCCCCACAACGATGCGAAAGTCGATTGCGAGGAGGCCCAATCGCCTATCGTCGAGGTGAATGATCTGGTGATTGGTTTCGGCCGACCACTAAGGTTGCAGCTCGTAGAGGAAGCTGCTGGCGCGCCGCTTACGCTCGAACGACCGCAGCTAGTGCGGGTGGTATTCAATGCCAACCCGCGGGGCGCCTCCCAGGGGATCATGATTCAATCGCAGGTGTGGTGTAACACGCACGGGCAGGTCGATTGTCAGGTCCCACGAGAAGCTGGCAGAGTGTTGGTGCAGATGCTGAGCGTCCAACCTGAGACAGTATTTCGATTTCGCAGGTCGGTGCAAGTCGAAGTCCCATCAGTGGACGAACATGCAGACGATTCGACTTTGGAGATCGTGGTGCCGGTGCCCGACCGTTGAAGTCGCCGCTCCACTATCTGCGATGCATCATTCCGCCCACTTCAACTCCGCAATATACAACCCGCCGCGACCCCATCCCGCGCGGGTGACGTACCACCGGTCGCCATCGCGGATGACCTCCGCGCAGTGGGCGGGGAAATCGCCGATCTGGTCTTCCAGCTTCCACTCTTCGGAAGTGTCGCTCTCGTAGACGGCCGTATTGTCGTACGGCGTGTTGGTGCAGACAAACAAGTACTGCTTGCCCGCCCGCTCAACGACGAAAGGCGACTCGGTGGGGCCGCCGAACGTGCCGACCTTGGGGTGGGTGAACACCTCGTGCTCGTTGCGCCACTCCGTCAGGTTGTCGCTGGTGGCCTTCATCACCACGTGATTGCCCTGTTTGGCGGGACGCGTGGCCGTGTAGTACATAGCCCACTGGTCGCCCTCGCGGCGGACGCACGGGTCGCGGGCGTCGAAACCGTCGATGACCATTGGGTTCTCGGGGTGCCGCGTCCAGTTGAACAAGTCGGACGACGTGGCCAGGTTGATGCGATAGTGCTGAGAGTCTGGCCCGCCGGCGCAGTAGTACATGTAGTAGGTGCCGTCGTGCTCCACAACGTGCGGCGCCCAGAGGTGCGCCTCCCACCACGGCTCGCCTCGCGCCACGGTGAGCGCAAAGGCGTGCTTTTGCCACGGTTGCTGCAAGAGCGACTTCGCCGTGGCGTGAGCAAAGTGGATCTCATCCTGCGGCCTGGCTGGCTCCTCACGCGTGATGCCAAACATATGCCACCGCTTGTCCTTCCCACGGATGAGGCAATGGTCGTTGATGTACCACTTTTCGTCCTCGTTAACCGAAGGATCGTAGATGTGCGTGAACTCGCCGACGGTGAAGCGGGGGGCGGCCTCGGGATCGTCGGCCAGGGTGGCGGCTGAACTCACGACGAGTATGAGCCCAAACCACATAGCGATTGTCCAATGCATGGCCGACCCTGCTGTTGAAGCTGTCATCAGGTAATTCCTTTCGGATAGATATCTTACTCCCAACTTGCTAGAACCAAGGTAGGATTCCAGCGCGACACAGAAGCTTGTTTTGCACGGTGTAAATGGTAATCACTACGGAGTTCTGGAGCCAAGCATCGTTTTACGCGAACGTAACCCAAACGCCCAAAACCCTATGAAACGCTATATTGCACGAACCTTTGGGGAGGTCGAGGACTCTTGGGAAGAATGAAACAACTTTGGAAGTACTCAACCCACGACTTCCGCCGTAGGCTGAGGCTTTGCGAACTGGGATCGCTTCCCTGACCCCTGACCCCCGAATCCTGACCCCTCCACAATGAACCGCAAGCAGCTGCAAAAACTTGGTGTTCCGCCTCGCTGTGTGAAAATTGCCATACAGACCTTGAGTCGCGCTGCGCAGGAAGGGACCGGATTTGGACTGAAGGGCAAGCACGCCAAGGAACTGGTAGCCGGCGTGCTCGACAGCCCGCTGACGTACCTGCACGATCCACTGTGGGGGGAGTTTGCGCGGGAATTGATGACCGCCGATATCGAGCCCAAGATGGAGCCCATCGAATATCAAACCTGGGGCGACGAGATCGACCCGGGGGCGCACGCACAGATGCGCGACGCCTGCCGGGTGCCGAGCGCCGTCGGGGCGGCGTTGATGCCGGACGCGCACATTGGCTATGGCCTGCCGATCGGCGGGGTGCTGGCGTGCGAAGACGCCGTGATTCCGTACGCCGTGGGTGTTGATATTGCCTGCCGCATGAAGCTGTCGGTATTCGATATGCCGGCCGATGCGCTCACCAAGCGTCGCAACCTGCTGGAAGAGGCCCTGATGGGCGGTACCCGCTTCGGCGTGGGCGTGGAGCATAAGCCGCGTCAGCGACATGAAGTGCTCGACCGTGATTGGAAGATCACGCACGTCACGCACCAGAAGAAGGACACCGCTTGGAAGCAGCTTGGCACCAGTGGCTCAGGTAACCACTTCGTCGAGTTTGGCCAGTTAACGCTTGCCGAGCGAGACGAAGAGCTGGGCCTGGACGCGGGCGAGTACCTCGCTTTGCTTTCGCACAGCGGTAGCCGTGGTGCGGGCGCCGCGGTCTGCAACTACTACAGCCAGATGGCACAGCGACTGTTGCCGGACAGCTGCAAACAGTTGGGCCGGTTGGCATGGTTGTCGCTCGACACCGAGGAGGGCCAGGATTACTGGGCTGCCATGAACCTGATGGGCGAGTACGCCGCGGCGAACCATGCGGTGATCCATCGGTTGGTGGCCAAGTTGGCCGGGGCCAAGGTGATTGCGGGCGTCGAGAACCACCACAACTTCGCCTGGAAGGAATTCCACGAGGTTCCCGGCAAGGGGCGTCGCGAAGTGGTGGTGCATCGCAAGGGTGCCACTCCAGCGGCGGCCGGTGAGTTGGGCGTGATTCCCGGCTCGATGGCCGACCCGGCGTTTGTGGTGCGAGGTCGTGGTAATCCGCAGAGCCTTACCAGCGCGTCGCACGGCGCGGGGCGTCGCATGAGCCGCCGTCAGGCGAAGGACACCTATCGCTTCAACGCGGTGAAGAACGATCTGGCTAAGAAAGGCATCACCGTGCTGGCTGCCGGCAGCGATGAAGTGCCTGGCGTGTACAAGGACATCCGCCAGGTGATGGCCGCCCAGCAGGACCTGGTCGAGGTGGTTGCCCAGTTCGATCCGAAGATCGTCCGTATGTGCGGCGACGGCAGCAAGGCGGAGGATTGACCGGCGGGGCGAGGATCGAGGGACGAGGGTAGTTGATCCAATAGACAGCGAGGCGGTTGTCGCAAACAATTGGTGTGACTACCAACTCGCCCCTAACCCCTCGCCCCTCACCCCTCACCCCTCACCCCTCACCCCTCACCCCTCATGGACGACCTCACTTACATCTGCGATTCCTGCGGCGAGGAGATCGTCATCCCACTCGATCTTTCTCAGGGATCGGAGCAGGAGTACGTGGAAGACTGCCCGGTGTGCTGTTGTCCGAACGTGATTCATGTCGAGGTGGATGAAGACGGCGACACGAGGTGTTGGGCAGAGCGGGAGTAGGCGGGCGCGATCACTCGAACTCGAGCTTCTGCCTGGTCACGCCCAATGCTTCGACCTTGTCGCGAGACAGCGGGGCAGGGTGGAGCTTGCGCTCGGTCCACAGGTCGAGCGTGCTGGTGCGCAAGCGATTGTCGATGCGTTCCGACTGGCCGATCGGCAGAATCGACTCTGCCTGATCGGGATCGTCCATCGGCACCCACTGCGTGTACGACTGGGCGGTCTGGCAGGCGATGGTGCCGCCGTCGGTGATTTCAAGTGCCGGCAGACGGAGATCATGCTCTGGAGCGAGTGAACCAAAGCCATCAAGGCTTTCGTAGTAGCCCAGACGCTGCTCGGTCACGGCCCGGCGGGCCTGGTCCTGCCAGGTAGTGGGATCGTCGCCATAGCGCTCAAGGCAGTTCAGCCACGCCGTGGCGAGGGACTGATCGATGAAATCGACTTCGAGTTCGCTGAGCTGGTGTTCGGGATTGTCGGCGATTTGTCCGGTGGCGGTCTTCAGGAAGTAGGCCAGGCCCGATTCGCCTCCGCCATAGACTTGGGCGAGGTGCGTACTGACGAAGCGGAAGAACGTGTTGAGCTCGAGCGCCACGGCCGAGCCTTCCTTTTTGAGCGACGAGGAGGCCCCCTGCTCGTACCACGGTTTCAGCAGGGCGAGAGCCAATTGTGCTTCGAGCGACAGCGCGTCGGCGTCTTGCTGCTCGATATGTAGCCCCAGGGCGACAATATCGCGCCGCGCCGGGTTGGTGCTTTCGAAGTGAATGGCCTTCACCTGGCCGGGCGTGAATTTCTCGCGCTCTTGCAGTCGTTCGCGCAGCCGCCAGGAGCGTACCGTGTCGCCGCCGGTGCCGGTCATGGCGCCGATCGGGATTGAGTACCAAGAGCCGGTAGTGCGATGGTTGCCGGAGTAGAGAAAACCAGCCGCGGGATTCATGACGTGAGATTGCAGCGCGTGCGGAACGATTTCCTGCCAGTCATCGGAGCTCGAACGAGCTGCTCTGGCATGACGGCCGTGCGAGGGATCGTCTCGGGAGCGGGACGGCATCGCGCCGAGGGCGCGATAGCCAATGTCGCCGTCGCGATCGCCGAACACCACGTTGGCACTCGGAAACCGCCAGCCGGCCAGGGCGTCGTCGAACTCCGTGGCGTCCCCCGCCCGCATCATGGCGATCGCGCCTTGGATAGTGTCGCGGTCGGTTTCGCAGATCGGGATTCGCTTGAGCGCGACCTCGCCATCGCGGGGCTGGGCGAAGCAGTATTGCGTAGCCACTGGGCCGAGGTGTGTTTCGCGAACCAACAGTTCGACTGGCTGCGCACCCTTCACTGCGATCGACTCGTGGTAGACTTGCATGTCGCGCCACTCGCCGTCGAACCTGTAAGCGTCTGGATGCTCTTCGTCCGTCTCGAGCAGGAACAGGTCGGCCTGATCGGCGCCCAGAGCGGTCATGCCCCAAGCGACGCGATCTGTGAAGCCGATCAAGATGATTGGGCTGCCCGGCACGCCGATGCCGCGGGCGTTGAAGGTATCGCCGACGATGTGCCACTCGTAAAACAGCGAGGGGTTGCGAACCGGCGTCTGCGGATCGCTGACCAGCACGCTCGACCCCGTGGTGGTCATGTCGCCCCCCACCACCCAGGCGTGGCTGAACTTCGGTCCTTCCTGAGCCTCCCCGCTGCTTGTCATGCCATGTTCCTGGGCGTAGCGATTGACCTGTTCGACCCACTCGTCGGTGACATCCGATCGCTGCACGACGGCGGGGGTTTCGTCGGGCGGCATTTGTTTCAGGCCCTCGGGCACCTGCATGAACAGCTCGCGCGCACGGCGGTTCATGCCGCGGCTGGCCATCAGGTCGCGGGTGCCATCGGTGGCAAAGAACTGCGCGATATGCCACCACGAGGCGAGGCAGTCGGCCGGGGTCCACTGCTCGGCCTCGAGTCCCACCTCGGCGAACATCGGGTTCAGGTCGCCCGAGTGCTCGGCAAAGTAGTCGTTCACCCCTCGACAATAGGCGTCGAGCAACGCCTTGGTTCCCGCATCGAGGTTTTCGGCGGTCTGTTGGGCAGCGCGGTGGAAACCAAACGTACGCATCTTCTTGTCGTGATCGATGGAAGTCTCATCTCGCCGAAGCTTGCGAACCTCGCCCACCACTTCCGAGAGTCGGCCCTGGATGATCCGCAGCGAGTAGGTCATCTGAAACCCGCGATCCTCGGCTGTCGCGTATCCGAGTCCGTACATCGCGCCAGCATCGGTGGCGGCGAACACATGCGGCACTCCCCAGGGATCACGGAGGATTTCGACTGGCTCGGCACGGCACGTCGCGCAAATGGCTACTATGAACAGCGGAAACAAGACAGCCGTGGACTTTGCCATGGGAACGACCTGCGGAAGGAAAGAGATGCGGCCCAGCGAACAGCGTACGCAGCGCGCAGGATATACTGCCACGCGACGGAACGCAATTATTTGCTGAACTTTGGTCCGCGCAAGCAAAGGGCCTCGCCGCAGCGGCGAGGCCCTTTGATCGTTTGCTCGGTTGTGGCTGGCGGTTACCGCACCAGCAGGCAGCAGTACCAACCGTCGCGGCCCTGCACCATCGCGGCGCCGCCGTAGGTGCCCCGTTCGTCGAGGCAGCAGGTCAGGAAGCGGCCATTAGTGAAACCAACGCCTTCGCACTTTGCTCCCCCCAGCGAACCACCGATGTGGTTCTTGAAGCTTCGCTGCGCGGCAATGGTTGCCTTACGGAGCGCGAGCTTCTGCAGCGCAGGATCAGGCGTGAGAGCACCGTAGCCCTGCTTTGCCCGTTCGGTGTTCGCCTTGTCGAGTGCCGTCACGCCGTTGGAGTGACTGAACGACTTGTTCGAGCGAACCAGGTTACCAACGATGTTGGTTGCACGGGCGACCGGACCCTCGCCGTTGGTAGCCGCCTTTTTGACGACATGGGCTTTGGACGCGGGGGTGCTAGTTGTCGCCTTGTTGGCGGTGTATTCATCCACCGGGACGCCATCGATGGCAACCAGTCGCTCGCCGGGAGCGAGTTTGATTCCTTCGACAGTCACTCCGTGGGCCACGCCACTGCCGACAAGGAGCAGCGCCGCGCACTGGGTGAGGGTGAACTTGCTGAACATGATTGCCTCCATCTCTTACCACTTGGGGATCTCTGCCACCGACACAGGCGTCGGTAGCAACGTCCACGGCATGGTAAACGAGCGGAGGGCGGCTGCAACCACCCGATGACCCCCTTGGCGCGGTAATCCGCGTTTGCCCAGTTTAACACCCTGGGCAAAGGTTGCATGTGGTGCGCGAAGTCGTTAAAAGTCCCGAAAGTTCGAGCAGCCCACGGGACGAGGTGCCATCACGACATCTTGTGCCCCATTTTCGGCGCCGGCTCTCGCGCGAGGCTGGCGTCCGCATCTGGTAGGCCCTGGGGCCGTATATTGGTGACCGGCTTGGGATGGCGTAGGAGCCGCGGGGGCGGCGATCGGCTCTTGAGCCTGGCCGCCGGACGGCCAAGAAGCGAATGCTAGCATCGCAACCTGAAAGCACAAAAGAGGGCGCATCGATACCCCACCATCTAGACCATGGAACGACTCGTCTTAACGCGAGATCGGATGCCGTCGCCTGATGGCCGAACGGTCGTACCGCTTTGCAGAGAAATAATGGCCGCGCACTGCGGACTGGCGAAGCCGGGAAGACTTTGCAACCTAGTTGTGCTCGGCCTTGTCGCTATCGCCGCCAAGGTGGCGGCGCAGGTAGGTGGCTCGTTCGATGTTGCGGTCAGACGAGTCGAGTTCCATGCCGGCCAGTTTCTGGAGATGGGCCGGCTGGGTGTGAACGAACAGCTTGTTCACGGTGGGGATGGCCACGTCGCCGATGAGTCCGAGGTTGACTCCCATGCGGACGCTCGACAGCAGGTGCAGGGTCTCTTCGCTGCTGATGGTCTGGGCATTACGCAAAATGCCGTAGGCGCGGCTTACTCGGTCGTGCAGCGTCTCCTGGCTCTCGCGGACCAGAAACTCCCGGGCCTGGCGCTCGTAGTCGATCAGCACCGGTACGACGTCGGCCACTTTTTTGATGAGTTCCTGCTCGCTTAATCCCAGAGTGATCTGGTTCGATACCTGGTAGAAGTCGCCCATGGCCTGCGAACCCTCGCCGTACAGGCCGCGGACTGCGAGGTTGATTTTTTGCAAACTGCGGAACACCTTGTCGATCTGGCGCGTAATCACCAGGGCGGGCAGGTGTAGCATGACGCTCACGCGGATGCCCGTGCCGACATTCGTGGGGCAGGCGGTCAGGTAGCCCAGCTTTTCGTTGTACGCGTAGGTCACCTGCTCCTCGATCAAGTCGTCGAGCGTATCAATCTGCTCCCAGGCCGAGTCGAGGTCCAGGCCGCTGTGCATTACTTGGATGCGGAGGTGATCCTCCTCGTTGATCATCACGCTGTACTGCTCGCGGCCGTCGATCGCTACGGCGCGTGCTCCCTCGCTTTCGGACAGTTCGCGGCTGATGAGTTGCCGTTCGACCAGGAACGCCCGATCGATCTCCGGCAGCTGGCTCACGTCGACGTACATCAACTCGCCGGGAAACTTCTTCGAGTCGTTCGAGGCGGCAATGCGGGCGTGCAGAATCTTTTCGATCTCGGCCCGGTCGGCCGCAGTGGCGCGGGCGATGAAGGGGAACTCTGCCAGGTTGCGGGCCAGGCGGATACGGCTGGAGATGACGATGTCCGACTCGGGCCCCGAGCCCTTCAGCCATTCGCCGCTTCCACCGGCAAGTTCTTCGAAGTTGAGCGGCATGTTTGTAATTCTTGGCCGGGCGGCGTAAATGGAAGCTAATGGGGAAAAGCAATCAACGTGTCGACAACTCCCTATTCTATAAATCGGTCGGAGGTTGTTCCGTGGGCGGTAGCTGGCGGGATTCTTCGATTTCGCGGATCTCGTCACGCAGCTTCGACGCCTGCTCGTAATCTTCGCGAGCGACGGCCTCTTTCATTTCGCGACGCAGGCGAATCAGTTGGGTCTGCTGTTCGGCATTGGCGCCGAAACCCTTGGGCACCTTGCCGACGTGCCGCGTCTCGTCGTGGATGTTCAAGAGCAGTGGCTCGAGCTCCTCCGAGAAGCAGGTGTAGTCATAGGGGCAACCGAGGCGACCTTGCTTGCGAAACTCCCGAAAACTGATGCCGCACACGGGACACACTTGCTTGTCCAGTCGAGCCAGCTCCTCGGCCGTCTCGCCGACGGCCAACTGCTGAGCCAGCAGGCCGGCCATGGCGGGCATCATCTCGTCCGCATCGGAAGAGGAGGGCGGCGCCAGGAACGCTTGCGCGCAATCCTCGCAGAGGTGTAGTTCATTGGGCTCGCCATCCACCAGATCGGTGATGTGGAAGGTCGCCTGTTTATCGCACTTTTGGCACTTCATAATAGATCGAAAGGGACTGCTTGCAGTGGCACGGCGGCATCGAGAAGCGACGTAACGGATTCTATCGGCGGGCCTTGGAGTGTCAAGGTGAGCAACCTGCCAGGCCGGTGGTGGCAACCCCTTGCGGTGCAACGACATACGCCGCTGCCGGCGACGCTTGCAGCCCTGCACCTGCTGGTCTACGCTGGGTACTCGGTCGAACTCGCGGACGAGGCCGCCCGCTTCGACGTTTCACGCTGTTTCGCAGATCATCATGCCGCACTTCCCCGCGTTTGACGAATTCGCCCAACTGTCGGCTTCGGCCGATTACGTCCCTGTGTGTCGCCGTTTGATCAGCGATTCGCTGACCCCGGTTACCGGGTTTCGCGCCATCGACGATGGCAAGTCGGCGTGCCTGTTCGAAAGCGTGATTGGGGGCGAGAAAGTCGGGCGGTACAGTTTTCTGGCCAGCGAACCCTACCTGCTGCTCGAGGCCCAGGGCACCACGGTGACCGCCACCCAATTGGGCCGTCCCGCCGAGTTGGGCGCTGCTGGCACGGAAGTGGAGCCCGTCAGCGAGACCTTCGAGTGCGACAACCCTCTGGAAGAACTCCGCCGCCGGATTGCCACGGTGAGGGTTGCCAAAGCGCCTGGATTGCCACCCTTCGTCGGCGGCGCCGTGGGGTATGCGGGCTACGACACCGTGCGGTATGTCGAGCATCTGCCCGACGCCCCCGAGGACGATCGACACCTGCCTGACATGGTATTCGCCTTTTTCGATCACATGGTGGTTTTCGACAACGTGACGAAGACCGTCATGGTGATCGCCTTGGCCAAGGTTTGCGATTCGCAGGGCAAGCAACTGCAGGCCGCCTACGACGAAGCCTGCCGGCGGGTGGATCGCTTGGTCGAGAAGTTGTCGGTGCCGCCCACCAAGCTGTCGCCGGTCGACATTGCCACGGCGGGAGACGTGTCGCTCGACTACCAGGCCAACTTCACGCAGCAAGCATTCGAGTCGGCGGTGGAGAAGTGCGTCGAGTACATTCGCGCAGGCGACATCTTCCAGGTGGTATTGAGCCAGCGCCTCGAACTGCCCCTGGCCAGTGATCCGTTCGAGGTGTACCGCACGCTGCGGGTGGTGAATCCTAGCCCGTTCATGTTCTTTATGCGTTCCCGCCACTCGACGTTGGTGGGTAGCTCGCCGGAAATCATGGTCCGCGTGGTCGATGGCAAAGTGACCGTCCGCCCGCTGGCTGGCACCCGTCCCCGCGGCGCCAACGAGGCCGAGGACGAAGCGTTGGCCGAGGAGCTCTTGGCCGATCCCAAAGAGTGTGCCGAACACGTCATGCTGGTCGACCTGGGCCGCAACGACGTCGGTCGGGTTGCGCAGTACGGGTCGGTGGAGATCTCGGATGTGATGGTCATCGAGCGGTATAGCCACGTGATGCATATTACTTCGAACGTGACCGGACAACTTACCGACGACCGCGATGCCTTCGACGCCCTGGCTGCCTGTCTGCCGGCAGGCACCGTGTCGGGCGCACCGAAAGTGCGGGCGATGGAGATCATTGACGAGCTGGAGCCGCACCGGCGCGGACCGTATGCCGGCGCAGTGGGCTACATCGACTTCGCCGGCAACATGGATACCTGCATCGCGCTGCGAACGCTGGTTGTCGCCGACGGCAAGGCGTACGTGCAGGCCGGCGCGGGCATCGTGGCCGATAGCGTCCCCGCCACGGAGTACCAGGAGACGCTCAACAAAGCCCGCGGGCTGCTGAAGGCCATCGAGATTACGGAGAATCGGACCGCCGGCGGGGCGTAGCCGCCCTGGTCGCGGATGAATCATGGTGGGGGCAGGCGAAAAAGAGATGCGTAGACCTTTCCTTGAATCGTGATATTGCATTCCCGTGTCGTTCATTGGTGGCAAACTGCTCGTTGCTTCACGCACGCTTCGCGATCCGAACTTCGCGCGGACCGTGGTGCTGATGCTCGAACATGCCGAAGAGGGGGCTCTGGGCGTGGTGCTCAACCGGCCTTCGCCCAAGACCGTGTGCGAGGTGTGGGAGTCGCTGGGCGAACAGTTTGTGGATAACGACGAGTTCGTCTATCTCGGTGGCCCCGTGCCGGGACCGCTGATCGCGCTGCACGCCATACAGGAACTCGGCGAGAAGCAGATTATCCCCGGCGTGTACATGTCGGTGCAGCGCGAGGTCATCGAGCAGCTGGTGCACACGCCCGACACGCGGCTGCGGCTGTTCAGCGGTCACTCCGGCTGGGGTGGAGGTCAGCTGGAAGATGAACTGGAGGTCGGCGGCTGGCACGTCGCCGACGCCGTGACGGACGACGTTTTCGGCGACACCGAATTCGACCACCTCTGGAGCCAGGTGCTCAAGCGAATCGCGCTGAACATCATGCTGCCGGGCGTCTCGCCCGACGATCTGCCGCCTGACCCCTCGATGAACTGACTTGCAACAGCCTACCGGCGATACTCGAAGCCTGCGAAGCAACCGTGGTACAGCAGGCTTTCGGAGGCTTCGCCGCCCAGGAAGGCGTTGTCGCCCAGCTCCACTCCGTCGATGTACAACAGTTGGTAACCGCCACGCAGTGCACAGCAGTTGTTCATCTTCCAAACCAGCGCCAGCGAAGTTTCCACCGTTAGCGCCATCTCGGTGCGTTCGGTCTTCACGCGATTGCCGGTGGAGTTCGACAAAACCTGCACCTGCCCGGTCTCGTCGACGTCGTCAGTGCCGGGATCGTCTTCCAAGACGGTGCGGCTGGTCAGTGTCGTACGATCGACGTCCGAGCGATTAATGACATTGCAGTAAACGCCGGCGTTGGTGAAGCCTTCGATATACAGTTTCGGAGCCACACGCCACTGGTCGCGCCGCATTCCAAGCTGAAAACCAATCAGGTTGTTCTTCACTTCGGTGGAATTCAGAATCGACCGGGTAATCGACGACTCGGTGACGGACAGCGGAGTGGTCTCGTATTGGTTCGTACGGTCTTCGACAACTTCATCCAGGGAGAAGTAGCGAATACCCGCGTACGGCTTCCAGCTAATATCGTTCAGGGCCTGGAAGTTGATTTCCATGGCGTGCATGCTGGAGTTGTAGTTCAGTGTGCGACGTTCGTCGACTTCCACGCTGATTGGCGGAATGATCACCGGCGGCAGGGTTTCCACGGGCAGGACGATATTGGCGTTCCAGTCGTCTACGCCAACGTAGCCCATGACCAGTTCGAAGTTCTTGTTCTGCGGCCACCAGGCTCCCACCATCAGCCGTGCGCCGACCCCGTGGTCGAAGTTCTCGTGCTGATCGACTGCGTCGAGCGTGGTGCCCATCGATGCGGCCAGTGCAGCGAGGTTGGTGGTCTCGCGGTACAGCATCACACCGTCCAGCGAAATCCGCCAGCGCGGGCCCACCAGCCAGTCGTCGCCGCAGCCTGGACCTGTGCGGAAAGGCGAACCGCCGCAGCCCCACACGTCGCAGCCGCAGGCACCGCCGGCCGCTTGTAGTTGTTGTTGATAGTCACCATTGGGATACGCAGACGAACCACCAGAGTAGTTCGGCTTAATCGTTTCGGCAAAGTACGATTCAGCCGGCGCCTCGATAGGCGTCGCTTGCGCACGGGCCGACTGCACACAGCTTGCGCTCAGCAGTCCAGCCGCCAAAATCCCCAGGAACTTATTCCACCGAAGCATTGCAATTCTCCCCCCTACGCAGGCTGGCGTCGACCCACCTTGGTTCGAGACGCCCAACCGCAGTGCTACCACATACGCCGTTCGCGCACGTCTAGTCGCACGGTCTACGTAAAAAGAATCGGCTCTCGGCCCCTGCTTCGGACAGCACCATCGTTAGAAACTGCAAAGTTTCTCACACCCAGGCGGTGGGCATGCTAGCAATTGCCAGTGGCCAGCGCCTTACACTAGCGCCAGCAACGCGTCGACTTGTTCGTCGGTACCTACCGTCACGCGGATGCCTTCGGGCCAACCGGGGTAGGGCATGTAGCGGACCAGCACGCCCATTTGTTTGAGCGACTCGTACAGTTCCTTCAGGTTGCGATTGCTGTCGGTGCACCATACGAAGTTGGCTTGCGAATCGGTAACGGTGAAACCTTTGGCACGCAATTCGGTGATCATCCGCCCGCGCGTGGCGAGCACTTTCGCACGGTTGTCGGCTAGCCATGGCTGGTCGTCGATGGCCGCCGTGGCCGCGGCAATGGCTAGCATGTCGCAGTTGTAAGAGTCTTTCACCTTGGCCAGTTGCTCGATTACCTTCGGCTGCGCGATAGCGAAGCCGAACCGGATACCCGCCAGCGCGTACGATTTGCTCAATGTGCGGGTGACAATTACCCGTTCGTTCTCCGCTACCAGGCCCAGGCAGTTTGTATCGGCGAAGTCGCCATACGCTTCGTCCACCACCAGAGGGCAGGGCATCGCGGCAGCCAAACTGGCTACCCGCTCTGCTGGCACCACCGTGCCGCTGGGGCTGTTGGGATTGGCCAGGTACGCCAGCCGCAAGCGGTCCACCGGCACTGCGAATTCATCGCCCATCGTCCAGTCGGGCGCGAAGTCCACCACATCGACACTCGCTCCTTGAATCTCTGCCAGCGTCTTGTACAGCACGTAGCTGGGGTTCGGGTAACGCAGCACGTCTCCTTCGCCCACAAATGTGCGCGTCAGGATCGTGAGAATGTCGTCGCTACCGTTGCCGCACAGTATCCATTCGGGCGTGATTTCCGGCAGATCGCTCCGCAGCACCTCGGCCGCCCGTTCGCGAAACGCCGTGGCGACTGGGTCGGGATACTTCTGCAGACTGCCGGCCGCGGCCTGCTCGATGGCGGCCACCACTCGTGGTGACGGCGGGTAGGCGTTTTCGTTGGTGTTGAGCTTGATGACCTTCTCCCGCCGGGGCTGCTCGCCCGGGGTGTATCCGGTCATCTGCTGGATCGCTTCACGAAACATGGTTTGACTATCTCAATGCTCTGCTGCCAATGAACGGATTGCGAATCGTACGATGGACGGCCGGGCCGACCACCATTACGACAACTCTGTAGCCAGTGAGGTTCCTAGTTGACTCCATACTTCTCGAGCTCACAAGGCAAGCCAGCGGCGGTTCTGGCGGCCTGTCAGTTGTTCCCCACCTCCCAGGATTGTTCTCCACTTGTGCAGATGCCGATTTATGGGCCCAAAACTCCTTCGGTTTTGTCCCCCACCGCCTTGGAAAGTGCCTTTTTTCTTGGTGTTATTTGATGTCCCCGGGTCCAAAACACCGTGCGTTGTTCCCCGCATGTGGGGCCCGTGGGCCCAAAACCCATGGTGGCAATACTCGGCGGTTGCGAGCCCACTGTCGGCGAGCCGAAGGCCCGTGCGACCCGGCTCGCCACCACGCGGAGTGCGACGGCTTCGGGCGCTGTCGTCTGCCGACTGCGAACTCCGTATTGTCCCGTACCCGGTGTAAGATTCCTACCGGCTCGCACCAAGAAAACGGCGATTGGCCACGGTGCATCATAGCCAGCTCACAGACGGACTCGCGGGTAGGTGGAATGCCCACCTGGACGTCTGGATTCTTGTGAATCCGGCGCTCAGCCCACGACTGCGACCGACGCCGCGCTTCATGGCAGATCCCACACCGTTACCGAGCCGTCCGAGAATCCAGCAGTCAGTTGGCCACCATCCGAAGAGAACCGCAGTACATGGGCGCGGCAGCCGGGCTCGAGGAACTCGGCGATCTGTTGGCCGCTTTGGGTATCGTACAGCAGCACTTTGTCGCTGCCGGGATCGCCCGTGTAGTTCAAATCGGCGGTGGCGAAGCGGCTGGCGTCGGGCGCGATCGTCAGTTTGCAGCCATGGTCGTGTGGGTGGCGGATGGTTTGGCGGAGCTTGCCAGTGGCGATGTCCCAGATGCGGACCGACTCGGCCGAGTTGGTCACGAGCGTCGAACCATCGGCCGCAAGTGCGGCTTCCCAGACGTGGATCGGCTGGCGTTTTTCTTCGCCAGGCTGCGGTGCGTCGCGCCAGTCGGCCACAAAGTTCTTCTGTAGCTCTCCGGTAGCAGCATCGAGAACCAGCGTGTCACCATCGCCATTGGCAACCAGCAGTTGGGAGCCATCCGCGGTAAACTCCATGGCCACCAGCGACCACAAACCGTGTTCTCCGCCGGTCTGGGGTGGATAGGTGTACTGCACCTTGCCACTCTCCAGGTCGATTGCATGTAACCTGGTGTCACCCAGGCTGCCATTGGAAGTATATACAATGAGCGTTCTGCCATCGGGCGACAGGGCACCCCTCTCGATCTCGGTGTCGATAATCACTTCGCGAACAAGCTGACCCGTCGCCACGTCCAGCAACACGATTACGCCTTCGTTGAACGTCCTCGGATCATTTCGCCGGCCAGCAACCACCAACTGCTTGCCATCGGATGTGCAGCCGATGAACGACGGACGAGACTTCCAACCGTCGCGACTTGGCACCGGGGCCAGAAGCTGCTGCCATATCGGTGAGCCATCGACGGTGTTCCACAAACGAACGTAGCCATCGGCGTGCCCCGTAGTGAGAAGCTGGTGGTTGGGAGAGAGGGCGATCGATACCAGCGAGCCAACGGGAGTAGCATCCGTGTGCATCAGCCGCTTCCCCGACTCGACATCGAAGCAGGCCACCGAGTTGTCCATTGGCATGTAGACACGTTTGCCATTGGGCGAGAAGTGAGGCGACTGGCACCACTCGCCCGGCAGGGCAAAAGAGTGGAGCGACTTGCCCGTCGCGGCGTCGAGAATCTGCAAACGAGAGAACTCGGCCAGCGCAACCTTGGTACCATCGGGCGAAAGATCGGCGTGCCCGAAGCTGTACCAGTCCTTCGACTTCAGCGTTCTCTGTTCGTCGCCCGATTCAATGTCCCAGAAGCGAACTTCCGCGAGCGGGACGCTCGAGGAACTGGTCGTGACTTGGGCATCCGATTTCGGCACTGTCCGCTGACCAGCAGACATCAACGATTTGCCGTCCGGCGCAACGCACAGATTGACCAGCACCGGATTGTAGCTGCCGGCCGGGTCGTGTGCATTTCGGATGTGGTTGATCAAAAGCCCATTGTCCAACCGCCACATGAAGATGTCGCCCGAACTTCCTGCGCCAGCCATCAGCATCGACTCGTCGGGCGTGAACGCAATGCACCGCGCGCCGCCTGTGCCACCGATTCTGTCGCCACCAGAGGTGTATTGCCCACCAGTGGCGAAGGTTCGTCCTGCCGAAGCGGGCTCTTCCCGTCCGCGGACATGCACGACGCCGTCGTCTCCGGCGGTGGCGAATTGCGTGCCGGTCGTACTGTAGGCGACATCTCGTACCTCGCCGCTGTGCAGTTGCTCGCGAAACACCAGCCGATGCTCGGACAGGTTCCAAATCGCGACGTAGCCATGCAACTCGCCCCACAATAGCTCTGTGCCATCGGGCGAGAAGGTGATGGAGCTAATCCACCCTTTGGCATCGTCCGGCAGGCGAATCTCTTTGGTCAACTGGAGCGTCTCGGCGTCGATTAACCAACAGGTGGGAGACACGCGGTTGGGAGCGATCGCGACCAGTTGGTCGCCCTGCGGAGAAACTGCTATTCCATCAACATGCCCGGCAATGCGGAACTGATCGACTGCCAATCGCAATGCCACGTCGCCCCGCGCGTCATCGTCCGGTGGTTGGGCAACGCTTACCGATACCGACATAGCGGCCATCGTCACAAACAATAGGCCGATCGCCACAAGGCTACGCATGGGTGAGCTTTCGACGGGTTCGGTTAGCAGCCGACGCACTCGCTGGACCACCGACCGATTGCCGGCCCCCGTGGCGAGTAGCGGTTGCTGGACTTCGCGCGAAGCGATCGCCACGAGTGCTTCGCCCAGCGAAGTGGCGTTGTTGCTAGCGACGGATGCGTCGCAGGCAAACTCCAACTGCGCCTCGAGCCGATGAACCGCCCACCACGCCAGGGGATTGAACCAATGCACCAGCGCCACCAGCCGCGCGGCCAGCGAACGCCAGATGTCGCCCCGCTGGTAGTGGGCCAACTCGTGCTGCAGCACCGCGCGACGTTGGTCGCCGGTGAGTTGTTGCCACCGACCCAGAGGCACCACCAGTCGATAGCCGGCCGGAGTCCAGCAAAGCGCGGGTCCCAGTTGCCGGGAGACCACCAACGGTATGGCACGCTGGCACTCGGCGGCGGCCAGAACCTGGCGCCACTCAGTGCCCCATTCCGCGCATGGCGTGGCGCATCGTTGCAGCTTGTGGACGAATGACCGGTATCGCAAGTATCCACGGGCAACCACGATCACCAGGCCGATCAACCACATTCGCAGAAATACATTTTGCCAGGAAGCCGCGGTTTGTCGAAGGTCCGCCGGGCGAATTTCACGTGCCGCAATAGCGCCGCCGCGAGGCGCTGCAGCATCGACGTCCTTGTTGGGCGACGCTGCGGCGCGGCCATCCCCGCCTTCGCGAGCGGGGCTATCGGGTGGTAGCGATGCGCTACTGCGGGCTGGTTCGCGCTGCGCTGGCCACCAGTTGTGCGGCACTTGAATCGGCAGCGGCGCGAAAAGCAACCCTTGGATGAGGACCAGGGTCCAGGCGAGCTGCTCCGCGCGGGGCGATCGCAAGCGGAACATGCGACTGGCGACAGCCACCAGCACCGCCGAGCAACTGAGAACGCATGTGGTGCGGAGCAGGGCCTCGGCCAACCAGTCAGGCAGCAGTGTCATCGCTTGCTCCTTTTCTTCTTGGAAGCAGTGGTTTTTGCCTTGGCGTCTTCCAGCAACTGTTGCAGTTCGTCGATTTGGTCGTCGGTCAGTTCATGCTGGTCGACCAGTTTGGCCACCAGCGGAATGACCTGCCCGCCGGTCAGCGTGGAGAGTAGCTCCTGCACCCGCCCCCGTGTGACCCGGTCCCGCGTCACCGCGGCGGAGTAAACCGCGGGCCGCTGGTCGGAGCGTCGCACCAGCTGTTTCTCGACCATCCGGTTCAGATGGGTCTGTACGGTGGGATAGGCAATTTCGCGGCCGTACTCGCCGATGTGCTCGTGCGCCTGCCGCAGCGTGAGCGGCCCTTCCTCCCACAGCATGCTGAGGAATTGCATTTCGCCAGCGGTAACTTGTATTTCGCGGTTGGGCATGGCAGGGGCTCCATCGTTTATTTCGCGTGTAATAAACTTTTTATTGCATTTGTAATAAAATGCAAGACGAAACTCGACAGGTTTCCGCAAAAAACTGCCATTGGGGTTCACGCACCCGCGGCCCCACTGCAACAACTGGCCACTCGCAAGGTAGAATTGGTCTATTGCCTTTTATCTTTCGCAACGGACCATCATAACGAGCAGCAGCATGGGCCCCCTGATTGGACTTTGGCGTGACACCTGGTGGGTATGGCTGGTGTTTCTGGCCATTGTCGTGGTACTGGGCATCCTGGTGACGCCGTACTATATGGTGTTTTTGCCAGTGCTGCCGGGCGTGTTCGCGTACTTTGCCTTCAATCGCTACGACAGCGATGGCAACGAGAAGCCGGACGTCGATCGCCACTAGAACAGGCGACCGGACCGAGACAATTGGAATGGACCTGCCTTCAGCATCCGGTTTAGTCGCTCTGCCCGATCTCCAGCAGCACCGCTTCGCGCGGGGGCAGCGTTAGCTCGAATTGCCGGGGTCCTGCGAGCGTGCCCAGCGGCTTGACGTCGTCCATCGTCACCAGGCGAACTTCGTAAGTGCCAGATGGCAGGCCGTAATGCTCTGGATCGATTTCGAGCTTTACCGGCCCCGTCGGCTCGGCGGGAATGCTAACGAGAAAGATACCCAGTTGCTTGTTGCCAAAGGTGTAGGCGGAGGAAACGACGCTTGGCACTTCAAGCGTCGACTGGGTGGCTGGGGGGGCCCCGATGGCCAACACGTCGGCCACCCAGCGTTCGGGCGAGAGTTTGCCCTTCTCGCTGTCGGCCGAGGCTTCCTGCTTTTCTTGCTCGGCTAGTTGGAGGGCCTCGGCCGCTTTCTGCAGGTCGCCAGAGAAACGCAACTCGCGAAACCAGCCTCCCTCGGCCAGGCCATGATCGATTTGCACCGTCGCACTTTCGATGGCTGGGGGGCGCTGCATGCGGCCGTAGCACAGGTAGTCTTTGGCGAACTGTGTTCGCGCGGTCGTGAGGCTTTGCAGATAGCGAACTCGGTCGGCCGAGGGCTCGATGTCGTCGGGCAGGGCGTGCGTGGCGAACAGCCCGCCCCAGGCGATGGATCTCGCCTCGGCCCAGGTGTGATAGTCCTGCCCTGCGGTGAAACGCCACGGATCGACGCCGTACACTCCTTGGATCGGCACCCCCTGATACTCGTGGTACACGTACGCGAATAGCGGTACGGCCTCCATCTGCCCGTCGGGCAGCCAGGTGAGATGGCGAGTGTAAGCGGCCAGTTCCATCTCGGTCGCCAGACCGGCGTTGCGCGGGTAGTACATGTCCATGCAGCCGACGAACGGCTCGCTGATGCACTCGGTGCCGATGGGAACGTACTGCCCCTTCGCTTGAGTGGCGGCCTGCTGGCTATCGCGCACCAAACGGACCTGGGCGTCGGTCATGCCGCGGCCTGCGCCGGGCGGATGGTCGTGGTGCGGTGCATAGCAATGCGTGGGAATGCCGGCACACGGACCGATGTCGTAGTACAGGCAATCGGCATCGCAACCAATCTGGTTGTCGCCAATCCAAATCTGCGTGTGCCGCAGCGGCCCCTCACCCACCAGGTCGACACCCGACTCGACGAAGACGTCTCGCCACTGGGGTTGCGCGGCGCACATGATGCGCCACTCGGGCGAGATCGAAAAGCCGGGCGGCGCCACGGCGTCGGCCTTATGGTCGTCGAAGGTCTTGCTGCCCTGCAGGCAAAGGTACGGAAAGTAGAACGGGCCGAAGCGATCGCCCCCGCGGCGTGCTTCCTCGAAGCTGGCCTCATGCTGCCACCACAAATCGAGATGCAAGAGCGGCGCGGCGAACGCTTCGCGGGTTCGCTTCACCGATGTTTCGATGTCCTGACGGAACAACCACCACATGCCGACCGCGCCAACCTGTTCGGTGAGCCAGCGAGCCGAGTCGTCCTTGGCGAGCCGCTCGAGCCGGGTGCCGCGCGCACACCATGGTTGCTGGGTGGCCCAGTCGCGATAGCGATCGGCGGCAGCATACCAGGAGCCCTCGTTGAGCGCCGCCACCACGACGGGATAATCGAGTTCGAGACTCTTGCCCGACCGAGCGTCCCAGTTCCAATGGGCGATTTCGCAGCTTAGCGAATTGGCGTCGTGCTTAAAAAAATTGAGGTCTTTGTCGGTCGAGCGACCATCGTGTGTGGCGATGTAGAAGCCGCCCCGGTCCTTCGTGTAGTAGGACATGAGTTGCAGGGCCGAGCCGTGGTAGCCGTTTGGGTATCGCGACACGGCCGGGCCACGCTCGAATGGAATGTTCGTGCCGGTGCGGAATAGCTCGAGGGGATTGCGATATACCAGCCCCATGGCTGTGGAATGCAGCAGGCGATCTTGCAGGCCGTCATCGGATAACGAGCCGATGCCTTGCAGGGCAGGATAGCGGACACCCAGGATGGTCTCGTCACCCGTGTTGCTGGCCGCGCAGGTAAACTCCACCTGGTCGGCATCGGCCGCCAGCGTTACGCGGCCCACCACCGTAATGTCGTAAGGCGTTTGCCAGGTGAGTACGACGGTCTCAGGCTGCTGCGCGTCGCGGGTGAGCGCGAACGACTCGAAATCGGAGACCAGCCGCAGCGGGCTCAGCAGCATCGCCCAGGGGGTTCGCTGCTCGGGCAGTTGCGAAATGAGCTCCAACTGCTGCTGTTTGTGGAACAACCGCACAACCGCACCATCCGACTCGGCGATCTCGACCAGCAGGTAGTCGTTTTCCAGTCGGCAGGTCGACTCCGCGGCTAAGCTGCTGCCGTAGCAGCACGCTATCGTCCATATCATCCAGCAGTCCAGGCCCAGCCGATACCGACCTCGAACGGCTCGCAGTACATTCATGCGTTTGCTCGGGCGGTGTGCGGGAAAGGCCAGTGGGCGGCGGGATGCGGCTGGCGAGCGTCATCGTGAGGACGGCTACGGTGCGGCCTCCTGGCGGAAATCGAAGACCATGAAGTGCAGCCCCGTGTCGGTGTCGAGCAGGTAGCCCCCCTTGGGCACGAGGTACTTCTGAATTACCTCGAACGGTGGCAGTTCGCTCCGCTCCAGTACGTCCAGGAAACCTGCCGCGGCGGCAGAATTTTCTCCCCAGTTGGCCAGGTTGTCGCGGGTGGAGTCCGCCTGCGACAAGTCGTACCAGTGTCGGATCGCCTCGGCGGGGTTGTCGTAATAGAACAGGGCCAACTGGCGGCCCCGTGTCAGACGTTCCACGCGGCTTTGGATCACCTTGTACTCGATCGAGTCCGCCAGGCGTGGCCGGGTGCCCTGGTGGGTTTCGATCAGCACCTCCATCAGGGAGGTCGATGTGGTGAATATCAGGGTATCGTCCAGCACACCGAAGCTGGGGGTCATGAATCGCTCTTCTTCCGGACGATCACGGGCAAAGCGAGGAGTGAAGAAGTAGTACTTCAGGCCACCGAACTCGCGTTCTTCGAGCTCGCCTTTGTCTTCAGCGACGGTCGCCAGCGCTTTGCTGGCGAGTTCGGGATCGAGCAGCGTGACGCAGATGGCCCGCTGTTCGCCGACGGCCCGCCCCGGCTCGTTGAAGCTGGTGAGCGTCGATGCCCGCCCGGCCAGGTTGTTGATAAACACTTCGCGGAAGTCGATGCCCAGTTGATCGGAAATGTTGGCTTCGATCGAATCTTCGAAGGCTCCTTCGTAGCGGAACTGGTCGACCAGTTGAATCAGTCGTTCGTAGATGCCGGGGGCATCCATGTAGGTAGTGGAATAGCCGTTCACTTTGGCCGGCACGTAATCGGGAGGCGTAATGTCGCCGTCTTTGAATCGCAGCAGTGTCAGCACGCCGGACCGCGGGTTGTCGAGCAACAGGTGCACGTGGGTGAGCGAGTCCCACTTCTCGGTGGCAAACGTGGCGGTACCACCAACGGCCAGGATGCCGTCGAGTCCCAATGCCGGGAACGTGGCGAGCGCCATGCCGGCGCCGAAGTTGCCACGGAAGACGCGCCGCATCGTGGTGATCGGATCGACGTAGAACAGGATTTGCGGTGGCTCTTCCAGCTGCGTGCTGCACTCTCGCAGAATCGCTTGAAAGTGCTGGTTCTCCGCCAGGCTTCGCTCGCCAGGCAGTGGCTCGCCGGACGTCACGGCTTCTTCATCCGTGTCCTCGGTCGGCTCGACCACCGGGGCACGCCCAGCCCAGCGCTCCAGCACATGCTCGAGCAGCACTTCGTCGTTGCTGCCGACCAGGCAGGTATCTTTTACGAAATAGCCGAAGCTCGACGCGCGATCGTTCCCACGGCGGACCACCGTGAGTTGCTCGCCATTCACGTCGGAGCGTTCGACGACCATGGCTTCCTTCTCCCACCGTTCGTCAAGTTTATCTGTGAGGAAGTCGACGTCGACCTGTTGACCGTCGAAGTCAGCCAACACCAACACCCCGGTGTCGGCCTCACCCCGGTCGATTACACCAATGGCGATCTCGCCTTTGGGAACGTGTGCCAGGTCGTCCCAGTTGAAACCGGCGTCCTCGGCGGAATTGTCGTCGAACTGCTGGCCGGCAAACGCCCAGGTTTCCTGGATAAACGGCGCCACCTCCGGATCGTCCAGCATCTGGCCAAAACCGGTGGTGCGGAACCGCTCGTACAACTCCCGGCCATGGGCCACCCGCAGGAAGGCCAGCGTTTCGTGGGGGAACAGTCGCATGGCCGTGGGGCGCTCGGTTTGTCCCAGCGTGGTGCTAGCTGGCAGCAGAATTGCGGCAATGAGGAAAACCGGCAAAATTTGGCGGGGTTTCATGGTAGAGTGCCTTCCATTGGAGGATTGCGGTGCGATAGCAGTTGGCCGGGTGGTCGATGCATACGTTATAATTCCCGACAGAGCCGACCGTTTATCCTACCCCGGAATGGGGGCAGAAGTTTCCACCGTTTTACGGAGTTTACGATGACCCAGCGAATGTGGACCGTGGCGCTATTCGCCGCCACTGCCGGAATGTTGATCGGCGGCCACGCGGGGGCACAAGGATTTGGCGGCGGGGGCCAGACCCCCACTGGCTCGAACCTGACCAGCGGGTTGGGATTCGGCAACGCCTCGTTTGGAAGCAACTCCGGAATGGGCTCGATGGGGGGCGGCGCAGGAGGCTTCGGCTCGGGAGGCATGGGAGCCGGGGGCTTCGGCTCCGGTGGATTCGGCCAGGGGGGCGGCCTGGGGCAGGGCGGTCTCGGAGCCGGCGGCTTTGGCGGTGGGCTGGGCGGCCAGCAGCAGGGCGGATTCATCGGTCGCGACAGCGCCGAAGTCGCGTCGATGTTCGAGAGCATGTCCCGCCAGGGATCGCAAAATGCCAATCGCACTCAGCGTCGCAACAACAACAATAACCGCGGCCGCGATAACAATTCGGGTAGCACGGCCCAGCAACGGGTCCGCGTGCAATTAAAGGTGGGCTTCGACGTGCCCGATGCCGCCACCAGTCCCATGGCGACTGCACTATCCGAGCGGCTGGCGAGAGTGCTCGAAGAACGCAGCGTCTCAGACTTCGATTTCACCGTTAACGATGGCAACGTTGTCTTGACGGGCGTCGCTGACGACAGCTTCGAGCGAATGCTTATTGAGAAATTGATCAGCCAACAACCGGGCGTTGTTAATGTAGCGAACCAAATGACCGTGGCTGAAGGGATTGACGCACCGACTCCCCAGGAGTGAGGTACTTGACACTCGTACCTACGGGCGTTGGCTGAAAAGCCCCTGTTGGCGACGCGCCGTTCGCCGGTGTCGTGTTCGCGGTGTTCGCAGCAGCCGGGTACCCCCCCCCCATCGAAGCTGCCGCCGACGGAGCGACCGTGGTGGTCGTACCAAGCGGAGCGGTGTTGTGCGGAGTGACTGTCGTCGCTGGTGCCGCGGCTCGAGTGGTGACAGGTGTGATAGCCCTGGTTGCAGGCGTCATGGTCGGCGAGGTGACCGAAGGTGTGGTTGTACTGGGGGCTGTCTTGAGTGGCTTCGCCGAGGTGGGCGAAATGGTGCCCGGCGAACGATTCATGAACTTGCCCGGCAGCGAGATGGTGGTCGTCGTCATCGTCTGCTTCTTCTCGGGCACAGGCTCCATCTTCACTTCGGTGGCCGGCGCGTTGGTGTAGAACGACGTCTGCTTCACATCCGACTTGTTTTGTTGCTGTTCCGCAATCATGGTTTCATCGCGTGGCGCACCTGGAAGTCGTTGGCGAGTTTGATCGCTCACAACGAGCCCGCCCCCCTGGAGGGGCTCGAAGCGGGCGATCAAACTCACTTCCGACTGTGGTCCCCCCGCCGCGTCCCACGGCAACCACACACTGTACGACGGTCCGATTTCCGATTCGCTATGATGTCGGGCAAATTGCTCCGGCGGGAACACATATCGTTTGCTCGGACGATGATCGGTGGCCTCGCGGCCGTCCTCGGCAAAGGCATAAACCACCAGTTGGCCTTCCACGCGGATGGGCTTGGTCGAGGCGCGGTCGTAGAAGAACAACCGCCCGCCGAAGCCCCGTGTTCCCTCTCCATTGCGATGCAGTACCGCCTCGGACCAGGTGGCGACCACCCGCTCGGGCTTGCCGTACTCCGCGTTTTCCTCCGCGCCCAGCACTTTGGGCAGGGGATTCACGCTCGAGAGCTTCTCGCCGGTTGACTGACATCCCACGCTGACGGCCACCAGGCCACAGGCGAGCATTGCAAGCAGATATGGAAAGTGAAGGTATCGATTCATGGCAGTCAACAATTGCTGGCGGATAAGTGAAGTCAGCGATGGCCGAGCATTACTGAGGTTTGACCGGAGGTAGCATCCGGATGGCCGGTTGCTCGTAGTTCACCTGCTCGGCTTCGGGCTGACGGACGGGCCCGCTGGTGGGCTGAGGAGCCTCGACAGGTGTCGGTTCAAAGCCGGGGTTTACCACATCGTACGACTCGCCCGGGACCACCGCCGGACTGCCCGGCATGTAGGGGCCCTCGCCGGTTGGCGTCTGGTACTGCAGTTCGCCGTCGGTGGGGATCTCGGTGGGGTAGCAGCTTGGTGCATCGGCGCTGGTCCAGTCGTCGCAGCGGCTACGCAGACCACTCGGTCCGTTCAAGCTCACCACATCGCACAACACCCAGCTCATGCGAGCCGATTCAACCTGCTTGATCATGTCGGCGTCCTGCTCGCTGCGAATCACGCGAGGCGTGAGGATAATCAACAGTTCGCTCCGCTGTTCCGACACGGCGTCGTAGCGGAACAAGTCGCCCAGCAGCGGCACCTCCGAAAGAATGGGCACCCGGCGGTGTACGTCGAACGATTCCTTGGCCAACAGACCGCTCAGCACGATGGTCTGTCCCGAGGCGGCGGCCACTGTCGAGTAGGCCGTAATCTGGTCGATACGCGGTGCGCGGACCACGCTGCCGTCGACACCGGTGAAGATGGGAATACCTTCGGCCTCGGAGCCAACTTTGGACTTCTCGGCTTGGATTTCCATCACCACCATGCCGTCAGGGCTCACCCGCGGACGAACCTGCAGGATGATACCAACATTTTCGTACGTCACCGAGTTGGTCTGGCCAAAAGTGGTGACCTGCGTACTCTGGACGCGAGGCACACGTTGACCCACCTGAATGATGGCTTGCTGGTTGTCGAGGGCCGTGACTTGCGGACGGCTGAGCACTTCCAGCCGGCGGCTTTCCTGCAAGGCCCGCAGCAAGGCACTCACGCTGTTGCTACTGGCCGAGAACACGAAGCCACCAAAGCCCAGCTCGGGATTGATGCGGTTCAGGGCAAAGTTCGACAACCCCTGTGCGGCCACGTTGCCGGCGTTGGCCAGGGCCGCGGTGCTGCCGTTGTTGCCGAGGGACTGATTGTTGAAATTGAAACCAGGTAGCAACGGAGAGTTGACGATGGTCTGTTGCTCGGTTGTCACCGTTGCACCACCGGCCGACTGGGTGGTGGTGGTCGTATCGATGGTTTGGATTTCGTCCAGCAGCGATCGATCGAACAACAGCGAGTCCTGCAGACCAAGCTCGACGCCGAATTCGTCGGTGTCGTTCAACCGTACTTCGGCGATCAGCACCTGGATCACCACCATGGCCGGGCGTTCGTCGAGTTCGTCCACCAAAGCGGCAATCTCTTCGAAGTAGCGTGGCGTGGCACTGACGATCAGGCTGTTGCTGACCAGTTCGGGTACGATCACCACTTCGCGTTCAATCTGTTCGAACGGGCTGATGGCCAGCTCGGCGGCGGCCTCGGCCTCCCGCTCGGTCCGCAGCCACTCGTTCAGAGCGAGTGCCACGTCTTCGGCGGGCGAGTTCTTCAGGCGGTACACCTCGGTCTTGCGTTGCCGAGTGTCGCTGGCATCCAGTTGCAGCAGGATGGCGTACACCACGGCCAGGTCGGCGCGAGTGCCCGCAGCGATGATGCTGTTGGTCCGCTCGTCGACCGAGAACTGCAGACGTACCAGCGAGTTATCACCAGCCGCCAGCCCCGCCGCGGCGCCATCTTCGGTGTCGCCAAACAGCTCACGCAGCATCTCGGCCAGGCTCACTGCGTCGCCGTTGACGATGGTGAACACCTTGATCTCGGCTTCGGCGTTCGGCACCGCATCGAGTTGTTCGATCAAGGCGGCGATCAGCTCCATGCTCTCGCTGGGGGCGGTGACCACCAGAGAGTTGGCTTGCGAATCGGCAGCCACGCGAATGTTGGCCAGCACACCCGACTCGAGTCGGCGCTGGTTCTCCGGATCGATGGTCACGAACCGCAGGGCGGAGACCCGGGCCGAGATGGCCGAGGCACCTTCCTGTGCGGCTCCCTCTTCGCGAGCCAGCACGGCCGAACGCAATACCTCAGCCAGTTCGGTGGCGAGGGTATTCTTCAAGCGGAATACGCGTACCTCGTCCACGGCCGTACCACGGTCGACATCCATTTTCCGCACCATCGCGGCGATTTCCGACAGATTGCGTGGTCCGGCGCTGACAAACAGCGAGTTGGTGCGGAAGTCGGCCACCACCGTTGCTTTGGGAATGAGCGCTCCGACGTTTTCGTCATCTTCGCCCGCCTGATCTTCCAGGTAGGCGTCGATCATCTGCTTTACGTCACCAGCCACGGCGTGCTTGAGTGGGAATACCTCGAAGCGGGTGGTCGGTTCCACCGGCAGATCCAGGCGTTTTACCAGGTCGATGGCGGTCGTCACGTTCTCGGGACGTCCCACCAGCAACAGCGAGTTCGGGCTGCCCAGCGGCGTAATGCTCACGGTGCCGGTACGCGGGCCGAGCACTTGCGAATACACCCGATCCAAGAGCGCAGCCATCGCGGTGCTTTCCAGATGCTGCAGCGGATAGACCTCGATCGAGGGCACCGTTTCGGCAGTTACTCGTTCGATGCGATTGATGATGGCCATCACCCGCTCGACATCGCGCTTGTTACCCTTGATCAGGATAATGTCGAGGCCTTCGACAAATTGAATCTGTACCGGGCCCAGCAATGCCCCTTCGACTTCGTCGGGCGAGATGGTAGCGTCGTTGCCAGCGGTAAATGGTACCGCGGCTACCGCGTCTTCCTCGTCCGTGGCGCCGGTTTCGTCTTGTGGTTGAAACATCAGGCTGGCTGTTTGCGCCCGGGCCCGCTTGCTGGTCGTGCCGCCGCCGGAATGCTGTTGGACGATGTCCAGCGCCTGGCGAACCTTGGCGTCGGCCTCGGGTTTGGTGGTCACCACCTGAGTGACACTCGTGGGAGTATTGGGGGCGTCCATTGCCTTCAGCACGTTGCTCCAGGCACGTACCTGGTCGGCAGGGCCCTGAATCTGTACATCGCCGCTGGTGCGGTCGGCATCGACCAGTACGCCCGCGCCCGGAATCATCTCCACGCGGAACACCAGTCGTTGACCATTGCCGCCGGTGGTAGAGGGCAGGGGACGGCTCAGCAGTTGTTCGAGCCGCTGATGCAACGAGTCGCCATTCATGCTGCCGAGTTGCAGTCTCGCCGAAGGACCGGTGCCGGCGGTTTGGTCGGTAGGAGTGGGCAGCTTCCGAATCTCGCTCTGCGGATTGTTAGCCGCGGGAGCAGCCGCCGGTTGTTGAGGGGCAGTGAGTGTCAGTTGAGCGGCCACGAACTGATGCAGGCTATCGGGGCCCATCACCAGCAGTTGGCTGGTGCGATCGTCGAAGGCGATTCGCGAGCCCTCGGGTGCCTGAAACTGGCTGGCCCAGGTGGCGGCATCCTTGCTACGTTGGTGAGGTACCGGGTACGCCCGCAGGTAGCTGCCTTCGTTGCCGCCGGCTGCCGGAGCGGCCACCGGCTGATCGATGCGAGCGAGCAGACCCTGGATGGACGCCAGTTGCTGTTCGGTGGCTTGCACCAGCAGGCGATTTGCCTCTTGGTCGGCAAAAACCACGCTTCTGGTGTCGCCCGACAACACGTTGCGCGCCTCGGCGGCAGCGGTGTCCAGGTCGATGTGTTTGACGGAGAAAGCCTGCTGTTTCAAGCCAGACTGCTGGGCAGGAGCCCGGCCGCAACAGGCCAGTCCCAGCAGCAGCGAAGCCAGAATAATTGAGGCAAGACTAAGTCGATTCGTTTTGTGGTAGGTAGGCCCGTCCATGTGCCGCATCGCTCATTTTCCAGTTTTAGCGTGACTTCACGATACGCGCCCCAGCCGCTCGATGAGCTTGGCCGCGCACGCCGCCCCTACGATCTCTGCGATCGTCACTACCGGAATAATCGGTAAGGTTTACCAGGCTCCGCCAACCTTTTTGCGTCTACACGTATGGGATAGACGAAGAAAATGCACTTCTGGGAGTGCGCGCAGTGGCAGCACAGCTAGCTGCCAGCGGCCGTGGAGGGAAGCTGACGGCCATCGGTGAGCTTTTCGCCCATGCCAATCTCGATGACGTCGCCTTCTTCGGTCTCGACGACCAATTGCTTCGCCTCGACTCGCACTACCTTGCCTTTGAATTGGCCGACCTCGATGTCGTCGCCCGCATGCAGGCGGAGTCGATCGGGCCAGGTGCGGACCGTGACCCACGCTTGATAGCGGTCGCCCACGCTCACCACGCCTGTCAGAAACGCGAATTCGGCTTCGTTAAACCGTGGTGGTGGAGGAGTGGTGTCGCGCTTCGGCTCGTCCTTCCCGACGGGCGGGCGTGCCGGCGGAGGAGGCTCGTAGGCCACAAACGGATTGCGCTCGACGATCCGTTCCACGTACTCGTCGGCCGATGCTAGCGCCAGCCGATCGGACTCGCCCTCGTACAGCCCGGACTGACGAGCCACGCCATCCACCACCAAGGCTTCGACGGTGAGCATCATCTGCAGGCTGCGACTACTAACGGGGGTCAGCGTCATCGACGTGATCTTGTGCAACTGTCCGCTGCGATAGAAGCTGTCCAAGAACCGGACTACGGCATCGGCCCGACCGTCCGCGGTGACCTGATAGCTGATTGCCTGGTAGGCGTTGCTTCGTTGGCCGGTCCGCTGAGGCACCACGTCGTCCACGTCCAGGCGAGCGTCCTGTAGCTGCTTGATCAGCCAGCCGCGGTACTCCGATTTGGCTACCGCCAAATCAGCCGGCAACGATTGCTTGCGCCACTCGCGCAGTTTGTCGACTTTGATGCGGGCCTGCGTCCGCTGGAGAAAGACATTCTGCGAGTCGCTCTCAGCGGCCGTGCGGCGGGTCACGGCGGAGTCGCGCCAGGCCGCGTACTTCTGCCAGGTCCAGTTTCCTCCCCATAGGATGACCAGCAGTGCCACGGCGGCCCCGAGTTTCTTTTCGCGATCGTTCATCGTCGTTCCTCCACGCTGGGGGTCACGACTATTTCGTCGCGGAAGCTCCAGACAAATGTCTTTTCGTCGTCGTCCATGTCCAATAGACCTGGGTTGACCTGGTGTTCGTCGTCCCGCAATTGGTGTTCGATCTCTTTCACACGGTTTTCATTGCGGGCGCCGCCAGATATCGTCAGGTTGCCACCCCGACCGTTGCGGGCGGGTGCCTGCTTAGCGACGATCGAATCCAGCAGGATGTCGCCTTCGGGATCGTAGTCGTCGTGTGCGTCCAAGGCATGGGGCCTAATGGTTGTGGCGAGCCGGTCGAGTTCGTCCAGCCAGTTGACATCAGTTGCCAGCCATTGCTCGACCTCGGCCGCTTGTTTCAGGTCGGGTGCAAGCTGCTCAAGATCGGCTTCCAGATCCTTCTGCTCTTGCTCGGCCGCTTTGGCTTCTTTTTGGATCTTGGCCACGTTGCTGTAAGCCATCCAACCGCCGCCTACGATGACCAACGCCGCTAGCACACCTGCGAGGGCGAGGGTCGCAACCGGCGTTTTTTTCTCGGGAGGCTTGCGGGGCGCCAGGAAGTCGATCGGCAAGTCGCGACTCGACATGGCGTATCCGCTGCCAAGCATGCCAGCAAAGCCAGCGGCCTCGGCCGGCCACGCGTCGCTCGACTCGCCCAGCGAACGAATATCGATCTGAGTGATCCGCCGCGAGAGATCGCGTCCGCACCGTTCGGCGATCTGGGCGTCCTGCTCGCTGCCCACGATCCAGACCAGCGATTGCATGTCCCGGGAGCCTTGTTCGCTGGAGATCGCCGCGATCGTGCGACGCATTTCGCGAGCGGCTGCCTGGGCGCGAACCTCGATGTCGTCCTCGCCGGGTACCGAAACCGAACGCACCGCCACGGTTTGTCCCGCCGAGCTGCCCACCAAATCGAGGTCGCCGCCCCGCAGCGCCACGATCAAATGCACGCCCTGCGACAGGTCCGTCAGTTCGTGGTTCGCCAACCGCTGGATACCACAGCCACGCATTACGATTGACTCGGGCGTGAGATGCAGATGGGTGCAAACGTTGCGAGCAGCGACGAGGGTGTTTGGGCTTATACGGGCCGCGAACACCGTAGCCGTTTCATCACCGTCGGAGTCTAGCGGCAAATAGTCGATCGTCGCCGAGTCGTCGATCCTGGGGAACTCGGTGCTGGCACGCAGCCGAACCACGTCGGGCAGTTCAGCTTTAGGGACGGGGGGAACACGGAGCAAGCGACTTTGCACGTCGCGGCCACCCAGCACGACCAGCACCTTCGACCTGCCGGAATGCAGTCGGGACACCAGCGGACGGAGCGCGTCGGCGATGTTGGCCGCCGTGGCTTCGCCTTCGATGGGCGCCATGGCGGCCTTGCTCGCGCGCAGTATGCTACCGCTTCGGCTGCCCACCAGGGCGCGAACGTGTGTGGAGTCCCAATCGATTACCAGCAGGTCAGACATTTGTATGTTGCCAAGAACGTAAGTGTTCGAAACCTCTATTTTATCCACCGCTTGCCGCGCAAGCGAATATTTCACTCCATCGGTGCCAAATCCATGGCGCCCAGCTGCTCGACGGTGAATCCGGCCCCCAGCGGCGACAGGTCGCGAACCGAGCTAATCTTGGGGATCACCCCCGAGTTGTCGATGACCGCTTCCAGACGCGTGTAGGGCCCATCTGCTTCGTAATAGCCCACCACCTGGGCCCGGTAGATGTCGCCACCGGCGGTGACCATCGGCATCAATTGCTTCATCTGTTCCAGTGTCAGCACTCCGGAGCTCAGCAGCCATGTTTCGTACATCTGGTCGGGCTGGTCGATGGCCGGTTCGAATGAGCGGTTGGCCAGGATCTGCTCCACCGCCTGGGGGGGCAGCGCTTCGGGCATTGTCATGCTTAATCCCTCGAGCAGCACGCGCGGCGCTTGGTTGATGTTCAGTCGTCCCGGAATCACGGCCTGGCCGCCGGCCGTCAGGTTCTCCATCATCAGTGGCAAGTAGGCCGCCATGGCGCCGGGCTCGTTGGGGAACGCCTCCTCGACGATGGTCCGCTGCGTCTGGCCATTCTCCACAACGCGAGTTTCCGTACCAATCAAGTCGAGCAGCGAATTGATTGGCACCGAGCCGTTTTGTTCGTAGTCGAAGTCGAGCGAGCCCGCGCTCTTCCGCTGTTCGGTTTGGCCACCAACATCTTCGACTTCGTCACTTTCCTCGTCGTCTTCCTCGTTGGGGCCGCCCTGACGGTAGGCGATGATGAAATTGGCTTGCTCGGCGTCGAGCACTTCGCTCAGTTCCTGGTGCAAGGTTTCGAGGTCGTCGGAATTGATGTCGATCTTGGGAGTACCATCCGCCCGCAAATTCTTTTCGCCACTCCGCAGGGTCAGGTAGGAGGCCCAACCACGGTTCATACTGCCTGTCGAATTGTCGACATTCTCCACTCCGTACAACTGGGCTTCATCGGCGTCGACAAAAAAATTCCGATTGCGGTCGAAGCCGTACAGTAACTCGGGAGTGACGTCGCGCACCAGCAGCAATTGGTCGATGCTTTCCAGCGGACCATTCTGAGGCTCATAGGCCGGACTCAACGAGGAATAGTGGTCGCGCTCCGCGCCGAACTCGCGTGGCTCGTCGTCTTCGTCCAGCCAGTCGAGAATGGCGTCGGCAATCGGTTCGGTCATGCCCGGCAGTCCCATTAGCAGGGTTCGCCCGAGCGCCGCATCGGGATCGCGTGCATCGGCCACCAGGATGGAGTTGAGGTTCAGGCGGGCCGACTCGTCTTCCAGTCCGTAGCGGTAGCCGGCAAACTCGCCGTAGGTATCGAGGGCCGGAGCGAGGATCGTATAGCGACAGCGGAGACCAGGTTGATCTGCAATCTGGCCCTCCATATTGGACAGGATCGCTTGCATGTCGGCCGGGTTGTTGGTCTTGCCTCCCTCGGAGGCAACCACCGCCTCGTCGAGCGCCAGGAAGTAGCGGACGTATTCGATGCCCGACTCGGCGGCCAGCTTGGTTTGCAATTGCCTTTGTCCGACGTCGGCCGCTTTGTATTCGGCGAACGACCATTCGTAAAACGCGGCGCACGTGAGCGTGAGCATCACCACCACGATCAGCACGGTGAGCAGCAGACTGCCACGTCGTTGTCGCTTGGCGGTTATCATCGGCTACCTCCCAAACTGGAAGTGCCACCGCTGCTGCTACTGCCACTCGTACTGCCGCCCGCGGTGGACGAGCCGCTGGTAGACGACACCAGATCGGCACTGTAGTAGTTCCAAGTGCTTGGCAGAGCAATCACCATGACGTAAGGGGCCGACTCGGTGGTGGTGACTTGGCCCTGGGCATCTTCACGCTCCTCGGTAAACCAGAGCCGCACTTCCACCGCTCGCGGAAGTTGTCCCTGCATTTCTTGCATGTCCCAGTACTCGTATTGCTGCGCACCATCGAAGTAGCGGAACTCGAGTCGGGTTACTTCGGGAGCCACCAACTGCGGTTCGCCCACCAAGGCCATGGTGGTGCCGGTCTGGTTGGCCCAGTTTAGCAGGTCGCGGTTTGCTTCCTGACGAATCAGGCCCGTGGAGTACTGCACCCCGCGCATCGAGCTGCTTACGCCCAGCGTGGTGGCGCCTTGCCCCAGCGCGTACCGCACGGTGCTGATGCCCGAGATGCTGGTGGAGGGTACCACGTTTCCAGTGCTGTCGAGCTCGAAGGTGGGCCGCTCGCGATAGACGTCCAGTTGCAGTTCCTGCATGGTGCCGTACAACCCGAGTGGTTGGCGAAGCGACGTCGACTGAGCCATGTCGTCGGACGAAGACGATTCGTTGCTGGCCGAGCCACTGCCCGCCGTGCCACCGCTGCCGGCCGTACCTGCCCCCCGGCCACCACTGCCGGCGCCGTCCGACGACCCAATGCTGTCGAGCGAGTCGACGTCGAACTCGGCCATGGCTTCGGCAAGTTGCATGGCGGTCGAGGTATCTTGTGGGTCGTAGATTACGCCGTGATGCACATCGCTGCGGATGAGTCCGACAACGCCTTCCACCAAGCGCGCCTGTTCCACCTTTTCGCGGCTCACCACGGCGCGCGATACGCCCAGCGACAAGGCTGCCGCCAACATTGCCAGCAGCACGGCCGATAGCGCCAGCGCGAGAATCAACTCGATCAGCGTGAAGCCGCGGGATTCGCGTTGTGGGAGGCGGGGGGACATCGAGGGATTATTGGGAGGTTGAGGTCGAGCCCGACGACTCGGCCGTGGCGGCTGTTGCCGCGCTGGCGGCGGCTACGGCCATCTGTTCAGCGTACTCGGGGTCCTGGAACCAACGGACCAGCTCGCACGCAGGATGCTCGGTGCCATCCAGCTTGCGTCCGACCAGCACACGCACCTGCACCAGTTGCTCGACGGTTGTCGGTTCGATCATGATTTGCACCAGCCAGTCTTCGAGCGCTTCGGTGTCCGACAGTTGCATCGGGCCGGCATTTTCGATTTGCATCGACCCGCACTTCAGTTGGTCGATGATGGTTTGCCCCACGATACGGGCTTCCAAGCCGTCGACTGCGTTTGCGGAGTTGGTAAACGCCTGGGAGATGATGGTGCCGATGTAGCCCAGTGAGATCGCCAAAATGGCGATGGCCAGAATCACCTCCAGCAGGGTGAAGGCGTGGCGGTTGGCTGAGCGGACTTGGTTGTGGCCGGTCATCATCGCGTCTCCCGGAAGCTGGGCACGTCGGACGCGTTCGCCGTACAGGTCAGGCCTCGGAGCGTGACCTGCATTTGCTTGCCGCTCGATTCTTCCAGCACCACCACAGCGTCGTAAGATGTGCCATCGGGATTGAACACCACCGGCTGCGACCATTGTCCTTCGTCGATGTAGTAAGAGCCGGTTTGCTGCGTGAGCGCGGTGGGCGATGCCGCTTGGAGGGAGCGAAACACGATGCCTTCGGGCAGTTGCGGGTTCTCCGTCACCGGGGCGTCTGGATCGGGCGTGGCGATTTGCCCCAGCGGCGATAAGCGAAATTCGCGGCCGCCAAGCACGCAGGTAAACACCATTCGCTGGCCACTGGCGACCGACTGATGCTTGCCATCGGCCCAGGCGGTGCGAACCTGGTCGACTCCTTTGTGCAGTTTGGAACGCAACACCGAAGCGTCGAGCGTCATGACCGTGAAGCCCGCTATCACCACCAACAGCGCGAGAACCAGGAGGATCTCAATCAGGGTGAAAGCGGAACGAACGGGTCGCGGGGGGGACATGACAGCTCGCTAAATGTGGGCTAAGCCGCAAGCAACCGCCCGCGGCTTAGCCAAAAACTCGCAATAGTCTTTGCTGGGAGCGGCTCAGCTTTCCCAGTTGCCAATATCGTCTTCGGTGCCATCCTGGCCATCGGGACCCACCGACCAGAGGTCGTAGGTGTCCGAGTTCTTCTTGCCGGGCACGGCGATGTTGTAGTCGTTGCCCCAGGGGTCCTTGGTCACGTCCTTCTTCTTCAGGTACGGACCAGCCCAATCGTTGTTGCCATCGTCCGAAGGACGCGTGACCAACTCTTGGAGGTCGCTGGGGTAGCGCTTCATGTGCCATTCGTACAGGTCGATGGCGCTCTCCAGGGTGCCGATGTCGCCCTTGGCGGCGTCTGCAAACGCCTTTTCACGAGTACCGCCGAAGATCTGCACCGCCATGGCGCCGAGCACCACCAGGATGCCGAGCACCAGCAGCAGTTCGATCAGCGTGAAACCGGCGCTACTACGGCGACGACTTCTGTGCGATTTGTGAGTCATCTTAAACTCTCCTGTTATCCATCAGTTTAGGCGGGCTGCTCCTAATGAGCAGAGTAGGGGGGCCAGTTATTTCTCTTGCCGGGCCGTCCTCGACCTCGGGCTCTACTTATTTAACCACCGACTTCGGCGAACGGTTCCTTTTCGTCTTTCGTCGGACGGTTTTCGTTATTTGCCTCTTATACGGTCGATCCCATTTTAAGGACCGGCAGCAGCAAGGCCAGGACCACAATCAGCACGACTACCGCCAGCAACACTAGCAGCAGCGGTTCCAGCAGTCGGACGGCCAGGTCCAGCTTGCGCCAGGTTTGGCGTTCAAGAGTATCCGCTACTTGAGTTAACACCGTTTCGAGGCTGTTGGACTGTTCGGCGACCGCAATCATTTCTACGACATTCTTGGGAAAGTAGCCACTTTCGCCCAGGGGAGCGGCCAGACTTTGTCCCGAGGTGATGTTCTCAGAAGCATTCTGCACGGCGTCCATCAGCACTTTATTGCCCGTGGATTCGGACGAAATATCGAGCGACCGGACTATCGGCACACCACCCCGCAGGAGGGTTCCCAGCACCCGACAAAACCGTGCCACGGCCAGGCTCAAATAGATGTCACCCGCCATGGGGATGCGGAGTTTAATCTTGTCGAGTTCTCGTCGGCCTGCCGGCGTTTGAAAGTGACGCCGCAACAGAAAGACGACTAGGACCAATCCAACGGCGAGGAAGATGCCATAGTCTTGCAGGAAACTGCTGAATGCCAAGAGCCCGCTAGTCACAGCCGGCAATTGCCCCTGGCGTTCGAGGTTGGCGAACAGGTCCTTGAAGCTGGGCACGACGAACACCAACAGGGCCGTGACGATACCCGTACCAATGACCGACAGCACCATGGGGTAGGCCAGCGCGCCCATCACGCGGCTCTTCAATTCGCCTTGCTGTTCGGCAAACGCCGAGACGCGCTCCAGCGCGTCTTCCAGGAAGCCACCTTCGCCACCGGCGCGGACGATGCTGATGCTCAGCTCGTCGAACGCCTTGGGGTTGTGCGCCATGGCTTCGGCCAACGTGGCCCCGTCTTCCACGCGGCTTTTCACATCGCCGAGCACGGCCTTGAGTTTTGGCTGCGACGTTTGATCGCTAATTACCTGCAGCGATCGCAACAGCGGCACGCCACTACGGAGCAGGGCTGCAAGCTGAGAGTAAACCGGAGCCACGACCCGTCCGGGTACTTTGATGGCTTCGTCACCCGTTCCGGCGGCGATTGCCTTCTTGTCTGCCGAGACCTGTACCGGGAACAAGTCCCGCCCCGCGAGTTGGGTGAGCGCCTCGCGCTCGCTGCCCGCCGCCAATGTGCCTTCCACACGCTGGCCACTCAAGTTTCGGGCGATGTAAGCGAAGTCGGGCATGAGGGGAGGGGGCGCGGATCAGAGGGTGTGGGAATGGGTAACAGTGCTGTTGGCTGGTTTTCTTCGGAGGTAGCGGAGGCGTCGCTCTAAATCATGTCTCCCTTGGTGACGCGCAGCACCTCTTCTACGGTGGTGCTGCCCCCCAGGGCTTTCTTCCAGGCATCCTGTCGCAGAGTGTGCATGCCGTCTTTCAGGGCGGCCTGGCGGATTTCCCAACTGCTGGCGCGGTCGTGAGCCAGTTGGCGGACCGAGTCGGTGGTGGGGCACAGTTCGTATATGCCTTGGCGGCCGGCGTAACCGATTTCGCGGCACTTGCGGCAGCCGCGCGGATGATACAACTTGCCGCCGGCCTCCTGGAAATCGTCCCAAGGGAAGTCCTTCGGCAGGTCGCCACGATCCGGCGTGTAGGCCTCTTTGCACTCCGGGCACAGTCGCCGCACCAGCCGCTGGGCCATGACCGCTTCGATGGTACTGGCTACCAGGAACGGCTCGATGCCCATGTCGACCAAACGTGTGTAAGCGCTGGGAGCGTCGTTGGTGTGCAGCGTACTAAACACCAGGTGACCGGTGAGCGCGGCTTGGATGGCGTTCTCCGCCGTTTCGTGATCGCGGATTTCGCCCACCAGTACCACGTCGGGGTCGTGACGCAAGATAGACCGCAGCGAGGCGGCGAACGTCAGTCCGATTTTCGGATGGACCTGAATCTGGTTGATGCCGTCCAGTTGATATTCCACCGGGTCTTCGGTGGTGATGATCTTGGTGTCTTCGCTCTTGATCTCCAGCAGCGAGCTGTAGAGCGTGGTCGTCTTACCAGAACCCGTGGGACCAGTCACCAGTACGATACCGTGCGGAATGCGGATGTACTGACCAAAGCTGCCGTACATTTCGGCGCCCATGCCGAGCTTGGTGAGCGAGAACTCCATCGACCCTTTGTCCAATAGACGCATGACGATGCTTTCGCCATGAATCATTGGAATCACGCTCACACGTACATCGACCTCGCGGCCGGCGACGCGGAGCTTGATACGACCGTCCTGCGGCAATCGCTTTTCGGCGATGTTCAGCCGCGCCATGATCTTCAAACGGCTGACGATCGCGGCGTGGAAGTGGTTGATCTCCGGGGGCACCGGCTGGGCATGCAGGATGCCGTCGATACGATAGCGAATCTTGATGCCGGCGCCTTGCGACTCGATGTGCACGTCGCTCGCGCGAGTCTCAACCGCTTCGAGCAGGATTTCGTTCACCAGTCGGACGACCGACGCTTCCTGTGCCTCGGCGGCCAGCTCGGCGTCGTCGGCATCGATTTCCTCCAGCAGTTGGATTTCGTCCTGCCGCGCGGCCAACAGCCCTTCGACCGTCTCGCTACCCACGCCCAGATGATTTTTGATGCGTTCGGCAATCTGCCGACGCTCGGCCAGTACGGGCTCGATGTGCGTGCCGGTGTGGTTGGCCAGTTCGTCCAGGGCGTAGAAGTCGAACGGGTTGTTCGTGGCAACCACGATCGAGCCGTTGTCGCGACGCACTGGGAACAAATCGAAGCGATGGATCAGTCGCTGCGGAAACTCGTTCAGCAGACTCAGGTCGACATCGGTGTGCTCCAGGTCGATAACGTCGACACCGATTTCCTGGCCCAGCGCTTCGAGCACGTCCTCTTCGTTCACCCAGCCGTGATCGACAGCTGCCATTTCCAGACGCTCGGGTCCACCATTGACTGATTGACTCAGTTCGGCGACCTGTTCGGCGGTCAGCAGTCCACGTTTTACTAGTAGTGCGCCAGTTTCCACGTCGTTGCGCCTGAGGGTTTGCAGAAGGGAGGGGGACGGCGCAAAGGCAGTTAGCGCCGGGAGGGGGATCGTGTTGCCACGAAGTTAGGTACCCACGAATTGGACGCCGGGTTGCAGCAATCAATTCCCAGGTTTGGATATTATGAACGCCCAAGCCTCTGGCCGCAAATTGTTGCGACCAGCGGCTTTGGGCAATATTTCGCCTGCTCAGCCAGGGCTGGGGACGGCCCGGCTCGCTTCTCAGCAGTCTTGAGTGATTAGTTGCCCTGCGGGCGGCCACGTCCGCCACGTCCGCCAGGACCTTGCTGGCCACCGAAGCCGCCGCGACCGAAGCCCCGCTGCTCGACTTCGAATTCGGAGCCGGTCATGGACTTCAGCTTCGATTGCTGCTCGGGAGTCAGCACTTGCATCAACTCCTCCTCTGCATCTTTTCGCAGCTGAGCGATCTTTTCTTGCATCTCCTGCTGCAACTCCTGGGCTTTGGCCATCAGTTCTTCCCGCTGGGCATCGGTAATGCCGAGTTCTTCGGCCAATGGGCCCCGCAGGGCGCCTTGCAGTCCGCCACGCTGGATTTGCTGCTGGAGCTGGATTTCCTTCAACCGCGCCATCTGGTGGGGCAGCAAGATGTTGCCCATCCGGCTTTCGGCTTCGGCCCGGATATCTTCCATATCCTCGCGCATTGTCTGGAAACGATCGCGGCGTTCCTCATCCGACAAGTCCCGCATGCCTTCGAACATCGACCGCATTTCGTTGCGGAGGTCGTCCCCCATGGACTGGAGGTCGGCGAGCTGGTCGTCGGTGATCTCGAGCTCCGCCCGCACGTTGTCCGATTGCAGCAGGCCAGTGACGTCGCCGCCGGGGCCACCAAATCTACCGCGGCCACCGCCTGGCTGGGCGAGCACGTCCGCCGAGCAGGCTGCCAAGACCGCCAGGGCCAGCAGCGAAAGGGAAAAGATTCGGTTTGAGGTCATCTGAGTGTCTCCGATGATGATAGGAGGTGTAACGCGATCCGCCAGCCTTGCGGCCGCCGGGGTGTATTCGATTCGGTCCGGCGGGCGCCGTCCGCTAGGGTACCACCAAACCCGGGCGATTCGCCCGTACCGGTACCGCAGTTTATCTAACCCCATGGCGGGCAAGTGGTTTCGGCCGCCACAGCGGACTTGCTGGCAAAGTGGAGTGCACCACCAGGCGGCTTCCCTTGCCAGGGCCGACGAATCGGCGTAAGTTGTTGTCACCAAAAGCGTTAATGGATTGCCTGTCTCACGGATTCTTTCCCTCTCGCTGTGCCATGCTCAACAAGCAGACCATCGCCCGCGACTGGCTCACCCGCTATACCGGTATGCCGCTTAGCGAGTTCGGCGACTATGTCCTGCTGACGAACTTTCGGGAGTACGTCCGGCGGTTCGCGGAGCGATTTGGCTCGACGGTCCATGGCGACGACCGCCCCATGCAGGCGTCGACCAACTCGGCGGGGCTGACGATTGTCAATTTTGGCATTGGCTCTCCCAACGCGGCCACCATCATGGATCTGCTGACCGCCTATGAGCCAAAAGGGGTGCTATTTCTGGGCAAATGTGGCGGTCTAAAGGACTCGACCGAGATTGGGCACTTCATCCTTCCGATTGGTGCCATCCGCGGCGAGGGTACCTCGGACGACTATCTGCCCCCGCTGGTGCCAGCCCTGCCATCGTTCAAGCTGCACAAATTCGTTTCCCAGAAGTTGGTCGAGCATGGCCTCGAGTATCGCACCGGCGTGGTGCACACCACCAACCGCCGCGTGTGGGAACACGACCAGGCTTTTAAAGAGCAACTGCGAGAGTACTCGACCATCGCCATCGACATGGAAACCGCCACCATCTTTGCCGTCGGCCACCGCAACCACATCGCCCGCGGCGCGCTGCTGTTGGTGTCCGATCTGCCAATGACCCCCGAGGGGGTGAAAACGTCTCGCAGCGACGCCGCGGTTTCCCGAGATTGGTCGAGCGTCCATCTCGATATCGGTATCGAGTCGCTGACCGAGATCGACGAGAAAGGCGAGGCTATCAAACACTTTAGGTACTGATAGCAACCGTGGTTTCCCCCCCGCCTACCGTGACCCCAGGTGCGTGGATATTAGTGAAAATCGCGAGAAATTTCTTTAAAGCACTGGCGATGCAGTGGTGGTTGGGTAGTATGTGTCGGGCGGATTGTGTGGAAAACACTGTGATTGTTATGCGCGACGTAAGCGCAGCCACGGGCGGAATGCAACTTTGGTTCTGATTTAGTGGCAGGCATCCGCCTGTCGGAGAGGAGTATCGGTCTAATGAGGTATTGCTTTAGTGCAGCATTTCTAGCGTCGCTTATTCTCGGCGTCGCATTGCAGTCACCTTGCTATGGCGCTGTTATCAACGAGTTCTTCGCGGACGATGATGGTGGTGATGACGCCGAGTTTGTTGAACTCTACGGATCACCCGGCGAAAGCCTTAGCGGCCTCTCGTTCATCGTGGTAGATGGCGATACCAGCGGAAATACCACCTCATCGAACTTCAACCGCGTTACCGTTCAGATTGACTTCACGACTGAGTCGATTCCCGCTGATGGTTTCTTCGTTCTTGGTGGTGGAACCACGCCTAATGTGGACTACTCGTTTGGCGTTAATACGCTGCAGAATGGCAGTCAAACCTACGCTCTCGTACGCACTGCCGATATTGCTTTTGATGCCGAGGATGACGACGAGTTGACCGAGGCTTCAGTGAATGCCATCACTGCAAATCTGATCGACGCAGTAGGCTCACTTGATAATGGCGAGGGCGACCTTGTGTACTTCGGGGCCCCCGACATCAGTGATGGTACTGGCTTCGCGATTGATTCTGCACAACGCATCCCGAACGGCGTGGATACTGATTCCGCAGCCGACTGGTTGACAGAGAGCACCTTCCCTGAGAAGGAGTTGGCCGATACCGCGGCCACACCTGGCACTGTCAACGCAGCCGCGATTCCCGAGCCTAGCAGCATCCTGATGGCTTTGATGGCCGCCTCCGGCGTTGGCGCCGTTGCGATGCGCCGCCGCCTCGGCTGATTTCTGTACAGACGGTAGCGTGAGTCTCTTGTTCTGGGCAGCGGAACAGGGGCCTGCGCGCAAGTTGTTGCGGAATACTGCTGAAGGCCACGCCACGCTTCTGCGTTGGCGTGGCCTTCATGCTGCGTTTCATGACTGCTAGAGCCCCAAGCTAACATACGCAGCGGACGATAGCGGATACAAATTCAGAGAGGAAAATCTAAATGAACACTAAAGGTCTTTTGACCGCGGCGGCTGTTTTGTTGCTGCTGAATCTTGGAGCAAGTTCTGCACATGCTCAATTGGAGAACCTGCAGATCACGGAGGTCTTGTTTAACGCGCTCGGGAACGACCAAACGAAGTTCGAGTGGGTTGAAGTACGTAACACGGGATCCAGCGATATCGATCTCGATGGCTACACTTTCCGCGACTTCGGCAACTTTGTTCCCAGCTCTGCTCTGCCCATCCCACCAAACATCGTGAGCACGAGCTCAGGTGGAGATTCCTCTAATACAGTCGTCCCTGGCACGGCATCCGGAAATAGCGTGGCAGTGCTCTATAGTGGATTCAACTATGACTACGACGATGACCGCTTCCGCGCGGGTTGGAATTTGCCGTCGACGGTACCGCTAATCGCCGTCGATTTCTTTCCATCGTTGAACAATAGTGGCACAGCTCGGCAGGTAGGTCTTTGGGAAACGATCGCCGATTGGGAGGCCGACTCGCCCACGAACGAGGACGACAACCGAATCACAGAATCATTCGATAACGCAAAGCTATCCTTGAACTACACCACGGAGGCAGGTTTTCCTGGCTCTGTGACCGATGGGCACTCGATAACGTGGACTGGCAACGGCGACATCAACGACGGAAGCAACTGGATTGTATCGGAGGACGGAGTCAACGGTGCATCGACCAGTGTGGATACGATCCTGTCGGACGGAGCACGCATCAATGGCGAAGACTTTGCTTCGCCCAACGTTGTGCCCGCTGGTACACCCGCCCCAGGACTGCTAATCACTGAAGTGATGATCGACCCGGGCGAGGGACCAGGGCAAGGCGGTGGTGCCGGAAACAATGATTTCGAGTGGATTGAGGTCTACAATAATACGGGCAGCAACATCGATTTTGGTGCAACGCCCTACATCTTCGACGACGATGACGACGCCGACCTCGAAGCGGCGAATGTGACTTCCGGTTCGGTTGCAAATGGTGCAACCGCCGTACTGTTCGACGATGGCTTGGTGACGATCGCCGACATGGTGACGATGTGGGGGCCGGGCAACTATATTCCGGTCTCCGACTGGACCTCGCTAAGCAATGGTGGTGATACGGTCGCTTTGTGGAGTTCCTTGACCGATTACCAGGCTGAACCCATGACGGGTGATGGTCGAACAGTGGTGAATGCCGCCGCATCGGTGACCTACGAAGATCAAGTTGACCCGTGGCCGGACACCGGCGGCGGAAGCTCTCTGTACCTCACAGATCTGGGCGCCGCCGGCGGTAACAACGGTGCTGCGCTCCAGCTGCTGGGAGACTTCAATGGTGATGATGTGGTCGACATTGCCGATTACGTAGTCTGGCGAAATAACCTTGGTTCGACGGATCCCGACGTGCTGGGAGGGAATGGCGAAGAAACGGGCGGCAGCGCCAGTCTGGTTGACGCTGACGACTACCTGCTTTGGAAGTCGCAATTCGGCATGTCTGGTGGCGCTGTTGAGCCGGCGGATGGTTCGCTTTGGCTCCGTTCGTCCGACGATTTTGGACCGCCAGATGGACCTGGAATCGCCTATCTGTCGAATGCGCTCACTGGTTCGGTGGCGGACTACCGCGCGGGCGATGTCGGTAGTCCCGGCTTCTTTGCTGCCGTCGCTCCGGGGACGTTGGGCTCGGCCGCGGTGCCCGAACCGGGCTCGTTGGCCCTGGCAGGCCTGGCGGCGATCGCGCTTGGACTGGTTTGGCGGAAACGCTGATATCGGTCAGAGATTCTGACTAGATTGATCAAGCACAGCGCGGCGTGGAGCCCGATCTACGGTTTCCACGCCGCGTTTCTGCTGAAATGGGTTCTAACGGAACGTGTAAGTCGAGAAGCTTGACGTCTAATTGTTTACTGACACTCACAATGTCGCTATTATGCTGTCTTGGAGTTCGGCGGTACTCTCCCCCATTTCGCATTAGTCAGGAAGGCCAAACCGTCACGGCAAAGGTCTGTGGAGCATTCATGAGAACCGCCCAAGTGCAAAGGTTTCGTGCATTCACGCTCGTCGAACTTCTGGTGGTAATCGCCATCATCGGAATCTTGGTTGCTTTGCTGCTCCCCGCGGTTCAGTCGGCGCGGGAAGCTGCCCGGCGAATGCAGTGCACTAACAATCTGAAGAATTTTGGATTGGCGTGCATCAACTACGAGAGCGCCAAGAAGACGTTTCCGCCAGGTCGTGACTATCCCGATTGGGCCACCAACGGGACGCAGAATTCCAGCTACACCAACTACAATTCCGTGTCGCAGACGGCCGACCAGGAAACTGGTTTCTACAGCGTACACGTACGCATCCTGCCCTATATTGAGAACGTCAATGTCTACGACCTGATCGATTTCAGCAGGGCGCAGACGTTGCGGATGACGGGCAACATCAACTACGACGCTTACGCCAACGCGGAAGACATCTTTATTTGTCCGACGGATTCCAATGGTGAGTTCGTGGTGTCCGAGAACAACTATCGAGTTAATTTTGGCGGCTCCACACCGTACGGTGGTGCCAAGTCGTCGAGTGATCAAGACGACATCGATGCGGAAACCAGCGATGGTTTGTCCTGTCGTGGCAATGGCGCCTTCACGATTGGTCGCGGACTGAAGGCAAAGGACTTCACGGACGGACTGTCCAATACGGCCATGGTGGCCGAGCGAACCAAAGGCAGTGGCATCGATCCTGGATCAGCTCCAGCCACCGAAGCAGATGTGGTCACCATGCCGGGTCGATCCGATTCGATGGTCCCGCCTGCCGGTATGTTCCAACGATGTCAAAATGCCGGGACTTCGGCCAGTCCCTACGACTTCACCTCCACGGGACGTTGGCTACCTGGTAGCGATTTCTCCAACGGCTGGCCATTCGCGGGATATTCCAACACGCAATACAATCACGTGGCGCCTCCCAATTGGTCTGGTCGCGATTGCGGCAATTACAGTGCAATTGCCGATACGCCCGGCGAACATGCCATTCTGAGTGCTCGCAGTATGCATCCCGGAGTGGTGAATGTCTGCTTTGCGGATGGACACGTATCCACCGTTTCCAATGATGTCGACTTGGTGGCGTGGCGAGCTGCCGGGTCACGAAACGGGGGCGAAACAGTCGACGCAGTCGAATGAAGCAAGCCATCGCAACTATTTTAGTCGCCACACTTGCCGCGTGTGCGGGGTGTTCGGGGGACGCTGGAAATCCGGATCTTCGCAAGTCTGCCGAAGCGGCACTTGAGAGTGGTAAAGAAGCATTCGATCAGGGACAGTTCGATCAGGCCTACGAAATGCTCTCTCAGGCGACTCAAGGCGGGTTGAATGCAGATCTGTACTCGGAAGCCCTGGTATATCACGCAGTGGCGGCAATCCAACTCGCTAAATACGACGAAGCCAAAGCCGACTTCGATATCTTAGATCAAGGTGCCACGAACATGGACGAGGTCCTGGCGGCCAAGAGTTTTCTGGCAGCGAAGCAGGGAAACAAGAGTCAAGCGAGCCGTCTGATGTCGGAAGCGAAGCGGCTTAATCCAAAAGTGAAAAAGTTCGGCCCTTAGGCCGCTGCTCCCCTTCGATTCTTCTGCATTCAGGTCTGACTACGATGATGCTCCGCTTCTATTCGACTCGCTGTCTGTTCGCCTCGTTGGTCACGGCCCTGGCGTGTCTGGCAACATCCGCCCCAGCCGCTGAGCCTACGCCGCTGCGCATTGTGACCTTCAATGCCGAGATCCTCATGGCCCCGGGGAGCAGGGCAGGGCAACTGCAGAAGTATCGGTTCGACTTTGCCCGTCGGCAGCACCATGAGCGCGTGGCCGACGTAATCGAGGTGCTGCGGCCCGATATTCTCAATCTGGCGGAGACCACCAGTAAGGAGTCGGTCGACCTGCTGATTGAGATCCTGCATGAGAAGGGGCTCACCGACTACAAGGGCTATCACGTCGACAGCAACGACTCCTTCACCGGCATGGACGTGGCGCTGATCACGCGGCTGGAGCCCGATGTGGTCGATGGCGAGGCCATCCGCACTTATTTCTCCGGCGGCGATGATCCCACCTGGCGGCAGTCGTTCTCGTTCACCGGCTATAGCGGCAGTCGCCAGACCTCCACGGCGTCGATCTCACGGAATTCGGTCTACTTCTTCACCGTCGCGGGGCGGAAACTCGGCTTCATTGGGTTGCATCTCAAGTCGAATCCCGAAGACGAGTATTCTAACGCGCGTCGCACCGCTGAAGCGGAAGTTGCCCGGCGGATCATTCGTGGCGAAATCGTCGAACGCGGCTACATGCCCATCGTGCTGGGCGACCTGAACGATTACGACCCCGATGTCGAAGATCGGGATGACACCCGTTCGACGGTGACAGACGTGATCGCCAACCTGAAGGACTACGATGCGCAAAAGCCAGGCCCCGAGTTAGTGAACGTCGCCGAGCGAATCACGCGTGTGGCCGACCGTTATACGTCGCATTGGGACTGGAACGAGAACGGAGCCCGCGACCCGCAAGACGTCTACACCATGATTGACCATATCCTGCTTCCCAGCGAGTTGATGCCCTACGTCGAGCAAGCGTTCATCGCCCGCTGTGTCTCGCTCGACACCTCCGATCATTACCCGGTGGTGGTCGATCTGAAGCTGCCGGCCGAGTAGCCGCATCTGCAACTTACCTTTGGCTCTCACCTGGTAAAACACCCGGGAGTGGGGGCTCGGAATGCGCAAACTCCTGCGGCCCCGCGGCTACCTGGGCATTCGCCGCGCGGCCTCTTATAATCGCTTCTTCTCGGTGTACCATTCCGCGCCCGTTCAACCTTGCGTCCAGTGCCATGAACAACATCGTTTCGATGATCGACCATGCCGTATTGCAGCCGACGCAAAACGACGCCGATGTTCGCGATGCCTGCAAGTTGTGCGACGAGCTGAAGGTGGCCAGCATCTGCGTCAAACCATCGCAGGTACCACTGGCGCGGATTGAACTTCGAGACTCCCCCGTGCTGGTGAGCACCGTGATCGGGTTTCCCCACGGCGGAACGTCCACCACCACCAAGGTGGCCGAAACCATCGAGGCCTGTAGCTTGGGTGCCCGCGAGGTGGACATGGTGGTGAACCTGGGCAAGGTTTACTCGGGTGATTGGGATTACGTGCTGGCCGATATCCGCGCCGTGGTGGAAGCGGCCGCCGAACACGAATCGATCACCAAGGTGATCTTCGAAACCGGTTTGCTGGACGACCCGCAGAAGATCAAACTCTGCGAGTTGAGCGAGGAAGCGAAGGCGGCCTTCGTGAAGACCTCCACCGGTTTTGGCTATAAAAAGAACGCCGACGGACAGCTGGTGGGCACCGGGGCCACGACCGCCGATGTCGCGCTGATGCGGAAGCACACTTCCGATGCCCTGCAGGTGAAGGCTTCCGGCGGCGTGCGCAACTTTGCCGACGCCTTGAAGTTTGTCGAGCTCGGCGCCACGCGTTTGGGGACCAGCTCCACGGCGGCCATCGCCGCGGGCGCGTCTGCCGACTCGGACTACTAATCTTGTCAGACCGACAAGATTCGTTTGACACAGTTTTTCCTATCACGATTGATTCGTCACTATGCTCGACCTTTACGACAAAATTCAGGATGCTGTCGGCGCTATTCGCCATGCTTGGGATGCCACCCCGCGAGCGGGAGTGATTCTCGGCACAGGGCTAGGAAGCCTGGCGGACCAAATTGAAGTACAGGCATCGCTCGACTACGCCGACATTCCCCACTTCCCCACGTCCACGGCCACCAGTCATCGCGGCCGATTGGTGTGCGGCAACCTCAAGGGCCTGCCCGTGGTGGCAATGGAAGGTCGGTTTCATCAATACGAGGGCTATCCGCTGAAGCAGATCACGCTGCCGGTGCGGGTGATGCAGGCCTTGGGCGCCGATGTGCTGTGCGTCTCCCAGGCCGTAGGTGGGATGAACCCATACTACCAGCCGGGCGATGTGATGGTGCTGGACGATCATATCAACCTGATGGGCGACAATCCGCTGGTCGGTGTGAACGACGATCGCCTGGGCCCGCGATTTCCCGACATGTCGGCACCATACGATAAGGAGCTAATGGAGGTCGCCCTGGAGATCGCCCGTCGTGAGAACTTCGTTGCGCACAAGGGAGTGAGCGTGGCCGTGACCGGTCCGTGCCTCGAGACGCGCGCCGAGTATCGCTTCCTGCGGATGATCGGCGCGGACGTGGTCGGCATGTCGACGGTGCCCGAAGTGATTGTCGCCGTGCATTGCGGTCTGCGTGTGTTTGGCGTAGCCGTGGTCACCGACATGTGCCTGCCGGACGCATTGGAGCCGGCCAACGTCGACAAGATTATTGCCACGGCGGGTAGCGCCGAGCCCAAGCTGCGGGCGCTGTTCGAAGGGGTACTGGAACATCTGGCCAACACGGGGGTGTGATGCCCGATACGTTCGCACATGTCGCTACCGTCGCTGCCGCGATTGAAGACCATTGGCCCATTGCGCCGAAAGTCGGCATCATTCTTGGTTCGGGGCTCGGTGGGCTGGCCGATCGAATCGAGGAGGCCACGGCAATCGACTACGCCGATCTTCCCCACTTTCCGCAATCCACCGCCATCGGTCACGCCGGCCGATTGGTGTGTGGCGCCCTGGCCGGAGTGTCCGTTATCGCCATGCAGGGGCGGTTTCATCTGTACGAAGGCCACCCGGCCGATCGAGTCGCTTTCCCCGTGCGAGTGATGAACGCTTTGGGCGCCAGCGTCCTGGTGGTGTCCAACGCTGCGGGAGGGATCAATCCGCAGTACCAGGTGGGTGACATCATGGTGATCGACGATCACGTGAACCTGATGTTCCGCAATCCGCTGGTTGCCGAAAATGATCCCAGGCTCGGCCCGCGCTGGCCCGACATGTGCGCGCCGTACGATCGAGAGTTCGGCGACCAGGCTCTGGCCATCGCCCGGCGGCACGATTTTGTTTGTCACCGTGGCGTGTATGTAGGCATGTTGGGACCGACTTACGAAACCCGCGCCGAGTACCGCATGGTCCGCCGTCTGGGAGGCGACGTGGTTGGCATGTCGACCGTACCCGAAGTCATCGTGGCCGCGCAACTAGGCATGCGGGTGCTGGGCCTATCGACGGTGACCAATGCCTGCTGTCCCGACCAGCTTGGCGAAACCAGCGGCGAAGAAGTCGTCGCTGCGGCCGCATCGGCTGCGGACAAACTGACGACCATCGTCGAGGGGATTGTCGGCGAAATGGCGGAGCCTGTTTAGTTCCGCTGACCTCATCATCTTCACATACTCCACCCGCGGCCAGCGCCGTAGGCTCACGATGAACCCCACCTTCCTGATTGCCAAGAAACGAGATGGCGGCGAACTGGCCGATGGCGAGATTGCCGATCTGGTCCGCGGATTCGTGGCCGGCGAAGTGGCTGATTACCAGATGTCGGCCTTCGCCATGGCGGTTTGCTGCCGCGGGATGACAGTCGCCGAAACGGCGTCGCTAACACGGCACATGCTGCACTCGGGCGTGACGCTCGACTGGCCTGGCTCGCTGCAACCGGAGGTCGACAAGCACTCCACCGGCGGCATTGGCGACAAGGTGTCACTGCCGCTGGCGGCGATGCTCGCCTGCTGCGACTTGCGGGTGCCGATGATCTCCGGCCGCGGACTGGGGGCGACGGGCGGAACGCTTGATAAGCTGGAGTCGATTGCTGGCTTTCGCACCGATCTGTCGCTTGACGAGATGCGCGAGGTGGTCGACCGTGTGGGCTGCGTGATCAACGGCGCGACGGCCGAGTTGGTACCCGCCGACCGGCGGCTGTACGCGCTGCGCGACGTGACCGCCACGGTCGAGTCGATTCCGCTGATCACCGCCAGTATCATGAGTAAGAAGCTGGCCGAAGGACTCGACGCGCTGGTGCTGGACGTGAAGCACGGTAGTGGTGCGTTCATGAAGACGCTTTGGGATGCGCAGGAATTGGCCCGTTCGCTGGTCGACACCGGCAAGCAGATGGGCGTGGCAACCGTGGCCCTAGTGACCGACATGAATCAGCCACTGGGGTGCATGGCAGGCAACGCCGTGGAGGTGGACGAATCGGTCGCCTCGCTTGAGGGCAACGGGCCAGCCGACCTGATGGACGTGACGCTCGCCCTGGGCGCCGAACTACTGGTAATGACCGGCAAGGCCGCGGACCTTGCCGCGGCCACGACCACACTGCAGTCGACCATCGACGATGGATCGGCGCTGGCAAAATTCCGTGAGATGGTCGTCGCCCAGGGAGGTGACCTCGATGCCCCACGGCCGGTTGCGCCACCTCAGGAAGTGGTGAGTCCCAGCGAAGGTTACGTTACCGCTATCGACACGCAGATGCTGGGCCGGGCGATCATCGAACTGGGAGGTGGCCGACGTCAGCAGGGAGACGTGCTCGACCTATCGGTTGGGCTCGAGATGCTGGTGCGCCTCGGCGATCGCATCGAAGTGGGACAGCCGCTGGCCCACCTCTTTGCGAGGGCCGATCAGGCGCCACAGGCGATGGAGATGGTCACCGCGGCCATTCAACTGGGCCGTCAGGCCGCTGCTGCTCCCAGGCTGATCGTCGAGCGGGTGGAGTAGCTGCCACCTGCAGCGGGCTACTCGACACCCTCGGGCATCAGTTCCGGCATTCGCTCCAGTTCCGTGTAGAACATTGCGCTCGGATCAATCCGCTCGGCCGCCAGCCAGTCAAGGCGTTGCTCGACGCTTGGTTGCCGGCTCAGACGCGGAAGCAGCACGCACCACACGATGGCTATGGTTGCCAGGCAGGCGATGAGTTGCAGCACAGGTTGGCGCCGGTGGTTCATGGCGGTGCGCGATTAGTTGCCGTTGGGAGGGAACAGGACTCCGAACATCAGCCAGGCCATCAGCAGCGTCAGGCACAGGTTCAGCGATTGGCCGCACACGTACAGGGCGAGTGGCTTGCCCCCTTTTAGCTGGGGCAGCAACTGGCGGAAGTTGGTCTCCAGGCCGATGCATACAAACGCCAGACAGAACAACCAACTGCGACAGGTTTTGGTGGCGGTTTTGATCATCGCCTCGGTGAGTTCGGCTCCACCAGGGACGAAGGCGTGCAGCACTGAGAACACGATCGAAGCGGCCAGGAAGCCGAGTACGAATTTGGGAAAGCGTCGCCAGATTTCCCCCGCCCCCACGCGTTCGCCAGTGCGGCTGGCGTCGACTCGTGTGGTCCAGTAAACCGCCACGCAAAACGCGGTAACGCCGATCAGGATGTTCTGAATCATCTTTACCGTGGCGGCCACTTCGAGTGCGGTGTCGCCGAGCGCCGCGCCGGCCGCAGCCACGGCGCCGGTGGAATCGATTGTGCCGCCCAGCCAGGCTCCACCCACGTACGGGTCGAGGCCAATAGCCTGAATCACCATCGGCAACACGGCCATCATCACTACGGTGAACGTAAGCGACAGACTGATGGCCAGCGACAGTTCTTCCTTCTTGGCCCGGCAAGCGGCGGCCGTAGCGATGGCGGCCGAGACGCCGCACACCGACATATCGGCGGAGATCACCATGTTGAGCGTGCGCGATGGCATCTTCAGTACCCGCTGGCCGAACCAATAGGTAGTGATCAGCACGATGGGCGTTACCACCCAGGCCACGCCAATTCCGGGAAGACCGAGCGCCACCAGGCGGCTCATCAGCACTTCGGCACCCAGCAGCACGAGGCCCGTCTTGATGTAGAACTCGGTAAGAACTGCGGGGCGCAAGAAACGCGGCGTGCCAATCGTGTTGCTAATGATCAACCCGACCATCAAGGCCCACAACGCGTACTCCAAGTTGTATGCCTTCACTACCTCGTGCCCGGCCAGCACAAACGACATCAGAGCAAGCAAGAAGATCACGGCAAAGGCCGGCACGAAGCTTGCCACGCGCTCGCCACGGATTCGTTGGGCTACCGCAAACAACAGGCACAGCGCCCCACCCACAACCAGGGAACCAACCAGAGGCGAGTGGAGCACGCCCGCCGACGTGGGAATCAGAGCGGCAACGGGCGACTCCCGCCAGCCACCAGGCTTGGCGACGAACTGCCCCACATCGTTGCCGAACCAGGCCACCAACACCAGCGACACCGACAGCACGATGGCGCCGAGCCAGATAGCGAGCCAGTCGTCCTGGGCCAGGTAGGGGGAGAGTGGTGGAGGGGAAGATTCGGACCGCGGGGATGTAAAAGGCATCGTCGGAGCTGTTTACGCACGAATCGGAGGGGAGGGAGTGCAGCGAGGTGCACCACAGGGAATTGCGAGTATGTCGCACGCGAATAAGCAACGAAAGGGCGCGCGAACAGCCCGGGAATCTGGCGCTGAAGCTCTGGAATCGAATTTGGACCGGTTTTGCGGTTTCTACTTGACAACTACTGGTGAACCCGTAGAATCAACGCCGCAAGTACTGGTGGACTAGTACTTTCTCGTCCGTAGGAAATCTGGAAAGCACCGAAAATGGCCGATTTCGACCCTACCGACCGCGAACTCGAGGCCTTAAAGGTCCTCTGGGAGCGCGGGGAAGCGACCGTCCGCGAGGTCTGCGACGCGGTAAGCCAGACTGGCGAGCCCCTCGCCTACACCACCGTGCTCAGCTTGTTTCAGGTGATGGAACAAAAGGGGCTCGTCGAGCATCGAAAGCAGGGCAAGGCCTACGTCTACCGCCCGCTCGTCGAACGCAAGAATACGTTCCGGAAACTCGCAGGGGGGTTTCTCGATCGGGTGTTCGACGGCGCGGTGGACGAATACCTGGTGCACGCGCTGGAGGGGAAGAAGCTCTCGGCGTCGGAGCTCGACCAACTCGAGGCGATGATCGCCAAAGCACGGGGCAAGCAAAGCGACAAGAACAAATGGGGCCAACAATGAACGCCTGGTACGACTACGCACTCGGTTGGTTCGCCGACTACTACCTGCTTTCTACGCTACTTCTGGCGGTGGTACTGCTGGTGGGCAAATGGATGCGACAGCCGGCACGGCGGTTGACGCTGGCCTGGGCAACGGTTGGCAGTCTCGTACTGCTGGGCGTACTACTGGCGGTACCCGGTTGGTCGGTCGTGCACTTGTTCGGCACACCTCCGCCTCAGCCCGAGTTGGCCCTGCAAACCATTGAACGCACCTACCGATTGCAGGAAGCTCCGGTAGCCGAGAGTCCGTTCCAAGAAGATCAAAGGAATACCGTATACGTGCACTCTGGTACTCCGACGTTTGAGTCGTCGCTGAGTGAGTCGAGCCCGAGTACTGCGCAAACGGTTCCTGCTGCCGAAATTCACGTTGTGAATTGGAGTCCGTATGTTCTGGCTCCCTTCGTCCTGGGTTCTGCCGTTGTGCTTACTTGGCTCGTGCTCGGGGCGTGGCAAACGTATCGCATGGTGCGCCGTTCGAACTCATCTCCACCCGAGGTAGAGAGCCTCTTGTCGGCGCTGTGCGATGCCGGCGATCGTCGTCCGCGTCTGCGGCTCAGCCAATGGGTGGCAACAGGTGTGGCACTGGGATTGATCCGGCCGATGATTTTGCTGCCACAGAGTTACGCCGACCGACAGGACGCCGAGGGGCTGCGCTCCGTGCTCGCGCACGAGCTGGCCCACCTCAGGCGGGGCGATTTGTGGATGCTGGCCGCGATCCGTTGTTTGATGATCGTAATATGGGCGCATCCGTTGTACTGGTTCTTCCGCCGCCGGGTACGATTGGATCAAGAAACCCTGGCCGACGCGGCCGCGGCCGAATTGACCAGCCGCACCAGCTACGCCGAGCAACTGGTTGGCTGGGCGCGTCAACTCGAAAGCGTTCAAACCCCCACGCTCGCTGGCGCCGTAGGGCTGTGGGAAACCAAGAGCCAGCTTCGCAAACGCATTGCAGTACTGCTGGACGAACGTTTGACGATTCTCCGTGACTGCTCGAAGAAGTGGAAGCTCGCCGCACTGGTGCTCTGCGGCACCGTGGCGTTGGGGTTGAGCCTGCTGACCATCGAGCCGGGCAAGGCCAATGCAGAGGAGATGACGGCTGATGCCAGCGAGACCACGACGGACGAAGCGAGCGGAGAAGTCGCAGGTCCGCCGGCAAACCAGCGGGGAGTCCTCGAGGGGCGCGTTGTCGATCGGGATGGTAACCCCGTAGCTGGCGCCGAAGTGGCGTTGGTGCTCGGCAATAACAACCCGAATGAAATCGAAGAGTTGGTCACCACAGTACTCACGAATTCCGAGGGTTACTATCAACTTCCACTAGAAGAAGAGCAGCGAGCACGCCAGGTAGGGAGCTTGTGGGCCCGCGCTTTGGGGCATTCGCCAACGCGCGACAATGGCACCTGGTCGCTTGGCGCTTTGGATAACAAGGAAGGTTTTCAGATCGTGCTGCCGCGAGCGGATTCTACCGAGTTCGTACTGCTTGATGCGGATCGAAAGGCAGTGTCGGGCGCTACGCTGCACGTGAGGCACATCCGAGTTCCTCAGGGTGTGGGGTATCAACTTCCAAAGCAGTGGGCAGACGACTACCAGGCGATCTCTGACTCCGAGGGCCGTTTGCGTGTGATGAACATGCTCCCCGACTCGGTAGACACGGTGTTGATCGACACGGTGAACTCGGGGCGTTTGCGATACGACCTGAACTATTTTCTGAATGAGAATCCAGCACGTGTGGAACCCCACTACACGATGTGCATCCCGCCGGCTGGGTCGCTTGCTGGCAATGTGGTCAGTGAGGCACAAGACGCTCCACTGCAAACTCCGATTGCATTTACCAGCGAAGTCCGTCCGCCGTGGGGGGCGTCGGTGGGAGTGTGGGGGTTAGCCGAGGCAACGCCTGGTGAAGCCGGGCAGTTCGAAGTACCGGAGATCGCCGCGGGCGTGGTGCGAGCCGACTGGAAAGGCGACCCTAGCGAATCGTGGCGAGCCATGACCGGCGCACCCCAGAAGATCGAACCCGAGGGGTTTGCGAACTTCGCCGTCAAAGTGGTGCGGGGCGTCGAGGTGCGGGGCAGGGTGGTCAAGAGTGGCACCGGGGCTGGCTACCCAGATTTCCGCCTCACGCTGCAGTACGGAGCGACCCCGCGTGAGACACGCAACAGCGGAATCGCCAGCCGAGTGGTGACCGATGAAAATGGCTCGTACAGCGCTATTCTTCCCCCAGGCTATGTGAAACTTCGTATTCAGAGCGCGCCTCGGGACTACCGACCGGTTGAAACCTGGAAGCCCGAGGAGCAGTCGCTAACCCGCACTCCGCGGAAGATACCAACGGACGTGAAAACGTTCGAAATGCCACCTTTAGAGCTGGTTCCCACCAAGCACATCGAGGGTACCTTGGTCGACCAAAATAATCTCCCGCTGGACGACTGGTCGGTCTATGGCTATCCAACCGATGGCGACATCTCCATGAACAGCTTCGCTGGAGTCGACACACGCAACGGCGGAAAGTTCGCAGGCTACGTACCCGAAACACAATTGCCAACCGTCTGGAAAGTATCGTTCCGCGAATGGACCAACGAATTCAGTTTCGAGGACAAGAAGTATACGCCCGAGATTGTAAGCAAAGATCCGTTGGTCTTGCAGGTTGACGTGGATGGGCAGACGAAAGAGCAGCGCGAAGCGAAGGACGTCGAAGAGATCTCGGTATCCGAGGAGAACGAAGGCTCGGCAAATGGCGAGCAAAGCAACTCGGCGAAAAGCACGGTCACAGGCACACTCACCCGCGCCGGCGGACAACTCGGTGTGGGCACGCCGAATTTCCGCTTCGAGCAAGACACAACGCCCAACGTGGTGGAGGGCATCTGCCAGACGCCCGATGGAGAGCCAGCGAGTGGTGTGACTGTTTCGCTATATCGTAGTCGCCAGCGGTCGGACGACTTTCAGCTGCTACACAGCCTGCAAATGGGTGCGGATGGTCGCTTCAAATTTGCTGACATCTTGCCCGCGGACAAAGTCGCCACCGCTGCAGATGACTGGAGTGATGAAATCTATCGTGGCGAGTCCGACGCCTACATGCTAGTCGTTAAGAAGCCTGGTTCCGTCACTCGCTACGCCAGTGCCGTCAAGCCGGCGATCGCCACGGGCATCAACGCTCGCATCACGCTCGAACCCTCGGCGACGCTCACCGGCGTCGTCACCGACCCCGACGGAAAGCCCGTCGCGGGGGCGCAGGTGAGCGCCAGCCGGGGTGTTACCTCAGCGCTGCCTCCGGGGATACATACTGCTCGGACCGACGCCCAGGGGCGCTACTCCATCGATGACGCCGCGCCGTTTGATCGCGAGCAGTACGATAAGGCTATGCTCGAAGCGGGCGACAGTTTATTGCTAGACGTTTGGGTAGCTGCGGAGCCAGCCGTGGGTGAGTCGGAGGGCAGATTGCCCCCGGTGTTGAGCGTGACGCATCCCGACTATGCCCTGAAGCGAGTTCCCTACGACGCGATCCCCGGCACCACGGACGTCCAGCTCGAGCTGTCTGCTGTGATCACCGGGCGGGTGGTCGACGTGGATGGCAAGCCGTTGGGCGGCGGGCAGGTGCAGGCCTATTCGGAAATTGGATTTTCGCCCGATGCCGATACGGTCTACGGTCAATTCTCGCTGTCCGCGGAGACGGATGACGAGGGACGATATCGAATCGAACAATCGCCCGCGGGAGTCTACGACTTGCAGCTGGTGGTTGCCAATTCTGCGATGCCGGAATCGTTGCCTCGTGGCGTAACTGGACTGGAGGCCAAGGCGGGCGAGGAAAACTCCGCCCCCGACATTCAGCTGCAGCGCGGTGGGCTGGTGGAAGTGCAACTCGTAGACGTTCAGACCGACAAGCCGATCTCGCTGAAGCCGGGCGCCGAGGCACACGTAAACGTGGAAACGGTAGAAGCCGGCAGGATGAATGGAAGCCGCTATTTCCGTTCTCCAGTTGGAGAGGATGGCAAATTCACGATGCGTAGCCTGGCCGGCTCGACGAAGATTTCCGTGCAGCAAGCAGGCACGCCCTACGATAGTGTCACCAACTCGATGCCCGAGTGGCAGGCCGCCAACGGGTACCAGAACGTCCAAACGGTTGATGTAGTTGCTGGCGAGACGGTGAAGATCGATATGGAGATGCAGAGTCTTGAACTCAACAACAAGCTAATCTCGCTGGGCCGCGAGGCCAACCTGCTTAGCCAGCAGGGCAAGTACGCCGAAGCGGCTCAGAAGCAGACCGAGGCCATCGAAATTGCGGAGGGTACCGAGTTCGTGGCGTCCCACCTGCTGATGCGAGCCAACTACTGGGAGCGGGCCAAAGAGCACCGCAAAGCAATTGCCGACATCGAGCGGGTCACCTCGATGGAAACGGCATCACCCCTGGCAAATATTTTTGCCCAATTGCAACTTGCCACGCTGCTGGTGGAATGCGAAGACCAGTCGCTCCGCGATTACAAGCGAGCCATCGAGCTAGGTGAGCCGGCCCTCGCCGAAGTCGAAGCCATGGATCAGGGCTCTCCAGTTCAACCGGAGATCATCAAAGCCTACGCGGCGCTGGCCAAGGCGTACGAGGCGACAGGCGAACCTGAGAAGGCTCGCGAGATACGGGAGCGGCTGCGCAAGTCGGAACCCAAAGCCGATGGCGAGAGCAAGCCAGAGAAAAGCAGTACGGCCGAAACCGAATCGGCCATCAATGTTAGCGCTACCGACATCCCCACCGAAACACTCGAAATCCGCGTCGTCGATGAAGATGGCGAACCTGTGGAAGGGGCCACACTGACCCCCGCCGGGCTGCGAGCACCGAACGACGGCAGCTACTACGGTTGGGGACAAGGTATGCCCGGTATGCCGCCGGTAAAGGAGTATCGCACCGATGCGGACGGTCGGGTGTCGTTTGCGTATCCCAAGTACATCATCGAGCGCAAGCCGACGGCCGTTCTGATTGTCCATGCTGCACATGCCGACTTTGTGGATGGCGATACCGAACTTCCCGTCGAGTTGCCCAATCCGACCGTGGTACTGAAGGCTGGTGGTCGGGTGGAGTTTGAGGTGAAGCTATCCGACGGGACGGTGCCGAAAGAGCGATTGTATTGCGTGTCGGAGAGGTGGGGAGTGGACAATAGCGAGCTCATCGCCGCAGGAGTGCTGCAAACGCCGGTGCTACCTGTCGAGAAACAGACGCTGAGGGTCGTCTATCTACCGGATGATGGGCCCGCCCAATTCAGTACGCTCGTTACCGTTGCACCAAAAGCAGGTGAGACGATGCGCGAGAGTGTCGTGCTGCATCCGGGCACGCGATTGGTTGGGGAACTGGACGAGAGCGTGTCCCGACCCGTGGTGGACGGACATGTGATAGCACATGTCGAAGGATCATTGGGTAACAGCTGGGAAGATTGGGCCAAGATCGCTGAAGATGGCACGTTTGTGTTCGAGTCGTTGCCACGAGACGAAGGAGAAGTAGTCCAACTGGTGGGCGTTTGCGACGGATTCGTGTCGACGCCACCGGGAGGGTGGAATGATGAAACCAAGAAGTCCGCTCCGCAACTGGTGGCCTTGGACGAAGGCGAGGTGCGTCACATCCTCGCCATGGCCCCCACGGCAAAATACCTGTTGCATCTCACAGATGAAACAGGCAATCCCATTGAAGGAGTGGAGGCAACCCTGGCTCCTAACGTGCAGTGGAGAAGCGGGGCCAGTAGCATTGTCGGGTATCCCAAATTCTCAACGAGAGATATGTTGGTCGAGCGAAAAACCGCGAGGGACCTCTGGAATCCGGACGACTATCCCTACCGAGCTATTTCGGACGCAACGGGCACGGCGACCTGGCTTAACGTTCCACCGAATGAGAAGTGTATGCTGCAGTTGTCGCACGATGACTACCAGCTTCCTGTGAGCAACGACTTTGGCACAGCTTTGCGACTCAGAATGGTTGAGGTGGCATCGGGAGCCTTTACCGAAGAGACCATTGAGCTGGAGCTAAAAGGGCAGGCTTTGCTCGGGAGCGATGGCGAGGTGGCCGTGGATGCGGCGGGTGGAGAGACTCCGGCTGATCCCACCAAGCTTAGCGGCATTGTCCTGGGTACCGATGGTAAGCCGCTGGCCGACGTGGACGTCGACGCCTGGACTTGGCATCCTGGCAACGAAACAGAATCCGACAAAGAGGGACGCTTCGAGCTCACGGGGTTTGAGCCAAGCGATGACGTGGAGATCGAATTCACCAAGCCCGGCTACTGCCCGCGATACTTCGTGTCGAAGCGGGCCGGCTCTCGTGGTTGGATTGTGAGGATGAGCGATGACACCTGGATGGAGGGCATCGTGACCGATGCAGCAGGTGATCCTGCCCCCGGTGTAGAAATCCGCGCCGAGCGAGGCCCCTTTGACAACCCTAACGGTGTCATTGGAGAGGTGAAGACCACAACCACGACGGACTCCAAGGGACGCTATAAGCTCATGTTGGAGCCCGATACGTATGCGCTGAAGATTCGCGACAACCAGGGGCAGGTCTTCCGCCAAGCGGGGCTGAAGCTCGGGACAGGCGACCATCGCAACAACGATATCCAGCTCGCGCCAGGTCTGACTTTTCGCGCCAAGATAGTCGACAGTGAAACAGGTGAACCGGTAGAGGGCATTACACTGTGGAACTGGCGGCATCAGGGCATCGAAGGAACCTCCGGTGCCGACGGCATGCTGGAGATCCCCGGCATGTTTCCCGGAGCCTTCGCATTCCAAGTGACCGCCAAGGGGGCGGACCGCACGCGTGACGCGTGCGCCGGCGATTACGCTCGCTGGTGGAGTCCGGACGCACTTAAGGACCACCAACGCAAGAGCATCCAGCCAGGCGAGTTTCAGCGAAACTTGGACGACCTGGATTTCGACCTCGATGGCGTGAGTGGTCCACTCGAGCCAGTGACGATTTTCGTCGAGAAATGTGCCATCGTTCGCGGGCGAGTGGTAGACCCTGACGGCAAGCCGGTCGCTGACGCTACGGTCGCACCGGCCAAGACGGGTAGTGGCAATTCGCTCACTGGCGACACTCGTTACAGCTACACGACCGCTGAAGATGGCACGTTCGAAGCCAAGCTACCGGCCTCCGGTGGCGCGGTCTACAACCTGGTCGCTCACGATGGCAAATACGGCGAGTGGCGCAACTGGGCCAACGGCGTCGGCGAGCCTTTTGTGACGCAGCCAGGACAGGAAATCGACGGCGCAGAGCTGCAACTGACACGTGGGGCCACCGTTCGCGGGCAGGTGCTGAACGCCGCCGGCAAGCCCGTCGCGATGACTCGAGTCCGCGCCGCACCGACCGACAAGTTCGACAATCGCTACTACCATCCCGAGGTGCGTACCGACGGCCAGGGGCGGTTCGAGCTGAAATTCATCCGCCCGGGCGAGCATTGGATTCAGGCCGAGCCGTTCTGGTTGCGAGCAGAGGAGGCGCCACCGGGAACGTCGAAGAAGGTGCAGCTCAAGCCAGGCGAGGTGGTTGAAGGAGTGATCCTCGCATCGCCCGGGGCGCCGGTGGATCTGGAACTGGAGGTTACTCCGCTGTCGAATCAAATGGCGCCGGACGGGGCCGCGGAGGGAGTTGCTGCTGAGGAAGAGCCGAATGCCCCGCCCCGCACCGATTTCACGCTGGTGATCGCCAAGCACATGATGCTGTTGGATGGTAAGGAGTTCATCACCTGGCAGGACCTGGAGGATCGGATCGCGAAGCTGCCTGATCCGAGTGTGGCTCGCTTGCACTACCAAATCACTCACGCCGCGTTGGAAACGGGAGCTCAGGAATTACAGAGGGCCGAACATCAGCGTCTGGCCGACAAGTTCAACTTCCGTGGTTATTCGATTGGCGGATTCTCGTTGCGGGGATCACACCGGTTTGACCAACTGGAAACGGCTGCTGATCTGATCGACGACCCGGCGGATGCTTGCGTTGGCCAGGTGATTGATAGCGAAGGCCAACCGGTGGAAGGAGCAGAGGTGATCTTCGGCCCGCCGGTGGATGAGTCGCTGTTCTACAGAACTCGCGATATCTACTTGGAGAACGGTAAGCTCCGGTCGCACCTCGACGATGTGGTGGCAGTGACCAACGCCGAAGGTCGATTCACGGTCTATCCAGCCGAAGACGATTTGAAGTACTACCTGATCGCCATGCACCCGGAGCATGGTTTCGCGCTGGTCACACGGCAGGGACGCGATTCAGGTGAGCCGATTCGGCTGGCGAAATGGGCGAGCATCCAGAGTACTATCCTCCCGGCGGAGGGAATGGAGCAGACGGCAAGCGTCAGTACTCGAGTTGCCGAGCAGGAGGGGTTGCCGGAACTGTCCCTCAATATTCATGTGCCGGACAGTCAGCCCCGACCGCACAATGGGGAATTCAACTTCCTGTGTGTTCCGCCCAACCTGCCGTGCTACTACCAGCGTGGTATCAAGAAACCGCAGGGCGTGACGATTTCGCTTCCTACCCAGGAGTTGACTCTCAAGCCGGGCGAAGTGCGCGAGATCACACTCGGAGGTCTCACGCCCGATGAAGCCGATCGGCTCGAACTGCACGAACAGATGATGGAGCGTCGACAAGGATCGACGGACCGGAAGAAACTCGACGACGCGGACGCCACTTACTCGGCCCACGTGATTGATGCCGAGACTGGAGAGCCGATCGAGCAGTTTTTGGCACTGCCCGGCACCAGCTTCATGGATGGCTACGGCTGGCAGTGGCAAGATCATCTGATTACCAGCTTTGCAGATGGCCAATTGGTCTGGCCCCCCAAAGGCAGACGCCCCTACCAGTCGCAAGCGATTCGCGTCGAGGCGGAAGGCTACGTGCCCTTCGAAACGAAAGAGATCTTGAGCGACGCGCCGCAGCGGGGCCAGACAATTCGGTTGCAACCCTCAGATGGCATTGCTGGGCGTCTGGTGGACGCGGACGACAAGCCGGTGGCCGGTGCCACCGTGGCAATCGCCATGTGTGGCCGAACGGTACGTATAGATAAGGGGAAGATTGTCCGGCGCGAGTTGCCAGCCGATGCGTCGCTTCGCGACCGGTGGGGGCAACCTCGGTCGACCACCACGGCCAAGGATGGGGCCTTTACGCTGCCGGACGAGTCGGCCCCGGCGGTTCTCATCGCCACCCATCCTGAAGGAGTCGCCATTCTTAGCCTCGAGTGGGTTCGCGAGCACGGCAAGGTGCACCTCGAACCGTGGGGCCGCATCGAAGGGCAGGTTCTGTGGGGCAAGACTCCCGGCGCCGGTGAGTCGATCACGATGTCGGCTCGCGGACATCGTGATCCAGCCGGACTCTCCATCATGCTGATGCTTCATTGCAGCGACGAAGTCACCTCGGGCGACGATGGCCAGTTCGTTTTTGACAAGGTTCCACCTGGCGTGGTGCAGGTGTCTCGCGCCAGCAAGCCCACCGGCGAGTCCCGAATTCGCACTCTCCGCCCGACGCAGTTCGTTGAAGTGCTTCCCGGCGTGCCGACCGAGATGATCTTCGGCGGTGGCAGGCCGGTTATCGGCAAATTGGTGGGCCGCGAGAGTTGGGAAGGCGTTCGGCTGAGCATTGCCACGGACGCCCCGCCGTTTAGCGGCCCTATCGACATGATTCAACAGGACTGGAACGCATACTCCGATTTCAACGACTCCGAGGCGGGCAAGCACTATTCGAAGCAGAAAATAAAGGTCAACGACGACGGTACCTTCCGCATCGAGGGCGTACCGGCCGCGCGGTTTAATATTTCGGTTGTGCAGTGGCAGGACGAAGAAACCGCCACGCCCATTGGCCGCTCGACCTTCCGGATGGAGACGATCACCCCTGGCGAAGAGAAGACGCCGCTAGACATCGGGCAGATTGAAGTAGCTCCCGCGCAGCAGTAACTCCTAAACCTGGTCGAACTTGAGCCAACCGAACATTTCTGCCATGGTTACGGCGAAGTTGTACAGCCCATGGCCGACGACGGCGATAAAGAACCAAGGCATGCCGAGGCCCATGATCGGAGGATGACGCTGGCGAATCGCGTTGTCCCAGATTCGTGCGAGTCCCACGCCGGCGATGAATGAGCAATTCATGTGCAGGCCGACGCACACGGTCCATCGCCAGCGGGCCAGCGATGGTCCGGCATGGGGAATGTAGACGTTCAGGTAAATGAGGTTTTCAATCACGCCGAACAGAATTCCGCCCGCCAAGGCGCACAGCAGAATCTGGAAGATCGACTTGAACCAGAAAGGACGTTTCTCCACCACCCACAAGGCGATGGCGATTTTCATGATCTCTTCGGTGAGTGGACCTAGGATGCAGACAGCCACCAGACCCCCACTGGTGACAACTCCCGCCTCAGGCTGAGTAAACAACGCCCCAATCACGGCGAACGGCCCGGCGGCTGCCGCTACCGCGAAGGTAACGAGCCAGCTTTTGGGCCAGCTGGTGGCGGTGATGTTCTTCTCCAGCCACCGGCGGTAGGTGAGCTGCGAGGAGTCTGGTTCGCCCGCCAGATCGCTGGCCAGCGTCGGCTCGTCCCATACGACATGGTCTACCTTGTCGTGGTCGGTGGCCCGTGCCGCTTCACGTCCAATGAGGGCTTTGGCCTTCTCTTCGCTCTGGTCGACAGCGAACGAATCCGCCAAGAACTGCGGTTCGTTTTCGATGGATGGATCGTTGCTAAGCATGGTGGTATTGGACCGTGAACCGAAGCAGACACTACCCTTCTCGACGGTAGGCGGTGGCCGAGACCAGGATGGCCGCCATGACCATGGCCTTCTTTCCGGCGACATTGCTGCCGCCCACGTCGGCGGCCTGCATTCGAACGTTGCATACAGCATTGTAGCCTGCCTGGCGGGCTTGCTCGACGATCCGCTGCAGGGCTTCGCGCCGTGCACGTTCCATTAGCGTTCGATAGCTTCTTACTTCGCCGCCAAATAGATTGCGGAGGCTGGCGAGAAATGTTTTGAGGTAATCGCTGGCAATGACGGCCTCGCCGATCAGCAGCGTGGGCGGTGGTCCATTCACGCTGACATCCATCGCGGTCTTGACCTGGGTGATCACGAAGTCGCCGTTGCCGCTCTCCCGCCGGTCCAAGTCCTGGATGTGCGACCTTTCGCGCCACCCACCTACGAAATACCCCAGACCCAGCATGAACACCAACGATCCTATCGTGAGTAGTATCCCTATCGCGTTTTCCATGATGCTTTACTCCGTTGCGATTAGGCGGGCGGCTCTTGCAGCACTACGGCCGTGCCGTAGGCATATAGCTCGGCGGCACCTGCGGTGACGGCGCTTGTTGTGAAGCGAACGTTAACAATAGCGTTGGCGCCCAACTGCTGAGCCTGAGCCATCATCCGTTCGACCGCCTGTCGCCGTGACTCGGTGAGCAGTTCGGTGTAGCCTTTCAACTCGCCGCCAACCAGATTCTTGAACCCGGCCGCAATATCCCGTCCAGCGTGCTTTGCTCGGACCGTGTTTCCCTGCACCATGCCTTTGACAGCGACCACGACAAAGCCGGGAACGGTTTCCGTGTTCACAACGATCATGGGGTACTCCGTTAGATAATTCTGTGAAGGAACAGCCGCTGTTCGGCATGCGCGAGACGAACTAGCCCAGCTATTGTGCGGCCTTGCAGGTCGGTTTGCAAGCAAGTTGGCCGTTCCGCAGCCAAGCATTGGGTGCTGACATCGTCGGGGTGTTGTGTGATAGAATCTCCCGAGGTGCCTTACAGCAACAACCAGTCCCGCGAGTTTGCGATGAAGACCCCGAACGATCTATTCAGCCGACTGCCATCGGTCAACGATTTAATGGAGAATCCCAGGATCAAGAGCCTGGTCGATCGCGTGCAGGAACTGGAGGTCTCCAACGGAGTGCGGCAGTTCGTCGATCGGATGCGCAGAGAGGTTAGTCGCCGGTCGCTCGATGCTCCGATCCCCTCCATCGGCGAGATTGCCGATCGGGCTGCCCGGTTCATTCTGGGACGTCATGCCACCGCCGCACCGCAAGTCGTCAATGCCACGGGCAACCTGTGGCCGGTAGGACTGACGGGTCCGCCACTTGCCGACGAGGCGTTGGCCACGCTTTCGGCTACAGCGCAGCATTATCACGCACGTCCCGGCAGTCAGGTAGCCGATCTGGTGGCCCAGGTGGCCGGTGGGCAGGCGGCCTGCGTCTTTAATACCCCCGCGGGCGCTGCCCTGCTGGCCTTGAGCACACTGGCCGACGGCCGGGCGATTGTCGTGGCGCGGGGTGAGCTGGGCACCATGGATGGCAGTATTCGGTTGACCGACCTGGCGAAACAAGCGGGCGTGCAATTGGTGGAAGTCGGTGCCACCGATTCGGTGTCGCTCGACGACTACCGCGGGGCGCTCGCCGATGGCGCTGGAGTGCTGCTGCGGGTGGAGTCGTTGCCACATGCGTTGCGCGATCAGACTTGCCGACCTGAAGTATCCGAGTTGGTGAGGCTGGCCGCTGAGCACAACGCCCTGGTGGTGCATCACATTGGTCGCGGCGCGCTCGCATCGTTGGGCGACGACATCCCGCTCGATGTGGTGACCGCTTCGGCCAGCTTGTCAGCCGGCGCGGCCCTCGCAATCGCGCGGGGCGACGGTTACACGGGCGGGCCAACCTGTGGTCTGGCAATTGGTCGCCGCGAACTGATTGAGAAATTGAAAAACTCACCTCTCGCCACGGCGTTGGCCGTGGATCCGTTGGTCGAGAGCGCCCTGGGAGCGACCCTCACGCTGTTTCGCGACACCGAGCGAGCAGCGACGTTGATCCCCACGCTCGCGCTCTTGTCCACGCCGATCTTGAACCTGCAATCCCGAGCCGAACGCATGGCGGCGCAGATCGAGTCCAAGCCGGGCATCGTCACGGCCTCGCCAGTGGAGATTCCTTCGGCCGAAGACATGGGAGGCACCCGTCCACTTCCATCGTTCGGCATCAGCGTGCTATGCGAGGGACACCAGCTGGGAAGAATTCAAACACAATTGGAGGAGTCGCGGCCGCAGATCGTAGGCAACTGGCGAAACGATCGCTTGCTGCTGGACCTGCGGACCGTTGCGCCGGCCGACGATATCGCGCTAGTTACCGCATTCGATTCGCCAAGCGACGACTCGGAGAATGCCACCACTACGACTGACACTGAAGAGGAAGCCTGAAAAATGCCGTTCGACCAAGCCATCGAATCATTGCTGGACGTGAATCTGGGGTGCCGTAAGGGGGAGCGACTGGCCATTGTGACGGACGACGCTCCGTTTAATACCGCCACGGACGAAGTGCCCACGCGACAGGCGTTGGCCGAGTTGATCGCCGAGAAGGCGCAGGAGCGGGAGGTCGACACCTTGATCTCCATCTATCCTGGCGGACAAGAGTCGGGCGCCGAACCGCCGCGGCATGTGTTCGAGCAGGTCTATCCCGCCGGGTTCATGGCGTACTTGGAAGAGACTGGTCTTACCGAGAAGTTGCTCGACAAGTCCATTACGGCGGCAGAGATCGGGAAACTCGAGAAGTACCTTGGCTCGGCGAGCGACTCCATCGACGTGATGTTGGTGCTGTCGGCTTCGAGTGTATCGCACACCAACTTTCGCCGACTACTGACGCGGACCAAGACCGCACGCGTAGCAACCATGCCAGGCGTGGAGTTAGAGATGTTCGCCGGCGTGATGACGGCCGACTGGAAGATGGTCGAGCATCGCAGCGAAGTGGCGGCCGAGGCTCTCACCAAGGCCACCGAAGCCGAAGTGCACAGCGCAGATGGACGTGTCTTGCGGTTCTCGCTCGAAGGACGCGATGCCACGGCCGACACGGGCATCATCAACCAGCCCGGTCAATTCGGCAACCTACCTGGCGGCGAGGGGTTCATTGCCCCCATCGAAGGCACCGCCGAAGGCGAGCTTTCGGTGGGGCCGCCCGAGGAGCCGGGCAAATGGCACTTCCGCTTCACCAAGGGGGAACTGGTTGAGGTGCTCGGCGATCCCCCCTTCATGAAGCGACTCGACGACGTATTCGCCGCGCATCCCATTGCTCGCAACCTGGCCGAGTTGGGTGTTGGCACTAACGAAAAAGCCAAGCCCTGCGACAGTGTGCTGGAGTCGGAGAAAATCCTCGGCACCGTCCATCTGGCCGTGGGCGACAATGCAGGCTTCGGCGGCGAGGTGAGCGTGCCATTCCACCAGGACTTCATCGTTTACCAGCCGACCCTAGTGTTGCGATCCGAAGTGGGCGAGGAATCGCTCGTGAGCGACGGGCGGTTCATGGCCGACTAGCGACGGACGCTGGATGAGTCACGCCGAGTCCACCCGGTGGCTTTGGTGCATCGACCGCTACGCACTATTTCATGGTGAAGAACAACGCCACGAAGATCATGAGCGTGAGGGTCATTTGAGCGGCATGGTCCACGCCAATATCAAGGCCCGCCAATTCGAACGGCGTAATGCCTGTTCCGGCGATAATCAGTGCGGTGATAGCAATGAATGGGCGCATGGCAGTTGCCTCAAAGGGATGCGGGTTTCAGCAAAAGCCTACCCTGCAAAATCGGATGAGGCAAACTGAAGGCGTTTTTCCTCGAGTTGCGGCGAAGGAGCCTCAATTTCCGCCAGTAATTCGCTGTAAATGATGGGCTTCACCAGGTGACAGTCGAAGCCGGCTTCGCGCGACATTTCGCGATCGGCATCGCTTCCCCAGCCCGTTACCGCGATTAACCGGATGCGGCGGTCGTGGTCCATTCGCCGAATGCGACGCGCAACCTCGAAGCCATCCATGCCGGGCAAGCCGATGTCGAGTACGCACACGTCGGGCAACTGGCTGACTGCCAGTTGAACGGCCGATACACCATCCCGCGCTAACTGCACCGCGTACCCCTCGGCCTCCAGTAACTCGCGCAGCAAATCGGCAGCGTCGGTGCCATCCTCGGCCAGCAGTACCGATAGTTGGGAACGCGTGGTGCCGTCATGGCGTGATTCATCGGCAATCGGTTTAGACTCCGGCGCCGCCTCAGATGCGGTAGTCGCATCGGCCGGTGCCATCGGAAGCCAGACGGTGAAGCAGCTTCCCCGTCCGGGCCCGCGACTGAATGCCTCGAGCTGGCCGCCATGCAATTCGGCGATGCGGCGGACGATAGACAGTCCCAGTCCCAATCCGCCGTAGGCTCGCGTCCGTGAAGTATCGATTTGTCGAAAGGGCATCAGGATGTTGCCGGCTTCATTCGGTGGGAATCCGATGCCATTATCGCGAACTGCGATCGAGATGCGGTCAGCCTGTGGTTCGATCTCCAGCACGATGCAACCTTCCGAGGGAGTGTACTTGGCCGCATTGCCCAGCAGGTTGGCCGTCATCTGGGCCAGGCGGACACGGTCGCCTTCGATCCACACCGGCGAGTCGGGGCTCAGTTGTTCGAAGCGGTGAGACCGTTCCGCTATCTGTCCCGCAGTCATCTCGATGGCATCGCTCACTGCCAGGCGGAGGTCGAAGCGTTCCATCTGCAATTCCAACTTGCCCCGCGAAAAGCGCGACACGTCCAGTAGATCGTTCGTCAGCCGCACCAGGTGATTCGTCTGCCGCTCGATGATGCCGCGAACTCGATCGATAAGCTCGGCGTTTTGCGATTCACGGCGCAGCATCTCCAGGCCCGAACGAATGGGAGCCAGCGGATTGCGCAGCTCGTGCGCAAGTAGCGCCAAGAATTCATCTTTGCGTTCGTCCGCCTCTCGGAGCGAATTGCTCAGTCGCTCGTTGTCGCGCGACCGCTGCTCGGCCAGGCGTCGCTGCCGGCGCAAGCGATCGAACAGCAGTGCCGCGGTTGAGTTTACGAGAACGTAGATCGACAGCTGTACGATATCCGAGACGCTATCGATGGTGATGCTGGACTGATGTCCGATGAAGAAATAGGCGGCCGAGCATGTTCCTAGCACCACGGCCAGGAAGGCGGGACCAGTGCCGGCAATCCAGGCTGTCACCAGGACGCTGAGATAAAACAGGCTGAAGGGGCACTCCTCTTGTAGCTGTGGATTCAGGCCATAGCGAGCCCACACGGCCAGACCCGTGGTCAGTACCGCCACGCCGTAGGAAGACAGTGGGGAAAGGACCCGCTCATTGAGGGTAACGGATTTCATAGACGCACCAGTTGGGAGGGTTTCGGAAGCCATGCGCTTGAAGAAGCCGCCGCATTCAGCAGCGTTTCGTCAAGTTAAACGCTTGCGGGCTGCAAAGTCTCTTGAAACTCTGCGCCCAGATGTGCCACCAACGACGGCACATCCAGCGGCTTGCGAAACCATCCGTCCCAACCATGGCCCAAGGGCTCGTTCTGAGGGTTGCGGGCAAGACCCGTTACCGCGAAGACCTTCAGGTGCTTCAAGCGGTCATCTGTTCTCAGTGACAACAACGTCTCCAACCCATTGACGCCCGGCATCTCGACGTCCATCAGCACAAAGTCGGGTAAACGGTCAGCCGATCGAAGCGACTCGAGTGCCACCAGGCCATCGGTTGCCACCTGTACGTCAAATCCATGCGATGCCAACAGATAGGCCATCAATTGCCGCTCGTTGGGGCTATCCTCCACAACCATCAGACGAATGGGGCTGTCCTTATCCGGCGTGGCGGCCATTCCGACATTGTCTTGCAGCGAATGATCGAGTTCTGAATACTGCGTCAGCAACTGTTGCAGTGCCGCGTCCAACTCCAACGCTTCGCCGCGATTGATGCGGACTTGCAGCGATTGGATTTTCAGGTTCAGCAGGTTCAGTTCGTTACGCAACTGGTGGTCCAGCGCTTGACGGCTTGGCTTCTCGCCCAGCTCCCGCGCATCCGCTTCGACAAGCTCCTGGCGGACGACTTGAATCGACCGTGGTGCCTCAACACCCAGTTTGACCAACTGTCCTTTGACCTGCAGCACGTTGATGCGTATGCCGAGGTGTGGGAACAGGATCTGCTGCTCCGCGCGGCGGGAGAGAATTAGCAAGGTAAGAGTCCTTCAATCGCGGCGCCCCGACGGTAGAACGGGGGTGCGGTGTTGCAACGCCATCAGGGAGTTGCACTGGCTGCCGTCGGTTCCATCCTTGGTGCTGACGCAGCATTCGCTCTCGCCACGGTGCTACTCAGAGCACAACTCGAAAGCGCGGACCTAAATTTATCGTCACCAACCTTAGTAAACAAGCCAGATTTCGATCAATTGCCGAGGGCCCTGCTAGCACTTCCTGGCACGGTGCGTGGTAAACACTCTTTTGCCGCCTGGTGGCGGCAGCGCCGCGTCGTAAACCCGAAGCGATCAAGAGCATATGGACCTCCGACTTGGTGGCACTCGGCCAGGCGTGGGGGCAGAAAATTGGGGGATATTTTGGCGGTCGCAACTGATCTTCTGGCGACCACCTCGAGAGCTGTTGGAGACGATGGCCAACCGTTGGTCCACGCCGGCAAGAGCCCGGCGTTCGAACATGACGGTTTAACCACCTGTGCAATCCTCGGTCGGTCGATAGCTTTTTGCTGGCCGAAACGGTTGCAACTTGCGGAGCGTTGCTACTGAGCTATGTAAGAGGGTAGCGTTCTCCAATTTACTAAGGATGCGGATATGAAGAAACGAGTACTGTTGGTCGACGACGTGCCCAGCGTCGTGCGCGCCATTCAGCGGCGGATCTCCGATGAGTTCGATGTAGAACTGGCCTACAGCGGTGCCGCGGCGTTGGAAACCATGGAGATCGCCTCGTTCGATGTCGTAATGACGGACCTCGACATGCCGAAGATGACCGGTTGGGAGCTCATCGAGCGAGCGAGTGGTCGCTGGCCCGAAACCGCTTTCGTGGTGTTGACCGGAAACATCGCCCTCCGCGAGCAAGAGGAAAAATACCGCACCGCCATCTGCGGGCTGCTACGCAAGCCGTGCACGGTGGACACCATCAAGAAAGCAATTCGCAAGGCATGCGGAATGGCATCGGACGACAACTCCGCGTCCGAAACCTTGACTGCCTAGCCCGAGTGCGATTCGCAGCTGGCGAGCAATCGCTGTCTTGGGCTTCATCGTATTCCGATCGCAGGGTACCCTGAGGATGCTACCGCGAGCGCAAGGACGCCACCCCCCGCACACGGATCGGCGATGCAGAACCTGTTTGCCAACCTGCCCAACAGTCTGCCGGCAGAACTCACCACCGTTCTGGCGGAATCGGCTCATATTCGCATCGAGCGAATCGTCTCCACTGGGAATTCATCGCCTGCCGGCTATTGGTACGATCAAGATGAACACGAGTGGGTCGTGCTGCTGACAGGCGAGGCTTCGCTGCGATTTGAAGAGGGCGAAACGCTGATCATGAAGCCCGGAGATGCGGTTCTGATACCAGCCCACCGCAGGCACCGCGTCGATTCCACCGCATTAGATCAGCCGACGGTGTGGCTGGCAGTGTTCTACTCCAGCTGAAGCGGCCACCTCGGTCCCGCAGCACGGCGACCGTACTACCCCGACAAAAAAACCTCTGGCATGATTGCCAAAGGGCTCCGCTGAGTGTGAGTACCCCGTAGGGGAGTCGAACCCCTGTCTCCGCCGTGAGAGGGCGGTGTCCTGGGCCACTAGACGAACGGGGCAGGACAAATTGGCGACGACCGATGAAGTGGTGACTACGACCAAAGTTTCATCGGCAGGTCGAATCTCAAATTATCGCCAAATCTTCCAAAACCTCAAGTGGGCGAACGGTCCGGTATTCGCCAGTCGATGCGGGGTTTCGGCAATTACGACGTGATTCCCTTGGTCAGGGCCATGAAGGCGGTTTCCAGGTTTATCTCGTCCTCTTTGAGCATCGTCAGGCGATGGCCAGCCCCGATGAGGGCCGCGGCCAGTTCGCTGGGGTCGTCCACCTCGGCAATCAAGGTGGCCGTGATGTCCTTTCCGGTGAGCTCGGCCGATTCGACACTGGGATGGGAGGACACCACCGCCAGGGCCGACTGCATGTCGTCGGCTACGCGGATCTTCAGTACCATTTGCTGCCGCACTTGCTTCATGACCGATTCGACGTCGGTGTTGACGATCAACTCGCCCTTCTCGATGATACCGATCTTGTTACAAATGTCGGCTAACTCTGGCAGGATGTGGCTCGAGACCATGATGGTCTTGCCCATGTTACGGAGTTCTTTCAGGAGCCCGCGGATCTCGATGCGGGCGCGAGGGTCGAGGCCGCTGGCAGGTTCGTCCAACAGTAACACTTGGGGGTCGTGCAGCAGAACGCGGGCGAGCCCCAAACGCTGGGTCATGCCACGCGACAGGCTGGTAACCAGGGCCTCGCGCTTGTACGTCAAGTCGACCAGTTCCAACACGCTCTCGCAAATCTTGCGTCGCTCGGGCCCGCGGATACGATACGCGGCGGCGAAGAACTCCAAGTACTCGATTACCTTCATGTCATCGTACACGCCGAAGAAGTCGGGCATGTATCCGATGATGCGGCGGATTTCCTTGGGTTGCGTGTAAATCGAGTGTCCCGCGACGTAGGCTTCGCCCCAGGTGGGGTTGAGCAACGTGGCCAGGATTCGCATGGTTGTGGTCTTGCCGGCACCATTGGGACCAATAAAGCCAAATACGTCGCCCTTGGCCAACTCGAGGTTGATGTCCTTGATGGCAAACAGGTCGCCGTACTTCTTGGTGAGACCGCGGATTTCGATCATCGAGAGCTGTCAGGGTTCGGGGAAACGTGTGCCGGAGACGGTGGGCCTAGTCGTTGCCGGAATCGTCGGACTCTGGCTGGACGTCAAGTACGTAACGATACAGTACGACGTAAACATCCTTGTCGCCTCGCATCGATTCACGCGAATCAGGTTTCTCGCCTCGCAGCAGTTCGCTACGCGGGTCGTCGCATTTTCCGACCAGCATGGCGGAATCGGCGTCGAGCGAGCGGCTCAGGTCGACGAAGTGCTGGTGGCGATGCCATTGGTGGCTTTGTCGGCGACCGCCCAACGCGTCGTAGAACATCATCATTTCTGCGAGTGCCGCCAGATCCAATTTACCGAGCAGTTGTTGTCGCTCGTAGTAGGAGCCTTCCGTGACATTAAAGTTGAATCGGTCCTCGTACAAATTCCGCAGGCGACGTGCGGCACGGGCGTCGCCCAGGCTGGTGGGCTTCACCTCGACGGTGCCGCCCGATGGCAGATCGCCCAGTCGCCACGCCCAAGTGCCGTACACCAGCATGCAGTCGGACAGGTTCAGTTCGGTGGGATTTTGCACGCTGCCGACAACCAGCTTGTTGGCGGTTCGCGTCAGGTCGCTGATTAACAGCTCATCAGTTTCGGCTTGCCAGCGCGTGACGAAGGTCTTGGTCGACCAGATTTCGATGGGGGTTCCGTCCAGCATGGCCCGATCGAGCGACCAGCCGTAGACGGGGAAGCTGGGCAGCATACCCTGTTCGTTCGACATGCCTCCTAAACCGGGACTTGGCTTTCCGAGCCAGGCTACGGAGGTCTCGCTGGGCTGGCTCGCCGAGCCGGCGGGCGACTTTGCCTCGAGCGACAGCGTGTAGCGATCGGGGTTGGGGCTGAAGACGTGCGTCCACATGGTGCCGCGAACGAAACCGGTCGAATTATCGATATCGACAACTTCTACCTGATTGACCCGAAGCGAGTCGCCCTTCAAGTAGTTGGCGTACCAGTAGGCTGCCAGGCAGGTCACGACGACAATCGTCGGAAAGGTGACCCAGGTCCATTCCATCTTCTTCAGCACGCGCTGAACGAAGAAGTAGTCGCCCGGGCCGATCAGCAAGATGTACAGGACGACCAAGCCGGCGATGGCCATGAACGGAGGGGTGCGAATGCCCGATTGTTCGAGCTGTTTGTCCAGTTGCTGCTCGAGCGCTACGACGATATCGTCCGGACCAGAGTAGTAGTAGTTCTCGGTATCAGCCATCGGCTCGTCATCGGGAAACGCCAGGTTCTTGGCCACCAGGCGTTCGCGGCTCTTCCAGGTCTTGATGGGGGGAAGATCAACGTCCAGGCCTACCAACACGACTTGCCCCAACCCCTCGCGTGCGCGAATCACTAGCGGTACGGGATTGTCCTGCGTGCCGAGCGACAACTCCACGTCGCCCCGCAAGTTAGCAAACGTGGGTACAGCTAGCCGCAGGCGACCACGTTGCGACAAGGGTTCGTTGCCACCGACGTAGGTTTCCAGGGCACCAAATTCGTCGAGCGTCACGGAGTTGACATATTCGCCCGGTACGAGTGCTTCCAGCGGACCGCCGGCACCGAGCACCAGGTCAGCATTGGCGGCCGAGTAGAGCAGCAGGCGGCCTCCCTGCTGGACCCACTCGACGAGCGCCCTGATGCGTGGGTCGTCGGGCCGCATGGAACTCCAGGCCTCGCGATCGCTGGTAGAGACGACAACCGTGTCGACCCCTTCGTAGGCAAGCGCCTCGCGGGGCAGGGCGGACAGGTCCGTTACGCGTCCCACCACGTCCTGGGTGAACCACACTTCATTGCTCTTTTCTGCTTCCGCCGTGGCGACGCCCAGAGCGCCATCCGCGATGACGACAAGCAAACGCGTGGTAGCGGGGTCGCCCGGTCGGATACCTCCCTTGTCGAGTTCGCGGTGCGTCACGAAGGTCCGCTTGCCGACCACCTTGCCGGTCTGCGCGTCCCGCAGCAGGACTTCAACAGAGGATTCCAACTGTCCGATCCGGACAAGCATTTCAACGGTGGTCATGGCCCCCGCCGCCACGCTGAAGGGGCGGGAGTTAATGCTGGTCAGCGTCCCTTCGCCATCCGGCACCCGGACTTCGGCCATGAGCGTGGCCGGTTTCTCACCACCCAGAACGGAGATACGAAGTGGGGTCCAGCAACCAACTTTGTAGTGGTCGCCAAAGCCGATGTCCGCGCGAACTGGTTGGGGCCGCTCTTCGCCCAGGAGCGTGGCCGCTGGCAACAAGAGCACCGCGGTCGCCAGTAGCTGCAAGAGTGGGGTTCGCATGACTGGCGGAGAAATGAGCGGACGAGGGCGAAATGGTTGAGAATGACGCTTGGTATTGTACCCTCGGCAGACCGCCGAGTCACCGTCCACCTTGACTTAAGGTTTTTCGGCGTCGTCGCAGATGCAGACCAATTGACCGCAACCGGGGCATCCGGTGCCGTATTTTTCATGTACCGCCTCGGTCAGGTCGACACCCTTCACGTTGGCGATCGTGGTGAGCCACGCCAGCACGTCGGCAAATTCGCCCTTGAGTTCCTCGTGCGTCCCTTCTCGCAGAGCGCTGGCCAGTTCTCCCACCTCCTCCATCAGCCACATGAAGGTTCCATCGACACCTCGCGCAATGTCCTTTTCTAGGTACATGTCGCGGATGAGCTGTTGAAAATCGGCGATCGTAGGCGAGGGCATAGTGAGTCGTGGGCTGAAAGGCGAACGAAGCCGACGGCGCTAGCCGCGGGGGAAATGGAGTGGATGGTCGAAGTGCTGGGCAGGTGATGCGTCGCTTCACTGCTCAGCATAGGCGCTTTACCTAATGCGTGCAGTCTCGCTTGAGGAATTCGCCAATACCGTCCTTGCCGATGAACTGGCCATCGCGGACCTGGACGTTACCGCGCAAGGTAACCAGGCTGGGGCGTCCTTCGATGGGCCAGCCTTCGTACGGATTGTAGTCGGTGGCCATGTGGTGCTTCGAGGCCGCAATGGTGCCTCGGTACATAGGGTCGTACACCACCAGGTCGGCGTCGCTACCGAGGGCGATCGTGCCTTTGCGAGGGAACAATCCAAACAGCTTGGCGGCCTGTGTGCTGGCGGCATCGACGAACGTGTGCAGGTCGATCTTGTCGCGTTTTACGCCGTAGGTATAGAGCAAGTTCACGCGGTCTTCGATGCTCGGCAGGCCGTTGGGAATCTTGGTGAAGTCGTCGCGGCCCATTTCCTTCTGTCCGACGAAGTCGAACGGCGCGTGGTCGGTCGCCACGGTGCTGATTGAGCGCGAGCGCAGCGCGTTCCACAGGCAGTTCTGGTGCTCTACGGCGCGGATGGGAGGCGACATCACGTACTTGGCCCCTTCGAAGTCGCCCTGTTCGGCGTAGGTCGAGTCGAGCGTCAGGTAGGGGATCACAGTCTCAACCCATACGTTAACGCCCCGCATCTTTGCTTCTTCAGCGGCTCGAATAGCTGGTTCGCAGCTCGTGTGCACGACATAGACGTGTGCGCCGGTTGCCTCGGCAAAGGCCATCAAGTGATGTACCCCTTCGGCTTCCACCTGCACCGGGCGGGATGGTTCGTGCCATTCGGGCCCCGTTTTGCCTTCGGCTAGCAATTGTTGTTGTCGCTCGGCGATCAGTGTTTCGTTCTCGCAGTGGGCCGTAACAATTACGCCCAGCTCCTGGGCCAGCTTGAGTGTCTTGCAGAGCTCGTCGTCGTTAACACCAAGGAAGCCTTTGTATGCCAAGAATACCTTAAAACTGGCGATGCCACGCTCGACGATCGTGCGGAGCTTCTGCTCGGTGTTGTCGTCGAACCGCGATACACCCATGTGGAAGGTATAGTCGCAGGAGGAGATGCCCTGGGCCTTACCCAGCCACAGATCGAATGCTTCCAACGGATCTTCTTCGCGACTGGGGCAGCACATTTCGATTAGCGTAGTGGTGCCCCCCACTAACGCGGCCCGGCTGGCCGTGTTGTAGTCGTCCTTGGCAAATGTGCCCATGAAGGGCAGGTAAATATGGACATGCGGGTCGATGAAGCCCGGGAAGACATAGTGACCCGTGGCGTCGACCACTTCATCGGCGACGGGAGCCGACAAGTCGTGCCCGATAGCGGCAATCTTGCCGTCCTCGCATAGGATGTCGGCCACATAGCTGTCGGTGGCCGTGACAATGTTTCCATTCTTGATCAGCAGGGCCATCGAAACCTCTCGGGCAGTGCGGGGAAGCGGCAGAACGCCCTCGTTATACCCGACGTCCGCGTGCCCTCCAACCAGGATGCACCGCCCGCGGTCGGAGGCAACTACCCGTGAACGTCGAGCAGGTCGGTTGGAATCACTCGCACTACCTCTTCGATGCTAGTGCGGCCTTCGGCCAGTGCCACGATGGCAGCGCTGCGGAAGTCGACTAGTCCATCTTCCACCGCTTGCGCGTGAATCTCGTCTCGTGCCGCCTGGCTGGCGATCAGCCCGCGCGTTGCCTTGGTAGCGGACATGATTTCGAACAGTCCTCCTCGTCCGGCATAGCCGCTGTCGCCGCAGCAGTGGCAGCCTTGAGAGCAATGGATGCCACGGCCCATATCGTTCGGTAGCAAGTGAGCCACCGACTCGAAGGCGGAAGTCAGCTCTGGCAGTTCGTGTTTCTGGCGGCAATGGGGGCAGAGCACGCGCACCAAACGCTGCGCCACGACGCCCAGCAGCGAACTGGCGAGAAAGTGTGGCGCGACGCCCAAGGCAAGCATGCTCTGCACGGCGCCGGCCGCGGTCGGCGCGTGCAGTGTGGCGAACACCAGGTGACCGCTGTTGGCTGCCCGCACCGCCGTGGTGGCTGTTTCGACGTCGCGAACCTCGCCCACCATCACCACGTCGGGCGCTTGCCGAAGCACGCTGGCCAGCAGTCGGGCAAAATCGAGATCGATCGCTTCATTCACCTGACTCTGGCGTACGCCCTCGAGCGAGTACTCGATGGGGTCTTCCAGCGTGTTGATCTTTCGCGTGCCATCGTTCAATTCGGCCAGGCAAGCGTAGAGCGTGGTGGTCTTGCCGGCGCCAGTGGGGCCACTGACCAGGATCAGCCCGCTGGGATTGGCCAGCAGGTCGGCAATTCGCTCTCGGTCGGCGTCTGCCATGCCCAACTGGTCGAGTGTGCGCACTTCCTGACGTGGGTCGAGCAACCGCAGCGTGGCATCTTCGCCGTGCAACGTGGGCAGGGTGTTGACGCGAATGTCGATAGGCTGGCCGTCGATCTGCAGGCTGATTCGGCCGTCGAGTGGCCGTCGCCGTTCGGCGATGTCCATTTCGGCCATTACTTTCACGGCGCTTACGTAGTGGCGACCAATGGCGGGTTCCACCTCGCCCAGTCTCTCCACGAGTCCCCACCGCCGAATGGCGATCGTAGTGTGGTGTTGGTCGGCCAGCAGCAGCAAGTCGCTCGCTCCGGACCGCGCCGCCTCTTCGATCAACGCATGCAGCGCGTAAGTGCTTCGATCGACGGCGTCGTTTGCCTCGTCGAGTGCGATAAAGTCGGCTGAGGTCACGCTTGGGCTTCCTTGCTGGTGAGGGGATGGGGCACGCCAGCCAGGGCAGGGCAGAGTCTTGCTGGCAGTCCGAGCAGGGCCAAAGCGCGGCGGAGCGCGGCCGGCGTTGCCAGCAGTACCAGCTCGCCCCGCGACTGCTCGAGCGTTCGCCGGCAATTCAGCAGCCAGGCGATGCCGCTGGCGTCGAACGATGTCACCCGGGCAAGATCCAGGGCCACGCGGCGTCCGGCCAGGCTACTAAGTAGCGTGCGCAGGGGCTCGGCAGCCTCCCGGCCCGTTTGGCGAAGGTCGCCGCTGGCGGAAACGCGGCACTGGCCGTCCGATTGTGAAACAAGCAACAGCTTCATCGCTTCCTCGGGGCTATGCAGGACGGGTTGTAACGATTGCTCGTATTTCGCTCGCGGTGAAGCAATCTTGCCCCGGTTGTCTCGGATGTCCGAAACACGCCTTTTGGGTCTGGATGGACAGATCCTGGCGTTCCCCTGTTTACGGTTTGACGTGCCGAATATTCCGGAAACGCGTGTGGGGCTAACCGTACTGGCGACGGGTTCGGGGAATTCCTTTCTCTAGCGCGCAAATCTGTGGAAGTCGCGCAGCCCGCTAATCAGTGTGGAACTTAACGGGCGCTTTCTATGCCCGCACGCTACTTTTCTATTCATTGGGGGTCGCCCAGCTACGGGCGGCAGGCTATTCATGAGTTCCAATCCATTTGGCCGACGCCACGGCCGTCGCACGAATCGATTGATCCGTAAGGCTAACCGCGGTCAACGGTCGCTGACACTCGAGAATCTCGAAGAGCGGCAGTTGTTGGCCGCCGACGTGCTGTACCGCATCAACGCCGGTGGGGGAACGATCGGCGATACGCCTAACTGGGTTGGTAGCTCAGGCTTTACAAATACGTCAACCAATTACTCGGTCTCCAATTCCATCAACCTCAGCGACGCCTCGTTGCCGGTGGGGATTCCGGAGGGGCTGTTCAAGTCCGAACTGTACGACGCCGATGGCGGTGCGGAGATGCAGTGGGACTTCGCCGTTGCGCCTGGCAACTATGAAGTGCGGTTGTACTTTGCCGAGATCTACAACGGGGCCCAGGGCGTTGGCAAGCGGTTATTCGACGTATCGATCGAAGGCCAAAATGTCCTGGACAACTACGACATTTACGCCGACGTCGGTGGCTACAAGGGCGTGATGAAGTCGTTCATGGTCTCCAGCGACTCGAACCTGGACATCGACTTTGGCCACGTCGTCCAGAACCCGGCGATCAAGGGCATCGAAATTCTGCAGCAGGTGGCCACGGCCAACACACTGTCGGTCTCCAGCAGTTCGCTCGACTTTGCCGGTACGCTGGTTGGCAACACGCTGCAGCAAACCGTGACACTCACGAACATTGGCGAGTCGGGCGATCCAGCGATCACCATCGACCCGGCGCAGCTTGCCATTACCGGCACCGACGCCGCGGCGTTCGCTGCCAGCTTCGATACCAGTTCGCAGTTCACCCTCAATCCGGGCGAGTCGGCTACGCTGTACGTCAGCTTCACGGCCGACGATGCTTCCACCAAGGGCGCGCAGCTCTCGATTCCGCACTCGGGCGACAACTCGCCGATCGGCATCGACCTGAGTGGGACCGGCGTGAGCGAAGTGCCCATCAGCTTCATGAAGTCGGCCCTCAATGGCGAGGATGCCTCGCGGCCGACCTCGCTGCAGTTTGGTCCGGACGGACGGCTGTACGTCGCCCAGCAAGATGGCATCGTCAAGATTTATACCATCGAACGAGCGGCCGCCAACGACTACGTGGTCGTGGCGACTGAGACGATCACCTCGATTCAGCAGATCGCCAACCACAATGACGACGGAACGCTCAACCCATCGGTCGACGAGCGTCTGGTCACCGGCCTGTTCGTCGACGGTACGGAGAGCAACCCGGTGATCTACGTCACGTCGAGCGATCCTCGCATCGGCGCCGGCGGATCGGGCACCGACTTGAATCTCGACACCAATTCGGGCATTCTTTCTCGACTCACATGGACGGGCAGTGCGTGGGAGAAGCTCGACCTAGTCCGCGGTTTGCCACGCTCGGAAGAGAACCACGCCTCGAACGGTATGGTGCTCGACCACACGACCAACACGCTGTACATCGCCCAAGGCGGCCTCACGAACATGGGCGCGCCGTCCAATAACTTTGCCTATCTGCCTGAATTCGCGCTGTCGGCCGCTATCCTGAGCGTCGACCTCGACGCAATTGGCGATACCACTTATGACTTGCCAACGCTGGACGACGAAGATCATCCGGGCGAGGACCCCAACGATCCCTTCGGTGGCAATGACGGCAAGAACCAGGCGATTCTCGATCCGAACGGACCAGTGCAAGTTTACGCACCCGGCTTCCGCAACCCGTACGACGTGGTCCTCACCGAAGACGGCCGCATGTACACGGTGGATAACGGCCCCAACGCCGGCTGGGGTGGCGTCCCCAACGGCGAAGGTACCACCGGCGAGGCGACCAACGACTCGAACAACGGCGGCAATACCTACGGCGACAGCCTGCACTACGTAACAGGCGAAGGCTATTATGGCGGCCATCCGAACCCCACTCGCTCGAACCCGGAGAACACGTTCAACGACAGCGACCCGCAGTCGCCTGTGAGCGAAGGCAACGACATCGAGTCCGACTACCGCAAGCCGGGCGACGAGAATGGCGCGCTGCACGTATGGGGCAGCTCGACCAATGGCCTGACAGAATACACCGCCAGCAACTTCCAGGGCTCGCTGAAGGGCGATTTGCTGGCAGCCAGCTTCAATAACAGCATCAAGCGAGTGAAGCTCAACGCCACGGGCGACGAGGCCATGCTCGAAGAGCAGCTGTTCAGTTCGGTGGGCTCGGTACCGCTGGACGTGACGGCCGTTGGCGACGATGGCAAGTTCCCGGGGACCATCTGGGTGGCCGACATCGGTAACGGCAAGATCGAGGTGTTCGAGCCGGCCGACTACCTGAATGGCGGTGGTATCGTGACCCACGATCCCGACGACACCGATGGCGACGGCTACCAGAACGACGACGAATTGGCCAACAACACCAATCCCGAGAACGCAGCCGACTACCCGGCCGATTGGGACCTCGACTTTGTCTCGAACCTGTTGGACAACGACGACGACAACGACGGTCTACTCGATCACGAAGATCCGTTTGCCATCGATCCCGACAATGGTTTGACCACATACGTCGGCATCTCGCACACCTGGGAGAACGAGGGTAGCGACATTGGCGGGTTGATCAACGCCGGTTTTACCGGCCTGATGACCAATGGCGTGAACGACTATGAGTCGCTATTCGATACCACCAAGCTCACCTCTGGCGGTGCGGCCGGCGTGTTGACAATGGATATGATTAACGAAGGCGACGCCACGGGGTCGCTGAACACGCAAGAGCAAGCCTTCCAGTTCGGGGTGAACGTCGCCTCGGCCACCACGCCCGCTACGGCCCACACCAAGATCCTGGCCCCCTTCGGCGACGACGCTCCCGAGGGAGAGCAGTCGATGGGCATGTTCATTGGCACGGGCGACCAGGACAATTACTTCAAGATCGTGGTCTCCGCGACTGGCATCACCACTCAGCTCGAAATCGGCGGCGTTGCGACCGCTGGTCCTTCGGCCAACCTTACTCTTCCCGGACCCGCGGGAATCGATCTCTACCTGACGGTAGATGTCGCAAACTCCACGGTTCAGGCCAGCTACGACGTCGATGGTGCGGGGAGGACCGTCCTCGGTTCGCCGATTGCGGTGCCGGCCAGTTGGCTGACCAGCGCTACCCAAGGCATGGCCGTCGGCATCATCTCCACCTCGGTGGGCGCCGCACCGGCTATCCCCGCTACCTGGGATCTGATCGAGGTATTCGCCGAGGCGCCCTCAAACTTGGCGCCGGTCCTGTCGCCGATTGCCGACCAGATACTCACTGCCGGCACCGTGCAGCAGGTGACCATTACGGCCAACGACCAGGACAACGACGACATTGCCCTAGAAATTGACAACTTGCCCGGTTACGCCTCGTTTGTCGATCACGGTAACGGCACCGGCACACTAACCCTGGCTCCGGAGAGTGGCGACGTCGGTTCCGACAGTTTCACCGTAACCGTCACCGACAATGGCAGCCCGTCACTCTCCGACAGCCAGGTGATGAACATCACGGTGAATGCTTCTCCTCCGCCCGTGGTGGGGGGCGAGGTGGTTTACCGAGTCAACGCCGGTGGCGGCACCGTGAGTGACGATCCCAGCTGGGTATCGGACAGCCCCTACACCAACGCTGGCGATGCCAAGAGCTACAGCTACTCGTCGGGCAGCGTCAGCTTGTCCGATGCTTCCATGCCCGAGGGCACTCCGCAAGGTATCTTCAATACCGAACGATACGACTCGACGAGTGGACAGGAGATGCAATACGACTTTGCCGTCGATCCTGGCCAGTACGAAGTGCGACTGTACTTCGCCGAGACCTATTCCGGTACTTCGGGCGTCGGCAAGCGAGTGTTCGACGTCGTGATCGAAGGCGAGAAGGTGCTCGATAACTACGACATCTACGCCGACGTTGGCAAGAACAACGGCGTGGTCAAGTCGTTTGTCGTCACGGCCGACACCAACATCGATATCGACTTCCTGCACGAAATACAGAATCCAGAGATCCGGGCAATTGAGATCCTGACTGTGGGTACTGCATCGCCCGAAATGCTGACGACCAGCGTTACCGCACTCGACTTTGGCACCGTGCCCACAGGTGGTTCGGCAACCAAGTCGTTCGCCGTCATCAATCTGGGCGAGTCGGGCGATCCGGCGATCACCGTCGACACCTCCGACCTGGTATTCGTCGGCCCTGGTGCCGCAGCGTACAAAGTGACCACCACTGGCACGCTCACCATTCCCGCCGGCGGAGCGGCGTTCATCGACGTCGAGTTCGCTCCCCTCAGTTCCGGCAACCAGGCGGCCAGCCTGTCAGTGGTTCACTCGGGCAGCAATTCGCCACTGAGTGTGTCGCTCACGGGTGCTGGTGCCGCGCCGGCAGCCGAGACTGCTTCGGTGTACATCGATGTCGACTCGGGTGGATCGCTCAGTTCGTCGAGCACCTACAGCAATGGCTCGTTCGAAATTGCGAACAACTCGAACGCGGGCGAGCGGATTACTTCGGTGCGGTTCGACATCGACGCGGCCCTGCTGCCCGACATCGTGTTCGATCCGTATGGCACCGCGGGCGATCCGGTGGGCAAGGACTTCACGGTCAACGGTGGCGGTTCCAGCACCGGCTACGAGGGACGCACCTTCGACAAGGCCCTGCACACGGGCTTCCAGGCCTTGGAAATCGCCTTCGACGACTTTGACCCCGGCGAGTCGATCAGCTTCTCGATTGATATCGATCCCACCACGATCCGCGGCGCCGCGGACCCGGGACCTGAGGCTTCCGGCAGCGTTTCGGGGATGGAACTGACGGGCTCGCTGGTCACCATCACCTTCGAAGATGGTTCGGTGCTCACCACCTCGCTGTTCCGTAAGTCCGGCAGTCTCACCGGTGGCGAGACGACCCTAGAGGCCAATACCCTGACCACACCGACGCTCCAGATTCTGGGGCTTGGCGGCACGCCGACTACGACCAGCGACGCCAACCAGGTAGTTCGCGTCTATGGTCAAGCGGGCTCGACTGTGCGACTGATGCACGCCGAAGCAGCCTTGCACCTGGCGGGCGTTCCGGGAGGCGGCTATGACGTCGATCCGTACGAATCGAACAAGGTGATCGGACTCGACGAGCAGACCGTCGTTATCGGTGCGGGCGGATTCACCGATGTGCCCATCACGCTGTTGAACACCGACGAGGAAGGTGGCTTGAACCACTTGGTGGCCGTAGCGGTCGAGGGCAACGTGAATAGCGAGGCTGCTCACGTGTTGGTGCAGTACAACCCCGTGGTGGCGGCCAACGAAGCTCCTGTGCTGGCCACCATCGCCAATCAGTATGCTGTTGAAGGCGAGACAGTGATCGTAAGCATCACGGCCAACGACCCTGACAACAACAACCTGGCATTCTCGGCCACCAACTTGCCGAGTTACGCCTCGCTGGCGGACAACGGCAACGGCACCGCCACCCTGACGATCGCACCGCAGGTGGGCGACGCCGGTGTGACGAGCTTCAGTATTACTGTTACCGACGATGGCAACCCCGTGCTGAGCGACAGCCAAAGTGTGACGCTTACGGTTGAGGAGGAAGTGATTGTCGATCCGCAAATGGGCGACACCATCTATCGAATCAACGCTGGTGGCGGCACCATTAGTGGCGATCCCAATTGGGTCGACGACGGTGGCTACGTGAATTCGGGCAGTCAGACTTACTCAACCAGCCACGGCATCGACATGAGCCACTCGTCGATTCCCGACAACGTGCCCGAGTCGATGTTCAAGTCCGAGCGGTACGACCCGAATGGTGGCAGCGAGATGGAATGGAACTTCGCAGCCGAACAGGGCCAGTATTACGAAGTGCGGCTGTACTTCGCCGACATCTATAGCGGTACCTTCGGTGTGGGTAAGCGAGTGTTCGACGTGGCGATCGATGGCGATATTGTCCTGGACAACTACGACATCTACGCCAAGGTCGGCGGCTACACCGCGGTGATGGAGTCGTTCGTCATCCAGTCGGACGGCAACATCGACATCGACCTGATGCATGTGAATCAGAACCCGGCTATCAAGGGTATCGAGATCATTGCCATTGCCCCTCCGGAATCGGCTTTTTTCGCCTAACAGCGTCCAGCGGCTATGAGCAGCTGGATCCCACTGGGATTTACCCCTACGGTCAGCAGATCGCCTTCGGTCTGTACGCCATTGTCGGACAGAACGACTATGACCCCTCGAAGTCCAACATCGAGCGGGTGGTGGAAGAGGGCTTTACCATGGCAGGGCCCTATTATGACTACGCCTGGCAAGAACTGGGCTACGTGCACCAGGCCGCCGAGGCGGGGCTGAAGTTCACCTATCAACTGCGAGCTCATCCTTCGCTGCAAGGGGTTAGCCTGTACGACCGTGGCGGCGTGATTGCCTCGCTGTCGGATGCGGAGATTGCCGATTACGCCCGTCAGCAGGTCGAGGCCGTGATCGACGACCCCGTGGCCAACGCCACCGTGGCGCGGTGGGCGGTGACTCCGGAGGAAATCCGCTACTGGTCGGAGGACGATCTGCGTTACTTGGATATCACGGTCGATACCATTCGCGAGGTGGAAGCCGAGCGTGGAGTCGATCCCCGCCCGGTGTGGAATTACCAGGCCAACAACCGTACGGCCGAGCAATTGGTGATGATTGGCGAAAAGCTGGATGTCATCACCAAGGGCACCTACATGACCACCATGGAGAATCGCGGACCTGAGCGGTCGGGATTGGCGGTCTGGAACTTCGATCAGATCCTGCAGGCTGCCGCCGAACTGGGCGCCACGCCGCAGGCGATCTTCCAGTTGTACGAGGACTTTACCGATCCTGAGACGGGCACCGTGGCCACAGAGATCGAGCGCGTGATTCGCAATGATGTCTACCTGGCATTGGTCAAGGGCATCACGAGCCTCAACGTGTTCTCGATGTACGAGAATCGCACTAACCTCACCACCCACAACGAGCAGTTCGAGGCCTACGGCTCCGTGGCGACCGACCTGACGGGTGAACTCGACCTGCAACGGGTGTTCCTGGCAGGTGAGGAAAAGGACGATCTCGAGATCGTGGCCCAAGATGTTCCGCAAACGTACATGTATACCGACATGTTCGGCGGAGTACACGAATACCCCACGCTTCAGTATGGCAACTACTCGTTGGATGGTGACCGCTACGTGGTGTTGGTGAACTCTACCGAGTCGCCGATGACCGTGTCGATCGATGGACTGCCGCAGACGTACACCGTGGACAATCTGTTTGCGGGCACGAGTGCAGCGAGTACCGGCACCCACTACACCACGACGCTCGACCGTCTGGGGGTGCAGGTGCTGCGGTTCCGCGCCAGCGGCGGTGGCATTGCTTGAGAACTTACGTCAGGCTGCCCGCCGCTGTTCCGATTGGCGTGCAGGAAGTGAGAGGATCTCACCCTGGGTGGGTTCTTCCGCAACCGTATCGTCTGCGCTGCGGGTGAGACGTTCCTTCCAGTAATGCTGCGTTGTCTCCCCCAAGTGGCGAGCTCGCACCGCCAGGGGAACATGGCTGCGCCACGACATCTTCAGATAGTTCCACCACTCGCGCAGCGTGGGGTGTTCGATGGTTTGAAATTCGCGGTGCAGCAGCGTGGGTAGTTCGTCGGTGTCGTAGCCCATTTGCTTGGCGTACCACTGCACCAACCGATTGACGGCGAGCCCGTGCCGCAGCTTGTGCCCCACCATGCGCTTGCGACCCGAGAAGTTATTGCCGCCATGCACCCGGTAGTCGACTCCAACGCCAGCCATCTGGTATTTTCGCGCTCCGGCGATCGACGAGCCTAACACCAGCACATCGTCGGCTCGGGTGCGCCAATCTTGTTCGAAGGGGCAGGGGAGCACTGACGTGGCGATGCGGCGGTGCATGGAAATTGCCGATGTGGGCCCGCCCACGTAGGTCTTGCCCAACAGGGTCGCCAGGGTTGAATAACCCAGGTCGCGGCGGGGGAACCTTTTCCGCTGACGCTTCAGCGCTGGCCCAAACGACTCCACGCCCGCGATGGCGAAGTCGATGCCCTCGGACTTGTACAATTCCACGGTCCGCTCGACGTAGTCCACGCGGTACAGGTCGTCGGCATCGAGAAAGAAGATCACGTCGCCGGTCGATTCTTCCATCCCGGCGTTGAAAGCCGAAAGTTGCCCGCCGTTCTCTTTGGCCACGATCGAGACCACCGGCCGGTTGGTATAGCGTTGCCGCAGGTGCCACAGGCTGTCGTCGGTCGAGCCATCGTCGACCACCACGATTTCGTCGAAGGGCAAACTCTGCGCTAGTGCGCTATCCACCGCGTCGGCGATGAACTCGCGGTAATTGTAGTTGTTCACCAGGCAGGTCGTCCGCATGGCAGTTCGAGATCCATTTTGGCGTGGAGGGCAGGGCAGGGGGAGCTAGCGGGGCGGATTGTAGAAATCGATCCGCAGGGCGAGAACCCCAATTTGGAAGTTTGAATTGGCGAAAAATCGGCTAAACTCTAGACACCCAGGTCCACTTTCGGGGTTTCAGGTGCGTACCGTGTTGCGCGCCAATTACCCATTTTCACAGAAGGAAGCTCACCATGCATCTCTCTCTTCGCGTTTTATTGGTGCTACTGCTTCTGGTGGTATCGACACCGGCGACCGCGTCCGACTGGCTTCGTTTTCGGGGCGACTCGGGCACAGGGCTGAGCACCGACGAAAAATCGCTCCCCACCACCTGGGGTGACGAGGAAAACCTGAAGTGGAAGTGCGAACTGCCCGGGCCGGGACTCTCGAGTCCCATCGTCGTGGGCGACAAGGTGTTTGTCACCTGTTGGACGGGCTACGCCGCGGGCGAAGGCTCTTCGGACAACATGGAGAACCTCAAGCGGGCGCTGGTATGTGTCGATCGCAACTCGGGCGATATTCTATGGACCGAGTCGGTGGACGCGGTGCTGCCGGAAGACGAGTTTCGCGGCATGTTTGCCGAGAACGGCTACGCCAGCCACACCCCGGCTAGCGATGGCGAGCGGGTATATTGCTTCTTCGGCAAGTCGGGCGTCTACGCGTTCGACCTGGAAGGCAAGCAGCTTTGGAACACCAGTGTCGGCACGGGGCTCGATCCCCGCCACTGGGGCTCCGCTTCGAGCCCTGTGCTGTACAACGATATGGTGATCATCACAGCCGGCGCCGAGAGCGAATCGATCGTGGCGCTCGACAAGACCGATGGCCACGAGGTGTGGAAGCAAGAGGCCCCCACCCTCAGTGGCACCTGGACCACTCCGGTCATTGTGCAGGTGGACGACCAGCGAACCGACATCGTGTTGAACGTGCCCGGCGAGGTCTGGGGGCTTAACCCGCAGAACGGCAAACTGCGTTGGTACTGCGTCCAACCCGGCGGCGAGTCCAACTCCGCGACCGGCAGCCTGGTTGTCAGCCAGGGCCCTGATCCGGTGGCCTACGTGCTGGGCAGCCGCGACTCGGACGCCGTGGCCGTTAGCGTTGGCGGCAAGGGCGATGTCACCGATTCGGCGGTATGGACCAACAACGCATCGGGCCGTATCGGCACGCCGGTGCTCTACGAAGGCCGACTGTACTGGGTTTCTGGCGGTATTGCTACTTGTGTGGATGCCGAGACCGGCGATCAGGTCTACAAGGAGCGACTGCGTGGCGTCAGTGGCGGCGGCGGTGGTCGTGGCCCCGGCGGCGACTATTCATCGGCCGTGATCGCCGACGACAAGCTCTACTACATCAGCCGCAACGGCGATGGTTTCGTGATCAAGGCGGGCGAAGAATTCGAGCAACTCGCCACCAATCGCTTCGATTCGGACACCGGCGAGTTCAGCGCCACCCCGGCTGTGAGCGATGGTCAGCTCTTCATTCGTTCCACGTCCACACTGTACTGCGTGGAGCAGGAGTAAATGGCCGCAGGTGCTCGCCGCCGCTACCAGTGCCAATGGTGGTGGCGGTAGTGGTACCGCGGACCGTGATAGTAGTGGATGACCGGCGCCGGGCGAACAATCACCGGCGGCGACGCGACATGCACCGTGGTTGGCGGATTGATGGGCGTGGCCACGCTGTTGCTACCGAACTGCTGCGCTGCCAGTACCACGCGGTCGCTCACACCGGATTGTTTCAGAGCGATCAAGCCATTCGGGCTCATGTCGAATCGGCCCCCGCGGCTGCGGATCGTGCTGATAATCAACTCGTCGCTCAGGCCGGCCTGAGTCATTTGCACCAGGTCGTAGTTCGAGACACTGTTGGCCACCGCCTGAGCGTTGGCTTGTGCGGCCACCGACGAACCAACTGCCACCTGCTGGGCATCGGCATTGTCGCGTGCGCTGCCAATGGCGCGACCCGTAAGGGCGCCAACACCAGCGCCGATCAGTGCTCCACCTTCCCAGTTCTTCTTGCCGCCAATCAGCGCGCCGGTGATTGCTCCCAGTCCAGCGCCCGTCACGGTGCCCTCGCGGGTATCGTTGTGGTAGTAGCTGGGGGGCGGTTGATAGTAGTACTGCTGTGCGGCGGCGGGCGACGCGATTGCCGCCACCACGCACGTGCAAAGCAATGCTTGGCGAACAAACGACGAACGGAAACGGTGGGTAGCCATCTGGGATACTCGCGGGGTCGTGAACGGAAGACCTATCGGCGCAGTATCCATATCGGCATTTGCCCGCTGTGGCAAGAGAAAACTGCCGGGCCACACTCTGGCGTTGCTAGCGAAAGGCTTCGGTTTTACAGGCCCGAAAGCAGCTTTTTCCAGCGCTGCCAAGCTTGATCGTGACCGGCGCGGTTGGCCTTGCTAGCATCCTCCGCTTCCCCCGCCCGCATAAAGCCGTGGCCGGCATCCTCGTAGATGGCGGGCTCATACTTCTTGCCCAATTCCTTCATCTTTTCCGCCACGTCGGGCACTTGGCCGGTGATGCGGAAGTCGTTGCCGCCGTAGAATCCGTACACCGGGCACTTGATCGACTCGAGCGCTGCTTCGTCCTTGGGGGCGGTACCGTAGAAGACGAACGCCGCGGCAAGCTCCGGATTCTTTGTGGCATAGGCAAACGACTGCCCGCCGCCCCAGCAGAAACCGCTCACTGCCACTTTGCCATTCGCGGCGTCCAGCTGCTTGGCGTACTTGTACGCCGCGTCGAGGTTTGCCGTTACATTGTCCTGTTTGAGCTGATAGATGCCCGTGCGGGCGGCATCCTCCGAGGCAAAGCTGCTGGTGCCACCGCCATCGGGGCCGGTGCCACTGAGCATATCGGGCGCGATCGCGATGTAACCGGCCTCGGCCACTTGATCGGCGGCGCTGCGGGCCCAGTCGTTCAGGCCCCTGTTCTCGTGGATCACGAGCACCGCGGTGGCCTTCTCACTGACTTCCGGATAGACGACCCAGCATTTCACGGTCCGTCCATCGGCCGTCTTCAGATCGACCCACTCATGGTGGCGGGGCGAACTCTCCAGGCGCTTGGCCGTTTCGTCGGCCAACGCCAAAGGCGTAAACAGCAGGGCCAGAAGCATGGCAATGGTGGCGTAACGCATGGTGAAGAACCTCCTTCGGTGGTGGTGACACTTGCCAGGTTCCGAGTAAATCGGACCTGCAGGTCAGTTTAGCACAGCTCGCCCCCGCGCAGCAAAAAGGCGAGCAGCACGTGCCGGAGCCCATGCCACTCGCCCAGGAACTTGTCCCCTGCAAACCAAGTTCCGCCTTATTCGTCGGCTTGGGGACGACCACCGCGGGCACGACCGCCGCGGCCGCCAGGAGCCGCATCGCCACCACGAGCGCGGCCACCACGGCCACCACTCAGGGCTTGCTGGTCTTCTTCCGACAGCTTGAACGGTTCACCCTTCATCTTTTCCAGCTTTTCCTTCTGGTCGCTGGAGAGCACGCCCATGGTGTCCTTCTCGATGTCGGCACGAATTTCTTCCATCTTCTCGCGAATGGCGTCGCGGTCTTGCGATTGGAAGGCTTCTCGCATGCCCGACATGGCGTCGCGGGCCACTTGTTGCATCTCCTCGGTTTGTTCCTCGGTGATGCCCAGTTTCTCGACAACCATTGGATCCTGCAGCGCGGCAACGCCGGCGGTCTGCACGAAGATCTCGTTGAGGCGCTCGAAACGATCGACGCCCAGGATCTCGGCCAGCTTGTCATTCATCTTCTTCTGCTGCTCGGCTCGCGCGGCACGCATTTCTTCCATCGCGGCCTCACGCTCTTCGGGGCTCATGTCGCGGAAGTTACCCCGCTGACCTTGGCCACGGCCGCCACGCATTTCGCGTTGGGCAGCGGTAACCTCTTCGACTACCGAGCCATCGATCTCCAACTCTTCCTGTACCGACTCCAGCCGCAGCAGGGCCCCACGCTGCACACCGCCACGCATGCCCATGCCACCGCCAAAACGTCCACCGCCGCGCCCCTGGGCGCCAGCGTCTGTGGTCAACGCCACCGCTGCCACTACCGCCACCAAACCTGTGACAAAACGTCGCATCGCCATATCTCCTTCAAACAACTGTATTTCAACGCGAAAAAGCGGTGTTCTGGCCCATCGAGGCCAAGCCGTCGCGCCGTATCCCTGGGAGATCCAACCCCGACCACGGGCGGCGGTATCGGCGGGTCGCAGTTTGCACCGCCACCGGGTCCGCTTTGCCGCCGACTTTTTTGTCGCAACGTCCCCAATCTCAATCCATGGGCCCACAACTCTCACCGTTTTGGTCCCCCCCAAGTGGTGAACTCCCTTATTTTCTCGATGAAAATTTGGGGGGGAGGCGACAAAACCCACCATGTTGTTCTCCGCATGTCCGCCGGTGTCCCAAAACTCAGCTAGTGGGACCAATACTCCGCTGGTGGCCGTCTGCTCCCGCGCACCGGTGCCGGTCCCCTCACTCTCCTGATTCCCAGCCAGCCCCGCCCATCGACCCGGGCTACCTGCAGGGGCCGTCTCGGACTTCGGCACTTCCAACCCCACATTGTCCCCCCGCGGGTGTCAAATAACTACATCCAGCTACGAAAAAAACGCACCAGAGCAGGGGGACGCAGCCGATTCCAGCGGTCCCAACAAGCCGGATCCGACCAGCGAAAAGTACTCCGCTCGCCGGGTGAACCTGCCGGTGGAAGATCCTGTAAAATGGCCAAACACAGCGCGGGCAGAACCTCCTGCCATACGAGGCTCCCAGCATCGCCGCTTTTGGACCCCGATTGTGTCCAAAATCGCATCCACTCGAATCGCAACCCACCGGATGAACAGATCGCCAGCAATTCTGATTGCCGTCGTTGCCGCATGCCTTACCACTGGAAGTGACTCGCCCGCCGCGGATTCCTTTGTACGGCCGGGTGATGGCGTCGACTCGCAGCTCCCAGTTTGGGGCCATAAAGCGGGCCTGCAAATTGGTTTGGCGCCGACCCCAGGCCCGCGCGGACTCATTCGGGTTTACGCTCCATTCCTGGGGCAGGTGTTTCCCCGTGTTGTCAATTACATCTCGATTGAGCCAAGTGTGCGTGGGCAGCAGGGCCGCGATCAGTCCGAATTGCAAATAAGCCGGGAACATCCGGAGAGTCGTGGCCTCTCGTTCTGGTCAACTGACACGATCGACGCGCCGCGCGTCGCCGATCCGGTTGGCGGAGTCTTGGGCAGGCAGCAGAAGACGCTGCGGGTATTCATTCACACCGAACCCTTCCAGAACGGAGCTCAGCCCGTGATCGAGTGTGTTTTTCGAGAGCAGGCTCCGTACGAGATCGAGTTTGTCACGCATGCAGCAGAAGGCAGCGCTCCGATGACCAGTTGTGTGCTGTCCGCCACGATGGGCAACTATGGGCAGCTTCGCGACATTCACCTTAAGGACGGTCGCGTCGCAACGGCCTTGGATCTTTGGAAAGGTGACCAGCTCGATGCCTTCGGCTTCTTCCCTTGGAGAACATGGTCAACCAATCAACTCGCTCTCGATCAACACGGCACCGTATCCGTTCCGATTTCGTCCGATGCTCCCGATCCCGCCGCCGTTGAGTATGACGCCAACGTGGCGCGTCACTGGCGGTATGTTGGCAAGAAAGCTGTGCATTACTGGCGAGCCAACCGCGATGCCAACCCCGTGGTGGCCGTCAATGGCCGCAGAAACTATTGGATGTCGAACTCACCAGTCCCCGGTGGACCGGCGTTCGAGAACTTCGAGATCCGCGTCGCATTCAAGCCGGGCAATCGACTATGGTTCGGTGTCCGCCCGGATGACGAACCTTGACGGCCGTGCTGCTGGAATGCAGCGGGTTTGTGACAAACCCAATTCATCGCAAGCAGGCAACCTACCTCAACCTACCTACCGCCGTACACAAGGTTCGGTGGCATCTCAAAATTCGGCGTCAATCGACTCTATTTCCGCACCTCTGAAGTAAACAGGTGCACCGCTGACAGTCAGGACAGCGCTGTTGCCTGAAAGCGAGGGAGACAACGGGTTGCCGGTGTGCGAGGTGAAGGACGGCGGTGCGTCACGGAACTCGACGCGGACGGTTCCTGAGTTCTTGTAGGACCAGATCGCGCCGGCGGAGGTTCCGTCCGGCAGCTTCCACTGAGGATAATAAAGTGACTTATCTGCGCTGCGCCACTTGGAGTCCGTGAATGTGGATCCGGCGGGTAACTGGCTCGTCAGAGTCCGGTAGGCGGAGTAGGCGGGTTTCTCACTGAAATCGTTGTGCACGATGCCAAAGTGCGACTCTTTGTCGTGCTGGTCGTGCTCGGGCGCCTGGAACTCGTACCAGAAAATGCGTTCGACGCCACAGCGTCTGGCAATGAGCTGCGAGCGTGTAAGCATCTCCGCCTGTCCGGATTGATCAACAACGCGTCCAGCGCCTTCACGCATCGTGTTTACGATGACAGCTCCTTTCCAGTCGCTATCGAAGTCAAAGATTGCCGCCGCCGTGCCGGTGTATTCATCATTCTTCCCCTGCAGCAGGGGAATGAATCGATCGCCCTCTCTAAAATTGTAGGGTTGCAGAAAGCGGTTGGCGGTTATCTTCTTCGGCTGGTCTGGCAGACCGGCCACCGGACCGGCATATTCTACGGTCATCTCTTCCGGGATGATCCCTTTGTTGTTCCACCAGCCCTCTGCCTGGATGCGGAGTTCGCGGTAGCCTGTCGTGTTGGTTTTCTGCCACGAACCGTTCTGCGTTTTTGTGAAGCCGTACCAGAAAGGCATGCCATACAGATCTACTACCGTGCCGCCCTCTTTGACGTAGCGGACGATGCGGTCAAATCCATCTGCGTAGTAGTTCTCGCTGGGCGGCATCACGACAACATCAATTTCATTCCGGTCGAGGGTCGGTGCAACATCCTCATAGTCCAGCGCCTCGATGGAGCTACCCGCGGGCAGCCGGATGGCAATCCGCTGTTTGAGAAGCCAGCCGGGTTGGTCACTTTCAGGATCCTTAATGCAAATTATCCTGTAGGTTTTCTTCTCGGGCAGCACACTTTTCAGAGCCTCCTGCAGAAATCCCGGAGAAGTGAATTCCGGCTTGTGAGTAGGCCAGCCAATTTCCGTTATCCAGATGGGTTTGTTTTCATCGCCGTATTCAGTCATCAGCTCCCTGAGCTGATGCAGGCTCTCTTCAAGGTTTTGCTCCGGGGGAAGTGGATGGCTGTAGGGATGAACATTCATGATGTCAAAGAACTTGCCACCACCTGATTGATAGAGCTTCTCGATATAATCGAATGGAATGCCGGCATATCCGCCGACCGCAACTTTTAAGTCGGGGTTAACCGATTTTATGGTTTCATAGCTTCTCTTCAGCAGGGCAAAGTAATGCTCCGGATTGGGGTCCTTCCAGAAGCCCTGCAAGTTCTGCTCGTTCCAGATCTCCCAGACGGGAACTCGATCCTGATAGCGCTCTACCATCGTTCGCACATAGAGCTCCCACGCATCGAGGTGCTGCCATGCGGGATCCGCAAAGCGGTTGTTGTAATCCAGTATCGGAAGAACCTGAATGTGGTCTTGCGGGGCACTTTTAAGTAGGGCGTCAACGCGTTCAAACTTCCACGTGTCCGGGGCGGGTTGCACTGCGGTCCAGGAGAAGTCAGCGCGGGCCCATTGAATGCCAGCCGCTTCCATCAAGCGCAAAGTTGTTGCGCGCTGATCGAATTCGTGCCCGACGAGATGCGAGCAAACGCCATAGGGAGATGCCTGGGGTTCGACGGCGGGGGCCGGTGCATTGAAGATAAGGAGAACTATGACGATGAAAAAACCGTTGGTGCGTTGCATGGTGAGTTAAAGGCAAATTGCGTTGAGTGAAGCAATGAACCACAGGTCGTAATGACGTGATTTGAGCATGGTTGCCGGCGGGGTGCCACTAGCTACCACACAGAGGAACACTACCTTGCCGCGACCATTGGTGCCTCCGGCTGTATCTGATCGCTCCGCTAGAAATATTGCCGCTTGCCTCCCACACAAAAAAAACAGGGCGGCGACGCCCAGTTGGCATCGCCGCCCTCTCCAAACGGAGTTTCCCCTCTCCTGCTCGGTTAGCTGGCCAGCAGGTTACACCTGCTGGGCACCTGGTCGGCCCGACTCGACCACAAACGCGGCCGACTGTTCCACGGCGCTCTCGGGATCGGTCACATCGTCGACCGCGTAATAGCGGCTGGTCCAACTCTCGGGCGTCAACTCGCACGCGACGTAGCCCCGCCGGCGGTCGTGGTAGCGCAGGCCGGGGTTCTCGTTTTGCAGCGCGGAGATATCCAGCGACTTCGGGCCGTTGCCGCCACTAGAGATCGAGGTGCCGACAAACTCGGTAGCCACCACCGGCGACTCGCCCAACAGGTCGTCCTGGTGCAGGTCGTTCACCCAGTTCGAGTGAATGTCGCCGGTCAGCACGACCGGGTTGCTCACCCGACGATCGGCCAGGTACGACATCAAGTGGTTCCGCTCGTATTGGCAGCCGGGCCACTGATCCATGGAGTACTCCCGTTCGGGACCTTGCTTGCGATCCACGGCGCCCATCATCACCTGCTGGGCGAGGATGTTCCACCGCGACTCGGAGGCCAGCAGCGACCCTTCCAGCCAGTCGCGCTGCTTGGTGCCCAACAGCGATTGCGTCGGTTGGAGGCAGTCGTCGTCGATGTCGTGCTTCGTATCGTCATGTGGCTGGTCGCTGCGGTACTGCCGGGTGTCGAGCACGAACATCTCTGCCAGATCACCAATCCGCACCTTGCGATACAGCCGCATGTGAGGACCTTGCGGCAGCGAACGCCGGCGGAGCGGCATCATTTCGTAGTAGGCCTGGTAGGCGTTCGCGCGACGAATGAGAAACTCCACCGGGTCGACATCCAGTTGTTCCGAAATATCGCCGGCGTAGTTGTTGTCGAACTCATGATCGTCCCAGGTCACCATCCACGGGCACTGGGCGTGCATCGCTTGCAGCAGCGGATCGCTGCGGTACTGGGCGTGGCGAATGCGGTAGTCGTCCAGCGAGTTGATTTCCTTACCGAGGTGTTTGCGAACGCCGCCTTTCTTGCCCTTGCCTTCGTAGATGTAGTCGCCCAGGTGCACGACCATGTCGAGGTCCTGTTCGGCCATGTGGCGATAAGCCGCGTAATGGCCCGCCTCGTAGTGTTGGCACGAAGCAAACGCAAAGCGGAACAGGTCGGGGCTTGCCACGCGGCGCGGCGTGGTGCGGGTCCGCCCGACGGGGCTGGTCGCGTCGCCCACCATGAACCGATAGTGGTACCAACGATCGGGCCGCAGCCCGTCGACCGCCACGTGCACCGAGTGACCGAGTTGCGGTGTGGCCCACGACCGACCGCGTTGCACGACGCTATTGAATTGTTCGTCTTCGGCAACTTCCCATCGCACACGCACAGGCGCGAGATCCATGCCGCCGCCGGGCTCGAGCGGTTGGGTCGCCAAACGGGTCCACAGCAGCACGCTGTTGTTGGCCGGATCGCCCGATGCAACTCCCAGCGTGAAGGGATCGTTGGACACGGGCTTCTCCGTCTCCAATTTGTCGGCGGCGCGAACCATAGGAGCCGCGGTCAGTCCTGCGACGTAGGCCATGAACAATCGACGATCAACGCCGCCGGCGCGGCGGGCCGCGGCCCGAAACTGCTGGGTAGTAGGTAGCTGCATCGTATTCCTTGACGCAAATGGGGGCGTGAGGTCCAAAGGTGCATTTTAATCAGGATTTGTGAAGACCATAAGAAGACCGACTGATGGCGACCGTGTTGCCCCACCTGCTCGGCCAGGTGAACCCCCAGGGCCCATTGTCGCACCTTGTTGGGTGCTTCGTCTTGCAGCGGGCGGGGCAGCTAGCAACATTGGAGTTTCTAAGCAGGAAAACAGCCCGGAACAGAGGACACGGACGATCATGAGTTCAGTTGGCATGGTGCAACATGTTTCCGATACGGCCCTGTGGGTCGCCACTTACCGGGCACGGGAATCCGAAAGAGGAGATGCGGTGTTCAACGACCCACTGGCTGCCAAGCTGGTTGGGGAACGTGGCCCCGCCATCGCCGCCACAATGCCGTACAGCAAGTTGATGGAGTGGGTGCTGGTGGTCCGAACCTCGGCCATCGATCGCTTGATTCACAGTGCGATTGGAAGTGGCGTCGACAGGGTGTTGAACCTCGGCGCTGGCCTCGATACGCGACCCTACCGGATGGACCTGCCCGAGTCGTTGCAATGGGTCGAAGTCGACTTTCCGGAAATCGTGCGGTACAAAAACGAGGTTCTGGCCAACGAACGCCCCGTCTGCCGGCTGCAAAGAATCGAAGCCGACTTGTCAGACGATCAGACGCGGCGCAAGGTGCTGAAGGAGGCTGTTGCGGGGGCGAAACGAGTGGCAGTGATTACCGAGGGCGTGATCCCCTACCTCAGCCCCGAGCAGGTAAGCGCGCTCTCTCGAGAATTGATCGCGGAGCCGGCCGTCGATTGCTGGATTCAAGACTTTCGCCAGGGCGGCCGGGGCACGGCTCTAAAGAAGCTGACCAAGAGACTCAGGCTCAACGACGCCCCGCTGCGTTTTGGCGTGAAAGACTGGTTGGGCTTCTTCGTGGAGCGCGGCTGGCAGACCCGCGAGATCATTTTCATGCACGATGAGTCGCGGCGCATCGGCCGTAGCGCCCCGTTTGTCTTCCCGGTCAGCTTGATCTACATCGCCAAATTCTTGGCTTCGAAGAAATTACGAGAGAAGACGATCAAAGAAAACGGCTACGTCTTGTTCCAGCGGAGTGCATGAACCACTGCCCCCCGGCGCCGCCATTGGCTGCCAGCTGCGCCGCGCCCCCTTCATTTTTCTCTGCTTTTTACCACTACAGATTGCCTAACGCGGAGGATCGGGACCCAAAACCGGCGGTCGGGCAGCCAAGTGGCTGCTCTCGTCCTGATTGCCACTGCGTTAGAGGTTTTACAGGTACGGCAGGCCATAGGTGCGAAACGCCGCGATTTAGTGTGTTCTCCATCTCGTTGTGGCTGGTACAATGGAGGAGGCGCGCCAGTAGGGGCCGTTTTAACGGGCGTAGTTCTTCTCTATTTCACTGCTATGTCGATTGATCTCCAGTGCCCCGAATGCGAGACGCCGTTCAAGGTAGATGAGTCGTTCGCTGGCCGCAGGGGTACGTGTAAACGTTGCGGCACCAAGATCCAAATTCCCGGCATGAGCAGCAGCGTGCTGCGGGCCGTGAGCCTGTCGCTCGAGAATGCGACCCCCGAGCAGATGCTGGGTGAGCTCGCGCGGCGCAAGATCAGTGCCGTGCTGGCGTACAGCGATCCGCGCACCTCGACTCCTCCCAAAGTGGACGTGGAAGGAGACCTGCTCGATTCGGACATCGATTATCGTCGCCTGCTGTACTGCATCAAAACGGGTGACCTCGAGTCGCAGCATGTGGGCCGAATGCTTGAGCACTTGTCGGCAAAAGTACGTCGCGACCAGCTCGCGAAGAACGCCACGCCGGCAGGAGGTAAGGAGCAGGAGCTGTTCGAGTTGAAGGGCGACTGGCTGGGGATGACGCTCGACGAGTTCAAACAGAAGTACTACCGCGAGCTTCCGAGCCTTGGACGCACGATGCCCTGGTGTTCGGACGAATCGCCCGGCCGCAGCATCGACGAGTTACACGCCGAGCCATGGCACGCGGCCGCAGGTGTGGTGACGGCGCGAGTCGATCTGCCGGCCGAGAACGCATCGCCGACAATCGCCCAAGAGCCGACACAACTAGTGCTTTACCAGTTCCTGGATGGAAGGCTGTTTCAGATCGAAGCGTACTTTCGGACGCAATCCTTCCACGTGATCATGCAAACGCTGATCAAGAAGTATGGCAAACCGGTGGCTGAGACGCAGAGCCCGCGGTGCCTGACGTGGTGGAACATGTCGGCGACTATCGAACTGCGGTTCGGCTCCATCCGCCCGGTCCGTTCCGCCCGATTGAGGTTCTTTCACGACGATCTGTTCGAGCAAGCTGTTGCCCGGGTGCCGTCGCACACGCACGACATCTAGCGGGTGACACCGCTATCGGTGTCCCCGGCTCCCCACATAAAGGCGGCGATACCCCCCAACCTCACCCTCTCGCGACAGGCGACCAGTTCGGTATCATACCTCACATGTCCGAACCACCTCCCATGCATCCCAGTCTCGAATCTTGGATCCGATCCGAAGGGGCGTCCTTTGCATTAGACGATCCGTCGTCGACCGCCACGGCCATCGACAGCGTGATGGCGTACCTGGGGCCGTCGGTCCAGTTGCTTGGGCTGGGAGAGCCAACGCATCAGGTCGAGGCCTTCCTCGCATTTCGCAATACCGTGTTTCGGCACCTTGTCGAGCACTACGGCTTCACGGCCATCGCCATCGAGAGCAGCTATCCGCGGGGCCGACAGGTGAACGACTACGTGCAGCACCGCAGTGCCGCCACGCTCGACGAAGTGATGAGCGAGGGCGTCACGCACGGCTTTGGGGCGAGCCAGGCCAATCGCGAGTTAGTCGAGTGGATGCGCGACTACTCCGCTATGCACACCGATCGCATGTTGCGATTCGAAGGGTTCGACGCGCCGACCGAGATGATGTACTCGGATAGCCCGCGAGTGCTGATCGAGTCGGCGCTCGATTATTTGCAGTCGTCCTCCGATCTGGATGTCGACGCCCGCCGGCAGCGAGTAAACGAACTGTTGGGCGACGATGCGGCGTGGGAGAGCGAGCAGGCCAATTTGGATCCGAACCAATCGGTGGGCAGCTCGCCCGAGGCCAGGAAGTTGGCGATCGAGGTGCGTAGGCTGCACGCGGAGATGCGGAAGCGAAAACGCGAGCTGATCATCCACAGCGACCTGGAGGCCTACGAAGCCGGGGTCGAGGACCTGCGTCTTGCGCAGCAGCTACTGACCTATCACCTGATTGTCGCCACACCGAGCGAAGATCGCATGGTCGACATGCTCGCCCAACGCGACGTGATGATGGCCGACAACCTGGCGTACATCGCCAGCAGCGAGCAGCTCCGCGGCGGCCGCGTCTTGGCGTTTGGGCACAACACCCATCTGCAGCTCGGCAAAGCCCAGTGGCAGTGGGGCGAGAACCACCTCGAGTGGTGGCCCGCCGGCGCGCACGTCCGCGGCCAACTGGGCATCCGCTACTCGGTGATTGGCGTGGGCGTCGGCAAACTGTCGGCCTACGATCTCGGCCCGGCGGAGGAAGGATCGCTCGAGGCGATGCTCACCACCGGCGGTCTATCGCGGTTCGTCCCCACCCACCGCGGCAATGCGCTGCCACCCGACGAAGTCGATGCGCTCACCACCCGAACGGCCGACCCACGCTACTTTCCCTTCACGCAGAATAGCCTGAGGGACTTCGACATGCTGGCGGTGCTGGAGTCGGCTGAGTAGCGAGCCAGCCTTTCAGACAAGCTTCGATAGCCGGACCGCCACGCGGTCCGTGAATCTCGAAAATCTTGAAACGTTGCGGTGAGTCTAGATTGCCTTAGTAGTGCACTTGGCACTGAGTGCAATTTGGGGCTTTTGAAAGAGGCTTCGGACGATGTGGTTGAGGTGGTTCCAGCCGCAAATCCTTCCGAGAAGTCCTTCTGCAAGAGTCCGTCCGAAACGACACCAGTTTCGATCTCGCCAAACCTGGGGATTCCAAGTAACTTCTATGATGGTTTACAGTCTCCTCTCAGACCAATGAAGCGTATGTGTGACACCAGACTACGTAGATTTAGGCAATTCATTGCCGTGAACGCCCTTATCGGTTGTTTGCTGACCACAACGCTGTGCCAAGGTGACGAACCGACGCGTCCCCAGCCGGTTGTGCTTCGCCTGCCGCACTATCATGACCTGCTTTATGCTGCTGTCGCGATTGAAGGTCAGGAGCACCAGTTTGTTCTTGACACAGGAAGTCAGGTTCATGTCTTCGACCATCGTTTGAAGTCGTATCTTGGACCACCAATCCGCACGGCCCGGACTGTCGATTCTGAGGGCATCAAGTCAGAGACTGAGCTATTTCACCCTCCTATTTGTCAGGTTGAAAAACTGGAATTGTCGCCAAACGCGGCAGTTGTCTGCGTCGACTTAGAGCCCGTTCGACAAGCCATTGGCAAGGAGATTGAAGGTATCCTCGGCATGCCTTTCTTTGCCACACATGTCGTTCAAGTTGACTTCGACCAGCGAAAGCTGCGAATTTGGCCTGGGTCAGTGACACCTTCTAGCGACTGGGGAGAAGCTGTGCCAGTGGCCGGTTTCGTGAAACATTCGCCCGCCGTTTACGCCGATTTCACAGGCTTGCCAGACGAGCCAATCACCATCGATACCGGATTCCGAGGTACCATCTCACTTCGTTCAGGTCTTTATGACCAGCTTGTTAGTCGCTCAGAAATCAATCCTTTAGGAACTACTTACCGAACCACTCTAAACCAAGGAGTTCTGCTAGCCGAAGGAACGCTTTCGACTATTAAAGTCGCGGGCAATACACACCATAAGCTGACCGTGGAGCGAAGCCAGTCAGATAGTAGTCGAATTGGACTAGAATACCTTCGACGCTATAAAGCCACCTTCGACGTGGCTCGGGGACGAATCCATCTAGCAAGAGGCTTCGATTACGATTCACCAGAGGATGACATCAGACTCGGTGTCCGCTTCTTACGAAAAATAGATGCAACTGTTGTCGATGAGGTCGAACCGAATGGTTGGGCGGACAGTGTTGGAATCGAGACTGGAGACGAGGTCTTGGCAGTGGGTGGGCGGACAACGTCAAGCAAACCAATCGCAGAGGTCGAATGGACCTTCGAGAATGCGATTCGGTCAGACCGCGAGCTGGTCATCAGAGTACGTCGGGCGGGAAAGCCAATCTCTCTGCCCACCGACGGAGGCAAGTGAATAACTGCAAGCACTCGCTCAATGATTAAACTGCGTTCGTCGTGACACCCTTGTGCACCCTCTGCCTACTCCATCCAACCGAGAGGAACGGATTCGCCTCAACAGTTCCCACGTGGCGTCTGGCAATCTCTGTCCTCTCTGTTTTCTCCTGTTCAGAAGACTAACCGCGGCCCGCTGCGGTCTCGGTCTCGGTCCGGCAAATGGAGAATCGGCTGCTCGACCGCTGTATTTATTTCCCTATGAACCCAGGGCGGCGTTTCGCTCGTTCCTCGCTGCACTTGGCCCGGGCTATCATATTGCGCCACTTCGTGGCTATCCGACGAGACCTTCTCTGCGTAGTGGCATAGCCCGAGGAGACATAGCTCGCGGAGGAAGTGTGCCTCCGGCTAGGGCTGGTCCATGTGCTTGAAACTCTCGCACGCACCGCGCACAAAAAAGGGGCGGCGATACCCGTAGGTGTCGCCGCCCCCTTCAATCGGAGATTCCCCTCTCCTACTTACTTAATACCACTTGCTACTTGATAAAGAGCATTTCCTGGTAGGTCGGCAGCGGCCACAGGTCGTCGGCCACGTAACCTTCCAGGGCGTCGGCGTAAGACCGGACCTTGTTCATCGCCGGCAGCACTGTTTCGCAACAGTGCTTGGCCTCGGCCATCAGCTCGTCCGAGGCAGGTTCGGCGATGGCCGACTCCAGTTCCGAGATGCTGTCCTGCAGCGACTTGACCAGGCTGGTCATCACTTCCAGCGTGTCGGTGTCGAACTCGAAGCCCAGGATCTTGAGGTTCGAGCAAGTCGACGCCAGATCGTTCTGGTAGCGAATCGCGGCCGGGAAGATCATGGTGCGAGCCACCTCGACTGTCAGCTTGGCTTCGACGCCAATCGACAAGACGTACTGCTCGAGGTAGATCTCCAGGCGGCTTTCCAGCTCACGCTCCGAAAGCACGCCGTACTTGGAGAATAGCTCCTTCACGTCGTCGCCCTCGAGCACCGGCAGGGCGTCGACGGTGGTCTTCAGGTTCAGCAAACCACGCTTGGCGGCTTCGTCGTGCCATTCCTGGCTGTAGCCATCGCCGTTGAACACGATCGAGCCATGCTCGTTCATGATCTCGGTCAGCAGCTTCTGCAGTTCGCCGTGCAGCTTCTCGGGGTCGCCACCGGTGGCTTCCTCCAGACGCGTGGCACAGAAGTCGAGCGATTCGGCGATGATCGTGTTCATCGCCACCAACGGGCCGGCGATCGACTGGTTGGAGCCAACCGCACGGAACTCGAATCGGTTGCCGGTAAAGGCGAACGGGCTGGTGCGGTTACGGTCGCCAGCATCCTTCGGCAGCGGCGGCAAGACGTCGACGCCCACCGTTAGCGTTCCGCCGGGGATCGACGAGTTTGCGCCACCCGACTTGATCTGCTCGAACACGTCCGTGAGCTGGTCGCCCAGGAAGATCGAGATGATCGCGGGCGGGGCCTCGTTGGCACCCAAGCGGTGGTCGTTGCTGGACGAAGCCACTACGGCCCGCAGCAGACCCTGGTACTTGTGCACGGCACGAATCACAGCGGCACAGATCAACAGGAACTGGGCGTTGTCGTGCGGAGTCTCGCCCGGATCGAGCAGGTTGCCATGCGAGGCGCTGCCCATCGACCAGTTGACGTGCTTACCCGAACCGTTGACGCCGGCGAACGGCTTTTCGTGGGTCAGGCAAACCATGCCGTGCTTCTCGGCCACCTTGCGGAGGGTGGTCATCGTCAATTGCTGGTGGTCGGTCGCCAGGTTGGCGAATTCGAACATCGGCGCGATTTCAAATTGGCCGGGGGCCACTTCGTTGTGCCGAGTCTTAACCGGGATGCCCAGCTTGAACAGTTCGCGCTCCACTTCCAGCATGAAGGCCAGCACCCGGTCGGGGATGGCGCCGAAATAGTGGTCGTCGAACTCCTGGCCCTTCGGCGGCTTGGCGCCGAACAGCGTGCGACCGGCGTTCAACAGGTCGGGGCGGGCGTAGTAGAAGTTGCGATCCAGCAGGAAGTACTCTTGCTCGGGACCGGCGGTCGACGAAACCAGCGCGCCGTCGGTGTGCCCGAACAACTTCAGGATCCGCTGAGCCTGTGTGTTCAATGCCTGCATCGAACGCAGCACGGGAGTCTTTTTGTCGAGCGCTTCGCCGGTCCACGACACGAAGGCCGTCGGAATGCAAAGCGTCGTGCCGTTGGCGTTCTCCAGAATGTAGGCCGGGCTGGTGACGTCCCAGATGGTGTAGCCGCGGGCTTCGAACGTAGCGCGGATGCCACCGGTGGGGAAGCTCGAACCGTCCGGCTCGCCCTGGATGAGCTGCTTGCCGCTGAATTCGGCGATCGCGCCACCTTCGCCGTCCGGCGAGAGGAAGCTATCGTGCTTTTCGGCCGTGGCGCCGGTGAGAGGATAGAAAACGTGGGCGTAGTGAGTTGCCCCCTTTTCGATGGCCCAGTCTTTCATGGCCGAAGCAACCATGTCGGCCACCGAGGCGTCGAGCTTCTCGCCCGACTCGATGGTCCGCATCAACGCCTTGTAGACGGGCTTCGGCAACCGCTTCTTCATCACCGACGGCGAGAAGACGTTGCAGTTGAACAGTTCGCTGGTCGGCTCTTCCAGAAAGTTCATCGGAGCCGAGCTTGGCTTGTAGTTGGTAACGGCCGAGATGGCGGCCAGACGGGGCGAGCTGAATGCCCCTTTCGAAACTCCGCCTACGGCCGACGTGAAGCTTCCGTTTTTGCTCCCGTCGTCGCGAATTGCAGTACCCATACGCACACACACCCTTTACGCATCAGAAGGAATTGAGAATCGCAACGACCTTTGCTGAGAAGGTTGGTTGCGAGCGAAGGCGTCCGAGCCTGCCGATGCCACGATCCGTGCGGCGAATCTAAACAGTGGTAGCAACTTGCGTGCCTGCGATCCGCCAGGCTACCTGGGTTAGCTGTCGTGGACTCAAATTACCGGGGTTTTTTGCAGCCGCGACTTTCCGAACGGGCTTGTTTTGAGACAGCGGCTGGGGGCCTTGCCCGAAATCGTAGCAACCGATGCACTGTTGCTAGGCGGACTGGCTGCACCCGGATAACTGCCTCAGGTTATCTGCTTTTCCTGCCCCCCGAAAGCCGTAAGGAACCGCCAATCGTTCGGTTCACCGAGATTTTCCCCGAAGTAGCAATGGACCCTCCGGGGCGGGGCTGGACGCGGGATTAAATTCGGATAGCGTAATGGTTCCACAGCCGAGGGCGTGGCGGACCCCCGAGGATTGTTGCTCCGCAAGGTGACGATGCGGGGAAGGAACTCGAGCATCCGCTCAATAGGAGGACAGTGAGGGTGGTCTCCACTGAAACTACCGGGCGTAGCCGCCGCCGTTTGCAGGCGGACGAGGCCAATTGTCGTGTCGTTGGACCCGACGAATACTGCAGCCTGCTGCTGGGATTCACCCGGCTCGTACGGGCCGACGACCCCTCGACCGGCATGTGCGGACTGCACGATGCCCAAACGGGTATCACTTACCTGATCGATGGCGCCAAGCTGGCTCGGCACTCCTTGCAGGCGTTGGGCTAAGGCCCACCCGGGGGGCCGCGCGGCTCTCACTCGACAAGTCGCAGCGAACGGGCTCCGATCTTTCTTGAAGAGAGAAGTTGCTGCTTCGGAAGATCGTGCGTGAGAGGGGAATTAAGTGCCCACATGGCCAGTTCGAGCGACCTCGCGGTTTCTGAAATCAACCAAGAGCTTGGACGACTTTGCAGCCATCTAAACGGTCGAAGCCTGAACTATACCGCGCAGATGCAACTCTGGGCGGCACCAGACATGGCCGGCGAACCGATTGACGAGATAATTAAGTCGGCCGTGTCCAAGCAATCCAAGCTTGGCGGATGCACCGTCTCTAGCACGGATGAACTCATCGAGGAGTTAACGGCCTGTGTGAATTACGATGGCGACGCAGGTTCCCATCCGAGTCCAGGGTTCGCGAACTCGAAGCAAGGTGTAGAGATTGTCGCCTCTCTTGTCCAACGATTGCGCAACCTGGCACTCGGGGGCGACGTATACTCATTTTGGCTAACCGAGGGACATCCGTTCTATCCCGTGTTTTGGGACTTCGCGTTTCTGGTAGAGCATGGGCCAGACGCATATGTGTTCATTGGATCGAGTTCGGACTGACCGCAATCGTTGCACGTTGCATTTGCACTCACTCCTCGGATTCATTCTCCTGCACGGCCTTCTCAATAGGCCCAGCGCCCGGGTTCCGCGCCAGCGAGTTCACCCACCCTACGTGCGACGACGGCGATCACTTCGACCGCTTCGCCCTGTGGTAAATCTGCGCGTTGGGAAATGCCTCTTCCAGTTGGCGTGCTCCGTCCGGGGTGATGTTGGTGTCTCCCACCATGATGTCTTCGAGCGAAGTGATACGACAAAGATGCTCGACGCCACGATCGGAAATCTCCGTGAAGTTTAAGTTCAGCGTCTTGAGCGAGGGCAGGTCGAGCAGGTGAATCAAGCCCGCGTCGGTAATGGAGGTGTAGGCCAGCGTGAGTGACTCCAGCTTTTCCAGTCCGGCGAGGTTGCGTAGTCCCTCGTCGGTAATCTGGGTTCCCGATAGGTAAAGCGTCTCGAGCTTGTTCAGCTTGCCAAGGGACTTGAGCCCTTGGTCGGTGATGTTGGAGTCGTCCACGATCAACTCCCGTAGTTCGGAGAAATCGCCAGCCAGCAGCAGGTCTTCGTCCGTGAACTGCGGCGCGCCCGGCGGCGACCCCATGTGCAGGTACACCACATGTCCCGCGTCGTCGATCGTCCAGCGGGCGCCGTGTTGCAGCAGTGCTTGTCTGGCGTGTTGCTCCGACTTAGCGGGCCGCTCGGGGTATTGGTAGTCGGGCGGCCGCTTGGCGGCGGCTTGCAGGTAGTCGTAGATCACGTGGTTGGGTTCACTTCCCGCCCAGTAACGCTGCTTGCCACTAGCCAGACGAATCACCTCGAAGGGGGGCTGCTCTTCGCTTGCCGGCTTCGCTTTGACCAACGCGCTGGGCACCGCGTCGAAATCAATGACGCACAGCTCTTGGAGTTCTTCGAAATTGGCCCACGCCGGCCCCGATCGACCCTCGCAAATCTCGTGGGCCTCGGTCAAGTCGTCCCAGTTCTGGGGCCACGCACCGTGGTTCCGCTCCATGTGCTCGATAAGCATCTCCGCTACGCGCTCCTGCGCATAGCAGTCCCGAACACTCGCGAGGGCATTGCGAACAAGCCAGATGGCTCCCAGAGGAACCGCCAGGACGATCGCCAGCAAACTTACGAGCAGAATGATTTTACCGCGAGACACAACAAGACTCCTCGCCAAACACTGCGGCAGGTCTCCGAGTGGGAAGCAGTTGCCAATGTGATTATAGCTGCAACTCGCGCATTTCGCTTCCATGTCATGCTCCACCGTCTGGCGACGATGGCTACATGATGTCAGTCGCTACGCGGCGGCTTGAGTCTGATCGGCGGCGGTCGGCAGCAGCCTCTCCAGCAGATCGACCGTCCGACTCGTGGCGCCAAGTTGGGTGGTGACAAACGCCTGGGCTCGGGCGCCGAGATCATGGGCGAACTGGCGGTCCGTGAGGCATCGCTCGACGAAACGCTCGAGTTCCGCCCGGTCGGCTACCACTTGGGCCGCGTCCGCGGCGAGTAGCGCGGCCACAATGTCGCGAAAGTTCCAGGTGTTGGGGCCAAAGCAGGTGGCCACGCCGTACGCGGCCGGTTCGATCATGTTCTGCCCGCCCCGATCGCCGAAGCTGCCACCGACGAAACCAATGTCGGCCGTGCCCCACCACGCGCCAAGCTCGCCGACCGTGTCGACCAGCAGGGCAGGGGAGGGGGAACGATGTGCTGATGGTTCGGACCGCTCGCTGCGGCGTTGCCAATCAAGGCCTGAGGCATCGAGCACTGCAGCAACTTCGTCGAAACGCTCGGGATGGCGGGGAACGACAACCAGCTTGAGTTCAGGGTACCGATCATGCAGCCTGCTGAAAATTTCCGTAGCGAGCTGTTCTTCGGGCGCCTGCGTACTGCCGACGAGCCACACGATATCCTGATCGGTAAGGCCGAACAGTTCGCGGAGCGCCGTGGTGCGCGAGTTCGTGCGATCGGTTGACGCGCCGTCGTATTTAAGCGAACCGGTCACGACCACTGCGTCCGATTGATGCTCGGCCTTCGCTCGGTTGCGAAGTTGGCGAAAGCGGTCGGCGGTGGTGCCGTCCTGGGCGGCAATCAAGTCGACTTGGCGGAGCACTCGACCGACGAGCCAGCCGATGCGACTGTAGCCTCGATAGCTGTTGTCGCTCAAGCGGCCGTTAATGATGGCAACCTGGGCGCCGTGCTGTTGGGCGGCGGCGATCAGGTTGGGCCAGAGTTCGAGTTCGGCCAGCACCAGCAGCGTGGGATTCACGCGTCGCATCGCCCGGCGGACCGCCCAACTGAAGTCGAGTGGGCAGTAGAACACCGTGTGGTCGGCGCCGTACTTGCGGTTGGCCAGGTCGAAGCCAGTCTTGGTGGTGGTGCTGATCACCACTTCCAAGTCGGGGCGTCGGTTGGCCAGTTCGCCGATCGTGGTGGCCAGCAGGTTGACCTCGCCCACGCTCACGGCATGAATCCATGCCCGGGGCCGCGAGGCATCGCACTGCGGAACTTGGCCGAGCAACTTGGCCATCCAACCTTCGCGGTACTTGCCCTTGGTGGCGGCCGCCCACAACAGCAGCGGGGTGCAGAGGATTGCGACCACTGCGTACAGCGTGTTCAGCAGATAGCTTTCGAGCCGCCTCAAGTGGGATTCCTTTCCCTGCTTGCTCGCCATGTCGCATTGCGGCGATGGCCGTTAGTACTGGTTGATCGACTCCGAGCCCAGGCTGGTTGGCACCACGTCTGTGGTGATATCGACCTCGATATCGTCCACATTGGGGTCGTCGCTCGGCAACAGGTGGTCCGATTCACCCAACATCGTGTGGCTGTCGACTCCGCCACCTATGGTCAGCCCATCGCTGCCCGGCAGATTGGACTCACCAGTGGGAGTTATCGAGTAATCGGGCGTCGAACGCAACATCGTTGCGTCGTCGTCGAGGCCCAGAGGGTTGGCAAGGTCCAACTCGGCTTGCTTGATCCGGGGGCGTCTATTCACACGCGCGGGAACCGCTACCGTTTCGGACGAACCGTGAGGTGCAGAGGTGTTGGAACTGGAACATCCTGCCAGCACTGCTAGTGCACCGGCACATAGAGCGGGCCTGGTAAAACCCAAACGCATGGGACTTCTCCCTACTTATGGTGAACAATCGCCTGTTCGCCGCCTAAGTAAGGTCGGTGCCCCGCGACCCAACAACAACTAATTTACCGATCTGAATTTCGCATGCAACACTGCTTGAACTTTTTTCCGCTCCCGCAGGGGCAGGGGGCGTTGCGGCCCACGCGTTCGCTGCGATTGCGAATCGGGTCGAGCTTTCGCTCGGTGCCGCCGGAAGCCTCGATGGCGGCCTGTTGTTGTTGGCCGATTTCCGATTGCGGTGCCTCGTCGTGGATGGCGCGCGTCTCGGTCCAGGTGCTTTTGACGAACCGCTCGTCGAGCTGTTCCATCTTGAATACCAGGTCCGTGACGTAGGCTCCCGTCGAGTCCCACATCTGCTCGAACATCCGCATGCCTTCCCGCTTGTATTCCACCTTGGGGTCGACTTGAGCGTAGCCACGCAGGCCAACACTCGACCGCAAGTGGTCCATCGCCAGCAGGTGTTCCTTCCAGGCGGTGTCCAGAATCTGCAGCAGCAGCATCCGCTCCATCTTCCGCATCTCGGGCCGGAACTTGTCTTCTACTTCGCGGGAGACGCGGCGCAAGGCTTCGTCCAAGTCGAGCTTGGCGAGTTCGGCGCTGGTAAGATCCGAATCGCAGGCCGACTTCAGCCACTCGGCCAGGTCGTCCAGTTTCCCATTGCTGCCGGTCACCTGGCCCAGAGTGCTGTTGCCGCCGTCGTGTCCGGCGAACAGGTTCTCTACGCGGTGGCGGGCCTCCTCGGCCACTTCGTTGGCCTTAGCGGCTGACTGCTGGCTGCAGGCCACCAGCACTTTCTGGATCTCGTCGCGCTGCTTGTTCTTCAAATCGTCCAGCGTCAGCTGGGCGTCGAAACGACGCTTGGCCCAGGCCACGAGATCTTCGCGGCCTAGTCCAGCCGCACCCGCGGCGGGGCCCATGAACTGGTATAGACCTGCCAGCACTGGATACTCCGACTCGCGGACATCGTAGGCATGCTGAACCCGCTCGTGGGCGATGTCGATGATCTCCGAGGACGACTTGTCCTTCACTTCGTCGACGGCCACGTCGACGCCGAACTTGTCTCGCAACCATGCACACGCGGTTTGTACCGAGTAGTCGGGTTCCAGGTACCGCTCGCAACTGGAAAGGTCGATCTTGTCGATGGCCTCGTGCGCCCTGTCGATCAAGTGCTCGGCAACGTTGTCGATGCCCAGCTTCTTCAGTTCGCGATCGTTGAAGTTGTAGCCCCAGCGAGCATTGACCCACTTGGCCAGGGCGTTCCAGTTCCAATCGTCCGGCTCGTCGACGGGCAGGTTTTCCTCGATGGCCTCGAGCACTTGCGATTCGGCCAGTCGTTGGGCTTCGTCGCGGGCATTGCGCTGGGCTTCCTCGTACGACTGGTTGCGGAAGTCGCGGGCTTCGAGTTGCACGCCCAGCAGGTTCGAAGCCACGGCGGCGAACGAGTCGACGCCGTAGTTGGGGGCGAGCACGATCCCCAGGTGGTGGTCGATCTGCTCGCGGATCATGTCGGTGATCAGGTCGCGGCAGTTCACTCCGTCGAGGATCTGTTGGCGGAAGCTGTAGACGCGCTTTCGTTGCTCGTCCATTACCTCGTCGTACTCGAGCAGATTCTTACGAATCTCGAAGTTGTACTCTTCGCGTTTCTTTTGAGCACCCTCGATGCGACGGCTGACCATCTTGCTTTCGATGGCTTCGCCTTCCTGCATGCCGAGCCGGGTGAGCATGTTCTTCACCCACTCGCCGGCGAAGATCCGCATCAGATCGTCTTCGAGCGACAGGTAGAAGCGGCTCGAACCGGGATCGCCCTGACGACCGCAACGACCGCGAAGCTGCAGGTCGATACGGCGGGCTTCGTGGCGCTCGGTGCCGACGATATGCAGGCCGCCGAGTTGACGAATCTCCTTGCCCTGTTCCCGCATGCCAAACTTCTGATCGAACTCGTCGGTCAGACGCTTCCACTCCTCTTTGGGCACGTCCAGGCGGCTGTCGTATGTCTGCTGCAACTCGGCCCAGGCCATGTTCTCGGGATTGCCGCCGAGGATGATGTCGGTACCACGACCGGCCATGTTCGTAGCGATAGTCACGGCCCCTTTGCGGCCGGCCTGGGCGACGATCTCCGCCTCGCGTTTGTGCTGCTTGGCGTTGAGCACCTCGTGCTTGATGCCGCGTCCGTTGAGCAGATTGCTGAGCCGTTCGCTCTTCTCGATCGAAACGGTACCCACCAGGATCGGACGGCCGTGCTTCTGGATCTCGGCGATCTTGTCGACCGGGATTTTCTCCTGCTTCTTGGAGTCTTCGGCCTGGAAGACCACCACGTGGTCCTTCTCTTCCAGGATCTCGCCGCGGATGATCTCGCCCGACTTCAACTGGATCTGGTCGAACTTGATCAAGCCTTCAATTTCCTCGGCGATCGCTTCGTACTTTTCCTTCTCCGTACGATAGATCACGTCGGGATGGCCAATCCGCTGCAGCGGTTTGTTGGTCGGCACGCCGATGACGTCCAGCTGGTAGATTTTCCAGAACTCGCCAGCTTCAGTCAGCGCGGTACCGGTCATACCGGCCAGCTTGTTGTACAGCTTAAAGAAGTTCTGCAGCGTGATCGTGGCGAGCGTCTGGTTCTCTTTCTTGATTTCGACGCCTTCTTTGGCCTCGACTGCCTGATGCAAACCATCGCTCCATTGGCGGCCTTCCATCAAGCGGCCGGTGAACTCGTCGACGATAACAATGCGGTCCTCTTGGATCACGTAATTAACGTCGAGCTTGTACAGATAGTGGGCCTTCAGCGAGTTGTCGATCAGGTGTGGCCACTGCATGTTGCCGGCAGTGTAGAAGCTATCGACGCCGGCCAGTTTCTCCGCCTCACGCACGCCTTCGTCGGTCAGGCTGACGTTGTGTTCCTTCTCTTTGACCTCGAAGTGAACGTCCTTCTTGAGGCCTCGCGCCACCTTGTCGGCCCGCTGGTACTTGGTGATGTCGTCCTCGGCCGGGCCCGAGATAATCAGCGGGGTCCGCGCCTCGTCGATCAGGATGTTGTCGACTTCGTCGATGATGGCAAAGTTCAGCGGGCCTTGGGCTTGCTGGTCGCGCTTGTCGAAGCGATCGTCGCCGCGGGCGGCCATCCGCATGTTGTCGCGGAGGTAATCGAAGCCGAACTCGTTGTTGGTACCGTACGTGATGTCGCAGGCGTACGACTCTTGTCGTTCGCTGGGTTCCATGCCCGAGTAAATGGCGCCGACTTTCAGGCCCAGGTTGGTGAAAATCGGGCCCATCCATTCCATATCGCGGCGGGCCAGGTAGTCGTTCACCGTGATCACGTGCACGCTGCCGGCCAAGGCATTCAGGTAGGCGGGCAGCGTGGCCACCAACGTCTTACCTTCACCGGTAACCATTTCGGCAATGTTGCCTTCGTGCAGGATCATGCCACCCAACAGCTGCACGTCGTAGTGACGCATGCCCAGGAAGCGTTTACCCGATTCGCGGCACACTGCGAAGGCTTCGACCAACAGGTCGTCGAGCGTTTCGCCCGCCTCCAGACGCTCGCGGAACTTCACCGTCTGTGCGGCCAACTCCTCGTCGGTCATGCCCTCATAGCGCGACTCCAGAGCGTTGATTGCATCCGCCTTGGGTTGCAACCGCCGCAAATAGCGGGCATTGGCCGAGCCGAACAGAGACGTGATGGCTCGCTCGAAATTGCCGAGCACCGCGTTCGCAATACCCGCGAGGAATTCCCAGATACGTTCCAACAGTTCCATGGCCGTCAACCGCAGCAATCGTGATAGAATGTCAAAATGGCAGGGCAGGGTGCCCCGTCGGCAAGCCAGATATCAGAGGCAATAATGATGCCGCGGATCAGCTGGCCGCTGGGCGTTCGCCCTGGCAAACCAGAGGTTGTCGCCGTAAGATACTACAGCACAAAAGTTTACAGCCACCCGAAAAGTCGGTCAACCGCGCCTTTGGAGGGGCATGCTGGCAACTCCCAACTGCCAGTTCCCTGCGGTTCGCCTGCAACTATATGCCAGTGCCTAAGTCCATTGCCACTACCGACATCCGCGGCGAGATGATTCTGCTGGGCACCGGCACCAGCGTGGGTGTACCGGCCATCGGATGCGGCTGCGAAGTCTGCACTTCGAAGAATCCTCGCAACCAACGATTGAGAGCCAGCGCCATCTTGGGCTTGCCCGAGGGAAACCTGCTGGTGGACACATCGCCCGATCTGCGGATGCAACTGCTGCGGGAAAAGATCGGCCTGGTGCACTCGGTGATCTACACGCACGAGCACGCCGACCATGTGTTCGGGCTCGACGACCTGCGGCTCATGCAGTTTTACCTCAACGGCCCAGTGCCTCTATATTGTGAGGAACTGGTCGAACGGCGGATCCGCCAGTCGTTCGACTACGCTTTCTCGAAGGATGAGAGCCCCAGCCTGGTGCCGCAACTCGAGTTCCATCGCATCGGCCTCGAGCCAGTGGAAGTGCTGGGAACCAAGGTCACCCCACTTCGCCTGCATCACGGCCAGGCATTCGAGGTGTTGGGGCTCCGCTTCGGCAACATCGCCTATTGCACTGATGTGAACCGCATTCCGCCCGCGAGCATGGAGCTGCTACAGGGACTCGACGTCTTGATCCTGGACGCCTTGCGCAAGACCCCCAGCAAGACGCATTTCACCATCGACCAGGCCGTTGAAGTCGCCACCGAACTGGGGGCCAGGCAGACCTACTTCACGCACGTGGCCCACGAGCTTGAGTACGAGGCTACCAACGCGACGCTGCCAGCTGGAATGGAGCTGGCCTACGATGGGTTGCGGATTCCCCTATCATAACACAGCTAGATTCCAGAGTAGCCGCAACCTCAATTGCAGCACGGCCCCCCGCCCGTAATCGAGCGTAACCGGGCTGATTTCAAGTGGATTGCAGGTTAGCTCAAGCGCCGTGCTTGTAAGGTCGACGCCACTTAATTCTTTTTTAAGCAGGAATCTTCTTGACCCTTCAATCCACGTCGGCTGTAATGCTAGCGTTCGGGGATCTTCAGGGGGGAGTTGCAGCTGGGGAGGCTCAACTGGCTTGTTCTGCGCTCTTACGTGTGATTTTGGCAACCAGGTGTTTGTGTGTCCGTATAGTAAGGAGATGAACTAGTGATGAAGACCATCCTGAAGGCAACATGTGTTGCCGCCCTTTGCGCCCAGTTTACCGTCGCTGTGGCTGCTTATGACGAGGACTTTTCCATGTCCGATGGTGGCTATACGGTCACCGATGATGGTGGCCCCACTGGGCCCTGGACCTTTAGCTCGGAAAACGAGGCTTGGTTCACCGACGGCACCGATAACAACGGCGCGCCGTCTCACACTCGATTGACGAGTCCCACAATTGACATCACCGGCAGCGGTGAATACGAAGTGTCTTTCGAACACTTCTACAGCATTGAAGGTGATTTGTGGGATGGCGGCGCAGTATTCGCGAGCATCAACGGTGCTCCGTTTGCTCAGGTGCCTGGCACTGCGTTTTCCGCGAATGGCTACACCGCGTCGGGCCTGATCGGAAACCACGACCTCAATGGTGGTGAAGGTTTCGGCGGCAATTCGCCGGGGTATCCTGCTCCCATCACAAGCGTGGCCAGCCTCGGCTCGCTCGCCACTGGCGACACGGTTGCTATTGAATTCTTGATGGCGAACGACGAATTTTCGCGCGGCGAGTTTACGCCGAACTGGCAAATCAACAGCGTCTCCGTCGCTCAGGTAGTTCCCGAACCGACGACGTTTGTCTTGTTGGCTTCTTGTGGCCTGCTGGCTTTGGGCTTCCGCCGCCGATAATCGCCAAGAGATGCACGTGGCGGAGAGCGACAAGCTATCCACCGTGCTGCGAGATAACACGACTTTATCATCGCCCCCAGGCGTGTCCGAAATCGTCGGACCCACTTGGGGGCGTTTTTGTTGCGGATCACGACGTTTGATGCAGGCAGCCAGTGCTGCAGAGACTGCTCAACTTTCGCGCCGTTGCATCGAAGATACCCCCCACAAAAAAAGCCGCCCTGCGAATTCGCAGGGCGGCTTTGAGTTTCACAGTGTGGAAATCACTTCTCAGCGGGCGATTGCCACACGGTTGTTCTTCAGCAGCATCAGGTAGTCGACCATGATCGACAGGGCTTCCTGATTGTAGTGGTCTTCCTTGTCGAACACGGGGCGGTCGTTGCTGACCGCTTCCTCGAAGGCGTCTTCCTGTTCCTTGTCGGCGTCCAGCTCTTCGCGTTCGGCCAGGAACTCTTCCTTGTTCAGGGTGACCGTCTTGCGGTCCTTCTGTTCTTCGAACTTGTTAATCCGCTTGATGTCCTTGGCGAAGTCCTCGCTCTTGTCGATGCGGGCCTTGGACGAATCGCGGAGCTGGCTGACGATGTTCGAGTCGACCATCTGGTACTCATCGTGGCTCAGGCCGCCAATCTTGTCGAACGCCAGGGCGTAGTCGAGGTCCGACTCACCGACGTCCAGGTGCGACGTGAGCGAAGGAATCACGACGTCGGAAACCACGCCCTTGTTCTGGGTGCTGGCGCCGTCGGGACGGTAGAACTGCTGGATGGTGAGCTTCATCGCTCCCATGTTCTTTTGCTTGTTGAGGCGGAACAGCAGTTGGGCAACGTCGTACAGTTGCTGCACGGTGCCTTTGCCGTGGGTGGAATCGTCGCCGACGATCAGGCCACGATTGTAGTCTTGCATGGCGCCGGCGAAGATCTCGCTGGCCGAAGCGCTGAACTTGTTCGTCAGCACCACCAACGGACCCGACCAGACCATGCCGGCTTCCGGATCGATGAACGGCTGGGCGCGTCCATCGGGACCCTTCACCTGCACCACAGGGCCTTTGTCGATGAACAGGCCAGTCATGTTCACCGCTTCGGTCAACGAACCACCACCATTGAAGCGGAGGTCGACCATCACGGCGTCCACGCCCTTGGCGTTGAAGTCCTTGAGCAGTCGGCGAACGTCTCGCGTGGTGCTCTTGTAGTTGGGATCACCCGCCCGGGCAGCGTCCATGTCCATGTAGAAGCTGGGCAGGGCAATCACGCCCACTCGGTAGGGCTCGCCATTGGGCTTGGTGCCCCATTCGACGATTTCGCTACGAGCTTCGCTTTCGGTGAGCTTGATTTCCTGCCGGACCAGCTCGTACACCTGCAGGTCCTTGGGATTGTCGACCGGGCGGACTTCCAATCGCACGACACTGCCACGCTTGCCGCGAATCTTGTTCACGACGTCGTTCAGCTTCATGTCGACGATGTCCTCGATCTGGCCGTCCGAGCCTTGCCCGACACCGATAATCTCGTCGCCCTCTTTCAAGCGACCATCCTGATCGGCAGCACCGCCGGCGATAATCTGATGCACCTTGGTGTAGCCATCTTCGCTGCGAAGCGAGGCGCCGATGCCGTCGAGCTTGAGTCGCATCTGGATTTCGAAGTTGTCCAGCGTGCTGGGCGACATGTAGGTGGAGTGCGGGTCGAATCCGGTGGTCATCGCGGTCAGGTACATCTCCAGCAGTTCGTCGTTGCTGGTCTGTTCCCAACGCTTGCGGATGCTGGTGTAACGGCGACGCAACTTATCGCGGGCCTCCGAAGGATCCATGTCGTCGGCCAAGAAGGTCAGCATCTCGTATTTCACGCGACGGCGCCACTTCTCCTGGGCTTCTTCGGGTGTCTTAGCGTATTGTGCCGCGTCGGCGTCGCGAACCATCTCTTCCTTCAGCGTGAAGTCGTGCTCGGCGTCGACTTGCTCCAGTGCCAGATCGATCCGCTCGTCGACACGCTCAAGGAAGCGATTGAAGATGTTGTATGCCGTGCGGATATTGCCGCCGCGGACCTGATCGTCGAGCTCGTGGTTGTGACGATTGAACTCTTCCACATCCGACTGATAGAAAAACAGCTTCAGCGGATCGAGCGACTTGAGCATCGAATCGAGACAACGCTCCGATGCTTGATCGTCAATGTGTTTCTGCGAGATGTGCTGCTTTTCCATCAGCAGGGAAACCGCCAGGGCGATTTGTCGATCCTCGGCCGATTGTTCCGTAGGCCGGGCAAAGGCCGGAGCCGACACGACGAGGGCAGCCAGACCAAGGGTCAAACAACGGGTGAGGCCTGGTCGAACGGCGGTAGCGTGCTGCATGGCGAGACTTCCTTCACAAATAGAAAAAGCGGCCGAGGTGGCCGAAGGGCAGGCGGCAGGGTTCGGTAGGCGTTTTATCGGTCCAAAACTACCACGATCGTCACAACCGTTTGCCAGTCTTGAAGACTAGCATACGTGTCCGCAGGTCAATTTGGGCCAAGATGGCGGGCTCGGAAGACCGCCAAACGTCCTAAGTTCCTCTGTTTTACACACTTAGTGCATCATACCCCTACCTTGCGTAAGCGGCAAGATCGAGGTGTTTGTCCCCTTTTATGTAACCCGGAGACGGCTGATACGTGTTGCGTACGCAGCCCAGAAGGTCGTGGTTCGTGCGGATTTCCTCTCCGCCTTGCGCCGGAGGAGCTTTGCTAACCGCGACAGGCAGGCGGCCTGGCGGGCATTTAACCACTGTCAGGGATGATGTGCTATCGATTCGCGGATGGCCGCGTCGATGAGCTGATTAGCGCCCCTGCTAGCGGTCGGTGCGTGGCTCAGTTCACCGTCTCCCTCTGTCATTTCTCTCTGTCATGCCTTACCTATTCCACATCCGCATTTTCTGGGCCTTGTTGGCCGTCGCTGCAACCGTTTGCGTGAGTGCCCACGATTGCCGGGCGGCAGGGAGGTGGAATCTTCCCTCCACAGCCAATCAGTACATGGGATTTGGATTTGGGCCGGGTTATCACGCTCCGATGGTGATGGGCCCCGCGTGGCGCGGCAAAGCTGCCAGTCCCGGCGTTCGGCGTGTTCCCACGGCCTGGAAGCCTGCTTGTGGTGGTTTCGGCATGCCTTGCTACTCCGCTGGGGGTTATCCAACGCCCGCCTCCGATCAGCCCGAGCTTGCGCCGCCGGTCCCGCAGCAGGTTGCGCCTCAGGTGCTTGTTGCTCCCGTGCTGCTGTTCGATGCCCCGGCGGCGCCGAGTCCGACTCCCGCGGCGGGCGAGGTGGTGCAGCCCGGCGCATCCGCACCCGCGTCGTTGCCGAGTCCGTAACCGAGTGCCGACCTCCCGCGCTGTGGTGTTGGCAGCCCGGCGGGTAATGGAACCAGCCTACCGAGTGCGGTAAGCTCAGCACCGGGGTTTCTCTGCGGTGTTGTCGGAGTTGTAGTGTTCCCGGAATTGCTACTGGTTTTCGTTGCCCTGGTTCTTGTTGCCGCCTGGCTGTTGCGCGGCGTGTGGGGGCGAAGCCGCTGGCAGAAGCGATTGGAGCGAGGCCGCAAGCAGCTTCCACGCGTCTGGCAGTCGCTCGAGCAGCAGTTCCTCGAAGCGGCCGCCGCCACCGGAAAACCACGTGGTCTGGTCTGGAAAGAGTCGAGGTTTCACGATCGGGCGCTGTTGGCACGCGACTGTGCCACGGGCGATCTGTACGCCCTGGTAGGGATTACCATTGCCTTTGAGGCCGTGCTAGGCGGCGATATGGAGGACGTAGCGGCCGTGAGCAATCTTCGCTGTGCAACGGCACTTTTGGAGTGGCGCGACGGCCAGTGGTGCACTGCGGGGCGGGTTTTGTTTAACATGGAACCGCACGAAGCGGCCGAGCACTACGCCAAACACCTGGAAGCTATTGGCGAAATAGAACTCTCATCTAACCCGTAGAGCCAAGCACCTCATGCGATTCACCAGCAATCTCGTCGTTGTCTTGTTAGCACTTTCCGCCGTTGCTCTCGGTTCCTTCGCCAAGGCCGCGGACAAGCAGCCGAATATCCTATTCATCTTCTCCGACGACCACGCTTACCAGGCCATTAGTGCGTACGGTTCGAACCGCAACCAGACACCCAACATCGATCGCATCGCCAACGAGGGTATGCGGTTCGATCGCTGTGTAGTCACTAACTCCATCTGCGGCCCCAGCCGGGCGGTGGTGCTGACGGGCAAATACAGCCACAAGAACGGCTTCTACGACAACTACCATTCCTCGTTCGATGGCAGCCAGCAGACGTTTCCCAAACTGCTGCAGAAAGCCGGCTACCAGACGGCCATGGTGGGCAAATGGCACCTGCGGACCGATCCCACCGGATTCGATTTCTGGGAGGTGCTTCCCGGACAGGGGCGTTACTACAGCCCCGTGTTCATCACTCCCGAAGGCCGCGAAGTGAAGGAAGGATACGTAACCGACGTGACCACCGACACGGCCCTGGATTGGCTCGACAAGCGGCGCAACCCCGAGAAGCCGTTTATGCTGATGCTGCAACACAAAGCACCGCATCGCGAATGGTTGCCAGGCCCAGAGCATGTAGCCGACTTCAATGGAGAGAAAATTCCCGAGCCTGAAACGTTGTTCGACGACTACCGCAATCGAAGCGATGCAGCCAAGGAAGCCACGATGCGCGTTGCCGATCACATGCGACCGATGGAGGACCTGAAGCTCTGGCCCGAGGGAGCGGAGTACGTCGAGCGGCAATTCAGGCTGATGAGTCCCGAAGCGCAAAAGGCGTGGAAGGCTGCTTACAAGGAGGAAAATGAAGCCTACTTCGAGAATCCCCCCACGGGCGACGACAAGACTCACTGGAATTACCAGCGGTACATCAAAGACTACTTGCGGTGCATCGCCTCGGTGGACGACAACGTTGGCCGCGTGCTCGACTACCTGGATGAACACGGTCTGGCCGATAACACCGTGGTAGTGTACTCCAGCGATCAGGGCTTCTACCTTGGCGAGCACGGTTGGTACGACAAGCGATTCATGTACGAGGAGTCGTTCCGCACGCCGCTATTGGTGCGTTGGCCGGGAGTGGTGAAGCCAGGGTCGGTGGAGAAGCGAATCGTGTCGAACCTCGACTTTGCCGAGACGTTCCTCGACATCGCCGGCGTGGAAATCCCTGACGACATGCAGGGCGCCAGCATCGAGCCGATCCTCCGCGACGAGCAGGGCGACGACTGGCGCGACGCCTTCTATTACCACTACTACGAAGGCCCACCGGCCGTGCATACTGTGGCCCGGCACTATGGCGTGGCGACCGATCGCTACAAGCTGATCCACTTCTACGACTTGGACCAATGGGAGCTGTTCGACCTGCAGGACGACCCCAACGAGATGATCAGCGTGTTTAACGACCCCAGCTACGCCGAAGTCCGCGCGGAACTGGAAGGCAAGCTCGCCCAGCTCCGCGAGCAGTTGGAAGTCACCAGCGACGACCCTCAGCCGCTCAAAAAGTAGCGGGGCAGATTGCGATCGCGGGGAAGGACGCACCCGCTGATGGTACGCGGAAGTTTGCGCTTTAATTGCCCCGGCCGAAGCAGGCCAGGCACATGTCGTCGCTCTGGGCGAAGTCGCCGACAAAGCCGCGGACGTCGTTCAGCACGTGGCGGCCGAGTTCTTCGACGTTTGCCTCGCCCTGGGAGATCTGCTTGGCCAGCCGTTCCAGGCCGTAGAGGTCGCGGGCCGAGTTCATCGCCTCGCTGAAGCCGTCGGTAAACAGCGTGAGCGAGTCGCCCGGGCCGAGCTCGATGTCGAGCGACTCGTATTCGAAGTCGTCGATCACGCCAATCGGTAGGCCAGCAATCTCGTCGCCCACTTCCACCACCTGGCCATCGGACCGACGCAAGAAGGGTGGCATGTGCCCGGCGTTGACCAGCGTGGCCTGATTGGTCTTGGGGTCGACCACCACCACGATCATGGTCACGAATCGATCGGCCCAGTCGTGTTGGGCAAAGGTGTGGTTGGCTCGCGTTACGGCCGCGGCGGGCGACTTCTCGCTGGCCAGGCTGAACCGCACGTCGCTTGACAGCCGCGCCATGAGAATCGCCGCGCTGACGCCCTTGCCGGCCACGTCGCCCAGCACCACAGCGAACCGGCCGTCGGCCAGCGTTACGTAATCGTAGTAGTCGCCACCCACCTGACGGGCCGACTCGTAGTAGTCGAAGAAGTGATAGCCTTCGACTTCGGGGGCCTTGGAGGGAAGCAGCGCCCGCTGCATGCGGGCCGCCAGATCGAGGTCCCTGGCCAGCGCTTGTTGTTCGATGGCGAACTCGTGCATCCGCGCGTTGTCGATTGCCACGGCGGCCTGACTGGCCACGGCGGCCAGCACTTCCAGGTCGTCGTTGGAGAACTTGCTGCGTTGGTTATTGGTGTCGATCTGAATGACGCCGAGTGCTTGCCCCTCGGAGTCGAGCATCGGGGCGCACATCATCGAGCGAATCTGAAAATCCGCAATGCTCTCGGCCATGCTGAACCGCGAATCGGTCGCGGCGTCGGCCGATAGGATGGCCGATTTGTTGCTCATCGCCTGCTCGACGATGGTGCGGCTGATGCGGGTCCGCTCTTCCCGCCCGGCCAGGCGGTACTTGTCGGCCACCGGCACCAGCGGCGCGTCTTTGTCGGGGCGCATGATCACGAACCCGCGGTCGGCCTGCACGAAGATCTTGAACAGGCTATCGAGAATCCGTGGCAGGATCTCGTCCAACTCCAGCGTTTTGCTCAGATTGGTCGATATTTCGACCAGCGCCGCCAGCTTTGCTTCGGGCTTGGCCGACAGGCTCACGCTGGCGGTGCCACCCGATACGTCGAGCGTCGCCATCACGCTGGCGGTGCCATTGTCGTCCAGCATGGCCAGCGAGGTATCGTCCTTCGGCTTCTGACCGCCTAGCGAATCGTCGTCCTCGTGGGTGTGCACCGAAAGCACCTGATCGCAAATCAGGATGCGGTCGCCATGGTTCAGCAGCGTTCGTGCGGCGACCGGCGTTTCGTTGACGAACGTGCCATTGCGGCTCTTCAGGTCCTCGACGTAGCACTGCCCACCATCGACGATCAACACCGCATGCTGCCGGCTAACGGCTGCCACGTCCAGGGGAATGTCGCATTCGCTGCTCCGCCCAATCACTGCTCGCCCGTCGCGCAGTTGGATCCGACGCCCCGGCTCGATGCCCTCAACAATTTCCAAATAGGCCATGGACGTAACACCCGGTCGATAACAGAGCAGCACTTGGAGGGAATACAGCGGCAATCCCCGATCCCCCATCTTAAAAAATGGGTCGCTCCCGGGGAAGTATTCACGTGGCAGGATTCTGGTTTGGCGGGGAAAGTCTCGCTCCCGGCCCGTCTGGTTGGCTACCATGGACCCCGTTCCCCCCTTCGATACTACCAGATACGGCACGCTCGCAATGCATTCATTTCTCTTCCCCCGGCGTTCTTTCCACCCTGTCTCGCTGTCTGGCTGGGTGCTGCTGATGTTGGCCGCACTCGCTCCCAGCACCACTCCAGCCCAGTCGCAGGACAGCACCCGCCCGCTGTTGCGGGACCTGGGAATCGAGATCGGGGTGCTCGCCACGGGGCCGACCAACTCGCTGGTGGACGTGGCCGGCGTGCAGGTGGGGCACTGCTCGGTGGTGCAGGATTTTGCCGATGGCTCGGCGCTGCGGACCGGCGTGACGGCCATTTTTCCCCATCCCGACGGCATATTCCTCGAAAAAGTGCCGGCCGCCGTGCACGTGGCCAACGGTTTTGGCAAGTTCGTGGGCAGCACCCAGGTCAACGAACTCGGCGTGCTCGAAACCCCCATTCTGCTCACCAACACCCTCAGCACCTTTGCCGTGGCCGACGCCCTGGTGGCATGGACGCTCGAGCAGCCCGGTTGCGGCGACGTGCGCTCCGTGAACCCTTTGGTGGGCGAGTGCAACGATGGCTATCTGAACGACATCCGCCGCCGCGGCGTAACGGCCGACCACGTGCGAAGTGCCATTCGCGCTGCCAGCACCGATGCCGTGCAGCAGGGGTGCGTTGGCGCCGGAGTGGGTACCCGCTGTATGGGCTTCAAGGGTGGCATCGGCAGCAGTTCGCGCAAGCTGCCCGACTCGCTGGGCGGCTACACCGTGGGCGTGCTGGTGCAGACGAACTTTGGCGGTTCGCTGGCCGTGGATGGGGCCCCGATTGGCGAGCGACTCGGCAACTACTACCTCAAAGACGAAGTGGTGCGGCAGGAACATGGTTCGTGCATCGTGGTGGTGGCCACCGACGCACCGCTCGACGCGCGGCAACTCGCCCGCATCGCCCGCCGCGCCCCGCTGGGGCTGGCGGCGGCCGGCTCGAGCATCTCGCACGGCTCGGGCGACTACATCCTGGCCTTCAGCACGGCCGAGCAGTTGCGTATGCAGTACGAATCGGACGATGCCACCGAAAGCGTCACCCTGCTGCGCGACGACCGCCTGTCGCCGCTATTTCAAGCCACCAAAGATGCCACCTGCGAAGCGGTAATCAACAGCCTGCTGCAAGCCACCACCATCACCGGACACCGGGGCCGCACAACCGAAGCGATCGATCCGGATGAGTTTTTACGGGCGTATCGAGAGGGGGATGGAGAGCGACCTTGATTTTCCGAACCCCGCGTCCTACATTTGTGTCCCTGCCCGTGGCAGTTACACACACTGGGGAGTGGTGTAATCGGTAGCACGACGGATTCTGATTCCGTTAGTCGGGGTTCAAGTCCCTGCTCCCCAGCTCCCAGAAACCCCTAGGAAACTAGGGGTTTTTTCTGCGATCGCTCTTCGCGAAGGTTGCCACATTGGCCCCGTTTGGCCCGTTTTGCCCTCCAAACTCCCGCAAGAATTCACGAAGGATTTTCGGGCGTGGTGACTAATGGGTGCTTGGTCCGTTGGTCGCGTTGCTTATTGATCGGCATCGGTAACAATGCGGGTATCAGCTCACCGGGACGATCCAACCGCCGACGGGCGACGATCAAGCGGCTCGGGCGATTCTCCGCGTTCTCTCCCAGCATCGTGCTGACGCCCGGCCGGCCCGGATCACGCTGGGAGTACTTCGAGTGTCGACGTCGTACAACTACGACGACCTCGACCGCGACCTACCATGCGCGGAAAGCCCGCGCCCCGCTGGTCGTAGGGAACGTCCACTTCGTCGAACGCGCGAGCGCCCGCGTTGATGGCCGGGCTGTCGGGCACCCACGCAGGCTGTAATGAAGTCGCCGAACGCCTAGAAGCCGCGGTGCGTCAAATGGCAGCCGATCATGGACAAGCTCAGCGGCCCGCTCAACGGATCGCCGGACGACGAAGCAATCACCGCAGTGAAATCCCAATTCTCGATATATGCGCCGACCGCTCAACGTTTGCCCGTGTATCCTCGTCAAATCAACACGCGCTGCAGATACTCTTCCAAACTGTCGACGCGCCGGCTTCGATAGGCTACGTAGCCATCGGGCCTGATCAGGTAGAGTCGAGCGAAGTCGCCTCCGTAGCGTTGCCGCAGAGCACCCCGAGGATCTTCGAGTACGGTTGCCCCCGCCGGTAGCTGAGCCGCACTTTTGGTCGATCCGACCACGAATATTTCCATCCAGTGGCCGTGGGCATGAAGCGTCTTGTGGACGGACGCGACTAGGTCCGGTTCGAGAGTTTCTGTATTCGGCGAACTGAACAGCAACAGATGATGGAGTGGGTTGCGGAGCGCCTCGATCAGTGTGTATGCCTTACCCGCAACCAGCAACGCGGCAACGTCCGGGGCGCGTGCGCCGGGGTGCAGGCCGGCGTCGAAGTGTTCGTCGGGCTCGAAACACAGCTGACACGAACGATAATCGAGATCGATCTCCTCTTCGTGCTCACGCAGCTTCAGACGATCGCACTCGGGCACGACCATGTGCTCCAGTAGCCGGTCGCGCTCCTGTGGACCAACCTCGGCGAAGAGCTTGAATTGCTCGTTGGCTTTTTTCGTCCAGGCGATCACATCGGCGGCGATCTGGCGGCGTTCGGTCTCGTAACTGTCGAGCCACCAGTCCGGCACAACGCCACGCATCACGAGCGCGATCTTCCAGGCCAGGTTATGGGCGTCCTGGATGCCGGTGTTCATTCCCTGGCCTCCAATCACGCTGTGAATGTGCGCCGCGTCCCCAGCGAGGAAAACCCGGCCCTGCCGATAGTGCGGTGCCAAGCGGTAGTTCGTGTGGTAGAGGGTCAGCCAGCGCGGATCGTATAGGCGGAGATTGGCAAAGCCGCGCTCGTCCACCAACTGCTGCATCTCTGCGAGTGTGGGAGCTTCCCTTTGCTGGCAGTTCTTCGGCAGGGTGGCGATGATCTGACGTCGGCCTTCATCCAGCAAAAAGAAGAAGACATCCCCTTTGTCATGCATGCACAAATAGGCGATATCTGGCTTGATTGGCCCGTCTACCAGCACGTCAGCCATCAAGTAGGCCGTGGAATCGGTTTCGCCGGGAAACGCTTCGTCGATGAGTTTCCGGGTGATACTGTGAGCACCGTCGCAGCCGATGATCCAGGGCGTCGTGACCGTCTCCTCGGAGCCATCCGGCTTCCTGATGTTGGCCCGTACGCCATCGGCCAACTGTTGGAAGGAGAGCAGTTCCGTGCTGCGCTCCACCTCGACGCCGAGGCGATTGAGGTGTCGTTCGAGAACGGCTTCGGTCTTGTTCTGGGCAAACGCCGCCCCCCAGGGGAATGGAGAGTCCACAGGGAGATCCGGCGAGGTGGCTACGTGCTGGCCGTTGGCGTACAGACTGATCGCATGCAGTGGCTGGCCCCGCGCGACGATCTCTTCGGCCAGACCCAGGCCATGAAAGATTTCCAGCGTCCGCGCATGCAAGTAGGTCGCACGCGAGTGGGGGTCGATCCCTGGCGACTTGTCGATGACGCGAACCGGCACGCCGTGTCGCGCAAGTTCCGCGGCCATCATCAAACCAGTGGTGCGTCCGCCTACGACTAACACCTGCGTATTTGTCGCCATCCGACGACCTCGAGGTTGTGAGTAACCAGCCCGCGGATGCTGAAGAACCTTCATTTCTAGCTAAAGGTGTAGCCTACTCCGGAATCTATTCGCATGCAACGGACTGCAACGATCGACTTCCGCTAGAAGGTTTTTGCATCTCTTGCATCGAAAGCGCGTAGTCGCTTGCGAGCCTCGCCAAGACGGCGAAAATCAGAAGTACAACAGGGGGGTGGTGTGCTCGCCTGCCACGTTCTTGCCCGACGAACAACGGGTGGTCCGGTAGGCTCGGAGTTTCCCCGAAGAAACTGACCAGGCCGGACGACCCATTCGGTACCTCTTCCGCGACAAAGACGACAAGTTCAGTCGCAAGTTCGACGACGTGTTCGAGCAGCTTGATGGAGCGGTGAAGCCAACCGCTCCCTGGACGCCGATCCAGCACGCCATCGTGGACCGGTGGATCGGATCCGTGAAACGCGAGAGCCTCCACGGTTTCATCGCCTTTGGACTGGGCCACTTCGATGATCTATCACCATGCGCGTTCGCGCCAGCAGAAAGGCAACAAGCCGCTGCTTGGCGTCTGGCCCGAGATTAACCACCCACGGCATAGTGGTAAGGAAATAGTCTGCCGCGAGTAGCTCGGCGGCGTGCTCAAACAGTACGAACGAAGGGCCGCTTGACGAAGTGTTTGTTGGCTCAGCGGTACTCCGTTTAGTGCGTCTGAGATTTGGACCGTGCACGGGCGACAGAACAGCCACGATTTGTGACAATCACTTGATTGCGATCGCCGACTCGCAACGCAGTGTCGACCGCAAATCGCCGGTCGATCTTCGGTAGCAAACTTGATGAACAGGATGGCGTTCGACAAACCATCGTTTCGGCTAGGCCACTACGTCGGTTGTGATTCTGCTAGGTCGCCAAATCCAAGGGGCCATCCTGAGAGGCAAGCTCCTGAAGTTCCGAGGCGGTTGCGCAAATGCGATACTCGACTTGGTACTTCTTCGACTGACCTGGTTCCAACGTGGCCGTAGCACTGGGATGGTTGTCCTTGTCCCGCCCCAGTATCGAACCGAAGAAGGGTTCGAGCGAGGCAACGTAGCTTCCACGAGGACCGTAGTGGAGCCAGCTGGCCAAACGCGGTAAAGCGTTCGCCGAATAGATCAAGCTCATCCCTAACTGCTGCTGTTCATTCAAAATGCCAATATGCGTCTTTCCCTGACAATCGGATGTCGGTTCAGCGATCACAAGCTGTTCGCGAGCCCCGCGAAAGGAGTCGTCAGGCGCGGAGACCTTTTTGATTTGCTCGGCGGTCACCTGTGTGGCCAGTTCACCTCGCTGGTCGTGCAACACGCCGTGCCCTCGATAGACCAGTCGCGAAGCTTCGTCGAGCAGCGGATAGCCAAAGTTCACATGATACAGCAGCGCATGGCGGCAGCGCTCATCTCCTCTGTTCGTTACTTCGTCGGTGATGGCGAACCAGGGTTCGCCCAGTCGGCACCGCACCTCGCGTCGAACTTCGAGACTGGGTCCAAACATGCGCGTATCGCGAATCAGCAGCACTATGCGCATGTCTAACTGGCCGCGCTGGGGATCTGGATTGACCACTTCCAGCACCGCGGTAGGAGTACTGGAGAATCGGCCGTGGAGTGACACCGACAGCTCACCTTCGGTGCGAGGCGCGCCCATCAATTCGGGGCCGGCTGTCGTGACCAACCCTCCTGGCCAGCCGGTTAGCCACTCCGCCCCCTGGTGATACGCGTGACTGGGGGGCTTGTAGTCGTTGGGCGTGAGGTAGGCGAGGTTCAGGTGGTTGTAACTCGCTTCCACCACATCGCCACCGCGATCCAGCGCCAGCGAAAATCTCAGGCCGGCGCCTGTATTGATAAACGCAACACGGCATGATTGTCCTCCGTTCGGGTTGGGATAATCGAGCGAACCGGTGCGGATGCCGCCCACCTGTTGAATGTTTTCGAACTTGGCGGGGTCGAAGGTTGTGATCGACATGGAAAGCCTGGGATTGAGGTACGAAGAGTCTTAGCCATGAATTAAGGTTCTTGTAGCGAGTTGCTGTTCTGATCGCGAAACTCACCAGGCGACACGTGCATCTGGGCGCGGAACTGTCGGGCGAAGTGGCTGGCGTCGTAGTGACCCGTCTGCTCGGCGATCGCTTCGATGCTACAAGCGGTTTCTCTCAACAGCACACAAGCGGCATTGATCCGCACGCGTCGCAAATAGAGGTTCGGCGTGATGCGAAACAGCTGCTTGAACACGCGTTTGAACTGGCTGATGGAGAGATGCGACAGCTTCGCCAGGCTCTCGACGGTGATCTTCTCCGAGTAGTGGTTGGTGATGTGCGTGATCGCGGCATTCAGTCGCTCGTAGGGTTCCAGCATCGTGCCGGCCCTCTCCAAATCGTACATGATGCCAGCCACGCCAATGGTCTTCCCGTCAGTATCGAGCAAGGGAATTTTCGTTTCCACGTACCACCGCAGGATACCCGAAGAGTCCGGCACGGCGCACACGTGTTCGTTCAGCGACTGACCGCTTTGGATGACGGTTTTATCCTGCCGGCGGTACTGGTCGGCAACCTCGCGAGGAAAGAGGTCGTGGTCGGTTTTTCCAATCACTTCCGACTCGCTCTGGAGGCCCAGTACCTCGATCAACGCCTGGTTAACATGGACAAAACGGCCTTCCAGGTCCTTGGCAAAGAAGTACGACGCGGGCAGATGATTGAGGAGGTCCAGCAGTTGACCGGGGCTCGCCAGCTTCTCAAAGAAGTCGAGCTTCGCAGGAGTTCGGGCCGCCTGGCGAGTCTGTCCCATGAGCCGATTATACCGGAAGTCGCTTGCTTCTTACATTGCCTCGCAACGCTTTTCACCAGAAACTGCAGCAGGTCGTACCGAGTACCCTTCAGGACAGTTCTGGTGACACGACCGATGATGTCTCGTAGCAATAAGGTGGGAATATGGCGGATTCTCAACTGGCGGACAATGTTCATCAAGTTCTGGAAAGCGCGCTGGATGCCGGTGAGGGCTTGTTGAGACTCTCCCCGACTTGGGTTCCTCGTAGCTTCCTTCACCCTGGCAAGCGGATTCGCTTGCATCCCGACGACTACTACGCCTACGGCGCCGAGCGTGGCGGCATCGACGAGCGGTGGTTCGCGAGTACCACCGATGCTGCCAACGAAGGACGCGTGTGGCACGAGGGGCAGAGCTTCGCCGTGTTCGCCGGGCAGCGGTTCCTGTTGAAAGACGCCATCCAAGAAGCCGGGCCACGGATGATCGGCCAGGCCATGTGGGACGAGTACCAGCGGTGGCCCGTCTACTCGAAGTTCTTCGACAACATGGGGCCCATCCCGCACCATATGCACCAGCGGTTTGAAGACGCCAAACTGGTGGGACAGGAGGGCAAGCCGGAGAGCTATTACTTTGCCCCCCAGTACAACAACTGCGACAACAACTTCCCCTACACGTTTATGGGACTCGAACCCGGCACCACCAAGGCACAGGTGCGTGCCTGTCTGGAGCGATGGGACCAAGGGGAGAACGGCATTCTCGATCTCTCCAAAGCCTACCGTTTGAAACGCGGCAGCGGCTGGCTCATTCCGCCCGGCGTGTTGCACGCGCCCGGCTCGCTGTGCACTTATGAGCCGCAATGGGGCAGCGACGTGTTCGGCATGTACCAGAATCTGGTCGAAGGACGCGTCGTACCATGGTCGCTGCTGGTGAAAGACATGCCTGCGGAGAAGCATCAGGATCTCGATTTCATTGTCGAGCAACTCGATTGGGAGCGGAACGTCGACCCCAATTTCAAAGCGAACAACTACCTGGAACCCATCACGGCGGACTCCGGGGATGGTTGGCGCGACGATTGGATCGTCTACGGCCTCGTGGACGGCGCGCAGCTGTTTAGCGCGAAACGCCTCACCCTCGAGCCCGGCGCCAAGTGCGAGCTGCGCGACCCCGGCGCCAGCGGATGGATCACGGTGCAGGGCAAAGGACGCATCGGATCGCTGGCCCTTCAGACGCCCACCATGATTCGCTTCGGTCAAGAAACTGAGGACGAAGTCTTCATTACCCACGAGGCCGCAACCCGCGGCCTGGAAGTCGAGAATACCGGCAGCGAACCTTTGGAGGCCCTGCGGTATTTCGGTCCGCACACCTTCGACAGCGTGCCCAACGTGGGCGATGCGTCTCGCTGAGTTCCGATTCATGCCGGACCGACCTTCCTTCGCTTTTTCTGCCTGAATGTCATGAGCAACGATTTTCCAAAACTGCACAACGCCATGTGGCCCGGGGTGGTCGGCAAGGGAACTCAGCCGGGCGAGGAGCCACCACTAAGTCTGGATCGCATGCTGGATCTGACGACCGCCGCGCAGTCGCACGATCAGGCGTTCGATGGGGTCGACCTGTTTCTGTACCTGCCGCACCTCGATCCTGCAGCCAGCGAGAGCGCCCTGCGAGCAATGGCCGACGGCATTCAGCAGCGTGGGCTGGCCATTGGTTCCCTGGTGGCCCCGGTGTGGCCCGGCACGGTGGGCGACTCGGCGATGGGAGACGAGGCCGCGCGGCACCAGTTCCTGCAGGCGGTGGAGCTAGCCTGCCGCGTCGCACAGGTGTTTGATGCTACCGGCGTGAGAACATCCGGTGTGGTCCGCATCGACTCTGCGGAGTTTGGTGTCGACAAGTGGAGGAGCGATCCAAAAGCAAACACCAGGAAGATTGCCGACACCTTTCGCGAAGCCGGCCGCATCGCTGCCGACGCAGGACAACGCCTGGCAGCTGAAGGGGAAATCTGCTGGGCGGGCATGCATAGTTGGAAGGACATGTTGGACCTGCTGGAAGAAGTCGACATGCCTAACACGGTAGGCTTTCAAGCCGACTTGGCACACACCTACTTGTACCTGCTTGGCTACAACGCACCCGAGCACGCGTTGTTGTCGCCGGACTACACGGAGGAGGAATTCTACAGCGCCTATGCCGAGATGGTCTCCAAACTCAGGCCGTGGACGATGGACTTCCATGTCGCTCAGAACGATGGCCAGGTGAAAGGGGCCGGCAGTCACGACAAGACCGGTAAGCACTGCCCGCCCGACGACCCCAACGGGAAACTGGACATCGTCCGTTGTGCATCCTACTGGCTGGAGGGCGCCAAGGAGCGTGGTATCCAGCACATCTGCTGGGACGGGTGCATGTTTCCCAACGAGGTGCTGGAAAATCCTAGCACGTGGGGTTCGGTACTGACAACCATGATTCAGGTGAGAGAAGCCCATGGCTGGAACTAGTAACAAAAAGGAAGAGTTGCGAATCGGCTTGATCGGCTGTGGCTTCATGGGGCGGGCGCACTCCAACGCATTCAATCGAGTAGCCAACTTCTTCGATCAGCCTCTCGTGCCGCGGTTGGTGGCAGTCTGCTCGCGCAACGAACAGCAGACCCAGCAGTTTGCGGATACTTGGGGGTACGAGTCCATCGAGACCGATTGGCGGGCCTTAGTCGACCGCAACGACATCGACGCGGTCGATATTTGTGTACCGAACCATCTGCACTGCGAGATTGCCACCGCAGCCGCCGCGGCCGGAAAGATGGTGCTATGCGAAAAGCCCCTGGCAATGAACTCGCAAGAAGGCGAGACGATGTGCCGCGCGGTGGAGGAGGCAGGCGTCGCCAACATGGTGTGGTACAACTATCGGCGCGTTCCGGCCGTGATGCTGGCCAGTCAACTCATCCAGGAAGGCAAGCTGGGGCGGGTCTTTCACTACCGAGCGAACTTCCTGCAGGATTGGACAATCTCTCAGGACGTGCCACAGGGCGGGGCCGCGCTCTGGCGGCTCGACGCGGCCGAGGCCGGCTCGGGTGTGACCGGCGACCTGCTGGCGCATTGCATTGATACCGCGCTGTGGCTTAACAGTTCGATCCAGAACGTTACCGCCATGACGGAGACCTTCGTCAAGCAGCGCCTGCACCAGTCAACCGGCGAACTCGCCCCCGTGAAGATCGATGACGCGTGTGCGTTTCTTTGTCGCTTCGAGAATGGTTCGCTGGGGGTATTTGAGTCGACGCGCTACGCTCGTGGGCACAAGGCACTCTACACGTTGGAGATCAACGGAGAACACGCTTCGCTCCGCTGGGATCTGCACGACCTGCACCGGCTGGAGTACTTCAGCCACGACGACGAGGGACGCCTGCGTGGTTGGCGGTCCATCCATGTCACCGATCACGACGGCAGCCAACCCTACATGGACAAGTGGTGGGTGCCCGGCCTGCAGATTGGATACGAACACACGTTTGTCCATCAGGTGGCCGACTTTATCGACGGCTTGGCGACCGGCGAGCCTGCCGCGCCGACCTTCCGCGACGCTCTGGCGACACAACGCGTGTGCGACGCGGTGCTCGAGAGCGCCGAGTCTGGCAGTTGGATCAACGTATTGCAGTAGCACCTACAGGTGGAACAATGAAACAGCCCCCTTCTATATCGCGGCCACTCGGAGCCACCTGCTTTGTCGTTGCTGCACTCACGCTTCTGTGCTTGACATTTCCCACACGCGCTTTGTCCGCTGAGGACACTGAAGAAGGATTTGTCTCACTGTTCGACGGCGAGTCGCTCAAAGGTTGGGATGGCAACCCCGAGCTTTGGAGCGTCGTCGATGGTGTTATTCGCGGGAAGACTTCTGACGACAATCCTCTGGCACGCAATGAGTTTCTTATTTGGGACGGAGAGGTCTCTGATTTCGTTCTGAAACTCGAGTTCCGCATCGCCGACCGCGGAGTTGGAAACTCGGGCGTGCAGTACCGCTCGAAGCGATATAAGGACGAGGGTCCTTGGGTGGCCGGCGGCTACCAGGCCGACATCGAACGCACCAATAAGTACATGGGCATCCTGTACGAGGAACGGGGGCGAGGCATCCTGGCGCTGCGGGGCCAGGAAGTGGCGCTGAATCGCAATGGCGAGCAGTTCGAGAAAGAGGTGGTGGGCTCGACGGGCGATGCCTCTGAACTGGTTCAAGACGTAAAAGCCGGTGAGTGGCAAACCATGGAGATAGTCGCTCGCGGCAACCACCTCGAGCACAAGTTAAACGGGCGCACTTTGGTCCGCGTTACGGACAATGACGACGAAAAGATGGCAAAGAAGGGACTGATTGCTTTACAATTGCATGTTGGCCCGGAAATGCAGATAGAATTCCGGAACATTCGACTCAAAGATGAAGGTCCTGACAAGAAAAACTCCAAGCCGTAGATAGCTACGCCTGCGGCACTACTATAACAACATGAGAAATCAGCATGCTCTCTAAACGCACCGCCGCGAGTCGACGCGACTTTCTCAAGACCGCCGCGAAGGTTAGCGCACTTGCCGCTCCCATGTTCGTTCCGAGTGAGGTTCTTGGGCGAAACGGAGCTACTCCGCCAAGTGAGCGAGTGATTGTAGGCGGAATTGGTATCGGCAATCGTGGAACTTACGACTTGGGGTGCTTTCTCAAGCAACCCGATGTACAGTTTGTAGCGGTATGCGATGTCAAAGAGACGCGTCGATCGGCCATCAAGCAATTGGTCGACCAACGATACGGCAACGCACGCTGCGACACCTACCGGGATCTGCGAGAACTACTCGATCGCAGCGACATCGATGCAGTGCTGATCGCCACTGGGCCGAACTGGCATGCCACGGCGTCGACCTGTGCCGCAAACGCCGGCAAGGACATGTATTGCGAGAAGCCGGTCACCAAGAACATTTCCCAGAGCCTGCTGCTGGCTGACACGATGCGTCGTAGCGGTCGAATTTTTCAGGCGGGCACGCAACGCAGGAACGTCCCACATTTTGCCTTCGCATGCGAATTGGCTCGCACCGGCAAGCTTGGCAAACTCAAGCGGGTTTACGCTCATCCCGCGGGCATGCACGCGATGATGAGTGGTTGGCTGCCCGCCGAAACCGAACCGGACAAGCAAGTAGTCGACTGGGACCTTTATCTCGGTCCCGCGGCATGGCGTCCATTTAACGCCCGGCTGCTCGACGGATTCAATTTTGAGAAGGGCGGCGGACTCGTCGGGGGCGGCGTACTCGAATGGGGTTCCCACTGTGTAGATCTTTGCCAATGGGCGGTCGGCGACTGTTTGCCTCCAGTCGAGTACGACGCGCCCAAGGACGGCCAAATGGTGGCGCGATACAAAAGCGGTGTGGAACTGATTCTCCGCGAATCAGGTTGGCTTCCTCTCGGCTCGTGCCCCGTCCGTTTCGAAGGCGAGACAGGGTGGGTGGAAGCGGGCGACAGTGGCAAGATGGTGCTGAGTTCGCCGGAACTGATCGCTGGGCACGACGTCGCCGAGATTGGGGGATATCCGGCAACTTTCCATGTCCGCGAATTTGTTGATTGCGTCAAGACGCGCAACCAGCCGAAGAGCAATGCGGATGCTGCCAGCAGAGCACACATTGCCTGCCACGCGGCAAACATCGCACTTTTCCTCGATCGGCAGGTTAAGTACGACAACGCGAACAACGAATTCGTGGGCGACGAAGAGGCCAATCGATTACGCTCCGAGGCACTCCGTGGTCCTTGGAGGATTTAGAGAACAACCGCTGTCGAATCACATTGCCCCAGCCGTCCAGCAGGCAGGGACAATCTATCAGGAAAAGCGCGGATTTAATCCATGGCAATGACCAAGAATAGAAAACCGATACGCTCGTCGTTTGTATTGCTTGTGGCAACGGTGTTGCTTGCCCCGGGCAGTCTGGCCCAGGACGAAGGCAAATCGACCGCGGACCTCGAACAGCAGTTCATCGCGGTGCTCAGTTCCGATGCGCCAGAAGCAGAAAAGGCCATCGCATGTAAGCAACTGGCCGTCCACGGGTCAAGCAAGGCGGTGCCCGAGCTAGCCAAGTACGTGGCCGACCCCCATCTCTCGTCCTGGGCTCGCATCGCACTGGAAGTCATTCCAGGACCTGAGGCCGACGAGGCGCTCCGAGTTGGTGCGGAGAGCGCCGCAGGAACTGTACTGGTGGGGACGATCAACTCCATTGGCGTTCGCAGGGATCTTGCCGCGGTCGAGATCCTTGTTCGACACCTGAAGCACGGCGATCCGGCGGTGGCAAGTGCGGCCGCGGTTGCGCTCGGTAAGATTGGAGACCCGCAGGGAATCGAGGCTTTGCTGCGCGAGCTGAATGGTGCCGATGCCAGACTCAAGAACGCGGCAGCTCAAGGTTGCATCCTGTACGCCGAAGCCTTGCTCCAAGCGGGCGAGTCCGCTAAGGCATATGAAGTCTACGAGCGCGTACGCGGGGCCCAAGTGCCACTGACGCGAATCGTCGAAGCCTCGCGCGGCGCAATCCTCACCGGTGGGCCGAAGGGGGAGCAATTGCTGGTCGAGTTGCTTGGCTCGTCCAACAAGAATCTGGTGCATATCGCCCTGAGCGCCTACCGCGAATTGCCAGGCACCGAGATTGACGAAACGCTTGCCCAGCAACTGACGGAGGTTGATCCGGACGTTGCCGCTTTGATGCTGTACGCGATGAGTGACCGACCGCATGGCAAGATTTCGTCGACTATCGTCCGTGCTCTTGATCAAGAGAGTCCGGTCGTTCAAAAGGCGGCTGTCCGAGTTCTGGGACGCGTTGGAGATGAAACGTGCCTTCCAAACCTACTGGAACTTGCAGGTGGCGACGATGAGGAGCTGGCTGCTCTGGCTGAAGAGGCTATTGAAGCCCTGCCGGGAGACCGAGTCGATGCTCGACTGGTCTCGATGCTAACTGAGTCTGACGACGCACTCTGTGTCGAGCTTCTTGAAGCGATTGGTCATCGCGGCATCCGATGCACGGACTCCGTGTCGCCGTTCCTCGATCACACCAATTCGGAAGTTCGCCGAGCCGCCCTATTTGCCGCCAGCCAGACAATCAGTCAGGACGAGTTGTCGCTACTCGTCGCTCGGTTGCTGGAATCGGCTCCTGATGCGGATGACTCCGCCATTCGAGAAGCGCTGAGAGTCGCTAGTGTGCGGATGCCGGATCGAGAAGCCACCGCGGCGGATCTTGCCAAGGCGATGGAGAGAACGAATTCGGTCGAAGCCAAAGTTGCTCTCCTTGATGTCCTGGGCGCGATGGGTGGTACTACGGCTCTGCAGACCCTTCGGGATGCCGCGTTGCATGGCGATGCAGAGCTGCAAGACACGGCAACTCGCCTGCTTGGAAGGTGGATGTCGGTCGACGCAGCGCCCGTGCTGTTAGACGTTTCAACGTCGCTGCAAGACGACAAGTACAAGGTGCGGGCATTGCGGGGATACCTCCGCCTCACCCGCCAATTCCAGTTTGGTGACGAAGAGAGAGCCGCGATGTGCCGCAACGCTCTGGAGGCCGCAACACGCCCAGACGAGCAAAGACTGGTGCTCGAAGTGCTCGAGCGTTACCCAAGTCCTCACACATTGGAAGTTGCAAAAGAGGCTCAGCAGATTGACGCGATCTCCTCAGCTGCAAAGCAGACGACGAGCGCCATCCGAAAGCGGCTCGACGAAGACAATGGCAATTGAGGTCAATGGAGCAGCAAACCGCATAGAGTCACGGATCTTCACACCCTCCCTGTCACATTACATACCACACTGCTGACCATCAGGAGGGCGCAACCGATGGGCTAATCGGTACAGAGTTACATCGAGTCGGGCTGAGAGGTCGCGAGTTGAACACTTCCTCAAAGCCTTTGCACAGTGTTTTATCCAGTTTGCCAGAATCGGAACTTATTGGAGACTTCCAGTTTGATGGAGCACGGCCCACTTCTAGGCATGAGAGCTAACCTGCTCAGGCGTGTTACGCTAGGGTACCCTTAAATCCGGCCGCTAAGCTGCTGAGGTAAAGTACACTGTGGGGAGTTGCTCGACGGTCGAAACCGCCTCGGGTGATGCATTCGCTGCCATCGGAATCCCACTTGAATCACTGCGGCCAGTTATCGGTCGCCGCGTCTCCTGAGTCGCTCTAACAAGTGCACTGGGTTGAACTTGTTTAGCATGAACGAGAAATACAAACGGTGGTACTAACATGAATCTCACGCAATGCCTCTCGGCTTTAGTGTTGGCTGCTTCGCTCGTCTCCACCACCGTCGCGGGGCCGCCCGCCTACGAGAAACTTGTCTTGTCCGACAAGTTCTACAGCGAAGGCGCGTACTATGCCGACTTCAACCGCGATGAGCATATCGACATTGTGGCTGGGCCGTTTTGGTACGCGGGCCCCGACTTCAAGCGGCGTTACGAGTATCGCGAGCCGAGGGAGTTCAGTCCGCTCGACTACTCCGACAACTTTCTGACCTACACCGGTGATTTCAATGGCGACGAGTGGCCCGATGTCCTTTGTGTGCCTTATCCCGGCACAGATGCCTATTGGTACGAAAACCCCGGCAAGTCAGGTGATAACCGTTGGACGTCGCACTTGGCTCTGAAGAATGTCGGCAACGAGTCGCCCGCGTGGATCGACATCAACGGCGACGGTCGCCGCGACTTGGTGTTCAACATCGATGGCTATCTAGGTTACGGTACATGGAACCCCCACCGGCCTGATCAGCCGTGGGCATTTCACAAAATTAGTCCCCAAGGCGACTACCAGCGTTTCACGCACGGCGTCGGCGCGGGCGATATCAATGGCGATGGCCGCATGGACATCGTCGAGTCGAAGTGCTGGTGGGAGCAGTCGGAGGACAAGGACGCCGATGGCCCGTGGAAACGCCACCCGTACGAGTTTGCCGACGCGGCCGCCCACATGGGAGTGCTCGATATCAACGGCGATGGCTTGTTGGACGTGGTGAACGCCTGGCACTGTCACTTGTATGGTCTTGTCTGGCACGAGCAAAAGCGGACCGCCGACGGGAAGATCCACTTCGTGCAGCACGAGATCCTGCCACCCGAACCCGACATGGCGTCGCCGGACCTGCGGATCAGCCAACTGCACGCCCTGACGATTGCTGACATCGACTGCGATGGCGTCCAGGACATCGTCACCGGCAAGCGATATTGGTCGCACGGCCCAACGGGCGATGTCGAAGCCGATGCGCCGCCGGTGCTGTACTGGTTCCGCGTCGAACACCAAGTAGAGTCGCCACCGAAGATCACTCCCTTCGAGATCGACAACAACTCCGGCATCGGCACTCAGGTTACTGCGGTCGATTTGAACAAAGACAAAACGCCCGATGTGGTGGTTTGCAATAAGAAGGGCACGTTCGTTTTTCTGAGTAAGAGAGAGAATGGCTCGCAAACTGGCTCTCAGTGATTGAGTCCAAGTGAAACCTACGCGAAAGAATTCGCATGTGCGTGGGTTGCACGTCACGTAACTGGCGACAGTGCACGCGACCACTGCGAGACATAGTCCACTGCAACTCGTCTCGCTGGACGCGCTTTAGAGCAGTTTCCTCGTTGCCGTGCCGAGTATCCGCAGTGTCGGAAGTAGGCGAGGCATTCGCGGGTAGAGAACTTGTCGAGTAGCTTTGCAATCACTTGTTCTAACTCGTCGATACTCCGCGCAGCGGCCTGTCGGAGGAGTACTTTGAGCTTGGCGAATGCCAGTTCGATCGGGTTGAGGTCTGGACTGTAGGGGGGGCAGGTACTCCAAGGTCTCAGCGACCGATCCGTGAGCCGTTTCGGAGGAACTCCGGTAAGCGGAACGGTAAGCAGAACCGGCGATTTCGATTTCACTCGCTAAAACAAGAAGTTTGGAACCCTTCACTATGAACTCTGATTCCGTTGGTCGGGGTTCAAGTCCCTGCTCCCCAGCTTCGGCTTTATGAAAAAACCCCCTGCCACGGGCAGGGGGTTTTTGGCATTTCTCGGCCGGAAGGCCGCTGGATGGCTGGGCCGCGTGGGCTCAGGCATCCTCGCCCGCCGGGGTGGCGGGTTCTTCCTTTTTGGGCTTGGGTGGCATCGTCATTTGTTCCGGTGTCAGGGCCTCCTTCAGGCCGGGCACGTCGGCCGCGCCGGTGGGCACGTGGATGCTCGAGCCCTTGAGGTCGTCGCCAATCGCTTCGTAGCGGCCGCCAAGTTGGCCAGCCAGGAACGCTTCGGTCACGGCGTTGAAACTCGTGTTATTTTCCGGACGTGCGAAACCGTGGCCCTCGTCGGGGTACAGCACGTAGGTGACCGGGATGTTCTTCTCGGTCATGGCCTCGACGATCTGGTCGGCCTCCAACTGCGTAACACGGGGGTCGTTCGCGCCTTGGCCAATCAGCAGCGGCCGTTCGATGCGATCGACGTGCGTCAGCGGCGACATCGCGAGCAGATCGGCGCGGCCTTCATCCGTGTCGATGTCGCCCACGCGGATCTTCATCACCGGCATGAACGGTATCCAATAGTCTGGAACGTTCTCGAGCAACGTCACCAGGCTACTGGGGCCGACGATGTCGACGCCGCAGGCGAAGGTGTCGGGCGTGTAGGTCAGGCCGACCAGCGTGGCGTAGCCACCGTAGCTGCCGCCCATGATGCAAATCTTGTCCTCGATGGCGATCTTGTTGTCGACCGCCCACTTCACGGCGTCGAGCAAGTCGTCATGCATCTTACGCGACCACTCGGCGTTCGCCGCGTTGATGAACTCCTTGCCGAAGCCGGTAGAGCCGCGGTAGTTAACGTTCAGCACGGCGTAGCCACGGTTGGCCAGCCATTGGTGCGAGGAGTTGTAGCCCCAGCCATCGCGGGCCCAGGGGCCGCCATGCACTTCGAGAATCATCGGCACCGGTTCGTTGGGTACGCCGTCGCCGTCTGGGTCGGATCCCGGCGGCAGCGAGAGGTAACAAACCAGGTCGAGCCCGTCGCGACTCTTGATCACGGGGGCGTGCATCTTCACCAACGGGTAATTGTCTAAATCGTCACGATTGCTGAACAAGTACCGCATCCGCGCGTCGCCCTCTGCCTCGCGGTCGTAGATGTAGTACTTCACGGGGCCGTCGTCCAGGATGTAGGCCACGGTCCAGTAACGATCGTCGAGCGTGCGACCGGTGACTTCGAACTCGCCGTCGGCGAACTCGGTGAGGAAGTTGATGTCGCCCTGGACCGCTTCGTCCAGCACCTCCCATTCGCGGCGGGCGAACGTGAACGACACCGCCTGAATGGTGTGCTTGGTGGGATGGGCAAGGATGCCGCCGACGTCGGCCTTGTCGTTTTCGGCCAGCAGTTTCGAATCGCCATCGTCCAGGTTGCGGGCGAACAACGCGGCCGTGTTACGGTCGCGGCTGTCTTCGTAGTACAGGACGTTGCCTTCCTTGTTGAAGCCAACCGGGCTGCTGGTCATGGCGTCTTCGGGACCGAAGGTCTCGGCCACTTCGAAGTCAGTGTAGCCTTTCTCGCCCGGCTCGCCCTTGGGCACTAGCCATGCAGCACCGCCATCGGGCGTGTAGTTAAACGCCATGCGGACCTTGAAGTTGTCGTCGGGAATCAACGCCGCCAGGCCTGGGTTCTCCTGCAACAGGGTCCGCTCGCCCGTCTTCAGGTCGACGCGGTACAGGTCGTGCAGTTGGGGAATGCGATCGTTGAGGGCCACCAACACTTCGTCGGGGAACATTTCGCTCACACCTGCCAGTCGGGCATGAACCTTGTCGACAGGAGTGAGGTCCTTGGTGGTCTTGTCTTTGACGTTCGTGGCGTAGACGTGGAAGTCCTCGTCGCCTCCTTTGTCCTGCGAGTAGAGAATCTGCTCGCTGTTGTAAGCCCAGTGGTGCCCGCGAATGCCGCGGTCCTTGTCGTCGGTCACCGGCTGGGCGGCGTCGAGGTCGTCGACCGGAGCAACCCACACGTTCATCACGCCTTCGCCGTCCTCATTGCCTTCCTGCTTGACGGGCGCCAGGAAGCTGAGCCACTTGCCATCGGGACTTAAGCGGGCCTGAGCTCGTTCGGGGTTGCCAAACAGGACGTCGCGGGGAATCAACGGGACGTCGGCCAGTACGGTAGTGGTCTTCTCTTCGCTGGAGGTGGGTTGGGACATTTCTTCTGCTTTCGATTCTTTCGATTCGCTAGCAGTGGCGACCGTCTGAGTTTCGGCTTCCGTGGTCTCCGCTGCCTTGGTTTGGGGCGAACTGGACGTTTGGGTCTTCGAGTTGTTCGTGGGGTTCGGAATCGTGGTAGTCGATTCAACTCCGCAGCCACTGGTGGCAATGGCGGCGATAACCAGCCACAAGGCGAGTTCGGAGAACGTAATCAGGGCGTTTTTGAACATGGCGAGACAACCTCCTTGGTGGTGCTGGGGAGAGGCCGGCGGCGCGGGGACGCCAGCAGCGCGGCGGCGCGAATACCAGTCCAAAACCCCTCCGGACAGGCGATTCACACCTCCGCAACGGCCGAGTATATCGCACCCGGCCGGGAGTTACGACCGCCGCTCCGCGGGGTGTTCTCCACAGGTCCCTACGCAGCCAGGCAAAGAATCGTTCGGCACCGTGGGGCGATTCTGGTTAGACTGCCAGCATGCCCCCTTGTGCCTGCTTAGTGTCTATCCGCCATGCCCGCTGGGAATTCCAAGCCACCCGACCGTCCTGGCCGCCGTCGCCGTGCGCCGCTGGTGGCGGTGGCCCTGGCCGTGATGGCGGGCATCGTGCTCGATCGTGGGGCCAGCGACCGCGCACTGGAGTGGCCCGGTTGTGGACAGTGGTGGCTGCTTTCGGCGGTGCTGCTTGCCGCTTGGTTATGGCTGCGAAGTAGTGGGCGCCATCTTACGGGTAGTGTGGTGGTGCTGGTGGCCGCGGCGTCCCTGGCAGGCGGTTGGCACCACTGGCACTGGAATCTATTCAGTTACGACGACCTCGGGCGGATGGCGACGCTCGAACCCTACCCGTGCTGCATTCAGGCGGTGGCCAACGCTGCCCCCGAGCGCGTAGCTGCGCCGCCGGAGTCGCCGTATCGCGCAATCCCTCAAGGCGAGAAGAGCCAACTGTTGATCACCGTCACTCGCGTTCGCAACGGCGAGCACTGGCAACCGGCCGCGGGGCAGTGCGAGCTGATTGTCGATGGCCATTTATTGGGGGTGAACGCGGGCGATCGGGTGCAGGTGTTTGGCCAGTTCCGCGCTCCCTCGCCGGCCCGCAACCCGGGGCAGTTCGACTACGCGCTGCACCTGCGGGCCGATCGCCAGCTCGCCTATGTCCGCTCTCAATCGCCCGACTGCGTGACGCTCCTGCAGCGGGGCAGCCCCTGGAATCCGGCGCGGTGGGTCGACAACCTGCGCAGCAGTTGGCAGAGTCGCTTGTGGAGTGCGCTCGGTCCCCAGCGTGCGCCTACCGCCGCGGCGCTGTTGCTGGGCGCACGCAACTCGATGCCCCGCGAAGCGGTGGATGCGTTTCGCGTCACCGGGGCACTGCACGTATTGGTGGTGTCGGGCTTGCATGCGGGCATCTTGATGAGCCTGGTGTTCGGACTGCTCGGCATGGGCCTGTTACCGCGTCGGCAGGCACTGTTGGTGGCCGTAGCGATTGTAATCTTCTACGCCATCCTCACCGGCGCGCATCCTCCGGTGGTACGGGCGGCGGTGCTCACGGTGCTCGCCTGCATTGGCCTGTGGTTCGACGAGCAACCCTTCGCGCTCAATTCGCTGGCCATCGCGGCGCTGGTGGTGCTTGGCTTGAATCCGGCCGACCTGTTTCGCACCGGGCCGCAGCTCAGCTTCCTGTGCGTCACGGTGCTGTTGTGGTTCGTGTCGGTCCGCTGGCGGCGGCCACTGACGCCACTTGAATTCTTGCTCCGCAGTTGCGAGCCGTGGTACGTGCGGGCGATGCGTTGGGCCGTCAGCAGGGCAGGGCTGGCGATGCTGGCCACCCTGGCGGTGTGGATCGTCTCGCTGCCGCTGCTGTTGGAGAGCTACCATCTGGTTACCCCCATTGCAGTGCTGGCCTGTGTGCCGGTGTTTCTCACCGTAGCGGCATCGCTCGTCACCGGGTTCGCCCTGCTAGTGGTGGGCTGGATCGTCCCACCGCTGGAAGGCACCCTGGCCGCGGCCAACGGTTTGTGTCTCGACGCGCTCGACTGGCTGGTGAATTCCACCAGTCACTGGCCACACGCTTATAGTTGGTCGCCTGCTCCGGCTATGTGGTGGATCGTTGGTTGGTACGCCCTGGCGCCAGTGCTGTTGGCCGCGGGCGGTACTCGTTTTGGGTGGAGACGCACCGTGCAACTAGCGGCCGTATGGATCGCCTGCGGCGCGGCGGGTGGCATCGTCGCCCGCTCGCAGCCGCAGCAACTGGAGGTCACCTTCCTGGATGTCGGCCACGGGGTGTGCGCCGTGGTCACCACGCCCGAAGGAGCCACGCTGCTGTACGACGCCGGTTCGCTGGGCTCGCCCCACTACGCGACCAGTACGATCTCCGAGTACCTGTGGTCGCGCGGAAGTCGACAAATCGACGCCGTGGTGCTGTCGCATGCGGACGTGGACCATTTCAACGCCGTGCCGGGGCTGATCGACCGCTTCTCGATTGGCCGCGTGTTCGTCTCGCCGCATATGCTTCCACCACCCAACGATACCACCAACCACTCCGCGCCAGCCGAACTGCAGCGGCTGCTTGTCTCGCACAGCATTCCCATCGAGCAGGTCGAACTGGGCGACCGCCTCACGCTCGACTCGGTAACCGTGGCCGACGTGCTTTACCCCGATCGACTCGGCAGCTTCGGCGGCGACAACTCCAACAGCCTGGTGCTGGTGGTCGAGTCAGCTGGCCAGCGGGTGATGCTGCCTGGCGACCTCGAATCGCCCGGCATCGACTACGTGATGGACGAACCGCCAGCCGACTGCGACGTGCTGCTGGCCCCGCACCACGGCAGCCGCCGCAGCGATCCCCCGGGCTTCGCCGCCTGGAGCACGCCGGAGGTGGTAATTGTGAGCGGCGGTCCTGGCACGGTTGACCGCAATGTGCAGCAAAGCTATCAGCAATTGGGGGCCGAAGTGCTGTTTACGGCCGAGCGAGGAGCGATTTCGGCCAAAATCGACTCCGCCGGTTTCACCATCTCCACCTATTTGCCGTAATTATCACGTTCCCAACGCCCTGAAACGCATCCGGGACGGGGGCTCGAGACAGGCGCATTTCCCTAAAACCAATGAACTTGGTAGCGGGTAGCAACGTAGTACGAGTGTCGCAGGAAATCATTGTTTCTACCTCCTAAGAAAGTACGGAAATCCATAGTGGGCTAGCCCTTCGGGTCCAAACCCACTATCTTCGTGCGGAATCAGAGTAGTTTGCCCGCAGCGCTGCTCACGGAACTTTCAGCTTGATTACGCCCCCTGCGAACAGTCTCTCCCTTGCCGAGCCCAGTTGAGCTCGACAATCACAAACCAAGCAATAGGCAAACGGACGCAAAACCTTGCCACCCGCTTCTTCTGGCTGGTTTGACTGACGCGTAAGCCTGTCCGTCGGAGACCCCACAAGACGATGAGTCTGCATACCAACCCCAATGACCCTGTTTCCCCATCCAACAGCGCGGTGCTGAAGGATCGTCCTGCCACCAAGCAACGTCGTGCTGAAAAGCCGGCTTCGGAAGGGCCGAAGGTGATCGATGGCCGCCCACCTGCCAACTCGCCCGAGACCTGGAAGCTGGGTCTCGACTGGCCTGTGGTGGTGTGGATTGGCGTGGTGCATTTGTTCGCGATTGCTGCCCCGTTTTTCTTCACCTGGCAAGCACTCGCCACCTGCGTGGTGCTGATCCTGGCAACCGGTTCGCTGGGCGTCTGCATGGGCTATCATCGCCTGCTGACGCACGGCAGCTTTAAGACCTACAAGCCAATCCGCTGGCTGCTCGCCCTGCTGGGCGGACTCAGCGGCGAAGGCTCGGCCATCATGTGGGTCTCGAACCATCGCAAGCATCACAAGTACAGCGACCACGATGGCGACCCGCATTCGCCTCGCGACGGTGCATGGTGGTCGCACATGCTGTGGTTCATGCCCAACTGGGGCCAGAAAATCAGCGACGACATCGCCAAACGCTATGCCGGCGACCTGTTGAAGGACCCCATGATGCGGTTCCTGCACAAGATGTTCCTGCCCAGCCACTTCATCCTGGGCGTCGGATTGTTCTTGATGGGCTACTTTGGCGCTTTCGGGCTGACCGGTGGCTGGTGGGACGGCATGTCGATGCTGCTGTGGGGCACCGGTGTTCGCATGGTGTACGTGATGCACGTCACCTGGTTTGTGAACTCGGTCACGCACATGTGGGGCTATCGCAACTACGATACCACCGACGACAGCACCAACCTGTGGTGGGTCGGCCTGTTGGCCTTCGGCGAAGGGTGGCACAACAACCACCACGCCTACCAGCGCGTCGCCTCGCAGGGCCACAAGTGGTGGGAAATCGACGTCACCTACTGGGTGATCTGGATGATGGAAAAGACGGGCCTCGCCTGGGATGTCATTCGCCTGAAGGACGTCAAGCACACCAAGCCCGCCTAAGGCGAAGTGCAAACTCAAGAATCAAAAAAGCCTCGAGCGAATTCGCTCGAGGCTTTTTTTGTTGCCTGTTTGTAGCTGGCTTGGCTACTACTTCTCTTTCTTCACTTTCACGGCGGCCGTCGCCTTGCGACCCTTCACGGCCTCCACTTCTTGCCGCTGGCCCCACAGGTAGAACACGAAGCCTACCACCGCGCCCACCACGGTGGACGACAGCACCGCCGAGGCGCTGCCGGTGAAACTGGAGTTTTCGGCGGCCGCTTGGGTGGTGAGCACCAGGCCCACCAGGCTGACCACCAGTCCCAGGGCGTCCGAGAGGATCTCGGCCGGACTGAACCCCGCGTGCGCCAGTACCACCAGCTTGCCGAGCGTCAGTTGCAGGGCAAAGCTCACCACGCCAGCCACCATGATGGCGAACCCAATCCAATGGAACGCGGGGTGCGAAATGGCCTCGGCCAACTGGTAGATCGGCTTCAGCAGGCCGGCCGATATCTCCTGGGCCTGCGGATTCTTGTCGATCTCGCGAGCTGCCTCGTCGGCGGTCGACTTCGCGCTCTCCAGCGTTTGCTGCGCTTTGTCGCCCAGGTCGCTCTCGGGCTCGGCCTCCTGAGCCCAGACGGCGGCACCGCCACTCATCACCATTGCCAGTACGAGAAAACACCAGAAGGGACGCATGGTTGTTACCTTTCCTTGGGGAAGGGGGGATGGCCGGCCGCTCCCGCTGCGGGAGGGAATTACTGGGTATTCGCCCGGCAACGGTTATTCTTGGGGTCGGCGGAGTGTTGGAGCAAGTAGGCGATTGAATTGCAGGAAGCGGCACGGCCGGGTAGGTTTGGGGAGGCAATCGCCGGGTATTCAAGTCGCAGTAACTCGATGGGGAGAGCGAATGGGGTTTACTATCTACTATCGTTCGGCGGAGGTAGTCGACGAAGCAACTACCACTGCGGTCAAGCAGCGGGCGTCTTCCCTTTCTGCAAACCGGTCCTGGTTGAGTTGCGAGCCCTTGAGTTTCTGGGCGACCGATGACGATCACCTGGAGGGTGGCAGCAAGCCGAACTTCATGCCGGATGCCGATCCTGTCGCCGTTGCGGAGTCGGAGGGAATGGCGGACGGCACCGCCGTCGACTTGCTCGACGTGTTGTGCCAATTGTCGCAGGAGTTTGGCATCACCTGGGAGATGAGCCACGATGGCGAAGAGGGTACTGTGGGCTATATCCGCGACGGTGTCTGCGATGCCGAGGTGAAACTGCGCGTGGAGACCTTTGCTCAGATGTCGGGGAATATGGAAGACTTCCTCGGCGGGCTGATGGATGACTTCGAGATGTAGCATCCATCTCGACCCAAGCAAGCTTGCTTGATGCCGTCAACTGGCGCGAACCCATCGCCATCCGCCAGCGTAGCAACCGCGAGGATATCGAACGTCACTCTGCAAAAGTCTCTCCATGAAACGCCGCCGCTTGCTTCGCTGGGGCCTGCTGATGCTGGCCCTGTTCATGGTGGTGTTCGCCGGCGCCTCGTGGGTGGTTGGGGGCCGGTTGGTTGCGCCCGCCCTGCGAACCGTTGGCCCGCCGCCCGCTGATTTGCCGGTGGAGTCAATCTCGATCGAATCCAAGTCGGGCGCGAGGCTCGCCGGCTGGTACATTCCCGCCGACAATGCCACGGCCACCGTCGTGCTGCTGCATCCCATTCGCGGCGATCGTCGGGCGATGCTCACGCGGGCTCGGCTGTTGCACGATGCGGGCTATGCGGCGCTGCTCGTCGATCTGCAGGCGCATGGCGAGTCGCCCGGCGAGCACATCACCATCGGCCACCTCGAACGGCACGATGCAGAGGCTGCTGTGGCGTACCTTCGACGACGAACACCCGATCACCAAGTTGGCGTCGTGGGCCGATCGCTCGGGGGCGCGGCGGCGGTGCTGGCCTCGCCGCTGGAGATCGACGCGTTGGTGCTCGAGTCGGTCTATCCCACTATCGACGAAGCGGTGCACGATCGCTTGGCCATGCGTCTCGGTCCACTGCATCACGTGTTAGCCCCGGCGCTGCTGGTGCAACTCAGTCCGCGACTAGGCATCTCCACCGCCGATCTGCGTCCCATCGACCGCATCAACGCGGCCGGTTGCCCGGTGCTGGTGGCGGCCGGTGACCAGGATCGCCATACCACGCTGGCCGAAACCGAGCGGCTGTTCGCCCAAGCCAGCGAGCCGAAAACGCTGGTGATCTTCTCCGGCGCGGGCCACGTCGACTTGCTGGCGCACGACCCGGTGCTGTACAAAGATCAGATCGTTAGATTCCTGGATGCGAACTTGCAGCCGCCGCCTTGACGTTTGGCCGACATGCGCACCGCCATCTTGATCATCACTATCGGCTGCTGCCTGTGGGGCATTGCGGCCCAATCGCTATTGTTTCGCGAAGCGGGCTGCGAGTCACTTGGGCTCTTCGCGATTGCGGCCGTGCCGCTGCTGTTTCACGGCATCGTCGCCATCGCGGCGAATCGAAACATGGAGGCTTCCATAGCGTTTCTGATTGGCACCTTGCTGTCCGTTTTGGTGGGCTTCGGCGTCTACCGTTATGACTTGTTGCCATTTATTGAAGCTCGCCTGCAAGGCCAGCGGCTGATGCACTGCGGTCCGCCCCTGGTGGAGGTCACCGTCCCCATAGCACAACTGATGTTGCTTGGCGTGCTGTACCTGTGTGTCGTTCGCCTGGTTGCCGATAATACTCATCAGGGACAGGCTCGGTAATCCTGATAGGGACGTTGGATTCCCCTTCATCTATCGCCCCGGCTTAGCATGGCGACGCGACGCTTTGGCAAGGGCAAATCCTTGGAGTCCGCGCGGTCCAGAGATAAGCCAACCGCAGTTATTTGGAGTTCGCGAGCCCCCCAACTACAATCATGCTAACGAGTGGCCTTGCTGCTTCGTGACCAAGGTACCGCGTGCATGATCATTTGCCGGATGGGACGAAATTAGATGAAATGCCTGGTTAACGCCGGTTTGCTGTTGTCGCTAACGCTGCTGGGAGGCGACGTGCGTCTAGCCGCCGATGAGCCCGAGCGGCCGCTGGTGGCCTACGTGGGTACGTTCAGCTCGCCACTGCACGACCCTTTGCCAACCCAAGTCGATTTGCCGGAGGGCAACGGGCGTGGCATCCACATCTTTTACGTCGATCGCACGACAGGCAATTTGACTCCAGCGGGCGAGTTTCCGCTCGGCACCAGCCCCAGTCACCTGGCAGTGAACGCTGCCGGTACGCGACTCTACTCGGCAAACGAGACCGATCATGTCGGCCCCGACAAGCATGGGACGATCAGTTCGTTTGCCATCGATCCGGCGGACGGCAGTCTGAAGCAGTTGAACACCGTTGGCTCAGGAGGAGCCGGGCCGACCTACGTGAGCCTTCATCCCAGTGGCCGGTACCTGCTGGTGGCCAACTACTTTGGTGGTTCGGTCGCGGTGCTGCCGGTGGAGGAAGATGGCAGCCTGGGCGAGGCGGTCGACGTGAAGAACGATGCCGGGGAGATCGGCCCGACCAAGGCCACCAACGCACCCGAAGGCAGCTTCGCCTTCAGCGGTCATGACCGTACGCACGCCCATATGATTCAGTCGGATCCCAGCGGTCAATACGTCCTGCACGTCGACCTGGGGCTTGATCGGATTTTCGTATGGCGTTTCGATGCGTCGACGGGAAAGCTCACCGCCGGCGAGCATCACGAGGTTGCGTTGCCACCGGGCGATGGCCCGCGGCATTTCAGCTTCCACCCCAACGGTCGCTGGCTGTATTCCATTCAGGAAGAAGGCTCGACCATCGTGCTGCTGGACTACGATGCGAAACGCGGCAAGTTGACGCAGCGGCAAACGCTCTCGTCGCTTCCCCCCGGCTACGCCGGCAGCAATTTTTGCTCGGAGATCCTGGTCTCCGACGATGGCAAGTTCGTCTACGCCGGAAACCGCCTGCACGACAGCATCAGCGTGTTTGCCGTGGGGGCCGAAGGCGAACTGGCGTTTATCGAGAATCAGTGGACTCGGGGCGACTATCCACGCAGCTTCGAGTTCACTCCGTCCGGAGACCTCCTCTACTCGTGCAACCAGCGTGCCGACAACCTGGCCATCTTCAAAGTCGACACGAACTCGGGCATGCTCTACTTCACCGAGCAGTACGTGCCGGTGGGCAATCCTTCGTGCATCGTATTTCTGGATCTCGCGAAGTGAGACGGCGGCCGCTTGCACGGCCTGCTATCAAGCGATGACTTCCCGCGGTAAATCGTACTTGCGGGGGCGGTGCAGCGAAACCAAGTGGTTTCGCGCGCCAGAGTGCATTGCCGATTCGGTGTCCCACATCTGCCGTGCGGGGTGAGTTTGCCACTTGGACGCCGTATGTCTACAATCGCCGGCATGGAACAGAACAGCACGAGGGACGCCCATCTGCGCCCTTCGAATGAAGGCGGCGAGGGTGCGCTACGTCCCCGCACTGGCGAGGGCGTATCCGCCACGCTGCGCTGTCTGCGGTTACTGCTGGCGATTGCCTGTGCGATGGCGATCCAGCGTCCCGCGCGTGGTCACGGAGATCCGACGCTGGTCACCGTCGAGGAAGGGCAGTTGGCGATTCTCGCCCAGCCGGCCACTTCATTTCTGCTCGACGAAGGCTCCGGACCATCTGCGTCCGACCTGAGCTTTGGAGTGAACCAACCCGAGTTTGGTCCCCCGCCGGGCACGGACCTCTATCTTGAAACCGTGGGCGGGCTTTACTACTGGAATGGCGAGCAAATCAGTGCCACCCCGGCTTCGCTGATGTTGATTCCTCCAGCGGCCGATGGGTTTGGCTATCCGGTGATCAACGACCTCGATCGCTACACGATCTCCGCTGGATCGACTCCGCAGGCTGGCATGCTGTGGGGAACCTATCGTGGTAACTACTACTGGCATGCCGACGGATCGGTCCGCGTGCCCAATTCGTCGCTGGCGGCCGGCGTGTATGGTGTGCCCGTCCAGCTGACATCGCCTGGATACGAAGCCAGCGACCCTTTCATACTGACGTTTGGTTGGAACTTCGGCATCCTCGCTCGGCAGGAGGGGGCGTTGGCACTTCAGAGTTTATTGGCACTCCCCACCGCTGCAGGCGACTACAACCACGATGGCGTGGTGACCAGCGACGACTACCTGGTGTGGCGCAACTCTTTCGGCAGCGAACCCCTTATGGCTGGCGCCGGTGCTGATGGCAATGCAGACGGGCAGATCGACCTGGCCGACTACACCATCTGGCGGAACCACTTGGGCACTTCGGCCAGCGGGCTGGCAGTGTCGGCGGTTCCTGAGGCCGCATCGATCAAGAATCTGGTCGCCTTGTTGGCGGCCGCGTTGTGTTTGGCTTCTTTTCCACCTGTTCGTCGAGGTCGACCGGAGCAGTCGGCCACCCACTTGGAGGCACGCTGATGAGACACCTGGTTTTGCTTACCTTTGCCGCACTGAGCATGTCGCCGCTCGCCCTGGGCGAGACGATCACCAAGTTCCAAGCTACCTTGATGAACACAGGCGTGTTCACTTTGGATGGAGAGTCGCCGCCGGAGTTGGGATACGCGGGAACTGCCAACTTTACGTTGACCGAACCGATGGATGGATCGAGCCCGACGCTCGAATACACCATTCGTCTCTCGGGCTTCGAGAGTGTGTTCGGAGCAGGGGATGCCACGCCCGACCTGGACAAGATTCACATTCACACAGCACGGGCGGCCGACGGGACGACCATCGATGCATCGTTTCCCACGCCCCACGTGCTTAACATCCTGGGCACCCCAGCGTCGCCGCCCACCGAAACCGGGCATACCCGTGGTGGTGACGACGCCGATCAAACGGTGCAGGTCCGATCCAATGGCATGGTGGTCGTCTCCGGAATCTGGGACGATAGCGACGCCTTTGTGCACACGCCCGCTGGTGCCTCGTCGCGAGCGCTGACCGGTAGCCTCGATGACCTGTTCGCCGAGCAACTGCACCTGATGATTCACAGTCAAAATGCGCAGGCCTTTGGCAACCCCGGGGGGCCCGTCATTGGCGGCCAACTGATCACCGTGCCCGAGCCCTCTACGATCATCCTCTTGGGGGCTGGTTTGCTGCTGGTCGTGGCCCAGGCTCGTCGCCGCTCCAGACGCAGCGCCATCGCCTGAGTGGCTTCCGCTCCCCGTGTTCGCATGTTGGGCTGCTGTGGGGCGGCCTGGCCGCAGCGCTGTTTGCGTGGCGAATCGGGGGGACACCAACTGTCCAAAATTCGGTGTTGAATTCACCAGCCCAGTGAGTCCAATACAGGGTGGCCTGCTGCGCGTGCATCGCCGCCGGCGAGCGGCATCTGGCTGGACCGTGCGTGAGATCGCAGCGTGGGCTGACCCGGTCGACGGCCGGGCGAGTTTGCCGCAGCAGCCGAGTATTGGGACAGGTGGGCGTACTCGTGTACCAAAACTCCTGGGGATTTGAAGCCGAGGGATGTTGCAAGTTGTTGGTGTCAAATGGTTTGCGGAGCGCTGTGCCGCCGGGACGGGCCGAGTTTTGGGCCCGCGGATGTAGATCCCCGATTTGGTACCAATACGGCCGCGGGCGCTGGTCCATCGCTCCGCGACAAATGCGACGGGGCAAATGGCAGCTTGAACCGCCGCGTGACGTGCGTAGCATTCCTATGGGTTCTTTCCGTGTGATCTCGAACCAGGAAGGAGTTCAGCGATGACACTTCATTCAATTGGCACCCTGCAGGTCGACACGATTTCGCCCTCGGATTCGGTGCAAATTGCCGCGGCGCGGATGCGGGATCACCTGGTGGGCTGTCTGGTGGTGTGCGACGAGTCGCACCGGCCCGTGGGAATCGTTACCGATCGCGATCTGGCTACTCGGGTGGTGGCCAGGGGACTCGATTCGACCGAAGTACGCGTGGTGGACGTGATGACGGCCGCGCCTCAGTGCGTGCGTCCGTGCGATCGGGACGACGAGATTCTGCGGGTGATGCAGGGCGTGCCATGCCGTCGGGCGCCGGTGGTCGACGAGCAGGGCCGGCTGGTGGCGCTGGTAACGCTGGACGACGTGGTTTCGGTCATGGGTCGGCGGCTTGGCCTGATTGGCAGCCTGGTACACCGCGAAAGCCCGGCCGTGCTGGACTCGGGTGGGATATAGTTTTGGCCACGCGTGGGCGTCGACGTGGTAAAAAACCCCTGTTTTCGGGGAGCGTGCGGAGCCTGCAAAAATGGCAGTAGTGGGGGTTGCGGTGGGGCTGGTGTGCGTTACACTACTGGGCTTAGCAGCGACGTGTAATTGAAAGTCAAGTGAAACCCTATTGATGCAAGGGCAATTGGGCCCTTGGGAAAAGGAGTGAAACGCCCCCCGAGTCGCGCGAGGAGCCATTTGGGAACTCCCGGCCTCGTAGAGGGGTTGGTGTTCACTCGCGGCCCATTGCATCAGGGGTGGTTGGACGCCAGACACGAAGCACCGGATATTTTTTTGTTGCCCCGAGGTTAATTAGGTTTCGAGCATGCCGCTTACTAAGGATCGGAAAGAAGAGCTGGTCGGTGATTTTGGACGCGACGCGAACGATTCGGGTTCGCCGGAGGTCCAAATCGCGCTGCTTACCAACCGCATCAGCCAGATGACCGAACACATGCAGCAGCACCCCCAGGACTATTCCAGTCGCCGGGGCTTGTTGCGCATGGTGAGTCGGCGCCGCCGTCTCCTGGACTATGTGAAGCGGCACAACCCGCAACTTTACCTCGACCTGCTGCGTCGCCTCGAGATTCGTAAGTAATCTCGCCGCACGCGTCAGATTCGGCCAACAAACCGCCCGGTGTTCTCGTTCTCGAGCGCAGCTAGCGCTTGGGTGCTGGGCCGGTTGGCCATTTCTCTGCTGCACTATCGTGCTCTTGCCGAATGTCGCCGCTTGAGTTTCATCAAGCCAAAATTTTCGGGTAGTGATCGCAAGTCGTCCTGGACAGTCCAGGCATTCGTCGAGATCACCACTCGAAAGGATTCGCTTGATATGAAGCGAGTGTGCGGCCACCTTCGGCAGAGGTGCGTCTTGCACCATTCTCTGGGGAAGTGTTCGCCCTTTGGCCCGTCGGCGCCCTCCGCTCATAGGCAACGTAAATAAGTAAGTAAGAATAAGCTAAGTAGGAAAGACAGTATTGTGAATCGAGTCAAAGTAGAAAAACAAATCGGGCGTCAAGTTCTCAGTATCGAAACGGGTGCCGTGGCCAAGCAGGCCGCTGGTGCGTGCCTGGTGCAGTATGGCGAGACGGTGGTGATGGTCGCTGCGGCCCACAGCTCCCCTCGCCCCGGTATCGACTTCTTCCCGCTTACCTGCGACTACCGCGAGCGTCACGCCGCGGCGGGTAAGTTCCCCGGTGGCTTCCTGAAGCGGGAAGGTCGTCCCACGACCAAAGAAACCCTGACCTCCCGCTTGATGGACCGCCCGATCCGTCCCATGTTTGCCGACGGCTTCATGGACGAGGTGCAGATTCAAGCGTTCGTAATGTCGAGTGATCGCCAGACCGACGGCGACATCCTGGCAATGAATGGTGCGAGCGCCGCACTGACGATCTCGCACTTGCCGTTCATGGGCCCGCTGGGCTCCGTGCGGTTGGGGCAGGTCGACGGCGAGTTCGTTGCCTTCCCCACGGCCGACGAGTTGGAGTTCAGCGACCTGGACATGATTGTCTCGGGCACCAAGGACGCCATCCTGATGATCGAAGGCTTCGCTCGCGAAATGCCTGAGGACCGGATGGCCGAGGCCTTGATGACGGCTCATAAGTACGTCGGTGAAATCTGCGACTTGCAGCTCGAGCTGGCCGAAAAGGTGCAGCCGCAAAAGATGGACTACGTGCCGCCGGCCGACGATGGCCTGCGGGACAAGATCAACGAGCAGTTCTACAACAAGCTGCACGCCGCGAAGCAGACCGAGGGCAAGCACGAACGTGCCGCCGCCTGCAGTGCCGTGAAGGAAGAAGCGCTTAGCACGCTGATTCCCGACCCCGATGCCGAAGGGGCCTTCTCCATGGCTTCGTTTGGCAAGAATTGGCACGACCTGGAAGAAAAGGTCATCCGCGACCTGATTCTCGCCGGCACCCGTGCCGATGGCCGCGACAACAAGTCGCTGCGTGCTATCGAATGCGAAGTCGACGTGCTGCCTCGCGTGCATGGTTCGGCCATCTTCCAGCGTGGTGAGACCCAGGCACTGGTCACCGTCACCCTGGGCACGGGGCGCGACGAACAACGCGTCGATGGCCTGTTCGAAGAGTACTCCAAGCGGTTCATGCTGGACTACAACTTCCCCTCGTTCTCGGTGGGCGAGTGCCGTCCGATTCGTGGCCCTGGCCGTCGTGAGATTGGCCACGGCATGCTGGCCGAGCGAAGCGTCAACCCGGTGCTGCCGGATCACGACGATTTCCCCTACACGATCCGCGTGATCTCGGACATCACCGAGAGCAACGGTTCCAGTTCGATGGCCAGCGTCTGTGGTGCCACTCTGGGCCTGATGGCCGCTGGCGTGCCGATCTCGAATCCGGTGGCCGGCATCTCGACCGGTTTGGTGAAGGAAGGCGACAACTTCGTCTTGCTGACCGACATCATCGGCGACGAAGATCACTTCGGCGACATGGACTTCAAGATTGCCGGTACGCAAAACGGCATCACGGGTATTCAGCTCGACCTGAAGATCAAGGGTATCAGCGAAGAGATCATCCGCGGCACGCTCGCCCAGTCGCGTGAAGCTCGGATGGAAATCCTGCGATCGATGCTCAGCACCATCCAGCGTCCGCGAACCAACACGGCTGCTTCGGCACCGCGATTGGTGCGGACCAATATCGTGCCCGACAAGATCGGCATGCTCATTGGCCCTGGTGGCAAGAATATTCGTTCCATTCAGGAAGATACCGGCTCGCAGATCGACATCGACGAGGACGGCACCGTCACCATCGCCGCCGCGGACGAGGATTCCCTCAAGGCAGCCTTGGCCCGTGTCGAAGCCGTGACTGCCACGGTGCAAGTCGGCCGCATCTACGATGGAAAGGTCACCAGCATCAAGGACTTCGGTGCGTTCATCGAAATCCTGCCTGGCAAGGACGGTCTGTGCCACATCAGCGAACTGTCGAACGACTACGTCTCGAGCGTGGCCGACATTCTGAGCGTGGGCGATCCGATTCAGGTGAAGGTGATCGCCGTGGACGAGCAGGACCGCGTCAAGCTGAGCCGCAAGGCCGTGCTGGCCGAAGCCGAAAGCAATGGCGAGCCCGCCGCTACGGAGTAATCCCGCTGCGGCAAGCGAAAAGTCTGAAACCCACACGGGCCTCGCTTGCGGGGCCCGTTTTATTAGAGGGGTCAGTATTCAGGGATCAGGGGGCAGCGTATACGCTCGGCCCCGGAAGCTCCGTGCTAAAGAATCGAGCGCCGCCCAACGCCGCCCGGGTAGCACTGATGGGGCAATCCCTGACCCCCGACCCCTGCATCCCGACTCCTACGAAATGTCTGAGCAAACCACTTCCGCCGTCCAGCGATTGATGGACCAGTACACCGAGATCGCTCGGCTGGCGGGGGCGCTCGCGCATGAGATCAAGAACCCGCTGTCCACCATCCGGCTGAATCTGCAGTTGCTGGCCGAGGACATCGAAGACGAACCCTCGCCGCACCAACATCGCTCGCTCCGCCGGGTAGCGACCATGCAGAGCGAATGCCAGCGGCTGCAGGGGTTGCTGGACGACTTCCTGAACTTTGCCAAAGTCCGCAAGCTAACGCTCAAGCCCACCGACTTGAACCACGAATTGGCCGACCTGCTCGACTTCTTCGCACCCGAGGCCGAAGCAGCCGGTGTGGAGGTGGTGCGATACTTCGATCCCGATTTGCCGACGGTGCTGCTGGATCGCGAGTCGTTCCGCGGTGGAGTGCTCAACCTGCTGCTGAACGCCAAGCAGGCAATGCCCGATGGGGGACAGCTCACCGTGGCGACCAGTGGCGATGGAGAGTGGGTGCTGCTGCACCTGATCGACACCGGCTGCGGCATGGACGACCAGACCGCCGCGCGGATGTTCGAGACCTTCTACTCCACGAAGCCGGGCGGTTCGGGGCTCGGGCTGCCGACCACCAGCAAGATCATCGAAGCCCACGGCGGAGAGATTCGTGTGCAGACCGAAGTCGACCGCGGGACCCGCTTTACTATCTCGCTTCCTGTTCCACCGCGACTGCCGGGGCAGGGCGGTGTCGAACGCGAAGTGGTGCTGCCCGAATAGTCCGAACGTGTGGATCGCCATCCCCCGCAGGCATTGCATGGCAAGCTTTGACGGTCGGTTGGCGAAGCCATTGCAATCCGCCATAATCCTGCACAATTCGCGTTGATCCGCGTCGAAATCCATCTTTGAATCATGGCGAAATCGAAAGCTGCTCAAGTTGGCCCTCCCATCAACGTGCTGGTGATCGACGACGATCATGCGCACGCGGAGACCATTGCCGATAGTCTGTCGAGCCAAGGCTACGCCTGCACGCTCGCCACGACCGGGCAGGAGGGTGCCGATCTGATGGAGCGGCATTCGTTCGAGATCGTCGTCACCGATCTCAAGATGCCGAAGGTCGGTGGGCTGGAGATTCTGGCCAAGGCCAAGGACGACCTGCCCGACGCCGAGGTGATCATGGTCACCGGGCACGGCACCGTGGAGTCGGCCGTCGAGGCCATGCGCGAGGGGGCCTCGCACTTCCTGCTCAAGCCGCTCGACCTGGGTCAGCTCCGCAGCGTGGTCGACAACGCGGCCCGCGCACAGCACCTCCGCCGCGCGAATGCCGAGCTGAGTCGCCGGTTGGACGAGAAGTTCGGCTTCGAAGGTTTGATTGGCAACAGCCCACCGATGCAGGACCTGATCGAACGGCTCCGCCGCATCGCGCCGACCGATGCGACGGTGCTGATTGAAGGCGAAACCGGTACCGGCAAGGAGTTGGTCGCCCAGGCGATTCACCAGAACAGCCCGCGGAAGAACCGGCACTTCGTGGGGCTGAACTGTGCGGCCCTGAGCGAGCACATCCTCGAAGGCGAATTGTTCGGCAGCGTGCCCGGCGCGTTCACCGACGCCCGCGACAGGATGGGAAAGTTCGAATACGCCGACGGCGGGACACTGTTCCTCGACGAAGTGGGCGACATGCCGGTGCCGACGCAGATTAAGCTGCTACGCGTGCTGGAGAGTCGCGAGATCACTCGCGTTGGCAGCAACGAGACGGTGAAGGTCGACGTGCGAATCATTTCGGCTACCAACCGCAATCTGGAAGAAGCGGTGGCCAGCGGCGAGTTTCGCGAGGACCTGTACCACCGCCTGAAGGTGATCAGCCTGAAGCTGCCGAGCCTGGCCGAGCGGACGCAGGACATCCCGCTGTTGGTGGACCACTTCACCAAGATTCACGCCGCGCGGCACGGCAAGAAGATCAAGAGCATGACCACGGCCGCCCGCCGCCGATTAATGGCCCATAGCTGGACCGGCAACGTCCGGCAGCTTTCCAATACCATCGATAGCATGGTGGTGGTCGACTATGACGAGGTGCTCGACCTGGACGACCTGCCCCCCGAGTTCAGCCCGCCGGAGAGCGAGTCGGGCGGCTCCGCCGCCGACGGCCTGCACACGCTGGTGGGTAAGCCGCTGTCGGAGATCGAAGGTCTGTTCATCGCCGAAACGCTCAAAGTGACCGGCGGCAACCGCGAAGAAGCCGCCAGCATGCTGGGCATCGGCGAGCGGACACTGTATCGGAAGATTAAGGAGTATGATTTGTGAATGATGAATTGCGAGTGACGGATGACGCAAGCATTCGTCCCACGTCCAACGAATAACAACCACGGATCGACCACGGACGAACGAAAGATGCCTAGGATTCAGCAACTCTCTGCTTCGGTGGTGAATAAGATTGCCGCCGGGGAAGTGATCGAGCGGCCCGCGAGCGTGGTGAAGGAGTTGCTGGAAAACTCCATCGATGCCGGCGCCACTCGCGTCGATGTGCGGCTCGAAGCAGGGGGCCGGGATCTGATCCGTGTCACGGACAACGGCTGCGGGATCGAGCCCGACGACCTGATGCTCGCCGTGTCGAATCATGCGACCAGCAAGATTGTCTCGGCGGACGACTTGTTCGAAGTCGGCACCATGGGGTTCCGTGGCGAAGCGCTAGCATCGATTGCCGAGGTGAGTCGCACCCTGTTGCGGACGCGGACCGCCGAGGCCAACTCGGGCGCCGAGCTTCGCGTGAACGGTGGCGTTGCCGAAGCCATTCAGCCGGCCGGCTGTCCGGTGGGCACCACCATCGAGGTCCGCGACCTGTTCTTCAACACCCCGGTTCGGCAACGCTTCTTGCGGACGCCGCAGACCGAAATTGGCCACGCCACCGAGGCGTTCGTGCGCATCGCCCTGGCCAACCCCAAGGTGCATTGTAGGCTGGAACATGGCCAGCGAGAGGTGCACGACCTGCCGCCCACCGACGACTGGCGGGTCCGCATCGCCGCATTGTTTGGCGACGAACTGGCCGAATCGCTCATCGAAGTCGAAAGCGTCGACCCGCCGATCTCGCTGCGGGGCTACGCCGCCAATCCGCAGTACAGCCGGGCCAATAACCGCTTGCAGTATTTGTTCCTCAATGGTCGCAACATTCGCGATCGGGCCCTGCAGCACGCCCTGGGCGAGGCGTACCGCGGATTGCTGCTTACCGGGCGATATCCGATTTGTTTTTTAAGATTCGACATGCCGGCCAACCTGGCCGACGTAAACGTTCACCCCACGAAGCTGGAAGTCCGCTTTCAGGATGGCGGGCGGCTTTACAGTCAGCTGCTGAGCACGCTCCGCAGTAAGTTCTTGTCGAGCGACCTGCGGGCTGGTCCGGGAGGGCAGGGGGTGTCGCCCACTCGCGAGGAGGACCAGGCCGCCGGCGGCGCCAGCCAGATGGTCGATTGGGCCAAAGAGCAGCTCACCCAGCGACGTTTCGACTCGACCGACGCGCCGAGCCCCGCCTCGCGGGCGGTGGGCGAACCGCTCGTGATGCACCGCCTGCCGCAGGAATTCAAGCCGTTTCCCGATGCCGGTCCCACTCGGCACCAACCCACCCCGGCGGAAATGGCCAGCGGCGACTATGCGCCCGAGCCCGCTGCCGAGCCGGCAGTACCACGGGCGATGGGCGCCAAGGTGATTCAATTGCACAATCGGTACTTGATTGTCGAGACTGACAGCGGCATGGAGATCATTGACCAGCACGCGCTGCACGAGCGGATCCTATACGAGCAGATTCGCGCCAAAGTGGCCGCTGGCAGCCTGGAGACCCAGGCCCTGCTGGTGCCCGAGCCGGTGGATCTGGCGTCCGACGAGGCGGCCGCGGCCCTGGAGCAGCGCGAGTTGCTCAAGAAGCTGGGGGTCGTGATTGAACCTTTCGGTGGCGACACGGTCCTGGTCTCCAGCTACCCGGCCATGCTGGCCAACCTTCCCCCAGGAGAGGTACTGCACGACGTGGTCAATCGGCTGACCGCATCCGATCGCCTGCCCGAGGCGACCGACCTGATGGACGATTTGCTCCATACCGTTGCGTGCAAGGCGGCGGTAAAATATGGGGATCGGCTGACGCCCGACGAGATCACGGCGCTGTTGGAACACCGGCACCTGACCCAGAATCACCACCATTGCCCCCACGGTCGCCCGACCGCCCTGGTCTTCAGTTGCGACGACCTGGACAAGCAATTTAAGCGGATTTGAGAGGTTCAGGTTTCGGAAGTGGGGCGTCAGAGGGCCAACGCTGGCGAGAACCCGCCACCGAATTGCAGAGTCTGGTGGTTTGAATCACACTAGATCGTTCCTTTTACATTGAAGTCAGGCGCTCCGTCCCTGACCCCTGAATCCCGACCCCTGACCCCTCCTCCCATGATTTGCGTTTCGATAGGTCGTAGCCGTCACAAGCACCTCTTGGCCGAGTACCACGAGCTGGTCAAACGTGGCGCGCAGCTCGTAGAGCTGCGATTGGACTACGTAGCGAGCCGGCTGAACCTGCAGCGATTGCTCAAGGATCGCCCTTGCCCCGTGATCATAACCTGCCGCCGCGAAGAGGATGGCGGCAAGTTCAGCGGCGAAGAGCAGGCCCGGCAGATGGTGCTCCGTGAAGCGGTCGCCCTGGGCGCGGAGTACGTCGACCTGGAAGACGACATCGCGGAGAGCATCCCGCGGTATGGCCAGTCGAAGCGGATTATCAGCTACCACAACTTCCGCCACACGCCGGACGACCTGGACGAAATCTACAAGCGGCTCTCGAGTCTCGACGCGGACATCGTGAAGATCACCACCATGGCGCAGAATCCGCACGACAATCTGCGGATGCTGGAAATGGTGAAGAATGCTGATTTGCCGACCGTTGGCATGTGCATGGGCGACATTGGCACCCCGTCGCGGATCCTGATGGGCAAGTACGGCGCGCCGTTCTCCTATGCCACGTTCCACCACGAGCGGGCACTCGCTCCGGGGCAGTTGGCCTTCGACCAGATGAAGGACCTGTACCGCTACGACTCGATTACCGAAGACACCCAGGTGTTCGGCGTGATCGCCGACCCAATTGCCCATAGCCTGAGCCCGCATATTCACAATGCGGCGCTCGCCGAGCAGGGCGTGAACGCCGTGTACGTGCCGTTCCGGGTGCCGCCCGACTCGCTGAGCCAGTTTATCGAGGATGTTCCGCGGCTGGGTATCAAGGGCCTTAGCGTCACCATTCCCCACAAGGAAGCGGTGAAGAAGCACGTGACCAAGGTCACTCCGGCCGTCAAAGGAATCAAGGCTGTTAACACCCTGGTGTTCCGCGATGGCGAGGTGATCGGTTGCAACACCGATTGCACAGCCGCGATGGACGCGCTGGAGCATGCGATGGGCGGCGCGGGGCAAGAGGCGAGTCCGCTGCAAGACAAGCGGGTACTGTTGATGGGGGCCGGCGGCGTCTCGCGTGCCATCCTGTATGGACTCAAGCAGCGCGGTGCACGGACCATCCTTGCCAGCCGCACCCGCGAGCGGGCCGATAAGCTGTCCACCGAGTTTGGAGCCAAGGCCGTCGATTGGGGCGCCCGGCATACCGTTCCAGTTGATGTAGTGATCAACGGAACTCCCATTGGCATGCACCCCAATGTCGACGAAACGCCTTACAACCGCTCGTACCTCAAGCCGTCGATGCTGGTGTTCGACACGGTCTACAATCCCGAGTCGACGCTGCTGATCAAAGAAGCCCGCAGCCATGGCTGCCACACAGTGACCGGCGTGGAGATGTTCGTCGGTCAGGCAAAGCTGCAGTACTATCTCTTTACGAATAAGGAAGCGCCTCTCGACGTGATGAAGGCGACGTTGAAGCGAGTGACCGGTCCGGTGAAGTATTAGGGTAAGCGGCTTTTGGCTGTAGGCCGTAGGCTGTAAGCTATGGACTTGCCTGCCACCGACCACTGTTCACTCGAAGCCCATGCCCCCTGATCGCAGCATCTTTCTGATTGGCTACCGGGGAACCGGCAAGACTACCATTGCGCAGGAGTTGGCCGAACGATTCGGGTGCGCGTGGGCCGATTCGGACGACATCGTCCAGACCCGCGCCGGCAAGCCGGTCGCCGACATCTTCGCCGACGAGGGGGAGCGCTTCTTCCGCGATCTGGAACAAGCCGTGGTAGCTGAGCTGGCCGCAGGGCCAACGCAGGTCGTGGCCTTGGGCGGGGGGGCCGTGTTGCGGGAGGCCAGTCAGCGGGCGATCGACGGAATGCACGTCGTGTGGCTGAAGGCCACGCCGGAGGTGATTGCCGAGCGGCTCTCGGCCGATGCGGCTTCCGCCTCACTGCGACCCAGCCTCACAGGGGCGGGGCTCACCGAGGAAATCGAGCAGGTGCTCACCCAGCGGACGCCCATTTACCAGCAATGTGCTACGCTTGAAGTCGACACCGAGGGCCGCACGCCGCAGGCCATCGCCGCCGAGATTCTCCAGCAGCTCACCGCCAACTAGCCATCCAGCGACACGATGTCATGCAGTTGATACTGGCCATTCCCCTCGCCGCGCGACTCGCCCTGGTGTTTGTCGTTGCCGCGGTGTTGGCGTCACTGGCCAATGCGGTGATCTATCACTTTGCCTGGGAGCGCCGCCTCCGCTCGCCCTGGCAACCGAAGCCGCCGGAGTTGGAGCCGCGCACCTGGAGCGACTGCATCCCGATCGTCGGCTGGTGGTTCTTGCGGCGCGAAGCACCGCATCACGGCCATGGGCACTGGATTCGGCCGATGCTGATCGAGCTGGCCTTCCCGCTCGGCCTGGCGTGGCTGTACTGGTGGGAGACCGAAGCCCTGGGGCTTATCGCCGAACAGGCACTCGGTAACATCGGGGCCTTCGCCCCCGACCAGTTCGCGGTGGCGACCCACCTCGAGTTCCTCGCCCACGCGGTGCTGATGTGGTTCATGCTGGCCGCCACGTTCATCGACGCCGACGACCGCATCATCCCCGACATCATCACCGTGCCAGGCACGATCTTTGGACTGATCCTGGCGACGCTCGCGCCGCTGGCCTTGTTGCCGCAAATCACGATGCCCCCAGTGCCGCCGGTGGCCGGCCAGCAACTGATCGACAAAGCAGGCGCGGCCACGAAGTTTTATCTCGAGCCGGTCCATCTGGCCGCTGCGAGTGACTGGCCGGCCGAACTAGCGGCGGCGCCCAACTGGAAGTCATTGGTGCTGGCGCTGGCCTGTTATTGGCTCTGGTGCTTTGCGTTCGTGCGGCGAAGCTGGCTCCGGCGGCGCGGCTTGGTGCGAGCGGTGCGGCACTTCCTGACCCGCGTGGGCAGCGACTGGTGGACCACACCGCTCCGCGAGGTGACGGCTATCGGCACCGTGTTGGTGGTGGCTGTCTGGTGGTGGGGCGGCGCGGCCTGGGTGGGACTGCTCACATCGCTGGTGGGGCTGGTGGGCGCTGGTGGCGTGGTGTGGTTAATTCGCATTATCGCCAGCCCTGCCTTGGGTAAAGAGGCCATGGGCTTTGGCGACGTGCTACTGATGATGATGATCGGCACGCTGATCGGCTGGCAGGCGGGCGTGATCGTGTTCTTCCTCGCCCCGTTCGCCGCGCTCGTGTATGGCCTGGTGCAACTCATTGTCCGCAAGGAAAACGAACTGCCGTACGGGCCGTTCCTCTGTGCGGCCACGGTGTTTCTAATCGTCCGCTGGGCCAGCGTCTGGAACTGGGGCAGCTTGTTCTTCCAGAGGCCAATCCTGGTGCTGGTCGTGTTAGCGGTCTGCCTGATTCTATGTGGCGCGATTTTAGCGGTTTATCAGGGACTGAAGAACCGAATTCTCGGGGCACCCGAGGCAGAGTGACCTAGGTTTGGGTGGAAATGACACTTCCCCAACCCTTTGCTCTGGCATGTTCTGGTTCTCGAAAATTCACGATCTGCTGGCCCACCGCGATCAGGTGGCCCAGGGACGCTACGGCGTCATCGAGACGCGCCATGGCGAGTTCCACTCGCTCGAGCTGCGGCCGCTGCCCAAGCTGATCTCCTGGCCCGAAGTGTGGCCCGTGCGACTGAAATTTCATGCCCGCGGCCCGCAGGATCGCTGCCGGTTGTACTTTAATCAACCGCGGGGCATGGCAAACTTCCTGGCGTTGAAGTACATCGTATCGACCGATGGCACCCGCTACGCCACGTTCCGCGCGGCCCTGGCGGCCCTGGACCAGGTGGCAGCCATCAAGCGGACCGACGCCATCGTGTGCGATGCGGCCAACGTCCGCCTGAGCGATCGCCTGATGCAACGCTGGGGATGGGAACCGCATAAGCCACAGCGTTGGCACCGCAATTTCATCCGCCGCTTCTACGGCGAGTACCCTGCCGGTTGCCTGCCTGCTTGAGCGTCAGTGAATCTGAGCGCTAGGCCACCTTGCCGCGGTCGTTGGGCGTGTCGCCCGAGAAGTGAATCTGCAGCGGTTGGGAAGTATCCAGGTGCACGTCTCGCTGCGGGTAAGCGACCACAATGTTCGCCTGGCGGAATCGTCGCTCGATCTCCAGTCGCAGTTCGCTCTGAATCCGCTTCTGTTCGGTGAGGTTGCGGAACACCAGGAAGAAGTGGAGTTCGAACTCCAAGGCGTTGTCGCCGAATCCAGTGAACCACGCAAACGATTCCGGCGCGTCGAGCACGCGGATGTGCTGTTCGGCCACCGACTCCATGATCTCGACCACCTGATCGGTGGGCGAGCCGTACTGGACGCCCACTTTGACCAGGGTGCGAATGGTGGGATCGGACAAGGTCCAGTTCGAAACATTGTTTTCCACCAGCGCGCTGTTGGGCACGATGATTTCCAGGTTGGTTTCGGTGCGGATGCGCGTGCTGCGTGTGCCGATCGCCTCGACAATGCCAATGACCTCGCCTAGTTGAATCATGTCGCCCACCCGAACCGGACGCTCGGTTAGCAGGATCAAACCGCTGAGGAAATTGTTCACAAGCCGCTGACTGCCGAAGCCGACACCGATGGCCAGGGCACCGCCGAGGAACGTGAACAGCGTGAGCGGCACATTCACCAAGCGCAAGGCCAGCAGCGTAGCACAACACACCAAGGCGTAGAAGGTTAGCGAGCCTAGCGCGTGGGCCGCTCCTTCCTGCACTCCCAGTCGCGGCAGGATGCGGCGACCGAAGAAGCGGCTCAGCCGCTTCGAGATGGCAAAGCCCAATACCAGCAGTAGGGCTCCCATCACAACTTTGCCGACGGTGATTGGGTTGTCGTCTTTCGTGCTGGCAAGTTCGTACGACCAGATGTTGGCCGCCCGCTGCCCATAGACACTCATCCACTGGCTAAATGAGAAGTGGTCCGCGCGGCGTTCGATTTCCAGCAACAGTTTCTCATGCAGCCGGGTTGCCGCGTCGAGGCGGATGTACGAATCGTTGTAGAACTCGATTCCAGCGCGGAGCGTACGCTGCTGGTCGCGGAGCCAGCGACGGACCTGGGTGTCGTCCTCGCTGGTGTCCTTCATTCTCCGATCGACGGCCGCCAGGTTCGAACGTAAGCCGTCGATGCGGGCGTCGATCAAACGTCGTTCATAGCTCAGTTCATCGACCAACGACTCGGCAGTGTCTTCCCAATCAGTCAATTCGTTGGTGGTGAACTCGCCCGTCGCAATCTGGTACCGCCGGTTCCAGGTCTGGCGCATCGGCGCCAGCCACTGCAACTGGTCGGCCAGCATCTGCTTCTCTTCGGTTCGCAGGGTGCGTGCCCGGTCGCGGGCCTCGACTTCCGCCCGCAGGGCCCCTGAGGGGTCATTGGCTTGGTCCATCCGGGCGCGGGCGTTACTCCATTGCTCGTCCAGGTATCGACGTCCCGCCTCGTTCTCCTCCAATTCGTTGTTGATGTCCTTCTTCAATTCGTCGAGCGCGACCAGTTGCTTCTGAAAATCGGACCACGAGAACGTGACGTCCTGTTCGACCTGGGCAATGGTCTCTTCGAGCAGTTGCGACTCGAGCTTCTTCGTCTCCTCAACATACTTTTCGTTTTCCAACTCGATGCGACGAAGCTCGACAACCGCGGCGGCCAACTCGCTTTCGAGCGTTTCGTACTTCAGTTCGAGCGCCAGTTCGCCTGCCTCAGCGGGGTCGTCGTTTGTCTTGGCGCGTTCCGCCGCACGGCGACGTTCCTTCGCGGCGTCCTCGGCGGCCGACTTGGCCCGCTCGAGCGATTCGCGGGACGCATTGGTGGCCGCGGTGCGGGATTCCAGTCGGTCGCGCTCGGCCGCCAGGGAATCGTTGAGCGACTCCAAGTACAGAAACGAGTACGGCTTCTCAGCTTGAGGTCCGTTCTGCCGCAAGTCGTCCAACTGCTCCTGGACTTCGGCTCGGTCCTCAACCAGCTCGTCCTTCAGTTGTTGGGACGCCTCGCGTTGCTGCAGCACCAGGTCTTTTTGTTTCAGCAATTCAACTTCTCGCGAAGTCGGTTCTGGTGTCTGCTGGTTGTTGTCCGCCGATTCGGGGAGCGACCGCTGCGCAACGCGGATTCGCTCGGCGACCTCTTCGCGCTGGTCGGCGATCGACGTTTGTTCCGGCGGCGTGACGTCTTGATCGGCTGCCTTTAGAAGCGGGCCGGCAGCGGGGAGCGCCTCGGCCCGGCATACCGGTGCTGAGCTCTGCGACACGACGAACGTGGCCAGAAGTAACCCGACAGCAGAATGGGCAGTGCGGTACATCGAGCAATCGATGGAAAGGGGATAGCGGGGGGCGGAAAGTACCGAATTGCTACCGATGAAGTCAATTGCAGGTCGGGGGGGACCTTTTGTCTCGCCCTCGTGCAAGCATCGCTGGCGGCCACTCGTCACGGGTTAGCTGGCCCCAAGTTTGGTGCTAGCATTCCCCGCCTTGTTGCTGCGGATCTAATAGCCAGTTCTGGCTTGCTCTTGTGGCCAGCCACGACGGGTGCTAAAGTCCGCGCGCTGGAGCTGTCGTTTTCGCTAGCTCGTTTGCCCCCGACTCCTCAAGGTCCGATGCCCTTTCGCTACGCCACAACTGTTTTGTTGATGCTGGTTGCCCTGGTGGCCACCGGATGCGGGCGCGTTGTGTTTACGCCCAAGGGGGGGCCGCCGCAGGCACAGCCGATTGCGCTTTCGCCTCAACAGCAACAACAGTTGGCCGCCACGCAGCAGCAGTTGCAGCAACGGGCCAATGCACTCGATCGTGACAATCAGGAACTCGAGGCCCTGTTGGCCCAATCGCGGCAGCAGGAACAATTGATGCGCGACCAGACCGTGGCCATGCAGCAACAGTTGCAGGCCACGACCGACCGCCTGGCCGCGATGCAGACCGACAACCAAAAGCTGCTGGCAGACAAACAGCAACTGCAAAACCGTACTCAGGCCCTTACGGCCAGCGCCAGCGTGCAGCAGCCGGTGGGAGCCGAGATTCGCGCCAACAATACGCTGCTCAAGCCGCTGCAGTCGGCCAACATGGCGGGCGTCAGCGTGCGGCAGGATGGCGACACAATTCGTGTGACGATTGCCGGCGATACGCTGTTCGCGCCGGGCAGCCCGCAGTTCCAACCGGGGGCCGATCAACTGCTCCGCAGTGTGGCCTCGGACCTGATGTCCAATTACCCCGAGCATCGCATTGGCATCGAAGGGCACACCGACAGCCAGACCGGCTTGTCGGCCCAGTACCCCACGCCGCACCATCTGTCGGTTGCCCAGGCGACGGTCGTGTACGAGCAGCTGAGGCAGTCGTTTGGCGCCGCGCCCGAGCAACTGTTCGTGATTGGCCACGGAGCCAACCACCCGCTGGTCTCGAATGCCACGCCCGCCGGTCAGGCGCAAAATCGCCGTATCGAACTGGTGGTCTATCCCGAAACCACCCGCCGCCGGTAATCCGGGCTCTCTCATCCCTGGCGAACTTTGGATACACTGGGGCTGTCGTTGCATTTGGTTGTTCCCTCGCGGAGGCAGGTGTGCCTCCGGCTATTTGGGTCCCGAATGGCGGTGCTTAGATTCCTGAACCCCGACCCCTGAATCCTCGCCCCTGCTCCATGATCGCGATCATCAACTACGAAATGGGCAACCTCCGCAGCGTGCAGAAGGCACTGGAGAAGGTGGGGCACCAGGCCGAGGTAACCGACGAGCCCCAGGCAATCGCCGCGGCCGACAAGCTAATCCTGCCGGGCGTGGGAGCATTCGCAGATGCGATTGCCGCACTGCGGGAGCGGAAGCTCATCGAGCCGATTCGTCAGGCGGTGGCCGATGGTACCCCGACGCTGGGTATCTGCCTGGGCATGCAACTGTTGTTCGAGACCAGCTACGAGGATGGCAAGCACCAGGGACTTGGCATCCTGCCGGGCGAAGTGGTGCGGTTCGAGGTGCCTCACGAGTACAAGGTACCGCACATGGGCTGGAACCAGATCACCAAGCAGAAGGACTCGCCACTGTTCGAGGGCATCGACCAGGGCGCCTACTTCTACTTCGTCCACTCGTACTACGTCGTGCCGACGGACCCCAGCGTCACCGCCACCACGACCGATTACCCCGACCCATTCACCAGCAGCGTCCAGCAAGGCAACCTGTTCGCCACGCAGTTCCACCCCGAGAAGAGCCAGCGATTGGGACTGAAGCTGCTTGAGAACTTCGCGGCGTTGTAGGCGGTCCAGAGCGACGCTAGGGCCCTAAGTCTTTTGATGGAACACTAGCACGAATCCTCACTAATCACTATTCGTCCCGTGGCGGCGGCGAAGGAACCTCTCAGCAGATGCTTTGGTCCCTGCGAATAACTTCGCGTATTACCGGGCCGTAATCATGAAACTCCACATCCTTAGCGACCTGCACCTGGAATTTGAGTCGTTCGAGATTCCGAGTGTTGACGCGGATGTTCGTATTCTGGCGGGCGATATTGACGTCCGAACTCGTGGCCTGGAATTCGCGCTGGAGCAGTCGGCAATTCCGGCTATCTACGTAGCCGGCAACCACGAGTACTACGGAGATGCACTGCCGAAGCTGACAGACAAGCTGCGCCAGCAAGCGAGCGGGACGCAGGTTCACTTTCTTGAGAACGAAGTTGCTGTGTTTGGGGCAACGCGGATTCTTGGCTGCACCTTGTGGACTGACTTTGACCTGTGCGGCAGCGAAATCCGCGAAATTGCCATGCTTGAAGCCAAGAAAATCATGAACGACTACAAACGTATTCGAAAATCGCCACGCTACGGCAAGGTGCAGCCAGCGACCACGCGCAGCTTGCACCTCTCCAGCCTTGCCTGGCTGAGGTCCGAGTTGCAGCGCGAATGGTCCGGACAAACCATCGTGGTGACGCACCATGCGCCATTGGTTCAGTCGTTGGACCGACATAAGCCCGTCGAATTGCTGTCGGCAGCCTATGCGAGCCAATTGGACTCGTTGATCGAGGAGTTTCCTATACACCTCTGGATTCATGGCCATACTCATCACTGTGTCGACTACGAGTGGATGGGCACGCGAATCTTAAGTAACCAGCGCGGATATCCAGACGCACCGGCAATAGGGTTTGATGCTGGATTGGTTGTGAGTATTTGATACTGCAGAACACTAATTGGGGCTAATTTTCGAAGGCAATTATTAGCGCGGATTAGTGTCGATTAGTGTTCCGAATCATTCCTGCTGGTCCTGCTCCAGCACAAACGCCAGGATGTCGGCCAGGTCCGCGACCGTCATCGTCTTTTCCAGCCCCTCGGGCATGATGGAGTTCTTGGAGGGTTCGCGGAACTCTATCTGATCGCTCGCCAGGTCGAAGCGATTGCCCTCGGAGTCGATGTAGGGTTCGGTACCTCCGTCGCCGGGCAGGGGAAGTCGCAACCCGACGAGCGTCTTGCCTTCGTCGGTCTCCAGCACCCAGGGGACGTACCGCGGGGCGATGTCGCGACTGGGGTGCAGGATGGCGGTGAGTGTTTGGCGGCGGTCGTGGTTCGTGGAGTAACGCGTCAGATCGGGACCGTAGGTGCCGCCGCGGCCAGCGAGGGTGTGGCATGTCGCGCATTTTGGGCCCAGGGTGCTGTGGAACAGCCGGCGTCCCGCGGCCGCATCGCCACGCCCCTCGGTCAGCGCGAGCCAGGTGTCGAGGTCGTCAATTTCGGGTTTAAACTCCTCAGGCGTGTCGAACTCTCCTCGGAGTCGGCGAACACGCATTGCCTCGCCGGCCACCACGGCGAGGTCGCTCCCTGAGAGGCGCTCTAACAGTGGCTGGAAGTGTTCGGGCCCGCCGGCCAGCCCCGCCAGGGCATCCGCTCGTACTGCCGGATCGACCGTTTCGTCGCCCGCCACCTTGGCCAGGTACTGAAACCGCTCGGGGTGGTCGCCGAGCGCCAGGGTCCGCACGGCTTCGGTCCGCAAACCGGCATGCGGACCCTCGATGTAGCCATTCAGGGTGTCGAGCGTAAGCTGCTTATGCGTGGGCGAGACGAGCCGCAGCGCAAGTGCCTTGCGATCGTTGGAGCGGCGCGAATTACGCAGTTCGCGCGCCAGCAATCCATCGACAACCGACTTTGGTGGCGTTTCGCGATTGCTGTCGAGCCAGTGGATCGCACCCAACACGCAGAGGTAATACCGCTCGTTGGGAATTTCACCATCGAGTAATTTGGCCACCTCATCACGGAACTCGGTCAGATGATTGTCGGCAATCCAGCGGAGGGCGTAGAGACGCACATCGGGGTTCGGGTCTCGCAATGCTTTGCGGAGTATATCGGGACGCACGAATTCTTCCCACCGCAGAGCTTGCAGCTGAGTGAGTCGCCCTCTCAACCCCTTAGCTCGCAGCAGTGGGGGGCCGTTGGGATCGAACTGCGAAGCGAGCGCTGCCACTGCCAATTGCCGAGCGAAGGGATCACTCGAATCAGCGAGGCTTTGTGCGTCGTCGACTTTGCGCTGTGCCTGCTCTACGGTCTCCACAGCGGCCAACTCCGTTGTGCTGGTGGAAGACGGTCCCACCAGCCGCCAGATACGTCCCTTGCCATGCACCGGATAGCTCCGCGACACCCAATCGGCAAAGTAGAGCGCACCATCGGGGCCCACCGCACAACCGGTCGGCCGAAAGTCCTCGTCGCCCTGCACGACGATGTCGCACTTGGCGGTGAACGACATGCCATCGGCCGCGAGCTTGTAACGCTCGATGCGATGATCGCCCCAACTTGTGACCCACAAGTGACCGTTGTGCGGCACCACGGCGCAGGGGGCTTCGCCGGTGCCGCAGATCATCGGCAGCGTGCCGGGCAGTTCGCCATCCCAGGCCTGCAGCGGATGGACCCCCGCGCGGCCATACTCCCAACGGTGGCCATAGTCGCCAGTGGCGACTACGTGGATCAACCGGCAGGGGGGGCTGGCGTCGGGATCGTTGTCGACGGCGAACAGGGCATGGCTGCCGACGATGCAGAGCCCGAACGGATTCCAGAAGCCTTGCGCCACCTTGGTAAGCCCCGAACCGTCACCAGCAAAGTGAAACACCATGCCGGTGCCTCCCGAATCGGCAAACTCGCTGCCGTCGCTGCCGATCAGTCGATACGGCGCGCCGAAGTTCTCGCCGAGTCCCAGGTAGAAACCGCCCTGGCGGTCGAAGACAAAACCGCCGAGTGCGTTGTGCGGGTAGTCGACCTTGGTTTCGAGGTGAACCAGCGTCGTTTGTGCGTCCGCTTGGCCGTCGTCGTCGGTATCGCGCAGTAGGAAAACATCTTTGCGAGTGACCACCACCACGGCGCCATCGCTCCGCACGGCCAGATTCATCGCATGGCGAAATCCGTCGGCGAAGGTGCTCCAGGTGTCGAATTTGCCGTCGCCATCACCATCGGAGAGACGCCGGATCCGATCGCTCGTGGGGCCGCTGTAGTCCTCTGGGCGTTGATGGGTGTGCGATTCGATGACCAGCAGGTCGCCCGCGTCGAAGGCCAGGGCGACGGGCGTGACGATATCGGGTTCGCTGGCCACGCGTTCGAGTTGGAAACCCTCCTGCAACACACGCGGCTCCGCGGCGTGTGCGGTTTTGCCCAGTGTGTGTGACCATATCGCAGCGAGCAGCAGGCAAATTAAACGCCCCCTATTGACGGGGCTACAAAGTAGCCGACTAGTTAAAAAAGTGGCCTTCGCCCGGCGCCCGCCACCAACGCGAGCTACTTGAACCGGCACCGTTGATTTGCGATATTCAGGTTTCATTCTTATGAGGAACATAGGCGATAGGAGCGCTGTGGGCATGCAGATTTGGCCGGCCATTGACTTGCGAGGGGGTAAGTGCGTGCGGCTGCGCCAAGGCGACTACGCCCAGGAGACGGTGTTTAACGACAACCCGGTCTCGGTGGCGCACTCGTTTCAGGCCGCCGGCGCTCAGCATTTGCACATCGTCGACCTCGATGGAGCCCGGGAAGGCCTGCCGGTCAACCTTCCCGCCGTGCAGGACATCGTAGCGGCTGTGGAGATGCAATGCGAGCTTGGCGGCGGTGTCCGGGACGAACAGTCCATCGCCGAATTGCTGGGATTTGGCCTCGATCGCCTGGTGGTCGGCACCTCGGCCATCAAACGCCCCGACTGGTTCCGCCAGACATGTCAGCAGTTTCCTGGCAAACTGGTACTGGGCATCGATGCCCGCGACGGACTGGTAGCCACCGACGGATGGCTGGAAACCAGCAGCGTTTCGGCCATTGAGTTGGCCCGGCAGTTCGAAGACGAGCCGCTGGCCGCCATTGTTTACACGGACATTGCCACCGATGGCATGATGTCGGGCCCCAATGTTCGAGCGATGCAGGAAATGCAGGCAGCGGTTAATGTGCCGGTAGTGGCCTCCGGCGGTGTGACCACCATTAAAGACGTCCGCGCACTGGCCGAGGCAGGTCTGGCTGCGGCAATCATCGGGCGGGCATTGTACGAAGGAGCCTTTGAGTTGAGCGAGGCGATTGAGGTGGCCAACGCGGCCGCTTGAGTCAGCCCCGAGGCGGATGGGCCCGCCTGGCAGCACGGCGTTGTTCGCGGCGGCCAACACTTACGAGCGGTATATCAATAAAAGGACCAACCTCCCTGCGTGGAAGGTTGATCTCTTCTCAACGAATGGAGCGATAGATGTCTAAGCAAGTCGATGACCTGAGGAACATCGCCGTTTGCGGCCACGGATCGGCGGGGAAAACCTCGCTGGTCGATCACCTGCTGGTGAAGACGGGCGCCGTGCAGGGCAACCCCAACGTCGAGGCTGGCACGAGCATCTGCGACTTCGACGAAGAAGAAAAGCATCATAAGCACTCCATCGAAGCAGCCATCACTCACTGCGAACACAACGGCAAAGAATTCACCCTCATCGACACGCCGGGCTATCCCGACTTGATTGGCCAGACTATCGGCGCGCTGCGCGGCGTGGACAACGCCCTGATCGCTATCGATGGCCACGCCGGCATCAAAGTGAACACCCGCCGGGTATGGAAAGAAGCTGGCGATCGCGGCCTGGGACGTATCCTCTGCATCACCAAGGTCGACGACCACAGTGTTGACCTGCCCGGATTGACCGAGACCATCGGCGAAGTATTTGGTCCCCAGTGCGTGCTGTTCAACGTGCCACTGGGTGCCGGCGACGATCTGAAGGGCGTGGCCAGCACCATTGATCCACCCTCCGACACCAGCGGCGCCGTGATGGACGTCGCCGAACTGCACGAAAAGGCAGTCGAGACCATCATCGAAACCGACGACGCGGTCATGGAGAAGTACTTCGAAGGCGAAGTGCCCAGCACCGCTCAACTGATGGAGTTGGCCAAAAAAGGCATCGCCGCCGGAACGCTTACGCCGGTCGTCTGCGTGTCGGCCAAGAACGACATCGGCACCACTGAACTGTTGGACCTGTTGACCACGGTTACCCTGTCGCCGGCCGACATCGAGCGGACCGCCAAGAAAGATGGCGACACCGTGACACTGAAGCCTGATCCTTCGGCACCGCTGGCAGCCCAGGTGTTCCGCACCCGCATCGACCCGTTCGTGCAGAAGCTGAGCTTCATTCGCGTGATCTCCGGCACCTTGAAGAAGGACGACACCGTCGAGACGCCCGGCGAACGGAAGGGCATGAAGGTCGGCCAGTTGCTCAAAGTGCAGGGCGAGAAGACCGAGCCGGTCGACTCGGCTGGCCCCGGCGAGATCGTCGCCATCGCCAAGAACGAAACCTTGCACACGGGCGTTTCGCTGGGCGAAGTGCAGTTGCCTTCGATCAAGTTCCCGCTGCCGATGGTCGGCCTGGCGGTCTCGCCGAAGAGCCGTGGCGACGAGACAAAGCTCTCCTCGTCGCTGCACAAGCTGGCCGAAGAAGATCCCACGATTCACGTCGAGCACGACGAAGAGACGCACGAAACCGTGCTGACCGGCATGAGCGAGTTGCACCTGCAGCTCATCCAAGAGCGGCTCAAGCGGCGCGACCACGTGGAGATCGAAACGCACGACCCCAAAATTCCCTATCGCGAGACGATCCTGCAAGACGCCGAGGGAATGTACCGCCACAAAAAGCAGAGCGGCGGGGCAGGGCAGTTTGCCGAGGTGCACATCCGCATGTACCCTCTGCCCGAGGGGACCGACATCGACGAGTACGCCACCAAGGCCCGCTTCCCGCAGTTGAAGAACGTGCACTACCACGAGGGCGCCAACTTCCTGTGGGTCGACACGGTCGTGGGCGGAGCGATTCCCGGCAACTTCATGCCCGCCATTGAGAAGGGCTTTCTCGAGCGCATCACCAACGGCGTGATTGCCGGCTGCAAGGTGCAGAACGTCTGCGTCGAGGTGCACTTCGGTAAGGACCACCCGGTCGACTCGAACGAAACGGCCTTCAAAATGGCGGCCGCCAAGGCGTTTGCCGAAGTATTCCAGAAGGCCAAGCCGGTGCTGCTCGAACCGATGGTGATGATGCATATCACCGTGCCGGCCGACAATGTGGGCGACGTCTCCAGCGACCTGGCAGGCCGCCGCGGCCAGATGGTCGGCATGGACTCGGCCGGCGGCGGTATGACGACCGTCGAAGCCAAATGCCCGCTGGGCGAGGTAACGACCTATGCCCGCACGCTCAGCAGCATGACCGGCGGCCAAGGCAGCTACACCATGGAGTTCGCCAACTACGAAGCCGTGCCGGGCAACGTGCAAGCGGAGATCCTCGCCAACGCCAAGGTGAAAGCGGACGAGGAGTGAGCGGCAGCTCCATGAGATTGATTTGCATTGCGCGAGAATCCTTACCGTAGCCCGGAATCGCTAATGTGGGGTCCCAACGAGGGGCCCTTGCGATGGCGAATTATTCCGGCGGTCTTGAGCGTTTGCACAGGCGCGCTTATTGCGATCTACGGAATCGCTATGCTAGCCATCGGAGCTCACTACGAATACGTCGAGCAAGGTCCTTGGTCGCGAGATTTTCTGCTTCTCTTGACCGGGGGAGGGCTTGCGACTGTTTGTGGATTGAGTTGGCTGTTGGCCGGAATCCTCTGTTACCTCCGTAAATGGCGAGTCGCGGGCGCATTGTGGTTGATCGGAGGGGTACCGCTCGTCGGGTTCATCGCACTCGTCCTCGTTTTTCCGGAAGGCTAGCATTCTGACCATTTGGGCAAAACCCTGAGAATCTAGCCACGGATGAACACCGGTAAACACGGATGTTCGAGATGGTAAAGCTCAATCGCCGTTCCGAGACCTGAATCGCACCTCGGCGGCCCTATCCGCTTGTTTAGAACAGGAGGCCGCAGAGAAAACAGAGGGGAGGATTCATTCGTTCTCTGTTCTCTCTGTTTACTTCTGTTCGTGTATATCTATGCGATTAGGCGGGGTAGTCAGTTGGGCAATTGGTGTCCTTTGGTGTTCATCCGTGGCTGGACTAATTCCTGTCAAGAACTCACTGCCTCGAAATCCAAAACCATCGCCGAGACGCTCGCCGCGGGGAAGGTCCACTCGCTGAGCGAGCCTTCCAGCTTACGCTCTCTCGGCGCGATGTCGTCTGGGTTGTAGCGGGTGATTTCGTTCATCGGCTCGGTGACGATCTCGTGTACCACGCCGCCTGTGATCTGGTGCCCCGAGATGGCGAGGGTGGCGCGAATGTTCTTGGTTCGCTCGGTGTTCGCCACGTGCAGGTAAAGCTTGCCGCCCGAGACGCTCGAAACGATGTCGAGCCCGTCCGGAGTCTTGGTGACGTGCGTTGCATGAGTGCCGCTATGCTTGCGGTACAGGCTCATCACCCGGGCGACCGGCATCATGAACGCCTTGCCTTTGAACGCGGGCACCGGAATCATCACGGCGTTCACCTGCCAACGGGTGCCGCAGAAGTCGGCCGCGGTGGCGATCTTCAGCACGTCGCCATGTCGCTGATGGTTGTTGAGGATCCGCGCGTACGACACGCCCGCCGCCCAGGTACTGGAAATATCGCAGCGGTCGCGGCCCGGGATGTCGAAATGGCACTCGGTCATCGCCAGCGGGATGTCGATGCCACCGAGCGAGTCACGTACCTGGCGAATCTTCGCGTCGTGCGGCTTCCAGGCGTTCATCAGTTGATGCCAGGTTCGCGCGGGATCTTTGCGGTACTCGAATCGCTCGAGCACAGGGTGCTGGCGATCGTCGGGGTTGAACATGTGGTGAAACGCCAGGTAGTCGAGATGTTCGCCGGCTATCTCGGCCATTCGCGGTGCCCAACCGCTGTCGCCCCAGCCGATGAGCCGTATCTCTGGATCACGCTCGCGCATTGCCTGGCCGAACTCCACGGTCTTTCGCGCCGTGGTATCAAGGTCGAACCCCTGGCGGTCGTAGGAAGTCTCGTTGCCAATCTGCCACAGCTTGATGTTGTACGGATCGGGCGAGCCATGGGCCGCACGCTCGGTGTGGCCCGGTTCGTTGCAGTAGGCCACCCACTCGGCCGCCTCCTGGGCCCCGGCGGTGCGAATGTTCCCCCGGAAATCCTTGTATCGCTCGCGGCCGTCCGACTCGAAGTTCACGCACATCAGGGCCTCGGCGCCGACCTGTTGGCAGAAGTCGACAAATTCGCCCGTGCCCACCTGGTTCGACTCGATGCCACCCCACAGCAGGTTGTGCATTGGCGGACGCTGGTCCCGCGGCCCCACGCCTTCGCGCCAGCGGTAGTAATCGGTGTAGATACCTCCCCATCGCATCAGCGAAGGGTTCAGTTCACGGGTGGTCTCCACAACGTCGGCCCGCCACTGCATCTGGTCATGGTCCCAGGCGGCCTCGACCGATCCGTCGGTCGCGCCCAGTGGTTCCATGAACTGCATGTACAAATGGGGCGACAGCTCGTACGTGGGCGTCGGATCCACCACCAGGTTCGCTGCTTGGCTATTAGGCGTTTGGCCGACCGCCAAGCGGCCGCCCGCCGCTACGGCCGCAGCCGAGGTGAGGGTCTGCAGAGCCTTGCGTCGCGAAATTTTGTGCTGCATCACGCCTGTGGTCCTTTGTCCGCATAGGGGCGAGGGAAGAGAGCTTTCGCCCATCTTAACAGAACCCACACCCGCAGCGTGCGGAATCGGACAGTAGGGTCACACCGGGAGCAGCGAGGGGAGTCCGCCCGCCCTCGACAGCGGGGCAGGGTGCCTTAAAATGGCGACGTCAAGGTAATTCTTGCTTCCGGTCCTACGCAGGCAGCCGCCGGCCGCCTGACCGCCGGAAATTTGCATAAAACTTCTTTCTAACGAGGCCCTCTTATGTCTTCTATCATCGACATTCATGCACGTCAGATTCTCGACAGCCGCGGCAATCCCACCGTGGAGGTCGATGTCACGTTGGCCGACGGTTCGGTTGGCACCGCCGCAGTGCCCAGTGGCGCCAGCACCGGTGTGCACGAGGCATGGGAACTTCGCGACGGCGACAAGGGCTTCTTCATGGGTAAGGGCGTGCAGACGGCCGTTACCAACGTGAACGAAAAGATCGCCGACGAGCTGGAAGGCATGGACGCGCTCGACCAGGTTGGCATCGACCAGATGATGATCGAACTCGATGGCTCGCCCAACAAGAAGAACCTGGGCGCTAACGCCATTCTCGGTGTTTCGCTCGCTACGGCTCATGCGGCCGCCAAATTTTGTGGCCTGCCACTGTACCGCTACCTGGGTGGTTCGAATGCCCGGTTGCTGCCGGCCCCGATGATGAACATCCTCAACGGTGGTGAGCACGCCGACAATTCGGTCGATATCCAAGAGTTTATGGTCATGCCGCTTGGCTTCGATAGCTTCAGCGAAGCACTCCGCTGTGGTACCGAGATCTTCCACAACCTGAAGAAGGTGCTTAGCGACAAGGGCCTCAACACCTCGGTGGGCGACGAAGGTGGTTTCGCGCCGGACCTCAAGGCCAACGCCGAAGCGTTCGACGTGATCCTTACCGCCATCGAAAAGGCTGGCTACAAGCCGGGTGAGCAGGTGTGGTTCGCTATGGACTGTGCCGCCACCGAGTTCTTCGACGCCGACAAGAACATCTACAAGATCGACGGCAAAGAACTCGATCCCGCCGGCATGGTGGACTTGCTGGCTGGTTGGGTCGAGAAGTTCCCCATCTGCAGCATCGAAGACGGCTGCAGCGAAGACGACTGGGCTGGCTGGAAACTGCTGTCCGACAAGATCGGCAGCAAGTGCCAGTTGGTGGGCGACGACTTGTTCGTCACCAACGTCGAGCGGCTGCAACGCGGCATCGACGAGGGCATCGGCAATTCGATCTTGATCAAGGTCAACCAGATCGGTACCCTCACCGAAACCATTGATGCTATCAACCTGGCCCACGACAACAGCTACACCAGCATCGCTTCGCACCGCAGTGGCGAGACCGAGGACAGCACCATCGCCGACCTGGCCGTGGCCTGTGCCACCGGTCAGATCAAGACCGGCTCGGCCAGTCGCAGCGACCGGATGGCGAAGTACAACCAGCTGCTCCGCATCGAAGAGATGCTCGGCTCGGCCGCCGTGTATGGCGGACCCAAGTTCGCGGCCAAGCTGTAACTGGCGGCAGGCATTCGCTGCAGCCGTTGCACAACGGCTGGAAACGCCAAGATTTGTTCCTCCCCGGCGAATAAGTGAATGTTAGGACGCACAATCCTGAGTGTTCACCTATTCCAGCGGGGAGGATCTATCGATGCGCGCTGCTAATAAGAATCAAGTGGTGCTATGCGCCATTGCCGCGGTTCTGCTGCTGTGTTCGCTGCCCACCACCTGGGCGACCATCAATAATGCTCAATTGAACTTCAACGGTGGGCCGTTTGGCGATGGCGGCTTCCAGATGACGATGCCAACGCCAGCGATGAGTATTGATGTGACGGGCCTCAATGGCTATGTCACCCTGGGCGTGAAGATTCCCATCTGGCTGCTCGCGGTCGCCGGTGCCGGTGCTCTGGCCCTGGCAGCGCTCAACGCTGCTCAAGTCACCAAGGTGCCCCCGGTTGCGCTGCTGGTCGCGCTGGGCGTGGTGGGATTGTTCTTCGCGGTCGGCCTGGTGGCCATGCTCGGCGGCGACGCCACACTGGGCATTGGCTACGTGCTGGCCTTCGCGGGATTGGGGCTTGGGGCGTGGCAGGTCATCGCCCAAATGGGCGGAGCGAGTGCTACCGCAAGCGGCCAATAGCTGGTGTCGGAGCGCACTGACAGGAGTAGTTCGAATCTATCCCCATAGGTTTCGTAGACGCAGTGATTTCTTTAGTCGGTTGAGGGTGGGATACTGGCGGACCAGATGAGCGGCGTGGGTACGTACCAAATTTTCCCCAGCTTCCTCACCTAGGGCCTCGCGGAGGTCGGCAAGCAGGTCGGCCGCCAGTTCGTAGTTGACTGTTCCGCGTGCAGCTACGAGGTGGTCGATCTTCGGCAGCCATTTGCGAGGGTTTTCTGACATCTCCCGCAGGCGCGCTAGCCGTTGCCGTTGCAGTTTCTTGGCCTCTCGTTTTTCGGCTGCTGCTTTGCGGCGACTTTGCTGATCCCGTTCGACCTCCCGAAGTTGCGATGATCGTTCCAGCAGTTCTCGTGGCGACCGCCTCAGCGAGAATGTGGGCCACACCGGCTTGGTTGCCTTGCGGCGAATCGCGGCGAGAGTCCTCGCTTTGAGACGGGCAGCGTCCTCCGTCAGGAACTGCTTGAGCAAGTGCTTCGCTTCCTTGAATTGGAGACTTGTGGTCCATTCTTCGATCTGCTCCTCCTCTGACGAGTTCGCGGGTGTGTCGGTCGTTCCCTCCGCGGCAGCAGCCAGGGTGGGTGGATCAATCCCCCAGAAACTGCAGCACAGGTTGAACGATTCCACCCAATCGGCCAGCCCTGCTGGGACGGGCGGTTCGCTGGACTCCAGTAGATCCAACCGCTCATCCAGCGCCGCTGCCAGCCACATCAAGTAGAGTGCGCGAAGATCGGCGTCCAATAGCCTCTCTCGCAATCGGACCATCGAATCCATGTGCTCGTCCAGGTCCCACAGTTCCTCGAGAGAACCTGATTCGTAGTAGGGCGCTAGCGTGAGGATGCCTCCACAGCCGCTGCGGTCGGGGGTCCAGGTCAGTTCGCCCGTGCCAACATACTTGGACCAAGTGACCTTGGCAAAAGGAAGGCCATCGGGCAACCGGAAGGCCGCTGTGCGACATCCAAAGTTAGCGTAATGCAGATGGACGTCGTACCCATGTCGCAGCAGGCCTTTCGTATCACCGTGAAAGTCACCGTAGTTGTACTCATTGGTAAACGACCATCGCGTGATTTCCGCCCTGGTCGACTGTTTGCGGGCGTAAGCCAACTCCTTGTCGGTCAGCGGTCGGTCCACCGCGCGAAACTCGATATATTGATACTCACTCATACCGAGACCTTCTGTTGAGTTGTAGATCTCGCTAGTCCACCGCTAGACTGTGAGATGGCACTCGGACTTGCCAAACAGCTTAACGGAACCACTCCTTTTACAGACCGAGGGTCATGATAAGGACCCATCGGATCTTCCACGACAGCTACCGCAGCTTCAATCCTTCACCATCTCCCGCACCCGCTCCACCGCTTCGGGTAGCGAGCCGAGGTACACGAGTGTTCCGTCGTGGTCGATCACCGCGGTTTGCGGGATGCCCCGCACGCCGTAGGCGGCAGCTGTTGCGCCGAAGCCGCCATCGGCGGCGGGCTTGTCGATGGCCAGGGGATAATTGATCCCCCGGCCTTTGGCAAACTCCACCAGGTCCTTCACTTCCGAGCCCGCGGTGTGCAGGCCGACCACTACCACGGGCTCGTCGGCAAACTCGTCGGCAACTTCGTTCATTTCTTCGATCTGCGCGACGCAGGGGCCGCACCAGGTGGCCCAGAATTCCAGCATGACGATCTTGCCATCGGTGTCGATGGCATTGGCCGGGCCGGCAGCGGTGAGCCATTCGGCCGCCGCAATGGCTGGCGCCGGTTCACCGTAGCGGAGTTTGGATTCGATCGACCGACTCAGGGAAGGATGGCGTAGCACGTAACTGCAGGCGTCGCTCACCGGGCCGGTCAGGCGACTTGTCGCTGGTCTGCCAGGGCCGTCGCCGGTTACTCCGTGGTAGTCGACGATCAAGGTGTCTGCCGGGGCCGCCGCCGCAAACGCATCGGCGGGCAGCTGGTCGACAAAATCAACACTGGTGACCTCGCTTATATCCAGCAAATAGACCTTGCCTTCGCGCAAGCGGGCTTCGATGCGAAGTTCAGGCAAGCGGAATCCATTCTCGCACTCCTTGGCGCCAAACTGCCAGATGCATTGGCCACTTCCACCTGATCGCGTAGTGCAAAGCCGGTGAAGAAATCCCGAAGTGGCATCGGCCACGATCTCCACGCTCTCCCTATCATTTCCAGTGAGGAACAAGAATTCATTGCCCACAACCTCTCCTTCCTGAGGCAAGCGAGCAGGCATGATAGTCACAAAATCGCGCAAACTATCAACGTGGAAGTGAAACTGCGTGCGCGGTTGGACGGTTAATTGACGGTTGCTGGCGTCGTGGTATGCTCCTTCGCTGCCGTTATATAGCGTGTAGTCGTTGCCAGGAGGATCGTCGTTTTTGGCTTGTGGAAGCCTTTCGCTCTTGCAGCGAATGCCATCAAACGTCACCCGCTTTTCGGCGAATCTCAACTCGTTACCCGTCCATTTCTTGTACAGCGCCCGAATGTCTGGCACCGTCTCCACCGCTACAGCATCGAGCGACTCCCGCAGTGTGCCTAACGGAAGGTCGCACGATCCCAAGTTTTGACGCGCAACCGCGACCCCGGTGGCCTGGCTGAGGAGTTGCCGCTGCTTTGTTATTTCCATGGCCATCTTTTCCGGCAAGTTGGTTTGCTCGACAGGGATCGCGAGGGACCCGGTGCGTTCGAAGCGAAACTCGACCTCCGAGGTCTCTCCAGCAACCAGAGTCAGCGGCTCGGATTCGGTGGTCTGTGGTGTGAGGAACCGCGGATTCGCTTCGGTGAGAATACGCACTTCTCCGACGGGCAGGATCGCCTCGAATTCGCCTTCGGCATTGGTCCCGCGATAGTCGCAAACCGCCTGTTGGGAGGAGAGATAATGGGGCTCCTGCATCGACTCAGTCTGGTAACGGAAGTGGACACCCGCCACTGGCGAACCATCTTCCACGTCAACCGCCCGCACGAGCACTTTGGAAGCCTCCGGCAGGCGATACTGCTGCTCGGTGGTCGGCTCCTCACTTACCGTGAGGCTGACTTCCGTCGGCGACAGCAGCGCACCCGGCGGTGGTTCGAGGATCAGTCGATACTCGTCGGGGTGCAATTGGAGCCTGGCGACGCCACTCTGATCGGTCACGGCGTCGGCACCGACGAAGATGGACTGCCGCCCATGGGCCAGCACTCTCGCGCCTTCGACCGGTTGCCCAGTGCCTTGTGCCACGTGAATCTCGACATCACGCGGGCGCTGGAACACACCGATGTACATGCCATCGCCGGAGAAGATGGTGTTGCGGACGTCGCGGGCCTCGGGCCGTCCGGCGGTATACATCGTGAAGGTCTTGGTCCCGAACCGGGGCCCTGGATCGATGAGCGTCAAGTAGTCGGTGCTCTCACGCAAATGGGGCAGCGAAAAACGGCCCTGCTCGTCGGTGCGTGCTTCGCGTAGATCGGCGGGCAAAAAGCGAATCGCCGCAAAGCCGACGGACGGCACGTTGCGATTACCCAAATCGGTCGAGTAACTGCATCGCCAAGTCCCTCGTCCTTCGCGTCGGGGAGGTTCTTGGATGAATCCCACTTGCACCAACGCATTGGCGAGCGGTTCACCTCGGTCGTCGGTTATCAGTCCTTCGAACACGGCCGGCGGGCTGAACTCGAGTGTGAGCGGAAAGCTGCGGTCGATGTAGTAATGGTGTTGCTCGCCGCCGTTGGCCTCTTCCACTCGCTGCCCGATGAATTTGATCTCCGGAGTCCAAGTGAAGCCGAATCCGTCGGCCACGCCGTACACGCAGAATTCGCCTTCCGTCGGTCGCGTTTCCGGCGCGGAAGGATCGCGCCCGGCGAGCACTTCGAGCTCCAGCTCAAAGTGACCGTCATCGCCCGAGGTGGTCTCGATGGGCTTGGGGTCGTGGTCGACACTGCCAACGTCGGGCGTGTCGATGGCAAACACTCGCGCGCCGGCCACCGGGTTGCCCTGCTGGTCGACGGCCACGCCAACCACGTGAACTCGATAGATTTCCCCGAAGCCGCCACGACCGATGGCCGTTTCGACGTTGCGGACTACTTTCGCTTCGCGTCCTCCCTCAGCGGCGTGACTCACGGTGGCTAAACAAGTCGTAGCCAACACCACCACACCGGCAACACGCGCTGACAGCATTTCTGCCTCCCTCAGTTCCTGTAAAGAGTGTATGGCCAACGACTGCAAATCGATTCTATGGCCTTTCGCTAGCGGTGGCAAGAAAAGCGATTCTCTCGGTCGGGCACTTAGAATCAGTCGCGGATCGGCGCGGATTCGAGCAGATGTGCGCGGATCGGACTGCTGCAAAAGTGTGTTTCCACGGCCTGGTGCAAGACCACTGCTATAAGTGAGATCGGTGTGGCGCGACAACACTCAGAATCCGCGCGCATCCGTTTCAATCCGCGCCGATCCGCGACCAATTTCTTCCAGGCCCGACAAGAAAGCTCTAAGCCAGCAGATCGTGTACCACGTTGCCGTGCACGTCGGTCAGGCGGAAGTCGCGGCCCGCGTAGCGGTAAGTGAGCTGTTCGTGGTCGAAGCCCAGGCAGTGCAGCATCGTGGCGTGCAGGTCGTGCACGTGCATTGGTTTTTCTGCCGCGCGGAAGCCGAATTCGTCGGTGGCGCCATACACCTGGCCACCTTGGATACCGCCCCCCGCCATCCACACGCTAAACCCGTGGTGGTTGTGGTCGCGGCCGTTCATCTTGCCCTGGTTCGAGCCTTCTTTGGGCAGTTCCACCACCGGGGTGCGGCCGAACTCGCCACCCCATAGGATGAGTGTTTCGTCCAGCAGCCCGCGCTGTTTGAGGTCGGTCAGCAGCGCGCCGATGGCCTGGTCGCTCTCTTGGGCCAGTCGGGCATGGCCCACTGCAATGTCGTCGTGGTGGTCCCAGGGCTGGCCGTCGCCGTGCCAGACTTGGACAAAACGTACCCCTCGCTCGACCAGTCGCCGGGCTACGAGCATCTGTCGCGCCTGCAATCCTTCGCCATACATGTCGAGGATGTGCTGCGGCTCGCGGGACACGTCGAACGCGTCGGTCGCTTCGATCTGCATGCGGTAGGCCAACTCGTACGACTGCATCTGCTGCTCGAGTTGCGGATCACCCAGCCGCTGGTCGGCGTGTTGGTCATTGAGCGCTGCCAGCAGATCCAACTGGCTTCGCTGGTCGCGGCGAGCGACGCGGTTGTTCTTGATGTTGTCAATCAGGTCTTCGACCTGTTGGTGCCGGGTGTTCACGTACGTGGCCTGGTACACGCCCGGCAGGAAGCCGGATTGCCAGTTCTGCGATTCTTGAATCGGATAGCCAGGGCACAGCGACACAAACGCCGGTAGATTCTTATTCATGCTTCCCAGGCCATAGGTAACCCAGGAGCCAACGCTCGGCCGAATCAGCCGCCCATCGCCACAGTTCATTAACAGCAGCGAGGGCTCGTGGTTTGGCACATCGGCGTGCATCGAGCGGACCACGCAAATGTCGTCGATGCACTCGGCAACGTGCGGAAACAGATCGCTAACCTCGATGCCGCTCTGCCCATACTTGCGGAATTTGAAGGGCGAGGGGAGCGCGCCGCCAGTGGGTCGCTCGGTGCCGGGGTTGTCGTAGGGCAGGGGCTTGCCGGCGTAGCGGTCGAGGATCGGTTTGGGATCGAACGTATCGACGTGCGATGGACCGCCGTTCATGAACAGGTGAATGACATGCTTCGCCTTACCCGGGAAGTGCGGCGTACGGACCGCGAATGGATCGGTAGCGCCGCTGGCCGATTCGGCCAGCAGACCACCCGCCATGAGCGCGCCCATGCCCATGCCGGCTTTGGCGAAGAACTCGCGGCGCGAAACGGTAGGAGGCATTCGATGGGGCATGATCTAGACTCTCAATCGTGACAAGCTTTTTGCTGATCCGAATTGCAACCAAAGGTTACGCGGAACGGTGTGGATTCAATTCTTGGGTTCTGTGGCTGCGGGTTTTCAACAGGGCGAATCTCGGACGTTTGCGGTCTCGGTCACACGCCGGCTGGTGGCGAGCTTCTTTCTCGACCGCTACTTATTCACCATTCTTCACCCAGGGTAGCGTTTGGGCTCGTGTTACTCGCCCGCACGCAACCCTGGGCTACGATGACGAAACCACTTCGGGGTAGTTGTCTGCGACGTAACGCTCACTCTAATCCGTGTTTATCCGTGTTCATCCGTGGCTAAAACTTCTTCACTTAACCTGACTCGCGGCTTTGGTTTCTCCGTTCCTTCTTCGTCCTTCTGTTCAAAACCTACTAGTCCACGTACAAAAATTCGTTCGACATCAACAGCACTTGGGCCAGTTGCGACCACAGGTCGAGCGGCTCGGCGGCGGGGCCGTGGAAGCCCTGTTCGGTGTGCCAGGTCTGGCGGTCGCCCGTGGTCTCGAGCGTAACCGTAGCGCGCCACTGATAACTGTCATAAGCGTCGTTCTGGCGGCAGGCCACGACAAAGTCGATGTGTTCGCCGGGGGCGACGGTTTCCAGTCGCACCGGTGTGGACTGGGTGCCGTGCTCGACGGTCCACTGGCCGACGATGCCTTGGTGCGACGAAACAATCAGGCCATCCACGCCATCGCCCTGCTGTTCAGGGCGGTGCAGCTCGCCTTCGATCACCAACGTGCCTTCGCGCGGGGCGGTCCAGCGACGGATGGAACTCATCTCGGGTGACTGCCCGGGGTGGCCACCGGTGGGGCTGACCGACACGTAGCCAAACTGCTGATCGGCGGGGAAGTTGCCTTTGGCCTGCCAGCGGTTCTCCATGAAGTGCGGCAGTGGCTCGAATTGCACGTAGCCCGCGTCGATGCGGCCAAAGCCGTAGCTCCATTCGTCGGGGGGCAAGGTCTCGGGCATCTGACGAGCGATAAACTGCCGCGCCAGTTCCAATTCGCCCTCGGTCGGCTGGCGAGCCAGAATGCGCTGATACAACTGCTCCACCCGCTGGCGGTCCGAAGCGGCGCCGGCGGTCGAACTGCTGAGCGCCGTAGCCACCCGTTCGGCAAGTGCGCCATTCATCAGGAACAGCGCCTGCTGCGGCACCAGCGTATGGGCCCGCTCCGGGGAGTGGGCATCGGGGCTGGCGAAGTCGAACGTGCGGAACACATTCGGCAGGTTCTGTCGGTCGATGTGGGCGTAGAGTGTTCGCCGCGAGCCGCCATTGCCGGCCACAATGTTCTCCGACTCGCCACCCACGCGGGTGTCGAGCTGGCCGGCCACTTTGAGCAACCGATCGCGAAGCGACTCGAAATCGAGCCGGCGTCGATTCGCCCGGCCCCATAAGGCGTTTTCAGCATCCGCTGCCAGCAGTTCGTCGCTGGGATTGCTCGACTGCTGGTAAGTGCTGGACATGACAAGCTGTCGCACCAACTGTTTGAGCGACCAACCGCTGGACTGCAGGTCGACGGCCAGCAGATCGAGCACCTGTTGCTGCCGGGGAGCATCGCACCGGAGTCCAAAGTCGCTGGGCGTACTGACAAGTTGCTCGCCGAACAAGTGACCCCACACGCGATTCACGAACACGCGGGCGGTGAGCGGGTTTTCGGGGTGCACGATTGCCTCGGCGAGTTCCAGACGTCCGCTGCCCGCCTCGACCTCGGGAGCGAAGCTGCTAAAGAACTCTGGGAAGCCACGCTCGACAATCGGTCCGCGGTTATGCGTGGCGCCGCGAATGAACACGCCCACGTTTTCCGGCTTGTCCTTGTCCACCAACCGCAGGGGATAGGTGTCGTCCTGCTCCTCACGCGAACTCTCCAGGATGCCATACAGGGCGTAGTAGTCTTCGTCGCTCACAGGATCGTATTTGTGATCGTGGCACCGTGCGCATGCCACCGATAGGCCCATCATGCCGCGAAACACCACGTCGATGCGGTCGGCGGCAATGTCGGGCCGGTTGTTCACAAACCGCCGGCCGAGCGTCACGTAGCCCTGGGCCGCCAGGTGCTGCTGATCGTCGGGCGAGTCGCCCATCAGGTCGGCCGCCAGTTGGTACATCATGAACCGATTAATCGGCATGTCGTCGTTCAGGGCGTTGATTACCCAGTCGCGATACTTGTACGCATGGGGGAAGTTGCGATCCTCGGTGAACACGTACCCCTTGGTGTCGGCAAACCGGGCAAGGTCGAGCCAATGCCGCGCCCAGCGTTCGCCGAACTGGGGCGAGGCAAGCAACCGATCGACCAGCTTGGAGTACGCCTCAGGGTCACTATCGGCAACGAAGTGCTCAATCTGTTCCTGTGTCGGTGCGAGTCCCACCAGGTCGAAGTACAACCGCTCGATCAGCGTTCGCTTCGATGCCTGCGGCGAAGGCGCTAGACCTGCTTCCGATAGCTTGTCGACAATCAACCGGTCCACGTCATTGCGGCTCCAGCCGGTGGAGTCTTCCGGGACCTCAGGACGCACGGGCTTTTGAAACGCCCAGTGATCAGCCGCCCGGCTGGCGATGGTGTCGAGCTCGGGCGCCGCGCCGTCGCGAGGGTCGGGCGCGCCCATGGCGATCCACTCTCGGAACGCGGCGATCACTTCGTCCGGCAGCTTCTCACCCGGCGGCATCTGCAATGCGGCGTCGCTGTGTTCGATAGCCTTCAGCAGTCGACTGGCATCGGGCTTGCCCGGCACAATGATCGCACCACCGCGACCTCCACGGAGGACGCTCGCGCGATTGTCGAGCGCCAGTTCACCCTCGGTAGTGCTATCGGCCTGCGAATGGCAACCGTAGCACGAGTCAGCGAGCACCGGCCGGATGTGCTGTTCAAAGAAGTCGACGCCTTCCTCCGCGGTGGCTGGTTGTACCAGCAGCGGAACAAGAGCCATCGCCACAGCCACAAGCTTCTGGGGACGATTCATCGCACTATGTTGTGAGAAAGGAACACTTTTGGCGGGAGGGAAGCCAGGTAGGAGGCGGACAAGCGGCCGCCATAGGTGCGCGTTATCTTAACGGTTGGGTAACGGGAATGCAAAATAGGATTTGCGCAGGAGAGTGTACGAAACAGTCACTTTCGCGCAGCGTAGCTACTGTCGCCAGACAGTGGAGGATATTCGGCCATGTGCCATGCGTGTGAAACTGGGTAGTTCGCGTTGAAATCCACACATGCACTTATCCGAACTCCTTGACGAGCTAGAAGCCTTCGCCCGCAAGATCGGCTACACCGACGCCTGGATGGCGGCCGGAGTGATTAACGAGCAATTGTTAGAGAAGCAGTGGAAGGTCTACCAAGAGTCCGACGACCACAACGGCGAGCACTACCGGCACGGCGCCTTCGTGTATTTCGTCAGGAACCGTGAGGAGTTTACGGACGAGGAGGTACATGAGTTGTTGAGCTTGCACGACAACGCGGATGACGTCGACCTCACGGAGAATCGTCTGTTCGAAATGATTCGTTGGCTGCCCCTTGAGCAGTTGCTTTCGCTACGGACTCGATACGAGGGTATGTTCCGCAAGTCCTCAGAGAAGATTTACAACCGCTACGTCGCTTGCCGGCGGATGGAGATGGAGGGTGTGCCTGCGGTGTTTGACGATGTGAAACACCTGGCCGATGGGACACTCGAACGCGACATCGTGGAGCATCCCACCGTCGAGCGGGAACAACTTGATTGGCTGCAAGAACATGGGACCGGCAAGAAGATTCGCAACATGGCGAAAGCGTTGCTGAACTCCAGGTGGTTTAGGAATGCAAAGCCATAGTCTCGAGATATCCGTGCTAATCCGTGGTTAGAATCCATGCGGCCAACTCCTTAGACGCTATCACAATGAACGACTGGACTCTACTCGGAAGCTGTGTGGTGGGTGGCTTATTGGCGGGGCTTGTGCTTAGCCTCTTGTTATGGCTGCGTTTCAAGAAGACTTCCCAACGACTGGCCGGTACACTGATCTCGGTGACGTGGTATTACCACCTTGCCGGTACCATCATGTTCGCGGCGATGGCGTTGATGTATGCGCACTTCGAACGTCCAGCGTTTGCGATCTTCTTTGCGCTAGGATCCGCGATCAATGTCTACTCCACCATCGTTACGATGATCCGCGAGCGAGCGCAGTTTGGTTTCCGCCACGTGCTGATGGCGGTCACGTGCGTGGCAATCCTCGCCGCGTGTTACCGCTGGTTCGGCATCCCCGTCGTGGTGGGGGTGATGATCTTGGCCGATGCGGTCGTCCTGGGACTCGCCTACCGTGCTTGGAAACGGAGCGGCCCGTTGGAGCTTCCCGCCGAGTCGGACTGACACGCAGGTCGGCGACGTGCCAGCCTATGGCGTGTTTCCCCGCAGAATTTCCGCCAGTTTGCCCTGGGCGCCTGCCCGCCAGTGCCGCTGGAAGAACCGTCCCAAACCCTCTATACTTTGAGGTCCCTTTTTTCCCGTGAACCACCGGGGGGCGAGGGGTGTCCAGCCGCTGGCTGGTTGGGCCTTGGAAACTTTTCCCTGGGAGACATTTCGTGTTCGAGTCGATTGCCATTGTGGGCGCCACCGGCGCTGTTGGTCAGATCATTCGTCGCCTGCTCGCTGAGCGTGATTTTCCTTACCAGAAGATCACGTTCCTGGCCTCTGCCCGGTCGGCGGGCACGACCATCGAGTTCAAGGGCGAGACGCACACGGTTAAAGAGCTAACACCCGAGGCGTTCGACGACATCGACCTCGCGATCGGCAGCACGCCCGACCCCGTTGCCCAGGAATTTGTGCCATGGGCCAAGGAGCGAGGCTGCGTGGTGGTCGACGAGAGTGGCTACTGGCGGATGGACCCCAGCGTGCCGCTAGTGGTGCCCGAGGTGAACCCCGAGGCGGCCCTTGCCCATCAAGGGGTGATCGCCAGCCCCAACTGCTCGACGACCCAGATGGTGCTGGCCATGAAGCCACTGCACGACGCCGGCAAGATCCGCCGCGTGGTGGTGAGCACCTACCAGGCCACCAGCGGCGCCGGTGTTGCTGGCCAGGCCGAGTTGGTTGAGAGCGCCCGCGCGCATCTGGATGGCCAGCCGGTGGAGAACAAGGCGTTCGCTCACTCCATCGCGTTCAACCTGATTCCGCAGATCGGCTCGGAGAAGCACGCGGGTTACACCTCCGAAGAAATGAAGATGGTGTACGAGACGCAGAAGATCTTCAGCGACGAGTCGATCAAAGTCTGCCCCACCTGCGTTCGCGTTCCGGTGAGCAACTGCCACAGCGAGAGCATCCTGGTCGAGACCGAACGCAAGATCACCGTGCCCGAGGCGCGTGAACTGTTCGCCGCCACGCCGGGCATCAAGGTGGTCGACAACCTGAGCGCCGGCGAGTACCCGATGCCGAAGGACTGCGATGGCGACGATGCCACGTTCGTGGGCCGCATCCGCGAAGACCTCTCCTGCGAGAATGGCCTTACGTTCTGGTGCGTGAGCGACAACCTCCGCAAGGGCGCCGCCACGAACGCCGTGCAGATCGCCGAGCTGCTGGTGAAGAGCGCCGCGGCAGTTTAGCGCCTTCAGCATGGGGTGGTTGGGGTCGAGCTCAGCCATCCAGTGTATCGATACCATCCGCTCCCCATAGGTCTCCATGTCCGAGCGCTGGCTGAAGCTCACGGTCGCCTACGACGGCACTGCCTACGCGGGGTGGCAGATTCAGCCCAGCCACCCCACGGTGCAGGCCACATTGATGGAGGCCTGGCGCGCGATCACCGGCGAGCAGGTCACGCTCACCGCCAGCGGCCGCACCGATGCGGGCGTGCACGCGTTGGGGCAGATCGTGGGCCTAAGGACCGCGAGCAAGCTGGAATGCGCGCGGCTGGTGCAGGCCCTCAATGCCAAGCTGCCCGAAGATGTGGTGGTTACAGGCGTCGAATCGGCCCCGAATGGCTTTCACGCCACGCACGATGCGCTCACCAAGTGGTACCGCTACCAGATTCATAACTCGCGAGTGCGGCCGCTGATGGACCGCCGGTATCGCTGGCATTTGCCGCAAACGCTCGACGTGCGGGCAATGCAGGCCGCCGCCGACCTGATGGTTGGCCGGCACGACTTCGCCTGTTTCGAGACCACCGGCTCCGAACGGAGCAGCACCGTCCGCACCCTCACGCGGGTCGGGGTAGGGCAGGGGGGCGCTGCGGGTGAGAAAATCGATTTCGACGTCGAAGGCGATGGCTTTCTCTACAACATGGTCCGTGGCATCACGGGCACGCTGGTCGAGGTGGGCCGCGGCGCCCGTGAGCCGCAGTGGGTGGCCGAGGTGCTGGCCAGCCGCGATCGCCGCAATGCAGGGCCAAACGCCCCGGCCCATGGGTTGGTGCTGGTCGAGGTGCGGTACGCCTGACTCCAGTTGGCCACGTCCCCCGGCAATGGGGTACAATCGGGCAGCGGACCCTTATCTACCCTTCTTTGCCCGTGGAGCGAATTGTGGTGAGAAACAGCACACCCCTGCTCATATTTGCCTCCTGCTTTGCGATGTGTTTTGCGCGGCTCCCGGTCGCAGAAGCGGCGGCGACCGATGCGCCCCCCAACATCGTGCTGATTATCTCGGACGATCAGGCGTGGACCGACTACGGCTTTATGGGGCATGAGGCCATCGAGACGCCGAACCTTGATCAACTGGCGCAGTCCGGCATTACCTTTCGCCGGGGCTATGTTCCAACAGCATTGTGTCGTCCCTCGTTGGCCACCCTGGTCACGGGACTCTACGCCCACAAGCATCTGATTACCGGCAACGATCCGGCTCGCACGGCTGCCAATCGAGCCCACGCCCAACGTGCGGGAGTCGACCCGCGCGAGTTATTGATTTCGAACATCGACAAGCATCCAACGCTTCCAAGGCTGTTGGCCGAACGCGGCTATCTCAGCTTTCAATGTGGCAAATGGTGGGAAGGCAGCTACCAGCGGGGCGGATTTACACACGGCATGACCCGCGGTTATCCCGAACGCGGCGGTCGCCATGGCGACGATGGTCTCGAGATTGGCCGGCAGGGAATGCAGCCGGTGTTCGATTTCATCGATACCGCGACCGATGCCGGCAAGCCGTTCTTTCTATGGTACGCCCCGTTCCTGCCGCACTCGCCGCACAATCCACCCGAGCGGATCCTGGCCAAGTACCGACAACAGGGGCGGCCGAAGTCGGTGGCCAAGTACTATGCGATGTGCGAGTGGTTCGACGAGACTTGCGGGCAGTTGCTCGATCGGCTCGACGAGAAACACCTCGCGGAGAATACCTTGGTGATCTACGTCACCGACAATGGTTGGATTCAGGACCCGCAGAGCAGCAGCTATGCGGCGCGTTCCAAGCGCAGTCCCTACGAGGGAGGAATCCGCACGCCAATCATGTTCTCCTGGCCGGGCAAGCTTCAGCCGGCCGAGCGACCAGAGCTGTGCAGCAGTATCGACATTGCACCCACTATTCTGGCGGCGGCCGGAGCTGAGATTCCCGACAACCTGCCCGGTGAGAATCTACTGCCCTACCTGCAAGACGAAGCTGTTATCGACCGCGACACCATCTACGGCGAGTCGTTCGCCCACGACATTGCCGACATCGAAGACCCTCGCGCGTCACTTTTGCATCGGTGGGTGATTCGCGGCAACGACAAACTGTTGCTTACCTACGATGGCGTCCCCGGCAAGATGAAATTTCCGCCTGGCAGCGACGCGCCGCAATTGTACGATCTAGAGGCCGACCCCAACGAACAGACGAACCTTGCCGCGCAGGAGCCGGAAGTTGTGGATGAGTTGGGGAATCTGCTCAACGAGTGGTATGCAGTGTCGGAGAGCAAAGTGAAGGAAGCGGGCGTCGAGCATGACGACGACAGACCACAACGCCCGAACATTCTGCTGGTGTTCGCCGATGATCAACGCAACCACACGCTGGGGTATGCGGGCCATCCGGTGGTGAAGACGCCAAACATCGACCAGCTGGCGGCTGACGGGGTCAGGTTCGAGAACACCTTCGTCACCACGTCGACCTGTTGGTCGAGTCGGGCGTGTTTATTTACTGGGTGTTACGAACGCAAGCACTTGTACCAGGTGCGCCCGGGCCCGCTCAATCCGCAGCTTTGCCAGAGTTCCTACTTCGCCGTGCTCAAAGCCGCTGGGTATCGTACCGGTCACTTGGGCAAGGAGCATGTGACGATCGACAAGCCCTCAGCGGAGGCGATGTTCGATGTGCGCCGTCGAATCGGGCGCAATCCGTACTTCAAACCGCAGCCCGATGGCACCAAGCGGCATGAGACGCAGATCCTGGGCGATTGGGGCATCGAGTTCATCAAGAGCCAGCCGGCCGAACAGCCTTTCTGTTTGACGATCAGCTTTAATGCTTCACACGCGGAAGATGGCGACCACCGGCCGGGCATCGGGCACTACCCTTGGCCCAAAGTGACCGATGGCATGTACGAAGATCAAGAGATGCCGCTACCGAGGCTCGACGATCCGGCGATCTATGCGTCGCAGCCGCAGTTTCTGAAGGACTCCATCAACCGGCAACGCTATTTCTGGCGGTGGGACGCGTCCGAGAAGTACCAGACCAACATGCGGGCCTATTTCCGCATGATCAGTGGCATCGACCACGTCGTCGGCCGGTTGGTGAAGCAGCTCGAGGAGCAGGGGCTCGCGGACAACACCGTGATCATCTACACGGCCGACAACGGTTACTACCTGGGCGACCGCGGCTTTGCAGGCAAGTGGACACACTACGAAGAGTCGTTGCGTGTCCCGTTGGTGATCTACGATCCACGCCTGCCAACCGAAGCCAAAGGCAAGGTTCGCCAGGAGATGGCGCTCAACAGCGATCTGGCGTCCACCATGATCGACTTGGCCGGCGAGACGCCTCCGGTAGCGCACTCGGGACGCAGCCTGGTGCCGCTTGTGCGGGGAGCAACCGTAGCGGATTGGCGTACCGACTTCCTCTGCGAGTTCCTGGCCGTGCCGAAGACAATTCCCCGGTGGGAAGGCGTTCGCGATACCGATTGGGTCTACGCGCGCTACTTCGTCGACGGCCCCGGCGAATCGCCCTATGAGTTTCTGCATAGCCTGGAGGAAGACCCAGACGAGCTGGTTAACATTGCCATGCTTCCGCCCGACCAGCAATCCGCCGCACAACGAGAGGCTCTGGACGCAATGCGCAACCGGTGCGACGCCCTGATAGCGGAGCAGGGGCCGGCGATGGATCAACTTCCTGGTAAATGAAGTTGCTCGATCGCTGAGACCACGAGCTGCAGCGGATGGCTGATCACAAACGTTGGGCCGACCCATGGGCAAAAATCCCAAGCTAGCACCATTGCGGTACCCACAAAATTGGCCTGCTCCTTCGAGGGTCGAACTGATTTGTCGATGGATTCCAATAGCCGGCTGGATCGTTGGTGCGGTGCTTCAACACCGTCGAACAGGTCCTATCGTAAAAGAACTAAACCAGCAGTTCGACGCAAGGCCGCCGCACCCGTTCGATTACTGGGATGATGAGTTGCATCGCCGAGTCGCAAGGTCACTGATTGATAGCTGTGTTCAGGCGTGCTGCTGGCCACACTCTCACTTCATTCCAGGTGACGCTTTTGAAATAATGATGGAGTTTCGTACTGGCGACGGATGCGAGTGGGATGCAATGTTCCGCATCGAGAAGGCTTTGAACATGAAACTCGACGATGCCGAATGGCGGAGGCTCAGCGAGCTAACGCTTCAAGGCACCGTTGAGTACCTCGCCAGCAAAGTACAATCGTCTCACACTTTGTACCCAGGCCACGCCTAATTCATGGCGTTCAGGAGTCAGCGAGACTGCATGGCCACGTTATTCGACGACCCGCAGGAGAATTCTCATGGGCAGTTGGTACGCCCGACCCTGTCTCACAGGACTGCTGCTGTTCTTCCTGGCATCTGTCGCCAATGCCCAGACGCCTTCACACGACTGGAGCTTTGTCGTCGGCTCCAGCCGATTCGGGTTGATTGCCTTTGGTGACATTACCTACGTGTACTACGGTTTCGGATTGGTCTGCGTCCCATTTCCGCCCGGGATGGTGGCGAGCATGTTGGGCTTCGGTCTGGCCATCGTGTTGGCCGCGTTGATATTTGTCGCAACCAGATGGCGTGTGTTGATGGGGGGGACGCGCACATCATGACAGTGCGTCCGACCCAGTACGAGGCACTGATACCGCAAGGAAGTGGCCGCAGACCCTCATCCCAGGCATTCGAGAACACCGTTTTGCCCTAACGCCACTCGATAGGTTTTTTCCTGCAAAGACGGAGGTTAGGCTGTCTTATCTCCGAGAACCAGCCAGAGTGCGTGGACCACACCCGGGATGCCGCCCAACAGGGTGAGGATGATATTGATCCAGAAGTGGGTGGATACACCAACCTGCAGGAAGGCCGCCACTGGTGGTAGGAAGATCGATAGTATGACCTTGACGACTTTCATAACTTCATCCTCTCATCAGTTGTGCGAGAGCAATTGCCGTCGAGCAGAGCGATTGAGTCGTGTCAGTACCTGCGCAGCTTAACCAACGTTCCCCCCGCCGCGCTCGATTGGCTGAAACATCTACCACCATCCTACATCTGCTGTGGCAAGTTGGGCAACACGAGTTCCTGAATTGCCGTTTGCTTCAGTATATTCTCGCACTGAGCTTGGCGGGCAGACTCACGGGCCTGCTGCATGGCAGAGAGGATCAAACTTCCTGCTGCCACGATGATGAGCAACGTGATGCCGACTTCCACCCGCGTAATACCGCAACAGAGGCTAGCCTCAACTGTTACCATGGTGCATCTGGGGAAGAGGGCCAGCGGAAGTGAAGATCGGGAGGTCAGGATTCAGCGTTGCCTGCCAAGATGGTCATACATTGGCAAGCTGGGCATCGGAGTGCTTCCCTGACGGCTTGCCGCCTGTTCAGTAAGTGGGCATGGAGGATTGTATGCCCCTTGGGCCCTGGCAGTAGCGGACTGAAGGTCGGCGGTTCTTCCCGCCAGAACAATCCACTCGCCAGCACATGGTCGAGCCACGTGTAGCCTCGCACCATCTCGATGTCGCATTGAGGACAATTCACGCGGCTATTCCTGACTGGGCTCCTGCGGCTGGAAATACAGCATTCACTGGGATTCTATTAGGCGGCCAGAAGCGGCTCAAGCTGCGCCGAACTGAGGCCTTGGCAGTAACGTCTGCGGCCGAGCTGCTGTAAAAACTTCACTGTTGAAATGGTGCGGGGGCGTGATCCAATGGAGGAGCGAGAAGTTGTGTGCACCCGGCGAGCGGTGGTGGTTCGACCCCACGTCGAGTTGGAATTAGGTGAGTCGGCTGCTGGCGAGGGTGTTGCCCCGCTCGTTCAGGGTGTGGGGGCAGTTACGAGTTTTGGTCCAGCTTGGGAGTTTTGGTCCACCTTGCTGAATAGCTGGGGAACTACTCTCCCGGTTTTGTCCCGCCCCGCGGTTGGTGGAGCCTGGAAAACAAGGGGTTTCACCACTTGGGGGGTGACCAAAACCATCGGAGTTTTGGGCCCATGAATCCGACTGGGGGATATTGGGGATGTTGTACCAATACTCCCTGCGCGGCGGACCGGCAGAAGAAGAGCTACGTCTCCGGAAGGTTTCCGCGCTGTCGGTGAGGCGTTCATCGTTGGTCGGTGGCGGTGGCTACCGCTAGCGGACCCGAGCCTTGAAGGTGAGCACGCCACCTTCGCCGACGTTGAGCGGCTCTTTGATCTCCCAGCGGAGCAGCAGCGAGCCACCTTCGTTCGGTTCGGTGGTGAAATCGGCGTCCAGGGTCGACTTGGCGGAGTCTTCCACGTACTCCAGGCGAGTCGCCAGGTTGTCGACGATCGTGACATTGCCGATGGGCTGATCGCCCACGTTGTCGAATCGCAGGGCAAACTCGACCTCTTCGCCAAGTTGCGCGGCGCCGGTCGAGGCCAGCTTGATCAGACGAATACGCGGCGAGTCGGGTTCTTCCAGTCCGAAGATCTCGCCTGCCTGCGTGCGGCCGATTTGCTGATGAACCTGCTTGCCATCGATAACCACCTGGGCCGACACGTCGGACGCCCAACTGTAGGCCGAGACAATCGCCTTGGCGAGTCGCGGCTTCTCGGCATTGTCGATGATGCCGAGCTTGACCACCTGCAGATTGAGCTGCGGCGCGAGGATGCCTTCGAGGTCGGCCAGCGATATGCGGGCGTTGATGCCACCGGCCTGCTGACGCGCACGAAACAGGCTGGCCGGCTGATCGCCCAGACTGGCGATGGGACCCTTTTGCTCGACCGCCGTGGTGGCCAGATCGGTACGATTGGCAGCGGCCAGGGCCATTTCGTCGATAATACCACCAGGGCCAACGCGATGTTGATTCACCGTAAGCATATCCACGCGACGCACCGCGCCGAACCGCGGGGCATAGATACACACGCGGTTGCTCGGTTTAACAATGACCCGACCATCCTTGGTGTCGTAGTGGGTGATGGTATCTTCCTGCTCGACGCCGTGCAGTCGCCAGTCGTAATCGACTCCGGCCGGGGTGTGGAAGTCGCCACCGTCGCACAGGTACTCGTCCGATGGTCCGACCACAGCGCAGCTCTGGCAACCGCAGTTGTAGGAACCATCGCAACCGGCCGCGGGATCGCAGCCACCAGTGTCGCAGGTACCACTTTGACAGCCGTGGCAGCTACAGGGAGCAACTTCGCCGTGGTACGGCTGGGTGGGAACCCGATCGATCCACTGCTGCGAGGCATATTGAGCTTGCTGAACGGCGTAGGGGGGAGGCTGAGGCACAGTAGCCTGGCTCAGTTCGCTTCCCATACCACCCTGCGAGTAGCCACCAACGTTGGTGTGCGGCGCCAAGGGCGACGTCGACTGGCAAGCACACAATGCAATGACCGCTATCACGATCATCAACGCGCGGAACCAACGCGGAAAGAAGACAACTTGTTGCGCGTAGGGCGTGTGCATGGTCTTGAGAAAGCAGAGAAAAGGTTGGCCAAGCAGTCCGAAGCCGTGCGGCGTAGGGTGCGGCCGTTATGTTTACTCGGCGCTTGGTTTGCGACCGTACTCGATGATCGGAGGACAGCCATAAGTAGCGAAACCTTGCCCAGCGGCCTGCGACAAGTCGCGACCGCCGATTCGCAAGATGGCAATCGGCCGTCCCGCGGCTTCGGCTACTTCCAACGGATCTTCCTCGGGGCGAGCCTCGTACCAGGTGGTCTTGCCGTCGACTTCTTCAACCGGCAACGCCTGGTTGGGATCTTCGACGTAGATCACCCGAGTGATGTACATTCCCTGGGCAGCCAGTTCGAGGTCCTCGGCCGTGATGTCGATCGGCACGGGAAACTTGAGCGCGGCACCGGGTGGCGGATACAAGCGATCGATCAACTCGACCGTGGGATAGATCTCCACACCGGGACGATCGAACAGATTGGTGACCCGAAAGCGGTACACCCGCCCCACCTGCAGGCCCACCAGCGGATTGTCGGTCTCTGGCAGCGTGAACTGCCCGTTAACCGCCATGCCCACCTGCACGCCCGCGGAAACGCGGATCTCGGTGGGCTGAATATAACCCGACAACGGTCCACCCCTCAGAAGTCGCTGACTTCCAATCGCTCCCGGTGGCATGGCGCCCGCGTGCAGAGGATGCCGGGCTGGGCTTTGGGCCGCAGCCATGGTGGCTCCCAACACGCATAAGAGGGCAACCAAACACGTTCTGCCAGCGAACGTCGCTTGCCGTGAGGCAAGTCGTCTGAGGTGGCGGACCGTTGTCGTTGAATGCTTCACAGTACTTACGTCGGGCGTATCGAAAAGGTTCTTAGATGGCGGTGAGTAGGCAAGTAAGCAAGCAGGTTGAATGGATGTTGCCATGTTGGGGCTGCTCGCTTACTCACCTACTCACCGACCATTGCTATCGTTTTACTACTCGAGCAAAGCTCGTTGGTTACTGCTTACTGACAGTACTCACATTGACAATCGGCGTTGTGAGCGGCCGACTTCATGTGGTTCCACGACTTATTCAGAGCCGCAGGAATCAATCCGGGGACGGTGCCACCGAACATCTGCTTCGGAGCGCGGTTCACTTCGTCAATGCGAACGTGGTCGACAGGAGCCGGGTAGTTCATGCCAGGACGTTGCTTGACGGTCATCTTCATTTCGTGCACCGGATCAGGCAGCACCACGCGAGTGCGATTACGCATGCTGTGCTTCTTCAGGCCGGCGGGAACGCCCAGCGGAATGTGGGGCGGACCCGGCAGACCAATTGGCGTACCGGTGATCGGCATGCCATAGGCGGGTGCCATGTTGGCCACCATGTGAGGAGGCACTCCACCCTGCAGGCCCATGCCTGCGGTGGGAGCACCCATCGGCATTTGCGACATCGCGGCGTCGTAGCCGCCACCGTAGCAGCCGCTTCCGCCTTGGGAATAACCCTCGGCGTAACCTCCGTCCACGTAGCCACCTTCGTAGCCCTCGACGTAACCCTCGCCCATGTACTGACCGTCAGCCGGGGCGGGTACATGTTCGGGCCCAACTTCGAAGCCTTCTTCGCTGTAGGGACCTTCGGTGTACTGAGCGGGCGTTACACACGATCCGCCAGCGCACATGCCGGGCGACTTGCTGAGGTCCTTGTTACCCATCCGCAGGATGGCCAGGATCGAACCACGGCGGTCGGCTTCGGCAATCGGATCGACCCCCGGATCGAGGCGCGTGCTAACCAGTGTCTCGACACCAGCCAGGGCGACTTCCGTGAATTCGGGATCCGGCAGGTAAATAACCTTGGTGACAAAGTTGCCACTCAAGACCTGATCGAAGTCCTCTTCGGTGAACTGTACCGGAATCGGAGCGTGAGCCAGGTAAGCATCGGTCCGCGGCGTGACCGGGGCCACTTCCAGCGTGGGATACAGCACCACGGTCTCGCGGCCTGGCAAGTTCGAAACCTTCAGGCGGTAGATGGCTCCCTGGTAGAAGTCCTGCTTACCGGGCACGAACAGCGGCGACGAGTCGAAGCAACCTTGGCCGCTGACATCCCAGTTCACTTGCAGGGGCTCTTCGCCCAGGAACGAAATCTGCGATGTGGCTGGCATTCCAGGCATCCCCATGCCGGGCATGCCGCCGCCGCCGGGTTCGCAGTAGCCAACTTGTTGGATGCCGGAGTTTTGAGTCGGTGCCTGGGTCATGCAACCCATGCCACCACCTGGTCCCATGCCACCGGGTCCCATGGCACCGCCTGGTCCCATGCCCCCCATGGCTCCCATACCACCCATGCCGCCCATGCCGTACTGGCCGGGCACCGGAATCACTCCGGGTCCAGGTCCGCCGACGCCAGGGCCGGGTTCCATGAGCTGTTGGGCTGGAGGCAAGTTGTGGGCCATCTTGGCGCCGGTACATCCGATGGTGGTCAGTGCGGCTGCCAGCACACAGCTAGGCAACCAATGTGTTAAACGCATTTTGTCCCCCCTTGGGAATGATCTCGCCGGCACACCTGCTAGCACCGGTCGCGAAGTGCGGTGGACGCTGTTCCAGCCACTCAGCTAGAATCCGCGACCCATTCAGGCGTTCCTGCCTGCTGTGGTGCATCGCGGCACCAGGACAGCAGACAGAGTACGTCTCTGGGAGTATCAAGTCGGTCCCTCACGACCTGAATCTTTGGCAAAACCGACAAATCCGGCGCATGAAGCATATATTACGCCACTTAACAACGGCCATCATTGGGTTAGGCGCACTGGCTGCACTATTTATGGTGGTGCAGCCAGCCATCAATCGCTCGCGCACCCAGTCCGCCCGTGAGGAGCAGCAAGCGGCCGATCAGCAGGAGCAAGACAACCTGCGGCGGGTGCTGCCCAGGAACGTGGTGGTCAACCCCGACGGCGACCGTCAGCTATTGTTGGCTATCGCTCGGCTCGAGCAGCGGGACAACGTCAAGGCGTCTCTGATCCATGAAGCCCATGTGGAAGGGCTCCGGCTCGATGGCCGCGGCGATTACCTGCAGCGGGGCAGGGGGACCCGGCGGAAGGTGCGGTGGCTACTCGAGAGTCAGCACCAGGGGGTTCGGTCCTCCATTCTGCAGACGGTGTACGACAACGAACTGTTTATCGAACGCCATACCGCTAGTGGAAAGCGAATCGAGAAGGTGGATCTGTGGGATCTGCGGCGGCAAAGTCAAGGAGATAGCAGTAGCGACCCAAACGGCGGCGCGCTGGCCACGATGCCGATATCGCCACAACTGACGGGCAGTTTCGGTGGTTTACCGATGCTACTCGAGTCGTTGCGTACCCACTTCGAATTCACCGCGCCAGGCGCGTTCCGTGCCCCCGAGAGCCTGGGCCTCGGGCCGCAGCCCGTACTGGGGATGATCGGCCGGTGGCGTGCCGAGTCGCTAGCGGGGGTGCTGACCGACCTGTCAGATACGCCCGCCGACGACATCACCTCGGCGGTGTTGCTGCAGCGGTTGCAGGAGCGGATGGCCAAGGGCCCTCTGCCGAGCCGGCTGCCAATGAACGTGATGGTACTGCTGGGGCAGAACGACCTGTTCCCCTACCTCATCGAGTTCCGTTCGATCGAAGACCCGCTAAGTAGCGACGAACTGGAACCCCAAGCGCTGTTTCAATTGAGCCGCCAACCCCTGGCCAGGTTGCAATTCCACGATGTGGTATTCGATGAGGAGATCGGCACCATCCAATTCATCTACGAACCACAGGCCGAGCCGGTCGATGTGACCGAACAGTACGTCGAACGGATGCAGCGCCGCGAAGCGGTGCAACTCGCCCAGCAGCAGCGTCGCGTGGCTAGCGAGCCAGATGGTCCAACGCGTTGACCGTGATCACGCTCTGCTTATGAGCCCGCCAGCGAATGATGTTCAAGTTACAATTGTCCTGAGGTAACCGCCGACGCATCGCAATGGGCACGTGCAGCAGTTCGCCCAGGTACAGACGGTTTACTACGCTGTGCGCGGACACGGCGATGTGCTGTCCCAGATGGTTGGCTGCCACCTGATTGAGGGCGGCCACAACGCGATCGGTCACTTGACGCAGGTTCTCACCTCCCGGATAGCCGTTGGCCACTGGGTCTTCGCGAAACGCCAGGTAGGCGGCATTGTCGTTCGCCTCGATGTCGACCCACGAACGGTCCTCCCACTTTCCGACATCCGCCTCGGCGAGGTCCTCTACCGCAGTCACCGGCATTTCATGGTGCTTGGCGATGGCCTCGGCCGTCTGCATCGACCGTTTCAAAGGACTGGAGTAGATGGCTGCCAGGGACTTGCCGGCCAGCGCTGCAGCCACCTGCGCGGCTTGAGACTGGCCCGAGTCGGTGAGCGGCTCGTCGATGTGGCGTCCCTGCATCCGAGGTGGATCGAGCAGGTTGTGCGCGGTTGCACCGTGGCGTACGAGATAAATCAGGCAATCGTCAGGCATGGGATTTCGGTAGGTAGCAGCGCCTGGTGGAGGGGCTTAGGGCGACGCGGCCAATTTGGCGGCGGTTTCGATGGCGGCGATCATTCCATTGGTCTCGGCGATGCCTTGCCAGGCGAGATCGAGCGCCGTGCCGTGGGCCACACTGGTGCGCACGATGGGCAGTCCCAACGTGACGTTCACTGCCGAATGCATGGCCAGCAACTTCAGGGCAATATGACCCTGATCATGGTACTGGGCCACCACAGCATCGAATTGGCCATCCCGCGCGGCAATCATCAGCGTGTCGGCAGGTAGCGGCCCCGTGGCGTGGATGCCGGCGGCTTGGGCGACCTCGACGGCGGGGCCAATGATGCGAATCTCCTCGTCGCCGAACAGGCCTTCCTCACCGCCGTGCGGATTGAGTGCCGCGACGCCAACACGTGGCTCGGGCACGCCAAGGCGACGCATCATGCCGGAGGCCAGCTCGCATTTCTCGACAATTGCCTCGACGCTAATCAAGTCGAGCGACTCCCGCAGCGAGTTATGCAGGGTCACATGGGCCACGCCGAGTCCGGCGGGGGAGTGATTCGCCACGCCTGGCGGCAGGTAGAGCATCATTCCGAAACGGGGCGTGCCACACAGTTCAGCCAGCAGTTCGGTGTGTCCGGGATAGTGATGCCCCGCGGCGTGAAGTGCGGCTTTGCATAACGGGGCGGTCACCATGCCCTGGATTTTTCCAGCCAGGGCCAGCTCTGCCGCTTTTACCACCGCCTGGAAGGCGACTTCGCCCGTGCGGGCATCCGAGATGCCCGCCTCGATCTCCAGCAGCGAGTTGCCATCCACAGGCAGGCAGGGCAGGGCCGAAGGCGAGGCGGTGAAGTCGCCAGCGGAGTCGATTTCGACGACTTCGGCATCCAATTTCCGCAGCTTGCAGGCCCGACGCATGATTTCTGGCTGTCCGAGCACCAGAGGACGGCAAATCCGGTGGATTTGAGGGTTGTTCCATACCCCGGCGATCACCTCGGGCCCCACGCCTGCAGCGTCGCCCATGGTCACAGCAAGCACTGGAAGAGGGGAATCGTGCATGGAGGGCGAGGCGGGCGACTGGGCGATGGGGACAAACAGGTGATTTTACCGCACCCAACCGGCCGGCAGAACGGGCCTCGCGGGATGCCCTATTTAGTGGAAGAATCGCGGCCGTTGGGCCGAATTTAACAGTGCTGACGGTTGTGTATGGTCAACTGCCCAAGCAGACTGGGGCCTTCAGGCAAAGTGGTCCGATGACAATCGCCAGCGGGCTACTATACTGTAGTTCTGGCTTATTTTACCCAACCTCGCTACTCTGACCGACTCGCGCCCGCAGGATTCGACCACATGGCCAAAGCAATGACGTTCGGCGGCATGGCCGTGGCCGGCTTGAGTCTGCTTCTGTTCGGACTCGATTTGGTGGCCAAGTTCCCTTTTGGCCGGCAAAGCATCTTGATAGATATCGGCTTCGTTATCTGTGCCGGTATCTTGGGCTACCTGAGCTGGAACGCCTACCGCGACCTGTAGTGCGGATCTAGGCCGCAAGGCGGGGCGTTGCCAATCGCGAAACTTCGGCGGCCGCACTGCCGGCTGTCTCCATTGCCAGCCAGCCACGGCCATGGTACTCGGCCACCAAGTCCAGCATGTGTACGACATCGTCCGACAATCGTCCATTGCTTTGAGGGCTAAGCTGCCACAGCAGGTGCAGCCGTGTCGACTCGCGAACCGTGTGGTGGATACGTCTTTCGAGTTGGGCGACCTCAATGTTATCCCCTGGCGTAGCAAGCCGATCGGTGACAGGGATCTCCCAGACGCCCCAGGTTAACGCACGTGGCAACCCTGTCCGGCTGGGCGGATAGTCGGACCCCAGCGGCACGAATGCCTCGACTCCCCACTGAGTCAGCAGGGAAGGGTGGACTCCAGACGCCGCGGCAACCAAGCTTCGCAGAGGCAGTTCGACTCGTTCGGCGATGTGGGAGAATCGCGGGAAGCCCGCCGCCTCGTTGCCAATATCGCCGCCCCGGAGGACGAATGCCAGTTCATGGACTACCCGGCCGGCAAGTAGCGATTGAGCCAACCGCAAGTCGCTACCCGTATGAGCGATGGCCCACGTGGCTGGCAGGTGGCGTTCGTCCAGAACGGTGAAGGCCTCTTGGAGCATGGAGGGGCAGGGGGGCGTAGCCCCGTGGTCGACCGGCAGTACCGTGATGGCCATACGCGGTGCCCCTGACGAGCGAAACCAACGACTGATCCAGCGCATTTGCAATTCCCCTCACCACAAGCGACAATCGTATATAGCCGCCAGACACGCTGCTGTAGGTATGTCGACACCTGTTCCATCGGCTGATGACTAGTATTGTCGATAGTCGGTCGGAGACTTAAAACAATGACGGTCGTTCGTCGACCAATAGAAAGCGCAGGCGAGTTTCGCGAAGTACAGGACGCTTCGGGGGTAGGAATTTGAACAATCTCAAAGCCAACTTTCGCCCTTTTCCCTTGCTAGCAGGTGGGCATCGCCAGACGCTGGCCGCCCACTATATCGCTGCAGAATACCAGCTTGCCGGCACCATGCAGCATTGCGTGGCGCTGGACGACGGCGACCAACTCGTATTGCACGACGACCGCCCAAATCGCTGGCAGGTGGGCGATCCGGTGGTTTTGCTGGTGCACGGCCTGTGCGGTTCGCATCAAAGCCGCTATGTGGTCCGCATCGCACACAAATTGCATGATCGAGGCGTGCGTACCTTTCGCGTCGACCTTCGTGGCTGCGGGGCAGGGGGGCACCTGGCTCGCACTTCCACGCACTGCGGTCGCTGGAGCGACCTGGAGCCACCCTGTGCACACATCGGCGAAGTGGCACCCGGCTCGCCGATCACCCTGTGTGGGTTTTCTTTGGGCGGAGCACTGTCGCTCAATCTGGCCGCAATGCCTTCGACTCCGCCGAACTTGTCGCGGGTGGTGGCCATCTGCCCGCCGGTGGACTTGTTCGCCGTGGAGCGTCTGCTTAAGCGGCCGCTCAACAAGCAGTACGATCAGTACTTCGCACGCTTGTTATGGAAGATGGTTGTCGAGCGTGCCGAGACAATCCCCGGCGCTCCACAGGTGCAGCACCTGCCACGTCCTCGTAAGCTACGCGAGTTCGACGAGTCCTACACCGTGCCGCTGGGTGGCTATCGAAACGCCGACGACTACTATGAGCAGGCTAGTGTGGTAACGCGGCTCGAACAAATCAAATTGCCGACGCGAATCATCGCGGCGGCCAATGATCCGATTGTTCCTATCGAACCACTGCAATCAGCCACGTTGGGCGAGAGAACGCACCTGTTGGCCACTGGTTGCGGTGGGCACTTGGGATTCGTCGGGCGGCGGGGCACCGATCCCGATCGCTATTGGCTCGACTGGCGGGTGATCGAGTGGGTAACAGGCTCCAAGGACTCTGTCGCCGACGAATCTGCCGCCGATCCGGCCCCACCTTCGCGGTGGTTTGGCTCGCGGCTTCGCTGGCGAACGCCGCCGACCCAGCTCACCGATTAGTCCACTTTACGGGCCGCCACTGTTGGACGGCACCACCAAGATCGAATGTCCGCACCTACTCCACCGTTGGCGATGCTCGAATCGACCGACGAACCATGGTCGCGGCCCGACGATCGTTTCATCCCGGTGCGTGCCAGCGATCTGGTCCACCATCTGGCACACGATGCGGCCCGGTTCGGACTCGATGCGGATGCGGTCCGAAGCTTTGCCGGGGCGCTAGGGGAAGTAATCGATCGCGAGACTGGCACTTTCGAGCGACGGCTGGCCGACGCCTACGCTCGCTTTAACCCCGATCGCGATACGCTGACGGCGGCCGATCTGGAGCCCGCCACGCCCGACGAGTACGAACTGCTCTGCACGCAGCTGGCGTACCTGCTCGACAAGGCGAACTACGAGGAGCTGAGCGACGTGGAGATCGCCCAGGCGGTGCTCCGCGCTGGAACTCGCAATCTGAGTGTACGGGTCGACCCAACTCGCATCGAATTTCTGCGGCTTTGGATTCGGGGCAGGGGGGAGACCACCAAACGCGAGCGGTGCCGTTGGAGGCCATGGCAGCATCAGGAGACCAAGGTTTCTGTCTTCAAGCGGTTGATGATCGTTGCGCGACTAAAGGACGAATCTTATGTGCGGCTCAAGTTGTTCAAAGAGATTCCCGAAGCCGAGGTCGAGGCACTGCTGCCACACGCCGAAGCGACGATGAGCCTGTGGGACCGCATTAAGCTCTTGGGCACCGGCGCCGGCACGCTGGGAGTCACCGTCATGAAGATCGCCGTGGGCTTTGCGGCGATTTGGACGCTAGCGAAGATCTTGCTGGTTGGGATCGTCACGCTGGGCATCCGTAGTGCGCTGGGCTATCGCAACGCTCGCATCAATCGCGACTGGCAGCGGACGCGGCACCTGTACTTCCAGAACATGGGCAACAACGCCAGCGCGCTGCAACTGCTGGTGGCGACCGTAAAGCAGGAGGAGTTTAAAGAGGTTGTGCTGGGGTACGTGTTTAGCCATTCCGGCGAAGCAGCAACTCCACAGCCGCCAACACTTTGCGAACACGTGGAGCAGTACCTGCACGACCAGTTCGGTGTAGATGTCGATTTTGATATCGCCGATGCCGAAGGCAAGCTTGCCCGACTGGGACTTCGCGGGGAGGAACAGGACAGCGTCATTCTACCCATCGACCAGGCCATCGACCTGCTTCGGGGCAGGGGGACTGGCAGCACTACATCTGCGCGGATGCTGGAGTGTTAGCGGTGTTAGGGCGTGGGCCATGCGAATGGCCTTCCATCCGACCTGCCAAATAGGCCACGGTGAGTCCCAGCAGCAGTGCGGTCGAGAGTTTCCAGCGATCGTGATGGTGGAACTGCAGTTCCGGCAACAGGTCACTGCCAGCGATGCAGAGAAACACGCCCGCCGAAAACGCCAGGGCAGGCGGTAGGGCAAACCATGTAGGTCCCACCTCGGGAGACAATCCCAATAGGAAGAGTCCCGCGCCCGCTGGGATGGCCAGCGAGAATAGGGCGTTAACGTACGATCTGGCTGAAATCGAATAACCGCTGCGCGCCATCAGCATCGCGATGGTCATCGCGTCGAATGGCTTGTGCAGGAAGATCACCAGGAAGGTGCCCAGGCCAGGAAGTAGGCCGCCGCCATGACCATGGGCAACGCTCGCCGCGAGCGCTACACCCGCTAGCAGGCTGTGTAGTGTCAGGCCAACAGCCGCACCCGTCCAGGTTATATCGTGGGCGTGGTCGGAGTGCGGTTCGTGCGAACATCCCGGACCATGGACGTGCTGCTCGTCATAGACGTGTTCTTCGTCGGCCGGCGCTTCGTGATGGTGGAAGCAGAAGAACCGTTCGATAAAGAACATGGCCAGAAAGCCGATCACGAACCATGTCATGAGGTTCATGATGGTCGAGTTCATCTCGCTGCCGGGCTGTTCGAGCGCCGAGACCAGGGCATGGGGCAGCATATGTAGCACGGCTACACCAAAGATAATGCCAGCGACGAAGCTTACCGCCACTTCCATCCAGCGGTGCGTCAGGTTCCACCATACCGGGATCATGCCACCCACCACGGAGGAGAGCAGGATCAGCACGCAGTAGTAAACAAGGAAAGCGGTGGAGGACATCGGCGCCGATGCAAGGGGGAAAGGGGTAAAGCGGAGCGTAGGCAAGTTGTGGGCAAGCGTGCTAGTATGTTCGCAATCCCACCGACTTACAACTGACTGCCACGCCAGCCTCCAACGACCGGCAAACCTCATGCGAGCTCTAGTACAACGGGTCAGCCAGGCCAGTGTCACTGTCGAAGGGGAGGTTACTGGACAGATCGAGCAGGGGCTGTTGGTCCTGCTGGGGGTCGGGCAAGACGACTCCGCTAAAGAGGTAGCCTGGATGAGCGAGAAGCTCGCTGGCCTACGTATCTTCGACGATGCCGATGGCAAGATGAACTTGTCGCTCGAGGACGTAGGCGGTGGAATGCTGGTCGTAAGCCAGTTCACACTCTTCGGCGACTGCAAGAAGGGCCGCCGGCCGAGTTTCATCAATGCGGCACCGCCAGAGTTGGCGGTAGAGCTCTACGAGCAGTTTGTGGCCGCCGTTCGCCAACGTGGTATCAACGTCGGCACGGGGCGCTTTCGCCAGCATATGGATGTTGCGCTGGTGAACGATGGTCCGGTCACGCTTTGGGTCGAGTCGCCTTAATTATCGGGGCACGAACCCACCCCCCGCGCGGTACACCGCTTCGGCCGAGCCGATGCTCGGTTGTCCCGAGTTGGGCGAGAATCCTCCCCCTGACGGTGGATAGCTTGGCGAGGTTGTCCGCGGAGTGTTGGGCGATTGCTGTGGGAAGGATGGCGAGGCACCCCATGGCGACGAAGGTGCTGGAGCGAATTCTGATTCGGGGTTCCCCAGAGCGTCGGGAGTGGGTGACATCGTCGACTCACCGCTTCTCACCCGACTGCGAACGTCGTCGATCAATCCCTCCTTGGCGTCGCGTAGACGTTGTGCGTTGCCGGCGAGTTCCGGGTAACGCGTTTCGAGGTATTGATTCACGCTCGGCTCACCGGCCACCATGAGGCCCACAACGGCTAATTTGGCGTAGGTGCTGAAGTTGGCCCAACCGTTCTTGCTCCAGAACTTCAGCGCCGTACCGAACGAGCGTTTAATACGCCAAGTGCCCCCCTTCCATTCAATGCTGTAAAGCTCGTCGAGGCACAAGTGAGACATCGCGCCAAAGAACACACCGCCTGCTTTCAGGTAGCGAATCGGTTCGTTGCCGGCGGGACCACAAACCAGGAATGCCAGGCCCGCAAAGATCATCACCGCCGGAATGCTATGCCACATACCCCGATGCACGGTGAAACGTCCTAAGAGCGACGCGCCTGCAAAGCGTATCAAGAAATACAAGCAGGCCGCGATCAACACCAAGTGATCGTATTCCAGGTTGAATGATTGAAAGCGATCCACCAGCAGCATCGGCACGATGCCGGCGGCGAAGCCTGTCGACTCGCGGATTGGAATGCCGGAGTCGCTATCCAAGTCGGGCAGCATGCCCGACACGCCACACAGACCACCGGCCACGATGGACGACTCGATCGGAAATCCCATCGTCATGCCCATGCCGGCATAGCCCACACCCAGCACCGAACTGGTGGTCACGTGTGTGCGAAAATCGGCCATGGCAAATGTGGTTGGCGTTTAGGCGGTAGCGATAGGTGGTGGAAGGATAGGAATTGCGATGCGTCCAGGCAATATCTCATCGACAGGTGCTGCCACTGCTAGCAGGTTCCATGGTGGCAGGAAGACTCCAGCTTGTTGGGGGGGAACTGCCCTTCGCTATCGCGTAGTCGCCCGCTATACTTCCGCCCCGTCCGCATTCCCGCGCTTTGGGCCCCCTGCTGGCATTGCTGGCAAGGAGTCACCCCCTACCTTATTGCTTGATCGAGAGATCGACATGCAGACCTACGACCTGCTGATGCTTGTGGTGCTGGTTGGCGCCACGTTGTTTGGATTCGTCAAAGGCATGGCGTGGCAGGTAGCCTACCTGGCATCGCTTATTGTCAGCTACTTCGCGGCGGTGAAGTTCAGTCCGCAGCTAGCTCCCATGTTTGGCGAGACGGAGCCTTTTAATCGCTTTGCCGCCATGCTGGCTGTGTACGTGGCAACGTCGCTCGCCATATGGCTCATTTTCCGTGGTGTCGCCGGCGCGATCGACCGTGTGAAACTCAACGAGTTCGACCGCCAGATGGGCGCCTTGATTGGCTTTGCTCGCGGCGTGCTGTGGTGCATTGGAATCACGTTCTTTGCCGCCATGCTGCTCGAGTCGCAGCGGTCTGCAATTCTCAACTCCAAGGCCGGACACTACATCGGTGTGTTGCTAGCCAAAAGCGACGCCGTTTTTCCGCCCGAGGTCCAGAAGGTCGTCGGTCCGTACGTCGATCGCATTGAGAAAGAGCTGGATAAGGAACAACCGGCAGGATCAGGATGGTCCGTATCAAGCGACTGGCCGCAAGGCGGGCAGGGGGGGCAGGGGGCAAGTTGGCCCTCGGGCTCGCAGTCCGCGCAGCCCGCTCAACAGCCTGCTGCTGGGGCCCCTGCCAGCGGCGGTACAACTCCGTGGCCGAGCTCGGGGACGAGCAGTCCGCCGGCGAACTCTTGGCCAAGTTCTGCCACCAATCCAACACCCTGGCCGAACCAATGACGGGGCAGTTGAGAGCATCGCTCGGGCGACGCAATGAACGCTCCATCGACGCCGGCGTGAGCCTTAGAACGATGCTCGTCACGCCATGCTTCGCACGAATCGCTGTTCGGATAACGAACGTCCGCAGTCAGGGTAATGGGCCTAGAACCCCGGTAAAAACAGCTCTAAAACGAACATAACAGCGATTATCGGACGTTGGCTGCTGGGTTCCCTGTCAGTAGTCGTACTCGCTAAGCACCTCGGTCTGCGACATTTCGGTCCGCAGGGATTCGATCTCTTCGGCCGTCAGTCCTGTGTGTATCAGCCTCAACCATTCGAGGCCGTCGAGCTCCGCGATCAGCTCCCGCGCTCCCTCGGAAGTGAGATCCAGATGGCTGATGTAGAGCCGCCTCAGACGGCCCAGCCCAGCCAGTGCTTCGAGTTGCTGAAGCGTGAGCTTCTCGTCCGGCTGTGCGGGATTTCCGCTCAGCCAAAGCTCCTGGAGGGATCCGCTGGACTGGAGGAATGTTAGATCCAGCGGCTCGATTCGTGTGTTGCTGATGAGCAGCGATTCGAGCGGGAGCATCGCGATGCAATCAAGGCCGCGATTCGTCAGCCCTGAGACATAGAAGTTGCCTGACTTCAGGCCTGGATGGTCGCGCAAATGGGTGCACAGGCTGACCAGTCGGTCCTCGCTAATGGGTCCGTCGACCCCCAAGTCGAACATTTCCGGCAACGCATTGAGCTGCCACGGCTTGAGGCGATTGGCGGCTCCATCTTCCAGGATTACGCGAGCCACCTGTCCGTACGGAAACTGTGGCTGCGAGTCAGCCGGATAGCCATGGTGAGGATCCTCCTGGTAGAAGATCGTTCCGCCGGCGTCGTAGACGGCTTGGATTGCCAAGGCGTGCCGTGCTGCAGGGATGGCTAGCGATCCGGCTGCGATGCTGGCAACGATCGCTGCGCAGATGGCAACGAGCAGGATGTTTCGAGTCGGCGGTCTCTTCAGCCAGACGACCGCAGCGAAAGCCCAAGTGGCGGCTGCCAGTACAAGAGCTGCGGTTGCGGCCGGCAAGGAATCCATTATTCCACCACGGCGTCGTAAACCACGGTGTCGTCGGGAATCCAGTTCTCGTCGCCAGCGACCAGCACCTTCCATTTCTTCGGCCGCTCGCGGAGCAACTCAAGCGTCTCGGTCACTTGGCGATGGGCCCGACCCGAACCGGAGACGATGACGGACAGGTTGCCCGGAAAGAAAACGATGCGCGTCGAGTCATTCGGCGCCCGATGCAGCGAAGCTCGTAAGACCTCCAGCAACGGTTCGGCATCGACCGTGGCGTAATTGGCGGCAGGCGCCTGCGGACCGAGCGCCGCTGGCTGGATGGGAATGGGCTCGACCAGATCGTGTACGTCGTACGCCATGGAATAGTCCGAGCCATAGCGCCAGGCGCCGTCGCCCATCTGGTAGCCATGACGATAGGCGGCCAGCCAAACACCTGCGGTGGTAATCAATAGCAGCAGGAACGCGAGTGAGAACCGAACCGCCTGTTTCTTCTTCATGTTGGCCATCCTTATTGCGGAGAATAAATGATGGAGCTACACGGAGGCCGCTTCTTCCAGATACATGCCGATCTTGCGGAACTTTTCGTACCGCTGGGCAACCAGCTCGTCAGGAGGCAGTTCGGTCAATTCGCGAAGCGTTTTGACCAGGTACATCTTTAGTCGGGCAGCCATCTGGTAATGGTCGCGATGCGCGCCACCCGTCGGCTCTTCGATGACGTCGTCGATTGCCCCCAGGCGTTCGAGGTGCCGCGAGGTCAGCTTGAGTGCCTTGGCAGCGTTCTCGGCGTAGTCGTGGCTCTTCCACAAAATGCCGGCGCATCCTTCGGGGCTGATCACCGAATAATAAGAGAACTCGAGCACCGCGACGCGGTCGCCCACGCCGATTCCCAACGCGCCGCCCGAGCCACCTTCGCCAATCACCACGCAGATGATGGGAGTCTCGAGCCGCGACATCTCCAGCATGCTCTCGGCGATAACCTGGGCTTGGCCACGTTCTTCGGCACCAATGCCCGGGTAGGCGCCCGGCGTGTCGATCATGCAGATGATGGGCAGGCCATATTTGGCAGCCTTCTTCATCTTGAGCATCGCCTTGCGATAGCCTTCGGGGTGCGCGCAACCGAAGTAGCACTCGTTGCGTTCTTTGAGCGTCTTGCCTTTATGATGGCCCACCATCATGACTTTGAATTCGTCGATCTTCGCAAATCCAGTTCTCAGTGCGCGGTCGTCGCCAAAGAACTTGTCGCCATGCAGTTCCACGAACTCGTCGCAGATCAAATCGACGTAGTCGGTGAACATGGGGCGATCGGGATGACGCGCGACACGCACTGTCTGCCACTCGTCCAGGTGGCTGTAGACGTCGCGAGTCTTGTCGAGCAGCGCTTTGCGCGCCGCACGCAATTCATCTCGCGCGCTCGCGGAATCCTGATCGTCGGTTTCCAGTTGATAGATGCGTTCCTGCAAATCGCGAAGCGGAGCTTCGAAGTCGAGTTGGTACGATGTATTCGCCATGTCTTGGTGGGACGGCTTGATGTCCGTCGGTGCCTTGGTTGGGTGTAAGTATTTGGCTACTGACTCCGCCAGTTTTCAGGCTTCGTCGTGGTCGTGCTTGTCCACCTTCGGTGGCTTGGGCGGTCCATAGAACAATTGAATTCCACGCAACTCCATTTGTGCGTCTTTCATGGTGGGTGGTCGCTCGTCGGGATCCTTGGCCATCAGTCGTTTGACGAAGGCGGCGAACTCGGGAGTGATGTTCTTGTCGATCACCGTCAGATCGGGAGGCTTGGACTTCAGGTGCTTGTTCAGCAACTCCTGGAACGAGTTCGCCGTAAACGGTGGCTTGCCGTTGAATAGCTCGTACGCCACGCAGCCCAGGCTGTAAATATCCGCGCGGGCATCGACGTGCTGCCCCCGGATCTGTTCGGGCGCCATGTAGCTGTGGGTCCCCTGAACTGCCGCCTTGCCCGAGAAGATCTTGCTGATGCCCGTTTTGATCTTGCGAGCAAGGTTGAAGTCGATCAGGCGGACCTCACTGTCATCGGCGACCAGGAAGTTGTCGGGCTTGACGTCGCGGTGTACCCAGCCAGTCTTGTGCATGTGAGCGAGCCCCGAGGCACAGTTCATCAGGATTTCCTTGGCCCGGCACTTGACTTCGAAGGGATTGCTGACGATTTGCTGCTTGAGGTTCGGCGTCTTGAAGAACTCCAGCAGCATGTAAGCGCCGTTGTTCGTGGTGTTGAACTCGTAGGTCTTGATGATCTCCGGGTGATCAAGCGTCTTGCCCACGGCGAACTCGTGCCGCAGCTCGCTGAGCGCATGCCGAGTGTATTTTTCCCCCGGGGGCAGCCACTTCATGGCGAAGAGCGTGTTCTCGGACATGGGGCGCACGGCCCAGATCTGATACACGCCGCCGGCGCGAATCAGGTGAAACATGCGATAATTGCCTACGAATTCACTACCTGCCGACACGCTTGACCTTTGCCGCTGAACTGTGATGATGACGGATAGGGCCACCCGCATCGATTGCTGGAACGTCCCTAACAGTTTATCCAGCCGCCGCAACCGGATAAAGTGCGCTTCTTCTCCCCCCTGCCCCTGGCCGCAAACCGCCAGTTCTCCCCTTTGGCCCAGAGCAACTCGATGAAACAGGCACTTGCCGTGCTGTGGGCCGGGCCCAATTCGTTGCTCGGACTCCTACTGGGGCTGGCAACTTTGGCCACCGGTGGGCGCGCGCAGGTGCGGCGAGGCGTGGTGGAATTCTATGGTGGGATGGCCAGTTGGCTGCTGCGACATCTGGCGCCCGAGGGGATTCTTGCCATGACCCTGGGCCATACGATTCTGGGCTTGTCCTCCGCCGCGCTGGACTATGCCCGCGACCATGAGCATGTCCACGTACGCCAATATCAGCGCTGGGGCCCCTTTTTTCTGCCAGCCTACGGTTGGTGTTCGCTGGTCGCCTGGTGGGCTGGCCGGCGGGCGTACCGTGACAATTACTTCGAGCGCGAGGCCTACGGCGACGAGTGCTGAACCCAAAGCCGGCGGCGGTGGTCCTGCAGGAAACTGCAAATGTTGCCCCATGACGCCCTGGGGTAAATGTCTCGCACTCCCGCCTCGGCAGCCCGTGGGCTAGAATCGACAACTCCCGCCTACCCCCCCCTGCCCCGCTTGTGCCGCATGGCCTACGTCTATTTTGCCATTGTCTGCCTGGTCTTCGGCTCGAATTTCAAGTTGATGGACAATGCGACCCAGGTGCTGGGTCCCAACATGATTGCGCTCGGGCGTTTGTGGGGGGGAACGCTGGTGTTGCTTCCAGTGCTGTTGGCCAAGGGCGAGTCGCTTAAGGTCGACCGTCCGACCTTGGTCCGCATCCTGTTCGTGGCCATGGTAGGAAATGCCTACCCGTTTGCTGTCCAGCCATGGATTTTATCGCACGGCGCCGATCACAGCTTTCTGGCTGTGTTCGTTCCCATGACCCCTTTGTTGACCATTGTGGCCGCTGTTCCCATGTTGGGGGTTCGTCCAACGTGGCAGCAGGCGGTTGGTGTGCTGGTTGGCTTTGGGCTGCTAATGTGGATGGTGTTTCACGATTCGGGCTCGCACAACTTCCCCGAATGGCTGGTGCCGTTTGCCATGACGGTGCCGCTGGGGTACGCCGTGGGCAATGTCTTCTTGCGCCGCAATCTGCGCGGGGTTCCGTCGCTGGTCACATCTTCACTCCTGTTGCTGTGTGCCGGATTTATCCTGCTGCCTGGCGCGGTGTATGAGATCGCCACGCATCCCATCGAGGCCGACGCCAGCCAATGGCAGTCGGCCATCATCGCGATGTTGATCCTCGGACCGGTTGGCACCGGCCTGTGTATCTATCTGTTTGTCGTCATGGTGCAGGACCGCGGACCGCTGTTTGCCGGCATGGTCACGTACGTCGTTCCGCCTGTGGCCCTGATGTGGGGCTACCGCGATGGCGAGGCGATTACGACCCCCCAGTTGCTTGGCATCGCTGGCATCCTGGTCATGGTTGCCCTGGTACAGTCGAGTCAAGGGAACTACGCTACTCGAAAGTAGCTGGTAATCAGCAACGCACCTCATCCCTCTATCTCTCCAACCCCCCAAGTATCCATGCATCCCTGGATTGCAAAGCGAACCGAACACGTCGACAGCAGTGGCATTCGTAAGGTGTTCGATCTGGCGGCCAAACTGGCGAATCCGATTAACCTGTCGATCGGCCAACCGGACTTCGCCGTGCCGGACGAGATCAAGCAGGCCGCGATCCAGGCCATCAACGACGACCACAACGGCTACAGCCTAACCCAAGGCGTGCCGGCACTGCGCGAGCGACTGCAAGCCGAGGTCGACGCACGCTACGGACACGATGACCGTCGGGTGCTGGTCACCTCTGGTACCTCCGGCGCCCTGGTGCTTGCGCTGATGGCGATGGTCGATCCCGGCGACGAGGTGATTTGCTTCGATCCCTACTTCGTGATGTACCCTGCCCTGGCCGGCATGGTGGGAGGCAAAGTGGTAAAGGTCGACACCTACCCCGACTTCCATATCGACCTGGCCAAGGTCGAAGCTGCCATCACACCACGGACGAAGGCGATTCTGTTTAACACGCCGGCCAACCCCACCGGCGCCTTGGCCACAGCCGACGAGGCTCGTGGTCTGGCCGAACTGGCGGCCAAGCACAACGTGGCGATTATCTCCGACGAGATCTATCGTCAATTTTGTTACGACGGCGACCTGGTGAGCCCCGCCAGCTACAACGATCAAACCATTGTGGTCGACGGCTTCAGCAAGACCTACGGAGTCACCGGCTGGCGGCTCGGCTTCATGCACGGGCCAACCGAAGTCATCGAGAAGATGACCATGTTGCAGCAGTACACCTTCGTCTGCGCGCCGCAACCGTTGCAATGGTCGATGCTCGCGGCGATGGACGTCGACATGCAACCCTACATCGATACCTACCGCCACCGCCGAGACTTGTTGGTCAACGGACTGCGCGATACCGGCTACGAAGTGGCGCAGCCGGGTGGCGCGTTTTATGTGTTTCCCAAGGCTCCTTGGGGCACCGGCAGCGAGTTTGTCGCCGAGGCCATCGCCCGCGAGCTACTGATCATCCCAGGCAACATCTTCAGCGGGCGCGACACGCACTTCCGCATCTCGTACGCGGCCACCGAGGAGACCATCGAGCGAGGGCTGGAGGTGCTGCGGGATTTGGCCAAACGTTAAACGGCTAACGGCGGCGGTACCAAGTCACGCCACTAATGGCCAACAACGCGAGCATCAGGCTCGACGGCTCGGGCACGCGAATGATGTCGAAGGCCACGTCTGCTCCGCTGGGGATGTAGGTATTGAAGATGTACCCATCCGGACTCATGTCCCAACCCCGGGGGGTGTCGGAGATGGCCCCGCTATCCGTCACCAGAATTCTATCAAGATTGGATGAATACGAGACGCCGGATATGACCGAATCGGTGGGAACGGGAATCGAATTCATATAGACGGGAGCTGCTCCGGAAATCCCATAGACCTTAATACCGCCGGTAGCCGGATCTTCATCAGCGAGAAATAGCCGCTTTCCTGCTTCGTCGATCGCCAGATCGAACGGTGTAGCGTCCACGGGAGTGCTGCTTAGGAACGTACCCGCCGCGTCGTACTTCTCGATGGAGTAGGAGGTCGGGTTTGCATATTGGACGGCGATGTAGACATTGCCGCTTGAGTCGGCATCGATACCGCGGAATTCTTGGCCGGTTGGTGACGAATACGTCTGGGTAACAGTACCTGTGTAGTCGAAGCGTGTGGCTACGGCTGGTCCCAGTGAAGAGGCCGTGGTGTAGACGTTGTTAGAACTGTCGGATTCTAGGAATGTAGGGTCCTGAATGCTGGCAAAGGGCGTCAGCAGGTTGCCGCCAATGTCGAAACGCTGAATGACTTCTTCGCCATAGTCGGCCACCAGAACGTCGCCCTTTAGCGTCGACACCCCCTGAAATGCGGAAGCTGTGGAAGCATCTACGGCGAAAACTTCGTTCGCCTGATAGAAGCCATGGAGTTGGGAAGAAGGGCCGGTGGCCTCATCCGCGGTCATAAAAATAGTGTAAGCGGTTGCATCCACCGACAGTGCGCAAGCTAGCGCGAAGGTGCAAATCAACGTTGTGCGGATCATTAGAACTACCCCCTGGTCAGGCATTGATGTTTGTGGGGTGTGCCCCACATTCGCTGAAGTGCCATCAACCTAAGCCATGAGTTGGCCGTTTGCAATCATTAAAACGGCTGCCCCGTACCGATTCTCAGCGAACTGCCAGCCGCACTGCTGAGTTGCCGCAATTTGAGGTTTTTCCACGAATCTCTAGTGCGTGCGGGGACCTCTGCATGTTTCCGTGTTTGGTAGGGGTGTTCACCTGAGCCAGTCGTTGCCAAGCCGACCTATACCTCCACAATTGCCGATGTACTATTCCCCTCCTGCATTGATAACCTCTTTTGGCGATTGCGGGGCCTACTTCATCGATCGGGGCGCGGTCTCTAAGGTGTCCGATCGTCGTGTTGTGCCTACCAGCCAATTTCCAGTAGCTCGAAGGCCAGATCGAGCGAGGCCCGCCGGTCGTGGTCGTCCGACTTATCACGGTCGTTGTGTTGGTTGATCGAGAAGCCGGTTCTGGTGGGTTCCGAATCGACTGCTGGCGCTGGATCCAGGGGCTTGTGAAGTGGCTGGGACGGCGATTTGGCCCACGGTGTGGGGCCTGGGTTGGCCGCCTTCCGCTCGCCACTTCGAAGCAAGCCGAGTTCGACTTGCGCGCTGGGTGTCGAAGCTGCACTTGCCACAGGCTGTTCTACAGATTCGCTGGACGATGCAATTGGTGCCGCAAAGCTAGCTGGCTGGCTCGTGGTAGCCCCGGGTAGCGAATCGCCAAAGTGGTCTTTCCATACCTCGTAGTCGGCCAGGTCGACCACGCCGTTGCCGTTGCCGTCGGCGCTGGTGTAGCGAGGTACCAACGCGCCCAGGCGGTTTCGCCACGCGGTATAGTCGGCGATATCGACCACCTGATCGAGATTATAGTCGCCCAGCACGGTGATGACCGTGGCGCGGATGTCGAAGTTGTAGGGGTTTTCGTTCGCGTCATTGTTGGCGAGGATTATCTTGCCCGATCTGCTGCCTAGCGAACTGGTGTCCAATTCGATCCTCAGCACGGTCGACTCGTCCGGCGCGAGAATCGAGTTGAACGGAGCGGCCAGTTGAAAGCCTGAGGGCAGTGTCAATTCGCCCAGCGATAGCGTGCCCGAAGCGATGTTGGTGACCAAAAACTCCTGCATCACGCCCGAGGTACCAAGTGTAACCGCGCCGAAATCAGTGCCATCTGCGGTGCGAGGAACCCCGTCGCCGTCGCTGATGACGAGCCCGTTGCCCGTAATCATTATCTCGGGTGGTTCCGCGTTGCCGGCAAACCAACTGACCCGATCGTTGGCGTTGCCGCCGACTACCAGGTCGAGTGCGCCGTCGCCATCGATGTCGGCCATCACCACATTCGTTGGCGTGGAGAAGAAGCTTGTCGTGTCGCTGAGCGTAAAGTTGCCGAGGCCATCGTTCAGGTGCACGGTTACGTTGTGATCGTCGTACGACGGCACCACGACGTCCATGTCACCATCTCCATCCACGTCGGCCACGAACGGCGGATTCGCCTCATCAAGGCCCGAATCCACCGAATTCCGGCCCGTCCAGCTACCACTGGTACCAGGGTTTCGCGACCAGTCGGCGCGGTTCTCGCCGAACGACGTGTACACCACGTCGATCTGGGTATCGCTGTCGATGCGTCCCGCGAACACACCAGAGCCGAACGGTACGTCCGAGGCGTTGGTGCCATTGTTGATCAATGAACTGGTGTTCCAAGCACCAACGAACGGCGTGCCGTCGTTTTCGTGCCAGAAGACGTCGTTCGTTCCGGCGGAAATGCTCACCAGATCGACAAATCCATCGCGGTTGATATCCACGGCGTAGATATCGGACAGCGCGCTCGGCACCACTGCGAAGGCCGCCGTCATGGTCTCGAACTGCGAGTTGCCACCGCTGCCCGTGTTGCGGTGCACACGGATGGTATCGTCTTCCAGGGAGACGCTCCCCAGGTCCAGCCGACCGTCTTGATTGAAATCGGCGATCACCACGCTCCTCGCACCGTCGGCCGAGTCGGTCACGGTGAACTTGGTGAACGACAAATTCGAACCGGTGGTGTCGTTGCGATACCAGGCAATCGTATCGTCCGAGGCCGACGCCGAGGCCAGGTCGAGATCGCCATCGCCATCCAGATCGCCCACCGCCAATCCAATGGGAGACACCTCCAGTGGGGCGTCGCTATCCGCGACATTTTCCACCACGCTGCGGGTCCAGGAACTGAAGCTCGAGTTCGCCCGGTACACGGCGATCTCGCCGTCCAACTGCGATGACGAGACAATGTCCATTCGGCCATCGCCGTCGATGTCCGCGGCCAATACGTCCACCACGCCGTTGGCGGAGCCATTGCTAGTCACGGCGCGTGCCGAGCCCAGCGTGCCATCGGTGATCGAGGGGGGCAGGATCTCCACTTGGTGGTCCTCGACCTCGCCGTTGTTTACATCGCCCCCCTGCCCTACCCCGTCGGCGGCCGCTCCATCACTCACCCGAAAGCGAGCGTAAGTGAGGCCGTCTTCGGCAATGGCCGGAATGTCGAATTCTAGCAACACCACGCCATTGCTCACCTCCCGCGCATCGAAGATTTGTTCAGCGGCCCCGCTGAATGATCCGTCCTGATCGAAATCGATCCATGCATCGAGGATCGAGCCACTGTTCGCGCCCGAAATGGTGACCACTATCTGGGCGTCGAGTTGCCCTACCTGCATCGCAAAGAACTCGACCCCATCGTCGGCGGTCCGTGCCGTTCCCAGTCTGGGCCCGACAGAAGCCGTGACGGTGGCCTCGGGGTAGGGAACTGGTGCGTCTCCCACCAGGGTTAATAGATCCCGCCGTTCGAGTGGTTCGAAAATTCCTCGTCGCCTGCCCCCAATGTTGCGCTGTCGCATACCAACCCCGGCTAATCAAAAGTGTCGCGCCCCAGATCTGGCCGACATTGTATCCGGAATCGGCAAACCCTACCAATTTGTTACCAGAGTGCTGCCATCGCCGCCACCGAATCTCGATGACGGACTCCGGAATCGAACGCTCTGCGGGGGGCAGAGTATTAGAGGTTTTGGTTCGCTTCTTCGAACACGCTTTTTTGGGATCCAAAACCTCCTGGGTTATGGTCATACCGGTATCGAAAAGCCCCTGTTTTTATAGGGAGAACCATGTGGGGGGGTGACCAGAACCCTGGGGGTTTTGACCCCACGCATTCGAAGGCCACCAAAACCCAATTGCAGCAGCGATTTAGAGGGGCCGTGGCGCGGGGGCGAGCGAAGTCGCGGCGATGGCCGCCATCCTCTCATTGGACCAAGTTCGCGGGCGACCTCAACGGCCAGCGTTTTGCACGTCCTGGCATCGGCGGTACGGGCCAGACTTTTGAGTCTCGATCGGGTGAAAGTGGTAGCCGGCGCGTCTGCCCCGCCAAGTCGAACCGGATCGTCGAAGAAATTAAAAGATTGTGTTGACGCCGTGATTCGGCAGCGGTAGGATCATCTAAAGAATTCGATGATGTGGCCCCGCTCGCCTTCTCAACCTCCCGCGGGAGCCGCCAGCGTACCAGCGGTTGCGTAAGGAAAAGCGACGATGCCTCGGCCTGAATCGGAAAATCCCACCGAGCTGGAGCTCGAAATCCTCAAGGTGCTGTGGGGCGAGTCCCCCCTGCCGGTCCGCGAAGTGCGAGCCCGGCTCGAGGCCGACGCTGGCCGCACGCTAGCGCACTCCAGTGTGATCACAATGCTCAACATCATGCACCGCAAGCGGCTGGTAACCCGCAAGAAAGAGGGCAAGGCGTTCCTGTTTTCTCCCCGGGTGGAGAAAGAGCGAGTGACTGGCCAGATGATGAGCGATCTGGTGACACGCGTGTTCGATGGTTCGCCCGCCGCCATGATGCTGAATCTGATCGAATCTTCAGAACTCGATGCAGAGGAACTAGCGGAACTTCGTCGCCTCATCGGCCGCAAGGCAAAGGAGCAACAGCAATGAACCTAGCATCCTGGTTCAGTCCCGAAGCAAGTGCTGCGCTCAGCTTGACGCTCGTTCACTCGCTGTGGCAGGTGAGCCTTGCTGTCGTGACGCTATGGTGCATCGGCCGGATATGGGGACGGATGAGTGTCGAAAGATCGTACGCACTGCACGTGGCTGCGCTCGTGATCTGCCTGATAGCGCTGCCAGTTACGTTTGCGACGTTGTATTCGCCCCAGCAGACCGGTGTGACCCGTTCTCAACCGGTGCCAGATGGGAAGGCCGTCAGGTCGACCACTGCCATCGAGAGCACTCCCCTGCCCCAGCCGATTCCCCCGGGAGGAGATGCATTGGCGGCGTTCTCCTCGGATAGCTCGCCATTGGTCGTCGAGCAGCCCAGCGGTCCTGTGGCCTCCCTGCGAGACAATTGGTGGCTTGATCTTGCCAATTGGACAAGCGGCGCCTACGTACTGGGCGTGCTGATCATGTTGCTGCGATTGGCGCGGAGCATCTACCGCACCGAACGGCTGCGGAGTCAGGCGCAGCCAATCACCGCGGGGCCACTTGCGCAATCGCTCGAGCGTTTGGCGCGCGAGTTCGCGCTACCGCTGCGGTGCACGTTAGCCTCCTCGAGTGAGGTGCTGGTGCCGACCGTGGTGGGGTTCGTGAAACCGACTATTCTGCTACCGGCGTCGGCGCTCACGGGACTCTCGGCCAGCGAACTGGAAATGATTCTGGTGCACGAGTTGGCACACGTTCGTCGCTATGACTTGTGGGTGAACCTAGTACAGCGCTTGGCCGAAGTGGTGCTGTTCTTTAATCCCGCGCTCTGGTACCTCAGTCGCAGGATCGCCACGCTGCGAGAGTATTGCTGCGACGAACTCACCTGCCGGCAAGCAGCCACGTCGACCAGCGAGCCCCGCGTCGAGTACGCCACGACGCTGTTGCGAGTGCTTGAACTCGCGCGGCCTGAGACGGCGCATGCCGACCTGGCTGCCCTAGCAGCCACGGGACGTACGCCATCGGAATTGCGCCGCCGCGTTGCGCGACTGTTCGGCGAGCCACTCACCGAACCGGTGCGGCTGTCGCGTGGCGGAATGTGGCTGGTGGGCGTGATGCTACTGTTGTGCTGCGGTGTGTTTGCGCAGTCGCAGAGCGGTGGTGACGACCAGAATACTGCGGAGAAGGACTTTACGGAGTTGAGTTCCTCGGCAGAAGACGACGAGGGGGGTAAAGCAAAAGCACCTGACGGCTCCGGAGATGAATCGTCCGTAGATGTCGATGTTGCCACCAGCCGACCGACCCCGGCAATTGATCCCGAGCGGATCAAGTATCTGAAAGAGGTCGTCGAGTCGCGCCGCCACGAGTTGTCGGTGGTGGAAGTATTGGTTCGCACAGCTCATGCGCCGCAAAACGAAGGCCTTTTGGCGCAGTATCAACTCGCGAAGGCCGAGGCCGAGTTGGCAACCGCCCAAGGCAGGCCGGAAGAGGTCGTCAAGCACTACGCCGAGGCCGTCAAGGCCGCGGAGCGAATGGTCGCTACACATGAGGCTGTCTACAACGCGGGCGTAATACCTATGGACACGCTGCTCATCTCCAAACGTCGCCTGGCGGAGGTGAAGGACCAACTGAGCATGGTGAAGCGTGCAATGGTAGAGGCGAAAAACACGTCAGCCGCCACCGAGGCATCCAATTCCGACGCGGAAGATGAGCAACCCGATACGGAACGCATTAAGTACCTCGAAGAGATAGCGGAATCGTACCGCAAAGAACTTGCCGTTGCCGAAGTTCAGTTTCGGCAGGGAGAACGAACGCAACGCGAGGTGCTTCTGGTCGAATACGCGCTAGCCACTGCTGCCGCTCAGTTGGCAGAGGCGAAGGGCGCGGCGGAGGAAGTGGTGCAGCAGCGCGAGGCTGCGGTCGCCGCCCTGCAAAAGAGTGTCAAGTTGTTGGAAATGATGTACCAGCACGGCGGCGTCGTGACCTACACGGAGGTCCTCCAGGCGAAACGCCAGCTCCTGGAGGCCAAGGAGAAGCTGAGACTGGCCAAGCAGACGTTGGAGCAGAAGGACGCTAAAAAGTCGACGCGGGCCACATCTCCGGTCCCAATGTTCTGCGTCGATGCCGATGGCAACGGGGTGGCCGGCGCCGAAGTCTATGTGTTCCAGCACACCGGTGGTGACGACGGTGAATACGAGCAGTTTGGTCCCTTCACTACCAACGCGGAAGGGCATGCCGAGTGCGCTGAAGCGGTCTTCACCAGCGATGTGGGCAACTTCGACCGTTTCTACTACGCACGCCTGCCAGGCAAGTTGGTGGGGGTAAGTCGCTCGGCCAATTGGAAGAACCGCAGCACATTCAACGTCGAAGGCAAAGTTGAGATGCGTCCTTCACGCACGATCGATGGCAAAGTGAACGTGCCCGAAGGGTTCGATCCGACAAGCGTCAAAGTAGTCGTACGCTCGCTGAACGTTCGCACTGGGCCGGGTGAGCTCGAGTTCAAGATGTTCCCTCGCCACTTGCCGTTTGCCACCCTCGACACCGCTTTGCCGCAACTCTTCGAAACGATCCCGGATAGCAACGGGGCATTTCGTATGCACGACATTCCCGTAGAACGTGGCGCTACGCTGGTCACTGAAGCCCGCGGCCTGGCCGAAGCGCAGTGGTACAACCGAGACGGAGAAAATACTAAGGGGCCGATTGAATTGAACTGCGTCCCCGAAAGCGTACTCACTGGTAAGATCACGACGCCAGATGGTTCGCCCGCAGCGGGCATTGAGGTCACTGCGCGAATCCAATCCGGCATGAACCGGAGCGTCGGATTTGAGACGACGTTCCGCACCGTGACTGACGCGGAAGGACGCTACGAGCTGGGCGGGCTGCCCGAATGGGACCTGGTGATGTCGGTCCGCGACCCCCAGGATCGCTGGATAGCGTGTCCCAGCGAGCCATTCTTCCTGTCGCCCGGCAGCAGCGAAACGCTGGACCTGCAGTTGGAAGATGGTGTGATGGTTTCGGGACGAGTGACGGACCCCGAGGGCGCACCGGTGGAAGGTGCCGCTATCTCGGCGCTGGTTAGTAACAACTTGCACTCCGGAGTCGCGGGTGACTCAACCGATGCGGATGGGCGATACACGCTGCGCATGCCGAGTGGTACTTACGAACTGTATTTTAATTCCCTGCCGCCGGGGTTTGCTTACCCCGACCCGCAAATCGTCAGGGCGTTTGCGATCAGAAAGAACCAAGCTGCCATCGACAACATGGACTTCACACTTGAGCGTGGGACCGAAGAAGCAAAGCCGGCAACGAATACTGTTCCAAGCGACACGCGCGACACCTTGAAGTCGCTGCTCGAAACGATGGCGCTGGTGCATGGATACGCTCTGGATGAGGATCAAGTTGTCGGCCGGGTGGCCCCACCCTTCCCGCCGCTTCGTGCGGAGTGGTACCGCCTGGAGCGGGGCACCGAGCCTGATTCCAATCCGCCGACGTCCATGACGTTTCGCTGGGACGGCGACACCCTCACCAGCTGGGGGATGAGCTTCAACGACCCGGACAACCCAGGCTACACGCTCAGCGGTTTGATGAACGCACTGGTCAACATCAAGCCACAGCAGATGGACGGGCCGGCAGAGCTGCTCGATCGGCGCTTGCCCGGCGACTGGGTCATCCGGCCGGGCGCCGACCGCCAGGAGGTGATCGCCCAAATCGAAGCGATCCTGCGCGAAGAGTTTGATATGAAGGTGAAACTCGAATTCCGCGAAGTCCAGCGCGAGGTGTACGTCGTCAGCGGAAGGTACCACTACAGCCCGCTGGAGGACCAAGTAGACGAGGAGCCCCCGCGCCGCGGGGCGTCCGACCCCATTCAGGTGTTCGGCACAAAGACGCTGCCTGAAGACTTCGCTGGGAACGGGCTTGGCGACTTTGACAAGTTTCTCCGGGGGGTGGGTGACTGGATCAATACGCCCATCGTGAACGAATTGGAAGTGCCCACCCAGCGTCGACTTACTTGGAAGTTTTACCGGAAGTCTCCCCACACCAACGAGAGTCATCGCCAGAATCACGACCCCGTGACGGTACTGCGGACCATCTCTCGCCAGACCGGACTGGAATTCACCAAAGACAGACGGAAGGTAGAACTGTTGTTCGTGGAGCCCGAGTAGGCTAGAACTCGAACGGATTGTCGATCCTGCCCGCTTTGTTGGGGCGGTTGTCGAATGCTCGCCACAAGCTTCCAGGGTTTACGCTGTGCCATTCAAGTTCGACAGTCGATGGATCGCCGAACAACGCCGCGGCTTGCTTGTGCTCCGATGGTTTGAGTTCCCACCCCACCTGGCTGCCAAACAGCGACAGGTGCCTCAGCGACGCTAGTTCCGTAAGCTCTTCGAGGCCTTTCAGATCGACTTCGGTCCGCTGCAGGTCGATGGTTTGCAGCTTGTCGAGTGTGGCGAGCTTGGCCAGTGCGTCGCCAGTGATCTTCACGCCCGCCAGACCAAGCGAGGTGAGCTCCTGCAGCGTGGCGATTTGTTCGGCCGCAGCGTCGGTCAGAGGGTTTTCAGAAAGATCGAGTTGCCGGAGTTCAGCCATTTGTTGCAGGCCGCTGAGGGTTTCGTCAGTGATGCCGCAATGCCGCAGTTGCAATGACTGTAGATTTGGCAGCTTGGCAATTTCGTTCACCCCATGGTCGGGTAGCCGGCAGTCGAACAGCGATAGTCTGCGCAGCTTTTTCAGGTTCGCGATCGTTTGCAGCGAGTCCTCGCCCAGGTCGACTTTGTATAGTTGCAGTTCCTCCAGATCGCGAAACGTGGCCAGCGGCGCGAGGTCGATCTCGCCCTGAATTCGGTTGCTGGGGACGGTGCTGTTGAATTGATTGTACCGATCGGCGTCGGGGGCAAGTGCCAGCCGATCGACGCGGCAGCCAAAGTGCGGGTGGACCCAATAGCACATCTGCTGGGCCAGCGCCCCATCGCCCAACAGCCCCAACGCATAGGCCGCATCGACACTAATGCCCTGCTCGCCCGACTGATCAAGTTCATCGAGCGCACGTGCCTGCCGCCGTGCTCGCATTAGTTCGGTGCCAAATGTCCCCAGCAGCACCGCGACCAACGTGACCAGCACCAACATGGTCCGCAGGCCGAACCTGGGGAGGCGAAAGCGACTTGATGGCGGCTGATAGCCGTCGACGACCTGACTGGCCAGCAGGCGAAGCTCCTTGCGCAGCGTGCGCAAACGCCACAGTACAAACCCAGCGAACAAGAATACCAACAGGCTAATCACCGAGAGGGTCACGTTCCAGGTGCTGGTGGTGGATGGCTGCGTTAAGGGAATGCCAGCCCCGCTATCGAAGGAAATGGTTGTGTCGTCGGCCGGTCCAAACAGATTGGTCAATTCGGAATCCATCGCCAGGTCCTACGGTTAAAACGCCCCGCCACCACCGAAACCCCCGCCACCGAAGCCGCCACGGTAGTACAACGAACCGGGGCGGTTGTCCTGCAGTTCCCAAGGTTCGTCGAGGCCGGAACCGTACTGCCAGTCGAGTTCGATGAGCGGGTTCTTTCTGAGCTCTTTCAAAAACGCCTCAGGTTCGCCCTTCTCGTTCCAGTGAATGGACTCGAGGCCAACCAGGTTCAGGTAGCGGAGACGAGGAAGCTGATCGAACTCGGCTACGGCCGTTGGAGTCAAGTTGGACTGCCCGACGTGAAGTCGGATGAGATTCTCGAGTGCGAGCAGGTGCCCCACTCCCGCATCGTCGATGGGATTGTTCGACACGTCCAGAACCTGGAGCATCTGCAGCTTTTCGATCTCTCGCAGAGAGTTGTTGCTCAAGCGATTTGAGCGGACTGACAGTCGCTTGAGCTGCTTCAAATTGCCGATGCCCTGCATGCCCTCGTCTTCCAGGTGGCAGTCGCTGAGTACCAGTTCTCTTAGTTGGTGGAGCCTCTCGAGGTGCTGGCCCACCTTCGGTGGCAAGTTGCACTCGCAGAGCGACAGCTTGTGAAGCTTCGGCAGGCTGCAAATGGCGTGCAGTTCCTCACTGGTGAGGTCGCCCTGGATGATCTGCAGTGCTTCGAGATCGTGCAGCTCGCCCAGACTTGCCAGGAAGTCCGCTTCCATTTCTGGCGGTGTGACCACGCGAGACCGATCGCCCTCGAGTACCAAATGCGTCAGTCGGCAACCGAAGTGCGGATGGACCCAGTTGCAGATCAGGCCGGCGAGTTTGCTATCGCCCAGCTTTCCGAGACGGTAATGCACTCCGTCGTATTCATCGAAGTCCGCGGAGATCTGCAGATGTTCGACGATGGACGCCTGCCGCCGAGCGCGAGAAAACTCTTTGGCAAATAAGCCGAGCAAGACCGCTACGATGGTGAAGACGAATAGCATCGTCCGCATGCGAAATCGCAAGAACCCCAGGGGGCCGGGCACGGGCACTTGTTGGCCGCTGTCCTGCTGAAGCTGTTGAACCACCCGTACCAACGAGCCGACTCGCCACACGCTCCACAACTGCAAAAGCACCAGCAAGACGATGACCGGCAAGACAATCCAGTAAGCATGCCAACTCGGAACCGATGGGGTCGGCACCATGGTTTGCGCGAAGACTGGTTCGAGGCTGGTCACGGCGAACTTCCAGCGGCGAGGCAACGGTTGGGGGGAGAGTGCGGAGTAGGTTCGGCCCGCAGCCCCCAGTCTATTCCGTCCCTCAGTTTACTTCTTCGCCGCCGCCTCGACCACATGTTCGTGATCGCGGATGTGGTCGGGGCAGTAGCATTGCTGGCCCACGCATTGCGAGCAGTAGCGGAACGAGGTCTTCGGCTCTTCGGCGCTCGAGCGGCCGCAGACCCCGCACACGTGCACCAGTCGCTTAGAGCTACTGGGGGCGGCTTTGGCCTGAAACCTCGCCCGACGTTGGCTGTCCTTGAAGGCGCGAAGGTGATCCTTCCAGAAGAACAGCAGGTAGTTCGCAATGGTCGCCAGAATCATCCATCGCATAGCCGGTGCGGTGACTAACACCCCGCCGAGCAGCGCCCACTGAAAGTAGGCCAGCCACTTCGCCTTGATCGGCAGAATGTAGAACAGCCGGATCACGTAGTCGGGGTACAGCCGGGCAAAGGCCAGGAACACGCTCGACAAGAAAAACGCATTGGTAGCGGGGATCGCGGGTTGCAGGAAGGCGGCAGCCACCGTGGCCAGGTAGCCCACCAACAGGTACATGTTGTACCGGAATACGCCCCAGCTGCCTTCGAGCACCGAGCCGATGAAATAGAAAAACAGCCAGGCGATGAGGTTGAAGAGCAGTCCATTCGCTCCATCATTTGGCGGGACAAACACAAAAGTGAAGACACGCCATACCTCGCCGCTGTAGACCAATTGACCTAACAGCATCATTCGCGACACCAGGGACGTGCCCCCATTGTCCTGGGCCAGCGATGCCATGTCCGCTACGTACACCAGCACCTGCCCCAGGATCAGGAGCAGCGTTATGTTCGGGATCGCGTAGGGCGACAAGCGTCGCTCCAACCCATCGAGCAGCTTCATCGGGGCGGCTATGTGGTGCAAAGGGGCAGATGAGCGGGAAAATGCAAACCGTCCAGGGTAATCGGAATCTGCCGCGGCCGATAGGCTGGCGGCCGGCGCGTCTCTACCCGTCGTGGAGGTGGCTGTCTATAATCGACTGCTATGGCTGTCATTGAAATCAGCGGGCTGAAGAAGTCCTACCGGGTGTACCAGAAGCGGGAAGGACTTTGGGCGTCGCTCACAGGTCTTTTCAGCCGCGAATTCCGCGACGTACGCGCCGTGCGGGGCATCGATCTGACGGTCGACGAGGGAGAATTCGTCGCCTTTCTGGGGCCCAACGGCGCGGGAAAGACCACCACGCTCAAGTTGCTTTCGGGTGTCATCAGTCCCACTGCGGGCGACGCCCGGGTGATGGGTTTCGTGCCGTGGGAGCGGACCAACGAGTACCGCCGCCGCTTCGCCCTGGTGATGGGACAGAAGAACCAGCTGTGGTGGGACCTGCCGGCTGCCGAGTCGTTCCGCCTGCATCAGCAGATTTATCGCATCGAGCCGGCCGACTTCGATCACACGCTGGCCGAGCTGACCGATTTGCTGGACGTCGGCAAATTGCTCAACCAGCCAGTCCGTGAACTGTCGCTGGGCGAGCGGATGAAAATGGAGTTGATCGCCGCCCTGCTTCACTCGCCTGAGGTGCTGTTTCTCGACGAACCGACGATCGGCCTCGACGTAATCGCGCAACACAACATTCAGAAGTTTCTGAAGCACTACCAGGAAGTCCGCCGCATCACGATCCTGCTCACCAGCCACTACATGAAGGACGTCGCCGCGCTCTGCCAGCGCGTGGTGATCATCGCTCAGGGGCAGATCATGTACGACGGATCGCTGGCCGGCGTCGTGGATAGCTTCAGTACGCACAAGGTGCTTACCTTGCAGTTCGCCGACGACCAGGTCCCCTCGGATCTAGACCGCTACGGCGAACTAATCGAGCTGGTGCCGCCTAAAGTGAAGCTCCGCGTCGAGCGGGTCGACATCTCGCGGATCCTTTCCACCGTGCTTGCCGACCACGCTTTGGAAGACGTGAGCGTCGAAGACCCACCGCTGGAAGACGTGATCGCCGATCTGTTCACCCAATCGAGCGAACAAGCAGAGCGGGAAGAAGTGGCGGCGACGCAGTAGGCCGTGCGAACATAGAATCGTTGGATAGGTCAAGCGAGTCTCGGCTCCCACGGACCCGTCGAATCGAGTCTAGTGCTACCGAAACATCAGACGATAAAAAGCGGATGACGGGGCCGCGGCGCTGTCGCTTCTCGAACCAGCCTACCGGCTAGCGACCTCCAACTTCCAACACCTAACTCCCAACTATGCTAGCTCGCGCTCAAACCTGGTGGACCATCCTCCGCATCTGCATTGAAGAGCGGCTCGTTTATCGGGGCGACTTCATGCTGGGCACGTTGATGCGGTTCATGCCGATCATCACCCAGATTTTCCTGTGGACCGCCGTGTACGCGGCCGCCAGCCGGGCAACGTTGCCGGGCGGGTTCAGCAAGGACGACGTGATTGCCTACTATCTGCTCACCATGGTAGGCCGAGCATTCTCCAGCATGCCGGGACTGGCGTCGGGCATAGCGCGGCAGATTCGCGAAGGCGAGATCAAGAAGTTCCTCATCCAGCCGATCGACCTGATCGGTTTTTTGCTGCTGGCGCGCATCGCCCACAAACTGGTGTACTACGCCGTGGCGATCATCCCGTTCGGGCTGGTGTTCTACCTGTGCCGCGACTTCTTTACCCAAGGCTGGCCTCCTGCCCCGGTGCTGGCGGCGTTCGTACTGTCGCTGATTATGTCATTCCTGCTGGGTTTCTTTCTCGAAGCGGCCATCGGCATGATCGGCTTCTGGTTCCTGGAAGTCAGCTCGCTGCTGTTCGTCTACATGCTGTTCAACTTCTTCTTCTCGGGCCACATGTTCCCTCTCACGTTTCTCACCGAATTCCTGCCCGGCTGGCTGCAACCGGTGATGCAGTATCAACCGCTGCAGTACCTGGCCTACTTCCCGGCCGCGGTGTTCCTGGGCAAGATTTCCGGCCCCGAATTGGTCCAGGGCCTCATGGTGCAAGCCATCTGGGTGGTGGTGTTCGTCGTCGTGTGCCGCGTGGCGATGCAGCGGGGGTTTAAGCGGTACAGTGGGTACGGTGGGTGAGGCTGTTGGCTGTGAGCTGTAAGCAGGAGAGGCTGGCGAGCGGAGGCCGTCAGGCTTCTGGTCGGTTTGCCATGCGTTTGCCGCCGCGATCGGGCGAAGCCTATACTGTTTAGTGTTTCCCATGCTTTCCTAATTCTTTCGTTAGCTCTCCAGAACCATGCCACGGAAGATTCGAGCGCTGATCAAAGACTTGGAGCAGGCGGGGTTTGAGAATCGCGGCGGCAAAGGTAGCCACCGCAACTTCGTGCACCCGAATGTTGAACGCCCCATCACGGTTGCAGGCAAGTTGGGCGCCGACGCCAAGCCCTACCAAGAGAAAGCCGTCAAACGGGTGATAGAGGAGTCGCAGTCATGACTGAGAGTGATCGGTACGTCAAAATTGTCGAATGGTCCGAGGCGGACGGGTGCTACGTTGGTAGTGCTCCGGGGCTGTTCTATGGTGGTTGCCACGGGGACGACCAGCAGCAGGTGTTCGCCGAATTGTGCCAGATTGTGGACGAAACGATCGCTCTCTACCACGCCGATGGCAAACCCTTGCCACCTCCGACGGCCGGTCGCGACTTGGCTAATTCGTTGAATGCTTAGTAACGGTTGCTGGGAAGAAGCTATTGGCAGGCGGAGTTCTCAATCCTCGCGGAGCATGTAGAGTCATCAACAGAGCGACCCATGGCATTCATCCAAGAACCACGTCCCGAGGAAGTCGAACATCGAATCGTGTGCGATTTCGACATAGCCCAGCAGGGACGTGTCCGTGAGATCTTCTCAACCGTCGGCGACGTCAAACCGTGGCATCGGCCTTGGGTACAGCTGGCTGCACTTCGAGCTGCAAACGGGAGAGTGGAACAACTCCAGCAATGGGTCGATCTTGGCAACCGGGACCCGCGCGACTTGCAGCTTGCGCTTGAGTTAATTGCAGGTCCGGGATGGGAACGTCCGCACGTGATTCATGGCAGCCGCAAAGATTGAGCGTTACTAAACTGCGCGACCTCCGCTTCCCCTCCCCGGGCCCGAGAGCCCGACCCTACCTCCGGAGGGTGCAGGTCGCTGCCACCTACCGAAATCGCCCAATCGGTTCCATCCCCCGCTCTTCGCGGCGCTCCTTCACCATTTTGAAAAACTGCGTCATCGTCGCACGCATCTCAGGCGTCGATCGGTCGAGGCGGCCTTTGCCGCGTTGGGCCCGCTGCGCGCTGGTCATCTCACCGCGTGGGGGACCGCCGCCGCCATTACCGGCGCCAACGCCGCGGGGACCTCCCCTGCCCTGCCACTGGCTGCGCCGCTGCTCCATGCCGTCGATCCATTTGTCGAGTTCCGCCCGCCGCTGGGCCTCGGGCATCGACATCAGGGCGTACACCCGTTGCTGCATCTCCGCTTGGCGGGCTTGCATCATCGGCTCGAACAACTGCCGCCGCTGCGCGTCGCTGAGCGACCGCATTCGCTCGCCAAAGGCCTGCCGGTCTGCTTCGGACATCTCCTCGCGATTCTCCATCTGCTCGCGCAACGCCGCTACCTCGGCGTCTTCGCCACGAAACCACCACACTCCTAGTAGGAGCAACAGCAACAGGGCGATCCCACCGATTACCTGTTTCCGATTCATGTTGCGTTTTCCTTTTGTTCAGAGCGATTTTCAATTCACCACAACGACACGACGAGCACAACGCAGCTACCCTTATCGTCGTGCTCGTCGTGCTGTTGTGGTTGATTCTTGCGGTATGCCAGGCAAGAGTGACTACTGCGCGACGATCAAAGCATCGACGTGGCCGTCGAGGTACAGAAAGTTCCGCGAGCCATCGACGCCCGGGCTGCCATGGAATGATTCGAAGTCGTACACGATCCACACTTCGCCCGACCCTCGTTGATCGCCGCGGCGAGTGGTCAGCACCTGCTGGCGGGTTTTGTCTTCGAGGCGGAACGACGGGTACTCGAAGCTCAGGCCTTCGTTCTTGTAGTACGGATCGCCGTTGGCGTAAGGGTTGCCATCGGGGCGGACGTACCCGTCGTAGGCGATGCGGTCTTCGTTGTACTTGAGCGGCCCATAATCACTCGGGCAGCGGTACATCCCCTGGTTTGCTTCGCCATAGCCAGCCAGCACCTGGTAGATGGGCCAAGTCGTTTTGTCCGCCTCGTCGTACGGCGTGGACGAAGGCAGCATGGCGGCGGCCGGAAACTTTCCACGCTGGCCTTGAACATCGAGGAATTGGGTAAGCGCCAGTCCAATTTGGCGAAGGTTGCTTTTGCATTCGGTCCGGCGACTCGCCTCGCGCGCCGACTGCACGGCGGGCAGCAACAGAGCAACCAAGATCCCAATAATGGCAATGACGACCAACAGTTCCACCAAGGTGAAACCGCGGTCCGAGCGGTGAGTGCGCACGGCGATCCCTTTCAGCGCATGGGTCCATCGCGACGTATTTCGAGAACACTGCAGGCCAAGGGGACTGCACCTTGCACGTCGCTGAGAGTTAGAACACCGCCGGGTCGCGAGGGTTGCGAAATATTCTCGGGGCGTTGGCGGGGATGCTAGCGGGGCGACGGGACGGGAGGAACGACGGGATTCTGGAAGCCGCCGGGGCAAGTCTCCGAAGGGGCCGCTGGGCTATCGCTCCTGCGCTAATCGACTGGCTCCCACACGGTCGCTATCGGCAGCCAAGATCGACGCTGCCGGTAGACGCTGGCTTGATGAGCCGCGCGAGCCGGATCGGGTTTGCTCGATGGGAAGTGGGTTGTTCAGGGGCGACTGGCTAGGGAGCAAATCATCGACCAGAAGCTGAGCAGGCGGAGTACGAACGCCAGGCCCTCCCCAGCTGGAAGCCTCGGCAGTTACACAATTTTCGCTACGCAATTAAGATTCAGCCCGCCAAGGGCGGAGTGACGAGAGCATCGGCGATGGCTGCGTAATCGGAAAATTCGAGATCTCCGTTGGATCTGGCCCCATTGGGAATCTTTGGCCTTTGCACCCTATAATATTGTAAACTCAGTCGCTTGCGTGAAGCCGCGGAGTTGACCAAACTGGAATTTGGTGAGATTTATCTGATTAGCTGCGTTGGGGGATCCTGATCGCAGCATTAAGTTGTTTTTGGGGGGACTTCTCGTGACGCAGATGTCGAAGGCGGAGCATCAGCATTCCAGCAGACATTCCAATACCACACCCCAGATCGTAGCGGGGCTGTTGCTTATTATTGGCTTGTGGGCCTATTGGCCAACGCTGGTGCGAATCGTCGGCAGTTGGAATTCCGATCCTGACTACTCTCACGGCTACCTGGTCGTTCCTCTGGCCCTGTTTTTTTTATGGTTGCGCCGCCAGCAACGGCCCTCTCTGGAACTAGGATTCCATCCGGCTTGGCTAGGGCTGATCGTCGTGGCCGCTGTGCTTCGGTACATCGCTGGCCGTTTCTATCTTCCTGAAATCGATGCTTGGAGCATTCCGCTTTGGCTCGGAGGTGTCGTTGGTTGCCTGTGGGGCTGGCCCGCGCTCCGCTGGGCTTGGCCTTCGTTGGTGTTCCTGTGGTTCGCCACCCCGCTGCCGGGAACAGTCGCCCTGGCGCTGAGCAACCCGCTGCAGAGAGTGGCCGCCGAACTAAGCGGCATCGCCCTGCAAATCTGTGGTCTTCCAGCCATCGTCGAGGGCACCACGATCTTGCTGGGCGAGGAGACGCTGGAGGTCGAGAGGGCCTGTAGTGGATTGCGGATGTTCTATGGCATCACGGCGCTGGCGTTTGCGAGCATCGTTATCATGCGGCCGGGCTGGCTTAAGTCCATCGCCATCGTGCTGGCGATTGCCCCCGTCGCGGTGCTGATGAACGTACTGCGGATCACGGTAACGGGGGTCCTGAACTATTCTTATCCCGATGCGGGGATAGACGCGATCGTTCACGACTGGTCTGGCATACTCGTACTTCCGCTGGCGATGTTGGTGTTCCTTGGCTTGATCGTCTTGTTCGATCGTATCGGTAACAGTTGGAAAGAGGACCCCCGACGTACCGCTCCGTGGTTGATTGGCGGGGTCGTGGGCTGCATCGTGCTGGTCTTGCTGGGGACGTGGCGATATCGCGCCCAATACGATCAATCCTTGGCGATCCTAAGCGATAAGGCCAAAGAGTATGAGGAAGCGGGTGATCTTCCTAAAGCGATTGAGTACCTCAATCGCTATACCCTGGCCCGCCCTGATGAGATCGAACAGCAAGTCAAACTTGCGGATCTGTTCTCCCAAGCGGCACAGTCCAGAGGCGAAAAACTTCGCGCTGTCGAGCTGCTCAAAACCGCTTACCAAGTGGATCCCACCCAGCGTAAGCTGGGCCGGAAAGCATTGGACTTGGCCCTGGAAACAGAGAGTTTCGACGCGGCGTTTAGCCTTGTCGATCAGTTGCTGAAAGCGCCCAAAGATGACGCTACTGAGTTAAAGCGAAAGCGGGCCGATGTGCTCCTGGCGTATCTATACTCCTCCGCCGGCGAGAGGCAGCTCAAGTACACCTGGGACGATGTAGCTGCCGCACTGAAGGAGTCGATTGATTTGCCGGACTATCCTGTGCCACATGCAAGGGCCCTGGCGGTGATCACCCGAGAGAACCTCACTAAGCCAGAAGCCGCAGAGCGTGAGGCCTATGCGGACGGGGTAATGAAGAAGCTTCTGGAAGACCGCGGCGAAGATACCGAAGCTTTCGTGGCGCGCTATCGCTATGGGATGGACTACGGTAACGAAGAAAACGGGTTCGATCCCGCAGCCGACCTGGAGTCGGCGTTGAAGTTCCGAGAGAACGCAACCGCCAAGGCGCGGGCACAGGCCCTGACACTGGCTGCCGGAAGGATTCGTGCGACCGATCCTGAGACCGCGAAAAAGTACTTGGAAGAAGCGGTAGGAGCAGACCCGACGGCTATTCAGGCTTACCTTGCCTGGGCGGAACTCTTGCGTGTAACGGCCGACGATCCCGAGGCGGGACTGCAGGCCGCAGTCGACATCATGCAGGAAGCGCTCGCTGCGAATGGGAACGAGCCACTACCGCTGGTATTTGGCTTAGCGGAGCTGCTGGCGGAACAGGGCCAAAAGGCGGAAGCCCAGGAAGTGCTGGAGCCAATTCGTGAGCATCTTGACGGGATTAACGACCCAGCTCTTCGCGGCTATGTCAAAATGGAGCTGGCCACGGTCGAGGCGGTTATCACTGATCTCGACGGAAACACCGCTGTTGCCGTCGACCAGCTCAGAGCTTCCCTCAAAGGTCCCGACGCGTTCGTGGCCACAGCGAAATACCCGCAAGAGTTTAGTGCGGCTTGGCGTCGGTTGGCGGGTTGGTACTCGAAACTTGGACGCGGAATCGAAGCGGCAGATGCTTGGAAGCAGCTACTTCGAGTGTCGCCCGATTCTTCCGTTGCTCGAGTAGAGCTAGCCCGAACCGCTCTTGCGGCTGGAGATCTGGAAACAGCCAAGGCTGCAGCAAGAGAGCGGGTGACGCGGAATTCCGACTCGGGGGCAGCGTGGGTTGCCCTGGCCCGAGTTCTGTTGGCCGAGCAACTTGCCGAAGCTCCGGATCGCCGCTCCTTCGCGGCCGTCGAGTCTGCCCTCAAGAAAGCTTCAACGCTACAGCCACCCCCTGCATCGTTCCTTAGTGTCCTGGTCGATTTGCAGCGTGCACAGGGCCGCCAACAACAAGCCATTAAGGCGATCCAACAGACGTTGGAGAAAGAACCAGCGAGTACTGGCGCCTGGAGGATGCTGGCCTCGCTGCAGCTCGAGACCGGCGAACTGGATGATGCCGCGGACTCGATTGAACAGTTTGCGGCTCACGGTGGCGCCGCGGTCGCCGTAGCTGCCCTGCGCGCCAATTTGAGCGTTGCCAAGGGGGACAACAAACTTGCCCTGGAGCAGCTGGAGTCAAGCCGAGTTAACGCGACGGAGGATGACCGGGTCAACCTGGCGTTGCTTTCGGCGGCGCTGCACCGCCAGTTGGGCAACAACCAAGAGGCCGAAGCCGTGCTTGCCCAGGCTTACGAAGAGGCTCCGAAAGATCTCCGAGTGTTGGAGAATCTGGCTCAGCTTGCTCTTATATCGAAGCAGTGGGACAGACTTGCCAAGTTGGAAGGAGCGCTCAAGAAGACGGAGGGGGATGACGGTAGCCGCTGGAAGGCATTTCGAGGAATGCGATGGCTGATGTCGGGCGAGGAACTCTCCGGGCAACAGTTTAATCAGCTGGCGGAGTATGCCCGGGATGTGCAACAGGCACGCCCCCGCTCCGCCCTGGGGCCGTACCTGCTGGCGCAAGTCGCCGTCCGGCGGGGCAATCGCGAGTTGGCGACCAAAGAACTCGAGAAGGCCTGGCAATTAGGTTTGCAGGATGCCGGAAGTGCTCAGCAGATTCTGGAGTTGCTGACTGCCAGTGGAGACACCGAAGCCGTCAAGCGTTTTGCTTCCCAGTTGGGAGATCTTTCCCTCTCAAGCCCGGGCGTCTACGACCAAGTGTTGCCGTTGCTCTTGAATTCCTCTCAGCGCGACGCCGCGCTGCAGCGGGCGAAAGAATGGGCCGATCAAGGCGATGCCGGCGACCATATTCGTCTTGGCCGGGCCCTGCTTATTGATGCCAACGCCACCGACGATGCCGACGCACGTCAGGCTCGGTTGGCCGAGGCGGAAGCAGCATTCCGGAAGGCGCTGGAGCTTGCCCCGGGAGATCTGCAGCCGTGGCTCACCCTCTACGCTTTTCTGCTGGAGACGCAACAGCAAGAGAAGGCTTCCAAATTGCTCGATCGACTGCAAAGCGACTCACAGCTTGAACCACTGCCTCGCGAATTAGCGCTCGCGCAGCTCAGCACCGTGTCAGGCCAACCATCCAAAGCAGTGCATCGTTACCTGGCCGCCTGCAAGCTGGCTAGCGATGATTCGACGGACAACAAGTCAAAGGCTCTATCACAGGCGGCTGCCTACTTCTCCCGCTCTTCGCCCCCATTCGCGATTCGCCTGGCACGTGAAGCCAACAAAGCGAATGCTGATTCGGCAAACACTAAATTCTTGTTGGCCGGATTGCTAGGGAGCACGGGCGAGGAAGACAAGCTGGACGAAGCCATTGAAATTGTCAAAGATGCCCCCGATCAACCACCAGGCGTGGCCCAGCGGAAGCAGCGCTTAAAGGCCCAATTGCTTGGTGCGAGAGGGAACGAAGAGGAAGACGACGTGGTACTGGCGATCCGTTCGCTGGAGCAAATCCCTCAGCCGATGGCCGCGGACCAACGAGCACTCGCCGAGTTATACGAGAAGGACGATCGTCTGGCGGATGCATACGATTTGTGGGATCGTCTGGCGAAGATGCGGCCCGCAAGTATTTCGGACCACATTCGCTTCCTGCAATTCTGGCAGGAGCATTACCAGGCGGAAGGACAATTCTCAGGACGAGCCAAAGAAGTAGTGGTACAACTCGGCCGCCTGGACGGAGGACTCGTTGAGCAGTTGCGCTGGCAGTTGCGAATTAACGCTGATGAAGAGGGCGTCGTTGCCGAGGATTTAGCTGCCGAGTTGCTTCGGCGATACTGGAATAGCCCGCGGGTACAGCAAGTCCTGAGCAATCCGCAGCAAGCCGCCAGCCTGTTCGCAGGCGTGATTGGCATCTTGCTGGATGAAGAACAATGGGCCGCATTGGAAAAATTGGTGCAGCAGCCACCTACGCCGGCCATCCCGCCCGCCTTGGCGTCACGGTTGTTGGCAAATGTTCTTGTGGTTCGATCCGAGCGAACGCCGGAAGAAGTCGATCGGGCCGAGCGTCTTTTGGATGCTACCATCCAGGCGAACCCCAAAGATATCGATCTTTTGCGCGATGCAGCCGACCTGGCATCCATTGTCGGCCACAAGGATCGTGCGGAAGGTTTCTACAAGAAAGTTCTGGCAGTCCAGCCTTCCAATGCCGCGGTGAGTAACAACCTGGTCAGTCTATGGATGGAAGATCCCGACAAGATCGATGCCGCGACGGCGCAGCTGGAATCTTCGCTTCAGGAGCATCCCGATGACGCGTCGTTGCACGACACCAAAGGGCAGTTGCTGTTTCTGCAAGGGAATGCCGCTGGAGCCTTAGAGGAGATCGACGCCGCCATTCAGCTCGATCCGGCTGCTGCCACCACCTACTTGCATCGATGCTTAGTTCTTAGCGAGCTTGGTCGAAGTGAAGAAGCGGAAGAAGCCCTGCTGACAGCGCTGGTACTGGGAATCGAAGGACAGCCGAAATTGCCAACCGACCAGCGGTGGCTAACGGAGATGCGCAAGCGTCACAAGCTATAACCTGAGTGAACGGTTTGGATATCATGAAATCAAATACCACTATTGTTGTGACGCTTGTGGCGATCGCGGTTCTTACCATCGCACCCGCGATATTGCATGGGCGATATGTGTCCCGCTGGGGAGACCCGGCTGAGCAGGCTGTCGCGGCGAAAGCTTTGAGTGAATTTCCCAGTCAGTTTGGTGACTGGGTGGCGGTTGCCGAAGGTGAACCGTTAAAGGAGAGTGTGGAGCACGAATTAGGTCTAAGAGGCTACGTTAACCGCGTATATCAAAATCGCGCTACCAGTAAAGAAGTGTCCATTCTGCTCATGGTCGGCGAAGCCGGACCGCTTGTCAGGCATCCCCCGGAGATTTGTTATGGCAGCGTGGCAAATAGGATCTTGGCCTCGAAGGAAGTGAAGGTGCCCTCGGCAACCGGGCCTGAGAACCAGTTTCGACTGTTGGACCTGGCTTCCAACAGCAAGCTTATCCCGCCGTTTACCGTGGCCTATGCCTGGTCGAGCGGTGGCCCGTGGAGTGTGCCTGCATGGCCGCGTGTGGCCTTCGGTGGAGAGCCCGTGCTGTACAAGGTTCAGATCCAGTTGGTGCAGTCGGAACTCGACGGCGGAGACCCGGACGAGGTGCTCGAAGAGTTCGCCAGTGCATTTGACCGATTTGTCGCATCAGCGAGCCCCAGCGAGTGAATCGATCCCGTTCGTCGGGAGCGATACCACTGTACTTGGCTTATAGCGAGACATTACCGCCGACTAACCGTCCGCGGCTGTGGCCACTGCCCATAGAAATGCGACCGTTGATTGAACTGGTTTCGCGTTCCGAAGTTGTAGAACCACGCTCCCTTGCCGGTTGCCCCAACTTCAATCTGGTTGAACTCTTCTTGGGTACGCTCGATTTCCAGCGATTGCTTTCGCAATGTCAGTGCAGACTGTTGATTGATTTGCTGCTGACGCTCCAACGGTCGCACGAAGGCAAAGTAGTTGGGGATGGCGCTATTGTTGTTTCGGAGCAAGCCCAGGTAGGGGCTCAGGGTGGGCCTCGACGGGGTATAGCGAGGGATATTCTGGGCTGAGCAGTTGGCGCTCAGAAACAGGGCCAACCCCACCATGGCAATCTTGCCGGCAAGGCGGCTCGTAGCAAAGGTTGCTTGCATGTGCTGGACGTGGAGCATCTTATCAGCCTCGCGGTGATCTGAAGGGTTTGCGGTCACTCAATTCTATCGGGCAATTGGGCAGGCAATAGCTACCCAAACAGGTCCAATTGTTCTGAGTTGGAGAATTTTGCCGATTATGCCGATCCTAACTGCAGGGGAAACGCTACGCATCCGATTGCTGATTTGTAGCTGCATCTCTTTGGTGACGTTTGAGGATTCGAATAGGTGCCATGCTCGGCCTAGAACTAGGATATCAGTGATGATTTCTCGGATTGCTCAACCGCTCACACAAACGGCCACGACCGTCCTGATTCTGATTGGGTTGGTTGGGTGCCATGCCATTGAGCATCCCTACTCCAATGTTCCGGGGCCCTGTGCCCCCGTCTATCCTTGTCAGCCTAAAGAGCAGCAAAAACTGTCTCTACCAGATTATACGATCGAACCTCCGGATGTCCTCACGATCGAGGCAATCAATCTCATTCCGAGACCACCCTACCGCCTCCGGCCGCTCGACAACTTGCTAGTCGAAACCAAGGGGCTGCCGGATGATTCGCCCCCTGCTCGCGAGATTCCGGTCGGTATCGATGGGACGCTGGTCCTCGGCTTTGGTTACGATTCGGACGACGGAAAATACGCCCCGATTTCGGTAGTGGGTCTTACCTTGCCAGAAGCTCAGGCGAGGATTGCAGACCGATTGGCGACTGTTGCGGCCGACCCTGAGGTTTGGATATCTCTGATCAGCATCGCCAACCAGCAGAACGTGGCTGGCGAGCACCTGGTGGCCCCGGACGGCACCGTGAACCTGGGCACCTACGGACGGGTACGTGTCGTGGGAATGACGATCGAGGAAGCCAAGTTGGCCATTGAATCTCACCTTTCGGAGCGTTTCCTGGACCCGGAAGTCGCCGTCGACGTCTTCGGCTACAACAGCAAGAGCTACTACATCATCACCCAGGGAGCAGGTCTTGGCGATCAAGTTGTGCACCTGCCCGTAACTGGTAATGAGACGGCGCTCGACGCCATCAGCCAGATTCAAGGCCTGTCGGGAACGTCTTCCACAAGGATGTGGATTGCTCGGCCGGGGGCAAATGAGGATGGTGGCGATCAGATTATGCCAATCGACTGGTTGGGAATCACGCAACGCGGTGACGTTACCACCAACTACCAGATGCTGCCTGGTGATCGGCTCTACATCTCAGAAGACAAACTAATCGCACTGGACACCGCCCTTGCCAAGATTATCTCGCCCGTCGAGAGAGTATTCGGTGTCACCTTGCTGGGAACTCAGACGGCCAAACAGATCAAGTTTTTCGACCAGTTTAACAATAACGGCGGCGGCCTGTGAGATTCCCTCGAACATCACCGTAGCGTGACAATTCTTGGCCAACATCGACAGTTCATTGACGGGGTTGCTATCCCGCAGCCACTCCGCAATCTGTCCAAAAATGGCCGTGACCCAGTCTAAAGCGAGCTATCACGTGACTACCAAATCACCCGCCTTTCTCGGGGCAGTACTTGCCTTGCTTACAAGCTCTGTGGGGTGCCAATTTAACTGGAACCCCCACAGTTGTCCCACGGATGCCAGGGCTATCACCTGTGCGCCGGGACAGGAAGCGGTGCGGCAGTGTCCCTGTGGACCCGACGCGCTCTTCTATGGACATAAGCCGACTTGCTGGGGGGCGTGGCCAGCAGGTTGGGATGTGTATCATGCAGACCGCTGTGCGCCAGGCTGCACAACCTGCGAACAGATGCCAATGGGGCAAGAAGTTCCCACCGAGCAGGTTCCCGTCGACCTGACGCCACCCACGATGTTGGAAACTCCTACGCAGCCGGAGTTCGTGCCCACTCCGGCAGATGCATCTGGGTCGGCGTCGGCATCCGCTCCCTCGGGGCCGGCAATGCTTCAGCAGTTGCAGGCCCGCAGTACGAGGACCGGCAATCCGTTCCGTTCGCCGGTGCCACCCCCTGCCCTGCAAATCCCATCCGAACCGAAACCTGCAACTGCTCTGCAAAGGCAAGGGGCATCGCTTGAACCGCCGGCGCATAATGGCCGGCCCGAGAATCCGTTTCGGTCAGCAATGCTGGATGATGACGCGATGCTGCCCTGAGGCGACCAAGAAGCTGCGGATCGCCGTAGCGAGACGCCAGCGAAGTTGCCTTCGGGGCCACCGGGGGTGATGTGCCTCAGGACGTAATGGTGCCACACCCAAATAGCCGGTCGTCCAATCTTACGCGACTGGAGCGTCTCGACTTGCTTTGGGAGGCAGAGGGGGCTTGGAGACCTTCGTCTCACGCCACGACCGCACGAAGAAGGTGGAAAAGCAGCAGTGGCAGCGCATACGGGCAAGCAACACGATTCGATAGAGCTTCAAATCGTGGCTCTGACTCCGGCGGACATTCTTGGACCGACAATACGGGCATTCCATGCGCGCAAGACCTCCTCTAGAGGAATTCTTTCGGCCCTACTCAAGCCCCCGATTTGGTAAGACCAAAATCTCTCGGATCGTAGAGGTTATAGGCGATTCGATGGCAGGTTGCGGCTTACTTGTGCAGGCTCCGATGGGAGAGAGCTCATTCGCCGTGGGCGGCCTCCGGTGAGAGAAATTCGTGCGGCTTCGCGCATACTGGATGATCTGGCGAATTTGATGCTTGTGCAGTTTCTCGGGTGACCGTATCCTGAGTGGGTGTTCGGGTTTTCATGATTTGGGGGGATTCCCGGTGATCTGCTTTAGGCAACTATTGCCGACGTTTGCTATGGCGTTGCTCCACGTGACAGGAACCTATACGTGTTGCGCGAGCATCGTTGTCAGCGAGGTACCTCACCTGGGCGACTCGCCATCCGTCAGTTCAGCATCCGCCGTTGGTGCGGGAGTGGATATTGAACGTCCGGACAAGAAACGTTTGCCGGAACCGGATCCCAAGTTGCCAGAGTTGGTGACACTTGGCCTAACGGAATCTACAACATCGGGTGCTAATACCTCCGCCACAGGAGGTGCTACATCGGGAAGTTCGCCCGCCTCTTTGATTTGGCAATCGAGCGTCCCAGTCGGGGACGAGCAGGTGGGGCCAGTCGCAGCTGAGTGGAAGCTGTTGCTGCCCGAATCTCCCAGTGGAAGTGTTTTTCATCCGCCACGGGTCAGCTGATTTTCTTGTTCGTTTGTTGTATTAGATCAGATAGAAACTTAATTTAAGAGTATTACGATGAAACTCAAATTCGCAACCGCATGTGTTGCCATAGCAGGTTTGGCTGTTGCCCTCGCAGCTAAATCGGAAGCGAGCCTGCAAGTTAATTGGACTGGTGCCACGAAGTTTGTGGGGACAGTCGATCCCGATGCGCCTCCTGGTAGTCTCGTGGCAGAGGCAGATAAGATCAATAAGATGATAGGTGTGCTTCCCAGCACTTCAGAGGTAATTGACTCGAAAACATACACGAGAAGCGATCTGGATGTGCTTTTCGACCCAGTCGATTTGAATCTGGATTATTTCAAACAAGACAACGGCAATACGACGCTGTCGTTGGGCAATTTGGCCGCCCAGTACATCTTTGGAAAGTACGGGAATGTTGGCTACGTATGGTATTGCGAGGAAGGGTTTACAGGCGACATTGTGCTCCCTGCCACGGCAGGTGGCAATGGGTTATCCCACTCGTCGGCCTTCAACGTAGTTCCCGAAGCGGGCAGCTTGATTGTGTGGGGCGGATTGGCCCTCACGGGTCTCTGCCTCTGTCGCCGTAAGTTAGTCTCCTAGGCGTCGCGAACGACTGACAAGTTGAAACACCAAGAGACCGCTGGCTCGGTAGAGTCAGCGGTCTTTTTTTGTTAGCGCTCGCGCCCAGTAAGCATTCTCATGGCCGCTCCATGGGTTTCTCGAATTGATAACTCCTGGGGCATTCAGTTTTCCGCAAAGCAGCGGTATTGCTGGCTGTATCGGTAGGGCAATTCATGTATGCTCGGAGGAGTCGTCGTAGGCGGTCGACGAGGGGAATTTCCGATTGATTTCATGCGAACGGGGAAGAGATGCGTGCTTCATTGACTCTGGCCGTGCTTGCGGCCTTCTGTTGCTTCAGTGCCGCTGAAGCTTCGATCAAGATCGACTTCGAGAGCGGACCCACTGGCGCCGTGGGTGGTGGCAGTGTGGTCTACAACCAAGGCGGGTTCACTGTTAAGGTCTCCAACCACGAGGGGTCCATCGTTAACACGGACGCTTCTCTGGGGCTGGACAATTACTACCTGTCTTCCGTGGATCCCACGAATGCGAATGGCAATGACTACTCGGTCAGCCTGAATTTCAGCAAGCCCATCTCGGGGACGGTTAGCTTCGACGCTGCGTACCTCGATCAAAACGGGCTCGACTTCCGTGTGATTGATCAGGTGTCTGGCGATACGGTGTTCAGCGCCTTCGATGGTGCTGATCCCAACCCGAAGGCCATTAGCTTCGATCTTCCTCAGCCGACGACGAGCTTGATCTTCCGGGACAACAACGTAAAGACGATTGCCATCGACAATTTGGTAGTGCAACCGGTTCCCGAAGTGGGGAGCATTCTGGTTTGGTCGGCCGTTGGCTGTGGCATTTTTGGTATGGTGCTGCGTCGCCGCAAAAATCACGTCGGCTAGCTGGTCAGTAACCCAAACACAGCCCGGTTGGGGCTTGTGTTTGTCGATTCATATCGGCGGGCAGCACTATTTGCTGCCCGCCATTTTTGTTTTCTGGGCCACAACCAAACTGAAGGGAAGCTACACGGCGAAAGACTTCGAACGAATGATTGCCTGATCTTTTGGCGAGCAATAGTTGTCCTCTCACATCGCCTGCCAGCTATAATCGGATGTGCGTTTACCGACGAATCCGCACTCCATACACTGCTAAGCATGGCTGGTCAATTTCAGAGACGGCTTCAGGATGGGATAGCAAATCTCCAGGTAGATCGACGTCCCGAGTGCATGATCACGTTGGGACTGTCACCACCGTACGTTCTGGAGGATGTGAAGGCAGCCTATTATCAAAAGGCTCAGACCTGTCATCCCGATCATGGTGGCTCGGCTCAGGACTTTCATCGCTTGCACGACGCCTTCGAGCAAGCTCAGGAGCTTGTCGACTACCAGGGAGACCGCCGGCGGTGGATCGCCGGTAAGCTGCATGACTACCTCTCAATGCGACAGGCCATCCAACGGTTCAAGCAATTGGGGGCTTCCACGACGGTCGTATCGGCCGAATGGCTGAAGAACTCGGTGGGAGAGTTCGCGCAGCTCACGGAAGCGGTGGTCAGCGTGCGGCTTGTCGATGCCCCGACGGGTGACGATTTCATTCAGGTGCTGCTGGAGGAACTGCCCGCGCTGAAGAATCTCATCAAGATCGAGATGCCTGGGTGTTGCGTTTCTGACAATGCAGTGCTCCGCTTGGGGGCCTACACGTGGCTCCGACATTTGGATCTAAGTCGCACACCAATCACATCCAGCGCGCTTTCCGTGCTCGACGACCTGCCGAATTTGCAGTCCTTGAACCTGGACGGGACTCAAATCGGCTGGTGGACTCGCAGGCGAATCGAAAAGCAAGTTCGCAGGCGTGGCTGCGAGACTTACCAACCTTTTGGCAAGCTTCCCACTGCCAATCAGCGGTAGCTCCGCCTTTTCGGTGCCTGGAGCGTTTTCCTCTTTAGTGTACCGGTTTGGCTTGTGGTGTCAGTCCGCTGCTCTGTCGGCCTGCATCGACGGATAGCAATTCGCCCGCTTCGGCCTCCGCATCGCGAACCAACTCACCAATTCTGAAAAACGTTCCAGTACGATATTGGGCTCGTGACGTCTGCCCAAAATCTCTTTCGCGGCGAGCCGATGTTTCCCGACAATTTGGCCCTTCTGCCGATTGCGTTTGCTGTTTGATTTGTTGCCTTCGGGGAGCTTTAGGTAAAACTAATGTGAAATAACTAGTCATGCGCCGCTATCCTCAAGGAAGGAGAGAGAAAAGTGATAAATTCCGGAGGAACATTGACTCCTCGTTGTCCTGGTATTAAAGTCAGTGCCGGGGTGAGATAACATGAGTTTTGTGGTTTATCAATTGAATAGGAATTAATTGTGGTTGAAACAGCAATGAAACGCTTTGGACAGCTATTGAGCCTTGCGATTGTGATAGGACTGTGGGCGTCGCCCGCGCACGCTTCCATCTCGTTGACTCTCGATAGTTATGACGTCGATGGACTGGATTCCGATCCGGGGCTCGTTATTGAGACCGCGAACCTGCTTCCTCAGCCGTATTCGTTTGATCTGGAAGTGGGCGAATCGATTACCGTCGAGCTGTTTGACATCTGGACCAACGAGTCGGCCCACAATCTCGATGACTCCGTTCAGAAGCCCATTTCAGTGGACTTCTTGTTCAGCGAGCCGGCACCGGCGTTTGGCGGCAGTGTGGATGGCGGAACATCTGCTGTGACGGGAACCATTATCGTCATCCCGTTTTCCGCTGGCCTGGTGGAATGGGATGGAGTTTCCCAGTTGTTTTTCGGTCCCAATGGCGATGGGATCCTGGAAGTCACTTTACTTGACGAGTATTTCAATGGCTCGCTAATTGGTGGGTTCGATCCTGGCCGAGAGAATGGCGCTACGATTAACGCTGATTTTAAACTTCTGGTGGAACCAACGGCTGTGCCGGAGATGTCGTCAATCATCGTTTGGAGCTTCATCGGCCTGGGCGTGGGCTTGGTCGCCTATCGGCGCCAGTGCTCGGCAGCCTAAGCCTGCTGGAGACACACTCTCATAGGTGAATATCGCCCTGCCCTTCTGACGATGGCAGGGCTTGCCGACTGGATGACTATTGGGGGGACCGTTTCCCCCTAGTCATCGGCGGCCTGCTATCTGCGATTTGCCTCCCCATGTTGATTTGGCGATCGATCGACTGGATCGGTCATGGGCCCAAAAATCAACTTTCTCCAAGGGAGGCTTGAAGGTGAGTGCCGACCCTGGCGCTCGCGCGGCATGCCGGGAACCGATCGGTTGAGTTGTGGACGCACACGAGCGGTCTACTGAGGACGATTCTAGTTATAGAACCGCAAGACGACGCGAAGGCCCACCAAGTTGCTCCGGGGCTTGAAACCGATGAGCCGTGGCTTCGGTCGTGTCGCTGTTGTGTTTCTCGCTCTGCCCCTGGGGCATGCCGATTCTCAGGTCTCCCTGGCGAGGCACATCGGAGGATGGCCGAATGTGGTCAGGCTGCGGCACGAACTTCTCTAGCCAACGATGCTGGTCGTACGCGGTTTGAGCAAAGGCTCACCGATGTCCACCAACCGGCAGGCGGAAGGTCTCGAGGGCCATTTCGCAGGCATTTAGACCCGAAAATCCGGCTCGAAACGGGCGTGCCCGTTATATCGCTTAAGCCCGCGAAACTGGCCCAAACTCGGTAGAGTTTAGGCGACCAGCAGAACCTTCGTGGTCACACATGCGTATTCTGCTGTATCGAGGCTCATTTATTCGCTGAGCCTCAAAAAAGCCCGAATATGGACGTGTTACGACGGGATCGAATTACCTGTCTCGCATGTCCCGACCATCTGTTCCCACAGGGGTGCAACGGGCTCCCGCCACCAATCTCCAGCGCTACCGGTCTAGGTGCTGGGGTCAGCATGTACCTGGAACCAATTACAATGACATCAACAGCTACCAATACCCACGAAAAAATTGAAGCCCTGTCCCAACAAATCAAGGCCCACAGCAAGCCCTTCCGCCAACTGATTGCAGAAGTGGGCAACACGATTGTCGGTCAGGAAGTGCTCATTCACCGCATGCTGGTCGGCCTGTTGGGCAACGGCCACCTGTTGATCGAGGGTGTACCCGGGCTGGCGAAGACCACCGCGGTGTCGTGTCTGGCGAAGGGAGTTCAGACCGGCTTTCAGCGATTGCAGTTCACACCAGACCTGCTGCCCGCCGACTTGATCGGAACGCTGATCTACCGTCCACAGGATCAGAAGTTCGTCGTGCAGAAAGGCCCGATCTTCTCGAACATTATTCTGGCCGACGAAATCAACCGTGCTCCTGCGAAGGTGCAGAGCGCCTTGCTGGAAGCGATGCAGGAACGGCAGGTCACCATTGGCACCAACACCTATCCGCTGGACGAACCGTTCTTGGTGATGGCCACGCAGAATCCTGTGGAGCAGGAAGGCACCTATCCGCTGCCCGAAGCACAGATGGACCGCTTCATGCTCAAGGTTGTGGTGAACTATCCGAATCGCGATCAAGAGCTGACGATTCTGGAACGCATGTCGTCGACCCGCCCGAAGATCGCGACCAACGCGGTCACGAGCCCCGCAGAGATTGTCGCCGCCCGTTCGCTGGTCGACCAGATCTATGTCGATCGCAAGGTGCAGGAGTACATCGTCGATCTGGTGATCGCCACCCGGGAGCCCAAGGCGTACGGGTTGGAACTCGACGAGTTCATTCAATACGGCGCTTCGCCACGGGCGACCATCAATCTGACTTTGGCAGCCAAGGCGAATGCCTTCCTCCATGGTCGTGGGCATGTCCTGCCGACCGACGTGAAGGAGATGGCACTCGATGTGTTGCGGCACCGCGTGATTCTGACCTACGAGGCCGAAGCGGAAGAGAAGACCTCGGAAGACATCGTGCGGGCGATCATGGACGCCGTGCCCGTTCCCTAAGCGTCGCAGCTTCCGCCCGTGCGTTTATTCACCCTCCTTAACTCCCCACCGACATGATCCCTCGCGAAATCATCAAGAAGATCCGCCGCATCGAGATTCATACGACACGAATCGTCGATGAGCTGCTGGCTGGCCAATGGGACTCGGCCTTCCGCGGAAGCGGTATCGAGTTCGAAGAGGTCCGTCCCTACCAAATAGGCGACGACGTTCGGGCGATTGACTGGAACGTCACTGCCCGGACGGGTCGCCCGTTTATCAAACTATTTAGGGAAGAACGCGAGATGGCCGCAATGTTGCTGGTCGACCAAAGTGCCTCGCAAGGCATGGGGTCGCATTGGCAGACCAAACGCGAGCAGGTCACCGAGCTGAGTGCCACGTTGGCGTTCTCGGCGATCAAAGGCAACGATCGCGTCGGGCTGACGCTGTTCACCGACGGCATCGAGAAGTTCGTTCCACCCCGCAAAGGGACTCGCCATGTGCTGCGGATCATTCGCGAACTGCTGTACTGCGAGCCGATGGGCACCGGCACGAGCCTCGCCAAATCGTTGGAGCACCTCAACCGCACCATGTCTCGGCGAACGGTGGTGTTCTTGATCAGCGACTTTCAGGACACCGGCTACGAGAAGGCGCTGAAGATCGCAAGTCGCAAGCACGATATTGTTCCCGTCGTGGTGGCCGATCAGCGGGAGCTCAAAATGCCCAATGTCGGCCTGGTGCGGCTGCGTGATGCCGAAAACGGGCGGATGGTCACGTTCGACTCGTTCAGCCGCTCCAATCGCCGAGCTTATGAACAGTACGCTCAGCGCAGGATCGACGAGCGGGACGCCTTGTTCCACCGGCTGAATCTCGACCCGATTCACATCTACACGGGCGAGGATTTTATCGAACCACTTAAGCGATTCTTTCACCGAAGGGAGAATCGGCAATGAGCTATCCACCACGAATCGCCGCCTTCCTGCTGCTGGCAATGCTGGTAGCGACAACTTGCCTGGCGGCAGATACCGCTGCGGACTCGCCTAAGTCTGTTGTGAACCAAGGCCCTGTGACGCTAAGCGTTAGCGTCGATAGGCAACTTGCGCAGGTCGCCTATCCCATGCAGCTGGTTGTTGAAGTAACGGCCCCGCAGGGCACGCGGGTCGAGTTGCCACGCCTGCCCGAGCAGTTGGGCGACTTTGACGTCCGTGGCCAGGAAACGTTGCGTGACCTTCCCACGGCGGCGAGCTCTGACAACCGACTGTGGGTACTGAAAGCGACTCTGGAAACGTTGAAGACCGGACAACTCCAGATACCTGCACTCGAAGTGCACTTTGCGACCAACCAGCAGGCTACTGCGTTCGAGAGCATTCGCAGTAAACCGATCGAAATACAGATCGCCAGCGTTCTCGAAGATCGGCCGGATCCTACAAAGATTCGCGACATCAAGGACACGGTCGACTTGCCAGTGCCCGAGCAAGGTTCCAGTGCCTGGCTGTCGATCGCCCTGGGCGGCATCGCCGCAGGCGTGGCAGCAGCCATCGCGATGGTGTTGCTGGCGAAGCCGCGGCGTGGCATCGCTCCCGCGGCGTGGGTGCTCGAGCAGATTGACGATCTCGAGCAGTTGCTCGCGGATGAAACGGCCGACACCCAGCTGATTTACAATGAGCTGGTGGACGTGGTGCGGGAGTACTTCGAGTTCGAATACGACGTGCCCACCCGTACCCGCACCAGTGCCGAGTTCCTTACCGAAGCGGTGCACACCGTGCAGTTGGGGGAGACCCCGCGCCGGCGACTTGCTTCGCTGGTGTCGATCGCGGACGACATCAAGTTTGCCTGCTATGGCGTGGGCAGTAGTCAGATTCAGCAAGCTTTTGCCGACGCCAGGGCGTTTGTCGAGGAATGCCAGCAGCACCGCGAGGCGTTAGAAACGGAGAAGCGAGATGTTGCATAATCCCTGGGTTTTGACGCTGCTTCTGCTGCTGCCGCTGATCGCCTGGCGATTGTGGGCGGGCCGGCGGCGGACGGCGGTGCCGTTCAGTTCGACAGAATCTCTCCGCCACCTTCGGCCCACCTGGCGGCAGCGGCTGGCCTGGCTGCCCGCGGTGCTGACACTGACGGCCATCGCCGTGACGATCGTGGCACTGGCTCGTCCGCGTGAAGGTCGCGAGCAAACCGTGGTGGACGCCGACGGCATCGCCATCGAAATGGCGGTCGACCGCTCGGGCAGTATGCGTGCGCTCGATTTCCAGATTGATGGCGAGCACGTCGACCGCTTGACCGCTATCAAGAATGTGGCGGGGCGATTCATCGAAGGCGACGACGAGGAGTCGCAACACGATGGACTTTCGGGCCGCGTGAGCGATCTGGTAGGGCTGATTACCTTTGCGGGCTACGCCGATGCTGTCACTCCACCGACGTTGGATCACGCGTTTGTGACCGCGCAGTTGAACCATCAGGACATTGTCACCGAACGCGCTGAGGATGGAACTGCCATTGGCGATGCGATCAGCCTGGCCGTGGAGAAGCTTAACTCCCTCGACGACCGCCAGGACAAGAAGGTGAAGAGCAAGGTCATGGTGCTGCTGACCGACGGCGAGAACAACGCCGGCGTAGTCGATCCGCAGCAGGCGGCCGATCTGGCACAGAAGATGGGCATCAAGATCTACACGATCGGAGTCGGCACCCGTGGGCGGGCGCCGGTGCCGGTGGTGAACCCCTTCACCGGCCGCGAGCAAATCGAGTGGGCCGAAGTAAACATCGATGAAGACACGCTGAGGCAGATCGCCAGCGAAACGGGTGGCAAGTACTTCCGAGCCACGGATACCGAATCGCTGATGGAGATCTACCGCGAGATCGATTTGCTCGAGAAGACGAAGATCGAGGAACAGCATTTCGTCGACTATCGCGAGCTGGCCATCCAATCCACCCCTGTTGGTTCGGTCGTGTTCCCGCCGCTGGTGCTCGTGGCACTGGGGCTGCTCACCGCTCGCGTCGTGCTGGCCAACACCTTGTTCCGTGAACTTGCCTGATAGCCAAGACCCCCGTTAGATCATTATGGACATTCAAATTGGCAACCCGACTCAGCTTGTTTGGCTGTGGCTTCCAGTGGTGGCACTGGTGGCGGTACTGTTCGCCGCTGGCGCTCGCCGTCGGGCCAGAATGCGGTTTGCGACTGCCAACCTGGTCCGCCGGGTGTTTACCACGTCGGGCAAGTTACGCACCGCACTGTGCGCGGCATTCGTGACCACGGCCATGGGTCTGATGGTGCTGGCTCTGCTCGATGTGCGTTGGGGCAAGGTGTCGCGCGAGGTACCGCAAAAGGGCATCGAAGTGATGTTTGTGCTCGATGTCTCGCGGTCGATGCTGGCAGAAGACGCCTCGCCAAGCCGGCTGGAGCGCGCCAAGCAGCAGATTAAAGACGTGGTCGACGAGATGGCTGGCGACCGTGTCGGGCTGGTCGTGTTCGCGGGCGATGCCAGACAGCAGATTCCGCTGACGACGCACTACGACGACTTCAAAGAATCGCTCGATGCGGTTGGCCCCCACAGCATTCGACGTGGCGGTTCGCAGTTGGGCGAGGCGATTCGCGTCGCGTCCAACTCGTTCCTCACCAAGCTCAACGCCCACAAAGCCATGGTGATCTTCACCGATGGCGAAGACCAAGAAAGCGATCCCGTGGCCGTGGCCAAGAAGGCTCGTCAAGATACTGGCGTACGCATCTTTACCGTTGGTCTGGGCGACATGGACCAGGGTGCACGTATTCCCACAGCCGACAACGGAGGGAAATCCTACCTGCAGCATGATGGTCAGCAGGTTTGGTCGAAGCTACACGGCGACATCCTTCGCCAGGTGGCCGTCGAAACCGACGGGGCGTACATCCCTGCTGGCATCAAACAGGTAAACATGGCCGACGTCTATCAAGGTTACATTGCGGACGTCGAGCAGATGGAGTTTGAAACGGCAAAGATCGACCAATATGAAGCACGATTTCAATGGCTGCTGGCTCCAGCACTACTGCTGCTTTTGTGCGAAGTAGCCATCGCGACCTGGCCCACCCGACGAGTTGCCCAAGCCGAGCACACAGCATCGACAGGGCGCGGGCAATCGTCAGCCTCCGAGGCCAACTCACCCGAACACTCGACCGCGGCATGATGAATAACCTCATGAAAACCTTGTTCAGTATCGTACTGCTCACCATCGGCAGCGCCGGCCCGCTGTACGCTGCCGAGGCCAACCAGGACGTGGCCACGCAGCTCAACTCGGCAAACGCCTTGCTGCGGGATGGCGACGTGGAGGGTGCTATGGCGGCCTACCAGCAACTGGAGCAGCTTGGCCCACCTTCCGCAGCACTGATCTACAACCACGCCGTAGCTCAGTATCGTCACGGCGACGTGGCCGCGGCGGCCGAGCAATTCAAGTCGGTCGCGGCATCGGACGACGACGCCATCGCCGCCAAGGCACGTTTCAATCTGGGCAACTGCGACTACGTCTCCGCGCTGCAACTGGTGGAACAGGACCGCCCGGCCGCTATCGATCGCTTGCGGTCGGCCATCGAGCATTATCGCAGTGCCCTGGACGTCGACACCGCAGATGCCGAAGCTCGCGCCAACATCGAGCTGGCGGCCCAGATGATCGATCGATTGCAGGAAGAAGAACGCCAGGAGCAAGAACAACAGCAGGAGCAGCAACAACAGCAAGATCGACAACAGCAAGACCAGCAGGATCAGCAAGGCGAGCAGCAGGACCAGCAACAGGACAGCTCGCAGCAGTCACAGGACCAGAATCAATCGTCTGCTGAGCAACAAAATAGCGAGCAACAAAACTCCGACTCGTCCGAGCAATCGCAGCAAGAGGACCAGCAGTCGGACAATCAGGAAGCAGAAAATCAGGAGGCCCAGGACCAGCAGGCAAGTGATGGGCAATCGCAGTCCGAACAACAGCAGCCGGAGGACCAGCAAGCCCAAGAACAGCAGGCCGGCGAGGACGCCTCCGAATCGGAGGAACAACAGCAGCAGAATGCAGAGACTCAGAACCAGCCCCAGGCGTCGACGCAGTCGATGTCGCAGGAGCAAGCGAGTCAGCAAGAGTCGCAGGAAATCGGCGAGGAGCAGAATTCGGGTGCGGAGTCGGACGAGATCTCGGAAGAGCAAGCGAACGAACCGCCGAAGGGAGAGCTGTCGGCCGTCGAACAATCGGACGAGCAGGATGCAGACGAACAGCAGGCTGCTGGCAAGGTCCTGAAGGAAGGTGAGATGACCGAGGAAGAGGCGGACAAGATGCTGCAATCGATTCGCGATCGCGATATGCTGCGTCGTCTCCGCCGCGAGGCAACCGAACGCAGTCGGCACATCCCTGTTGACCGCGATTGGTAGCAGACCGCAAACCACGACGACCCTTTACGATATAAGCATCATGCAACACTTCATCCCAACCATCTGGCGTGCCCTCCTGTTGGTGGCGTTTGTCGCTGCCGGGGCAACTTGCGCAACGGCCGCCGACGTGCGCGTTGGCGTCTCGACGAAGGATACCTACGTCGGCATGCCGATCCTGGTGCAGATTCAGGTCAACAACGCCTCGGATGCCAAGCCGCCCGTCCTGCCCGATGTGGATGGGCTGGCCATTCACTCGCGTGGCACCCCGTCGCAGAGCACGCAGATCACGACGATCAATGGCGTGACGACCAAGAACACGTCGCTGACGTACGTGTACGAGGTGACACCTCAACGCGCCGGCAGCTTCCGTATTCCACCCATCACCGTCGAGGTCGACGGCAAACAGCAACAGACCCGCGCGATTGAGTTCGTGGCCTCGAAGAGCGAAACCGGCGACTTGTTGTTCGTCGAGGTGGCTGGCAAGGAAAAAGAGATCTACGTTGGCCAGGCGTTGGACCTGACGCTGAAGATCTGGGTTCGGCCTTTTCGAGATGCCGAGCGAGACATCACGCTGTCGGCGGGTGATATGTGGCGGATGATCTCGCCGCGGTCGAGTTGGGGCATGTTTAAAGATCGGATGACGGAGTTGGCCAGCAATCGCGAACGTCCTAAGGCGCTGGAAGTTCTGCGCAAGGACCGCGATGGTGTGGAGCACAGCTACTACCTGTACGAAGTCGACGCCACGATCTATCCCAAGAGCCCGGGCCGAATCCAGGCCGAAGACGTGCACGTTATTGTCGAGTACCCCACGGCCCTCGGCACGGCACGCGATCCTTTCGCTTCGGTGTTCGACGACATGATGCCCCGTCGATTCGCCAGCCCTTTTGGTGCGGATGACTTCCCCTCCCCCTTTGGGCGACGGCTAGCGGTGCAGTCGGCCCGGCCCATCGTGGCGGATGCCAACGTCGAGCCGATCCACGTGCTCTCGATCCCCACCGCCGGCCGCCCGGCCGACTATCGGGGCGCCGTAGGAAATTATCAGATTGTCACGAATGCCAGAACCACTTCGGTGAAAGCAGGCGATCCCATCGAGCTGCTGATCGGAGTTGTGGGTACGGGGCCGATGGAACTCGTGCAGGCCCCACCGCTGGCCGAGTTGCCCGAACTGACAGCCGACTTCAAGGTGCCCAGCGAGCCACTGGCTGGCTTCGTACAGGGCGATCGAAAGGTGTTCTCTACCACGATTCGTCCTCGTCAGGAGGGCATTACCGAAATTCCCGCTATCCCCTTCACGTTCTTCGATCCACAGCAAGACCGATTTGTCACCGTGCAAAGCGACCCGATCTCGATCCACGTTGATCCGGCCGATACGCTCGCCCTCGACGCGATTGTCAGCAGTCACGCACGGGCAGGTCAGTCTGCGGATCAAGCCAGCACTGCATCGACGGCGCTCGTTCCAACTCTAGCGAACTACCCAGGAGATGGTGTACTGAGCAGCGAGTCGCCACGAAACTTGGTCTCAGGAATGCTCATGCTGCTGTTGGCGCTGCCACCGTTAGTTGTGGGGGCAATCTGGATCGGACGCCATCGTACCGGCATCGCCCCACTGATGGGCCGGCTGGGCTTTGGGGCTGGTCGAGCGGAAGCTCGTATCCAGCAGTCCGAAACCATCGATGAGGTTGCGGGCGTACTCGAGTGGTACCTGGCTCGCCGCCTGGGTGTGAGCGCCGCCAACCAGGACACGGCCGCGATTCTCGGTGCGTTGCGTGCCGGGGGGCAGCATAAGTTAGCCGTTCGCTGCGAGCGAGTGTTCTATGCGGCTCGGCAGCCAAGTGCCAGCGGAGTGAGCCGCCCTGTGTCGCTCGGCGACGCCCAACATGAAGCGCTTGAAGTGTTGGCAGAAGTACGCCGTCACCACGAGCAAAAACGTGTCGCACGCACCCCTCGACGCCCGTCGTCAGGCAGGGTCCGTCCCGCTGGCCGGCGTGCTTCGCGGGTGGCGAGCGCTCTGATTGCTGCGGCTCTGGTCGCCGGCGGAAGTGTGGCTTCCGCCAAAGCGGACACCGCTGCAAGTAACGCTCCGCTGAATGCCGCGCAGCAACAAGCGATATTGGTCGAGGCCAACCAGCGGTACGTAGCCGCGATGGATTCAGCCGGTGACGACGCGGCCGAAGCCAAGTTGGGGTTCGAAGCTGCGGCCGAGAAGTACCAACTGCTGGTCGACTCGGGCGTCGCGAACAGCGAGCTTTACGTCAACCTGGCCAACGCCTACCTGCAAAGCGGTCAGTTTGGTGAAGCCGTTGCCAACTACCACCGCGCACTGCAAATCGACCCTGCCAACCGCGCTGCGAAGAACAACCTGCAGTACGCACAGCAAGCCTTGTCGCCCTCGGGGAGTGAAGACTCCGGCGAGATTGGTACCGGCGTGGCCGACGTTGCGTCGGTGGCAAACCAATGGCTCTTGCGCCGCGTGAGCCTGCGAACCGTGGGAACCCTAGCGGTGTTGGGATGGTTCGCTCTCTGGCTGGCCCTTGGACTGCGGCTGTACGGCATTCGCTTCCCGTGGAAGTCGGTCGCCGCAACGGCCACCGCCATCTGCATCGCGTCGGCGAGTCTGTATGTTGCCAACTGGGAGAGAAGCGATCAGCCGATCGCCGTAGTGACTGCCCCTGCGGTCGCACTTCGTCAAGGCGATGGCGACCAGTTCCCCACGGCCGGTGCATCGCTGGACGAAGGCCAAGTGGTCGAGTTAGTAAAGCAACGTGGCAACTGGCTGAAGGTTTGTCTGCCATCGGGTGAAACCGGATGGGTCGCTGAATCCAGCGCAGAGGCGATCTAGTAACTTGGCACCGGGGCTGGGGAGAGCGTGCGCCTGGCAAGTGACTCAGGCAAGTATCTCTTCGACCACTCGCGATTCTTCCACGCCCGTCAGTTTGTAGTCGAGGCCCTGGAAGCGATAGGTGAATCGCTGGTGGTCAATGCCCAACAGGTGCAGCACCGTGGCGTGCAGGTCGCGAACGTGCACTGGGTTCTCGGCCACATTGAAGCTGAAATCGTCGGTCGCGCCGTATGTCATTCCGGGACGGACACCACCGCCGGCCATCCAGATGGTGAAACATCGCGGGTGGTGGTCGCGACCGGCGTCGGTGCTTTGCCAATCGCCCTGCCCTGCCACGCCACGGCCGAATTCGCCGCCCCAGATCACCAGCGTCTCGTCCAACAGGCCACGCTGCTTGAGATCGGTCACTAGTGCGGCGCTCGGTTGGTCGGTGTCGCGGCAGCGGGCCACGCACCAGCTGTTGAGCTGCGAATGGTGATCCCAGTCGGGGTGGAACAACTGCACGAACCGCACACCGCGCTCGATCATTCGCCGTGCCATGATGCAGTTGGCGGCGTAGCTGCCTGGCCGGCGCGAGTCGGGGCCGTAAAGATCAAAGGTCGACTCAGGTTCGTTGCTCAGGTCGGCCAGTTCCGGCACACTGGTTTGCATGCGCCACGCCATTTCGTACTGGCGGATACGGGTGTCGATCTCGGGATCGCGTGTTTCTTCAAGTCGCATCTGGTTCAGCTCGGCCAGGCTGTCGAGCATCGTGCGACGGACCCCCCGAGGCATGCCGTCGGGATCTTGCAGGTAGAGCACCGGGTTGCGCTCGGCGCGCAACTGCACGCCCTGGTACTGCGACGGCAAGAAGCCGCTGCCCCAGTAGTAGTCGTACAGCGGCTGATCGCTGGGGCGGTTCATCTTCGAGATGAGCACCAGATAGTCGGGCAGATTGCGATTTGCGCTGCCCAGGCCGTAACTGGCCCACGCCCCCATCGAAGGTCGACCGACGAGCTGGTGGCCGGTGAGGAATTTGGTCATCGCCGGGGCGTGGTTGATCTGGTCGGTGACCATCGACTTGACGAAACAAACGTCGTCGGCAATCTTCCAGTGGAATGGCAGCCACTCGCCCAGCGTCGCACCGCTTTGCCCATAGCGACCGAACTTTGTGCGGGGCGGCATGATCAGCTGTTTCTGGTTGGCTGTCATCGTGGTGACTCGCTGGCCTTGCCGTACACTGTCAGGCAGTTCCACGCCGGCCCAGTCATGCAAGCCCGGTTTGTGGTCGAACAGCTCGATCTGCGAAGGACCGCCACTTTGCGTGAGAAAAATGACGTTATTGGCCCGCGGCGCGAAATGCGGCAGGTCGCCCCGTCCGCTGGCGACGTTGGAAACACTTGCCGCGGCGACGTTTTCCAGCAACCCTAGCGACAGGGCGCCGAGACTCAGCCCTGCCGAGCGACCCAGAAATGCTCGGCGTGCCAACAGCCGGGCGCCTTCGTTGGTCGTAATACAGCGGTGATCGTTATTCATGTGTGATCGCCTCGTCGAGGTTCAGCACCAAACTGGCTAGCACGGTGTACGCCGCCGTATCGGCCATTTGCTGGTCAACGTTCCGCTCCGGCTGACCGAAGTCGAGCAGCATCCGTGCTTCGTCGGGCGACTGCCGGTACTCGGCAAGCCATGCAGTAAGCTGCGGCTCAAGCGTAGCAACTTCGGCTGTGGTGGCGCTGCGCGACAATACGCGCTGGAATAGCCAGTCGATTCGCTCGGCAGGTGGACTCTCAGTGGCCACCATCTGCACGGCCAGCGATCTGGCGGCCTCCAACTGGCTGAGGTCGTTCATCAGCGTCAGCGCATGCAACGGGGTGTTGGTACGTCGCGGGCGGACTTCGCAGGTCCGCCGGGGCGCGACATCGAACAAGTAGGTAGGGGTCGACGACCGCCGCCAGAAAGCGTACAGCGTGCGGCGAAACTGGATGTCGCCTTGGCTTGGCTCGTAGGTGAAGCGGCCCTTGAACAATGCTTCCCAAACCCCCCGGGGCTGGTAGGGCATCATCGGTGGGCCGCCGAGCGATTCGTCCAGCAATCCACTGGCCTGCAGGGCGGCGTCGCGAATCATCCAGCTGGGCAAGCGGAAGCGCGCGCCGCGGGCCAGCAGTTTGTTTTCGGGATCCTGTTCCAACAGCTCAGGCGTGAACTTGCTGGATTGCTGATAGGTCTCGCTGGTGACGATGAGCCTCATGACGTGTTTCACGTCCCAGCCGCTCTCGACGAGTTCGACCGCCAGCCAGTCGAGCAACTCCGGATGCACCGGCACTTCGCCTTGCAGTCCGAAATCCTCGGGCGTGCGTACCAGGCCCGCCCCAAAACAGATCTGCCACAATTGATTGGCAACCACTCGTGCGGTCAGCGGATTGTCGGGCGAGACAATCCAGTGCGCCAGGTCGAGACGCGTTTGGGTCTTCTCCTGGGGCCACTCGAGCACCGCGGCTGGCACGCCGGGCGTTACCTGTTCGCCATGTTGATCCCACACGCCTCGCTGCAGTACGAAGGTGTCGCGCGGCTGCTCGCGGTCGTGCATTACCATCACTTTCACCTCACCTGCTTGCGACTCGTAGGTTCGCAGTTGCTGGCGGGCGGCGTCGGCCCTGCGTTTTGCCTGCCGGTAGGGTTCGTAGGTAGCCAGGAACTGCTGGCGGAGCTCGCCGAGGAGTTTCTCCGGTATGTCGTCGGTCGAATCGGGCGCTAGCGTAGCCAACCGCTCAAGTGGCATTGTCTGGTCAATCGCCACGACCGATGCTGGTTGATCGGTTACCGACAGGCGGAATCGTCCGACGTTTGCCTGGTAGATGTCCGACAGCTGAATCATGATCACTTGCAGACGCTCGTCGTCCTCCATCTCGAGCGGCTCGCGGAGGCGGAGCACCGCCGTGTGAGGTTGGTCCAACACCTCGCTGGCCACCGCCCAGCCGTTCCGCGGGTCGTCGAACAGCAGGTGTCCGACGCGGCCATAGCTGCGGCTGTTTTCCTTGCCTTCGGGCACCGGGGCTTCGCTATCGGCAGCTGCCGACGCCAGAGGGACATCGCGTACCTGCAGCTGACCTTGCTTGGCTACCTGCAGCTTGAACGTCGTAATGGCGAACTCGCCGGTTGGCCCGCGGCCAATGCGTTTCAATGGGTGCGAGGCGTCGGGTAGCACCTCGAGGCGGACGGCAGTAATCGTGCTGCCAGCAGTTGGCTTGCACTGGACCTGGTACTCGTCCTGATCGGGATTGGGGCCGCTGGCCACGATGCTGAGATCGGGCTGCTGTTGGAGCTGCGCGCGGCTCGCCGTTTTCAGCGATTCGGCGGCGAGTGGAGTCCATGGTTCGAACCCATGTTGCACGTTCACGATTTGATCTTCGAGCCACCGCTGAAAATGCGGCTCGGCCGCCTCGCTGGCCGCGCGCTGGTGGGCGCCGCGTTGCTCCGCCAGATGTTTTGCCTGCGCCACAATCTCCGCCACGTAGGGCGATTGATAGTCCAAGTACGGCTTGGCTCGGCGGCCCGCTTCGCCTGTTTCGTCGATGGAGTTGAAGAACGCGGTGAGCTGGTAGTATTCCCGCTGCGAGATCGGATCGAACTTGTGCGAGTGGCACTGGCAGCAGCCGAGTGTCAGTCCCAGCCACACGGTGCCGGTCGTGTTGACGCGGTCGATCACGTAGTCGACACGCGATTCTTCAGGGTGACGACCCCCTTCGCCGTTGGTTTGATGGTTGCGATGGAAGCAGGTCGCGAGCTTCTGCTCGGCCGTGGCGTTGGGTAGCAGATCGCCGGCCAGTTGTTCGATGGTGAATTGGTCGAACGGCTTATTGGCGTTAAAGGCGTCGATCACCCAGTCACGCCACGGCCAGTTGGTGCGTATGGCGTCGATCTGAAACCCGTCGGTGTCCGAGTACCTCGCGGCATCCAACCACCACATCGCCATCCGTTCGCCAAATCGTGGGGACGACAAGAGTTCGTCCACTAACTGCTCGTACGAATCGGTCGCGTCATCCGCATCGACGGCGGCCACCTGCTCCGACGTGGGTGGCAACCCGGTCAGATCGAACGATACCCGCCGCGCCAGGGTGTGAGGCTCGGCCTCGTTCGAGGGGCTGAGTCCCAGTTGCTCAAGCCGCCGCCGCACCAACACGTCGATGGGGTGCTGGTCGGCCGCTGCCATGGATGGACGCACGGGTCGCTCGAATGCCCAGTGCTTGCCCCACATTGCCCCACCGGCGATCCAGCGGCGAAGGATGTCGACTTCATGTGCTGCCAACGGCTTGCGATGCGAGTCGGTTGGCGGCATCACCATCGACTCGTCGTCCGACTCGATTCGCTGGAGGATCTCGCTAGCATCCGGATCGCCTGGCACGATCGCGGCGTAGCCCCCCAGATCGGCGGTGGCCGCTTCACGCACGTCGAGGCGCAACCCGGCTTCGCGATGGGTTTCGTCAGGACCATGGCAATGGAAGCAGCGGTCGGAGAGGATTGGCAGCACGTCCCGCCCAAAGCGAGGTGCCGCCAGGTCACCGGCAGCGCAAGATACCGGCAAAGCGACCAGCAGGGCCAGCAGTGTTGCCCAGCGGAATAGTCGTGGGGAATGGAGCATCTGCGCATCTTATTACCAACGCGGTACGGTTGTCTTGGACAGGTAAAACGCAAAATGGTACATTTTGACCATGACCCAGCTCAGCTCCGATCTGTTTCAGCAGCAATTTTTCAAGCGGAATCCGTTGGCCGAATCGGTCATTCGCCTGTTCGACGCCCTGCCGCAGGCCTACTTTTACGCCAAGGACCGCCAGGGGCGGTTCGTGAAGGTAAATCACCTTTTCTTGGAGAATCACGGGCTGGACGACGAGTCGCAGGCCCTTGGTAAGACCGATCTCGATTTTCATCCGCCGCTCATGGCCAAGGCCTACATGGATGAAGACCAGCGGGTCATGCAGAGCGGCCAAACACTGCCCGGCCAAGTGTGGCCCGTGCTGCATCGCCGGCGGTGGCCACGATGGTACGTCTCGACCAAGACCCCGCTTTTCGACCCGCAGGGACGGGTAATTGGCATCGCGGGAGCCATGTATCGAATCGAGGCACCTGAAGAACTGGAGAAGTTCTTCCAGGAATTGGCCCCCGTGGTACGCCACATCGACGAGCACTACGCCGATTCGATCTCGATGGCCGACATGGCCGTCCTGGCGACCCTGAGCTCTACGCATTTTAACCGGCGGTTCAAGCAGCTCTTCCGCATGACGCCGATGCAGTACCTTCGCACGGTGCGCGTGCAGGCGGTGCAGCGGTTGCTGACCACCACCCAGAGGGGCATGGCCGATCTCGCGGCCCTGACCGGCTTCGCCGATCAAAGCCACCTGATTCGCGTGTTTCGGCAAGTCACCGGAATGACTCCAGCGGCATTTCGGAAGCGATTTCGAGAGTAGGAAGTTCCGATACTGCCCGGCCCGCAAGGTCTCGCGCCAACGGACTGTGTGGCCCTGGACAGCGGTTGCGATACGGGCGAAGATCGCTCGACGGTTCCATACGCCTTCTCTCCCGAGAGAGAAGTTGCTGATTATTCACGCCTCGCGATTCGATACCATCATGCCTGCATTCTTCGATCGTCTTGCCGCCGCGGTAAAGCAGAAGCGTACTCCACTCGTGGTGGGGGTCGACCCTCGCTACAAGTCGTTGCCCGCAGATCTGCGGCAAGGTGGTGAAGATTTGGAAGCCCAGGCCCAGGCCTTTCGCGATTTCTCCATCGGTTTGCTCGACGTCGTGGCGCCGTTGGTGCCGGCGGTGAAGCCGCAGGTGGCCTTCTTCGAGCAGCTTGGTTGGCGTGGCATGCAGGCCCTGTCCGAGGTGGTGCAGCATGCCCACAACTTGGGTCTGTTGGTGATCGCCGACGCCAAGCGAAACGACATCGGCTCGACCGCCGAAGGGTACGCCGATGGCTGGCTGGGCGAGCAATCGGCCTGGCAGGGCGACGCACTGACCATCAGCCCTTACTTGGGCGACGACAGCCTGGAGCCGTTTGTCCGCACCGCCGAACAGCGCGACGCCGGGTTGTTCGTGCTGGTGAAGACGTCCAATCCCGGCGGCAAGTTCCTGCAGGACCTCACCGCGGGCGACACCACCATCTACAGCAAGGTGGGCAAACTGGTCGAATCGCTTTCGAACGACACCGCCGGCGATTGCGGCTATGGGGTGGCCGGCGCGGTGGTCGGGGCGACTTACCCCGAGCAACTCACAGAGCTTCGCACCCGCATGCCCCACACCTGGTTTCTGGTTCCCGGCTACGGCAGCCAGGGAGGCACCGCGGCCGATGTGGCGGGGGCTTTCGACTCCAGTGGATTGGGGGCCGTAGTGAACAGTTCGCGGGCCATTATCTTCGCCCACGCTCGTGATGAGTTTGCCGGGCTCGATTGGCAAGCAGCGGTCGAGAAGGCCACGCAACAGGCGATTGCCGACTTGGCCACAGCCTGTCCGCTCAGCTAACGGCAGTTTCATGCAAGTTCGCACCATCCAGTACGACACGTCCGAGTATCGCCAGGAGCTGGAGCTGCGCAATCGGTTGCTCCGCGTGCCGCTGGGGCTGGACATCTACGCCGAAGACTTGCCCGCCGAACGCGAGCAACTGCATTACGGACTGTTCGATGGAGAGCTGCTGGTGGGGTGTGCGATCGCCATCCTCAAGAGCGACCAGCACGCCAAGATCCGCCAGATGGCCGTCGACACCGGCTTGCAGGCGCAGGGGCTGGGGCGGCAATTGCTGACGGCCGCCGAGGACGACCTGCGACAGCGTGGAATCCAGTGGCTGGAGCTCGCTGCCCGCATCGAAGCGGTCGGCTTCTACGAAAAGCTGGGCTATCAGACAGTGGGGGATGAATTCGTTGAAGTCGGTATCCCGCATCGCCACATGGAAAAGGCGCTGTAAACCCGGTGCTACCGCGTGACTTGCCGGGCCCAGTAAATTAAACTCGGCATTTGTCACAGCAACTTCCCGCCTTACTCCACCCTCTGGATACGCCTCGATGTCAGCTTGTATGCTTCGCGTCGCGCTCGTAACGCTCGCCGTTTGCCTTCCCGCCGTAAGTTTTGCCGACGATGTGCCCGAGGGCTTCACCCCGCTGTTCAATGGCGAGGACCTGACCGGCTGGCACGGTATGCCCCACTTCGATCCCAAGCAGTGGGACGAAATGGACGAAGAGGAGCGCGAGAAGAAGCTCGCCGAGTGGAACGCCGACGCCAAAGAGCATTGGACGGCCGAAGATGGCGAACTGGTGAACGACGGGCACGGCGTGTTCTTGACCACCGACAAGGAGTACGGCGACATCGAGTTGGTGATCGACTACAAGACCGTGCCCCGCGCCGACAGTGGCATCTACCTCCGCGCCACGCCACAGGTGCAGATCTGGGACTACACCGAGCCCGAGAAGTTTAACCTGGGAAGCGACCTGGGGAGCGGTGGTCTGTGGAACAACTCGCCTGGCGCGCGGGGCAAGAATCCCTTTGTGCTGGCCGACCATCGTTTCGGCGAGTGGAATCGCTTTCGCATCCGTCAGGTTGGCGCGCGGACCACGGTGTGGCTGAACGACATGCTAGTGGTCGACCACGCCACGATGGAGAACTACTGGCGCCGGAATGATCCCTTGCGACGATCGGGTCCCATCCAGTTGCAGACGCACGGTGGCGAGATCCGCTGGCGCAACGTGGCTGTTCGGGAGATTCCCGCGGAGGAGGCCAACGCCCTGTTGAACGAATATGAGTCCCAGGCGTTCGAGTCGCTGTTCAATGGCAAGGATCTGACCGGCTGGCACGGCGCGGTGGACAACTACGAAGTGGTTGACGGCGCTATCCGTTGCAAAGCGGGGCATGGCGGGCTGCTGTTGGCCGAGCCCGAGCTCACCAACTTCGTCGCTCGCGTCGAGTTTCGCCTGCCTCCAGGCGGCAACAATGGCCTGGCGATTCGCTCGCCCGGCACCGGCGACGTCGCCTACAACGGCATGTGCGAACTGCAGGTACTCGATAGCGAACATCCCAAGTACGCCAATCTGGACGATCGGCAATATCACGGCTCGGCCTACGGCATCGCAGCCGCCAAGCGTGGTTATCTACGACCGACCGGCGAATGGAACTTTCAGGAGGTCACCGTCGAGGGCAGTCGCGTGAAGGTCGAACTCAATGGCACCGTAATCCTGGATGCCGACCTGAGCGAGGCGCAGGACTTCATGGCCGGCAGCGAGCATCCCGGCCTGTCGCGCGAGAGCGGTTACTTTGGCTTCGCCGGTCACAGCGATCCGGTCGAGTTCCGCAACGTCTCGCTGAAGTTACTACCTGGTGGGAAATAAGCAGAGTTATCGTAGCGCTCCGTTTGGCGTCAGGTTTCCTCTTCACCTGCTCGAATTCCAGGTAGATCCGGACAATTATTTGGTGCAGGACGGCCCAGGCCGCCGGAAGTGCGTCTGCTGCCAACCGAGTAGGTTAGTTCCTAGGGTAAGGCTGCAACGGCCTCACTCCAAACGACTGTTATCTTTGACAACAAAGAACTCCCGCTGCTGCGTCCAGGGATGAAGGTCATGGCGGAACTAAAAACTGTCGAGCCGACAGGTTCTGCGCAGTTCAAGCACCATATCAAACAGAAGGTGAACCTCCTCGAGAGGCTTGCGACCGAAATCGATGAACGAGAGAAGTGAATCGAACACGCTGAGAAAAAATACCTACGCATCAAGCAAACTGGCAACCAACCCGACGCAACAAGCGACTGCAACCAGCGGGTCCGGTGCATCAGTAGAGTTTTGCTCCGGCATGTTGGTGAGATTCCTCATCTATGGTCCGTTTTACGGATGCTAGTTTGTCTGCGATGAGATTCGACGGCAACGCCGAGGAACGCGCTCCCTAGCCACTGGCCTAACGGGATAAGGAAAACTCCGATAGGCTGCACCAATCGATACTCCGGATCTGTTTGGTAGAAGTAAGCGTGTGATGCTGCCCCCCAAAGCCCCCATACGGTCAGTGCCAGGCTGGACAGAAAGATCACCCATGCGAGTCGACGGCTGACCCGACCAAACCAAGCGACGGCTGCCAAGGCCAAATAGGGTCCAACAATATACAGCAAGATAGCCGCATCGCTAGGCTGCAGCGACCAAGGGTTGTTGGTTGCCAGAACTGTAAGCACCAAGTCGATTGCGATGGCGAGAATGCAGATGACGAGCGTCACAATCGAGACAACTGGTGTGGAAGTATTGCTATTGAGTTGGCTCATGAGGTGACTCGGCTTGTGTGGCTGCTTGCGTGTAATTATCCCAAAGCTGCAATGCGATTTCGCGTGAGGCGTCGCTGATCGTGTTATCAGCTTCGATGTGTTCTCGCCCTTGTTGTAAAGAGGAAGCGATTCCGGCCACGTAGCGCACAACGCTCGAGGCTACTCGCTCTTCTTGAGTGGTATGCTTACTAGGCCGAAGATCCCAAACCATGGCAACTCCGCTGGCACTGCTCGACGTAGGATACGACTCACGAACTCCACCTGCGACCAAGAAATCTCCCCGTGAATCAAACGACAATCCTGTAGATGCACCTTCAAGCCTCAAAAGCTCTTGATGCGATGCTAGGTCGTAGACATGTATCTGAGAATCTTTGCCGATCAATATACGACGACCATCAGGACTGAAGGCAACGTGACTGAAGGCAACTGGTTGTCCACCAAGTTCAAGAGTGTGCAACAGTGAAAAGTCCGACGTGTCGAGTATATAAGTCTTATTAGGTGACGCAATTGCAAGCTGTTCATCCTTTGTGCCAGTAGCCAAATCAGTTATCCGTACGCAGGGAGCTGGGCCTTTCGTCACCACGCGGTCGCTGCCTGGATCGTATATGCCCAGGTCGTAGGGAGTGGTCTTGTACTCATCGCTACGTGGATCGATCCAGTTCTGGTGGCCTGCAAAGATCAGTTGCGTGCTAGATGCGTTGAACGCGATGAAAGAAATTGAGTTCCACTTCAACGGATGCCGCCTCACCAGAGTGCCGTCTGACGCAGTACGAATAACGAGATCCTGTCCACTCTTCCCTGATGCAACGGTTGCGACTAAGCGACCATCAGAACTAAATGACAGAGGTTCTCCTTCTCCTTTCCAGTGATGAAGTTTCCGACCAGAATAAGCGTCGTAGATGACAACCCCTTGAGATGCCCGGTAAACGACTGCGAGCAACTTCCCTGTGGTATCGAATGCCAATTGCCTGCATCCCATGGGGCTTCCAGCAATTTCAAGGAGTTCCTTTCCAGTCGTTCGATCCCACAGTCGAATCTTCGACGCGATCAATCCACCAAGTCCGTTAACCACGGTTGCGATCTTCGTGCCATCTGGGCTGATCACTGCATCCACTACTCTCGCGTAATGTGGTGATGGTCCTTGCGGCGGGTGGAGAAGGACCAAGGCCTCTTGATTGGTGCACGAATCCCAAATGTGGGTGCCGCTCATAGCGGATGTAGCGACTCGCCAGCCATCAGGGCTAACAGCCAAGGCCTTGCCATCGGTGTCTTGCACCCGAATTGATGCCTGTGGCGTACCTTTGGTGAGGTCAAGCATCTCGACCGTTCGCTGCGACCAGGCCGCTGCACGAGTGCCTTCGGCGTGCTGCCATGTGGCCAGTTGCGGGTGTCGGGCGATGACTCTGCCGTCGTCCGCACTCCATGTTGTTCCCGCTGAGCAGATCGTACCGCCGTCGTTGCTGAAGACAACAGCATCAGCGCCGCCCTCCATCTCTAGTTCTTTTCTCCCTGTCTTGATGTCCCATACCGCCACGAGTCCCCGCCCGTTCACGACAGCTAGTCGTTTTCCACTCGGGCTGAATGCGAGTCCTTTTGGTGCATTCTCTAGGGCTGGCCCTAACGCTTGCGGAGAATCGGGCCGCGGACTCTTGAGTGGTACATTCAGCACTTCTCTACCCCCATCAAGCTTCCATACCTTCACTTCGCCACATGTCAATAATTCTTCCTCGGCACGCCGGAATTGAATTGCAAGAACAACGGGACTCGTTTGATGCGCTGCCGCCACGAACTGTTCGTCCGGCGATACGACAAGTTGAGTGACCAAGCCGCGCGACGTTGCAACCTTTACCTTTTCCTGTGTTGTCAGTTCAATAGCGTTAATTGTGTTCGTGAGTTCTAGATTGCCACTTCCCGTGACATAAACCAATTTCGAGTCGTCGTTGGCGAACGCGACTTGCTGCACGATGCCCTCCAGCTCAAATTGCTGCACAAACTGATTTGTGTCTACGCCCCAGAGTAGAACAACCGAGCCGCCTGCGACAGCAAGGAGCCGACCTTCCCTGCTAAAGGCAAGGTCCGAAATTGGACCACCTTCAGTTAAATCGGCCAATGAGCAATGGATGAGGCGGTCAAGGTAATGCCACTCGAGCCCACGACGGTCCATTTCATCGTCTCGCGGAGTCGTCAACTGCAGCAACCGAGACACTTCATTGGTGAGGCCAACGTCCCAGGCACGCTTTGCAAGAGTGAGACGCGTCGCGTAGAGATAGGTGTTCGATTCGTGCGCTGCCTGTGTTGCTTGCCGGGCACTGCGACGCGCTCTTTCCGCTTCTTCGTTGGCCCGCGCTCGCTGCTGGTTTGCCCTTGTACTCGCAAGTGATTCACGCCTGGCCGACTCCTCCGCACGCAACCATTGAGACGTGACCCCTGCAAAACCACCCGCAAAGGCAAGCAGCAGCAGTGCCAGCAAACTAGCGGGAAGTGGGTTTCGTTTGCACCAACGCCATCCTCGTTCGAGTGGACCGACGGGCCTCGCCAGCACACTTCGCCCCTGCAAGAACCGATGTAGATCATCGGTAAGTAACTTTGCTGTCCCGTAGCGACGGTGGGGCTCCTTGCTCAAGCACTTCAGACAGATCGTATTTAAGTCCCGAGGCACTGAGGGATTGAGATCGCGTGGCGGCACTGGCTCTTTTTTCAACACCTGCATGATCGTATCGACCGTCGACTCAGCGACGAACGGCGCCCTTCCGGCCATGCAACTGTACAAAATCGCCCCCAGGGAGTAGATGTCGGAAGCAGGACCGATCAATGCGGTCTTGCCAGATGCCTGCTCCGGCGACATGTAGCTGGGAGTGCCGAGGACTTGTCCCGACGCGGTCAACTCTTCACGATCGTCATCGTCATCCACCTCGAGCAGCTTAGCCAGACCGAAGTCAGTGATGTGTGGTTCGCCGTCACTATCAATGAGAATGTTGGCCGGTTTAAGATCACGGTGAAGCGTTCCTTTTTCGTGAGCATAATGGACAGCCTCGGCAACGGTCGCAACGATCTTTGCAGCATGCTTCGACGGGAGCGTCTCTTTGCGGATCAATTCCGCGAGACTGCGACCTTCCACCAGATCCATCGTAAAGTAATGGTGTCCCTCGTACTCGCCGACTTCGTGAATGGGCACGATATTCGGATGCTTCAAACGCCCCGCGGCACGGGCTTCGAGTTGAAAACGTTCTACGTCGGCAGGGCTGGCCAACCGACCTGCGAGAATCATTTTCAGGGCGACGACACGCTTGAGTGACTGTTGCCTCGCCTTAAAGATGACACCCATGCCGCCGCGGGCGATTTCTTTCAAGATCTCGTAGTCGCCGAGATAGCGGACGGTATCCCCCGCAGACAACACTGGCGAGGTGGAGTTATTCGCTATAGTCTGCACATCGTCGCTGTTACTTTTCGGCAAGTGCTCTGGCACGAATTGCAGGGTTGCCTGTTCCAGTAAGTCTTGATCATCGAGAAACTGCTGGATTGCCTCCGCATAGTCTGGATGGTCGGAAGCCAACTGTTCACGATCGATGGTTTCTCCTCGCTGTAGTGCCTCAAGACAGGAGACGAGAACCGATTGGAACGCCGGATCGTCGATCAACTTTGAATCAGATGGATCACTCATTCGGTTCACCTTGATTCGGTTGCATGATTTGGCGAAGCCGCGCCGTGCCACGGAATATTAGAGCTGCCACGGCTCCCTTTGTGCGTTGCATCCTTCGGCCAACCTCTTCTAAGGGCAGCCCACGTAGATGGTGCAATTCGATCGCCTCGCTTTGGGGGTCGGGGAGCGTTGCGAGCGTTTTCGCCAACGTGAGCTCGTCCTCCGCGCGCACGGCCATCTCACTGGGCGACGGACCATTACTCTCGATCCACACCTGCAAGCGAGAGGCGGATTGATCGATACGGTGAGACAATGGTCGCTCGCGACGCACATCGCGCGCCTCGGTGCGGAACTTGCGAATCTCATCTAGCAGGTTGTTTGAAAATATCCTGCGCAGCCACGGCAGTTTGTCGTGGTCCTTCAGCGAGCCCCACCCCGATTCACACGCTTCAAGCATGGTCGATTGAACGACGCCCGAAACGTCGACTTTGGCTTGCAAAACGGGTTCCAATTGGAGTCGTCCAAGCAAGGCAAGGTAGTCGCGGTACTGGTCCAAGTGATTGGCAGTCTGGTCGTGATTCTTCGGCGACATAGGCGGTCACTGTGTGATGAGACGGCATCCCCTGCTTCAATACAGCGTGCCTTGCCACTCAGTATTACGGCATTTCCCCATGTTTTCCATTTTTTGCCGTAACCGCCCCGTTCGCGAACACGCTTCAATATTTAAGAGGGGTGCGGTTTTCCAATGCCGCGTTCGTGTAGCAGGCAATCTGCGGCCACATTGGCGGTATTATTCTTAGGAGAGAAAGCACCGTGAACTCAATAAGCGGACTCCTGGGCGCTATATTCTTCCTTTTGCTTATCGCGGCGGTAGGAGCGGCATTTTATTATACAGAACTGCCGCATTGGGGATATTTTATGGGAGCCGCCGCCCTTGGCGCCGTGCTGAGTGTGCTCCTGTTTCGCAAGCGGTGAGACTATCGCATCAGAGGCGAGAAGTGGCATAGCTTGACTTCCTCATCAATCGCAGTTCTCAATTATGAAACTCAACGACTCCAAGTATTTGTGGTTCGTCGGCGAAGTCACGATTGGCATCCTGTGTTGCTTGGTGGGACTTGGCCTCGCCTCCCTGAGCGATCCTCGAAGGTATTCACTGTCGGCGAGTGACGACCAGTACATCTATGGCTATCTCTTGGCGGGTTTGGTGTTGACGCTGGCAGGTGTCGGTTTGTTCCTTTACGCCGTAAAAGGCACTACTGCTCACATGACCCCGGAATTGCGAAAACAAGTGAACACCGGGATTGGTATTGGCTATGCGCTTCAATGTGCCGGTTTATTGGCCGCAACCCAATGGCCTGACAACCTTGGTACCGCTCTGACACTCATGGTTCCCGGTGTCGCTACATTTACGTGGGGCACAATGAAATATGCGCTGGGTAAAGGCTACGCACAGGCCTATGGGCTGTTGGGACTGCTCGGCGTGGTCGGACTTGTCATTTTGATTCTGCTACCCGAACGAACTGCGGGCCAGACTACCGACTGAAAACACTAGGGATGATCGCCATGGAGACAGTGGACACTTCAGTTAGGCGACGACTTACAAGATTCACGTCGTCCACCTCCCGGTAAGCACCGAGTGATCGGAGTATGAATCACAACACTCAGCAGATCGCGACTTCGAAAACTACCCTGATTCAACAATTGCTCACCGCCGATGTCGCAATCGTACTCGGCGCCGTTCTCGGGCTGGGCCTAGCATTCAGGAGTCCAAACCCGGACATGCTCGGAATAGCCCTGTCTACCGGAATCGGAGCCCTGGTCGGGTTGGCCTTCAGCCGAATCCTCAGACAGTTCAGCCTGCGAATTAGAGTGATCGCGATCATCGTGTTTGTACTGATGGCACTGCCACTACTGGGCGCAATTGTTTACAGCGCCGGTTGACCAGAGTGATTTCCTGGTGCGGTCGGACGAATAAAGTCCCTACCTGATTCCAGTCGCACATGGAATCATTCTGTACCGGTCCGGATCGGAGGAACAAAGAGGATGAACAAACCAATCTTCCCCGCAGTTGCCATCGGCATTGGCATGGTTGTTGGCGAAGTTGCTGGCAACTACTTTCGAGGTGAGGAACCTAGTTGGTTGTTTGTAATTGTGGGAGGAATCGGCGCTGGGCTCATTGCGTATCCGATATTTCGCTGGAAACAGAGCAAAACGAATTCATCCTCCGAACCAAGTGATTCGTAACCAACGAAAACTTTCCCTGTAGCGTCTGGCTAAGAACTCACGCCCAAAGGCAAGCTGAGCTACCATGCAGTTTGCAGAGTTGACGGTTTCGAGCACCACTCGCAAGACGTCACTTGCTAGGTGAGCAACAGGCCGCCTTTGGGGGCGCGGTGGGCGACGACTCGTGTTCAGGGTGTACTTGGATTTATTGTGTACCAGGACATCCCGCCTGCTGGTACCGTGACTTCTATGGTCACCCGGTGACGGTCGTCGACATCCAGTTCAATCTGCCGCCCGTCCCCAGCGCGGACCATGACGCGTTGGTTTAACCCTGTGTAATAGATGCTGGGGCTAAGGTGTCGGGTCACTTCACGGTCGAGTGGATTGTAGACGCACAGCATCCCTGGAGTTTCCAGTTTGGGATTAACGTGCAGTACCCAATCGAGATCGCGACCATCGGCGCGCCGACCGTGGACGATGTCCGATTCAAGGATGTCTCGATGCTGCTTGAACCAGTCGACCTGCTCTTTCACAAGCTCCTTGGTTTCGGGGCTGTCGAACAGGCGGGGGCCGCGGTAGTGGGCTTGAACGCCCATGCCCAAGTTCGATTGTAGCATGCGCCGATAGTGGTCGAGGTGATCGTGAAGTGGTTCGATGGTGGCTGCGGCTCCGCCGCCATGGTATTGCGAGAGAGGCACGAACATCCATCCCATGCTGGGTGTCTTTTTCCAGGTGCCATCGTAGATGTTCTGCCGTGTGTGGATCACCTGTTGGGCGCGGGGGAGCGACCAATTGACCTCACGATATCCCATGCCACATTTGTTTGTACCATTCAGGTAATAATAGTCCGGTGCGTTAATGTAGATGCCCATGCCTCGCAGGTCGCGATACAGCTCTACGGTGTCTCGCCATTGCAGCCAACGCGAGTCGAGCACTCCCTGCTGCAACGGCGGCCGTGACGTGACGTCCACATCGCCCGGGTAAGGGCCATCGTTTTCGAATTGGTCGAATCCCGTCGCTTGGTAGAAGTCTCGCATGGTTGCCAGCCAGTGCTGTCCCCAGGGCGACGTCACGGCAGGGCATTGTCCATGCGTCGGTCGCTGTCCGTCGGGGGAGACAATCATGTCCTCCGCCGCCACCCCGCGAGAGGAGAAGAGCGAGTAGCATCCGAGTTCGATACCTTGCTCTTCGGCATAGTCGGCCACTTCCCGCCAAGTCCGCAGGAACTGTTGATCGCGCTGCTCCATGTTGAAGCCGCTGCCGAACGAGAGGATGATCGCCTCGAAGCCGACTGCGACCGCCTCATCGATTGCCTGACGGACTCGCTCGGGGTCATGACTCAACAGATGATGGGTGACGGGGTTCTCGGTGACCCAAGGCGCGAGCGTGCGATAGAACCGCCGCAGCGCAAGGCCGCGGCGTTCGCGATTGCCATCGTCGTAGACCAGTTCGTAGACACGGAACGACTTAAACTCTTCGCCCGCTGCAACCTTCTGAGCCGGACCGTAAGTTGGTTCCACCACGAGTCGGCAAGGAGTCTGTCTCGCATAATTCACCTGAGTGGTGTACAGCGGGTCGGTCCGCCAATGCACGACGTGCCGATTTGCGTTCGCGGAATTAAATCCTCCGAAGGCAAAGTCGGTCTCCACGTGCAGGTAGTCTGGATTGGGGATTGCGACGCCATCGCGATATTCAACCCAGTTGGAGTGCTCGACAAGGGCAAGCTCTTCAGCTGCAAAACTATCGACTGTCACTTCGCGATCGCTGCCATTGTAAACGGTGATCCACTTACTGAAGGCCGGGATCCCGTCGTAGAGCTCGTAGTGTACGCTCACGCGGATCTGGCGTGACTGGTCGATGGTCTTCTGCAGCTCTGCCATGCCGGCAACATTGATCGGTCCATAGGCCGAAAACCGAAGAAGTCGCAGTCGACCGATATCACCAGCATCAGCGTGGTCGCTATTTCCGCCCGCTTGGTCCATTTTGCCAATTCGGACGGTTAATGGTGCGCCGGCGTTTTTCGGCAGCGCGGCCTTGCCGTAGTTCTTCCACGCGCCCTCCTCCGGTTTTGCATCGCAGTAAACGGTGCGGCCTTCGAGCCGCAACCGCAGTGTCCAAGGTTTGGAGGTATCCAGTCGCATCCTTCCGCCCAGGCGAGGATTTTCCCGCTGCCCGTCCCACAAGCCGAGGAGAGGGTAGTTATCGTACGCGTTGCCTCGCGGGCGGATATTGAACTTAAGCGTCCGGTTTGCGTATACCACCGCGATGCCAGGTCCCCAACTGGACGAGGTATCTGTCCCAACATCAAGGGTTACTTCGACGATCTCGGCATCCTTGGGAAACTCCCGCTCAAGATAGGCGGCCGTGTTTGCGGGCGTATAAATTTCGCCCGGCTTGCCCTCGTTTTCAATTGAACTACGTGGATTTGCTGTCGAGACCTGAACCTGCCAGCCATCGAGCGACTCGAATTGGTCCAAGATCAGTCTTTTGCGCCCTAAGTCGCTGGGCGGTGCGTAGCCCCCGGTTTGGTTGTCGCGTCCCCCCAACCACTTTTTCGTTTCGCCCCCCCCTCCCCTGACGATTCGGTCGATCTGCTTCTGGCCCGATGAGCTCAATGCGTAATCGAAGCGAACATATGCGCCCGGCGGCGGCCAATGAATATTGGGTGCATGATGGCGCCGTCGTTTCCAATGGAAGCGTTCTGTCGGCTCCCCTACTACAACGTTCTCAAGTTGCATCGCCTTTAGGTCGGATTGCATGGCGGCGAGGAAATCTTCGGTCAGATAGGCGTGATTGGGCTGACCAACCAGACCTCCCACGTCATAGCAGATTCCGTCGACCGTGATCTTCGCTTCAGGCCGGACCGAGCGAAGCATCGACTGCCCCGTCATCAGGTTGTCCAGCGCCACGCATGCACCATTGGGCGCCAGCTTCCACGCACGCCGTACCAAGCCGTTTTCCATGCACAGCGTGTCATTCTCCTCATCACGAACCACTTCGGCCACATACGAAGATGCGTCGATGAGAAAGTCCTTGGGCGGGGCCTCTTGGCTCCAGCAAGTTGTCGATGACTGGCAGAGGGCGAATCCACAAAGGACAACAAAATGGAAGATTCGTGGTGACGGTGAGAGATTCTTCATGGCGATCACCTGCTGAATTCGTATGTAACCAAGCCTGGTCTGCCTGCAAGACGCCGTGCATTAACATTTGATGCGTTCGAGGGGGAGATCCGGCCGCGAAGATTTGATTGTGGTTTGGAGGCAATGCCACAAGCAAATGACTGGAGGGTCGTTCTCTCGCTCTCAGGCGTGTTCGCTAGGAAGCTCATTGTCAGGATTTGACGCCCGCCAATAATGAACGCCCAAAAGGAAGTAGCAGTTACCTAGGTGGCGTCTGTTACTGCCACGCTGAAGCAACTGCTACTTGGTAAGTCACTGACCAATTTTGACGCTGACACCTATACTTGGCGGAGGCGGAAGCCCACCCCCAAGGCAGCCAATAGACCGCAAGTCATCATCAGAGAACCAGGCTCGGGTACTTGCGTTCCACCACCAAGCAGTTCTCCCAGGTCTAGACTGGCAGGTGAGGCGTGGTTCGCTCTGAGCATGTACCAATCGGTGAAATTGGTGACTCCGTCATGGTTGAAGTCGCCAGCTTCCCAGCTCAACCAGTCACCGACTGCAATCTGGTTGTGGGCACCCTGCAGGATATTGGCGGTGCCCCATCCCGCCACGAACGCAGCCACGTCATCCGAGGCCGGATCGCCCGAGCCGTCGCCGTTTACAACGCCGTCCTTGTTCGCATCACCTGGCAGTAATGTCCCCTGCAGCACGGGATCGTTAGCGATTTGGTCAGCGATCCATTCATTGTCGGCAAACAGGTCGAAAGTGCCGTAGTTCTCACCACCTTCGGAAGTGTTGTCTCCGTAGACGTACATCTCCAAGTCGTCCACAACTCCGTCAAAGTAGTTTCCGTACACTGAAGACAACCCGTCACCGTTGACTTCTGCTCCACCAACCACAAGTCGACCGACAAACGCTGGGTCGCCCCCTGTATTGATGTTATCGTTGTTGGCCGATACTGCTAAACCATCCACGAACAGCACACTGGTAAATGGCCGAGCGGCGCCCGATCCCGAAACAATCTGCGGACTCCCTGGGGCACCGTCGATGTAGTTGTGGTGCATGAGGTGGTACCAAGTGTCTCCCACAACTGGATCTCCGCTCGCAGGGACTGCGCCCACTCCGCTCGCGCCGTCGACGTGGAAGGAACTCGACTGAGTCCACTGCCCTTGCGCGTTGATGGCTGGTCCCCCGCTGAAGATCGTATCGAAGACAATACTCTGGTAAGTGGTCGGCGACTGGGGGGAACCGATGGCAGACGCAGTGGGATATGCCCACGCTTGAATGCCACGTCCCGTGATACCGGTGTAGTTGATCGGATAGTCGCCGAGAATCAATCCAAGTTCGTCGGGGCGATTTAGGGGGATTCCAAACAGATAGTCGTCGATGCCATCGAAGCGAGCTCCAAAATCACCGCCACTAGCCCCCGGACGCCCCATTGCCGATACGTCGGCGTACCGAGGATCTCCCGCGACGGTTAAGTCCAGATAAGCTCCACTTGGACCAATATCGTCGCCGGTCTGCGAACTGCCCGCAATGACAAATCCGAGGGGGTTGCCGTTGCCAACATTTGCAGCGGTGTCGACATCCGGAGGTGTCAGTGTGGCGTCCGCGGAACCCGGATCGCCAAACAAGTAAGCCCGATCATTAGAAACCGCCGCCTGGGTGGTGCTGCCCAGTACCACCCAAGCGACGATCAGCATCAGGGGCAAGCCCTGTACGTTCTTGCACGACTTCATGGTTGTGCCTCCTACTAGCTGGCGTTTCCACGCCAGTACGCAGCCGAGAGTCAACCCGGACAGCAGTATAAAGGTTGACGGTTCAGGCACCTGCGAAGCGGCGTTGGCTAAGCTACCGCTACCTGCGGTGTTACCAAATCGTTCTTTCCAGAAGGTGTAGTCGCTCGCATCGATTCCGCCACCGTTGCCAGTCCCCGGCTTAAACGCGGATTCGTCGCTTGCACCCAGATTGTTACGCCACACGGTGTAATCAGAGATATTTACGGTACCGTCACCGTTGTAGTCGCCCGCAACTGCGGGCAACACCTCGTAATCAATGACGCCCTCGGTGAGCGTTCCATCAGCAGTGCGATAGTAGAATTCCAGGTCCTGATCCATGCTGGTGTCAAACAGATTGCCTAGTGGAATAGACGCATTGGCCGCCAAAGTGGTGGCACCCTGTAGAAAGCCTTCTCCCACGTAGCTTGAGCTAGGTGTGCCCAACACCTCCCAGCCGTTACCCGTGCCGTCTCCCTGAGGCAGACCGCTTTGGCCATTGCTTTCGATATCATTCCAACCGGAAAAATTGATGGCCCCCGTTGGGCTCAGAATCTCGTACTGATCGAGATCGATGTCACCACCCGTTGCGTTATACAAAGTACTCGTACCGGTTGCTGGATCAACGCGCAACTCCATTCTCAAAAGGTCAAACGCTGCCACGCCGTTGGTTGCAACATTTTGAATTTCGGTGGGAGACATGACACCGCTGAACACTCCTACATCGTCTATATCACCCTGGAAGTAGAAACTCGTTCCTGGATCTGATCCGGAACCGATATGCAGATCTTCCATTTCCGTGGTGCCATTAGGACTGTAGCCTTGCGTAGAGGAGGAGCCAACGTTGGCTCCATTGATGTAGAAAGACTTGACCCCAGACTGCGCATCGAACGCGATGGCTACGTGCGTCCAAGCATCAGCAGTAGCGGCACCATCATTGATGGTGGCCCACCCTGGATCTCCGTCTCCAGTCCAGAAGCTCCACTGTCCTGCCGGGTCGATGTAGACGATGTAACCATGGGTCTCGACGCCGGCCTCAAAGTCGTCTCGACTGGTGATCGGGGAGCGATAACCAGTAGTGTCGGTCGGCCGGGTCCATAGTGAAACGGTGAAGCTTTCCGGATTCAGGTCAGGACTGAACGGAACGGTGATGGTACTGTCGGTTCCATTGAAGGTGGCTGACGTACCCGTGTTGGCATTGGCACCAGCTGCTCCGTAGGTCACATTGGTGGCTGCCCCGTTGTTGCTGCCAAATGCATCATTTGCATTTGCATCCAGGTCCCAATGCGACACCAAACTCGGCAATTCGGCGCGGGCTTGTGATCCAAGCGACACTAGCGACAAACAGATAATCGCGCACATTGCTTGCCGCATCTTTGTTGTCCGCACCACACCAAAACAAGCAAGGCCAATTGCCAGAAGTGCCATACACCCGGGTTCCGGCACGGCGGCCCCGCCAATCATGTTCGAAAATGACATACCAGGATTGTCGGCTTCCCAAGCGGCTTTGAAGAGGCCAAAGTCGGTGGAGTTATTGATGCCGTCGCCGTTCAAATCGCCCATGAGGTATGCCTGTGCTGGGGAGAGTTCGGAAAGGTCGGCCCGATAGCCAGCTTTGTAGATCGGCCAATCGGAGGCATCTACCACGCCATCGGCGTTGTAGTCGCCAGCTTTGATGGGGTCCTCTTCATAGATAGTGCCGGTGTACTGAACGATGATAGGCACGGTTTCTCCAGTGTTGGCGTCCAGATACACTGCTTCCACGTCTTCGGTAGGGTTTTGTATCCAGGTCATGCCCAGGTCGATAGAACTATTGCTAGAACTCGAGTTGGGTAATGTTCCCACGCCAGTGGTCCCTTCGCTGAGGTCGTACGCGGTGCTGGAAAATACTACCCACTTATCGCTCGAGATAGATTCATCGCCACCGTTCGAAGCGGCGTCGAGGTTCGTCGCAATCGAGTTCCAGTTCATAGATTCGAGCGATCCGGAAGCGGAGTTGATGCCAAATCCAGCGATCTCGATGTCCGAGGCAGTGCCATTATCCAAGGACATTTGGCCGCTGTCTCGGTCAACGATCAAAGACAGTGTTCCGAGGTCCACTGAATCGAGAAATCGAATTTCGGCCAACCCTGCACGGTCCCCGCCTGGGGCGCCTTCCAAGTGGTTATCGGTCACAGTCATGCGAATGAAGTTTGCGTCAGTCGGCGTGAATGGAACGATGTTTGCATTCGCAGGCATAGCAGCATTAAGAGGAATCATCACATTTTGAGAGCTACTGTACGATGTTCCTCCATTCGTCGAGAACTCAAGTGTGGCCGCACTTAGTGTGTTCCCGTTCGCAGCACCGAAGTTATAGGGCCAGCTCACGAGATCGGTTAGATTAAAGGTACCACCCAAATCCATCTCAAACACCACGGTACCACTAGCCGGATCGAAGTAGTCGCCGGCGCCACCGTTTGGAGCGTCCGTCACCCAGGCGGTGTCTTGGCTGGCGTTTCCGTGCGTGACCGAACCAATGTTGAGTCCGCTGGGGTCGAGGGGGCCACTCAAGCCGCTGCCGTCGATCAAATGAACTTCCTCGGTGAAGAACTCGACAGCTGTGCCGGTGTGCGTAATGCTCGTCGGTGTGACCAGAACACCCAACGCTGGAGGAGACAACCAGGCAAACATACAACAAATCCAAAGCAGTCTTCTTGTCGTCATCGTAAGAGTCTCCAAGTTCAATGGGAGCCGAATGCGGCAGTGGATCAGGTGAGCACGTCTTTTCTAAGTAAAAGGGGCGTGGCGCGACTTGTGAGTAAGGACACAGGTGGTTGCTACTCCCAGCAAGAGCACGCTGAAGGACGATGGTTCAGGAACGCCGACCAGATATTCAAAATCAATGCCAGCAAGGTTCGTTTCATGATAGGTTCGCAGGATGTACCAGTCGCCGAAGTCGGTTACACCGTTGAGGTTGAGGTCGCCGTTGCGGATCTGTTCGAGTTGAGTTTGATGGCCAGAGGTACCCCAGCCCAGAATGAAGGCGGATACATCGTCGCTTTCCGGCAATCCGGTACCGTCACCGTTCACGAAGCCATCCCCATTCACGTCGCCAGGAACGCCGATACCAACCGAAGGAACGATCTTCAGTATCCGGCCATCCGGCTCAAGGGCGCGCGGAAACTGAGGGTCATCTCCAACGACCAGGTAGAGTTCGCCTGACAAATCTTGGCCAATACTCAAAATGAACTGACGGCTAGTAAGATTGCCGCTGCCATCATCTTCAGAGAGCTGCTCGCCAGAAATATCAATAAAGAGCTCCTCGATATCTCCTGTGGCAGGATCTCCGGCGAACAAGCGAGCCGGCGTCGGGATTTGTCCTGCCGCTACTTGACGCCCGAACTCTGCGAAAATGTACTGGCCCTCAAGTTCGGGAATCTCCGAGCCGCGATAGACGAACCCGCCGACCACGGTCTCGCCATCGGACCTTCCATATTCGAAAACCGGTGGAGTATGAGAGGTCCCCGCGACTAATACAACACCTGGATCGCGTTCGACACTACCTTCAAAACGGCCCCAGCCATAGTTGCCGTCCAAGGTTACAATGCTGACTTCTTCGCGCGTGGACTCGCCTACGTCTCCCAGGAAGAGCTCCCCTGTTACAGCGTCAAAGTTAAATCGATAGGGGCTGCGGAAACCGTAGGCGTAAGCTTCTTCGACTTCGATTGGAACGCCAACACCTGGATTGGTCGTAGGAATACTGTAGCTGCCATTGTCGCTAGTAATGAAACTACCTGACGTGCTACGGTTGCCCGATTCGCTGGGCGAAAGCGGATCAATGCGAAGCATGCTCCCGATGTAGGACGTCACATCCTGCGGGGCAGTAAATCTACCCGGGTTTCCCCCATCTCCTGAGGCCAGGTACAGCAAACTGTCGGGGCCGAATGCCAAGTCGGTCACATTGTGATTCTCGTGCGGCTGTTCCATAGCCAACACGTCACGCCGGGAGAACACTGGATTGTCGAGCGTTGGGTCACTAGCCGTCCACTCCACGAGCACGTCGTGGTGGGCGCCACCGGATAAAGCCAAGCCATCGAACAGGTCGGGTAAGCTGCCGTCGCTACTGCCGCTCTCGAAATGGTTTTCCGTAATGATGGAGTAGAACTTGCCGTATCCTGCGAAGCCTTGGTTGGCGTAGTCGGGATGAAACGCGATGCCGGTCATGCCGAAGGCGAAGTTTCCGGGAATGTAGCGATTGGCCTCGCCACGGGTGTCGAGGAAAGGAGCCATGTCGCTGTCGAGATAGTCGCCGGTTGAATCAATGAGACGCACTACGCCGTTGATAGTGCTTACCGCCATGCGTCCACTATCATCGGGCACTGGTACAAGATCCGTAGGCGACACGTGCATCGTACCACTCAAACCCGTGGTAATCTCCTGCAATCTTATTGCCGTGTTGCCTGTCGGTATCTGGCCGTGGGCTACTGCCGAGAGGGCAAGCAACGCTGAGATCGCCACAGCTTGATTCAACTTCGACATGGTTCAAGTAACTCAGAGCTGTTCCAAATGGTCAGCGAACATTCGCCCCCGTAGGGACGCGCTGAAAGTAGGCAATGCAGTGAGGCATACCACCCCCTTGGCCTCTAGGCGCGGCCAGGGGGCGGCGATTTCGAACTAAAGCAGCGATCCAATCGGCTGTCGGCGGATGCGTAGGAAGGACCCGCCAGCTAGGGAGAGTGCAATTAGCGTTATGGAGCCTGGTTCGGGGACGACCGTTTCGTTAGCAAACCGAACTTCGGCGAACCCAACCCGGTCTCCTCCACCGGTCATTCCGTTCAATCCGACGTAGTTGTCGGTGATGGAAAGCAGTGCGTATCGAGCACTCACGGCCGAGCCAAGGCTGAAGGCTTGCGCGGAATTTACCTCCCCCAAATCGTTGCTGGGGTCGTCGTCAGCGTCCCACACAGGAAGAAGCGTGACCGTTTGTGCGGCGCCAGCAAATGACGCTGCCCCCTCCGCTTCGCTGTTAAGACGGACCTCGATAGTGCGGGCCTGATTGGCGGCTGTCGCAGGAGAACCACCCGAGTTCTCATAATTCCAGAGGATGATGGACCCTACGCTGGCATCGCCCCCACCTGTGAGGTCGAGCACAATGTCAACGTCGGTGTCGTCATTGGGCAAGCTATTGAAGAAGTCAGACGGAAAACCGCCGGGATCCGTTGTGACGAACGAGCCGTCGAAAATGCCACCGAACTCGTGCGTGGCGTTTAGCGCACTTGTCAGGGAATCTCCGTTGTTCACTGCAGTGATCATGCGATCATTGTTGATTGTGTCAGCTGCAGAGTTGAACACATACTCTTCACTGATAACGGCGACCGGCTGGACGATCGCGGCGTTGGTGACCGCCGAGAGGGCGGCACAGGCAAAACTCGCAAGCAAAACTGTTGGGATTCTCATGAGACATATACTCCTCAGGTGCTTTCACTTCCTGCCCAAAGAACGAGACGGCAAATCCGTGCTGACTACTCTTAACGCTCGCTAGCCTTTCCTCTCCAATGTCTTCATTCACCTTAAACCCGCTTGATAGTGAGATTGGATATCTTCTTCACTGAGCGCTTTGTCGAATACGGCGACTTCATCTATCTGACCGATCCATGATTCCGGAGGATAAATACCCGTCTGGCTAGGTGGATTCCGCCCGATGAACAAAGGACCTCTGCTGATGAGTCCCTGCATGTCCGAACTCACGATTTCCGGGACAGGTCTGTATCCTGGCCACTCCAATCCTCGAACAGCCGCTGGAACTAACTCGCCATCGATGAATAAACTCGGTTTACCCTGGTCGTCTACCACCGCCGCAACGTGGTACATATTATTTGGCCGCAAGCCCACCTTCGCCAAGCAATCGTAGACCCCGTAGAAAGTAAACAGCAGCGTCATGGATGGAAAGTCGTTGCTTCCCGCAAATGCGTGCCCGGCCACCCCGAGTGCAAACCCAGAGTCAGGAGATTCAGAAAAGCTCGAAATGATTCTCTTTGGGCTCGGCAACTCCAGCGTGGGAGGGGTTACGACCCAGGCCTCAATGGTAAAGCCATTTGCCAAAGCTAAACCAGGATGGTAGCCAACGTTTATTCCATCGTGTTTAGCGAGTAGTTCTAACGCTCTATTGTCGGCTTCTGATCGACGGCTCTCTGCACCCGTATGCGCGCCCGCGCCAGCCGGCGAACTCAGCTCAAGGCTGCCAAGGGACTTTACGCTGGTTTCATTGGAAAATTCATTCAGACGCCAGAATGCCGTTGGTCGACTCTTCAGGATTGCTAACTCGTAGCTGGATGCGGGGACTCTGCGAATGAATGTATGGCGGTCTGCCTCAATCTCCCGCGACACGAGCCCGGAGGCATCGACTGCTCTGGCACTCCCTGCAAGCAAAGGTTCGGCCCGCTCCTTTAACTTAAGTGCTACTTCGCCATCCAGAACGTGTACACCGAAATCACCCTCACGCTGCATGTCGATCCCAAATTCAGTTCCCAAGTCAACGATCGAAGCACCACCTGCTGAAACAGTAAAGCCAATCGCCTCCTCCGGCACTTGGGCCACCATCCTTCCCTGTGTTAGTCGCACCCTTCCCGATGAGAGAAGGTCAAGCGAAACTGGCCCTTCGAGTATCACGCGAGCGCCACCGTCCAAAGCAATTTCGGCCATTCCGTCATCGAGTCGAACAGGCCCAGGCATCAGCCGAGCGCCCATTCCTATCGCCCCCTTGGCGTTTGACCAAACAGCATCTATCGACTTGCCCACGGTTGCGATGCTCGGCGGAGCAGCGACCGGTTCTATCTTTGCAGGTCCTACGGCTGCCTGCTGAGTCTGGTAGGAACTGCGTTCCTTCCAACTGCTGACAGCGAAAAATAATGATGCCGCAATTGCGGTAACCGCTAGATACGCCAAAGGTCGCGGAATCTCGATAGGCGGAGGTCTTCGAGGACGAGCATTGCGTTGTTCCTCGGCTTGCAGTCGTTCCGCCTCTGCCGCTGCAGCCGCTGCAATGGCGGCAGCTTCCCTGGCAGCCTTCTTGGACTCTTTAGCGGCTGCCTCCGCAGCTTCGTCCAGCATCATCCGTATGTTGCGTGGATCCACCATACGGAATGAGGCGTCTGCCAGATTGTCTTCGACGAAGAACTCCCGCATGTCGTTGTGCTGCATCACCACTTGCAAATTGGTGTGCAGCATGGCCGCGTGGGCGAACTGCTTTCGACTATTGGGGCTGCTTTTCAGCCAACTCACGAATATCGCAAAATCATCCTCGGATGATAATGTCCCATCCAGGTAGGCGCTGCAGAGAAGAGCAGGGTCGTCATTCGCTCGAGTATCGATTGGGGGCGTAGCCACTAATCACCCCCCTGCATTGCTGTTCCGAGCTTGCTTTGGACGCAGTCTCGGAGGACCTTTCGTATGCGGTGAAGAGCCATTCCGGCGGCTCCCGCGGTAGTGCCGGTTGCTTGAGCAATAGCGTTAGCAGGAAGATCTCGGACGTAGCGCAGCTCCAATAGCTTGCGTGCGCGACGATGCAGATGCGTCACACAATCGCTCAGGGCTTCCTGCACGTCGTTGTTACTGGTCTCCAATTCGGCATAGGTCTCCGATAATTGGGTCACCAACTCGTGATCAAAGACACATCGATCACGCGAGTTCGCTCGTAGCGTCACAAGCACCTTATTTCGCGCGATGCCCAACGCCCATGGCAAAAATGGCCGTGAAGAGTCGTAGTCGTCGAATCTCTCTGCGACGGCCGCCGCTGTTTCTTGAAGCACGTCGTCAGCCATATGGAAATCGATGACTACTGATCTAATATAGCCGAGCACCATTAAGTGGTTTTGCGACCAAAGCACATTCAATGTGCGTCGGGAAGCAAATCGCTCCGTTGCGGTTTCCGAAGGATGTTCAGGTGCAGACGACATTAGGCAATGTGCAACGTGGTAGATTGGGCGATCAATGACAGTCTGTGAGACAGTTTCTACCCCTCGCTCTGTTCTCGATGAGAGCGTTCCTGGTGAATTTCAACAGCCTCTTCAAGTTGTTCATCCGTCGGCGGAGGTTCAGGTTTGGAACTGCAACCAGTGCCGCCGATTCCTAGAATGCCCAGCAGCACCAAACTGCAAACCCGCTTGCGAAAATGCTTCGTCTTTCCCATCTACACAGACCTATTTCATGGAAGGGATATTGCCTTGAATTCTTAAGCATGCGCCGGATGTTGGACGCTAGCCAACATCGTGCATCCGCCGGACTACATCTTTACCTGCGTGGACCCGCCGCTTGAGGTGCGGGAGGCAGTCCATCACGAGTGCCCATGTCGGTCCAAACCAACGGGTCGATGTCTTCGGTGATGCTTTCCACCCCGCCATCGAGTCTCACAATGTTGACAATACCGGAATGGTAACTGGACGCAGGAGACACAATTTCCCACCAACTCCCCGGTCGCCAGCAGACAGAGTTGGGGGGTAGCAAGTGGTTGTACCAAGTCCGCCATACGGTCCCCTCGATCCATGGATAACCACGGAATCGCCATTCTCCAGACCACGGAACAGAGGCTGTTCGCCAGTCTTTGGCTAAAAATTGCTGTTGGACGGTTTGAAGGGCTCCACTCGGTGCCGTGCCGAATTCGAAGCAGTCGGCAATGGGGCTGCCCGATCCCTGGCCCGATGCCACATCGGGTGCCAAGCCATTGGCTACCTCGGCGAATGCCGATGTGTGACTAGTTCCGTCGAGCACACGGGCCAGTTTGAGCGGCTTGAGAGCGGGCTTGCCAGCCGTATCGGCCACGGGGCCGAAAACGCCGTCCCAGCCGGCGATCCGCACCCAGCTTCCCGCGTTGGAGTGATAGTTCGTCCACCCCATGAAAGTCTCGCCGTTACTACCCGACCAAGAGTAAGCTGCACCACCCTGCTGGGGGTCGGAAGGGCACAAGAACACAGTGGGACGAGCTTGAGCGGCGGTTGGATTGCCACTGTTGAGATCGTAAATGAAAGCATCAAATTTGATCTGGTCGTGCGTGTTACCCTGCTCCATATAAGGGAGAATCTGCGCCATTACCGAATGGTAGTTGGCGCTGTCCGTTTGACCCGCGGGAAGTACGCCATGGCTGTTTTCGTAGTTTAGTAGCGCAATTCCCATCTGTTTTAGGTTGTTTTGGCAACTAGTACGACGAGCCGCTTCGCGGGCGGACTGCACAGCCGGGAGGAGTAATGCTACCAGGATGCCAATAATGGCAATCACCACTAGCAGCTCAACCAATGTGAAACCAATTCGAGAGCGCGACATTCTCTTCTCCATGTGCTCAGTACTCTTGGGCGCATGCGCCGCCCGCGAGCGGTTTGGGTGGGCGTCTGGGCATCCTTGAATGGTGGCCGAAAATGGGGGAACGATCGCCGCCTGATGAGAGCAACGTGCGTGTGCAGTTGCTGTATTGTGTATTTGCCGATCGGGAAGGATTTATAACACAACTCTGACAAGTTTTCGAGATTTTTCTCTGGTGGCTGCAAATGACGCAGTTTCCAAAGGATACCCGTGGCCCCCCCCCCAAATGGCGACGACGGAGCCGTTGAACCGTCGCTTCTTTGCCAGATCCGCGAGCGATAGCGGGATTGGACAAAGATGGCCGAAGACGTCCCTGATATGCGGTGCGATAGCCCAATGCTCTCGGACAGTGCCGGGAGCCGGAATTATGGTTCCCTTAGGAGGTCCGAAACATGGACGAGCAAGCGAAGCGGCAGCGCCCGACGTATAGCGACGAGTTCAAGCGAGACGCGGTGAGGCTGGTAGTTGAAGAAGGCTATTCATTCTAGGAGGCCTGCGCAGCGTCCGCTTACCCAAAGTCCCGGATTTGAGTTACCTTCATGTTAGGCCGCTGATGAAGGCGGATCTGGCAGTAGCCGCATGGTTTCCGGCTGAGAGTTACCACGAAACAGTATTTACCTGAAGAAGCTGGCCGACTGAGCTGAGATCTTTTCCTCTGCCCGTAACTCCGAGCTGGGAGAGGGGCTTTCAGCGGGTCAGTAATTGACCACCCGCGGCGTTTCGATGGTCGCATTGCTGGCGGGCTTGCCTCGTAGGCTGCGCAGCAGACGTTTGGTTTGCAACAGCGCCCGCAGCTTCATGAGGTGTGCGGGTAGGGCGATCGACCACAGGGGCACACGGGCCAGTTCCTTGCCCAGCCGGGCGAGTCCTGCCGCCGTGGTGACGTTTTCGGTGAGCTTATCGACTGCAGGCTTGCCCACACCAGCATAGGAGTGCAGCGTTTTCTTGGCGCCGGCGGGCAGCATCGGGTCGAGTCGCGCCTTGAGCCACATCATTTCGGCCTCGCGCACCGCCGTGAGCGAAGGCACCGCATGCACTTTGGGCATCAGCACCCAGTTGACATTGATGTTCATCTCGCCGTGCGACTCGACGTAGTGGTACCAGTAGCGCGGCAGAAAGAGCATGTCGCCTTCGTCCAGATCGAACTCCAGCACCCGCTTGCCGCGTAACGAAGGCATCTTGGTAACCACGGTGTGCGAGAATGGCGTGCAGGCGAAGGGTGTCTCGGGGGCGACGATCGTCCACCGCTTGAGCCCCTTGAGCTGCAGGTTGAATACATGCAGTGAGTGGCCGTCGTAGTGCCAAGGCGTGATGTGCCCTCCTGGGTTGAACCAGATGCGGACACAGTTTTCCCGCAGGAAGGCCTGTTCGGGATCCATTAGGTCGTCCACCACTTCTGGTGTGGAGCAGATCTGATCCAGCAGGTCCCGCCGCACGTCGTACCACAGCAGTCGCTGCGACGCGGTTTTGTCTTCCACTATGCGTGCATTGAGCTTCTCGCAGACCTCATCGACCGTCGCCACAGTCTGCACCGTGCCTGTCAGCACCACGGGCTGCTCGGCGTGATAGAACTCCTCCAAAAACCGTTCCTGATCCGTGGCGGCGATTCGTGGGATCATCATTGGGCGGGTACCACCGTAGAGTAGAGTGGATAGTCAAGATTGGAGGATTGGGCAGAGTCTATTATAGTTGGATCCGCCATTGCGCCACGGCCAATTTCAAGCGGCTGCCGGCGCTGGCCAGGCCGCCCAAAAAGGGGGGAAAGCTTTGCATCGCCGACAGTCGATACTGGCTAGATCCGCGCAAGCGCAATGTGGTGTAAGACATCGGCAAGCCGAGGGGGGCGGCTCCGCCCGGATAGCTCAAATCGCCCAAAATTCGTATTCGCCAGCTTGAAGGTACTTGGATGTCCGACAAACTGATGCTCGTTACTGGCTCCACAGGCATGGTTGGCCGTCACGTGGTGCGAAGCGCTTTGGAGAAAGGTTTTCGCATTCGAGCGTTGGTCGAGCCCGGCGAGGATACCTCGCCCATCGAGGGCCTGGGGTGCGAGTTCGTTACCGGTGATCTCACAAAGCCCGAGACCTCGCCTCCGCTGGTCCAGGGTGTCGACGTCATCGTCCACACCGCCGGTATGGTGGGCGACTGGGGGCCACTCGAAGACTACAAGGCCATCAACCAGGACGCCGTGGAAACGCTGCTCGAGGCCGTGCGGCAGCATAACCCCTCGATCGAGCGATTCGTCCATATCAGTTCCTTGGGCGTGTACCGCTGGGGCGACCACTTCGGCGAGGACGAGACGGTGCCGCCCGACTACGTCGGCTACGATGGCTATACTACTACCAAGGCCCAGGCCGAACTGATTTGCCAGCGGTACATCGACGAACACAATCTGCCGATTGTGATAATTCGCCCTGGTTTCATGTACGGTGAAGGCGACCGCCATGTGCTGCCGCGGGTAGTGGAGACGCTTCGCTCGGGCATGATGATGATGATCGGCGACGGCACCAAGGTGCTCGACAATCTGTACGTTGGCAATCTGGCCGATGCCGTGATGTTGGCCGTCGAGAAATCCGCCGCCATCGGTCAGATCTACAATATCCGCGACGAGCGACTAGTGGACCGCAACGAGTACATTGGCACGGTGTGCAAAGCCATCGGCGCCCGCATGCCCCGCCGGGTGCCGTGCTGGCTGGCCAGAAGGGCCATCAAGCCATTGGCCAGGATCGCCCGCGTGATAGGCAAGACCACCCCTCCCCGGGTCACCAAGCCTCGCTACAAGTTCATGGCCTTGAATCTCGAGTACTCCATCGAAAAGGCCAAACGCGACCTCGGCTACGTCCCCAAGGTCGATTTCCAACAAGGCATCCCCATCGCCCTGGAGCCCTACCGAACTTAGCCGCCACGCTGTACGTTCGGTCGTCCGACTATAATGGCTTGGAGTTCTTGCAGTGAGACGTTTCCCAACTCACTATAGAATGCCCCCGGCGAACCACGGTTGAACGGTCGCGAACCCCATGCAGTCCTTCCTTGATTTCTATCGCGAGCACTCGCAGTTGTTCTACAACTTGCAGTTGGTGTTGGCGATGCTGGGCATGGGGGCGAACACCACCGTGGGGCAGTTTCGGGGGGTATTTCGCCGGCCGTGGGCCATCGCACTGGTGCTTGCCCTGCAATTTCTGCTGATGCCGCTGTTTGCGGTGCTGTTGGCGCGGACGATGCCCATCGATCCAGCCATCGGTGTTGGTCTGGTGCTGCTGGCGGCATTGCCGAGCGGCACGCTGTCGAACATCATCACCTTTTTGGGACGGGGGAACGTACCTCTATCGGTAACGGCCACATGTGCCTCGACGGTGACCTGTCTGATTGTCACGCCCATTGTGATCGAGTTGTTCGCCTCCAAGGCGTTGCCCGAGCACTTTCAGATGCCACTCGACAGAACGATCTGGAGCATCTTCATACTGCTGTTGATGCCGCTGGCAGCCGGCATGGCGATTGGCCACTTCTGGCACAAGAACCGCCATCACTTTGCCAAACTCGCCGTGTGGGGCAGTACCATTGCCCTGGTCGGTGTGTGGGTCGGCGCGCTTGGCGGCGGGCAGATCGAAATCACCCAGTACGGGTGGATTGCTCCTGGTGTGATCGTGCTGTTCGTCGTGGCCTCGCAGATCATCACGTTCGAGCTATCGAAACTGCTGGGCTATTCTCGCACCGATGGTTTTACGCAGGGGATTGAAGTTTCCATGCGCAACGGCAACCTCGGTCTTGCCCTGCTGATCCCTTTGTTTGGAGTACTCACGCCCACGAACGTTTACCACCAAGGTGCCCTCTACACGATGCTATTCGGCGGTGGAGCCATGACCGTATTTGGCCTACTTTACACCGGCCGTCGCCATCTGCGGTTCGCCCGTCAGCGGCGGGCCGGTCTCGAAGAGGTTTGATCTCGGGCCGTTTTTTTCTGATTCGCGTGGTTGCCACTCGCACCTGCCGCGCCTAAAGAACTACAGAAGCAAGCAAGACAAGCTTGTCGTTCAACGTCGTCTGGCCAGACGAATTGCATTCGCCGTCTGCAAGGGTGCAGTCCCCGTACAGTAGTCCCGTATTCTGTTTCAAGGAGTCTTGGTCATGTTACGAATCAAACGTCAAAATTTCGCTTTAGCCGCCCTCACAGGGCTTCTAATGGTTCCCACGGCCGTGCTTTCGGCCGCCGACATCGTCGAAACGGCTGTCAGTGCGGGCCAGTTCGATACGCTGGTCAAAGCAGTCAAAGCCGCCGACTTGGTGGAGACTTTGCAGGGCGAGGGCCCGTTCACCGTGTTTGCTCCCACTGACGAGGCCTTCGCAGCCATCCCCAAAGAAAAATTGGCCGCCCTGTTGAAGCCACAGGCTAAAAAGCAGCTTGCGGGCGTACTGTTGTATCACGTAGTGCCCGGTGAGGTCACCAGTGACAAGGTAACGAAGCTCAGCGGTGCAACCACTGCCAACGGGCAACGCGTAGATATTGCCGTTAAGGACGGAAAAGTCTCGGTCGACGGGGCAACTGTTGTAAAGACCGACATCAAGTGTGACAACGGTGTGATCCACGTCATTGATGCAGTAATCCTGCCCGAGTCGCGCAGCATTCCGGAGGTCGCCGCCGACGCCAAAGCTTTCTCCACATTGATCGCTGCCGCCAAGGCTGCTGGCTTGGTCGAGACGCTTTCGGGCGACAAGCCGCTTACCGTGTTTGCTCCCACTGACGATGCTTTTGCCGCTCTGCCTGAGGGAACCGTCGAAAGCCTGTTGAAGCCGGAGAACAAAGATAAGCTCAAGGCAGTGCTTACTTACCACGTGGTTCCAGGTCGAGTATATAGCACCGACGCATTGAAGGCTGGCGAAGCTACCACCGTGCAGGGTGGCAAAGTCAACATTGCTGTCGACGGCGATGCGGCTATGGTGAATGACGCGAAGTTGTTGAAGACCGACATCGACGCCTCGAACGGGGTGATCCACGTGATTGACAAGGTGTTGCTTCCTAAGAGCAACAGTCAGCAGTCTTCGACTCAGGGTGCCTCGGACGTGCAACATGTTTCGACGACTGCACAGCCCTGCCCTGTCGCAGCGGCACGTGCAAAGGCCTTGGCGAATGCCGGCCGGTAGGTTGTAGTAGATACTAACTCGAACTTTCCCCCTCTCGGGTCGGGTTAACGCGTATTGGACGCGTTAGCCCGGCCTGTTTTTCGTTGGCATTTGGTCTAGGCTGGTGGCAGTCATTTACGTAGTGAGTTGGAATCGATGGCGAAATACCCAGATACTGCATTGGAGGACCCCAGCGTACCGGACATTCGCGTGCGAACGCTGGGGGATCAAGAAGTCCGGGCCGATGGCGACTTCGTGTTGTACTGGATGGTGGCCTTTCGCAGGACGCATTGGAACTACTCGCTGCAGCGTGCGGTCGAGTGGGCCGCCGACCTGGGCAAGCCGCTGGTCGTGCTCGAGGCACTGCGATGCGACTACAAATGGGCCAGCGACCGATTGCATTGGTTCGTCATTCAGGGCATGCGCGACAACCGCGAGGCACTGCAGGAGCGTCCCGCAACGTACTATCCCTATTTGGAACGAGAACCCGGTGACGGCAGCGGCTTGCTGGCAGCGCTCGCCGAAGAGGCTTGCCTGGTAGTTACCGATGACTTTCCCTGCTTCTTCCTGCCACGCATGCTCCGAGCAGCCGCTCGTCAGGTGCAGGTTCGCTTCGAGGCCGTCGATTCCAACGGTTTGTTACCGATGCGAAGTGCCGACAAGGTTTACGCCCGCGCGTACGACCTGCGGCGGTACCTGCAGAAAGAGTTGCCCAATCACTTCGGGCATCTGCCGCAGCCCGATCCGCTGGCTGACGTCAAACTTCCGAAACCCATCAAGTTGTCCAAACCCATTACGGACAAGTGGCCCGTCGCGGACGTCGAGTCGCTGGCTGAGGATTCCTCGTGCTTGGCAGAGTTTCCCATCGATCACCACGTGCCGATCGTTCCGTCGACGCCCGGTGGCGAGCATGCGGCGCTGGACTGCATGAAGCAGTTTCTTTCCGACAAGCTCGACCGCTACGGCGACGAGCGAAACGAGCCCGAGAAGGATGCCAGTAGCGGCTTCTCGCCCTACCTGCACTTCGGGCACCTCTCGGTGCACCAGGTGTTTGCCGAGCTTACCAGAGAGTTGAAGTGGCAGCCCGGAGATGTCGCGAACAAAGCCAACGGGGCGCGGTCGGGGTGGTGGAACATGAGCGAGTCGGCAGAAGGGTTTCTCGACGAATTGATCACTTGGCGGGAACTGGGCTTCAACATGTGTTCACGCCAACACGATTACTCCCGCTACAGTTCGCTGCCCGACTGGGCGCGACAGACACTCGCGGAGCATGCCGACGATTCGCGTGAGTTCAACTACTCTTTAGAGGAGTTCGAGCGAGCCGAGACGCATGACGAGTTGTGGAACGCTGCGCAGCGGCAGTTGCTCGTCGAAGGTCGCATTCACAATTATCTGCGAATGCTGTGGGGCAAGAAGATTTTGGAGTGGACCCCCTCGCCCGAGGACGCGCTCAATGTGATGATCGAACTAAACAACAAATACGCCCTCGATGGACGTAACCCCAATAGCTATAGCGGCATCTTCTGGGTTTTGGGCCGATACGACCGAGCTTGGGGGCCGGAACGCGACGTCTTTGGCAAGATTCGCTTCATGAGCAGCGACAATACAGCCCGCAAGGTAAAGGTGAAAGGCTATTTGGAAAAGTATTCCAAGCAGTCCCTCGCTCAGAAACAGCTTTTCTGAGCTTGGATGCTGGCGGACGGCGATGGCTAGCTGAGCGCCTGGAGCTGCTCCATGCACTCGTGATCACGAAGTTTTTCCAACGCTCGATTGGCCAGTTGGCGAACTCGCTCCTTCGAGATTCCCATCCGCTTTCCCAAGTGGCTGAACGACGTTTTGCCCCCCTCTTCGTCGAAGCCAAATCGGGCGCGAATGATACGCTTCTCGCGCTCGTCCAGACGCTCCATCATGTCTCCCAGCACTTGGCTAAGCAGTCTCCACCGTTGGACCGCCTGACCGGGATGCTGAAATTCATCCTCCGCCACGCTCTCGAGTACGTCACTCGGAGTGGCCGCAAAACGTTGCGAGTCACGACGCCGGGTGTTGACCACTCGGTTCAGGTCGCGACGCACAGCGCAGGTAGCGTAAGTGCTGAATCGGAAGCCGCGGTCGCAGTCAAACTTCTCTACCGCCCGGACCAATGAAGTCAGACCTCCGCTCAGCAAGTCGTCGAACGAATTGCGGTTGTCGGCAAACTTGCGGGCGATCGAAACCACCAGTCGCGTGTTGGCCTTGAGCAGGTAGTTCCGCAGCCGATCGGCCCGAGCGAGATACTCCTCGGCCTCGTCGAGCTTGGCTCGTGCCGGGCGGTTCGGGTTCACGCTGCCCACGATGGCAGCCGCGTGGTACTTGCAGTAGTTCATTCGCAGGAAGAGTTCGTACTCCTGCTGCATTGAGAGCAGCGGCGTCGAACACATGCGTCGCAGGTGCGGTGGCAATCCCTCTCCGCCCGATGAGGTGGCAACTTCCAGGCCCTGCTCCACGTCGACGACCAACTGGTCGGTGGGGGTGAGATCATCCTCGCCAAATCGTTCACTGACGATAAAAGAAATCGGACGTTCTTGAAGCCGTTCCAGTCGTTGCTTGAGTTCGCTCAGCGGCTTGGGACGGGGCTTGATTGATTTTTTCTTCGCTGGCATGACATTCCACCTGTTTAGCGGGGAAGCGGATAAAACGTCCAAAACGTTCACTCGGGGTAATCATACCCTGGTTGGCTTGGGGTGCAACCCCAAAAACGTTCAAAACATTCACATGCGGAGTGCCGCATGTGGGCGGATGGGCTCAGAGAAACCAGGGGCTTACCGCCAGCTCGTGCCGCGCCGCTAGAGAGAAATGCTTGCAACAGGTAGATTTGATGTCCCAGTGCTGGCGGCGGCAGAATTGCCTCTTTGTTTCCTTGTTTCAAGCTCGAGCCCATCCATGCTCCCGACTGTTCCCCTTGAAGAAATGGTCAATTCGGCCAAGCAGACCTACACCCAGCGTTTCGGGGACCCACCCAAGTGGGTGGTGATGGCGCCAGGGCGGGTGAACCTGATTGGCGAGCATGTCGACTACAACGATGGCTTTGTGATGCCGATGGCCATCGAGCGCTTCGTCGTGATCGCGGCCGGGCCGGGGGAAGGTGATGGAGAGACGCTGCAGGTCTTCAGCGACGCCATGGACGACGAATGCACCATCTCGGTGGGGGCTGAGTCGGCCCAGGATCTGCCGCGTTGGGGGCAGTACATCCATGGTGTGCTGAAAGAGATGGCCGACGCCGGTTACACCAGCGGCCCGCTGCGGGCGGCAATTCACGCCAATGTGCCATTAGCGGGAGGTCTTTCCAGCAGTGCCGCCCTCGAAGTGGCCACGGCCACCATGGTCGAGGCGGCGTCCGGCAAGTCGATGTCAAGTTCGGAAAAGGCCAAGCTTTGTCAGCGGGCGGAGAACATCCATGTCGGTATGCCTTGCGGCATCATGGACCAGTTCAGTTCGGCTGCCTGCGAAGTCGACCACCTGATGCAGCTGGATTGTCGATCGTTGGAAACCAAGCAGGTCCCGTTCACGAATCCCAAGATCACCGTGTTGATCATCAACTCGAACGTGAAGCGCGAACTGGCCTCTAGCGCCTACCCGCTGCGTCGGGCGCAGTGTGAAACGGCGGCCAAGCAGTTGGGCGTCACGGCGTTGCGAGATGCCACGATGCCGATGCTCGAGAAGCTCTCCGAACAGTTGGAGGAAGTCGTCTTCCGGCGCGCCCGTCACGTGATCTCGGAGATTGGTCGCGTGCAGGAGATGGCGACGGCGCTGGAGTCGAACAACTGGGCTCTGGCCGGCGAACTGATGTACGCCAGCCACGACTCGCTGCGTGACGACTACGAGGTGAGCTGCGAAGAACTCAACCTGTTGGTCGACACCGCCCACCAGCTTGGGCCCGGCAGCGGTGTGATTGGTTCGCGGCTCACTGGTGCCGGATTTGGCGGTTGCACAGTGACCCTCGTCGAGTCGGACGCGGTAGAGGATGTTGCAAACCGCATTGCCCAAACGTACCAAACGACGCTGAACATCGAGCCCACGTTGTTCACCACCCGTCCTGGTCCGGGGGCGCATATTATCGAAGGCTAAGCCTTCACGGATTCTTTGCGCAAGCCCCCGCGGTTGTGGTGTACAATCCCCGCATACCCACCTACACCCATCGCCCACGGGAGATTCCAGATGCGTACTTGCGTTGCGCTCTTGGCAAGCTGCGTTTGCCTATTGCACTCGACGACCCTCGCCCACCCCGGTCACGATCACGCCGACGAGGCCGCTGCCAGCACGACCAATGCGGGCGTTCAGTTGCCGCCAGCGGTAGTGCTGCCCGAAATCGAAGGTCCCAAACCCTGGTCCGACAAGCCAGTGCTGAACGACCCCGAGCGGTTCCAGATTGCCATTCTGACCGACCGCACCGGAGGTCATCGACCTGGTGTGTGGATGGACGCGGTGCGAAAGCTCAATCTCCTGCGGCCCGAGTTCGTGGTTTCGGTGGGCGACTTGATCGAAGGTTACTCGGAAGATCGCGACAAAGTGCAAGCCCAGTGGGAGGAGTTCCTGGGCTTCATCGACAAGATGGAGATGCGGTTCTTCTTCGTTGCCGGCAACCATGACGTTACCAACCCCATGATGCATGCCATCTGGCGCGAGCACTTTGGGCGTGAGTGGTATTCGTTCGACTACAAGGATGTTCACTTTGTCTGCATGTTGAGTGAAGATCCAGTCGAGCACCTGGGCGACGAGCAACTCACCTGGCTGGAGCAGGATCTGGCCGAGCACGCCGACGCGCGGTGGACGCTGGTGTTTCTACACAAACCGCTGTGGGTCTACGCCGAACGCGACCTGGCGGCCGGCAACGCCGACAGCACCAACTGGAAGCGTGTTGAGTCACTGCTGGTGGACCGGCCGCACACCGTGTTTGCCGGCCACGTGCACCATTACGTCCAGTACCAACGCAACGACCAGGAGTACTACTCGCTGGCCACCACGGGTGGTGGTTCGCAGTTGCGGGGCAACGAGTACGGCGAGTTCGACCACATCACCTGGCTCACCATGGAAGCCGATGGGCCGCACGTGGCCAACTTGCGACTCGATGGCATCCTGCGGCCCGACGTGGTGACCGAAGAGGGTATCGCCCGCTTCAACAAGTTCCTGGGCGGCGCCAGCGTTGAGGTCGAACCGATCTTGATCGAAGGCGCCGAATCTGAGGCCTTCTCCCAAGGCGAGATTATCATCCGTTTGAACAACCGCTTCGACGAACCGGTGGCCATGGTGGGCGAGATTGATGGCATGCCGCTCCGCGGTCTGACGGTCGATCCCATGAAGCTGGAGCTCGAAGCCGAGGCAGGCAAGTCGGTCGAACGCCGCATTCGCGTGGAGTTTAACCAACCGGTGGAGTTCGCGGCCCTAGCGCGGACCACACTCACGGCAAAGCTGCGATCAACCGGCGATCACCCGCTGCGTTCGGAAATCACGGTGCCGGTTGTCATCGACCGCCGGTTTTCGCTACCACAGTTGGCCAAGATGCCGGAGCTCGATGGCGTGATTGAAGAGTGGCCCGACGAGCGAACCAACGCCACGCCCGAAAAGCCGCTGCTGCTGGGTGATCAGCTGGCATGGCAAGGCGCTGGCGACTGCTCGGCCGAGTTCTTCGCACGGCAGGTTGGCGACCGCATGTACGTCGCGGCTCGCGTGACCGACGATCGCGTGATGCCCGGTGACGAGATCGAACTGCTGGTCGATCCGCGTGGCATCTCCGCACGGACACGTGACTCGCAGTACGTGCGAACCGGGCTGTCGATCGCCGCCACGGCTCCGGACGCCGACGGGCAGACCAAGGTCACCGCCAAACGGTTGCGCAACGGACGCGACTACGTTGGGGTGAAAGCGGCCGCCAAAGCGACAGACAAGGGGTACGACGTCGAGTTCTCCATTCCTCTCCGGCTGGCGAAGGACATCCAAGGCAAGGACTGGCACAGCGTGCAAGGCACTGTGGTGCTGCACGACATGGACGACGAAGATGGCCGCGAGACGGACGTCGTCTGGCGTGGCACGCAGCGCGTCCGCCAGGTAAACACCGGCTTCGGGCACTTCGTGCGTGAGAGCGAGTAATACGCATTCTAATCCAAAGTAGCGCGCCTCCTATTGCGCTTTCCTATTCCACCCATCATATTATTGCAGTCCTTGGACATGGAGGCTGCGATGAAGGTGAAGGGCCATTTGCCGCTGGAGGAACTCAAGCGGCTAGAACGTGCGGAGCGAAATGCCGATCAAGCACGGCGATTGCGGATTGTGATCCTCGCGATCGAGGGATGGACAGCTCCAGCCATTGCCATGGCCGTGGGGCTTTCACGGCGAATCTGTCAGCGGTGGTTGCGTCGCTATAACGAGTCGGGACTGGAAGGCCTGGACGATAAGAGAGGACTCCAGCCGCGTCGTCCACTGACGCCAGCACAAGAAGCAGAAGTCCGCCGTCGCATCGAGGCTGGTCCGACTCCCGAGGACAAGGTGTGCTCTTTGAGGGGGAAAGACTTTCAACGTATTTTAGCGGACGAGTTCGGTGTTCAGCGAAGCTTGGCTAGCATCTATCACCTACTCCACCGGTTGGGATACTCCTACTTACGCCCCCGTCCACGGCATCGCAAAGCCAATCAGGAAGCTATCGATAAGTTCAAAGCGGAGTGGCCGCAAAAGATCAAGGCGATTGCTGAGGAGCATCCGGGCAAGCAATTGCGGGTCTATTTTCAGGATGAATCGCGGTTCGGTCAGCAAGGAACCAATACCAACGTGTGGGCCAAGAAAGGCTCACGGCCTACAGCGGTACGGCAGACAGAGTACGAGTACCTGTGGGTGCTCGGAGCCGTCTGCCCGGAGACTGGGCATGCCGAAGGCCTCTTGAGTCCGCAGCTGAATACCAAGATCATCAACACCTTTCTCGACCAGTTTTCACAGACGATTCCCAACGGAGAACATGCTGTGATGGTGTGGGATGGTGCTGGTTTTCACACCAGCAAAGCGTTGGTCATACCTGAGAACATCACGCTCGTCCAACTCCCCGCATACAGTCCAGAACTCAATCCGATCGAGAATTTATGGCATTACCTGAAAAGCCACTTCTGGAGCAACCGCAGCTATGCCGACTACGAGGAGCTGGAAACGGCCGCCATGGAGGCGTGGCAGGAGGCGGTCCTGGATCACCAACTGATCCAGACCGTCTGTGCGGCTCCGTACACCAATCGCGCTACTTCAGATTAGGATTGGTATAAGCTGACCAGCTGTGTTATCAGCTGTGAGGAACTCGTTCACTCGTAGAACTGTAGCTTGGAGTTGATGTACCCCCTCTCCTTGTCGAACTCCAGCACCAACTTCTTGGGCGGCAGTTTGGCATTGGGATCGTAGCAAAACGTCATTCCGTGCTGCTCGTATTGCTCGAAGTGGCTGGGGATCTCTTCATGCGTGACCGTGAAGCCGAGCCCACCCTCTTCGGGGAATTTCCACACGACGTGGTAGTTTAACTGCGAGTCGAATTCCTCCACAATTTCCCGCTTGATTTCCTCCACCGCGGAAGCTTCCACGGTGATGATGGGGTGAAGCTTGCTGAATTCCTCTTTGCGCTGCTCGAAACCTTCCCAGTAGGTCGTGAAGACCTCGTTGGCTTCCTCCTCAGAGAATGTCAGCGAGCACTCTTCGCCGATGTCTGTCAGTAGTTTCTCAGCCAGCCACGGCTTGAGCGGGCGCAGGATATCGAAGTGACCCCCCTGCTCAATCACGCACACTTCCAGCGGGATATGTTCGTTGTTTGTAAACATCGCCAGTTGACGGAGCGGTTCGGCGCCGGACGATCCGCTCCCTTCGAAGCAGAGCACGGGGATACGAATCGAGGGGGCAAAGCAGTCAGGCGAGCGAAGTACGGTCTCCCGTTCGCGATACGGGTTGAAGGGCAGCACTTTGTAGTCGCCCTGGGCGATGGCTAACTCGAGATCGGCGTCGCCACCGAAGACCAACGCCGCGCGAAACGGGCTGTCGCATTCCGCCGCCAGCATGGCGAGCGTGGCGCCGTTGCTGTGGCCGCCGACGTAAACGCGTTGGGGGTCGACATACGGCAACTGCGCCACGTACTCGCCGGCTGCGATCAGATCTTCAACTTCGCCGTAGAGGAACTCGAACTCACCAGGGTTGTCGTTTTCGCCTCGCCAGGAAGGGCACATAACCACCAGTTCTCGATTGAGAAACTGCCGGACAGATTGATCGTCCCCAGCGGGTTGCTGTTCCCACAACCAGGTGTCGATGCCGCCGAAGCCACCGTGCGCCCAAACCAAGGCGGGGCGACGCCGCTGGTCGCGTGGCTTGGGCGTAAGGTACGCGACCAACGAACCAGCTGGCGAGTCGTAGTGCACTGTGCGAAACACGTTGGGTGGCGGTTCGGGGGCCGGTCCCACGGGGTTGTAATCGCTGGGAACAAGTTGAGTGGCAAAGCCGCTGCGTTGTTCCAGTAGCGAGCGTTCCACGACCGACGAGGCCTCAGTCGGCCGGACTGGCTTTCGTCCACTCGTCGGTTTGTCCGACGCCATGTTCGAGGCCACCACCACCAGTACTACGACCGTGACGGCTGCCGCCACAGTGGTCAGCTTAACAGGAACCGACCATCGACGCCGCCGGTCCGGATTCAAATACGGGTTGTCTTCGGTGAGAACGAACCCATTGAGCACGGACTCCGAGCCCGTGACAGTGTTAAACCTCCATGGCTCGGGCTCGTCGACCGTGGTGTCCGGTACCAACGTGATGGGAGGATCGTCCGGTATGAGATCGATCTCTTCTGCCGGATCGTCGTCCTCGATTAGTTCGCCCTCCACCAGCTCGGGCTCTAGTAGCTCACCTTCGACGAGTTCCGGTTCGAGTAGTTCGGGAATGATTAGACGTGTGCCGCACTTGCACGTAGCCGAACGGCCGGCCAGTTCGTCTTCTACCCGGTAAGTCTTCCCACATGCCGGGCAACTGAATTCAATCGGCACGGCCTGTCCCTCCCCGTTGCGAGTCTTCGAAGGCCGGCGCTACTCGTCCGTCACACACCCCTCGCTTGCGCTCTTCGCGTTCTTGATGTACTTGTACAGCGTGCCGCGCGAGGCCTTGTACGCCAGGGCTTTCCACGCCGCCCGGCGTTTGGCCATTTCGTCGTCGCTCCTGCTTCTGCCCCTGCTCCTGCTCCTGCTCCTGCTCTCCATTCTGCACCGAGACGATCGGTCCGCCAAGTCAACCACTTCGGGATTTTCGTCAATTACTGGAACCAAATCGCAAATGCCACGAACCGCCCTTGGAAGATTCGATTGAGCGTTCTGGCGGTTTCCTGGCTCACCACTTCGCCTTCCTCCAGGTAGGGCACGGCCGCCGCGCCGTGTACCCACATCACCAGGTCGAACTCCCGCGGTTCGTTGAACACACGATTGATATTGATCCCCTGCCCTGCAGGCACGCGCCAGTGCGGCACAAGTTTTTCGCCCGCCAGCACGGCATCGGCTTCGTCGAGGAACACCTGCCATCCGTCGGCGATGCTCTGGTTGACTCTTAGCGGAGTAAGGCTTGTTTGGTTCGGGCCAGGAATCCACTCCCGATCGTCGTCGGTCTCTTTGCCGATGCAAATCCACACCTGCCGGCTCTGGGCGATCATCTCCTGGAGGTGTTTCAGGGCGGCCTTCATTCGCTCGGGTTCGACTACATCGAATTTCATCAGGTGGATCGCGGCAATGGCGTCAGCGATGGAATCGGGGTTGAAGCCCCTCTGCAGGTTACTGCGCAGTAGTACTTTCGGAGTTTCCGCGCCTGCAAAGAACATCGGTGCCGTCTGATTGTAGAATGCCTCGGTATCGTAGGCCAACCATGCTTCGGCCATCGCTTGCAGCAAGTGCGTGTAGCCGATCATCCAGTGCGCGTCCGCCTTATCAAAGCCGATTTCGAACCGCTGCTGATCTTCATCGAGTTTCGCGGCTCTCCAGGCAACGGCGGTGAACACGCGCCAGAACGTCTCGTCCTGCTCGGCCACTCCATCGCCATTCAAGTCCAGTCGCACCAGGCCCACCGGCAGTTTGAGCTTCACGTCCTCGTCCTGAATCGCCAAGAGCGACTGCTGCGCGTCGTCCAGGTCGTCGACAAAATCCTGCAGCACTTGCCGCCACTTCACGTAGGTGAGTTGCTCGGGACCGTCATTGGCTGGCACTGGCAAACGCACGAAGGGCAAGCGGGGATTGTTGTCTCGCAAGCCGTATCGATACAGGTCCTGAGTTAGCCCCTCCACGGCAGCCAGCACTTTTAACACACCAACGGCGTACTGAGCGGTCGAATCGTCCCGCTGCTGGAACTCGTCGATGCCCTCTTGGATGCGGCCCTCGACGAGGAATGGCTCTACCTCTGCGGGGGTGGTTGGCTTGGCGAGGACAACGCCGGTGAGCGTTAAGGCAGCCACGGTAAACAGGACGTGCAGGTAGCGTTTCATCGCAACCTCCTTCCAGGTTCAGAGAGGAGAAGCCGCACTTGAGTACAGCCATTTGCATCCAGCGAGTCCTTGCCATTAGACATTACCACTCAGCCTTGTGGTTGGTTTCAGTTTTCTATGGCAAGTCCGCTACGAGATAGGAAGCAATGATGACAGCAGTAATCAGTACGGCGATGAGCACCGCTCCGCCGACGATCAACCGCCTGGCGAGAGGCGAAATGACTTGAGACGGGTGAAGCGGAGCCGGAAACCGGGCGAAGGGATTGTCGTCGCCAATTGCGTCAGAGGCGGAGTCTGGCTCGTTCGTTTCCGTCGGCATTTGTACCGCTTGTGGCGCCGGCACACGAATTAGGGCGCCACATTCGCAGCCGGCCGGCATGTTGCCCCATGCCTCGGGCAACTCATAGACACTACCACAGCTGGGACAGCAAACTCGGATGCCCATCGAGTGGACTCGTCTGGGGTCGTAACGGAGCAAAATTATCTCGCGACTACTCGTCCGTCACACACCCCTCGCTGGCGCTCTTCACGTTCTTGATGTACTTGTACAGCGTGCCGCGCGAGGCCTTGTACGCCGGGGCTTTCCACGCCGCCAAGCGTTTGGCCATTTCGTCGTCGCTCACGTCGACGGTGATCGTGTTCGCCTCGGCGTCGATCGTGATATTGTCTCCATTTTGCACCAAGGCAATCGGGCCGCCGACCTGCGCCTCGGGCGTCACGTGTCCCACGATGAAACCGTGCGAGCCACCGCTGAACCGGCCGTCGGTCATCAAGGCCACGTCCTTGCCGAGCCCCGCGCCCATGATGGCGCTGGTGGGAGTGAGCATTTCCGGCATGCCGGGACCGCCTTGAGGTCCTTCGTAACGAATGATCACCACGTCGCCCTTATCGATTTTCTTCTCCTCCAGGGCGTGCAGCATGTCCTCTTCGCTATCGAAGCAGTTGGCCGTTCCGGTGAACTGCAGACCTTCCTTACCGGTGATTTTCGCCACGGCCCCATCCGGACAGAAGTTGCCGCGCATGATTCGCAAGTGACCGGTCGCCTTGATCGGATCGTCGAACGGCCGCACCACTTCCTGCCCCTCCTTCAGGCCCGGCAGATCGGCCAGGTTCTCGGCCACGGTTTTGCCGGTTACCGTCATGCAGGTGCCGTCGATCAGGTTGTGTTCCAAGAGCAGCTTCATGACGGCCGGCGTGCCGCCCACTTCGTGGAGTTCTTCCTGCACGAACCGGCCCGATGGCTTAAGGTCCGCCAGTAGCGGCACTCGGTCGCTGGCCTTCTGGAAGTCGTCGATCGTGAGTTTCACGTCCACGGCACGGGCCATGGCGAGCAGGTGCAGCACCGCGTTGGTCGATCCGCCCACGGCGATGATCAGGTTCATCGCATTGTCGAACGCCGCCCGGGTCATGATGTCGCTCGGCTTGATGTCGTTCTCCAGCAGGTTGAGCATTGCATGGCCGGCGCTGACGCACTCTTCGAGCTTGGCGGGGTCTTCGGCTGGGATGCTGGACGAGTACGGAAGCGTCATGCCCATCGCTTCGATGGCGCTGGCCATGGTGTTGGCTGTGTACATACCGCCGCATGCGCCGGCGCCGGGACAACTTTCGCGAACGATCGCCTTGCGTTCGTCTTCGTCGATCGTCTTGGCCAAAAACTCCCCATAACATTGAAACGCCGAGACAATGTCCCGCTTCTGGTTCTCGCCACCGAAGTGCGTGAAGCCCGGCTTGATGGTACCACCGTACACCATCAGGCTCGGGCGGTTGAGTCTGCCCATGGCGATCAAGCAGCCCGGCATGTTTTTGTCGCAGCCCGGCAGGGCGACCAGGCCATCGTACCACTGGGCTTGCATCACCGTTTCGATGCTGTCGGCAATCAAGTCGCGGCTTTGCAGCGAGTAGCTCATGCCGCTGGTGCCCATCGAGATGCCGTCGGAGACACCGATCGTGTTAAACCGCATCCCAACCATGCCGGCGGCCACCACGCCTTCCTTCACCTTAGCGGCCAGGTCCATCAGGTGCATGTTGCAGGTGTTGCCCTCGTACCACACGCTGGCGATACCGACCTGAGGCTTCTGCATGTCCTCTTCGGTGAGGCCCGTACCATACAACATTGCCTGGCTGGCACCTTGACTCTTGGGCTGGGTAATGTGGCTGGAGTATTTGTTGAGCATGGCAGTTGGAGAGTAGGTGAGTAGGTGAGTAGGTGAGTAAGTGAGTAAGTGAGTAAGTGAGTAAGTGAGTAAGTGAGTAAGTCGGCGAGCGGGGGCCGTCAGGCCCCTGGTCAGTTAACCCAACCAGAGCCACCCAGCCACAAATTCCAATCCGTCTCCCCCCTCAGGACCCCTCAGCTTAACATCGGTTCGGAGAGACCATCTTGGGAGTTTTGTCCCTACATCCCGACAAACGATTCATGGGCCCAAAACTCTGGGGGTTCTGGGAGCCCCCGCGATTGTTTTTACCTTGTTTTACAGGGTTTCTTCAACATCGCAGGTACCAAAACTCGGCGGGTTTTGTCCCCCCTGTGCCCCGTTGGGACAAAACTCCCATAACGAGGAGGGAGAACTCCAATACCGCCGATAATGCGCCTCGGCGGAACGCTGCGCAACCCATATTAGACCAGAGGAATTGTCCAGTTTCTACTGCGTGGGGGGCGGAAATATGGGGCTTGCAATCTTGTCCCATGACGGCGGGATACGTCCCGTGTTAGCGACCTCGAAGGCTGGAATGCCGTTGCGTGCTGTGAGAAACTCCAGCAACTTATCAGGCCGAAAGTGCACCAATTCTGGCGATCTCTATTATGCCCTTCCCTGTTGACATCAAGTGGATCAATGAAACCGAGAAAAAGCTCGGAGTGAGATTTCCGGCATCTTTCGTCACGGCTATGGCCAAGATGAACGGGGGCGGCGTCAATACCACCTTCGATAGTTTCGTGCTCTTCCCATTTTTCGACGCCAGCGATCGCAAGCGGATTCAACGTACCTGTAATAGTATTGATCGTGAGACTCGCTCGGCACGCGAGAGTTGGCATGGTTTTCCAGCGACTGCCGTGGCGATTGGCGCTAACGGGGGTGGCGATTTGTTAGTGTTACTGCCGATGCCCGGCCATCCCGACACCTTGCAGCACAACGTGTACTGGTGGGATCATGAGACAGGCGAGATTGAACTTGTTGCCGACGATTTTGCCGATCTAGAACTTCATTGATCTCTCACTCGCAGGATAAATCCACTACGCCATGCAAGCCGTCGAATTCCACTTCCACGAGCCACCCATCATCGACTTCGAGGCGGTTCGGCAGCGGGCCAGCGAGATCCTGGGTGGCGAAATCGAAATGCCTGCGAGCGAGAAGGACAATGCCCACCTTTTTGCTCACGTGGAGCACATGATCGAGTACGCCGATCGTGCTGCGCCGCCGCAAACCTGGTTGTTGCAATCTGACCAGCCGATCAAGATCGAAAACTATGCCGCCGACATTCAGCAGTCGTGGTTTTGTCGCGATGCCGAGTCGCTGCTGGCCGGCGCCACCCACTCGCTGCTGGTGACCGAGATGCTCTCGCGGCGACTGGAGCCAGCAACCCGCATGCAATTGTTCCATGGCGTCCTGCAAGCGGTCGCGGAACAGCTTGAGCCCGTGGCGATGGTCGCGAAGCACAGCCAACAGGTCGTGCTGGTGTCCGATTACCTCGACGCGGTCGACGTTCCGCCCATCAAGCGGCCCGGTTCGCTGAACATGCGGTTCTTCAACATCAGCAATACGCCCGGCGACAAGTTGATGGACACGCGGGGGCTCACGGAAATCGGACTGCACGATCTTCAATGCCACTTCCGCGAACTGGAGCCGAACGACGTCTCGGCCGTGCTCTACAATACGGCGATGTACGTATTTGAGAAGGGCCTCGTGCTGGAGTCGGGCCACACGGTTGAAGGCATCGAGCCAGGCAGCAAGTGGCGCTGCCAGTTCGAAAACGCACTGGTGCCGCCGGAACGGCAGGTGCTCGACTTGAACCCTGGTGCGCCGTATGCCGCTGGTCGCCGGGAGGAATGACTGGCGGTTGGCCAGTTGCCGTGCGAGAATGGAGCAACTGCTTGCACGTGCTTCTCCAAGGCGGACTCTTCCATGCACCGCGCCAACACGATCGTCGCCTGGCTGTTCTCGCTCATCTTGGTTGGCCTCGAGATCTACGCTCTGGCGACCGACTCCCGCTACAAATGGGACTTCATCTTCTTGATGATCCTGCTGTGGGGTGTGTTCGCAGTGCGCAACTGGATTAACCTGCACCCGGTGCACTACGCACTATTGGGCGTGTTCTTGCTGCTGCACGACCTGGGCATGTTTGGCTTTTACATGACCTTTCCCTTGGGCGTGGAGTACGACTACTGGGTGCATGGCTTTTTCGGCTTCGTGGCCAGCCTGATCGTCTGCCGGGCATATCACTTTCATGGGCACTACTCGCCCGCCTTCATCGTGGTGGCCACGATGGTAGTAATGCTGGGCTTCTCGGCATTTCACGAAATCTTCGAGTACGTCGGCGCCCTGCTTGTGGGCGAGGGCGAAGGGGTGCTATTCATCGGCGCCGGCGACCTGGACGAGTGGGACACCCAAAAAGACATGGTCAATAACGTGATTGGCGCGGCCATCGGACTCTCGCTGTACTACGCCGTGTGGTTCTGGCACGGTAGTGGACGGAATTTGGCGAAATCCGAGAACTGATCTGCTAGAATGAGGGGCTCCAAGCACTCGGGCGGCACCGGATTTTTGCGCAGTGGTACAGTTCTCGGTAAAAGACCTGCTCCTTCTCAGCGTGTACATCATCGGCGGGATGATGGCCTACTCGCTATTGGTGCTGGTATTGCGGTCGTCGATCGACGTCGAACAATTGGGGCGCGAGCAATTTTTGTTCGCCACGGTGTCGATCCGCCTGGCGGGCGCTTGCATCGGCGCTATGCTGTGGGTGGTGGTGCACCTGATGGCACGCATGCGGTAAGCACCGATTCGCTGCCGGCATGTGTCACCCTGGCAACGCGGCCCGGGACGTGCCAAACTGGGTTTTCGGTTGCCCCACTTGCTGCAGAACGATCAGGTCCCCCTGCCTGAGTACTTTCGACGGAGTTTCCCTATGAAAATCACCTGGCTGGGCCACAATTGCTGGCTTCTCGACATCGATGGCACCAATGTGCTGGTCGATCCGTTTCTGAACGACTCGCCTTCGGCGCCGATCAAGGCCGACGACGTGAAGTGCGAAGTGATGCTCATCTCGCACGCCCACTTCGATCACATCGCGGATGCCGTGAGCATCGCCAAGCGAACCGGCGCCACGGTGCTCACGAACTTCGAGATCGGTAACTGGCTCGCCAATCTGGGAGTGGCTCGCGATCACGCGGTCGGCATGAATCACGGCGGCGGCTACGATTTGCCCTTCGGCCGGGTGGAGTACACGATTGCCCATCACAGCTCGAGCTTCCCCGATGGCAGCTACGCGGGCAACCCTGGCGGTTTTGTGATCACGGGCGAGGGCAAGCGGATTTACCTGGCGTGCGACACCGCGGCCTTCCTGGAGATGAAGTTGATCGGCGCGCCGGGCTTGGACCTGGCCGTGGTGCCGATCGGCGACCTGTTCACCATGGGACCGGCAGCGAGCCTCGAGGCAATCAAACTACTGGGACCCAAGAAGGTGCTGCCCTGCCACTACAATACCTGGCCCCCCATCGAACAAGACACGGCCTCGTGGGCCGAAAGCGTCAAGCAGCACACCAACACCGAACCGGTGGTGCTCGAACCGGGTGGCGTGCTGGAGTTGTAGTGAGCACGTTGGAGTAACTTGTGATTTAAGCGTAAGAGTGCTTCGAGACCAGTAGCCGACGAGCTACGCCGCGTCGTGAAACTAAAGTAAGGTAAACTTCCATGATCCGTTGGTCGTTAGTACTATTCTTCGCTGTTGCTGTTGGTTCTACCGCATTCGGCCAGGAGGCTCCCCGCTGGAAGTTTACTGCTGGCGGAGAGCTGCGGTACGAAGTAGTGCAGCAGACCACGTTCAATGTCGATGCCCAGCAAGCCGGCACGTTCGCGAGCAACGCCTCGCAGACGACCGATGTCCTGTGGCGGATCGACTCGGTGGACGAAGCTGGCACCATGACCGCCACCCAGGTGATCGAGCGGATCCGCGTTTCCATTACCCAGGCGGAAGGTTTGGAGCTGGTCTACGATTCGGACGAGGACGATGCCCCCGCCGGATTGTCGGCCATGCTGATGCCGATGTTCGACTTGCTGTTGGACAACGAAGTGACCGTGGTCGTCACTTCGCGGGGTGAGGTAAAAGAAGTCAAGCTGCCAGAGGAAATGGAGGGCCGCCTGGCAAGCATCCCTGCCACGCGACCCATGAGCAGTTTGATAACCGGCGCGGGACTTCAACGCGTGGCCCAGCAGATCGCCCTGCTGTTGCCCACCGAAGGAGAGGACTCTGCGTCGCGCAAGATGGTGATCGACAATCGAGTGCTCGGCAACCTACAGGGCGAGTTAACTTGGAAGGCCGCCGGCACCGAGGGCGACGTGCACAAATTCGAGCCAACCATCCAGCTTTCTGTGCAGCCCAACGAACAGGCCGAAGAAGATCCCTACCTGCCGGTTAAGCCGCTGGACGAGCCGAAGATTACCGAGCAATCGGTTACTGGCGCCGCGGAGTTTGACGCCGCGGTGGGTAAGCTCACCAAGTCGAAGCTTGAATTGCAGCTGACACTGACCGGCAAGCTCCTGAACTCGAAAGTCCAGAGCAAAGTGAAGCAAACGGTCGAGGTGACGGCGAAGTAGTAAGACCGTAGCCGGAGGCACACTCCGCGTCGGCTTGAACTGCGTGGTGGTCCAGCTACTGAGAGAGCTTCACCTGAATCTCATCCCCCTCCACGCGGACTTCGTAGGTGTCGACGCCTAACTTAGGATTGTCGCACCAGGTGCCGTCGCACACGCTGAATCGCCACGCGTGCCAGGGACAGGCCACCGTGCCATCTTCGTCCAGGTAGCCGGCGCCGAGCGACGCCCCCTGGTGGGGGCAGTGGTCGTCGATCGCGAAGTACTCACCCCCATGCAGGAACAACGCGACAAGTTTGTCGCCCACTTGGATGGTAGTCCCCTGCCCTTCTGTGAGGCTGCCGACTTTGGCGATGGTTTGGAATTCGGACATGTTAGTTTAAACAGGTTTCGCCAACGTGATCGTGTAGTAACCGTGCACCGAGTGGCCCACGGTATACGGCATCAGCAGGCCGCACACGGCGTTTTCCATCGCCAGCGCCGGCATCGCGCGGCGGATCAGTTTTACCGCCAGCGACATCTTAAAGAAGCGTCGCGACAGTCGATAGAGTCGCCGCAGGTCGCGGGCTGTTTCGGTAGATCGATCGGTGCACTCGATTACTTCGAAGCCCACTTCGCGGACCATCTGCTGCCAAGGTTCGAGTTCCGCGAACTTATCGACCGCCGCGGTTTTCTCAACCAATAGAGCTGCTTCGCGTAGTTGTTCGTCCACTGCGTCCAGCGGCTGGTTACGATAGCAGTCGATCACCATCATCCGCCCACCCGGCTTGAGAATGCGATACGCCTCGGCGATGGCCAGGTGTTGGTCTTCGGTCTGGCAGAGCGTCTCGATGGCCAGCACCGCGTCGAACGCCTCATCGGGCAGGTCGAGCTGTTGGTAGTTCCCCTCGATGAACTCGATGTTCTTCAGGCCCGCCGCGTCCTTGCGGGCGGCCTTCGTGTGGTGAGGCGAGAGGTCGACTCCTACGAACTGCCGCGCGGGCATCTCGCGGGCCAGCGTGCGGACGTTGTATCCCATGCCCGAGCCGAACTCGATGGCCTGCTGGGCATCGATGGACTCGAGCAACTCGGCAAACAGCTCGACGTGCCGGCGGTGCCCGACGTCGTCGTCGTCGCCCTTGCCGGTGCTCATGCCGATGTGCAGCGCGCCCTCGCCGGAGTGGAACATTCGATACGCCCGCTCACTTTGGCGGTAGTATTCCACCACGCCAGCCGAATCGATGCCGCGACGTGTGATCTCCGCCGCGTCGAATGCCTTGCGCACCAGCGCAAGAGCCTCGTCGAGCGGCAGGTCGGTGATTTGAGCAACGGAGTCGATCATGAAATCTTTGAAAGATGAAACGCGCGCGTAGCCGGACTCGCAAGAGTTCGGAGGCCTTGGTCGATTGTCCGAACTGCGGCGAGTCCGGCTAAGATCCAAGGTCAGTGACCACCGCGACACCGACTTCGCCGAAGTCGTTTAGCGTTTCGAGCGCGGCGGGTGCCTGGCTCAACGCCAGGGTGCGAGTCACCAGTTTAGCAGCCGGAAGGCGACCTGTAACCACGAGGTCCAAGAGCTCCGGATAGCTGCGGGCCGCCAGACCGTGACTGCCGACGATCTCCAGCTCGTTCGCAACCACCGGCCCCATCGGCAGGGGCGGGTTGGCCTGGTCGCCTGCCAACAGTCCAACCTGTACGTGTCGCCCACGCTTACGGAGCGAGAGAATGGAATTTGTCGCGGTTACCCGACTGCCCAAGGCGTCGAGCGACAAGTCGGCGCCACGACCGGTGAGCTGGCGGATCGCCGCGGGCACGTCGTCCACTTCGCCGGCGTTTAGCGTGTGCTCAGCACCGAGCTTGCGAGCGAGCTCCAGCGGCTTGTCGCGAATATCCACCGCGATCGGCCGGCCGCCGAGCGCCGCAGCAATCGCCACGGCCGCCAGGCCCACGCCACCACAGCCATGCACGGCGACCCACTCTCCCGGGTGAAGTTGCCCCTGCGCGGTGACCGCTCGATACGAGGTCGCCATCCGGCAGCCGAGACTGGCCGCCGTGGCGAAGTCGAGTTCTTCGGGCAGGCGAATCAAATTGAAGTCGGCGTAGCGCACTGCCACGCGCTGGGCGAACGATCCCCAGGCGGTGAAGCCGGGCTGGAATTGATCGTCGCATACCTGCGGATGCCCCGCGGCGCACTCCACGCACCGCCCGCACCCGGCGACGAACGGCATCGTTACCTGATCGCCCGCTTTCCAGTGGCGCACCTCGCAGCCGACCTCGGCCACCACGCCGGCAAACTCATGCCCCGGCACGTGCGGCAAGTCTTTAATATCCGCGTCGTGTCCTTGCCACCCATGCCAGTCGCTGCGGCACAGCCCTGTGGCTCGCACTTCGATCACCGCGCCGTCCGCAGGGCACTCGGGCTCGGGGACGTCGGATAGCGAGATGGGCCCGCGGAATTCGGAGAAGGTTACAGCTTGCATTGAGAATGTAGCAGGATTCGCAAGAATTCTGATGGCTGGAGGTGAGTCCGAACTCTTGCGAGTCCGGCTACGAGTCTTTTACCCTCGCGACAGCGCGTCCGTCTGATCGACAAAGTCGTCGCCGTCCCAGTCGGTGTCTTTCTGGATCACCTTCTTGTCGTGCTCGGCCTTCTTGGCGGCGCGGGCCTCGGCCTGGCGGCGGACAAGGTCGGAATGGGTGGTGAAGAACTGCAGCGAGTGGCCCTTGAAGTCCTCCAGCGTTTCGAACTTGTGCTGTTCCATGAACGCGAGCAGTTCTTCCTGCATCGAGTGCACGCAGCGGTAGCCCATCTTCATCACCCCGGTGCAGACCTGCACGGTGTCGCAGCCCAAGAGCAGGAACTGCGCGGCGTCTTTGCCGGTTTCGATGCCACCGATGCCCGATAGCGAGCGGCCGGGGAACTCGTCGCGAATCACGGTGGCGATCTCCATGCACATTCGCAGGGCGATCGGCATGATCGCCTGGCAGCTATAGCCGCCGGGCGTGGTATAGCCTTCGACGGTTGGCTCGGGGCGAAGCGTTTCGAGGTCCACCCCCAGCACGCTGCGGATGGTATTGATGGCCGAGATGCCCTGGCAGCCCGCGCGGAGGCTCGCCCGCGTGGGGTCTTCGATATGGGTCACGTTGGGCGTCATCTTGGCCCACACCGGCTTGGTGGCCACCTTCATCACCCAGCCGCAGACCTCTTCGAGTATGTCGGGATTCTCGCCCATCGCGGCGCCCATCCGGCGCTCGGGCAAGCCGTGCGGACAGCTCATGTTCAGCTCGAACGCATCGACACCGGCCGCTTCACACCGCTCGACGATCTCGTGCCACGCCTCCTGGCGGTACTCTTCCATGATCGAGGCGATCAAGATTCTGTCGGGGTACTTGTCTTTGATCTCTTTGAACTCGTCGATCCAGGTGTCGAATGAGCGGTCGCTGATCAGTTCGATATTCTCCCAGCCGATGATCTCGCCCGTGTCACGGCTTCGCAAACGAGCGTACCGCGGCTGAACGTTCACAACCTTCTCGGCGTCGAGGCTCACGGTCTTGCAGATCACGGCGCCCCACCCTTCGTCAAACGCCTTGCCGATCACGTTGGCATTCGTGCCCGGAGGGCCGGAGCCAATGATGAAAGGATTGGGAAGCGTGAGGCCGTCGACGGTTGTTTCAAGCGTGGGCATGAGAGTTCAGTTCGACAGGATAACTGGATGGGCAGGATTAACGGGATAGGTTTGAGAGTTCTCGTACTTTGCGTTTCACTTCGACGCCTTTAGGACCGAAGTTGAGAAGCAAGCCGATATCTGTACCGGTAGCGGCAAGGTAGTTGACGAGTTGGACTTCGTGGCTTTTATGCAACGCCTCGATGGCCTTGAGTTCGATTATTATTCTCTGCTCCACCACGATATCGGCGAAGAAGTGTCCCACGGTGTGACCACGGTACTCTACGTCGAGCTGTACCTGACTCTTCGCCTCTATACCTGCCGCGTCGAGTTCTAGTAGCAGCGCATTTTGGTAGACCGATTCGAGGAATCCTCCGCCAAGCGTATTGTACACGGTGTAGGCACATCCTATCACCCGCCGAGTTAACTCTTCGTGCTGCATCTTTGTCATCTCGTCGATACCTTTGGATCCCGTTATCCTGTCAAATCACGTAAGCATTCGTCCAGCATTGCCACCAGGTAGTCGGCGTCGTCCTTCGTGATGCACATCGGGGGTTTGATGCGGAGGGTATTGCCGTGCAGGCCGCCCTTACCGACCAGGACGTTGCGTAACTTCATCGCTTCCAGTACGTCGGCGGCCAGTTGGGTGGCGGGTTCGCGAGTTTGGCGGTTGGTCACTAGCTCCACGCCCAGCATCAGGCCCAGGCCGCGGACTTCGCCGATGGCGGAGTGCTTGTCGGCGAGTTCGTGTAGACGATCCTTCAGGTGGCCGCCGACCTCCAGCGAGTTCTGCTGCAGGCCGTCTTCGTCGATCACTTCGAGCGTCGCCAGGCCCTGCGTCATGCTGATCGGGTTACCGCCATAGGTGTTGAAGTGCACTCGGCGGGTCATCACCTCGGAGATTGCTTCGGTGGTGGTGAACGCGCCGAGCGGGATGCCGTTGCCAATGCCCTTGGCCATCGTGATTGCGTCGGGCACGACGTCCCAGTTCTGATGCGACCAGTAGTGCGTGCCGGTGCGGCCAAAGCCCCCCTGCACTTCGTCGGCGATACAGATGCCGCCGTAGCGACGGACGATGTCGTACACGATCTGGAAGTACTCCTTCGGCGGAGTGACTGCACCGCCCACGCCTTGGATCGGCTCGCCGATGAAGCAAGCCACCTCGCCTGGCGTTTGGTACTTGATCACGTCCTCGATGTCACGAGCGCACTTCAAGTCGCATGACGGATACTCCAGCCCGTACGGGCAACGGTAACAGTAACCGGCGTGGGTGTGATGGATGCCGGGGGCCTGGTTGGCCTTGAACTTCCAGGTGCCGTGGGCGGTGAGGCCCATCGTGGTGGCGGTGCCGCCGTGGTAGCAGTTCCTGAGGGCGATTACGTCGGTGTTGCCGGTGTATTCGCGAGCCGAAAGGATAGCGATCTCGTTCGCCTCGCTGCCGGAGTTGGTAAAGTAGCTCCGCGAGAGCCCCTCGGGCATTTTCGCCGCGAGTGCCTCGGCGAACTGCGGCAGTGCCGGGTGCAGGTAGATGGTAGTGGTGTGTTGTAGCTCGCCGGTTTGTGCTCGAACCTTCTCGACAACCTTGGGATGGCAGTGCCCAACGCTCACGGTGACGATGCCCGCAAAGGCATCTAGGTACCGCTTGCCGGTCTCGTCCCACACGTACTGCATGTGACCTTCGACCACCATCAACGGCTCGCGATAGTAGGTGATCACCCCGGGTGAAACGTACTGCTTACGCAGCGCGATCACCTCGTCCCGCGACGGTCCTGCGTAGGCCTGCGGCGTGTGATTGACGACCGGTAGTTCGAGCTTGGTGGTGTTGGGCATAGGGGCTCAAGACTGGGGAATGTTGTTGGCGGAGATCTATTGAACCACAGAGGACACGGAGGACGCGGAGAGGAATCTAGTATCGAATAGCTCGAAGGGTTTCCTCAGCAGTGCCGAACAATAAAATCCACTCATGCTAAGGATTCCTCTCGGTGTTCTCCGTGCTCCCCGTGGTGAGTCCTTCAATCCACGTCCACGTCGCCCCCTTCGGGGACCAGGACGCCGGGGCCTTCGGCCAGGCCGCGTTCCTCGCGGGTGCCGGGAACCATGTTGTCGAAGAGAATACCGAGTATAGCAGCCACGGCCATGCCGGACTGGCCAATTGCTAGCACCACGTCGCGCACGGCGGTCGGCATCCACGCGACGTCCTGCTGGCCGGTGCTGTAGTCGCTGAAGTAAAACGCCACGCTAAGCCCCATGAACAGGGCAAAACCGCCTACGAACAGGTTGCGATCACTGTTCAGGTCGGCCCGGGCAAACTGCCGCACGCCGACGGCCGCGATCAGCCCGAACATAGTGCAGTAGAGGCCGCCGACCACGGGCTGGGGGATCGCCGAGGCGAACGCACCGAACTTGCCGAATAGTCCCAGCAGGATGAGAATCACACCGCCGATCTGCACGACGTACCGGCTGGCAACCTTGGTGAGTCCCACCAGGCCGATGTTCTCGGAGTAGCTGGTGCTGCTGAACCCGCCCAAGATGCCGGTCAGCGCACAGCCCACACCCTCGAAGCCAATGCCACGGGAGATTTCCTCGGGCGTGGGGTCGCCGGCGCCGGCGATGTTCTTGCAGGCGTGATAGTCGCCAAACGATTCGATCATCGAAGCCAGGAAGCCGGCCAACACGGCGACCGTTGCGCTCAACGTGAACTGAGGCAAGCCCCACGGGAGGAAGATGTCGGTGGTTCGCACCCATTCGGTGTGCTCGAAGGCCGAAAGATCGACGTAGCCGGGAGTCGTTTCGGCCGACGTGTACACACCGCTCCAGGTAAGTATTGCGCAGTAGGTGACCATCACCACGATGGCCGAGAGCATCGGAAACAGTCGTAGGAAGGTCACCTTGCGCGACAACACCAGGGCGAACAGGCTGATCAGCACGATGGTACCGATGCTCACGGGCCAGTTGCTGGCCGCATTCGGAGCGCCGAACTGGTAGAGCGCGAGGCCGATGAGCATGATCACTGGACCGACAACCACGGGCGAGAGATAACGCCGCACCAGGCCCATCAGCCCGCTGAAGCCTACAAGGATTTCAAACAGCGCGCCAATTAAGATGGCGCCGGCAATGGTCTGCATGCCCATGGCCCCTGCCGATTGCCATGCTTCGATAAGCGGCTCGAGCGTTTCGGGACTCACCGCATCGGAACTGGCAGCGGACCAGTCGATCTGGTTCTGCTTGTGCACGCTGGCGATAATCGATCCGAACGCGGCCAGGAAAGAAAACGATACACCCTGGATGATGGGCAGCCGCGAACCAAAGGTCGCTTGCAGGAAGGTGGCGATGCCGCTGCAGAGCATAACGCTGGAGATCAATAGCGCGATGTTCGTCAGTCGCAGATCCGTGAGCTCGACTTTCACGCTCTCTGATATGCCTTCGGGAATCGGCCAGAGTTGGGGGCCGAACATCAGCGGCACCACCACCGTCGAGCCGAACATGGTGAGCACGTGCTGTGCGGCAAGCACTATGGCACGCGGAAACGGCGGCCGGTCGTCGAGACCGTAAATGATCTGGCTGTCGGGCATAGGGCGTGGAGCACCTGGAGATCGAGGAATGTCGACTCATTGTCGAAGTTCACCCCGCGTGTGTAAATGCCGAATGGTCGGCCGCGGGCTCCACCTGAACGAGGTGTCCATGATACACTAGAACCACCTTCGATCCTATAGTTTACGTAGCGCCACGCTTGCAGGGTGGTGTTGCTGACCGCCCGTGACCACTCCCGCCCTGGCGAGAGATTGGAGCTTTGATGCAAGACCTGATGCTCTACCCGCGACTGTTCCTCACCTTCGCGCGGAACAGCTTGATTCGCGATATGACGTTCCGCACCAACTTCGTGATCGAGGTGGTGTCGAGCATCGGTTGGATGGCGATGAACCTGGGGTTCTATCTGTTGGTGTTCGCCTACACCAGCAGCATTGAAGGCTGGACGAAATTCGAGTTCTTCATCTTCATCGCCACAACGATGTTCATCAACAGCCTGGTGCAGGCGTTATTCATGCCTAACGCCCAAGAGATGAGCGAACTGGTTCGCACCGGTGGGCTCGACTTTGCGCTATTGAAGCCGGTCGATGCACAATTTCTGCTCTCCTTGCGGCGGATCAACTGGTCGTCGCTGGGGAACTTTGTCGTGGCCTTTGCCCTGTTGGTATTCGCCAGCAGTCGCATCGATCACGATCAGTTTTTGCCGATTCAGTACTTGCTATACCCCTGCTATGTGCTGTGCGGGGTGTTGATCTTGTACAGCGTGATGATCTCGCTGGCCGCCACGAGCATCTGGTTGGGACGCAATCAAACGCTCTACGACTTCTGGTTTTACATCACGAACTTTTCACGCTACCCGATGGAGATCTACGGCGGCAACGCTCTGGGCAACGCTCTGCGAACCATCTTCACGTTCATCATTCCCGTGCTGGTGGTGATTAACGTACCGGCTCGAATGATGGCCAAGCCGCTCACGCCCGAGTACGCGTGGCTGGCCGCGTTCGCCTTGTTGGCAACGGTAGTGTCGCTGGTGGTGAGTCGCTGGATTTTCAAGCGAGCGCTGGCCAGCTACCGTAGCGCGAGTAGTTAAGCCGCTTGTGCTCGTAGTCACTCCCCCTGCACCGTGACCACAATGTAGCGATTGCGGGGCTTGATATCGCATTCCAGGTGGATGATCTGCTGCCAGGTGCCGAGCACTGGGCGGCCTTCGGCGACAGGAATAGTGAGTTCGGGGCCGAGCCAGGTGGCTTGCAGGTGCGAGTGGGCGTTGCCATCGTGCCAAGCCTGCTCGTGGCCATAGTCGCGCCCAGGCGGGATCAACCGATTGAGCACCATCGGTAGATCCTGTAGGAGACCAGGCTCGAACTCGATAGCGGCTACGACACCGGTGCTGCCGACATTGAAAATGTGGGCTGTGCCGGTTTGAATAGAACTGCCGGCAATGACGCCGGCCACTCGATCGGTGATGTCGTGCATGTCGCCGTGGCCAGACGTTTCTAACTGAAATCGTTCTTGATGAACCATCGTTGCATCCTATCCGTCTACTATGAAAACGCATCCGCACCACACAACAGGGACTTCCATGCGCCTATTGTCATTCGTCTGCATTACTCTGATTTCAACAACGCTGCTTATTTCTGGGGAGAGTATGGCAATTGAGTATCCCGCCACCCGACGGGTCGACCACACCGATAATTATCACGGCACCGAGGTGGCTGATCCCTATCGCTGGCTGGAAGCCGATGTACGCGAGTCGGACGAAGTAGCGGCGTGGGTCGAAAGCCAGAGTGAATTCGCCCGAAGCTACTTGGACGCCATTCCCGCTCAAGAGGTATTCGCGCAGCGTTTGGAGGAATTGTACAACTACGAACGTTTTTCGGCTCCCAGCCGAAAGGGGGGTAAGTATTTCTACTTCAAAAATGATGGCTTGCAGGACCAGGCCGTGCTGTATGTCGGAAATTCCGACACCGATGTCGGTCGAGTGTTACTCGACCCCAACACCTGGAGCGACGACGGCACCGTGGCCCTGTCTTCGTTCTCGGTAAGTGAAGACGGAAAGTTGATTGCCTTTTCCAAGAGTGCTTCGGGTTCCGACTGGAAGACGATCCACATCATGGAGATTGAAACGGGCAAGATGCGGGACGATGTCCTGGAGTGGGTCCGTTTTGGCGGAGTCGACTGGGATCATACCGGCCAAGGCTTCTATTACGCCCGTTACCCTGAGGATGAGGCGGGCGACAAGCACCAGTCGGTGGCCTTGAATCAAAAAATCTACTACCACACGCTGGGCACGCCGCAGTCGGAGGACCGTTTGGTGTACGAGCGGCCCGACCACCCCGACTGGTCGTTTGGCGTTAGCGTCACCGACGATGGCGAGTGGCTGGTGCTTTACATTTCCAGTGGTACCGATCCGCAGAACCAGATCTGGATCAAGAGCCTCACGGCGGGAGAGGAAGATTTCCGCCCCATCGTGGACAATTTCGACAACGAATACTCAATGTTGGCCAGTCAGGGCAACAAGCTTTACTTTCTGACCGACGAGTCGGCCCCGCAAAAGCGGATCGTGGTCACCGACGCGACGAATCCCAAGGCGTTTTTCGAAATTGTCCCCGAGCGAGATGCCACCCTGGTCGATGGCGACTTGGTTGGTGGCCGGCTGATTGCCCGCTACTTGAAGGATGTCCACACCGAAGTGGAAATGTTCACGCCCGAGGGCGAATCTCTGGGCCAGGCGCACCTGCCCGGTATTGGTTCGGCCAATGGGTTCGGTGGCCGCGAAGAATACAAAGAGACGTACTTCACGTTCACCAACGCCGTGACGCCCACAAGCATTTACCGCCTCGACATCGAAAGTGGCGAGACCTCGGTGCTACGTCGACCCCAGATCGACTTCGATCCGGAGAAGTACGAAGTCGAGCAGGTGTTCTACGCCAGCAAGGACGGCACCAAGATCCCGATGATGATTGCACATCGTAAGGGGCTCGAGAAGAACGGCGACAACCCGACGCTGCTGTACGCGTACGGCGGCTTCAACATCTCGCTGACACCGGGTTTCTCCGTCGACTACGTAGCCTGGATGGAGCAAGGTGGCGTCGTGGCGATTCCCAACCTTCGCGGCGGCGGCGAATACGGCGAGGATTGGCACCAGGCCGGCAAGAAGGAGAAAAAGCAGAACGTCTTCGACGACTTCATTGCCGCCGCAGAGTGGTTGATCGACAACAAATACACCCGTAGCGAGCGGCTCGCCATTCGCGGCGGTAGCAACGGCGGCCTGCTGGTTGGCGCCGTAATGACGCAGCGACCCGATTTGTTCGGCGCTTGTCTGCCGGCCGTCGGCGTGCACGATATGCTGCGATTCCACAAGTTCACGGCCGGACAGTTCTGGCGGACCGAGTACGGCTCGTCTGACGAACCCGACGAGTTCGTGTACCTGCTGGCCTACTCGCCCTACCACAACGTCGAAGAAGGCACGGCTTACCCGCCCACCATGGTAACCACGGCCGATACCGACGACCGCGTGGTGCCGATGCACAGCTTCAAGTTCGCCGCCGCCCTGCAGCACGCCCAGGCCAGCGACGACCCGATCCTGCTGCGGGTGGAACTCAAAGCCGGTCACGGCGCGGGGACACCGATCTCGAAGCACATCGACCAGGTGGCCGACCTCTGGGCCTTCCTGGCGAAGACGTTTGATATGAAGATCGTTGAGAAGGACTAGGTTAGTTGATTAGTCAGACTTACCCCGAGGGGGTTTTGACATCGTAGCCCAGGGGTGCGTGCGGGCGAGTGACACGAGCCCAAACGCTACCCTGGGTTAGTTAGTGGGCAACTACTCGACCCTACTCCACCGACACGGCCCGCAATTCCTTGGGGAGCGGGAACGAAACGTGTTCCTCGCGTGTGGTGCGGACTTCGACCTCAGCGCCGTAATGGTCGCGCAAGAAGTCGAGGCATTCCTCCACGACCACCTCCGGAGCACTCGCGCCGGCGGTGACCAGCACGGTTTCGACACCGTCGAGCCACTGGGCCTCGATGTCGCCGGCGCCGTCGATCAAATGAGCCGCCACACCGCGTTCGCGGGCGAGCTCGGCCAGGCGTTGGCTGTTCGAGCTGTTTTGGCTGCCCAGCACCAGTACTAGGTTGGCTTCGCTGCAGAGCAGAGCCACGGCTTCCTGTCGGTTCTGCGTGGCGTAGCAGATGTCGTCCTTCGGTGGGCTGGCGATTTGTGGGAATCGCTCCTTAAGCCGCGAGATGATGCGGTTGGCGTCGTCCACGCTCAAGGTGGTTTGGGTGAGGTACGCCAGTTTTGTTTCGTCGGCGACGGTCAGGCCAGCCACGTCTTCGGGCGTTTCGACCAGCACGATGGCCTCTGGCGCTTCGCCCATGGTGCCGACGACTTCGTCGTGTCCTTCGTGCCCAATGAGGAAGATGGTGTAGCCCTGCCTGGCGTACTTGATCGCTTCGAGGTGCACCTTGGTCACCAGCGGACAGGTGGCGTCGATGGCCGTGAGGTTTCGCTCGCGGGCGGCCTCTCGCACTTCGGGCGAGACGCCGTGGGCCGAAAACAGCAGCGTGGCCCCGTGCGGGACTTCCTCCAGGTGATCGACGAACTCGACCCCCTTCTCGCGAAAGTGCGTCACCACGTACTTGTTGTGTACGATTTCGTGATACACGTACAGCGGTGGGCCAAACGCTTTGAGGGCGATTTCCAGAGAGTCGATCGCCATGTTCACGCCGGCACAAAATCCGCGCGGGCTGGCAAGAAGAACTTTCATGGGGCGGTTGTCGTGGTCGTAGTTGCTGTGGACTTATGCAGCATACTTCGCCTGCGTTGAATGCGACAGGGACAAACCGCCGTATTCCAGCCTTGCAATGCTGGGATATTCCAGAATGCCGACGAACCGACTAGAAGAAGTCTTGATCCGGCAACACATCTTCGGACGAGTTAGCGGGGTCGGCCTGCCCGAACACAACCGGATGGGGACGAGTGCAGCGCGCTTGGCGGGTGCGTTGCTGAGCTACCAGGCGGGCCAGACTTTCGTCAAGCGCTTTGGCAAACTGCCGGTGCGCATTGGGATCGAAGCTCACCGGCTGCAACCACAGCTGAGGAGGAAGATACGAATTGTTGGTCGTGCGATAGGACATCAGGGCCTCCCTCTGCTGTTTCGACCCGGCGGGAACTTTCCGCAACGCTTTGGCCTCCGAGGAGGACTAGGGCGTCACTGACTATTACGCATGACACGCAGTTTTTGTTCCAGGTTCGATGTACCACACCACCTGAATAAAGGGAATGCAGGTTTCCGAACCGAATCGTAGCCGCCGGACACTTTGTTATTCGCCACACCAAGGCTTTTCTTGGGTGTGTTGCGACTGACTTGCCGCTATGAGAAGAGCGCTGATTATCGCCCTGCAATTACAGATGGGGCGGGGGGTTATTCCACAGCTCACATGTGGGTAGACACACTATTCGCCGGCCGTGTTCGACATCATGCGCCGGATTCGCAAGGCGCGAGCCGATAGACCCATGTACTCCTGCTGGCTCAGTTGGCCATCGCCATCCCGGTCGCCAGCGCGGAAGAAACGAATCCAACGACCGGCGCCCTCCTCGGGGATTTCGTCCCGCTGCAGTTTGCCATCCTTGTTCGTGTCGAACAGTTCAAACAGCGCGAGCGCACCCTGCCGAGTGCGCATGGATTCTTCACGCCGCGGGCTGTTCGAGAATCGCATCGCCTGATCGCCCTGCTGACGGTCGAACTTTTTGAGTTCTCGCTCGACGTCCAAGTCCAAACGTCGTACGTTGCGCTGCGCCAGGCCGCGTAGTCGTTGTCCGCCGCGGGCGAGCTCGAGCGTGTTGATACGGCCGTCGTTGTTGCGGTCGAAGCCGTCGACAATCTGTTCGAACGTTCGCTTTAGTTCAGCGGGCGCCTCCTCTTTGGTCAGCACACCGTCGGTGTTGACGTCGAGCTTGAGCAGCAGCAGGCGAATCTCGTCAGCGCCGGGCATTTCGGTCGATTGCTGTTCCTCGATGGGCTTGGCGGGTCGGCGAGGGCGCGTGGCTGCACGCCACTCCTTCTCCGTCAGTTGACCGTCGCCATTCGAGTCGCCCTGGCGCACCAACCGCGCAAACAGCCGTGCTTGGTTATCGGGCAGCTCGCGGGTGGTCAGCAGGCCGTCGCCGGTTGTGTCGAGTCGGGCGAAAAGGCCCTGGTCCGCCACGCGGACGTCGTCCGCTGCCGCGGCGCATGCAGCGGGCAGCATTGCGATGCAACTAATGAGCACTTGCCAGCGACGCACCATGGTCTATCTCTCCCAAATAGCCCCAACAATCGGACTCAGTCGTCCCAACGGTTCCAACCCCAACCATTGCTAGCGGTTCCGGCGAGGCATGCTGTGCTTTTGCCATCTGGCTAACCGCTGCGCTGTTTTTTCGCCTCATCCGCATGATACTCGGCCGGCGTAGTACCCGCAAAGCTCTTACACACGGTACCTTAGGCGTGATTATGACCCACGGGGGAAAGTTCCATTTAGCTGCTAGCACCGCCGATGAAACTACTGGCGAGGCAGTGCACCACGATGGGCCGCCCGCCGCTACTCGTCCCTCGCGTCCCCCTCTGCGAACCCGAGAGCAAGACACCACGTAATACGACCTGACAGCCCGTTCGCACTATGGAATGGCGAATTGCGAAGCGTCAGGTTGCCCTTGACCCAACACTGAGAAAGCTTTAGAAATTGGCCGCGAACGGACGCACTTTGGCCGCGGGAAAAACTCATCATGCAAATCAACGGCACCCATCAAATCCACGGCACACAGGCCCTCAACGGCCCGCATTTCAACAATCGGCCCCAGCAGGCCACTAGCGCGGCATCTTCGCAACCGGTCGATCAACTCGACCTGTCGCCGGCTGCCTTGGCCGCTTCGGAATCCTCTGGCAGCGATGGCATTCGCACCGACTTGGTGGCGCAGCTTCGCCAGCAGATCGCCAGCGGAACCTACGACACGGCCGATAAACTGGAATCGGCGGTCGACCGCCTGTTTGACTCGCTGGGGTAACCATCGAAGCCTGAGGAGCGAGCATGCGATATCGCCTGCGGACTCTGCTCCTTGTGGCCACGGTTTGTTGTTTTGCGCTCGGCTTTTGGATTTCCTGGCCCCAGCATACGGCTCGGCGTTTCGAGCAAGCGCTGTGTACAAGCGACTTGGATTTAATTCAGTCGCTGCTCGCCGAGGGCAATGTCGCCGGACCGCCCATCACCAAGACGATCGCCGCCAAAGCCGACTTCAACATCGAGCCCCAACCTCCCACGCTGCGAGAATATGCGACGGGGCGCCGTCAGTACACGCTCAAAACACCCTACGGATGGTGCGACTTCACCGTACGCAGGGGGCGGCTATCGGAGTTGCGCGACCGCTACTTCTATGGTGGTGTGGAACTCGTTTTTGTGTTTTGAGTCTGTTTGTCTCCTTGCGCCCAGTCGCTACGCCCCCAAACAATTTCACATCCGCCCCTGTTTTTAAAGTTTCGTCCACAAAACCCAGGCGTTCTCTTGTCGGTTGTTCGTCGGCACTGGTCCGCGTAAAATAGGGATCAGCCGGAAGGCCATTCGATTGGCGACCACTCCTTGAAGGCGAGTCACCCGTTGAAGTTGCTCCGCCAGTGGTCTGGTGGCCTTCGATTCGTCATCTACTCCCATCATATGGCCAACGAATTCGCTCTTGAATCGATCGAAGTATCCTCGTCGCCGCGAGAGCGGTTCGTCGAGTATTTGCAGAGCCGTGGCAAGCGTGTCACGCAGCAGCGGCTGCAAATTGTCGATCACATCTTCGAGCGACACGACCACTTCGACGCCGACGAGTTAATCGCCAGCCTGGGCCAACTCGACGGGCAGAAGATCAGTCGCGCGACCGTTTATCGTACGCTCGACGAAATGGTCGACGCCGGACTGCTGAAGGCCATGACGCTCACCGGCCGGCGAGTCTACGAGCACGACTATGGCTACCCGCAGCACGATCACCTGCACTGCAAGAAGTGCGACAAGCTGATCGAGTTTGCCAGCGACGAACTGGTGGCGCTCCGCGACGCGGTCGCCCGCGAGAATGGTTTCCGCGTCACCGGCCACCGCCTGATCATCACCGGCATCTGTGCCGACTGTCAGAAGAAACAAAACCGCGCCAAGTCGCCGCTGGACTTGATCTGAGACGCGTCGGTTTTCCATCGCCGCTCGCACACCTGCGGCTGCGAATCTCGCACTACTTCCCCGTCATCTCATACAGTGGCAGGTGCCGGTAGCTCACTTCCAGCGACAGCAGGTTCAGGCATGTCACGTACAGCCGCCCGGCGTGGTTGGCCCACATGTCGGGCACCGGCTTCTGGGGATTCCAACTACCGGCCAGCGGGCCTTCTTGAGTTTGATGGTCGACCAGCAGTGGGTGCAGGTGCTCGTGCCACTGCTGCCAGTAGTCGCCACCCATGTGGAACATCACCTGCGTGGCATAGTACCAATAGTAGGTGTCGCGCTGGGGGTTGTTGGGAGTGCCGACTGGTGCCTGCCGGAATTCGCCGGTCTGGGTGGGCAGATTCTCGCGGAGGTGATCGGCACCCCGCTGCATGAGCTTCGAATCGCGGTTGGTGCCCAGGTACAACTGCATCAGCATGCCCACCGAAGTCATCACGGTGCTGGGCTTGTTATAGTGCTGCATGCCAGCGCGGTTGCTGGTGAGGTAGGGATTGTAGCAGTACAGTTCCTCGCCACCGGCCGTTTGGCGGCACTCTTCGACGAACTTTCGCACTCGCTCGTAGGTTCGCTTGTTCACCGCGAGGCCGGCCAGTTCGCCGCTTCGCATCGCCATGACTTGCCAGCCGGTAACGGACAAATCGCTGTTGAGCCCCTCGGTATATCGCCAGCCGTTGTACTGTGGGTGTTGCGTCCGCGTGATGTAGTCGATCGCGGCCTGGGCGGGGGCTCGCAGTTCGGGATCGCCCGTCATGCCGTACGCCTCGCACAGCGCCAGGGCGGCGATGCCGTGGCTGTAGAATCGCGTGGCTCGCGGACCGGGCAGATCGCGTTCGGGAAAGATGTCGCCTTCGGCCGATTGCTGCTGAATCAGGTAGTCGAGTCCCCGTTGCACCACGGCCTGGTACTTGTCGTCGTAGTGGTCGTAGCCGCCCCCCAGAAACGCCAGCAGAGCCAGCCCGGTCGCTGCCCCGTCGGCCTGAATGCTGGGCAGTTCTTCGTCGTCGATCGGCAGGTTGCCAAACTCGCCCAACGACCAGCTACCATCCTGCTGTTGCACTCGGGCCAGGAACTCCAGCCCCAATTCAATGGCGGCTTCGGTTTTGGGCCGCGGATCGTCGGGATTGGTAATCGGGGCCGAATCGATGCGATCGGTCCGCGCGGCAAATGCCGGTGCGGGATTGCGTTTGCGACCTGGCGGGGTGAGCTGTCCACCTTCGCTGCGATTGGCGAACCGGCTGGGTGTCATCCGCAGCGCAGGCGTTTGTCGGCGGGCGATGCGTTGGGGAATGCCCGCGTCGAAGGTTGGTTCGCTGGCCAGACCGCCTGAGCCAACCTCTGCCGGCATTAGGGTCGATCGCTTGGGGGCAACGTCGGTCGTGCTGGAGGTGGCTGGCGCCGGCGCCGAAGTGGGGGCCTCCATCATGTCGACCGACAATGGAGTGACCAGCGCCACCGAAACCGGGTCGAGCGCTGCGGCAGCCGCTGCTGCGGGACTGGCCGCGGTCGCTACGCCCTGTGGAGCCACTTGGCCGGTTGCGGCGGCAATGCTTGGTCCGCCCAGCGTGCCTCGCTCGTCACGCGTGCGGGCAATCGAGCCGCCCGCACGGGGCGGAGGTGTGCCCACTTCGGTGGCCGAGGCGGGGGGGCCGACGCTGGGTGGCGCTGCGCCACCGCCGGACGTGGCGCCCGTTGGTGCCCGGGATTGGGCCAGGCGTGGGACGTCCGCTTCGCTGGGCCGCCCGCTGATCGATGGGGCCGGCGCACCGCCGACTTGTTGATCCTGCCGCGCGACGGCCGAGGCCGACGGTGCAGCGCTCGTCGCCGCCGGGGCCGATACTACGCCAGTAGCCGAAGGCGACATGGCAGCTTGCGAGCGTCGCCGGGGGCCGAGTCCGCTGTTGGTTTCTGGGGCCCGCATCGCCAGGCGTCCGCCGCTCGAACCCCGTCCACTGCCCCGCTCGGGTGTGATCTGCGGGGGACCAGTATCGAACTCCGCTTCGCCCTGGGCAGCCGTGATGTCGCCCAGTGAGACGTTGGAGAACTTGCGTTCGACCGCCGCACTGCTGCTGGCGCTAATGTTGTCGGGCGTTGTCGACCCGGCGACTTCGGCATCGGGCACCGGCATGGCCATGAGCGTCGAAGTGGGGCTGGCCGCGCTGGCCCGTGCACGAGCCACTTCAGCCACTGGATTGGGCGACAGGGCCGGACCGCGTTCGGTTTGGGTGCTGCGACGACGGTCGGCCGCGGCCGACGAGAAAGGTGCCGAATAGGTGGGGGCCGCCGGCGCGTCGTTCAGCGAGTTCAGCCCCTCGCCCTGCATGCCGGTGCCACCGCGCGAATCAGCAAGCACTCGCGGTGCGGGGCTGGTTGAAGACTGGCGAGTCGTCTCCCTGGGAACCGCAGCCACCAAAGGTTCGGGCGTGGTGTCTGTTTCCGCCAGAGTAGCTTCGGTGGGAGTGGTCGAAGTTTGCTGACTCGGTTGCGGTGTCTCGGCCACCAGCGTCGATTCTCGCCGTCGATTGGGCGTCTCGGTGGGCATGGCCGTGGCCAGTTCCTCCGCTTCGGCTTCGATCGCCTCCTCCAGGGTGGGGTTTGTCGCCTGTTGTTTGCTGATCGAAGCGGCAATCGGTTCCACCGGTCGCTCCGTGTCGGTGGCGGTTCGCGTCACTTCGGCAGGACGTTGCGATTCGGGCGTGCGGGAGATGGCTTCGGCGACGCTCACGGCCGTGCGGCGATCGAGTGGCGTGGGCGCTGCCGCCAGGGGCATCTCCGGCTCGCGGGTGTCGCGGCGTGCTACGGCCGTTGGTGGTGCGTTGCGTTGTTGCTGCGGCTCGGGGACGTCTTGCGTGGCAGCGGTGGGGGTCCTGGGCCGCTCGAGCCGCGATGGCTCGGCCGCCACGCGGGTGGTCTCTGGCGTGGTCACCCGCGGCGCCACTTCGGCCACGGCTGGCTCGGGTACCTCAGCTGGCGAAACCGGCCGGCGTGGCGTGGGAGGAGTCTGGGCCACCCGCGGCGCATTGCTGTTTCGCTGCCGCTGGGTGACTCGCGTAGGCGGTTGCGGTGAGACCTCCTGAGGCTCGTTGGGCGTGGGGGCCTCGCGCGGCTGACTTTCGGCCTTGGCCATCTGGGCCGCGGGCGCCGGCTCGGCCGTGGCGGCGGAGGCCAGTTCCTTCGGCCGCGTGATGGGCCGTGGCGCGGTGGTCGCCAGCGTGGCCGTTTCGCTCTGACGGCTGCGCTCGCCGGGCGATTTGGCCCGATGGGTCATCGCGGTACGCGGACGTCGCTCCACCAGCGACTGCGGTGCCTCGCTGCTGGCGAGTTCGGGCGGGTCGGGCAACTCTTTGGCATCGGTCGGTGGCGACGCCTTGGCCTGGCTGGTTTGGGGCTGCTGTTGCTGAGCCAGGTGATCGGTTGGCACCGGCTTCTCGACTGCTGGCTGCTGCTCTTCGCTGGGCCGCACCACTTCCACCAGCTTGGGGGTTTCCTCGGGCTCGACCACCACCTGTTCGACCAGGGCCACTTCTGGTTCGGTCAGCAGGAATGTCAGGTGGGCAAACACCAGCAGCAGCGCGGCCAGGGTGTGCACAACCAGGCTGATGGCCACGCCCAACCGCAACCGGTTGGCCATCCAGCGACCAGGCGTGGCGGCCGCCCAGGCCAACAGGCCCCAGGTGGCCAGCATGCCCAGCAGTCGAACCCAGCCGTTGTGCAGTAGTCGCGGATCGTTGAACCCACCCAGCGATACGATCAACACCGTTACCAGCACCGCCCATACCACCAGCGCCATTTGCACGGTGCTGGCGCGGTCGTCCAGCGCGTTGGACACCGGGCGAGGCAGTTTGCGGATGTGTCGTTGGGTAGGCATGGGGGGCTGTCGGCTATTGGCTTTCAGCTATCGGCCGGAGTGGGCGTCCTGCCAGCAGCGCGAGGGCTATTCAGTGGCGATCGTGTAGTCGCGAATGTTGGCCTGGTTGCACGCATTCATCACGGTCACCAGGTGCGTGGTCCGCGATTCCTCGTCGGCGCGGATCTTCACCCGCTGCTTTCCGGGGTTGTTCTCGTACAGGCTCTTCAGTTCGTTCTCCAGGCTCGAAGCCGAGTACTGTTTGCCATCGAGAAAGTACTCGCCAGTGGGCGTGATCGTGACGAAGATCTCTTTGCCGGGGAAGATGGTCGGTTCGGCGGCGCTGGCCTTCGGCAGGTTGACGGCCATGTCTCGTTCTTCTTCTTCGAATCGCGTGGTGACCAAGAAGAAGATCAGCAGCAGGAACACCACGTCGATCAGTGGAGTCAAACTGAGTGAGCTACCGGACAGGCCTTTTTTGATTTGAACAGGCATCGTAGGGAATGACCAATGATGGAGTGATCAACGACGGTGCGTCGCAGGCTGACTAGCTGGCGGGACGTGGGGTCGCGTGGTGGGGCGCACTGGCGACGTTGCCGTTGGTGGGCTCGGACTCGAGGCGCTGCTTGTCCAGTCGCAACTTGCCTTCGTAGCGTTCCACCTGTGGCAACAGCGAGGCCGCCAGGTTTTCCACCTCGCGCAACATCCGCAGGATGCGGCCTTCGAAGTAGTGCGCCAGTACTGCTGCGGGAATCGCCACGGCCAGGCCAGCAAACGTGGTAACCAGTGCGACGTAGATGCCCTGGGCCAGGGCTTCGCCTTTGTTCGATGCATCCGGCAGGTTGGCGGTGACGAAGAACGCCTGGATCATTCCCCACACAGTGCCGAGCAGCCCCAGCAGCGGGGTAACGGTGGCCGCCAGGTTTAGCGTGCGAACGTTCGAGTACAGCGAGTCGCTCTCCGCCTGGCAGGCGTTGGCCACCGTGGCTTCGACTTCGGCGTGCGGACGACCGACCTTTAGCAGCATGGCCCGCACCACACGGGCGGCGGAGCTCGGGTAGCGCTGGCACAGCTTGTAGGCCTGGCGGGGATCGAACACGCTCGACTCGGCCAATCGTCCCAGTTCGGTAACCAAGCCACTCGGCACGATGCGCGACTCGCGTAGCCCCATCATGCGTTCGACGCCAATGGCCACCACCAGGATGGACATCAGCACGATGGGCGCCATGAGCCAGCCGCCCTTCATCAGCAAATCGAACAGCTGCACCGAGGGGATGTTGGTAGGCGGCGCGGCATCGGCAACCTGGGTGTCGGTGGGGGTGGCGAGCACCACGTCGGCGCGATCTTCCGAAGGGCTTTCTTGTGCCCAGCAGGACGGGCCAACGCATGCCAGCAACATACTGGCGGCAATCAAATAAGATTTCATGACAGCAAAGGGACCAGAGGGAGGCCGGCTAATTTGCGATTCCGCCAAGGCGTCGGTAACATGCCGGGCGGAGTTCAGGTAGCGGCCAAATTGGGGTAAGCCATCCAGCGGGGCTTTCTGGCGGATTCTATCTTCTCGTGGTTCAGGAAGTGGGGGGCGATCCGTGGACGCTCAATTGCCCATGGCCGCGATACGCTGTTGGGCCAAATCCGCCTTCGCTTCTTTCGGGAATCGCTGCAGCAACTCTTGATACAGCTTTTTTGCCGCGCTGCCGCGATCGAGCTGTTCCAGGCAGCGGGCAGCCTCGAACAGCGACTCGGCCTGCCAATGGTGGTAGGCCTCCGGTGCTTCGCGGTCGCCATAGCCATAGGCAACCTTGAAGAATGTCCGCACCGCCTGTTCGTATTGCTTGTTGGCAAATTGCAGCTCGCCCAGCACAAAGCGGGCCCGCGCACCTATGGGCGAGGTGTCGCGGTCGGCCACTTTCTCCAAAAGCGGGGCCGCTTCGTCGGATTTGCCCAGCTTCGTGAGCGTCCAACCCAGTTCGTAGGCGATCTCGCTTTGGCCGTCGTATTCCGGGTAGTCCGTGGATGCTGCCTGGAGCCAGTCGGCCGAGTCTTGCCATTTCTCCAGTTGCGAGGCCGACTGCCCAGCGTGCAGCATACCCAATGGGGCCAGGGTAGCGGAACTCGGCTTTGTGCCTTTTGCTTTTTCGTACGCGGCCAGGGCCTGATCGTAGTCTTCGGCGGCAAACAGGGCCTCGCCGATCATCCACTGGCCATCAGCGGCCAGGCTGCCATCGGGATGGGCCTGCAACTGCTGGGCGAACGTGGCCGCGGCGGCCTGCTCGTCGCCCGCCTTGTGCTGAGCCCAACCGGTCATATGCAGGGCCTTTTCGTGCAGATTCGACTTGCTGTCGGCCTGCTTGGCAGCCGCTTGGAAGTCGCCGGCCGCCTGCTGGTAGTTGCCGGCTTCGTAAGACGACTCGGCCACTCGGAACATCGCATCGGCCGCGAGCGGACTGTCGGCCATCTCGGTGACCAGCTTGTTAAATGCAGCGCGCGACTTGTCAGCCTGCCCCGCTTCGCGGTATGCCCAACCCAGCTCGTACCACGCGCGGTCCCGATCGACGAACTCGCCCTCGGTATTGGCTGCCTGCTGGAGCATCTGGATCGCTTCGTCCCATTTCTTCTGCCCCGACAGGCTGGTGCCCAGCGCCAAGGCGACGCGGGGCTCGTTGGTGTCCATCTTCTGTAGCACGGCGGCCGCTTCCGCGTTGTTGCCCGATTGCGCCAGGCAGGTCGATTGGCCCAGGCGGGCCTCGCCAGCCAATGTGTGATCGGGGTAGGTGTCGGCCAGTTTGCCAAACCGGGTGGCCGCGTCGTCGAATTTGCCTTGTTGCATTTGGATCATAGCCGCGCGGTACGCGGCGTAAGCAGCCAATGGATGCTGCGGCCAGTCGGCCATCACTTTGTCGAAATCGGCTACGGCTGCCTCAGCGTTGCCGCTCGACTGCTGAGCCTCGGCCCGACGGTAGTAGGCTTGGGCCAGCAGTTGCGGGCTGGGCTGACTATCGATCAAGGCTCCGAGCGTCGCAACCGCCGCGGCTGAGTCGCCCGTTGCTGCCAGTGATCGACCAAGAATCAAGCGTGCCTCGGGCGACCAATCACTGGGTGGGTTGGCCTCGGCCACTGTTTGTAGTGGTTTGATCGCGCTCGCGGCGTCGCCACTGCGGAACAGTGCCCGTCCCAGCAGGAAGGCGGCTTGCTGCCCGGTCGAGCTGTTGGCCTCCACATTCAGTGGCTTGAGCGTCGCCACCACGGCCGCCTCGTCGCCCGCAGTGCTTTGTGCCCATGCCAGGCGGACCGTCCAATCGGCTCTTTGTTGGTCGTTGGCTGTCTTCAACAGCTCGGCGAAGGTGGCGGCCGCCTGCTTGGCCTCGCCCGACTGCAGCTGGGCTTCGGCCAGTGTCAAACGGGCTTCGGTCACGAAGCTTGTATCGGCATGCTTGTCGAGAATGATCTGCGATTGTTGCTTAGCAACGTCCAGTTGACCGAGCTCCAGCGCGGTGGCCGCCGCCAGATGGCGAGCCTCGCCGGCCAGTTCGCCGTCGGCGGCTTCCGCGGCCGCGATGTAAGCAGGCAGCGAGCCCGTCCGCTGGTCGTCCAGTGCATACATGGCGTCGGCCTTGTCCAACAGAAGCTCGGCCGATTTGGCTTGGGCCAGTGCCTTGTCGGCCGCCTGCAGTGCTTCGCTGGGCTGGCCGGCTTCCAACAGCGATCGCGACCACCAATGGGCCAGCTCCGCATCGGCCGGCGCCGCGGCGTAGGCTGTGGCCAACCGTTGGGCCGCCGCAGCATAATCGCCTGCCTGATACAATGACTTGCCCGCCGAGGCGATGTCGCCCAGTGCTTCGTAACCTTGCGCAGCGGCGACGTAGTCGCCTGCGTTGAATAGCGCACTGACCCGGGCCTGCGCGGCGTAGTCGGCATCGGCCAGGTTGGGATCGATCTTCGTGGCGTTGGCGTACTGCTGGGCTCCTGCCTGAAACTCGCCTGCGGCCACCAAGGCATCGCCCAGCCGCACCGAGGCCTGCGCCGCGATGTTGTTGGGCGGATTGTCGTTGATCAGGCTCTCGAGCGTCTTGCGGGCCGCGTCGGTCTTGCCGAGCTCCGTTTGCGTGGATCCCAGGGCCAGGCGAACACTGGGTTCGTACTGGCTCTTCTCTTCCACGTAGTCGGCCAGCCACTTTTGGTAAGCCTGTTCGGCCTCGGCGAGCTTGCCCAGGGCGTACAGCGACTCGCCGCGATAGAAATCGCTTTGCGATCCGAGCTTGCTGTCGGGGAACTGTTTGGCAAGCTGGTCGAACGCCGTCACGGCCTGCTGGTACAGCTTGGTGGCTGCCGGGCCCTCCGACTTCTGGGCCTGGTTATAGGCGGCCAAGCCCAGGTTGGTGAGCGATGCCTCAGCCAGTTCGTGCTTGGGATTCTTGGCCAGGAACGCCTGGAACGACTTGATCGCCGCGGGGTACTCCCCCAACTGGAACCGGCACACCCCCGCGTAGTGCCGCGCGGCGGCTGCCAGCGGGTCGCTGGGAAACTGGTCGGCCAGTTTGTCCCATTCCTTGGCCGCTACGTCGTATTCCTCCAGCTTTTGCCAGCGGGCGGCCTGGTTGTACTGCTCGATGGCCTTGGCGGATGAGCTGTTCTGGGCATGGGAATCGCCCGTCAGCAGGAAGGACGCCAATAGAACCAAAGCAGCGCGAAGCACGACTGACGAATATCTCATGACTCTCGCAAGGTAAAAGGAAAGCTCGGTGGGCCAAGCCGATGGTCGCAACGAAAGGTGGTTTGCCCGGGGTAACAGGCAAGCTTTACGTCCCTGCCCAACAAATACTTTTCGCCCGGCAGACTACCAAGTGTCCCAAAACCTCGGAGGCAATTCGAGGTCGCCAGCACCAAAAGTTCGGCTCGACGGAGGTTATTTCGTTGCGAATCCCCCAATTATCGCGGGTTGGGCCGGATGTTCCAGGTGAGAAACGCAATTCGTGGCCCCCGGCTCCTAAATCGCGATTCGCCGCAAGCAGTCGAGTCATTAGACTCAACTCTTTCTTGACAAACACGTTACGTCGGGTTGCAATAGAAAGAGGACAGGTCGCGCGGTTTAGGGGCTCCACATCGCCGGCCATAGAGGATCGAGGTATTTCTGGTGACTTCAGCCAACTTTTCACACAAGCCTGCCCATTTTGCCAGCAGGTCCGCGATCGCATTGTTTACTCGCCGCAATCCGCGGGACGCCTTCACCCTGGTCGAGATGCTGGTGGCTATCAGTATCACGTTGGTGATGATGGCCACGGTGGTGGGTGTATTCGCCACGGTCAGTTCCAGCGTCTCCAAACGCCGCGCAGCGGTCGAGGTGGGCAATCAACTGCGCCACGTGCGCAACGTGCTGCAGCGCGACCTCGAAGGAGCCACCTGCCCCGCCATCCCCTGGCAGAAACCCGAATCGGACGTCGGCTACTTCGAAGTGATCGAAGGCGTGCATGCGGACTTCTATCCAAGCCTGCTGACGGACCGCAACGGAGCGCCAGATACTGCGAGCAGTCCGGAACTGGACCACACCGCTTCGACGGTTCCGTCCAGCAGCCTACCGCTACAAAGTGGTTGGGTGACCGACGGCGGCGGTTTGGGCGACTGGGACGACGTGCTGGCGTTCACTTCCCGCAACGAAAAGCATCCGTTCACCGGTCCCGCGCCTGGCAATACTAGGCAGGTCGAGCCTCCCGATCCAACCAACGCAAACGATTTCACTCCCAAGAGCTTCGAACAATGGCGAGCGCAGACCATTACGTCGCCGGTGGCCGAAGTCGTTTGGTTCTGCGTCGAAAATCCCGCACCGGTTTACGATGACTTGAGCTATTTTGGCGAGCCCGGCATGCGGACCATCTACCGTCGCACGCTGTTGGTAGCGCCGTGGCTCGACTTCCGATTCAGCGTCGATGACAACGGCCCCAAGAGTCGGCCTGGAGTGCTACGGATTATCGATCGCAACAACGTGAGCGAAGCTCAAGCACTGGCGGCCCTGATTGCGTTCCAGGAACGCTACGACATCTCCGCTCGCATCGAGTTCGATCCGACGATCGACGACGAAGGTCGCTGGACCATTGTTGCCAATACTCTGGCCGACCTGACCGATCGCAAGAACCGCTTCGAGCATTTCGGTTACACGTTGGACGGCAATAGTCGGGTATTCGCCAATCGCATGATCTCGCCGGGCGTCGGTACCGGTGGCAACAGTGTGCGGTTCTTCCACGATCCGGATCTTCCCACCCCCGGCAACCAGGCGTCGGCCATCGCGATCAAAGTGGGCAACATCGTGGTCGGCTACGACGTCAACGACGGACAGCCGGGACAAGGCTACGTCGTGCGGCCCTTTGCCGCGACGCAAGGCGGCTCGACGCCGCGGGCGATGATTAACGAGAACGGACAGGTGGTCTATCTGACCAATGGCCTGGTGCCGCTAGGCTCGGGCTCGAAACTGGAGAACCGCCGTGGCGCCGACCTGATGATGAGCGACGCCCTGGCTTTCGATATTCAGGTATACGACCCCGTGGCTCCGATTTACGCGATCGACCCCAACGGCGCCGTGCTGCAAGAAGGTGCCTCTGTGCCGGCCCCTAACATCGACCTGACGGCCGTCAGTCCGGCGGATATCGGCTGGCTGCAGGCGTTTCGGTCGGCGAATTCCAACCCCTTGGCTGTCAGCTCGGGTGCCTATGTCGACCTTGGCTACAGCGAGTTGCATCGCGAGTACATTCGTCGTACGACCGGCTCGAACCCTTCGGCGGAATTCCCCGTCACGCCGTTTTCCGGATTGCCTCATGGCAAATCGCAATTGGCCGACGCTGGTCTCACCCGCACGTACGACACCTGGAACTTCGCCTACGAGAACGATGCCGTGAATCAGGATGGCGACGTGGATGTGAACGGCAACCCGTTGATAGACGAAGGGACCGACGGCTTCGACACCCCCGAGGACTACGGTTCCGGACTCCAGGTGCGATACGGTGCAGACGATAACACCGAGCGCGAAACGTCGCCCCCCTACCCTGCTCCGATGCGTGCGGTGCAAGTGAAACTGCGCGTCTACGAACCCGACAGCCGGCAGATCCGCGAAGTGACCGTCCGTCAACACTTCGTTCCGGAATAAGCGGACAGGAGCTCCGACTCCTGAGCCCCGACCCCTGAATCCTCCCCCATGCACTGCATTCGTCTCCGCGGTCCCTGGCGATACGAAGTGCTTGAGCAGATCGCAGGCGACGAACCTCCCGCCCGCGAAGGCAAGCAGAAGATGCCGGGCGACTGGTCGCTGGTGCTCGGCGCGGGCTTTCGCGGCACGGTTCGCTATCGACGAGTGTTTCATGAGCCGACTGGGCTAGAAGAAGGGCAAGAAGTCTGGCTCAGCATCGAAGGTGTTCACTCGTCCGCCGAAGTTTCTCTTAACGGAACCACGCTACCTGCCGTCACAAGCGACCTCTGGCGGCACGTAGTTCGCGATTTGCTTTTACCCGAAAGCGAACTCATAATCGACGTCTCGCACCCGGCAACCGCGGGCGAGCCCGGCGGGCTGACTGGTTTGGTTCAGCTCGAAATCCAAACCGTGCGGCCGCGGCCGGTGGACTAAATTTCACTTCCGAACGATTGGTAGGCATTTTCATGTATCGCGTGACCTACACGGCGCTAGCCTGCTTGTTGCTCGGTTCACTCTCCGCACAGGCCGAAGTGCCACCGCCTCTTGGTTTCGAACGCGTGCAGGTCGACGAACTGAATACGCTCCAGAAAGTGTGGCTCGACGACGATTTGCTCGCGGAGGGTTGGATTCAGCTTACCGGCTCCAAGGAGCTATTCGGTTGGACCTCGACCAACGGCACTCCCTGGAACGTGTGTAGCGGAGCCGACGCCTTCCTATTCGACGAGGGCGAGTATTGGCTCATGAGCAACACCGAGTGGGGCGACTTCGAATTAATTGTCGACTTTTCGATTCGAGGCAAGAACTGCAATAGTGGAGTTTTCATCCGCAGTGCCGATGTGCCCACAGACCCCACGAAGGATTGCTACGAGATCAATATCGCACCGCCGACAAATGGCTATCCGACCGGCAGTCTGGTGGGGCGCCAGCGAGGCGAGTACAGCGAAGGTCAGCTCAAGACACTGGACAAACTGTACGCGACGCACCGTCTGCATATCATCGCCGAAGGGGGGCATATTCAGGCGAAGCTCGATGGCAAAGTGGTAACCGACTACACCGACCCCAATCCGATTCCCAAGGGTCGCATCGGGCTGCAGCACAAGGAAGGGAATGTGTTGTTCAAACGCGTCCTCCTCAAACCCCTCGGCGAAAAATCCATCTTCAATGGCAAAGACCTCACCGGCTGGAAGACCGACCTTGCTGGCCCTGCAAAGATCTCGGTGACCGATGCGGGTGAAATGCAAATCCTGGGCGGCTCGGGGCAGGTGGAGTCCGAAGGCGAGTACGGCGACTTTGTGATGCAGTTTGAGTGCAAGGTCAACGGCGACGGGGCCAACTCGGGCGTGTTCTTTCGTTCGATCCCTGGCGACAAGATGAACGGCTACGAGTGCCAGATTCAGAACTCCTATCTCGATGGCGACCGCACCAAGCCGAAGGATTGTGGCACCGGCGGCATCTACCGCCGTGTGAACGCCCGGTTGGTAAACGCCAAGGACCACGAGTGGTTTTATGTGACGCTAAACGCCAACGGCCCTCACTATGCTGTGTGGGTCAACGGTATCCAGGTCACCGACTGGACCGACACCCGCGAGCCGGACGAAAACCCCCGCCGCGGTCTGCGCCTCAAGCCCGGCACCTTCTGCCTACAGGCTCACGATCCGACGACCGACCTGCTGTTCCGCAACCTGCGGGTGGCGGAGCTGCCGTAGCTATAAAGCCGCGACTGTAGGTCGTGGTTCGGAGGGGCATTGCCATTACCTTCCCAGCGTAGCGACGTAGCCGCAACACTGGGCTGAAAGCCGAAATCCCTCCGGGATAAGCTCGCGATTCTCCTCCTATGCCGAAGGCACTCAGCCACCCAGCGAAGGGTCGCGGCTCCGCCGCTACCCGGGACGGATTGGTCGTTGGGTATTTCATCATTCGACCTTCCCAGGTCCTGCCGCTTGCCAATCGCCCCGTAGCGAACCACAATCGTGGGCGGAGCGTCGTACGTTTGGCGGCCGAATTCCCCACAATTTTCACGTTTGGCAGGTTTGAATCTCATGGCTAGTTGCGTGCTCGCTTACTCGGGCGGTTTGGACACCTCGGTCATTCTCGGTTGGCTGCAGGACGAAGGGTGGGACGTCCACTGCGTGTATGTCGATCTGGGCCAGCCCGGTGAAGACCGCGATGCCATGATCAAGAAGGCCAACGACTGCGGAGCGGCCTCGGCACGCATTGTCGACGTGCAGGAAGAGCTGTGCCGCGACTATGCCTTCCCCGTTCTGCAGTGGCAGGCCAAGTACGAGGGCATTTATCTGCTGGGTACCTCGATCGCCCGCCCGCTGATCAGTAAGGCCATCCTCGAAGTGGCCCGCGAGGTCGGCGCCGAGGCCTACGCTCATGGCGCCACGGGCAAGGGCAACGACCAGTGCCGCTTCCAGCTGGCGGCCGAAGCCCTGGAGCCGGATATCAAGATCATCGCTCCTTGGCGAATTAAGAAGTTCCGCGAGCTGTTCCCCGGCCGCACCGAGATGATCGAATACTGTGAGAGTAAGGGCATTCCGGTCAAAGCCTCGAAGGCCAAGCCGTACAGCAGCGACGAAAACTGCTTGCATATCAGCTACGAGGCGGGCGATCTGGAAGATCCCGCGGTCAATGGCGTGTCGATTGTCGACTTTGGCATGGGTGTTTCCCCCCAAGATGCGCCCGACAAGACCGAAGAAGTCACCATCGGGTTCGAAGCGGGCATTCCTGTTTCGGTAAATGGGAAGAAACTTTCGGCCCTGGAAATCGTCAAAACGATGAACGAAATCGCCGGCCGCAACGGTGTGGGCCGCATCGACATCATCGAAAACCGATTCGTCGGCATGAAGAGCCGTGGCGTGTACGAAGCCCCCGGTATGACCGCCCTGTACGCCGCGCACCTGCAGATGGAGCAACTGACCCTGGACCGCGACCTGGTACACCTTCGCGACCAACTGAGCCCCGAAGTGGCCGAGATGGTGTACTACGGGTTCTGGTTCGTGCCGAAGATGGACGCCCTGATGGCGTTCATCAAGGAAGCCCAGAAGCCGGTCACGGGCGAAGTAACGCTCGGACTGTACAAAGGCAACATCGAAATACATGGCCGCACCAGCCCGAATAGTCTGTACGACGCCGAAGTCGCCAGCATGGAAGGCGGCGGCAGCTACGACCAGGACGACGCCGAAGGCTTCCTGCGACTACATGGCCTACCGAGCCGAGTGCTGGGGAAGGTGCGACCAAGGGAGTACTAGGAACAAGGGGGTAGGATCGAGGATCGCGGGGCTAGGGATATCTGAGATTGCATCTGCACTTCGGGGGAAGTAGTTTTCATGGGGCGTATTGATAGCTACCGCGATCTCAAAGTTTGGCAGTTGGGCGTTGAGATCACCCTTTCGGTATACAACTTGACCAAGGAGTTCCCGACTGAAGAGCGATACGGGCTTTGTAGTCAGCTCCGTCGATGTGCGGTCTCCATCCCTTCCAATATCGCAGAGGGGCACGCACGGGACTCGAGCAAGGAATACCTTCACCACCTATCGATTGCGAGCGGCTCGCTCGCCGAACTAGAGACTCAACTTATTATCGCGAAGGAGTTGGGGTATTTGATCGCCGAGCACTTAGCTTCGCTATTGGACCGATGCGACGAGGAGAGTCGCATGCTCAGTGGACTTCAACGATCCATCCGCCACCGAATTTCTGCTGCTACTCGCCCCTAGCCCCTCGATCCTCGCCCCTTCTATGTATCTCACTCAAAACCCCGTCCTCCAGTACGAACTGCTCAGCAACCTCCGCTTGTTTCGGGCGTTTGTGCTGTTGTTTGCTTATATCGCTTTGTTGGGCGGCGTGGTTTATCTGGCCTGGCCGCAGACCGAGACTCTCGACTTCGCCCAGCCGGAGGAAGCGAAGCGGCTGGTGAACCTGTTTTTCTTTGGGCAGTACATGCTGGCCTCGCTGATGACGCCCAGCTTCGCCGCCGGGGCGATTACTGGCGAGAAAGAACGGCAAAGCTACGAGATGCTGCTGGCCAGTCCGCTGAAGCCCGGCGCCATTGTGCTGGGTAAGCTCCTGGCCGCTTTGTGCCACCTGGCGATCCTGATGCTCTGCTCGTTGCCGATTGTGATGCTCTGCCTGCCGCTGGGCGGGGTGTCGCCTCTGGAGGTGTTGGCCGCGTACATCGCCATGATCTCGTCGGTCACGCTCTCGGGCATGATCTGCCTGTGGGCCAGCAGTTTTTTCAGCCGCACTTCGGCGTCGCTGTTGGTGAGTTACCTGATGATCCTGCCGCTCGCGCTGCTGGGCGTGCTGGTGTGGAATGGTCTGGGGACCCAGGGTACCGCGCGGGTGTTCTTTGCCATAACTATTGTGCCGGCCGTCTGTTTCACGCTATCGGTCGTGTTCTGGTTTGCCACCACGCGGCGACTGTTGCATCCGGCCGACTTTGGCAGTGGCGGCAAGGACGTGGTGGATCTGGACAACGAAGCCCGCGAGGCGGTGGGCCTGTACATCAAACGCGACGAGTTCCCCGACCGGTTGTTCGCTCCGCCAAAACGGACCACGCTGCTGGAAGATGGCGCGAATCCCATCTACGACAAGGAGATGCGGAGTGAAATCTTCAGCCAGGGCACGTTGATGCTGCGGCTGGTGATTCAGATTTCGATGCTGCTGGCCCTGCCCATCATGGCGGTGTGCCTGTACATCTTCCCGCAGTACGCACCGTGGTATATCTGCTACGTGTTGTTGTTCAACGTGCTGGTCGGTCCTGTGTTCTCGGCCGGCAGCGTTTGTAACGAACGGGAACGCGAGACACTCGACCTACTGTTGACCACGCTCATCACACCGTGGCAAATGCTGTGGGGCAAACTGCTCAGCGGTCTGCGGGTTTCCAGCGTGCTGTCCAGCTTCCTGATGTGGCCGGTGCTGCTGGCGTGCCTGATGCCGGTCGGCTATTGGGCAAACATCGGCAGCATGGCCGGCTACTTTCTGATTTTTGGGCTCACCTGCCTTACCACAGCAATGACGGCCCTGTTCTGCTCGACCATCTTCCAGAAGACGTCGCAGAGCCTGATGGCCAGCTACCTGGTGATCGTCACGTTGTTTATTGCCCCGCTGGCCGCGCGGTACTTCTCCGAGACGTTCTTCGCCGGCACCCAAGGGGCGGCCGTCACCCGCATGGCGAGCGTCACCAGCCCCTTTGCGGCGACCTTCGCCTTGCCGCTGGAGTTCGACACCGATGTTCGCAGCGATGCCGACACGGGCCGCGACAGCAGCGACCTGGACATCTTCTTCGGCTACCTCATCGTTACACTGCTCTACAACGCCACGCTGTTGGCCATCATCGTGTGGCTGTTCCAAGCACGGTGGCGCGTGGCGGATTAGCTTGGCAAACGACGAACGACAAAGTGTCCAATGACCAAGGTTAGCGACCTTTGGTCATTGGGCACTTCGTCTTTCGACACAACCGGTTGACTCTCCCCCACGCCGTGTGCGATAACTTGCGGAGTGCAGCCCACACACCCTTCCAAGGCCCGCGCGATGACCGCCATCATGTCGCCCGCCAACAGCGAATCGACTCCCGCCCAGACTCAAGACGACCGCGATCTCCTATTTTACGAGGGTCGACTCAATCGGCCGACCAAGGCCAAGACACCCGAGCTCGAACGCTCCGGCCGCCTGCGGCACGTGATTTTTTCGGGGCAGTTTTCGGTCGACCTGCTCGAGGAACTGGCCGGTGTGGCCGACGCCATTCGCAAGCTCTCGAAGCATCGCAGCGGCCAGGATTTTCTGATCAACCTGCTGCACCACAAACGGGCGATGCTGTACTTCACGCAGCCCTCGACGCGCACCTTCCTGTCGTTTATGGCGGCCTGCCAGATTCTTGGCATCACCTGCAACGAGGTCCGCGATCCGCAAACTTCCAGCGAAACCAAGGGCGAAACGCGGTTCGATTCGATCCGCATGTTCAGCAGCTACTTCGACCTGATCATCATGCGGTCGCCCATCGCTCGGCTGGCCGAGAGTTGTGCGTACCTGATGAACGACCTGGAGCGCTCGGGCAATCGCAGCGTGCCGATCGTCAACGCAGGTTCGGGCGCCGATCAGCACCCCACGCAGGCGCTGTTGGACATTTACACGCTGCAGCGGACCTTCAATTTCTCCGGACCGAACGACTCGGAGCACAACTCCCGCTTCGATGACCTTCGCCGATTGCCGGGATGCGAGAACCTGAGCAAAGGGCTCGCCGGCAAGACTTACGCCTTCTGTGGCGACATTGGCCGCGGCCGCACGGTTCGCTCGTTGGCGCTGTTGCTGTCGAATTACCCCGATGTGCGGCTGGTGTTCATCGCCCCGAATCACCCGACGCTCGTCATGCGAGACGATTTGCGGCAAGCCCTGGCGGCCAAGAACGTGCGGTTCTACGAGTTCGACTCGTTCGAGCAACAGTTGGACGGCCGGCCGGTCATCGAAGCGCTCGACGCCCTGTACATGACCCGCATCCAGCGCGAGCACGACACAGGCGACGACGCCGAGCGATACGCCGCGCTCGATTTCTCGCGGTACTGCCTCGACATGGATCTGGTGTCGCGGATGAAACCGTACGCCCCGATCCTGCATCCTTTCCCTCGCGATCAACACTTCGGCGAGATCCCTCAAGAGATCGACAACGACCCGCGGGCGATGTACTTCCGCCAGGCCCGCAACGGCATGTGGATTCGCTCGGCCCTGTTGGCGCACCTATTCGACGTCGACGGGCAGATTCTGCGGTATTTCCACCGCGAATTTTCGGCGTAGCAGCCAATTGAGGCCCATCTGCTAGCGGCTAACCGGTCTGCACCTTCTCGGGCCATTGGCGTACAATACGCCCAACAGGCCCCGCCCCACCCGCCCCCTGTCCCCCCACCGGCCTTGCTGGCCACAAGAGTTTTTCGATGTCGACAGCTGCCGCGTTGCGCGCTGACGCAACCTACGAGAACAACGACCCCCGCTACGCCTGGGTAATGCTGCCTCTGGCGATGATGATGCAGATCGGTACCAGTCCCGGGCAGACGTTCGGCGTCTCGGTGTTCAAAGAGCAGATTCGCCAGTCGCTGGGGCTCAGCGAGACGCAGTTGGCCACTGCGTACCTGGTAGCCAGCTTGCTGGCCGCGGTGCCGCTGATGACCATTGGGCGGCGGATGGATCGGCATGGGTTGCGGCTGGTTTCCATCGCATTGGTCACCATGGTGGGCGTTGCCTGCATGGTGGTCGCCAGCGCCACGAGCCTGTTGGCGATTACGATCGGTTTTCTGATGCTTCGCACGTTTGGCCAGGGTGGCCTGTCGATGGCCGCTGGCAATACGCTCGGCATGTGGTTCAATCGTCGGCTGGGGCTCGCTTCGGGCATTGCCGGTGTCGGCATGTCGGGGGCCATTGCGGTCATGCCGATGGCCTATCTGTACTTGATTCACTCGGTTGGCTGGCGGACCGCTTACACGGCGATCGGGCTCGGTACGATCGCAGTGCTGCTGCCGGCTTTGTTGCTGTTCTATCGCAATAGTCCTGCGGTGGACGATGACGAAACCACCGAAGCGTCCAGCGCGCAGCTGGCCGCAATGGGCCTTGCTCCGGCGCCGAGCTTTACGCTTCGCGAAGCCATGCGAACGCCCGCCTATTGGATCGCCAGCATCTGCACGGCGCTGATGGGCATGATTTGTACGGCCGTGATCTTCAACCTGGTGACCATCTTCGAGCGGCACGGCATGACTGCCACGCAGGCGGCTTCCATTTTCCCTGTGATGGCTATCGCCATGGCCATGATGCAGGTGAACGGTGGCCTGTTGGCCGATCGACTGCCGCTGCGGTGGTTGCTGGCTGCGGCCATGGCCGCTCTGGCCGGTGGTATCACGTTTATGGGCAACGTCGATTCGATGCTGATGGCCCAGATCGGAGCGGCCATGCTCGGCTGGGGCCAAGGCATGATGGCCGTCACCGGCAACACGCTGTGGCCACGATTCTTTGGCCGCCGCCACCTGGGCAGCATCCGCAGTTCGGTCTGGACCGCCACGGTGGCGTCCTGCAGCATTGGCCCGTTCATCATGGGCGCAACGATGGACCTGACCGGCAGCTACGCCCCGGCTATCTGGCTGTTCGTAAGTCTGTTGGCCGTGGCGGCCGTGGCCGCTGCCATTGCCGCCAAGCGGCCAGTGGTGTCGCAAGACGTCGATCTGGCTGAACAGGACAACGTCGAGCAGCCGTGCGAAGCGGTCGCGGACGTGGCGTAAACTCGATCGTCGCTGCGTGCTACAATGCACCAATGCGACTGTTGATCGATGGCTACAACCTGCTGCACGTGACTTATCTGTTTGGCTCCGGCAAGACGGCCGGTACGCTGCAGGGTTCGCGCGACGCGTTGTTAGCCTATCTGGCCTCCGCCCTGTCCGCCGGCGAACGGCGCGAGACAACCATCGTGTTCGACGCCGCCGGCGCGCCGCCGGGCCTACCCAAAACGGTGCATCACGATCATCTGACGGTCCGCTACGCTCGCGAGTATGCCGACGCCGACGCGCTGCTGGAGGAGATCATCGAACGCCATCGCGCGCCGCGGGGCTTGGTGGTTGTTTCAGGCGACCACCGCGTCCAAAGGGCTGCCCGCTCGCGAGGGGCAAAGTACGTCGACAGCGACGTCTGGTACCGCGAACTCGGCGCCCGCCATGCCCGCCGGTCGGGGCAGAACCACCAAGCCAAGCCAAAACCTGGCGGCAGCGTCGACTACTGGGTGCAGCAGTTCGCCGATGACGAAGTGGCGAACTTGGAAGCCGAACTCCGCGCCATCGAGTCCCCAAAGCTCAAACCGAAGACCAGCAAACGCACGCCCCATGCCCCACCGACGGCCGAGGGGACGTTTGAGAATCCCTTCCCGCCGGGGTATGGGGAAGATTTACTGGAGGGGGATACGTAACTCGACCACGGCGGCTGCTAAGGCTAGGCGCGGGGCCTTCTGCTTGGGTGCTGCGTCGGCCGACGCGAATTTTTGCACGCTGAGCGTCAGAATTTGAGCCGCACACGAGTACGGTAGACGAGGGCCTCGTTGTCCAGAACCGGAAGCGGGCCGATCATCGCGCCGGGCATGTAATCTGTCTCGTATCGTCCCAATTCCACACCGATGTCGAGACTCTTCGTCGCATCCCAGATTAGATTGACGAAGGAGAATTGATTGCGCGACCTCATTCCGGGGCTGAGTGACGCATTGCGGGGATCGTCTATTCCGAATCCCAGGTGAGAATGCAGCGAGTCGGTCCAGTTGACGTAGAGTTCGCACCAGCCGCCCGTCGTGGGCACCGCCTCCAAAGTGACGGGGTTGAAGATCTGCAAGACCGCCGCGTTGTAGTTGCCGAGTGCCTGACCATGAAACGCCTCCGCTTTGACACCGCACCACTCGGACAACTCGATTCTCGCGTCGGCACCAATGGCCCACACGTCAAATATCGTCAGCTCCGCGCCAGTCCGACGAATCTGTCCCACAAGTCCCGACATGGCGATCTCAAACGGCCTCATCTTAAGCGGCCCCCGCTGGGTGAGTGGTCCCAAACCTAGCATGATGCGGCTTTCGAGGTTGGGCCATCCATTGTCTTCGACCAGGGTTCGAATATCGCCCACAAACGAGGTGGTGAGTGGGTTTCCCAATCCGGTTTGAACTGTCAGCTGAGCGTTTTCATCGAAGTGATAGTAGCGTTCGGCACGAAACTGCCCGCGAAAGGCTCCCAGGTTTCCGCCCCCTTGTCCCGTGACGAAGTCGAGGCTTCCCGGGATGCGGGGATTGATGATGTCTCCCAGGGCGCCGGCCGCGAACCGCCAGTCCTCGTTCTTCAACTCCGCGTAGCCGCGAGGAATAAACAGGCCTTGCTGGTCTTCCAGCAGGCTCTCTCCGTAGAAGTAAGTGAGCACGAATCCCCCCGACTGCATACCACAGATTTCCGGTCCCTGTAGCTCCAAGCCGAGGCTGCTTTGTTTGCCGTGGACGTCGATCGTCGGAGTGTTTCGACCCCCAGAGGGCGTAAGAAACAAGACGGCGGAGGGAATCACCGCTCGTTGTTCGGCGTAGATGATCTCCCCAGCCAGGGCCCCGAAGGCAGTCACCTTCCAGTCTTTGTCGCGAGTGGTGAGCGTAATGCTATCGCCGAGATCTTCGACCTCCGACTGCAACTGGTAGAGAGAGGTTTCGAGCTCCATCAACCGGAGATCGCCCGCAGAGTCGGTATCGTCACTGGCTGGGTGGGGCGCGGAATCGGCGAGCTCCAGGTCATTAACGGCCAGGGAGATCTCATCCGGCCAGCGGAGTGGATCTTGGCTATGAGCGGTCACTCCAACGGTGACTGCTGCTAGCAGTATCGCCAAGCGACTCCAGATTCGCATACGAACGCCCTCGATGCATGCATAACTTCCTCATCCCAATTCGATGCGCGGTAACATGTGTTTCTTCGGCTGTTAAATTGGGTTGACTTTAACGGTTCCGGAGTTTGTTGCGACAAGCGACCACGTGGTGGCCGCCGACAGGTTCACCCTTCATTGCCTCGTCCAACGCGAAAAGATGGCTGAATCCACTGGTGGCAACAGGCCTTGCAGCTGTAAACCTGTAAATGTCAGCGATTCGAAGTCGTTTCAGGCCGCGAATCGGGCTCCGCCTAAATCAGTCAGCCCGCTTATAAACCCGAATCCAATCCACCTCCATCCCCGCCGGATAGTCGGCCGGATCCGTCGCGCCGGTTTGGTTCACCCAGCCGCCGCCGATTTGCATCGACAGGATGAAGTAGAACTTCTGCTTGAACGGCCACTGCTCGTCGCCCAGCTTCTCGACGCGCGGATAGGTGTGCGACGGCTTGCCGTTGACGGTCATCACGATCTTGTCGGCGTCCCACTCGCAGCCATAGGTGTTCCAGTCGTCACGCTCGATCTTGGCGGTGGAGCCGTGCTTCGGTTCGTCTTTCACGCCGGGGGTGTGGGTGTATTTCGAGTGTACGGTCTGGTAGACGATCGAGTCGAAGTTCAAATGCTCCATCAGGTCGATCTCGCCACCAGCCGGCCAGCCACCGTTGTCGCCCAGCATCCAGAGGGCGGGCCAGGCACCTTGGGCCGACTTGAACCGGGCGCGAATCTGTACCTTGCCGTAGCGAAACGAAAATTTCTTCTCACTGGTGACGCCCGCGGTCAGGTAGGGCGCGGAGTCTTCCTGGGGCTTGTCGTTCTCGATGCCACGAAGGTGCAGGATGCCGTCCTTCAGCTCGAGCAGTCGTGGGTCGTCCGACATGGTGTTCATCCAGTCCGCCGTACCCCGTTTGCACCGCGACCATTTTGACGAGTGGAGCTCGTCGCCGTTGAACTCATCGTGCCAGATGAGTTTCCAACCCGCGAGGTCGAACTCTTCGGTGACAGGAGCTTGGGCGCCTGCCGGGGCGGTTGCCAGGATCAAAGCCGAAACGAGCGAGAGCGTGCGGAGTGTTGGGAGCATTGTCTTATCTTTACCGAGTAGGACCCAGGTGCGAACTACCAATCACCAATATAGACGATTCGTTGGCCCTATTGGACTGGTTTTACCGGCCACAACCACGACCTCTCTGTCAGCGTTGTCTGGATTAATTGCCCTAGTTAGCTAGTTGCGGTCGGCTCGGGACAACCCCATACTGAGGGGGACAGCGCCGAGGGTTTCGACGCATCATTTCCAAGTGGTAGGGAGTGAAGTCCGATGAAGATTATTGCACTGATCGCTGTTCTGACGGGTGCTTTCTGGCTATCGGGGAGCCAGGCCAATGCCCAATGTGGTTGTGAAGCATCCTACGCACCGGTGTATCAACCGACCGTTGTGTATCGCCCGGTCATGCCGGCGACCACGTACTACGCTCCGACCGCGCCCGTGTATGGTCCGGCTGTGGTTCCCACGACGTACTACACCACCCGCTATCGCCCCCGCCGCGCGGTGACTCGCGTGCGCTACGGTTATGCTCCCGCGTACTCAGCGTACTACCCCGTCTGGTAAGTCTAGCGCGATGTTGTGTTGCCCATCATCGAATCGGGTAGCACGGACAGCCGGCCGGAGTTGATCGGGCCACTTGGCAAGTTCTCCACGGCCGGTTGTCCGTGTGCGCAGCACAAGAGGTATTGGAGACGATCAAGTGAGCTTGTGCGATAGAAGCTCTCGCCCTACGTTGCAGTCTCGCGATCCAGGGCCTCGCCCCAAATGCAGATCTCACTGGCCAACTTCTTTGCCCCAGAAGCCTCGATCTTCACGGCCATGGGGACGAAACTGCGTCCTCTGTATTCAGGAGTCGCGGCATAATTTTCAATGTCGCCGGACTCAACCAAAGGCGCGATAATATTGAGGTCCGTGTCGCGCTTTACCTCTGCAATGCCAACTGGAACGTATACAACATTGCGTGGATCGTCAGGACCACCAAACTCTTGAGGCATGAGGTAGAGAGGCTCGAGCACCCCCTCTTCGACTAATTGAATCGCCTTTTCTCGACTATCCACATCGGAAAAATCAGGCCCATGTAATGGCGGTCCAGGTTCCTTCGGTTTGCGTTTCCAAAATGGCATAAGTTTGAACCCTCGTGGCGGGTAATGGGTCGCAACAGCTATACCTACTCTACCCGCTGCAAACTAAACTCGCCCGTTGCCCGCAGGTCGAGTTCGTAGGTTGCCCCCTCCTCCATGCGGATCGAGGGCGCCTGGGCGTGGGTGGCGCGGATGCCTAGTTCGGCCGCTTTTTCGCGGTCGTTGGCGATGGTCCAGAAGTCGTCCCAGATCTTTTGTTCGAATTCGCTCGTGACCGAACCTCGGGCGTAGGAGTTGGGCCGCGAGCCGACTTCGTCGATCACGAACCCTTCGTCCGGCTCCTGCTTCTCGCCAAAGATGCGTTCGAACAGGCAGATGGCTGTACCGCGCTCGAGGTCGGCGTCTTCGATGTACTGGTCGTCGAATTTTACCACCAGGTACTCGACGTAGATGCGGTCGCCTTCGATGTCGAACTCCGCCGGTTCGCCCACCGGCTTGCCATCGTCGGCCACCTCGGTGAAGCGAACCTTGGTGGTCACGGCCCCTGCCTCGTCGGTCGTCTGGTCGAGCACATCGATCTTGGCCAGGCGGCGACGGAGTTTCAGCAGACGGACGGCTGTTTCCACACGGTCGAGATTCTCAGCGAGCTCGTCGATCTTCACATCGCGTTCGGCGACGTCGTCTTGGAGCCCGGTAATCGTCTTGTCCTGCTGGACAACGGTGGCCTTGGTTTCGTTGAGGTCGGAAATCACTGACTCGAGCTCGCGCTCCCGATCCGCCAGCGCCCGCCGCGGCGCGTCGTAGGCCTGGTACGCCTGAAAACCACCAAGCCCAAGTAAACCCACCACCACGGCCATAATGATCGTGCGGACGGTGGAATTGAAGTGCGAGATGGCTTCGCCGGTCTTGCCCATGTGAACTTGCTCGAACGATAGGGGAACTGAAGGAAGTGTTTAGTTTACCCGCAACGGCACCAGGCCGCGACCTCGATGAAAGTGGCTGGAAATCGGTGGTGAATGAATACGAATGAATACGGATTCTCTTTGCTGGCCGACAATTGCTGCTAGTGGTTCTCGGCCTGAACCCACCGCCCCGGCGTTGGTCGTATTAGCCGGACGCCTGTACCAGGCGCTTGGCCAGCTCGCCCACGCGGACCGCGGCGTCCCAGCGGGCTTGATTTTCATTCCACAGGTCGCGCAGCCCGCTGCGTTTTTTGAATAGCATGCCCGCCAGTACGCCGGTCTTTCCGGCCAGCGATTGCTGGTGCTTGAGCGCGGCGGTTTCTTTGGATTGTAGTTCGGTGGGTGGCTGCAGGACCACGGCGGCTACCATTAGCGGCAGGCCAGTGGTACCACATGCCCTGGCAAGTGGCAGGCTCCACGTGTCTTCGCATTGCGGTGCGTGTTCGGGATCGGTCAGTTCGCCGCCGCGGGTGACGCCGGAGTGCAGGATGCTGCCGCGGATCAAACCGCTGCCGGTGGGCGACTGGCCGTCGATCCGCAAGGTGTGCCCCTGCCCGTCCATCACGCGGGTGGCCATCACCACGGTGGCGGGTGCAATATCCCGGTTCAGCGCGGTGGCTTCGGACAGCGTGAGGGCAAAGCGAGGATGATGCCCGTCCACGGTGGCGGCTACCAGGTGCGGCACGTCCGGCGAGCTCGCTTGTGACCGCACAATCACCACGGGCCGTCCGGTCAGCTTGCCGGTACAGACAACCAGGTGATTCGCCTCGAAGTGGCGTTTGCTGGCAAGTTCGTCGGCCACGGCGTCGAACAGAAACTTGGTCTGACACAGAAATGCCACTGGGTTTGGTGCGTCCTCTGCCTGCTCGTCGGGCTCTTCCTGGTCGCCCAGAAACTCGTTGGTCGCGGCACGCTTGGCTTCGTCCACGACGCGCGAAGTCGCCCACCGAATACCATGTTGCCAAAGCCAACGCACGCTCAGCTCTCCTCGATCACCAGGGGCAGCCGCGCGGCGAATAGACTGCCAGCGGGACTCGTGCTTTCGAGTTTCACGGTGCCGCCATGCAGCGTGACGATCCGCCAGCACTTCGAAAGGCCAAAGCCCAGCCCGCGGCCCGCTTCGCGACCGCTGTAGAAGGGCTCGAACATGTGCTGCCGGACCTCGTCGGCAATGCCCGGTCCGGTGTCGGCAACTCGAAGCACCACTTGATGGGCTTCACGAGCGAGCGACACGCTCACCCGACCGCCGTGCCCGATGGCGTCCATGGAGTTCTGCACCAGCGCTTGGATAGCGACCAGAATCTGCGTGGGGTCGATCGACGCGATCGGCGATTCGCAGGCGGGTTCGATCACCAGGTCGATGGCGCGATCGGCGGCTTGGCTGGCCAACTCGCTGACGACCTGGTCGACCAGCTTGGCCAATTCGGTTGGTTCCAGCTCGAGAGCCGGAGGGCGGGCGAACAGCATCAGGTCGGAGATCATCTCGTGCGCCCGCAGGGCTTGGGCGTCGATCGAGGCGAGCATTCGCCGCCGCTTCGAGTCGGTCTCGTCGCGTAGCAGTGCCTGGGCGCGGCCGGAGATATTGGCCAGCGGATTATTGACCTCGTGACTGGCACCATAGGCTAGTTCCTTCATGGCGTCGAGCTTCGCCTGCTCGAGTGCGGTGTCGAAGTCGCTCTCGAGCTGCTCGTACCACGCCAGACGCTGTACCAACCGAGGCAGCCGCCAGCCGATGCCGGCCGCCACGCGGAGGTAGTCGATGGAAGCCCCCATCGATTGGCTGGGGGCCTGAGTCACGGCGCGAAAGAAGTGCGGCGAGTGCACCGCAGCCTCGCCGTGCGGCAAAGACTGTGTTGCGCCAGCCAGCAGCCCCGCGGCCTGCGCGGCGAAGTCGCCAGCGGCCAGGTCGTCCACTTGGGTGTACGCCAGCGGATGCGCAGCAGCACTGGCCAGGCGACTCGAGAGCCGTTGGGACACGTGAGCGGCCAGTTCGGCCACGGTCGAAGCATGCGTCGTGGGGCAGCAGTTCGCCCACCGCACCAGCCATGGATCGATCAACAGCGCCGACGAAAGAATGTCGACGGCGCCGTCCGGTTCCAACAGCGCACTCTCCAACGCCACGGCCGAAGCATCCGCCACGGCGACGGGCAGGGTGCCCGTAGACGAACAAAGAGCGGGCAACCACAACATGGCTCAAGTCTACTCAGGTCTAACGGCCACCAGCGGTGGACTCATCGAGCAACAACAGCCGGACCGCCACGCGGCCCGCAAGACCTGCTGCTAGCTGGCTGCGGTTTCGAGTTCCAGCAGTTGGCACACGCGTGCCGACAGGGCGTCGATGTCGAACGGCTTCTTCATGAAGTCGTTGGCGCCGGCGTCGCGGAGTTGCTGAATGCGATCCTGCTCCACCATTCCGGAGATGCAGATAATCTTCACCTCGTCCATCGACTTGTCACTGCGGACCAGTTGGCAGACTTCCATGCCGTTGATGTCCGGCAGCATGACGTCGAGCACCACCAGGTCGGGGCCGAATTCCTTGATCAGCATGCCAGCACCAAAGCCGTTGTTGACGCTGCGAACGTCGAAGCGGCCGTCACGCTCGAAGTGGTCGACCAGCAGGTCTACCAGATCTTCGTCGTCGTCGACAATCAGAATCTTCCGCTTACCGCTATCCAGGGCATCGGTGGGAATGCCGTTGTCCCGCATGAAGGCGTACAGTTGGTCCCGCGGGATGCGGCGGAAGCGGCTACCCGGTACGCGGAAGCCCTTGAGCTGTCCCGAATCGAAGCAGCGAATGATAGTCTGCTGGCTAACTTTGCATATCTTCGCGGCTTCGCCGGTTGTGAACACGGTTTTCATACGCTCAACCACCTCTCTCCTTAGTCATGTGAGCGGAACGACTCCACCGTACATTGCTAGCCTCATGCGGGGCAACAACAATCGCGGTCGGTTTTCGTTCCTGTATTCTGCCGCAGCGACAAAGCCCCCTTAGCTCCTGTCTGCCGCAAAGTGCAAATGTTTCATGATTTGCACAATTCTACACGTCTCTGCAAACAACAACATCCGCCGCTTTCGCCGAGGTTGCCTGGTTTGCCAGGTGTGAGCGGATTATATCGGGTCAGGCGGGCCAGTCAAGATTGATTCTTTTATCCTAAGTGCATGCCAATAAATGACTTAAGAGGATGCTTGCCTTTCCAGAACTCATTCCGGTTTTTTTCCCGCTTGGTCGCTGCAGGTGGACGTTTGGGCGCGACAGGGAATCAAGACAATTCACCGAAACTGGGGATGCTGAGTTGATCGTTGTTCAATCGGGTTGCTCGCCCGGCGTTCTGGTCGGCTAGTGAGAGGGAGTTTACCCAAGTTGCTAGACCCTATAAATGCCGATGGATTTGCGATCCTATCCAATGGCAGAGCTATCGGCACGCCGCTTGCTTATAGCGGGTCGGCTCTGTGCCACTGCTGTTAATACTGGTGCAGACGAACGTCACCCCCGGAATTCCCTAGATGACCGCAGCCCCCACTTCGCAGACCAATCTGTTTACTTCGCTCACGCTGGAAAAGCACCACCACGGCATGGGGTGCATTAAGCACGAGAAGGGCGCCGCGTTTCGTGTATGGGCGCCGCACGCCGAAGAGCTTTACCTGATCGGCACCTTCAACGACTGGGACGAAACTGCCACGCCCATGCAGCCCGAAGGCAATGGCCATTGGTACGTCGACGTGCCGGGCGTGGAGTACGGCGCGGAGTACCTGTACTTGATTCATAACGGCGATGAGTCATTCAGGCGCATTGATCCGTATGCCCGCGAGGTAACCAACTCGGTGGGCAACGCCATGGTGCACGATCCATCGTTCGATTGGCAAGGGGACGACTTTCAGCTAGCACCGCTGAACGAGCTGGTGATCTACGAGATGCACGTCGGCACGTTCAACGCCACTGACGAGAGCGGTCCCGGCACCTTCGCCGAAGCGGCCAAGAAGCTCACCTACCTCAAGCGCCTGGGCGTGAACGCCATCCAGTTGATGCCGCTCGCCGAGTTCGCGGGCGACTACTCGTGGGGGTATAACCCGGCGCATATTTATGCGGTGGAGTCGGCCTACGGCGGACCCAAGGCGCTCAAGCAATTGGTGCGGCTCGCCCACCAGCATGGCATCGGTGTGATCCTGGACGTTGTCTACAACCACTTCGGCCCCAGCGACCTCGACATCTGGCAGTTCGACGGCTGGAACGAAAATGGCAAGGGTGGCATTTACTTTTACAACGACTGGCGGTGCAGCACCCCATGGGGCGACACGCGACCCGACTACGGCCGCGGCGAGGTTCGCAGCTACATCCACGACAACGCCATGATGTGGATGGAAGACTATCACATGGATGGGCTGCGATACGACATGACGCTGTTCATTCGCTCGGTCGACGGCACCGAGCAGTCGTCGATTCCCGAAGGCTGGTCGCTTGCCCAGTGGGTGAACCGCAGTATCGCCGACCGCTTTCCTGGCGCCATTACCATCGCCGAAGACCTGCAGAACAACGAGTGGCTGACCAAGCCGGTCGATTTTGGCGGCGCGGGATTCAACACGCAGTGGGACGCCGGCTTTGTGCACCCGGTCCGCGCCGCGGTGCAGGCGGCCAATGACAGCGATCGTTCGATGCAAGCGGTCCGCGACGCCGTGTGCCATCGCTACAACATCGACGTGTTCGAACGAGTCATCTACAGCGAATCGCACGACGAGGTCGCCAACGGCAAGCAGCGGGTGGTGTCGGAGATCGATCCCAACGACCCAACGGGGCTGTTCGCTCAGAAACGCTCGGTGCTGGCCGCCACGCTGGTGTTTACCGCGCCGGGCGTGCCGATGTTATTCCAGGGGCAGGAGTTCCTGCGTTACGGCTGGTTCGACGATAGCAATCCGATCGACTGGGATCAGGCCGAGGAGTTTAGCGGCATTGTCCGCCTGTATCACGATCTGATTCGATTGCGACTCGACCGCGATGGCAACTCGCATGGGCTTACCGGACAGTACGTGCATGTGAGCCACTTGAACGATAGCGACAAGGTGATCGCTTTCCGGCGGTGGCGGAACGACGATCCGCAGCGCGATGTGATGGTGGTGCTCAACTTTGCCAACATCAACCACCACGCCTATCGCATCGGTTTTCCCACGCCGGGCGAGTGGAAGTGCCGCTTCTCGAGCGACGCGAAGATCTACAGCGACGAGTTCGGCGACGCCCCGATTGGCGATGTGGTGACCGACGACGAGCCCTGGGACGGCATGTCCGCCAGCGCCGAGATTGTGCTTCCCCCCTACACGGCGGTGATGTTCAGTCGTGAAACAGCAACGGAGTAAATTGCCAAATCGCCTCACCAGCTGGCTGCCAGTGCCCTGAGCCAGCGTTCGGGCAGCGACAACTCTCGCCGCTCGAGCAGCACTTGTTCGGCCAGCGGGACGTCGTCGGTGATCACGTAGTCGACGCCGCGGCTGATCATCCGTTCGAGCGACTCGCGACTGTTCAAGGTCCAAGCGGCTACTTCGCGATCGCGAAAGTGCGCTCGGGCGATGAACGATGGCGTGGCCAGGTCCTTGCGCACCGCCAGCAGATTGGCGTCGACTCGCGTCAGATCGCCCAGCTTCACGGCCGTCAGTAAACCGACTCGCCACTGAGGGCGAAGCTGGCGGATCTTGGCGATCATCTTCGAGTCGAGCGAAATGATCATCACGTCGTCGGCCAGGTCGTACTGTTCGACCAGGTCGACCACTCGCTGTTCGAGTTGCTTGTCGAATCCGTACTGCTTCAGCTCGATGACGACCCCTACCCTGCCCTGGCACAGCTCGAGCACCGCGTCGAGCGTGGTGACCTGCTCGCCCTTGAAGTCGGGCGAGAAGCGATTGCCGATGTCGAGTTGCTCGAGCTGCTCGAGCGTCGAACTGTGCACTTCGAGCGCCGAGCCGGCAAGGCGTTTCAGATCGCGGTCGTGCACCACGGCCAGCCGGTCGTCGCTGGTTTCTTGTACGTCGATCTCCACCCACTGCGTGCGATCGAGAATTGCCTGGCGAATGGCGGCCAGCGAATTCTCTGGACCGTGTGCGCCGCCGCCGCGATGGGCGATGATCTGGACGTCGTCGGTCAGTTTGAGTCCGGCCAGCGACGCGGCGCCAATCAGACCGGCGATGCCGATGGCCACGATAGCCACAGCGCCAAAACGCCAGCGATTCCACACCAGCCAGGCTGCGTTGGTCGATTCCTCCTCGGGCGGCGTCTCGCCAATCACCTCGGTCGACGATTCGTCCAAATGCCGCCATAGCTTCCACACGATCAGGGCGAATCCAATCACGGTGATCAGGTGTACCACAAATGACAGAGCTAGGTGCACCATCGTCAACACGCCTACCACCACGGCCAGGGCCGCAAGCGATTCGAACTGCCCCGCTAGCCAGTTTCCCACGGCGAGGTAGATAGCGAACAACGCAGCCGGGGCGAGCACCACCACCGCCAGCCAGCCGAGCAACCAGCGGCCGATTTGCCACTGCTTGCCGGTGGTGAGCTTTCGGCTTTCGGCAATCGACTCGCGGACGCCGAGTCGCCGCACCACTAGTAGCGGGATGCTCATCACCCGCGCCGCAAACCACCAGCAGAGCATTACCGCCGCCGCCACCGCGATCACGCCACCCAGCGCGACCGCCACCCAGAACGCGGTGGGCTTTTCGGCCAGATAGAAGTTGATGTCGTGCCCGGTTAACAGCCACCAGTACACCAGCCCCAACGCCACCACGTACGGCAGCGCGAGCACCACGGCCGAGGCTACCAGCAGCGCGCCGAGCTTCACGGTGGTCCACGTGTCGGAAGCTGCGCCAGAGATAGCCGAGATGACGTGCGGCCGGCGTCCCGCCGCATCCGTCCACAGGATGCGCAGCAGCACGGCCTGCTCGAGCACCACGGTTGCGAGCACCAGGCCACCCACACACAGCAGGCACAACGCGCCGATGGGGCTGGCGACGAAATTCAGAATGTCTTCATCGGCCAGCACGGTCCGGCCCGAGGCTTCGACGAATGCGCGAAACGCCAGGGCCACGATGGGCGCGATCACGATTGTGGCTGCCAGCTTGAACACAATGTCCGCCACCACGAGGGGACGCCAGCAACGCAGGAACGTTTGAAATAATTCGGAGAACATGCCGCATAGTGTAACCGAAGAGTGGCGCGGATGCTCCCGGTGGCCGTAGCTGCTGTTGCCAGAGGGTGGTTGCGGTTCCACGAACATCGACCGATCACCACGCAGCCCGTGGCGATGAGTTCATCCACGCTCTGGCCAGCATAGCAACGGTCCGATGCCGGCTAATGCTGCGGCTGAGAACTTGTGATGGACTTGGAGTTGATGGCCAGTCGCGTGAAGGTCAGCCGCTGGTGATAGTTCTTGTCGCCCTGTTCGTACAAAAGACCTACGACTCCACTAGGCAGTTGAGCAAGCTCCGAGTAGCCCGCATGCGTGTTGTTGATCGACGTGAGGCGCTTCCATTTGACGCCGTCGGGGCTGTACCACAGTGCCAGGTTCTTTCGTCCCGGTCCTTCGGGGGCGGCGAGCACCAGACCGTTCAGGTCGCAGTCGCCTTTGGCCTCGATGGCAGCGAGTCCCGCCTTGATGGGTGTCATGTCGCTGTCGATATCGGGCACCAGTTGCGAGTCGGTCCACGTGGCCCCATCGTCGCGGCTGATGCTCATCGCGCGATGGGGCTCGCCTCCGTTGGTCCGCTGCGTCATATACAAGTCGCCTTTGGGAAGCGGTGCGACGGTGCTTTCGTTGATGCCGGCGATGGCCGGGGGCACGTGGGGGGCGCCGCCCACCTGCCAGGTGGTGCCTCGATCGTCGCTAAACACCACTCCTGCTCCGTACTCGTTTGCCACGCCAATGGTCCCGTTCACCCACACCGGCGCGAGCAGTCGCCCGCTGGCCGTCTGCAGTCCGGCGGTGGGGCCGGCGCCCATGCGTGTGATCTTGAATGGCACGTCGAGCGACTTGGCTACCGATGTGATATCGATGGGCTCGGCCAACAGGCCGGTCTCGCGGTCGAAATGCGTCGCGAACATCTCGCGGTTGTTCCGGCAGAACAGCAGATGCAGCGTGCCGGTGCGGCGATCGAGTATCGGCGTGGGCTGCCCCATCGTGTTCGCGCCATCGTCCAGCAGCACTTCCTTGGGCGACCAACTGACGCCGCCGTTGGTGCTGCGCCGCACGACAATGTCGATATCGCCCCGGTCGCTGTGCGATTTCTTGCGGCCTTCGGCGAAGGCGTGCAGCACCCCGTCGGGTGTTCGAACCATCGCCGGAATGCGATAGGTGTGGTACCCCCCTTCCCCGCCGATGAACAAGTCTTGCGAATCGAGTTCCAGTTCTGCGTCGCGAGGTTGAGCCGCAGCGCACGTTACCACGGCCATGGCGAAGAGCGAGAGTACAAAGACCTTAAGGCAACGAAGGCTCAAGTGTTGGCGATCCATGATGCTGCGAAACGACCCAATGAGGTGTAGGTGGAACGGTGACTACGCACCAATAGAACCTGCCCCAACGACCGTTTCAACAGAGTGAAGCGAGTGAACAAGCGGCAGAATTATTTCTGCTCCGCCTCATCGGCCGCGTCTAGCAGTTTGGTGGGCTCGTCCGCGTAGAACTCCACGAATCCGCAATCGCCACAAACCCAAGCCGACACGGTGCTGTTCTCCTGCCCTTTGAAGATCCACGCACTTGGATTGCGATCGACGCCCACACGCATGGTCTCTTGCACGCCGTAGTCGTAATAGTCAATCGCTTTGGCATCGTGGATGATGTTGGTCGAGCTGCACTTGGGGCATTGGCCGGATTGTTTCATGGCACTGTGTTGAGTGAAAGTCCAGCGAGCGGGGGCCGTGAGGCCCGTGGTCGTGTGAGTTTGCCGCTGCGTGTGGAAGTGTTTCGCTGGAGGAGGGTGGATCTTGGGAACTGCAAGTAAACGTAGAAACCGTCTCCAGACGGTGGATGCTCGTACATGTCCTCAAAGATCAGCCGCATCCAGTACGCCGAACATGAAATAGATCAGCGCTGCTTCTTCATGGTCCGTGATCGAATACTCGTCGAACCAATCGTCTAACAGCTTGTAAAGGCTCTCCTCTTTGCCAAGCGCAGCACGGACGGCCACGAGTTCCTCCCGCTGTTCGGCCGTCATCGACTCGACGAAGTCATATCGCTCGTCATCGAACTGGTACTTGCCGTACTTGATTGCTGGGTCTTTGAGAAAGGCCAGCTTTTCAGGCAGGTGGTCCCAATTGGGTTTGCGGTTTCGGGAGAGTAGTTGTAGGCGTTGGCTACTGAAGGGCTCTTTTGATTGTTCGTAGAGATAGTCCATCACCAGGAGCAGTCGGAAGCAGGCTCCGGCAAAGCTCCCGCTGCGGTTGGGGAGTGGGGACTCATAGTACCATTGGGATATTGCGGCCAAATCCTCCTTGCGGACGATTTCATGATGGGCGAGGGCAAGCACGCCGATATCAGTCCCATTGAAACTGTCCACCAGATCATCGCGTTTGGCCGGGTTTCCTAGATCTTGGTCCGCGCACAACAGCAGAGCGTCACGAAGGTACTCAAAGTCTTCGGGCAACTCTCCGGTCGGTGGTCTCATGGCATGGGGCTCCGGCATCTCGGTCCTAAAAACGCTCAGTCTACCACTCGTGGCAGGTCTATGTCCCAATTATTGCGAATCCGGCTATCCTCGTAGCACGGGATCTATTCCGTTGGATAACGTCCCGGCAAGTCAATTAACGGAATAAATTCCGTTCTACCAGTTTTTCCCCAATTTTCGTCCGGCGAGGTAGGAATTTTACACCCAGCGAGGGACAATGCTTGAGGTGGTGCTCTGCGCTCGTTTGCGGAGCAAACGGCCACTATCGTGACCCCTATTGGAGTTTTGATCATTTTGGCTCATTTAGCGCCCCAAAACTCGGGGAGTTTTGGTCCCCCTCGAATGGTGAGAGGCCTGTTTTTCTCGGCCAAACCAAACGGGGGGTGGTTCAAAACGCCTTGGGTTTTGGAACCTAAAATCGTTTTCCGTATTGGCGCGCCAAAACTATCAAAACCCAAGCTGGCTGAATTCAGCTGGGAGTGCGGGCAGAGCGTGCATGGAGCATCGCCCGGGCAGATTCCGCACTCCGAACTCCGGATTCCGAATTGGAAAAAGCCCCCCACCCTGGCCCTCCCCCAAACGATTTCGCAGTGGAGGTGGTGGGTAAGATGGAGCCCCCGAGCGCGAAATCGCCCGGGGGAGGGGAAATTCTGGCCACTAGCTGCGGAGGATGGCGTTCATGTTCTTCTTGTACGCCTCGACGCCGGGTTGGCCGTAGGGGTTGATGTCCAGCAGGCGGCCTTCGACCACGGTGGCCAGCATCAGCATTTGCAGCAGTTGGCCCAGGTGGTATTCGTCGAGCTTCGGCAGCATCAGGTCGGCTGTCGCGCGGTTGTCGTCGCGGTAGGCCTTGTTGGTGCCGGCGATGGCGGCCGACAGAACCTCGGGCAGCGTCTTCTTCGCCAGTTCGTTGAGCTGATCCTGATTGTGATCGCTCTCGCCGATGGCCAGCGGTTCGCGCGAACCTTCTTCGACGATCAGGTTCGTGATGTACTTGTCGCGTTTGCCTTCCTGGTGCTGCTGGCCGCGGGAGTGCAGGTCGCGAGTGTTGACGATCGTCAGCGGCATCGCGCCCTGCTCCTGCTTGCCGATGCTCTCGGCCAGCAGTTGGTCGTACCACAGACCGACCGCCTCGAGCCGCTTGCCCCAGGTCGACAGGATGCGGATGTCGGCGCCGTGCTTGGTTTCCATGGCGTGCGCGGCGGCCACGTACTGCAGCACGATGTTCTTGTCGAACGGCTGGCTCGCGAAGTGTTCGTTCATCTCGGTGGCCCCGTGCAGCAGGGCTTCGATGTCGAGACCCATGATCGCCGCCGGCAACAGTCCAACGGCCGACAGCACACTGAACCTGCCCCCCACGCCATCGGGCACGGGGAACAGTTCCTTGCAGCCGAGTGCCGTGGCCAGGTCGAACAGTTTGCCGCTCGAACCGGTGACCGGCACAACGTACTTGCCCACCGATTCCTCGCCCACCGATTGGGCCAGTTCGCGGAGGAAGATGCGGAAGGCGGCCGCGGTCTCCAGCGTGCCACCGCTCTTGCTGATCACCACGATACCCCAATCGCCCGACTCGCCAGCCAACAGGTCGAGCAGCCCCTGCGTGGCGTCGTTGTCGACGTTGTTGCCTTCGAAGTAGATTTCAGGGCGACCGTCACGCAGCGTGGGCGCGACCTGGTTGTAGTACGGATGGCAGCAAGCTTCGAGCAGCGCCCGAGCGCCCATGTAGGAACCGCCGATGCCGAGCACGACGACCTTGTCGACCAGCTCGGTCATGCGATCGGCCGTGGCTTGCAGTCGAGCGAGCTCGCTGGAATCGCCTTCGCTGGCGAGCTCGTCGAGCAGCCGGTTGGGCATCAAATGGAATCCGGCGTCCAAGGGTTGTTTTGCCTCGGGCACTTCGCCGCCTGCGGCCCACAGGTCGGCTTCGGCCAGCACCTCTTCGCGAATCGAAGTGAGCGGCTTGGCGAGTTTCTCCAAGTCGGCAGCTTTCAAACCACCGGTGCCAATAAGCGTGCCATCGAGATTGTATTTAAGCATGGGATGAGTGGGGTTCGGGGAACAAGAAGCCTGGAGAATCTACGACGTCCATCGTCGCGAACTTTTCCCGCTTGGCAAGTGCCCGCCCGTGGCCCCTGACGGTCTGCAAATCGCGCGGTAAAATCGGGGTCGCAATGTTGCCCTCCCCTCTCCCCTGAATCCTGACCCCCGACGTCTACTATGGACCCTCAAGACCTGCTCCGCGGCCTTCACACCAAGAACGACTCGAAGATTGTGCTATTGGTGGGCGATGGCCTGGGGGGCCTGCCGCAGCAGCCGGGCGGGAAGACGGAACTCGAAACGGCCGCGACGCCGAATCTGGACAAGCTGGCGAAAGAGGGCGTGCTGGGTAGCAGCATTCCGGTATTCCCAGGGATCAGCCCCGGTAGTGGCCCCGGTCACTTGGGACTGTTCGGCTACGACCCCATCAAGTACCTCATCGGTCGGGGTGCCCTGGAAGCGACCGGCATCGGGTTTGAACTGCAGCCAGGCGACGTGGCGATTCGGGCGAACTTCTGCACGCTGGACGCCGATGGCAAGATCAGCGACCGCCGCGCCGGCCGCATCCCCACCGAAGAGAGTGCCCCGCTGGCGATCAAGCTTCGCGAGGTCTCCATCCCTGGTATCGAGCTGTTCGTCGAGCCGGTCAAGGAGCATCGTTTCGTGATCGTGCTGCGTGGCGAAGGACTCGAAGACGACGTGGACGACACCGATCCGCAGGCCACGGGCGTACCGCCGCTCACCCCCACGGCCAACACCCCCGGCAGCAAGAAGACCGCCGAGGTGTGCCGCGAGTTCCTGAAGCAGGCGTTCGAGCTGCTGAAGGACGAGAAGAAGGCCAACGGCTGCACGCTGCGGGGCATCGCCGCCAAGCCGTCGCTGCCGAGCTACGAGGAAGTGTACGGCCTGAAGGCCGCCGCGATTGCCGTGTACCCGATGTACAAGGGCCTGGCCCGATTGGTGGGCATGGACATCGTGGGCGATGCCAAGACGCTCGACGAGCAGATGGAGGTGCTGAAGGAGAACTGGGACAAGTACGACTTCTTCTTCATCCACTTCAAGTACACCGACTCGACCGGCGAAGATGGCAACTTCGAAGCCAAGACCAAGCGGACCGAAGAGCTCGACACCTGCGTGCCGAAGATCATGGAGCTGGGCCCCGCGGTGTTCATCTGCACGGGCGACCACTCCACGCCGGCGATGCTGGCCAGTCACAGCTGGCACCCAGTACCCACGCTGCTGTGGGCCGAGAACTGCCGCACCGACCCGTGCGAAGCGTTCGGCGAAGCCGAATGCTTGAAGGGCGGACTCGGTCAGTTCGAAGCGAAGTTCCTGATGTCGCTGGCCCTGGCCAACGCCGGCCGGTTGGGCAAGTTCGGCGCTTAATAGAAAAAAGAGCTGGGGGTGGCCGGGGTCGAGTGTTGGTTGCAGCGTTTAGCGATTGTCGCGAAACTTCTCGTGGCACTGCTTGCAGCTCGCCTTGAGGCTGGCCACTTGTTGGGTGGCCGCCTCGAGATGGCCGGCTTCGATCTCGGTGCGGAGTTGGTTAGCCGCGGCGACAGACGACTGGAGCATCGACTCGAGCTGCTTGTGGCCATCATCATCGGCGGCGGCGAAGCGGGCCGACTCGCGGAAGCCTTCCCACAGGATCACGGCCTCCGGCTTCGGCGCCAGGTCGGGATGCTCGGCCAGCGGTTGCCACTTGTTGGCCGAGAGCAGCTGCAGGTGCTCCATCGCGGCGTCGATCGACGACATCGCCTGCACCATGTTGTTTACTTTGGCAGTCTCGACCAGCGGGGGGAGCTTTTCATCGGGCCCTGCTTGCTGGTACTCGGCCACGTCGCGCCACAGGCCGTGGTAGTTCGCGCCGGTGCCGGCGGTCTCCAGAATGTGCGCGGCTGCGGTGTGGTCGATCGCGCCGTTGGACATGCAGGCCACCGCCGCCGCAGCGGGACCGCGATGCTTGCCATGATGGCAGTGGATGTAGAGCGTTCCCTCGGTATCCTCGACCACCCGGCCCAGGGCCAGCTGCGCTTCGCGCGGCAGACCATCGTAGCCGATCGGGATGTGCACGTACCGCAGGCCATGTCGCTTGGCGAGTTCGACCTTGGGCCTCGCGCCATCGACGCTCACCACGGTCTTCACTCCTTGCTTGGCAAGCTCGGCGAAGTCCGCGTCGGTCTCCGGACCACTGCCGCTGGTGATTCGCTGGGTGTGCTGGAACACGTTGTGCAGCTCGCCCCAGTGTAGCGGTTCGGGGCTCTCCGGCGCCGATTCGTCTGGGGTGGATTCGGTGGATTGATCGGTCGGAGGCTCATCGGCAACCAGGCATGGCGTGAGAATCAGCAAGCCAACCAGCATCCCGCACGCGAGACAATATTGAGTGTTTTGAGTACGGGAGGTCGCCTGCAGCATCTCGATGGGTCCTTGGCGGGATGGCGTGGGTTCTCCTCGACAGTTTACCCGAGTGAGAACGCGACCGCCAATTCGGCGATCCACAAGCGGGATGGCTGCACAAAGGCGGAGCGACGGGCGTTACGGTACAAATCGGGCGTCGAGCCAGTTGGCGTGGTCTTGCTGGTCGCCATAGTCGGCGTAGTCAACCACCAGCACGATGGCCGCCGCATCGTCAAGCGGCACCTGCACTGGCTGGGGGGCGTCGCCGCTGCGGACGACTTCGCTCTCGAAAGCCTGCTCGGCTCCATCGGCGGAGACCCGGTAGATCCGGAACACTACGCTGCCCGACTGGCCGGCTGAATCGTCGAGGGCGATGTCCGCGGCGAACGTCGTCATACCCGCCGGTACGCGATAGACCGCGCGAGCAGCCGAGTGCATCGCCAGGCCTTTGGCGTACCGCTCACCGGCCACCTGCAGCGGCGAACCTTGCAGGCTGCGATCGCGGGCGAGCGGCCACTCGCCGGAGAAATAGGGCGTATGGCGAAAGTCGACCGCGTCGAGGTCCGAAAGGTACTGCACGCCGCCGGCGAGTGATTGCAGGAACACGAGCTTCTTTGGCGATTGGGAGGTCCACTCGCCGAGCGACTCAACGGATAGCTGCTCGGTGGTGAGCGTGCAGCCTGCGGCTTCGATCAGCGAACCATCGTCCAGGCCCACCAGGTACTTTGCGTCCAGGTTGGCCGGAGTCTCGTCGCCAGCGAACGCCACGGCCGCAATGGTGGAAGCCAGCACCGGAAGCGTCTGCCCGCTGAACTCGAGGTGGAGCGTCGTGCCGTCGAAGTCGACAACGGTACCCGCGAGCAAATCGCCCTCGACCAGCCACACACGGTCGTCGCTCGAATCGGTGGCTGCCTGGTCGAGTAACCGGGCGGCGGAACCGGGTTCCTTCGCGGCCGCCAGCAACAGGCACCGCACCTTGTCCCGGGGGAGATTTACCTTGCCGAACGCCGATGTGGCGATGGTCACGGTGCGGTCGTCGATCGTCATTGGTACCTTGCCGGTCCAGTCGGTCTTGGACACCAGCACCGACTGCTCGCCGAAGTACAACGCCGGCCGCGCATCGGGCTTCGTGGGGTGTCCCCAGCGGAACCACTGCCCGGCAGCGAACGACTGCTCTTCGCCGGCCGCGGTGGCGAATGTCAGCGCGCCGTCTTTCAGTTGGGTCGGCCGCCCTACGGCGCGCTGGCCATCGAGCAGCACCAGTTCTTGAGGTTCTGCACAGTTGGCCGGCGCGGCCAACGTGGCCAGCAGCAATCCCAGCAAGGTCAGACGCATCATCGTTGGAAAATGGGGAGAGCGTTATTGGGAATCTGCAGGATGATGCACGACATGGCCGTGGCGTACTCGGGACCCACCGAATCCTGCCAGGCGCCATCGGCCCGCTGCGAGCGAACCAGCGTGTCGCGAATGGCCGGGTACCAGCGTTGCCAGCGATTGCCTCCTGCGTGCCACATTGCTTGAATGGCGTAGTAGTGACCATAGAAGTAGTGCGATTCGCGGCCGGCCTGTGCGGCATTGGGTAGATGTCGATCGAGATACGCAAGGCCTCGCTCGATTTCGGGGCCCTCGTAAATGCCGGCGCTGTAGAGTGCCACCACGCCGGCCGCCGAGCGGGGAAACATGCTGCCGCGGTTGTCGAGCATGTAGCTGAACCCGCCGTCGGGCTCTTGGCATTTCTTGACGTACTCCTCGCACTTGTCGATGGTTTCCTTCGGCACGTGCAACCCCGCATTGCGGGCCGCTCGCAGGGCCATGATCTGGCAGATGGTTACCGAAAGGTCGGCGTCGGCGGGCACGGGATTGTATCGCCAGCCACCTTCGCTGTTTTGCGTCCGTACGATCAGCTCGATGGACCGCGACAGGCTGTCGCGCAGGTCTTCGCGGGGCGTCATGCCGTACACTTCGCCCAAGAACAACGTGGCGAACCCATGTCCGTACATGGGGCCGTGTCCCTGTCCGCCGGGCGGGCAGATGAATCCATCGGGGCGGGTATTGGCAATCAGGTAGTCGACCGCACGGCTTACTTCGCGACCGTAAGGACCGCGATCGGGCGTGCTGCCGCTGGCCAGAAAGGCCATGCCCCCCAGGCCCACCACGGCCGGGTTGCGTCCCATGCTGTTGGAACGAAACGAACCGTCTTCGTTCTGCTGCGAAGCCAGAAACTCCAGCCCCTTGTCGATGGCGCCGCCCGCCGGCCGCATCATTTCGGCGGCCGACTGTTCGGTGTCCTCTGGTTGGGCTCTAGCTCCGTTTGCGAAAAGTACCAGCGCAAGCACCAGCATTCCTCGACAGCTCTTCATCTCGCGCCTCCTGACTATTGCGAGCGTGCGGTCGTTATTCACTTGGTGCCTGGGTGCCCTGCTCTTCGGCCAGGCGGCGGAAGTACTGCTCCAGTTCGGCACGATACTTCGGCAAGAACTCATCGGCCGTCGATTGCAGCAATTGCTGACGCAGCCGCTCGGGCAGTTGTCCCCACAGTTGCTTGACGACTTCGCCGTCGGCTACTTCGCCAGGCTGGGCCTCGCCACCACCGCCGGCTGACACGCGCGACTCAGTAGCGCCGGCGCTCTTCGCCTGACTGGCGCTCGGTTTGCTTGCGCCTGGCTTGGGGGTCGAGCTCTGCGTCTGCTGACTGCCTGGCTTATTGCACTGGCCCCCCTTCTTGCAGTTTTGGCATTGCTTGTTGAGCTTCTCGATCAGTCGGTCGAGTTCCGAGACAATCTCCTCCTGCACCTCGCGGGTCTCGCCATTCAGGTTCTGCTTGGCGATCAACTGGCTGGCCGAGGCCATGCGTCCCGAGATGCGAGCCAGCGGCGATTCGCCCACGTCCTCGCCTTCGGCCGGCGCGGGCTGTTTCGGCGGATCGAGCATCCGCCGCAGTTCGTCGACCTTCGGCACCAGACGGGGGGAGCTCTCTTGGGGCTGGGGCTTGTTCTCGGTCTTCTTCGAGTCGCCCTTCTTGTCGCGGGCCGAGTCGATCAAGTCGCCCAAGATCGCATCGTCTAGCAGCGAGTCGCCAAGGTCCTCCAGCGCCTTCGGCTTGGCGGGCGTGGGGGCGGCCTGCAGACGTTCGCCGGCGGTGGCCAATCCGATGGCCAGGACGGCTGCAGTTAGAACGAGTTGTCGTGCACCTGATCGCATGGAGTTTCCTTTTCGCGATGGGACGTGAAGTTCGCCTGACATTATAGGTCGACCGGCCGCTGCATGTTTCTATTATTACGACGCATCATTTCGCGGACCAGTTCCTCCAGCCGCTGCTGTTCGTCAGCCAATCGGCGGGCGGCCTCCCGTTTTTCGGCCGCTGTATTGGGATTATCTGCCAAATCGGCCTCAAATTGCCGGGTGCGACTGTTCAGCTCCACCTGCAACCAACGTAGCATTTTTACCTCTGCCAGCTCAATCAGTGGCGGCTGCTGAGGGGGCTGCTCACCGCCGCCACTGCCTCCGCCTTCGGACGATTGGTCATCTTCGGGGGGCGGCGGAGGGGGATCTCGCAAGATATCCAGCACGTGACGCATGCGGGCCAGTGCGTTTAGCTCCAGGTTTTGCGTGACGCGGCCCGTTTCGGCGGATTCCAACGCACTGGCCGCTTGCCGCATATCTCCCGCCGCGCCACCCAGCGCGAGTTGGAACACGGCCCGCTTCTCGACATCGGCCATGGCATCTTCCAGTTCATGGGCGATTTGTGTTTCCGTGGTGGCCAGTTTGCCAGCCTGCTCGACTTGTTGCTGGTCGAGCGCCCCAGACGTATCGCGAGCTCCATCGAGCTTCAGCGTATCTTCGAGCGCGACCTGCTGGCGGGGAATCAGGTCGTCCAGCACTTGGGCCAGTCGTTCCAGCAAGCGTTGCTGCCGCTCGCCTTCCAGTTCCGCAATCCGCTGCGCGAGCTCTCGCTGAGCCTGCTCAATGTCCTTCTTCGCCTGCTCCATGTCTTGCTTCGACTGCTGTTTCGACTCACCCGGCTTGGGGGCCGAGTTGGCGCTGGCGCTTTGTGCACTTTGGCTGGCCGCCTGGGCAGTGAGGCGATTGAGTTCGCGGGAGAGTTGCTCCAATTTCTTGGCCAATTCGTCACGCTGCTGGTTCTGCTGCGCTTCGTTGGCTTGCTCCGCGGCATCGTTGGCTTGTTGAGCCAGTTCGTTGAGTTGTCGTTGCAGATCGCGAAGCCGCGAGGCCAGCTCGCCGGGATCCGTGGGGGCGCGGTCGCGCAAGCGATCCACCAGCTCGCGGAGGGCGTCGGCAGCCGACTCCTGTGTTTCGGCAGCGCGGCCAAACTGCTCCTGGTTCAGCTCGCGGGAAGCATCGGCCAGTTGAGCCGAAAGGTTGGCCGACTCGGCCGCCTGTACGGCATCCTGCAGCCGCGCGGCCAAGTCGCTGGTTACCGATTCGCTGCCGGCCATTTCGTTCATCGCCTGCGTCATCTTGTCAAACCGCCGGGCCAGGTCGGCCTGAGCGGCTGTCAGACGATCGATCTCCTGTTGGTCGGGCGGGGCGACGTCGCGGTTGGTTCGCGACTCGAAGCTCCGTCGTAACAACTCGAGTGATCGTTCGCGGAGTTCGCGCTCTTCCTGCTCCAGCCGCGCCAGCTCGCGGATAAACCGATCGGTGTCCGACCAGGCGTTCGCTTCGTCGATGAGCTGTTCGAGGGCCGCGATGATTTCTTGCTGCGTAGCGTCGAGCGAGTTGAATTCACTGGTGAGTTGTTGCTCCTCGTTGGCCGAGACTGCTCGATTGGCGAGCGACTCGACCGTTTTGCGAAGCTCGGTCAACTGTTGCTCGGCTGCCGGCAGCGGTCCCTTGCCCAACGTAGAGACCACGTCGATGATCCGCTGGAGCTGCGTGACCAACTCGGGGTGCGACACCCGATTCATCGCCAGGCGGTCGATGAGCGCATCACAGCGATCGACCACACCGGCCGACTTTTCGGTCAGCGTGCGGCGTACTCCTTGCTGGGTGAGGCGAGTGTTCAGCAGCCCATCGAGCGCGGGGCGGCTCGCTGGATCGCTCGCGGCCACATCAGAGGCTTGCTGCCGGGCGAGTCGCTCGTCGGCTAGCGCTTGCTCCAGCAGACGGAGAATCTCCGCCTGATCGCCAGCGAGTCGCGAATCGAGCTCGGCGGCCGTGATGATGCTCAGTCGCCGGGGCGTCGGTGTGCTGCCGGATTGGCCCGCAAAGTCCGTCGCCCGCACCGTCAGTTCCAGCACGGTGCCGGGCGCGAGTTCCAGCGGGGCGACCTCCAACGTGTACTCGGTCGTTTGCCTGTCGAGTGGTTGGCCATCGGCTGCCAGCGCATCGCGCTGCGGTGGCTGAGCTTTGGGGTCAAACAGCGGTGTTTCCCATGGCTCCGGTGGCGCCTCATCGCCGGTCATTGCGGCCGTGGCCGTTAGTTCGATGCGGGCGATGGACAGGTCGTCGCTCACTTGTGCTGCCACCGGCACCTGCGCCGTTGGCACGACGAACAAGTCTTCGCTGGGCTGCTGCCAGGCCACTTCGGGCGGCTGATCGGCCACAACCTCCAGCGGGGGCAGTGTCACCTCGCCGGAGAGCCCACTCTTCGCCACCAGCTTCAGCACGCCACGCAGTGGTCGGGTTCCAGATTCCGCCCGAGGCGTCCAGTTACCATTCGGCAAATGAACGTCTGCCGCGTCGTCGCCAGCAATCTCGACAGTAAGTGGTTCCTCGTCTTCAAGCTGCAGTTCGACCTTGGAGAGCGCTTCACTGGCAGAGGCCGTCAGCTCGATCGACGAGCCCGACAGCAGTCGCGTATTGGCACTCGCCACACCGGAATCGAGGCCGCTGTACGCGGGAGGATGCACCGTTACGACTAGCTGCCCGAGCGTAGGGCGATCGACCACCTCGACCTTGTTCCATTGCATCGAATGGTGGTCGCCCCCCGTGGCGCGGAACTCGAACGAGCGCCGCACGTTCTCGCGACGGGCCACCATGGTGTTGCCGACTCGTTGCATCCAGGTTTGTTCGGTACGCCGGCGGCCATCCACCTGGTAGCGGTACTCGATGGCCACGTCCGCCGGCAGGCTGTTGCCTTCGTCGACCAGCGACACCTCGAATGCGTCGCCGCGGGCCAATAGCGCGGGTGGATCGACAAATGCCAGGTCGTTCTGTCGTGGCCATTCCACATTGTTCCAAGGCCCAAGCAAGCGTTGCGTCGCCGTGAGGGTCGACTGCGGTGCGGCCACCGCTACGATCCCAGCGACCAGCAGCGCACCGATCGCGACGGCCACGGCGCGGTTGGTGCCGCGTCGTTGAGCCACTTGCTCGGCTGGCATCGTTTCCAGTTCGGAGGTTGCCTCGCTTACCACCGCCCGTCGCAGCGGGGCCGAGCCGGCCGTTGGGTCGTCTTCCTCCTGGCGGAGGAACTCCAGCGAGCTGGCCAGGCGGTCGCCCAACGCCGGAAATGCCCGCTGCAAGGCCTGGGCCGCGCCCATTTCGTTCCAGGTTTGCTTCCGCCACCAACGCATCAGTCGCACGGCAGCCGCACCAATGGCCAGCACCAGGGCCACGGATAGCAGCACGCGCAGCCCACGGTCCGTGGCTCGTACCAAGTAGTCGACCAGGCCCAACGCTAGCACGATCGCAATGGCCGTTGCCAGAATCCAGCAGCACACCTCCACCAGCGCGCGGCGGTTCCACCACTGACGTATCTGGCCGACGCGTTGCTGAAGTGGATGCATAAAGGGCTGGAGGGAGTCGTTAATCGGTTAGTGACGGCCGACCGCGTTTTACTATCATGCTACAGCATGGCGCGGCGTTTACGCAAAATCCATTCGGTCGACAGGCAGGCGGTGATGGCGGCCAGCATCCACCAGCGGTTCCATAGCTCTACCGGCGGCATGACTTCCAGCGGAACTCGATCGCCGACCGGCAGGTCGCCAGCCAACTCGGCGGCGGTGTCTGCGGTGTAAAACTTGCCATAGGTCGCATCGGCCAGTTGCTTGAGCGCTGCCTGGTTCATGGTGGTGTCGGCCAACTCGCCGGGCGGGGCCAGCACGGTGAACTCGCCGGCGGTCGGCAACTCGGTTAGTCCGCCCCCCGCTACCGAAACGCGATAGTGCCCGGGCGGAAGATCGCTGACCGTGGCCTGCAACTGCCCCGCCGAGATGCGGCTGGCGCTCAGTGGCACCCTGCGATTAGGCTGTCCCTCGGTTGTTAGCAACAGCTCGAGTTGCCGATCGAGCGTTGCCAGTTCTTTGCCATCGAGCCGCAGTCCAAGTCGCACGGGTTGTCCCAGGTCGTATTCTTCTCGGTCGACCAGGATCTCGGCTGCCTCGTTGCCCTCCAGCAGCTTGGTGCGCGCCAACTGCCGAAGTGTTTGCCCCCAGTAGCGAGCGAAGAACACGTCGCCCACGCGGAAACGCCACCGCCAGGTGGAGTCGACACCGTGATACAACACGCGCCCTGCGCCCACGTATTGTGTGGCCACCAGAGGCAGTGGCGACCCATCGGCCCCGCGGGCCGTTGGATGCACGGCCAGCGCCCGGGCGGCCGGCTTCAAGTTCTCGGCGCTCGCGTACCAGTAGAATGGTGGCAACTGCTGCCAGATGGCGGCCGACTCGGCCGGCGTGGCGCCTAGCTGCATGGCGGGCGTATCGAGCCCCAGTGGGGTAAGTTCGAGGTCGAAGCCCGCATCGTACATGCCGCCGGCCCGGCCTGCCGAGCGAAGTTCCACTGGCGAGAGCGTGGCGATCGGGCTGTTGCTGGCGTACTGCCAGGGGAAGTGCCGAGGCCCGGCCACCAGCACGAGTCCCCCGCCCTGCTCCGCCACGTGGCGTTCGACATTCTGCCACCATCGCGGAGGCAGCAACCGCGGATTGAGGTCGAGCAGCACCAGCACGTCGAAATCGTCGAGTGCTTGCTCATCTACCGGCAGCGTGGCAATCGCCGAGGCGTCTTGCGTGGCGTAGTCGAGATCGGCTTCCTGCATGTAGCTGGTCAGCTTGAACGACGAATCGCGATCCAGCAAGTTCTTGAGGTAGCGGAACTCGTAGTTGGGATAACCGCCGGCCAGCAGCACGCGGACCTGGTCGTCGCGGACGTCGACCACGTGCGTCAGGCGGTTGTTCTCGGTGTCGCGTTCGCCATCGACCACGTCCGCTTCAATGGCGTAGGTGGTCTCCCCCTGATGCTCGGGCTTCACCACCAGTTGCAGTGGGTCGATGGACGAATCGTCCGCAATGTTCACCGTCTGTTCGGCAGCGACATTGCCGGTGGCTGTATCGCGAACCTTCACGGTAATCGACTTGCCGGCCAGCGAGGTGGTCTCGAGCGTCACGCCAATGGCCACCAGGTCGTCCACAAACGCCCGGCGGTCGGCCAGCAGGTTGGTGAGCCGCGCATCGGGCGGGGCGTTGGTGGCACCGTAGCCCACCGCGTAGATTGGCACGCCCCGTCGCCGGGCCAGTTCGCGGACCTCGTCCAGCGATCGTCCGGCGGTGGTTCGGCCGTCGGTGGCGATCACCACGGCTGCTGGCAGCGTGCCCTGGCGGGCGTCGATTGCCCCGGCCACGGCATCGCCCAGTCGCGATTGAGACGCTTGCGTACCATCTGTCGTGAGGTTGGCCAGCGCCTCGGCAATTTCCGCCGTGTCGCCGGCTTCGATGCGCTGCGTGCCATCGGCCACCGCGGCGAAATCGACGACATAGGTCTGTTGCCACTGTTCGATCAGCTCGGCATTGTTGGTGAGAAACAGTTCGCGGGCTGCCTGCAAACGCGTTTCGCGACTGCGCGCATCGCCCGGCTGCTCGAGTCCCATGCTGGCCGAGGTATCCAGCAGCACCACCAGGCGTGGCAGGCCGCTGCGGGTGGCCGACAGCAACAGCTCGCTCAGCATCACCAGCACCAGGGCGATGGTTGTCAGTCGCAGTACACCCAGCAGGCCGCGATACACTGGGCCAGCGGGAGAGTTCTCACGCGAGTACAAATAGACCACGCCCAGCACCACGGCCACCACAAACAGCACCGTGAACCACGGCGCCCAGGTCCAGTGTGTCTCGAGTTGCCACTGCGTCTGCTGGGCAGCATCGATGGATTGGTCTGGCATCAGGCAGCCCTCCCGGCAAACGCCCAAGCCATGATCGGTTCGATGAGCAATAGCGCGAGCACTGCATAAAGCAGCGTGCGATGCAGCGTGGTATCGGTCACCAGCTCACCGCTCACGTCGCCCAGGTCGGTGGTCGCCGTGTGAACCGTGAAGGCCGACGGCAGCATCGTGGCGTCGATTCGCGTCAGGTCGCTCTCGCTTACCGGCACGTTCACCGCCACTTCGGCTAAGGTTTTCTCTCCCTGTTCGGCCGCCACGGTGTACACACCGGGCCGGTCGCTCGAGTTGTAATCCCACTTCGCTCCGCCGGAAGTCCGCTCGACGGGCACCGAATCGGTGCGATCGTCCGGCCGGGTGACGCGAATCATGTTCTCTGGCCAACTTGCCGGTAGCGTACCATCGAGCAATTCACCCACGGTCCGCGCGTTGTGGCCGCGACTCTCGCCAATGCCGTAGGCCACCAGCTCGCGGACGATGGGCAAAAAACTTGGCCAGGCTGGCAGCATGGTCCAGGGCTGCGATGTGGCCGCGTCCACCGTGTCGAGCGTTGCCGACGTCGCCACCACGGCCACCATACCGCGACCGTGGGCGGCAGTGACCAATAGCGGATCGCCCGTCGGCAGCGCGAGTGCCACCTCGGCATCTTCGTCCGGCACCAGTTCGAAGTATCGCGAGACGGGTGTCGAGAGCAGCCCGGCTCGTTCGCTACCGCGAAATGCCGCGGCGATAGGGTGCTGGTAGTCGAGCGGATTGATGCCGCTGGTGCCGGAGGACTTGAGTGGTCCAATCGTGGCGGGCAACAACCTATCGGTGGCCTCGTCCGCCGTGGGGTTGTTGGTGTTCTGGATGAGGTTCATCTGCGGAGCATCGCCCGTGTACAGTAGTGGCGATGTCCGCGGTGGCTGCGGACGATCTGCGCGAGCAAGCACTTCGTTGTACGCCTCGGGCAGCACGCGATCGCCCAAGAAGAATACCAGCGTGCCGCCCCGTTCGGTGTAGCGATTGAGCAGTTCGCTTTCGCTCTGGGTCAGTCGCGCCACGTTGCATAGAAAGATGGCTTCAAAGTCGTCCAGCGGCGTATCGACCAGCGCCCCTTCGGGCACGACGGTTGCCTCGATGGGCGAAGTACCGCCGCCCGGTTCCAAGGCGTGACGCAGGTAGCGGGCGGCACCGGGCTGGCCTTCGACCAGCAGGGCCCGCACCCGTTGGCGAACATCCACGGCCAGCCACGCCTCGTCGTCGGCCGCCAGGTTGTCGCCGGTGGTCCGCACGGCCACTGCCTGCCAACCGGGCTGCGAGAAGCGGGCGTCGAACGACAGGGTCGTATGGCCTCCGGCGGGTAGCGAGACGGTTTGTTCGTCGACGCTGGTGCCGCCGACGATGAGTTGCACCACCACATCGGAGGCGGCTGCGGGGCCGTGGTTGGTGATGTCGCACTCCACCAGCAGTGGCTCGACCGTCGTGGCCAAGGTGCCGGCGATGCGCAGGTCGCTGACCGCTACGTTGGCGGGATCCACCGCACCGACGTCCACCACGGTGAGCTTCGCCCGCTCGCCGAGTTTCTCCACCTGTTCGGCCGTGGCGGTGCCCGCGGTGGCCCCGCGCCAGGTGCCTGCGGTCAGGTCGGTGAACAGCAGCACTTCGTGGGCGGCCAGATCGCGCTGCGCCGCGGTGGCCTCGGAGACCAGGGTATCGACGGTGGTCAGCGTGTCGGCCAGCGTACCACTGCCATAGGTGGGCTCGAGCGATGCGAGCTGAGCGCTCACCCGGCGGGCATCGGCCACCGGGCCGGCGACGATGGTTTGCGGCGGATCGGATAGCACGACTAACGAGTAAACATCGCCTGGCCGACCTTCGTCCAGCGTTTCGGCCGCCAAACGCTTGGCACGTTCGAACACGCTTTGGTCGCCCGCGGTGTACTGCATCGACATCGATCCGTCGAGCACCAGGATGCGATGCACCTGGGGCCCTCCGGTCAGGATGTTCCAGCCACTCAAGTAAGGCTTGGCCGCTGCCAGGGCCAGTAGCAATAGCAGCAAGGTTCGCACGGCCAGCAGCAACCACTGCTGCAGCTTCAGCCGCCGGGCGTTACGTTTGATCGCCTCGCGCAGGAACTCCATCGCCGCCCACCGCGTGTCGCGATGCGTGTGCCGCATCCACAGGTGAATCAAAATCGGCGCAGCCGCCGCCCCCAACCAACCAAGCATGGCGAGGTTGCCGAATCCGAAGGCTAGGGGTGGTGAAGGGAGATTAACCACGGAGGGCACGGATTGGAGTAGTGGGGACGTTGTTCAATGACAGTCCCGTAGGGACGAACTTCGATAGCCCAGGGTAAGCGGAGGCGAGGGACGAGCCGAAGCGCCACCCTGGGTTGATGAAGGTGACAAACGGCGGTCGAGTGGGAGATTCTCCATTAGCCGGAGCGCAATCGAGACCGCAATTGTGCCGCGGTACAGATTCAGGAGATCCGTGTTTCATCCGTGTTCATCCGTGGCAAAAACTAAATGTTAACATTCGAGTTGATTCTGCAGTAGTTCCGCGGTTTCATCTGTGATCTCTGTGCCCTCCGTGGTTGATCAGCGAACCCGGCGGCGGCGATGGGCCAGGTAAGTTGATAGGGCCACGTCCAGCGGCATGTCGGTACGCACTTGGACGTAATCCGCGCCCTGGGCCAGGCAGCCGGCTCGCACCTTGGCCGTGAAGCGGTTGATTTCTTCCTGGTACGCCCGCCGCAGTTGGGCTGGTTCGACCAACAAGTCGCCCAGCTCCTCCATGCCGTGGAACATCGTGGCGTTCTGGAACGGGAACTCGAGTTCCGCTGGGTCCAGCGTGTGCAGCACCACCACGTCGTGCCGGCGGTGACGAAAGTGCTTCAGCCCGGCCAGCATCTCGTCGGCGTCGTCAAACAGGTCCGAAAGAATAAACACGATGCCGCGTCGGGTAAGCCGCTCGGCCAGTTCGTGAAAGATCGGCCCCGTGCGGGTCTTGCGGACCGGCTCGACCTGCTCCATCACACCAATCAGCTGCGACAGGTGCGTGGCGCTCGAACTGGGCCGCACCAGTTGCCGCACCGCGTCGTCGAACGTCACCAGGCCCACGCTATCGACTTGATGGATCACCAAGTACGCGAGCGAAGCCGCCGCGCACTGGGCGTACTCCAGCTTGCTCATCGCGGCCATTTCGCTCTGGTACTGCATGCTCTCGCTGGTGTCGAGCACCAGGTAGCAGATGAGGTTCGTCTCCTCCTCGTACTGCTTCAAGTAAACCTTGTCGGTCTTGCCAAACACCTTCCAGTCGACATACCGCAAATCGTCGCCCGGCACGTACTCGCGATGCTCGGCAAACTCGACCGAGAAGCCTTGGTAGGGACTGCGGTGCAGCCCCGACACGTACCCTTCCACGATCCGCGCAGCCCGGAGCTGCAAGCCTTCGAGCTTGGCCAGGACGGCGGGGTCGAGGAAGTTGAGGGTTTCGGGCATAGGGGAGAGACCAAATATGCAGTGAGGGATTAACCACGGAGGGCACGGAGTTCACGGAGCGAATTTCATAGCGGCGTCAGGCTGGGTTATTCGACTCGTCCTCCAAAGCACCATTCCTCCAGAATTGAAAGTCGACAGGGTGCTGAAACTCTAACCAGACTATCAGTGACTTCTCGTGGGGTGCTACACGGAAACTCCCTGCTCCAGGATCACCAATCGCTACTATTTCGATGTCGTCCTCTGGTTGCACGACATATTCATCCGCCCATGGCTCGAGAATCAGTAGGAACGATTCGTTGTCCCCAACCACATTGCTGCCGCTGATTCTCAGAGTATGCTGCGGGCGATTTTCCAACGCTTCCTCCTCACTGCTCCATGTGCTGCTATTATCCAAACCGCTTGCTTTGCACCTCGCAAGGATAGGCACTGCAATGCATATTGGAGACGGTACTCTTCCACGATCCGCGCAGCCCGGAGCTGCAAGCCTTCGAGCTTGGCCAGCACAGCGGGGTTGAGGAAGTTTAGGGTTTCGGGCATCTTTTGGTACTAACCAGGGAGGTCACAGAGGTCACAGAGTTTACTCGGCATCTTTCCAATTGTTCCAAGCTTCTAAAGCCAACATGGTACCTTGGCTGGGGTATCGGTCGAACATGACTTCCAGGAAGGCGGCAATTGCCTGACGTTCTTTGGGATTGAAAAGTTTTCCTCGCTCGGACACGGTAATCCGCTTCCTCTTGTGGCTTGGCTTTTCAGTGAGGAAGTATTGAATGGACTCACCAATGATGTCTGCTCCTCTCGGGTCGTCGAGCTCAGCTATCATGTAGGCTGGCAGGAAATAACGAAATGCTGCATTGCTGAAGAAGCAAAGCGACGAACTGTGTTGCCGCAATTGTTCCACGCTGTGATCTTCCCACTTCGTGAACCGAAAGTGCTCCGTAGTTCCCTCATCATCATAGGTTTCAACGGCAAGATCTTTGCGCCCATTCCCAGGATGCGGTGTGTCGGCAAACGCCTCTTGAATCAGTACTTTGGCTTCTTGAGGACTCATCAGCCTCTATCTTCTATTCCTCCCTGCATCCTCGGGAACTCGCGGCTCATTGCGGTCTCGGTCACACGCCGGCTGTTGGACGATCTTCCACTCGACCGCGAAGGCACCTATTTCTACTCCCCAGGGTGGCGCTTTGGCTCGTACCTCGCCGGCGCTTACCCTGGGCTATCATATTTCGCTCCTTCGGAGCTTCTCTCGGTCGACACAACTCCTGCTACAATCCGTGACCATCAGTGTTCATCCGTGGCCAATTCATGATCCCTCCAATGGCCACGTAGATCCTTCAGTCGCTTAGGCTCCCTCAGGATGACACAAGTTCGCGATCGCGGTTTTGTTTTCTCTGCTTCCTCCGTGCTCTCTGTGTCCTCTGTGGTTAATTCCAAAAACCCTAGGCCGCCGATTCGGCTTCGACGCTGGTCGTCTTCACCAGGTGGTCGATCACGTCGTCGGTGGTGATGCCGTCGGCTTCGGCGTTGAAGTTGGTGATCAGGCGGTGGCGGAGCACCGGGCGGGCGATGGCCTCCAGGTCGTCGCGCTCCACGCAGTGGCGGCCGGCTAGGGCCGCGCGGGCCTTGGCGGCCAGCACCAGGTACTGGCTGGCACGGGGGCCGGCGCCCCAGCTGATGTACTTGGTCACCAGTTCGTCGCCGGCGCCACGCGAGACGCGGGTCTTGCGAACCATGGCAATCGCATACTTGGCCAGGTGGTCCGCGATGGGCATCCGCCGTACGACGTGGCTGAACTTCAGGATCTCCTCGGCTGTCAGGGCCTCGGTCACGGTGGCTTCGAAGTCGGCCGTCGTCTGTTTGACGATGGCCAGCTCCTCGTCGGCGTCCGGGTAATCGACCTTGACCATGAACATGAACCGGTCGAGCTGCGCCTCGGGCAGCGGGTAGGTGCCTTCCTGCTCGATGGGGTTCTGGGTCGCCAGCACAAAGAACGGCTCGGGCAGCGCGTAGCGTTTGCCCCCAGCGGTGACCTGTTTCTCCTGCATCGCTTCGAGCAGCGCGGCTTGCGTCTTCGGCGGAGTGCGGTTGATCTCGTCGGCCAGCACGATGTTGGCGAACAGCGGGCCTTCCAGAAACCGGAACTCGCGCGTGCCGGTCGACTTGTCTTCCTGAATTACCTCGGTGCCGGTGATGTCGGCTGGCATCAGGTCGGGGGTGAACTGCACGCGGCTGAATTTGAGCGATAGCGCATCGGCCAGCGTGCGAATGAGCAGCGTCTTCGCCAGGCCCGGCACACCCACCAGCAGGCAGTGACCGCGGGCGAACATGGCGATCAGCAGTTGCTCGACGACGTCGTGCTGACCGACGATCACTTTGCCGAGCTCGGAGGTGAGTCGCTCGTAGGTTTGTCCCAGATGCCGAATGTCGTCGAGGTCGTTATCGCCAAGCATAGATTGGTTTTCTGAGTTTCTGAACTTATGAAGAATGATCGCTGGAGTGACTTCGATGGATTGCTCCATCAATCATAGATCATCAGTCATAAATGTCGGTAGGTGGGAGGGATTGGGAGAGTTTTGGTTCGGCAGGCGGAGTTTTCGGAGCGACCGGAGGTTTGTCGCCCAGCAGGATCAACTCCTTTTTGGTGGCCACCAGCAGTCCGTCGCCGCAGGGAATGAGATTGGCGCCACCGACGCCGCCCAAGTTGTCCAGGGCGATCGGATTGCGCGTCTGCTGGCCCGTGGCGGCGCTGAACACGTGGATGGAGCGCTCGGTGGGCCAGAACACTTCGTCGCCGGCCAGGCAGCCACGGCCGCTACCCGTCACACCGGCGGCGGGCGAATCGGGCCACTGGAATTCCGTTTGACCGGTCGCCGGATCGATCATCCACAGTTCGCGTCCGCTGGCGATCAACCGGCCGGCCGCCACGCCCAGCAATTGGTCTACGCTCCACGCCTGATCGTTCACCCACAGGGTGCGGCCACTTACCGGATCGAGCGCAAACAGCGACGGCGAGTCCGAAGGCATGCAAACCAGGGCGCCGGGGGCGAACATGGCCGTGCCGTGCTGCCGACTGGTGACCTGCGACAGGTCGTTGGGCTTGATGGAGTTCCATCGCTTGTAGGTGCGGGCCCACATCACGCGTCCGTCGCTCGCCCGCACGGCCACGATCACGCCCGCATCGGTCGACAGATACAGCATGCCTTCGCCCGCCACGAGTACGTCGCTCTGGTCCGCACCATCGGCTGTGATCGAAGCGACCTCCGAGTGCCAGAGCGGCCGCCCCGTAGTGCGGGCGTAACAAGCCATGGCTATCCGGCCACCGGCGGAAGCGTCGCGCAGCGGCAGATAGATGTGCTCCTCGGTGACAACTGGCGGACCGCTGAACTCTCTGCCTTCGCCGGCTTCAATCTGCAGTCGCAGTTTCCCCTCGGCCGACAGATCGGTCGCTTCGAGTCGGTACTGTGGTGCACCCGTCCGAGAGTCCTCTGAAGTGACGTGATACAGCAGCGAACCGGAGATGGCCGCCGGTGGTACGGGCTGAAGATACGTCGACTGAAACCCGCGAATTGCGTTGCCCAGCACCACAGGACCATTCACGGCCCGACCTTGGATGATGATGCGCTGCTGGGCGGGGCCATTCTGGATGATCACACCACCGCGGCCGCCGGCCTGAACGCGGAGCTGCAGCTGTGCTTGCCCCAGCGGGCGTTGCACGGGATTGTTGCGATTCTCCACTCGCGCTATGGGCTGGTCGGCTTGTTCGCCGGCCAGGGGCTCGTCCGTTTCGCCATACAGCAGCTTGCCCGTCTGGGGATCGAGGGCCAGCCACTCCCCCTGTTGCTCGATAGTAACGGCCGAGCCAGCAAATAGTGGGTAGACGAACAGTTGCTTCGGCGCCATCGCGACGGGGCGCGCAAACCGCTCGTTGAGGTTAATCAAGACTTGCGATTGGGCGACACGCGTGGGGGCTTCTACCAGCGGGCGACGCCACTCGACTTGGGATAGGTCGCCGAACGACTGGGCCACGCCACTGCGAGCGGCATTACCACCAAAAGTGGGCCAGTCGGATAGCGGCGCCGCAGCGGGCCACTCGCGGGCCGCCTGCAGCGTGGCCGTGAGGGCCTCGGCCAGGTTGGCTTGCCGGCCGCCAATCGTTGCCTCGGCAGTAGGATCCGCCAATTGCAGGACGGCCAGCTCTCGCGCGGCGCGATCGAACGCCCGTTCGCGAATCGACACCATCGCCAGTCGAGCCATGATTTCGGCCACCGGAATGTCCGTATCGGGGTAGACCAGCGATGAGTCGGTTGGAACCTTCGCTGAGGTTACCTGTGCGAGAACAGCGTCTCGCACCTTGTTGTCTTCGAGGTCGAGTTCGCCGAGGGCTACGCCCCACGGAAGACCGTTTGGCGCGAGCGTGGCGGCAGACAACTGGAGTAAATAGCCACGAGCTTCGTTCGTGCGCCCCGCTTCGAGCGCCATGTCGGCCAGGGCGAGTAGTGCGTCGTCGCCTGCACTGCTGGCGAAGTACTCGTCGACCACGGCCGCCAGTGCCTGAGAGTCTCGCTCGCGGATGCCCCGCTCGTAGAGGCTCCGGGCCGCTGCATCGGCGCGTTGGCGATATACTGCCAGCCCTGCGGCGGGCCACCGCGCGATTCGCATGCCGGTTGCCGTTTGCACGGGCAGGTAGTAGTTGTCGGTGATCGCCAGCATCTCGTCGGCCGATTCGTCCGACAGCCGCAGCAGAGCGTCGACCGCTTCGCCCCATGCGCCCGCCTCGACCAACGTGTCGATCTGCGCCAGCTCGCGCTCGACATTGCTCGTGACGGCCAGCACGCGAGCTTCGGTTGTCGACACCGGGGGCACAGGCCAGAACTCCTCGAAGGCGAGAACCTGCGAGGCCAGCAGCAGCAACGGCAGTGGCAGCAATCGGTGCATGCGGGGATTATATCAGGTTAGGGTCGGGAGGTTAGATGCGTGCAGCAAGTTCTTAGTTCCCGGGAAGTGCGTGGGAGATATGGGCGATTTAGGCCACCGTAGGCCATCGATTACAGAGTTTGCCGGAATTGGCCCTCCTCGAGTCCATCGGCTGCTTCACGGTTTCGGTCCCCCATTTGCATCAATCTGATCAATCGGTCGAGGGCTGGAGTTCTGACCTCTGGAATTCGTGCAATTGCTCGTGCGTCACCCGCAACGGGCACCACTCGACCACTCCATTGCTCAATTGCCGTACGGCGGCGAAAGGAGACTATGATGCCTCGAGCCTGGACCAACAAAGACGAACGTCAATTCAAGCACGTAAAACAAAGCGCCATGGATAGGGGCCGTAGCGAGGACCGAGCGGAGGAGATTGCCGCTCGGACCGTGAACAAGCATCGCAGGCAGTCTGGCGAAACTTCGAATCGCACGACCCAAGGCACAGGGAACCCGAACATCAAGTTGGAGGACCGCACCGTGGAGGAGCTCCGCAATCTGGCTTCGGAGCTCGATGTCGAGGGACGCAGCAAGATGAAGAAAGCCGAGCTGGTTTCCGCGATCCGAAAGCGACGATCGTAGGTGTTGTCATCCGCAGGACGGGCCACTGGCACGGCAAATCAGGCGTGGCGGCTGGGCATTCCGAGCATTTTCCCAGCGAACCTTGACCGGTCCCGGTGGGTCAGCTACCCTACTGACATGAATGCAGCCACCCTTCTCAACCTGGTTCTACTATTGCTTGCCCCGCGCACGCCTTAGGGTTCCTGCATACTTTCCACTGCAAACTCCCAAACCCTGAGGCCTCCCAGCCTCGGGGTTTTTTTGTTTAATGACCTTCTGTTTCCCACTCACCCTCAAAACCCGAATCCTTCCATGTCACGCAATATCGTTATCTTCGACACCACACTCCGCGACGGCGAACAATCTCCCGGTGCCAGTATGAACCTGGCCGAGAAGTTGGAGGTTGCCCAGGCGCTAGTGGATCTGAAGGTCGATGTGATCGAAGCGGGTTTTCCCATCGCCTCGCCAGGCGACTTCGAGGCCGTGCAGGCCATCGCCCGCTCGGTGAAGGGTGCCGCGGTCTGTGGACTCGCCCGGTGTAACGACAAAGACATCGACCGCGCCGCCGAAGCAGTGAAAGACGCCGACGATCCGCGGATTCACGTCTTCCTGGCCACCAGTGCCATCCATCGCGAGTTCAAACTCAAGATGGATAAGGACGAGATCATCCGCCGCGCCGTGGCAGGGGTCGAGCGGGCCAAGGGTTACACCTCGAACATTGAGTTCAGCCCCGAAGACGCCGCGCGGACCGAGTCGGATTTCCTCTGCAAAGTGGTCGAGGCCGCCATCACAGCGGGTGCCACCACGGTGAACATTCCCGACACGGTGGGCTATGCCACGCCCACGCATATGGGCGGGGTGATTCGCGACCTGGTGAATCGCGTGCCGAATATCGACAAGGCGGTCATCAGCGTGCACTGCCACAACGACCTCGGTCTGGCGGTGGCCAACAGCCTGGCCGCCGTGGAGAACGGCGCCGGGCAGATCGAATGCACCATCAACGGCATCGGCGAGCGGGCCGGCAACTGCTCGCTGGAAGAAATCACGATGGCCCTCAAGACTCGCAGCGACTACTACGGCCACACCACGCGAGTCGACACCACGCGCCTGGTGCCCACCAGTCGTTTGGTATCGAGCGTCACCGGCCTCGAGGTGCAGCGCAATAAAGCGATCGTCGGTCGCAACGCGTTCGCCCACGAGTCGGGCATCCATCAGGATGGCATGCTCAAGAATCCGACCACTTACGAAATCATGCGGCCCGAGGACGTCGGCTTCCACAAGACCGACCTGGTGATGGGCAAGCACAGCGGCCGCGCCGCCCTGGCCGACCGCGCCCGGGCGCTCGGCTATCACCTGGAGGGCGAGAAGCTGCAGGAGGTGTTCGACGCCTTCAAGAAGCTGGCCGACAAGAAGAAAGAGGTGTACGACTCGGACATCGCCGCGCTGATCGACAAACGCGTCAGCTCGGCCGACGACCAATGGAAGTTGGTGCGGTACGAACTGAAGCTCGAAGGCGAGGGCATCCCCTCGGCCACCGTCACCCTGAGCAAGGGGGACGAGGAGCAAACCGACACGTTCTTCGGCGGCGACGGTCCGCTCGATGCCCTGTTCCGCGTGATCGAAAAGATCACCGGCTCGCAGGTCGTGGTGCGCGACTACCGCGTGCACAGCGTGAGCCAGGGTAAAGATGCCCAAGGCGAATCGACCATCGAACTGGAGTACCAGAACCGCATCTACCGCGGCCGCGGCGTCTCCACCGACACCGTGGAAGCCAGCACGCTGGCGTTCCTGAACGCCGTGAACCGGATCTCACTGACGTCGGGCGAGCCGACCGAGGCCGTGTATCGGGATACGGTGTGACGGATTAACCACGGAGTCACAGAGGTCGCGGAGTCGCCCCCGGCCTTTGTGTCATCCTGAGGGAGCCTAAGCGACCGAAGGATCTACGTTGCCATTGGAAGCGTCGTGAACCCGCCACGCACGGACACTGGTGCGCACGGATTGAATTTGTGCCGCGATGTGGTTTCGGCATTCGGCCGGGATGTTACCCGGGGTGATCTTCAGGAGTTTGCCGTATCTGACAGCGGTTGTGACAACCGACGCAGGCTTTGAAGCATTAGCGCTTTGGGGTCGGAACGTTCCTATGCAGTCGCGAAGCAGCTAGCTTGAGAAGTCGTGCAGTAGCGCGATAGAATGGCACTCTGCTTACTGAAGGGGCTTCGGACGAAATGACAAGTTATCCCACCATGCCAGCTCCAATCCAATTCGACATCGTCCCGCACATCGGCATCGGCCCGGTTCATCTCGGGATGACGCCCGACGCCGTCGAGGCGGCGGTTGGCAGTGTGCCCGGTGCCCTCCCGCGGTTGGCCAAAGGTCGGAAAACCCACTGCTACTTCAAAGCAGCTCTGCAGGTCAGTTTCGGCGAGTCAGGATTGGTGAACTTCATCGGAGTGTCCGGAACGCCGTTACTCGAGTGTCGGTATGAGGACCGTGACGTCTTTGACCTGCCCGCGCCCGAATTGTTTGCTCTGATCGCCTCACGGGAGCGGAGCGGGCGACACGACTACTCGGCGGCGGAGTATGTGTTCCCGGAGCAGATCGTTACGCTGTACGAGGCCGACGAGCAGTACGACCGCAAAGGCGGGGAATCCCGGCCGGTTTTTGCGGAGGTCGGGGTCGGCAACGCCGAGTACTTGGCTGTCATCCGAGCCCTCCGCGGCACCCCGGAGGCGGGATAACGAGCCGCAACAGTGGACCGGTCCCCGACGTGTGGTCCGCCAGTCCAGTGTGCGCGTCCGGCCCGGCGACTGAACAACGTTGTGTGTGGGACTCGTCGGCAGCCCTTCAACCAACAGCGGTGTGCCCATCCGCTGTCACTTCCTGCAGTCGCAACCTCCCCGCGGTGACCATCATCTCAGCCGGTCTCAGCCGCACGGGTGCCACTCCAGGGTTTAGGACTGGTCGAAATAGTCCAAGGGTGGAGGGCACTGCTGGCTCTCGGCAACCTGTCGGCCACGATACATCACAGCCTGCGGTCATGCTTCCTGGAGTGGCAAAGGGCGATAAACCAGCAGTGGCACGCGGCGAAGCCCGCAACCTATCCCCGCCACACCGCCCTGGGCACCAAACTCTCTCCTATCCATTTGTAGCCACAACCTCTTGTGCTTCGCACACGGTTCGCTTCGATGTCCCTTCGCTCAGTGAAAGCTAAATTGAGGCCGATACTTGAAACCTCCGCCACTCACCTCGGGTAGAACCAACCAGAACCACGCTTGCGCTCACTCGCAGGCGCAACTGTCCTTTGGCGTCGGAGGCTCCAATGGCTTGTCTATTCATGCTGCTAGCCGCTATTGGTTTGGCAACCACCTGTGTCGCCAAAGAGCCGGTTTCGCTGGCCGAGAGTTTCCTGCACGAAGGAGACTTCGCCGAGGGCGAGACCGCTTTGCTGGTACATCTGGATGCCAACCCAGGTGACGACGAGGCTCGCTTCGGGCTGGGCGTGATTCAGTTTTTCCGGGCCGTCGAAAACCTGGGGCAAGCGCTGTACGAATACGGGGCCGTGTCCGAAAACGCGACCGAGCCCTTTCTAAGGCTTCCTGTCCCGCAAAACCCTGACCCGGCCGAAATCACTCACGCCGAGTTGGGTCGCGTGCTGGAACTGTTCGCCGCCGACCTGGCTCGCGCCGAAGCGACGCTGGCGGACATTGAGGACGACAACGTCAAGCTGCGCCTGCGGCTGGCGGACATCACGCTCGATTTCACCGGCACCGGCGAGCAGCAGACTCAGTTGCTCGAATTGCTCAATAAACTCAATGGTGGCCCGCTGGATCTTCAGAAGGCGAACCCCGACTTTCGCATTCACTTCGACCGAGGAGACGTCGCGTGGCTGCGGGCCTACTGCCACGCGCTGTCCGCCCTGGCAGAGGCCTACGGCGCCGTTGACGTCGAGCCGGGTTTCTCCGATCGTGTCGCGAGAGTTTTTCCCCGGGTGAGAGCGACTCCGGACCGAGAGGACGAAAAGCGGCCTAACGCCGTGAAGATTGCGGACGCACCCCACCTGCGCCGGATGCGCCTGCATTTGGTGGCCGTGTGCAAGCTGAATCGCGAAACGTGGCGACACATCCGCTCCGAGACCGACGACGACTTCGAGTGGCTTTCGCACGCCAAGCAGACGGACCAGCTTGGTTTACCCCTGAGCGAAGAGCAGGTCAACGCCTGGCTGGCGATGCTGGAGCAACTGGAAGGCCTGTTGACGGGGCAACGTCTAATGCCAAACATTTGGGTGCGAATGGTGGACCCCAACCTCGCAAAGGGCAAAGGCGTGAACTTTCGCAAGGTGCTCGACGATCCACCAACATTGCTGCTTGACTTTGACCGAATTCGCTCTGAAGGCGTCGACGAGAAGTACCTGGAAGACGAAGCGGCAAAACCGGCGTTCGACATGACGGTGATCTGGAGAATACCGCAACTCTTCTCGGGCCCCTTTGGCATCGCCAGGGCGGTTCGGTTGAATTGAGAGTTCGCCTACTCCCCGCGGTGACCATCACCTCAGCCGCTCTCGTCGATGCTTGCTGTGGTTGTTGGACGGCGATAAGCTATCACTCCAATGCTATGCGGCGCTGCGCCGTAGAATTCTCGTTTGTGCGGTGATATCGAGGACTGATAATGAGTGCTATGGCGGAATTGGCGAAGTCCAAGGTAGAAGCTTTAACCGTCGCGGTAACATCGGACAGCCGATGGCAACTCGAAGACGAACTGTTGTGTGAGGTTTTTGGATTCACGATGTATGGATATGTATTTGGGGTTGGTCGCATCGTCTGCTTCATGGATGTAGAGGAAATTCAGAAACTAGCTGCCGATCAACTCTCCGGGCTAGGTATAGGTCGGAAGTACGCCGAAGGAATGATGCAAGCTGCACACAATGAAATGATGCAGGAGGGTAATACTTCTCTCCACAATCAGCTAGTTGGAATTGGACATTCGCAGATTGGTTCAGAAGACCTCTCCGAACTGGTCGAGTCTGTGTTTCATAACAGCGAGCAGATCAGGAAATCCATGGGCAAGGGAGGGTAGTATTCAGCAATGCCATATTACACAGCGTTCCACCGGAGTGCACTCTCTCTTCGGCTTTCGAGCATCCTTTCCTTCGTCCTGCATTCTTTGTTCATTCAAGACTCTACCGTATACGGCCGCATGTCCGGTAAGCTTGGTCGTTCAGCGTCATGAACCTGAATGAAGTCGCATACGTTCTGAAGAATCGGCCGATTGGGCCTTGCGGTTTTGTCGAGTTCTATGCTCCCACTTGGCAATGTAGTCACGTTCGGTTTGTTCGTGGGCTTTGGGACGCGGATGACTATTCACGCGAAGACGCGCTGGCGTGGATCCTCCAACGTGGCGACGGAGCCTACAAGGAGAACTGGATCGAATCGATTAGCTGCTCACGCTGTGAAGCTGTGCCCTTGCGAGAGATTGCTTCCTCGATTGATGCACTTGCAAAAGAGATCGAAGAAAGCGACCATTTAGCAAATCCAGTACCGCTTCCAATCAAGTCGTCGGACCTGGACGCCGCCAGCATGCCGGTCAGAATCCAAGGGCTGGCCCTCTATGATTATGGCCCAACCGCTGTCTACGTCTGGCAACGTCAAGCTGAGTTCAACTACCTAGAGATTCACTACGAATCGTAAGGATGCAATACAATGCGAGGCACGTGGAGTCCCAGACGGCTTAGGTGGCATGCCCCGCGGCGTGCTGTGGCAACTGTATGTCCCCGATCCCCTCGAAGTAGTACCGCAGCTTCGCTCGGCCCGTAAGCGTTGCGGGGCAGCTAAAGATGAACCGCAGACGCATGGGGCCTGCAATTTTTCCAAAATCGTTATCGTCTTGCTCGATGCCATCCGGTCCTGTTAGCTTGACCGATTCTAGGCTGCCCTCGTCGTCTTCTGTGTCGCCGTCCATGTGCTCGATGCCCATCGGCTTGCCATACGGCGCGAGCGCGAAGTCGAAGGGGTCCCAGTGTGTCATGGGCCCTGCGTGCCGTGGGTCGGGCGTAATGGTACAGTCGACCAGCACGTAGCGATCGACTTTGGGTTCCAGGTCGCTACTGTCGTCGCCTTCTAATTCGCTGTCTTCATCATCATTCTCTGGGGCGGGGAGTTCGTCGCGCTCCGGCTTCGTCGTAAGCTCGCACGCGTGGATCTCCACCTGCGCGTTGCGGAGTACCTTCGACTTGGTTTCAAACAGGCCTTTGGCGAACTTCGTGATGACGTACTTCAGGAGCGCCGGTAGGCCAACGCCAAGCAGGACCACTTCGCCGATGATTACCAGCAACGTCCCCCACCAGGGCAAGAAGTAGCTCGCGACAAAGGGGACTGAAATGACGAGCGCGAGGAATGCCAGGATGAGGTATTTCAGCATGACGAGTTCAGGTGAAGGTTGAAGATGGACGAGTCACACAGGTTAGATCGTACCACGTCTGCTCGACCGCAAGTACCGGCGAACCTTTTGCTGATGGATGAATCGCCAATTCAAAGTGGTCGTCCATTACCGTCATCCAGCGTAAGGATTTCGGGTTCACTCGCAGTTACACAAAATCGCCGTTGTAAAAAAGTCGCGGTGGAAATTGCGCGGTCGTGTGATCCAATGGGGTTGCGTGGTGTTAGGTGTAGGTGATGGGGGTAGGTGAGTAGGTGAGTAGGTGAGTAGGTGGCTTGCTTGCCGAGGACCTACGGGTTGGCGGAGCGATCGGAAGACGCTGGCCGCGCTCGAGATGCGTCCTGCAAGCGAGCGTGGTGGTGACTGCTTCGCTCGATCGGCGGAGCGATCGGCCACAAGGAGGGTTTTGGGCCAAGTTCGAAGTTTTGGTCCACCGGGGGACATGCGGGGAACAACGCAGCCGGTTCTGGACCACTGCGCGGCGATGTAACCCTGGAATACAAGGAGTTTTTGAAATCGAGGTCGCCCAATGCTCCCGGGGTTTTGGGCCCACGAATCGCTTGTCCCCAAGACTGGCCCAAAACCAGGTTGGCCCAAAACTAGCTTGGTGCGAGATCCACCGTTTGGCGACGGTAGCTACGGGTAGCCGGATCGCCACGCGCTCCGCGAGAGTTCGAATGTCGCTGATGCAACCTCAGGCGACGAACGCCAGGTAGTAAAACACCCAGCCCGTAACGGCTGTCATGGTCATTTCCCCGGCGGCGATGCGGCCCCAGAGTTTGTGGCGGGCGCTGTAGGCGGCGGGTGTCGGGGGTTTGGGGAAGTGCTTGATGGCGCCAGTGATGACGTAGATCCAGATAAAGGCCGTTGGAACGGCGAAGAAGAGGTGGATAAGCAGCGAGACGCCCACCGGCGAGGACCACTTCTGTTCGATCGTGAAGAACGGCGAAGGCTCGGCCCGCAGTTCCCACTCGGTGAGGAACTGCATATCGACCTCGAACGCCACAACGGCCAGCAGCAAGATGGTGGCCAGGGTAAGCTGAATCTTCTTATGCAGGTCCCAGCGATGCTTGTACCGGGCAGCCGCGATGCTGAAGCCCATGACCGGGATCACGGCAAACATGGCCACGAAGACCACATCGAGCATCAGCGACGCCCGCGTGCCGAGAAATCCGTCGATGCCGGGAAACTCCATGGTGGCCTCCGCCCAATGAGATCTGAAAGTTCCCCGATTCTAGGCGACCGGCCGCGAGGGACGAACCCCATATTCTTGCCGAAAGCCTGCCTTGTGGATGGAAGATGGGACGGGGCCAATTGCGAATTCGGCCCACCGATGTATAGTTGGGGGCAAGGAGCTTTCTCTCCGAACCGTCGAGAGCACTGGATTGTCATGATTCAGCCCGGTTCGCGAGACGAGAGAAGCAGGCCTCACGAGCCCCAGTGGCGCAACTGGATAGCGCGCTGCCCTCCGAAGGCAGAGGTTACTGGTTCGAATCCAGTCTGGGGTATTTGCTCACGGAGCCAACCAACATGGTCGGGTCGCGCGTGCTCGCACGTTTCGGCTTTTCAGCGGGCAGAGGAACTGCTGAGCGTTCCGGAACGCCGGGGTTTTCAACGACTCGTCGACTCCTCGGCAGCCTGGCGATGCCAGGCCCTTGATTGGCGGCTTCTAGGCATTTTCCCACGCCACCGTGGTTTGCGACTGCTGACCAAGTCCGTCGATGCCGAGGGTCATGGTTTGGCCTGGCCGCAGATACACCGGCGGTTTCTGACCAAGGCCAACTCCTGGCGGCGTGCCGGTGGAGATGATGTCGCCGGGGTGCAGTGTCATGAACCGGCTGATGTAGCTAACCAGTTCCGCAACGCCAAACACCATGGTTTGCGTGCTGCCATCTTGGTAGCGATGTCCATCGACTTCGAGCCACAGCGCCAGGTCTTGCGGATTGGGGATTTCATCCCGGGTCACCAAATAAGGACCGAGCGGAGCGAACGTATCGCAGCTCTTGCCCTTCACCCATTGGCCGCAGCGTTCCAGTTGAAACTCGCGCTCCGACAGATCGTTCACCACGCAATAGCCAGCAACGTAGTTCAAGGCGTCTTGCTCCGACACGTGGGAAGCGGGCTCGCCAATGACGATGCCGAGTTCCACCTCCCAGTCGGTTTTGGTGGAATCCTTGGGAATCACCACGTCGTCGTTGGGGCCAACGATGGCACTGGTGGCCTTCATGAAGAGCACTGGCTCGGCGGGAACGTCCATGCCCGACTCGGCAGCGTGGTCCGAGTAGTTTAACCCGACGCACAAGAACTTGCCGACACCCGTGACGCACGGGCCCAGTCTCCCAGGGGCTTCGACCACCGGTAGATCGTCCAAGTTGCTTTGCCGCAACGACTCCAGCGAGCTGTTGCTCAAAGCGCTGCCCGCCAGATCGTCGACCATCTTGGCCAGCGAACGTACCGTGCCATCGGTATGCAGCAAGCCCGGCAGCTCGCCACCTGGTGGTCCGTATCGGAGGAGTTTCATGTTTCAATCCTCAGTGTTGAATCATCAGATGCACCATCCACCATCAATCACGTGAATGGCGCCGGTTGTGTAAGCCGACTCGTCCGACGCGAGATAGACAGCAAGAGCCGCGATCTCCTCGGGAGTTCCAATCCGCCCCATCGGTTGCCGGGCGACGAATGATTGGCGGATCTCTTCGTAGTCGCCCTGGGCGCGAATTCTGTCGTCGAGCGAGGGAGACTGAACGGTACCTGGGCAGATCGCATTGACGCGGATGCCTTGACCGACAAAGTCGGCGGCCACTGCTTTGGTAAGGCCAATGGCCGCTGCTTTGGTGGCTCCGTAGGCGAATCGGTTCGGCACGCCGGTTACGCTCGAGGCGACCGAAGCCACGTTGACGATCGAACCTCCGCCAAGGGAGAGCATGCCCGGAAGAAACGCCCGCGTCATGCGATACATGGACGTAATATTGATATCCAGCGAGCGCTGCCAGTCCTCGGGCGTGCAATCGAGAATCGTTCCATGGTGCACATAGCCGGCGCAGTTGAACAGCACATTGATGTCGCTACGCTCTTGAGCGAGTTTCTCAATGGCATCGGGGTTGCAGACATCCAGCACGGCCACTTCGATCCGAGGTTCTTCGCCCCTGAGTTGCTCGAGGGCCTGCTCGTTGATATCCGTGGCCAGCACCTGCGCACCTTCGCGGCAAAAGGCCAAAGCGGTTGATTTGCCAATGCCCTGCCCTGCTGCCGTGGCCAGCACGACCTTGCCTTGTAGTCGGTTACCCATGATTTCTTTCGTGTTCGAAGTCGCTAGAGGTCGCTAGTCACGCATTGGCAGCGAGCCGAAGCTGCCACTCGGACCCTTGGGGGTAGCTGTACTGCTCAATGCTCGCCTGATGGATTTCGGCACTGTACCCTGCATTGGTGGGTGGCATGTAGTGTCCGCTGCGCACCACAACCGGGTGCACAAAGTGCGAGTGGAGGTGATCCACGTACTCTGCGACCCGGTTATCCAGCGACGCACCGATGCGAATATAGTCGATCATGATCAGGTGGTTCACGTACTCGCACAAACCGACACCACCTGCATGCGGGCAGACCGGGACATTGAATTTTTTTGCCATCAACAGCACGCCAAGTATTTCGTTCACGCTGCCAAGGCGACAACTATCGATTTGGCAGAACGAGATCGCGTTCAGCTGGAGCAACTGCTTGAAGATGACGCGGTTTTGACACTGCTCGCCGGTGGCGACCCCGATAGGTGCGATCGCCTTGGCGATTTCGGCGTGGCCTACGACGTCGTCCGGCGAAGTTGGTTCTTCCACCCACCACAGGTCGAACCGGGATAGCTGTCTGACCCATTCAATCGCCTCGGCGACCTCCCATCGCTGGTTGGCGTCGACCATCAGTTTTCGGTTGGGCCCGATTTCCTCGCGGATGATGGCGGCACGGCGGATGTCATCTTCCAAGTCGGCGCCAACCTTCAGTTTAAAATGCTCCCATCCTTCGGAGAGCGCTTGGCGACACAGCTTGCGGATCAAGTCGTCCGAGTAGCCGAGCCAACCGGCTGACGTGGTGTAGGCCGGAAAACCTGTGGTGTGCAACTCCGATTCGCGGTCGGCGCGGGTGGAGTCGTTTGTCGCCAGAATCTCGAGAGCGTCTTGTTTGGTGAGGGCATTTCCCAAGTACCGAAAATCGACACAGTCGACGAGTTGTTCGGCGGGCAGGTCGGACACCAGTTTCCAAAGCGGTTTGTTCTCCACCCGCGCCCACAGATCCCAAATGGCGTTCAACAAGGCCGCCGCAGCTAGATGGACTACGCCTTTTTCAGGTCCAAGCCATCGCAGTTGGGAATCGTTAGCGATGGATTGGGCCGTTTGGCCAAACGTTTCCACCAAGCTTGCTAACGTCTTTCCGACGACCTTTTCGGCCAGCAACTCGATCGCACTGACGCAAAGATCGGTGCCGCGGCCAAGCGTAAAGGTCAACCCGTATCCAGCCAGGCCATCGCAACTGGTCGACAACTTGACGTAGGCGGCGGAGTAGTCGGGATCCGTATGCATGGCATCCGATCCGTGAGCTTCCTCCGAGGTAGGAAACCGCAGATCAACCACGCTGCACGCAGTGATTGTTAACGAGCTATCCATGTTCAACTATTGTTGGGAATGTCAATTTCGGAGGGAGCAAACAGTACTGCGGCATGGCTGGCAGTCAACAATTGGCCCGACAGACTAAGCAGATACTCGTGGTCCAGTGCGAGCAACCACAAATCCGTACACGGCGACGAATATGAAGCTGGCGGCCGGTAGCAAGAAAGAGGCACGCACTGCCGTGGTTGGGTCGCCCCAGAAGTTGGTCCCCACGTCGATGGCGTAACCTTGCAGTGGCGGCATCAAGGCGCCACCCACAATGGCAAAGATCAGACCCGCAGAGCCAAGCTTGGCGTCGTCCACACTTAGTCCATCCAAGGCGATCCCGTAAATGGTGGGGAACATGGCAGCCATGCACGACGAGACGCAAATTAGGCTCAGGATTCCGATTTGGGCCGGCAGGAACACGGTTCCCAAGCTAAACACCAACCCGCCTATCGCCAGGTTGGCGAGCAGCTTTCCGGGGCGAACGTACCCGAGTACATAGGTCCACACGAATCGGCTCAGCAAGAACAGGACCATACCGCCGATGTTGTACCATTGCGCGGTTGGGGCGTCGATTCCGACGACGCTCATGCCGTATTCGATGATGTTGGTCCAGCACATAATCTGTGCCCCCACGTAAAGCCCTTGCGCCAGAACCCCCCCGATGTACTTGAAAGTCGCCAGGTTCAACAGTGTTTCCGACAGGTGGATGGGGTCTTCGGTGTGGCCAGTGTGGGGCATCTTGGAGACCAAGAAAGCCGCCAGAATCGCCAGCGACACAAAAGCGAAGGCGATGTAAGGGATGCGTATAACACCCAAGTCGTGCGTTTTTAGGTCCGCGTAAGCGTCGGGTTGCTCGCCGGAAAATCTCTCCATGGCGGCGGACACATTCGCGCCAATTTCCCCCGGCGAAAGTCCTTGGCTTTTGTACTCGGGATGCGCCTGGATGTGACTTTCGCGAAACTTATTCACCTCAAGATGGGGCAGCACCAAAACGGCCGCCACGAACATACCGGTCAACGACCCGACGGGATTGAACGCCTGGGCCAGGTTGAGTCGGCGAGTCGCCGTTCGTATATCACCCATGGAAAGGATGTACGGATTGGCCGACGTTTCCAGGAACGCCAACCCGAACGTGATAACATAAAAACAGCCCAAAAACAGCCAATATTCCTGGCTAATACTGGCGGGAATGAACAGCAGCGCGCCGGTTACAGCCAGTATCAGACCGATGACGATGCCGGCCTTGAAGGAAACCTTGCGAATCACCAATGCCGCGGGTATCGCCATCGTGGCGTAGCCACCGTAGAAGGCGAACTGTACCAAGTTGCCTTGCCAGGCTTGGAGCTGAAAGATTTGCTGAAACGACTTCACCATGGGGTTCGTCACGTCGTTCGCAAAACCCCACAAGGCAAATAGCGATGTTACCAGAATGAAGGGGTAACGTAGCTCGCGGGCAACGATGACGGGCGAAGTTGGAGATGACGATTCCGAGTGTGCCGATGAGCCAGAGTCCGAAGAAGATGCGTTCAATGCTATCAACCAAATTGAAGAGGAGGGCTGGTGAGTCCGAAACTGCTCGCCGCGGTAGTATAGCAGCGGCCACCGCTGAATTGAAGAAACGCCCCACCGTATCACACAAGGGCGCGAAGCGTGCAGCCTGGAGCCACCAGAAGTTCAGCTTTTACCGGCTGGCGTCTCCAAAATTGCGTCGCGTCAGTCCGCCTGAGCGATTCCGCAGAAGTCGGCGACTAGCGAAGTGCCGGTGAGGACCGCAACTTCCGTGCGGCATCACCGCCCTGTTCGGCGAGAATTTTCCGTGCACGAAGGCCTAGGAGCCAAGCGGAGAGGCCAATTCTGGTTGAAACGTCTTATCGTCCAACCTGTCGATAAACCGGCTGACCGTTAGCAGGTAGTCAAATGGAGGAGCCCAATCGTGCTTGGCCCCTTTGATGGGCACAAACTGCTTGGGCTGATTGGCAGCTTCAAACAGGGCTCTGCCGTGGGACTGCGGAATTACCACATCGTCCGATCCATGGGCGATGAGCACCGGACCGTGGAAGTTTGGCAGCCGCTCGATGGACGGGAATTGGGTATCGAGTTTGCCCCCAACTCCCGAGTGAGGCAGTTTCCAATCCGCCAATTCGGGCAGCGAAGTGAACGTGCTTTCGAGGATCAGTCCTCGCGCACCGTCGTTGGCTGCCAGTTCGACCATCACGGCCCCGCCGAGCGACCGCCCGTAGAGCACAATGTCTTCTGGTGCTGTGCCAGTCTGTTGGGCCAGCCAGTCCCGCGCCCGGCGGGCATCGTCCACCAGCCCTGCTTCGGAGGGCGTGCCTTCGCTGCGGCCGTAGCCTCGATAGTCGAACACCAGCATCGAGACCTGCAGTTGCCTGGTCCATGTCTGCAACAGATGGGCTCGGTGCGACACATTGCCAGCATTGCCGTGGGCGAATAGCACCACCGCGCGGGGATTCTCCACGGGGCAGTACCAGCCATGGATTGTGGGAGAGCCCGCTGTGTGGATCTCGACGTCCTGGTATTCCAGGCCGGGAGGAACTCGGGTGTAGTCGAGCTCCCGAGTCGGCTGGTACAGCACGTGTTGCTCAAGCCCCGTGACCACCGAGGCCGGTATCGCGACGCAGCCGGTCGAACAGGCGGACACGATGGTCAGCCCCAGCATGACAAGCAGTGGTTGCGAGCGATGGAACAGAGCAGAGTGTCCTGCCGTGGATTGGTAAAAACAGGCGAGCTCTTCGCGCGAGTGCCCCCGCGCGAAGAGCTTCGTCCAGCATGTTGCTTAGTCCACGACGATCAAGCTGCCGTTATTGGCGACGTCGAACATCGGGCGATAGGGACGGTTGTTCCAGCTCTTGGCCCGGCAACCGTAGTGCCACACCAGGTTCAACCCGATGTTCCATCCTTCGTCGTGGGCGCCGGAGCCTTCCGAGCCCCCTTCGGCCACCAGGTAACGCCAGTTGCCTTCGAGTGCCCAACTGTTGGTGACGGGCAGGTGGAAATCGCTGCCGAGCACCGCGTTCGAGTCGCCAGTGAAACCAGCGAACGCACGGCAGTCGCCACCTTGTTGGCCCAGGAGGCGGTAGTAGAACAGGTACTGATTGGCGGCGTTATACGTAGTGGTGCCAATCTGATTCTCGTTGGTGTTGGCCGAGAACATGAAACCCCATTCGCGGCTCATGCAGTTCTTGAAGCCGAGCTGACCTCGCACCTGACCGAAGTCGTGGGAGCCCTGACGCTCGTCGGTCAGCCAGTCCCACACCACGCCGTACTGCAGACCCAGGCGATTGCGATGGAATAGACCCGCGGTGAGGAACTGTTGCGAGTGAGCGCCGTCGCTCTCGGTGGCAAAGTCGCCGCTCAATTGGTTTTGCGTCGCCTGCCAGCCGACCTGATAACCCAGGCCCGGCCAGGGCAGCCAGGCCATCTTGCCACCCAGGTTGAATCCTTCGTGGAAGCCGAAGTTGCCACCGTCGCGGCCGTTATCCAGCGGACCCTTGAAGCCTTGCACGCCACCGAACAAGGCGAACTCCTTGATGGGGGGGGCCCACAGGATGGGCACGCAGCCTCGCTGGTCGCAGCCAAACAGGGCTTGCGGCCAGGGGGGGCAATCGTCGCAGCAGCTGTCGCCACAGCAAGCGTCGCCACAGGTGCAGCAACCATCCACGCAATCGCCGCAGCATTCCGCGGCACAGTCTGGCTCGCTGTAGGGTACGCCACACACAGGTTCGTATCCGTAGCTGGCGGCACAGCCGGGTTCGCCCAGGTAGCAGCCATCGCCACAACCGCAAGGACCTACACAGCCGCAGCTTGGCTCGGGGCAACCACAGCCCGCTTCGCCGTAGTACATCGAACCCGATTGACATTCCTGACAGTCGCACATCGGACCGCCCTGCATCATCATCGGACCTTCATGCATCATGACCGGGCCCGAGTCCATGGGGGCGCCGGGATAGATCTCTTCGTACTGCTGTGGTTCCGGCTCCAGCGAACCTTCTTCATGCTGCACCCGGCGCACGGCCTTCGGCGGCACGGCTGCCACCCGCTGGGTATGCTGCGATGGCTCGGGGCCCACTTGCCGGGCGCTCATCTGGCGGTCGATCGTCTCGTGACGTGGCGCAACCTTCAGCGTCGTGAGCGGCTTGGCAGGTTCTGCCTGTCGAAACGACTGCGGCTGGCGGAAGGTCGGCTGCTTGGCGGGCAGCTGAACTTCTTTGGCCTGCCGTGGCTGAGGTGCCGACGCAACACGGACGGGTGTCTGTTGGCGGCTGGAGGACTTCAATTGCGAGTTATGCACCCACTGAAGTTGCTGTGCGTGAGCTGTGCTGAACACCAGGGCGGTAAGAACCGCCAGCGAGGTGGTCGCGATGCAGTTCGGGAGGCGTTGCATCTGTCCAATCCTTTCGGGAGGCAATCAAGGTCGTTGGGCTTCCGGCTGCTCAGGTAACAGCGTCGGTATGCCCGGGCCCCCCCAGGATTTCGTACCTGACAGATGGTATCGGCCACCGCACAACCGATACTTTCGGAAAAGTTTGACTAATTTTCGCAGCCCTCTCGCTAGCACTGCTAGAGCTTCGCAGCGATAGCGGGTAGGTTGAGCGGATTGTTGGGCGGGAGCCATGGACGAGCCTATCCAACTGCCGACCCGCCAGAAGCCTGCCGTAGAACGATGCTCAACTCACCAGACGCCTAGCGGCGTCCGCTCGCCTGATAGCTATGAATTGCGGAGTGACATGCCTGCTGTAATTGCCAACGTTGTTGATATCGCTAACCGCAAGATCACGCCCGCCGAGGTGGTGTGGGAAAACGGCCGCATTGCCAGCATTACCCCGGCTGAGGGGCAGAAGCCGACGACCTACCTGCTGCCAGGTTTCGTCGATGCCCACGTGCATATCGAGAGTTCGATGCTGGTGCCCACGGAGTTCGCCCGCACGGCCGTGCTGCACGGCACCGTGGCCACGGTGAGCGACCCGCACGAGATTGGCAACGTGCTGGGCGTCGCCGGCGTGGAGTACATGCTAGCGAACGCCGCCCACAGTCCGCTGAAGTTTTGCTTCGGTGCGCCATCCTGCGTGCCGGCCACCACCTTCGAAACCGCAGGGGCGAGCATCACCACCGCCGAAGTGGAGACGCTGCTGGCCGACCCGCGGATTGGCTACCTGAGCGAGATGATGAACTTCCCCGGCATCCTCCATGGCGATCCTGACTGCCTGGCCAAGGTTGCCGCGGCCAAGACGATCGGCAAGCCGGTCGATGGTCACGCTCCCGGACTGCGGGGCGAAGCGGCGGCCGCTTACGTTGGTGCAGGCATCACCACCGATCACGAGTGCTTTACCAAGGACGAGGCGCTCGACAAGCTGGCGGCCGGCTGCAAGATTTCGATTCGTGAAGGTTCGGCCGCGCGCAATTTCGACGCCCTGTACACGCTGATCGGCGAGTACCCCGGCATGACCATGCTGTGCAGCGACGACAAACATCCCGACGAGCTCTTGTTGGGACACATCAACCTGCTGGTCCGCCGCGCGGTGGCTGCAGGCATTGACCTGTTCGAGGTGCTCCGCGCCGCTTGCCTCACGCCGGTCCAACACTATTCGCTCGACGTCGGGCAACTGAAGGTCGGCGATCCGGCCGACTTTATCGAGGTCGATTCGCTCGAGGAGTTCAACGTGCTCCGCACCTGGATCGATGGCGAGTGCGTGGCCGAAGACGGCACCACTCCCCTGCCCCGCATTGAAGTGCACGAGGCCAATCAGTTCGAGTCGCGACAGGTGGTAGCCGAAGAGTTGGCAGTTGCCGCTGGCGATGCAAAATCGCTCAAGGTGATCGAAGCGATCGACGGACAATTGGTAACAAATTGTCTTGCCGAGAGTCCCAAGGTTGTCGATGGCAAGGTGGTACCTGACACCGAGCGCGACATCCTTAAACTGGTTGTCGTCAATCGCTACAGCCCGGCACCCGCGGCCGTGGCGTTCATCAAGAACTTTGGCATCAAGCAAGGTGCGCTGGCTTCGAGCGTGGCGCACGATTCGCATAACGTGATCGCGGTGGGCACTTCGGATGAGGACATCGTGGCCGCCATCAATCTGGTGATGGACAGCCGCGGCGGTTTGAGTGCTGCGTCGGTCGCCGATGGGGTGGCGGAGGTACTTCCCCTGCCCGTGGCCGGCTTGATGGCCACCGGCACCTGTGCCGAGGTAGGCGAGGCGTACGGCAAACTCGACCGCCAGGTGAAAGAGTGGGGATCGCCCCTTCGTGCCCCCTACATGACCCTGTCGTTCATGGCCCTGCTCGTGATTCCCGCATTAAAGCTCAGCGATTTGGGGTTGTTCGATGGCGGCAAGTTCGAGTTTGCCGATCTGCTGACGTAGAGTTTGCGTCAGCTTGCTGCCTTGTGGTATTCTCCAATCGCAAATTCTTCTTAGCCAGGCGGCATAGGGGGCTCTTGTATCCATGGGCGATGTGGTGCAACTCGTCGGCGACTTCGAAGTGCTGGAGACATTGGGATCCGGCGCGGCCGGTTCCGCATACAAGGCTCGCAACCGCGAGACGGGCGAAATGGTTGCTGTGAAGCTCATGCACGAGCGGATGGCCAGCCAGCCCGACATCCAGAATCGCTTCGTCCGCGAAGTATCGGTCCTGCAGAAACTCGATCATCCGAACGTCGTCCGCTATGTCGATTGTGGCTTGGACGATGGCCGCATCTATCTGGCCATGGAGTGGGTGGAGTTCGGCTCCCTCGACTCGGTGCTCAGCCGCCGGGGCACGTTGCCATGGCGCGAAGCGGTGGAGGTTGCCATGCAAATCTGCTCGGGTCTCGAGCACGCCCACAGCAAGGGGATCATCCATCGCGACCTGAAACCGGCCAACCTGTTTCTATCGTCGGACGGGCTCGTGAAGATCGGCGATTTCGGCCTGGCTCGCGACGCCGACCTGCACCGCCTGACGGTGACCGGCAACACCGTGGGATCGTGCCGGTATATGGCGCCGGAGCAAGTTCGTGGCGAAGACGTGCTGACCGGTGCCGTGGATATCTACGCGCTGGGGTGCCTGCTGTATCGCATGCTGTCGGGCCGGGCGCCATTCGACGGGGCGACCATCATCGAGATCTTCGAGGCCCACCTCTACACGGACATCCCCCTCATCGACGGACCACGCGGCGATCGCCCGCAGGCACTCGACGATCTGGTGACGCTGATGTTGACCAAAGACGTCAGCCAGCGACCGGGACAGGCCAGCGAGGTGCACGAAGCTTTGGCAGCCATCCTGGCCGGTGAGAAAGTGGCCGAGGAGTTCACCCCCGCCGTGCAGCCCGAATCTGCCGAGGCCACACCCGAAGAGCAACCTGCCGAGCCAACCGATCCCGAGCCCAACTTGACCCAGCGACTCATGTCGGGCCAGCCACCAGCCGAAGCGCGGACCCCCAACCTGCGAATCGTGTTGATTGTGGTCGGCCTGGCCGTGCTGATTGGCGTGGTGGTGTGGATTGCCCAGAACCGCTGAGGATCGAGTGCGCTCAATCCTTGGCCTTGAGTTCGCGGGCTTTCACGCGCAGTTCTTCGCTGGTCCATCCCTCGCGATCGGCGGCAGCCAGCAATCGGCGTTGCTCCGGCGAGTTCAATCGCGCCACCGCGGCGTGCGCCGACCACGACAGGTTGGGCCGCCGGTTCTCGAACGGTACCCGTCGCGCCACCGACGCGTAGCGGCTGAGCATCTCGGTCGACACCAGTCCTTCGCACATCTGCGAAAACGACTCGCCGAACCCGTCCTCGCCCGCGTTGATCAGGTCGCCAATCCACCACGGCCCCGCGCGTTGGCACCAGATGGCGAACTGCAGTGGGCCCTGCCATTCGTCGAGCGAAGGCCGGCCGCTGATGCGGATACCAGTGGAGAAAAAATGAAACGGACCGACGGATATTTTGGGGCGTTGAGTCATGCCGGGATGCGGGGACGGTGGTTCAAACGGCTCGAAGGTGCGGGACGCAGCTAGATTTTAGCGCTTTGCGCGAGGATAATGGAGCCCAGTTTCGCCCGAGTTCTTACCGCAACCAGGTTTCATGTCGAAGTCCAGCTCGAATTCCATCGGCCCTTGGGGCCAGTATCCCGATACGCGTCCCCGCCGCAATCGCCGCCACGATTGGTCCCGCCGGTTGGTGGCCGAAAGTTCCTTGTCGCCCAGCGACCTGATTTGGCCGCTGTTCGTGCAGGAGGGCGAAGGAGCGTCGACACCGATTTCGTCGATGCCAGGGGTTGAGCGGCTTTCTATCGATCGCGCCGTCGAGGCGGTTGGCCGGGCGGTGGAACTCAAGATTCCGGTGGTGGCGCTGTTCCCTGCCACGCCAACCGAGCTAAAAACCGACGACGCCCGCGAGGCGGTGAACCCCGACAACCTGATGTGCCGCGCGATCCGCGCCGTAAAAGAGGCGCATGGCGATGCGATTGGCGTACTGGCCGACGTGGCGCTCGACCCGTATTCGAGCCATGGTCAGGATGGACTGGTCCAGAATGGATATGTGGTGAACGACGAGACCGTCGAGGTGCTCATCGAGCAGGCCAAGGTGCAGGCGGCCGCGGGCTGCGACATCGTGGCTCCCTCCGACATGATGGACGGCCGCATCGGTGCGATCCGCCGTGGGCTGGATGCGTCGGGGTTCGAGCACGTGCAGTTGATGGCCTACGCGGCCAAGTACGCCTCGGCATTTTACGGCCCGTTTCGCGACGCGGTCGGCTCGTCGGCCAACCTCGGTACCGGCGACAAGCGAACCTACCAGATGGATCCCGCCAACACCGACGAGGCGCTCCGCGAAGTGGCCCTCGATCTGGCCGAAGGGGCCGACATGGTAATGGTGAAGCCGGGCATGCCATATCTGGACATCGTGACGCGGGTCAAACAAACCTTCGCCGCGCCGACGTTCGCCTACCAGGTGAGCGGCGAATACGCCATGCTCACGGCCGCCGCCCAGCAAGGCTGGCTCGACGGCCAAAAGGTGATGATGGAAAGCCTGCTAGCCTTCAAACGCGCCGGCGCCGACGGCATTCTGACCTACTTCGCGCTGGAAGCAGCGGAACTGCTCCGATAGTGGCGATTCGCTCCGCGAGTCAGCGCAAAAAACTCACGTACACGCATTCCAAGAAGAGAGACTCTCACGAATAGCCAACGTTCCCAATAAGGCACTGGCTCGTTTGCGGAGCAAACGGCCACTACTGTGGCGATTCGCTCCGCGAATCAGCGAATAGAGTCACGTACACGCATTCCAAGAAGAGAGACTCTCACGAATAACCAATGTTCCCAACAAGGCACTCGCTCGTTTGCGGAGCAAACGGCCACTATGACTCCGCGCATCAGCGTTGATACTAACCCGCAAGCATCCCACGGGGAAAATCCATGCTCGGCCAAGTGTTCGATCCCCGGCAGGAACTGCAAATTTCCGAGCAGTGCCGACCCCATTGGGCACAAAGCGGAACTATCGTCTTTGTCACGTTTCGCACATTCGATTCGATTCCTCGGAGGGTAGTCGAGCGTTGGGAGAAGGAAAAACGCGAGTGGCTTGAGGTACGCAACGTTTGCGGCGATCTCCATTGGCGCCAGGCTCTGGAGTTGTTGACGCTGGCTGACAGAGCCACCTTTACTAAGTATTTCAATCGAATTCGTGAAGAGTGGTTAGATAACTGCCATGGTAAGTGCGTGCTCCGCGATCCGGTAAATGCTAAAATCGTTGCCGAATCGTTGTTGCACTTTGATGGGGAGCGGTACCGCATGGGCGACTTCATTGTCATGCCCAACCACGTTCATTTGTTGTGTGCCTTTCATTCTGCTGAAGAGATGCAACGGCAATTTGATTCCTGGCAGCATTTCACGGCAGCCCACATCAACAATAGGCTTGGCACCAAAGGGAAGCTGTGGCAAGGAGAGCCGTTCGATCATCTCGTGCGCAGTCCGGAGCAATACGATTACTTGCGAAGCTATATTCGGGACAACCCTAAGAAGGGCAATCTTAGGGAAGGAGAGTTTCTTTACCGGCGGTACGAATCTCGATAGCGGAGCTCTGTCGAGTAGGCACTCGCTCGTTTGCGGAGCAAACGGCCACTATCGGTGCTCAAAACCTTCCGCCGCCAGCGGCGCTGTCTCACCCAATGCATCGCGCTGCAGCATCTGTTGCTCGGCGATAATCTCCCCCACGTCCGTTAAGCCGCAAGCGAGCGGTTGAGCGGCTAGCAGTTTTTCGGCCTCATCGGGCGCGACGACCAGCAGCAGCTCGAAGTCTTCGCCGTCGCTCAGGGCGTGGGACGTTGGCGTCTTGCCGGACTCGTGTGCCATCTGCTCGGCCGCCGGGCTGATGGGAACGCGGGGTACGTCGACCACCGCGCCAACGCCGCTGGCGGTGATCATTCGCGACAAGTCGAGTGCCAGTCCGTCGCTCAAGTCCAGCGCGGCGTGTACCTGATAGTCTCGTGCGAGCTGCAGAGCTTCGGCCACGCGCGGCGTGAAATCGAGGTGATGCCCCCGCAGGCTGCCGCCTAGCTTTCCGGTTACCAGTAGCCGGTCGCCCACCTGGGCTCCGCTTCGCAGCCAACCTTGGTCCGATTCCACCGTTCCCATGACCGTCACGCTCACGGCCAGCGGTCCCGCGGCCACGTTCGTGTCGCCGCCAACGACGGGGCAATCGAACTGTTGGGCGAGCATTGTCATGCCCGACGACAAACCTCGGGCCAGCGCGGAATTGGCCTGACTCCTCGGCAGGCTGAGCGAAACCACGGCCGCCAGGGGCTCCGCCGCCATGGCTGCCAGATCGCTGAGATTCACCGCCAGGGCTTTGCGACCTATCTGCTCGGCCGTGTGGTGTTCGAGTTCGAAGTGCGACCCTTCGATCAACATGTCGGTAGTGACCACTAGCTGACGATTAGCCGGTATCTGCAGTACGGCTGCGTCGTCGCCGATGCCAACTGCCACACGAGGGTCGGCAGCGGGTTGACGGGTCAGCCAGCGAACGAAGTCGAGTTCCACTGCGAGGTATCCTGCCTGATGGGTGAGCGTTGTACTCAACCCATTGGCGCAGGTTTCTCTGGCGGCTGCAAGTGGCGAGCGTCGCCTAGCGACGCACCGTGTTGCGAGTTGTGACCGAGGCGACGTTTACGTCGGTGTACAACGTTTCGTTGTTACGAACGATGTAGAACCGCACCTGGCTCATCCGAGGCAAGCTCGACTTGGTCAGGATGTAGTCGACATCGTCCAACGAAGCGGTTTGCCACTTGTGCAGACCCACCAGAATGTCGCCGGCTTCCAGCCCTTCACGCTGGGCGGGGCTGTTGGGACGCACCTCGGTGATGCGAAGTCCGCCACGGTACTGCGACTTCTTACCGGCGAAGGTGCTGGCCGGTTCCGGTTCGAGCTCCACGCCCAGCGTCTCCCAGGAGTCGGATCGATCGGCAATCAGTTGACGCGTGCCACCGGTGCGCCGGGTGCGGATCGACTCGGCCGCCAGGCGAAGCTCGTAGTCCTTACCATCGCGGTCCACCACAACGGGCAACGCCGCATTGGTGCCCAAGAGGGCCCTTTCCACATCCAGGCGGCGTTCGGTCTTCACGTCGCCAACCTGCGTGATCACGTCGCCGGTGCGGAAACCGTACTCGGCGGCAGGGCTGCCGTTGGCGACGTTCTCGACCACCACCTGACGCTCGGCGGGGTTGGTCCGCAGGGTCAGCCCGTGCCAGCGATTCTCGGTCTCTTCGACACCAATCAACCGGGCGGCCACTTCCATGGCGGCGTCCACCGGAATGGCAAATCCGATGCCCTGGGCTCCAGCGCGGACGGCCACGTTCACGCCAATCATCTGTCCGTCCACGTTCAGCAGCGGTCCGCCCGAATTACCCGGGTTGATGCTGGCGTCGGTTTGAATCAGGTCGTCGTACGATTGCGTTTCGCTGACCTGTACGTCGCGGTGCAATGCCGAGACGATGCCCACGGTCACGGTGTGCTCGTATCCAAAGGCGTTTCCGACGGCCACTACCGATTCGGCCGGCATCAGGTCGGACGAGGTGCCAATCTGGATGACCGGCAGCAGGTGCGAGGTCCGCACGCGAATCACAGCCAGATCGGTACGCGGGTCGAACGCCACAATCTTGGCGACGTACTTTCGTCGATCGGCAAAGGTGACATTAATCTGCTTGACGCCGTCGACCACATGGTGATTGGTCAGGATGTAGCCGCGTGGGTCGATCACCACGCCGGTACCCATGCCATTTACCTGGCGGGTGCCGTCGTGGTTGGGACCGCTGGCCATGTCGGCCACGGTTTTTTGACCTTGAATGTTCACCACCGACGGGCTAGCCATCCGCACCGCTTGGACCAGCGGGGTCAGGCGATTGGGCGAGACGTCTTTGGCCTGAGCCAAACAAGACGCCAGCATGCAGCAAGCCACGGTGGAAAATCTAATGAAGCCGCCCCTCAGGCGGTCGGTAGCGGTGTCGGGCATGGGTGGGCACTGGGGCAGAGGGGGCGTGCTTGCCAGGCAGGCGCGCCACCGTGTGACGGGTGGTTACGATTGCGGGTGCCTGCCCGAACCAAATGCTGGGCGTGCTTGGGTGTGATCGACCACTCGTTACGATTGGCTTAAAGCCTACAGGCTGGCGTCCGTAGACTCGCCCCAGTTTGACAGGGGTGTAGGCGCCTGCGGCGCACCCGTTGGATACCCATAAACGGAGGGCTGCGGGGAGAACACCGGGCGTGCTGGCACCGGGAAGAAGCGTGGGGGCGGACCCACCAGCGGAGGCGGCCCCATCGGTCCGCAGGCGCCAACGTTGCAAGCTTCGGGGGCCACCGCGGCGGGCGGCCCATCGTACCTGCCTGCATTTGTCGCAGTCAGCGATTGCGGAGGTGCAGGTGGTGGCTCAATCTGCTGGTTTGCCGCCGTGGGAGTCACCTGTGCGACGGGCCGCTTCTCTGCCGCCTGGCTGGTCTGCTGAGCAACAGGATGCGGTTTTTGCGGTGCGACCTTTCGTCCTGGCGGCCTGTCCTGCTGTGGTTCGGTGCCCAGCACCAGGCGACGAAAACCCTGGTTGAGGTCCTGCATGGCCTGCTGGTCCTCTTCCCATTGCTGCACGCATTTTGGGCACTGGCACGCGGGGCCCGGGTTCAAACTGGCGCAGCCACTGAACGTCGAGATGGCCCCGAGGAGGACCATCGCCACAAAACTCGCACGGCAATTTACGGATCTGGCTATCACGAAATTCGACGGCATCGACTAACAAGTTAGAATGGTAGCAGGCAGCCAGCGGCCCCCGCTCTGCAGCGTTCATCGGTACCGGCGGGGGCGGAACTGTTGCATAACCGGTAAAAACGGCGCAAACACCCCAGAGTTACAGCCGCGCTTCCACCATCACACCGACGTAGGCACCAGCGGCGAAATTCGCTAGAGTTCGCCGCCCTTGAAGCGAAACTCGCATGGAGAACGTGGTGAGATACGCCATCCTTAACTTTCGACTTGCGTTGCTGGCATTCGCCTGCTCGCTACCGATGCTGGCAACCGGCGAAGATCAGGCCTCGCAGCAGGCGAGCGCTACCGCGGGCGAAGCTGCCCCCAGCGAAGAACAGCTCACCACTTGGGTCCAAGAGCTCGATGCGCGGAAGTTCGCCATTCGCGAGCAGGCAACCGACAACCTGCTGGCCGCCGGCGCCCCGGCCGTGCCCTACCTGGCCAAGGCCCTGCATGGGCATTCGCTCGAAGCGGCCGATCGCGCGGTGTGGGTGCTGCAGCAGTTGGCCGAGTCCGGCGAGCAGCCATTGCAGCTCTCGGCACTCGAATTGTTGACCACCAGCAAACGATTCCCCAGCGTGGTTCGCACGGCCGAACTCGAATTGGCCGAACTGTACGAGGAGATCTGCCGGACCAACCTCGAGCAACTGGGCGCCGAGTTCACCATCGCTTCGGATGCGCGAACTCCGTACGACATTGGTGCCAAGATCGAGGTCAACACCAATCGCGAGGAGTGGAAAGGCACCAGCGACGACCTCATGCAGCTCGCCAAGTTGCGGCAGGTGGCAGAGCTGAAGGTCGCCTCGCAACAGGTCGACGACAAGTTGGCCAAGTGCCTGGCCGAGATCGATGGACTGCAGGTCCTCGAGCTAATCCAAACCAAGGCCACGCTCGAGGTGGTCGACGAACTCAAGCAGTCGCACCCCGAACTACGGGTGCGAATCAAGAACCGAGCGGCCCTCGGTATCGAACTCAGCGACAGCGGGGCGCCCATCGTCAGTCGAGTCTTTCCCGATTCTCCCGCCCAGAAGGCGGGCTTCCAGGCCGAAGACATTATTCTCTCGTTGGGCGGTCAAATGGTGGCCTCGTTCGACGAACTCACCAGCCACATCGCCCAACACAACCCGGGCGAAACCGTGGCCATCACCGTCCTCCGCCACGGCAAGGAAGTGGAGCTCAAAGCCACCCTCATCGAAGCCAACTGGCTGGGAGATCATCCACTCGGCGATCGCTGAGCGAGGTACCGACAACCGCCGCGGCCGCAAAGTCAGCCGTCATGGCGAGTCGGTTGAGTGTTGGGTGAACCTGCTCCGTTCGGCCACTCGCGAAGTCACGATGCTGAATCGAATGGTCCGGCTGCGCGCAAGAGTTACGCGTCTTCGGGTTGGATCCCGAGTCGTGAGGTCGGATTGTTCCCGTGCATGATGCAGGCTAACATCCAAAATGCCTGACAATCGCCTGCAGTGGAGCAACCCGCGTTCCGCCACTTTTATGGTGCGTCGCTTCGCTGCTTTTGACCACCAGAAGGGCTCCACGACGGTAGCCCACGGATGAGGGCGTTCGGCGCCCGATGGAGTTCGATAGGATGCCAGTACGACGCACACCGAGCACCAAGCAGCGAGACTGCCCCTACCACGCAGGCGAGGATGACGAATGGGCGGTGCACATCAACCTCCTTCGGCCGAGGCGCCGTCTGCAACAGGCGTGAGCTCAATCTCAATCTCGCGCTCTTCGCCTTCCTTGAGCGACAGCTCTTGAGCGGTTGCCTCGAAGCCCTCTTTCTGGACTATGACGGAGATAGTCTCGTCGGGAAGCAATTGCGACGAACGATGCCGACCGTCGCCCTGAGCTTCGAAGCTCACTTGGCTACCGGTTGTGAACATGGTCATCTCTTCTCCGTCGCCAGCCTGCTGAACGTAAGTGACTATCGGTGTGACGTCGGAAACGATGTCTCCCTCGGAGTTCACTGCCTTGACCAGCAAGATGGGGGCGGTATATCGAACCACCTCGAAACCGTGGATGTCGTCCTCTACCGTGCCAAGTTTCACGTTGCTGCCACGCTGTAGCGGCTCATCGGCGGATTTCCGCCAACGCAACGCGCTGTGCTCGTTCGTAATAAGATCGAGTTTCGTCTCCGTCAATCCGTGCGGCAGGCGGATATTGAACTTGCCGTCCTTGCCAGGCGTGGAGCTTTGCGTGAAGTAGAAATCTCCATCCAGCCGCCCGAACAGCATCACTTTGTGGCCCGAGCGTGGTTTGCCCTGGCTGTCGAGGTACGTCCCGTGCACTTCGACGTGGGGTACGGCTCGCACGGTGATATTCATTGGTTGGCCATCGACTACAGAAAACTTCTGACGGAGAAACACCTGCTCGAGTGGCGGGGGATCGTAGCTGTCGGTGTCCGCCCGGGTTTCTATGGTGTAATCGCCGTCGGGGAGGGAGGGAAGTCGGAACTCACCCGTCTCGTCGGACACTGTGGTCCGTCCGATATGATTGGCCACTGCGTTACTACGCAGGTACTCGTCCGCCTCTTCACCATCACCGTTGCGACGCGCCTCGATCTTGACCTTCGCGACCGGCTCGTCATTTACGTCGAGGACCTTTCCCACGATGTCCGCACCCTTTACCAAATTCAAAGTTCCCCAATTGCCGCGGCGATCTCGAATCCGATGAGCCTGTGGTTCATATTCCTCCGCTGTGATCCACAGGACGCCATCGCCTGGCGTGGGGGGCACAATGCGAAAGTAGCCGGATGCATCGGTCTGGGTTTTTCCAAAGGATCCCTTCGGGAAGCTGTCCGACGAGTCCGACGCGGCGTACATCAAGATTTCCACGCCTTCGACTGGTTCACCGTTGGGCGACACGACAGTGCCTTCAATCGCCTCGCCGGGCCACAACTTGATCTGCGTGTAGAATGGCAATTCGCCTAGTTCCAGGTTCTTGCGAATCATGCCGTGCGAGTATCCCGACCGGCCCTTCGCGGCGAAGTCCGGGTGATCTGCCTCGACCTCGATGTACAGGCTGCTTTCTTTGACCTGCTCGGGCGGCAGCTCGAAGCTGTACATGCCGATTGGATTCGTCTTGTGCTTCGTGACTTCCAGCGTGGTCCATCCCCCGGTCTTCGGATCGCGGCTCAGTTTGTGGTGAACGCTGACGGTAGCGCCGGCGATAGGCTTATCGGTGACCGCGTCGGTGACGAACCCAATGTACGTGAGACTGCCGTCCTCTTTTTCCTTCATCGTGCCCTTCAGCCACTCGGCAATCTGCGGTTTGGCGATGCTGACTGCTTCGCTGACCATCGGCCAGAATTCAGGCACTTCGATGTCGGCGGCTGGGGCAGCGTCCGGTTCGGCCGGCGACTCTGCAACTTCTGTAGACTCCGAGTTGCCTAAAGCCTCATTCGCGTTGACAGGTTCTGCTTCAAGTCGCACGGCCGATGTCGCGAAGCTCACTGCAAGGGCTGCGAGTCCGATCACCAAACTCCGCCACGTTGGGCATAGCATTCTGGTAGCCACGTTTGCGTGCAGAAGAGACTCGACCCGACTCCTGAGCGCCGCGCGGCTGTCGGTCACGCCGAGCGCCAACTTCGGGTGAGGCGCGCACTGTCTGCGGGCGAGTTGCACGAGGAAGGCTGCGTAGTCGGCCGGAGTATCGGCTTCGCCCGAGGCTTCCGCGTCGGCCAGCCGATCCATGCATAGCAGCAACTGGCGTCGTAGCAGCCATAAGAGCGGATGGTAATACAAAAACAGCTGGAGACAGACTGTCAGGGACCAAGTACGCGAATCTCCGCGACGCACATGCGACCATTCGTGAGCCAGGCAGAACCGCAGCGCGAGTGAGTCGTCGCCTTCCTGCAGACTTTGCGGCAGGGCAATTACCGGACGCCACGTTCCCCACGTGATAGGTGAGAGTATACTTCGGCTGTTGCACAGGCGCACTCTGCGCCCCTCCTCGCCGGCAATCAGATCGAATTCGCGCCGCGTCTGTGGCGGCACATCGTCTGAGTGGCGATAGAGGTTTTGCAGTTTTATGCGAGCAACGATCACTCTGACGATGTAGACAACGCAGCCAAGGAAATAAATGAGCACCAGCGACGTTGCAGCCCATGCGCGGTAGTCAATCGTGGCCGCCACTCGATCGTTCGAAAGCGGGAAATCGGGCGAAACAGCGACTTCGGCACTCATCTGGCCTGCATTTGGTGCTACCTGTGCTGGGGGGCTTACCTCCGAAATTTCCTCACCAACAGCGTGATTCGATTCCACGGGCATCCTATCCGCGTCGGGAACGCGTGCGACTGGTTCCTGCCGGATGGTTGGTACGGAAATTCCCAACTTCCACGTCGCGGGCACGGCGGCAAGCACCAACGACGCCACGACCGTTGCCATCGTCCACTGCAGCACGCGCAGTCGATCGATGGGTTGCCGGAAGACCCTGGTGGCTGCGCCGCCGATTGCCATTAGCACCGTGCTGACCACACAGCAATGGACGATCCAAGCAAGAATAGTGGACACGAGCATAACAACGCCCTCCCCTGAATACACGCGGTCGTAATTGAGTTAACAACGAGTCTCACTTGCGGCGCTGGCTCTTACGAGCCTTTTTGATCATCTCTTCCAACTCGTCCAGCGTCTCGGGTTTGATCTTCTCAGTGGCAAGCATGCTTAGCACGAGTTGGTCCAGCGATCCGTCGAAGACTTGCTTCAAGAAACGAGACGATTCCTGCTCGCGGGAGTACAAAGGCTTATAGATCATCGTGCGACCATCTCGGCGATGGGAAACCAATCCCTTGCGATCCATGATTCGCAGTTGCGTCTGCACTGTATTGAAGTGAATGCGACCATCGGGCGACATCCGCTCCAAGACTTCGCGCACACTCCCTTCGCCGATCTCCCAAAGGACTTTAAGGATTTCGATTTCTCGGTCAGTAGGATTCATGTTCATCGATCTCCATTTGGTGAGGCCTAACCTAATAGTTTAGGTGTTAGCTGTCAAGCAGATTTTTCCCTTGGCGATAGGCCACGCCGACTCACGAGGCCAGGACCCACTTGCGTCGGTCGGAAATACCTGCGCAACCTTTCATTTCCAGAGCATGTCTCCAGTAAAAAAATCACCATAGAATCCCCCCTCTCATTTGATCTAATGAGGAGGGCTGCTTCACAATTATTGGGGGCGGTGTGCGCGGTGGTTGGAATGCGGTGGTGGATTCGGGGGTTTTGTCCCCGCCGTGGAGTTTTGGCCTCCCTGAAAAACACCAGGGACAAAACTCCGCGGGCTCCCTTTGAGGGTGGCCAGCGTAACTCGTTGTCGCGAAACGACTTGCGGCGACGGGAAGAGGAGGCCGTCGGCGGAGTTTTGGTACCACTTATTCCGATGGTGGACCTACGCAGGGTGGGGGAAATCGTAAATCGCTATGAGGTAACGACTTACCGAACCGAATAATTCGCGTTTTGGGTCAGGTGGGGGATACTCGCCGTGGGGAGGGAACTGGGGGCGAGACCTGGTTTGACCCTCCCCGCGGCTGAGACCGCGACCCTCCCTGAGGGAGGGTGTAGAAGGGGGAGGGAAAATTGTGGAGGTGAAGATGGGCGGGAGTTGTTCAGCCGCGGCGGATTAGCTTTTTCAGCTTTGCCCAGTCGCGGGTGTTGGCCACGTCCTTCGCGGTGAGCCCCGCGCGGCGGGCTTGTTTGATGCCGAACCGCAGCACGTCGAGGCCGCCGATGCTGTGGGCGTCGCTATTGATCACGATTGGGATGCCGAGCTGTTTGGCTCTGGAGCAGTGCACGTCGTCGAGGTCCAGTCGCGCGGGGTTGGCGTTCAGCTCCAGCAGCTTGCCATTTTCCACCGCCGCCTGCATCACCGCTTCGAGGTCCACGGCGTAGCGTTCGCGTTTGTTGATCAGCCGACCGGTGGGATGGGCGACAACCGACACCCAAGGGTTTTCGAGCGCTCCGATGATGCGGTCGGTGATTTGCTGCCGCTCCTGGTTCTGCCCGTAGTGCACGCTGGCAATGACCCAGTCGGCCTCGGCCAGCACGTCGTCGGGCAGGTCCATTCCGCCCTTCTCGAGGATGTCGCACTCGATGCCCTTGAGCACGAGGAAGTCGTCGAGCTCGTCGTTGACGCGGTCGACCTCGTCCCACTGCGTCCGCAAGCGATCGGAGTCGAGCCCGCCGGCCATGGTGACCCGCTTGGAGTGATCGGTGATGGCGATGTAGCGGAGTTCCCGCTCCTGGGCGGCGGCCACCATTTCGCGAATGGTCTGTTTGCCGTCGCTGGCCGTGGTGTGCATGTGCAAGTCGCCCACCAGGTCGTCGAGCTCGATGAGCTTGGGAATGTCCTTGGCCTTTTTGTAGTCGAACTCGCCGCGGTTTTCGCGCAGCTCGGGCGGATAGCACGGCAGATCCATCTGCTTGTACACATCGGCCTCGGTCTTGCCGGCCAGGTACTCGTCTTCTTCGCCCTCGGCAACGCGGAACACGCCCCACTCGTTGATCTTCAGCCCGCGATCCTTCGCCATGCCGCGAAGCACCACGTTGTGTTCCTTCGAACCCGTGAAGTACTGCAGCGCCGCGCCGAACGACTTGGTCGGCACCACCCGCAGATCGACTTGCAGCCCGGAAGCCAGCCGCACCGACATCTTGGTGTCGCCACGGGCGATGGTGTCGGTGACGTCGCTGAATGCACCGAAATGATCCATGACTGCCGCTGTGTCCGTGGCGTCGACCAGAAAGTCGAGGTCGCCCACCGTTTCGCGGCCGCGGCGATAGCTGCCGGCGACTTCGAGTTGCTTGACAGCCTTCGACTCGGACAGATACTCCCGCAGCCGCTGCACCACTTCGTCGGCGGTGGCCCAGTAGATTCGTTCGCCAGCCCGCTCGGCCAGGTCTATGCCAGCCAGGATGCCTTCCTCGGTCTTGGCACCGAAGCCTTTCAGCTCGCGAACTTTGTGCTCCTGGCACGCGGTGCGCAAATCGGCCAGCGATTCGATGCCGAGTTCCTTGTAGATGACCGCCGCCTTCTTGGGGCCGAGTCCCGGAATCCGCAGCAGAGCGAGCACGCTCTCGGGCACTTGTTCGAGCAACTCGTCAAGCTGCTGGAGGGTGCCGGTCTTGACCAGTTGCGTGATCTTCTCGGCCAGGTCCTTGCCAATGCCGTCGAGCTTGGTGAGGTCTTCGCCCTGGGTGACGAGCGACTCGATCGAATCGGGCAGGTCCTGCAGACGCCGCGAACCGTTGCGGTACGCCCGCACGCGGAACGGGTTGGCTCCCTGGAACTCGAGGAGGTCCGCCATTTTGTCGAACTGCGCGGCAATCTCGCGATTCTCCATGGCGTGCTGTCCTTTCGTTACGCCGTGATCCAGTCGATCAGCGTCTTGGCATCTTCGAGCGTTTCGACGGCCAGGTCGGGCTCGGCGGCGCGGAGTTCGTCGATCGACGTCAGCCCCGTCGGCACCGCCACGGCGTACGCGCCGATGGCACGGGCACAGGTGATATCGTGCACCGTGTCGCCAATCACGGCCAGTCGCGAGTCGCCGTTCGGCGAAATGCCGAGATGCTCACCGGCGGCGACCACCGCGGCACGAGCGATCTCGTCGCGGCTGGTATGCGTGTCGCCAAATCCGCCAAAGGCAAAGTGGTGCCAGAGGTTGTAATGGGTCAACTTGGCCTCGGCCCCGCGAATCACGTTGCCCGTCAGCAAGCCGACCTCCACGCCGTCCGCGGCGGCGAACGTAGCGATCAGGGCCTCGACGCCAGGCAGGACGGTTCCTTCGTTGGCAGCGAGCGACTCGGGCAGCACCGCGATGTAGGCATCGTGGAACCGCCGCCAGTTTTCGTCCGATGGCTCCACGTCGTGCGCGGCCAGCAGGTCGAGGGTAATAGCGCGGTCGCTACGACCCGCGAACGACACGGCCTGCGAGATCTCGTCGACACCAAACTGCTCGCGAAACACCCGCGCAAAGGCCTTCTGCCCTGCCCCACCGCTGACGATGAGTGTCCCGTCGATATCAAAGAAGCATACTTTCATAAGATTGATTGTAGGCGGCCAGATGGCGATCGGTGAAGGTCCGGTCACTTTAGCCGCCGCAGACCCCGCTCGGCCCGCTCGCGTTGGAGCATTTCAAACGCTGCTGGCAACTTGCGAATCAAGTTCACCAGTTGGGTGGTGGAGACTCCTAGTTCCCCGGCCGCGGCGGCTGAGTCGAACTCGGCTTGCTGCAGATGGTCGAGGGCCTCGGCCAGCAGCGCCGGAAAGTCGTCGTGCGACGTACTCACGGCGATGCGACTTCCCGAGCGGCGGCGCTGCCACAGCTGGCTGGGGGGGCCGGCCGGGGTGCGGAAGTCGGTGGCCAGCCGCAGACGCAGCCGGGTAATGGCCTGCTGGCGGTTCGCCTCCTGGCTTCGCCGCTCGTTGGCTTCCGCTGCGATGCCGGTAGGCGTGTGCGTGATGGTCACCGCCGTTTCGACCTTGTTGCGATGCTGCCCGCCGGGCCCCGAACGCCGGTTGGTGGCCGTGGTGCAATGCTTCAGCAATTCGGCAACGTCGAGGCTCGCGGGATGCGTGGGCATGAGGTTTACTCTACTGGCCGGCCCTGCTGGTTGCTACGCCCTGCTGCTAAGGCCCAGCATGGCGGAACGGCCCGCCTTGCGGTATCATCGGCGGTTGTAAATCACCGTCATTTGGGACCTTGAGGTCATGGACACGACACCTGCAACCGCCAGTCGCGAAACCACTATCATGGCCGTGTGGCCGTCGATCGCCACGTTCCAACTGGGGCAGGCCCTCGGCCGGCTCTACAGTATCGGCCCGCGTGTCTCGCTGTTGGGCATTCCGGTGCGCCCGGGGTGGTTGATCGCCCTGGCCACTTTGCCGGTGCCGGTGCTGCTGTACGCCATGAAGATCGCCCCGCGCGTGGCTGTGGTGCTGGGGGGCAGCAATCCCTACTGCCGCCGCTACCGGTTGACCACCGAGCGAGTGCTGATCGAACACCCGTTCGACGCGCTCAGCAAATCACGTTCGGAACGCTCCACCGTGGCGAGTGTCAAGCTGGATGCGTTCGATGCCATCGACCAGGAAGTCCAGCCCGGCTACGAGTGGTATCGTGCCAGCGACCTGGTGCTTCGTCGCGATGGCAAGGAAGTGCTGAGGCTCACTGCGGTGCCACATGCCGAGGCGTTCCGGCAAACCTGCCTGAAGGCCCACCAGGGCTACCTGGGGGTACAGAAGTCCCGCGCGGGCACGCCGCCGGTTGCTCAGGGCGAGGCATGAGCCAGTTCCGATTCACCAGCCGTAGCCTGGCCGACACCGACCAGTTGGGACAGCACATCGCTGCGGTGGCTCAGCCGGGCGACGTGGTAGCGCTGGTGGGCACGCTTGGCGCGGGCAAGACTCGGCTCGTGCAATCCATTGCGACGGCGCTCGGCAATCCAGCAGAAGCGATCACCAGTCCCACATTCGTGCTCGTCAACGAATACACGGCCGGCCGACTGCCTGTGTATCACTTCGACGTCTATCGCCTGAAGGACGACGACGAGTTCCTGGAACTGGGCGCCGAAGAGTACTTCGACCGCGAAGGGGTGACGCTCATCGAATGGGGCGACCGCGTCGAGCACCTGCTGCCCGAGCGGGCGAGCATCGTCGCGATCGAACTTGCGGACGCCGACGAGCGACAAGTCGTCGTAACGGGCGCGATGGGCGATCGTCTGTAGCCGGATTCGCAAGAATTCGGAGCGTTTCTCGCAGATTTGGCCGGGATAGCGATGTTCCATGTGCGCATACTGAGGCCTGCATTTTCTTAGCAGGACTGATGGTGCCCCAAAGCGGAGCCCGGGCAATGCAGCGACCCACTGAGCGACGCGACTATTTGAAGCGATTGCCTCCCGGTTATTATCGAGCGCAGGCTTATGTTCACTGGTCGCTTACCGTAGAGGGGCGTCGCCAAGGTTGGCTGAAGCCAGTCTTCTACTACAGGTTTCGGGAACTGCTAACTCACACTGCTTTCCGCTATGAGATCTGCTGCCCGATCTTCTGCTGCATGCCGGACCATTTTCATCTGCTGTGGCTCGGTATCAGCGACGACACAGACCAAAGGGTTGCGATGAAGTTCTTTCGTCGACACTTGAACGCCACGCTCAAGGCAGTTGGTTTTGAGCTTCAATCCCAAGGCCACGACCATGTGCTGACCGAAGAGCAGCGGGAGAAAGATGCGTTTGAGACGGTGGTCGAATACGTAGCCCGCAACCCCGAACGTGCTGGACTGGTGCAAGTCGACGCGTTCAGAGACTATCCCTATACCAGTTGCTTGTTGCCAGGATACCCGGAGATTAAGCCCTTCACAGACAACCACTGGCCAACTTTTTGGCGAGTCTACTCGCACCTGCGACAGCATGGGGTGTCGCGTGGTGGTTGGAGCGAAGAGACCGCAGGTTAGCGGATTGGTCGTCCGAATTCTTGCGAATCCGGCTACGGACACCACCTGCTCACAGGATGAACTTGCTCAAGTCCTCGTCCGCCGTTACCGCTTCCAATCGTTCGCGGACGTAAGCGGCATTGATCTGTACCTTGCCCATCTTCATATCGGGCGCTTCGAAGCTCAGTTCTTCGAGCAGTCGTTCCATGATGGTGTACAGGCGCCTGGCACCGATGTTCTGTGTCGACTGATTCACCTGGTACGCGTAGTCGGCCAAGGTTTCGATGGCGTCGGGTTGAAAATCGACCTTCACGCCTTCGGTGTCCATGAGCGCGGCATACTGTTTGGTCAGCGCGCTCTTGGGCTCGGTGAGAATGCGGACGAAATCTTCCTTTGTAAGGTCGTTCAGTTCCACCCGAATCGGAAATCGGCCCTGCAGCTCCGGCATCAACTCGCTGGGCTTCGCGCGGTGGAACGCTCCGGCGGCGACGAACAGGATATGGTCGGTGCGAACATAGCCATAGCGAGTCTGCACCGTGGTGCCTTCGACGATCGGCAGCAGGTCGCGCTGCACACCTTGCCGCGAAACGTCCGCGCCGCGGCCACCTTCGGTGGCAACGACCTTGTCGATTTCGTCCAGGAAGATGATGCCCATGTTTTCGGCCAGTTCGATGGCCTTGGCATTCACCGTTTCCTGGTTAATCAGGGCCTCGCATTCCTGCTCGAACAGCACCCGCCGGGCCTCGGCCACGGTCATTTCGCGGCGGGCCACGTTCTTGGGCAGGATCTTGTCTAGCATGCCCTGGAAGTCGAAGTCCATCTGATCGCTGCCCGGACCCATGCCGGGGATCATCATCGCTTGGGCTTTTTGCTCGACCTTGATTTCGACCGTGCGGTTTTCCATCTCGCCGCCAGCCAGCATCGCCCGCATCTTTTCACGGGTGCGCTCGTATCGTTCGGGCGAATTCTCTGAGTCGACACCCACGTCGTAGCTGTGCGGGGCGGGAGCGAGCAGGTCGAGCAAGCGTTCTTCGACGCGGCGTTTGGCCTCTTCTTCGACCTTCGCCAGTTCCTCTTCGCGCACCAGGCTGATGGCGTTCTCTACCAACTCGCGGACCATGCTTTCCACATCGCGGCCGTAGTAGCCCACTTCGGTGTACTTGGTGGCTTCGACCTTGATGAACGGCGCGCCGGTCAACGTGGCCAGTCGGCGGGCGATCTCGGTTTTGCCGACGCCCGTGGGGCCCATCATCAGGATGTTCTTGGGCGCCACTTCTTTGCGCAGCTCTTCATCCAGTTGCTGGCGTCGCCAGCGGTTGCGAATGGCAATGGCCACCGCCCGCTTGGCGTCGGCCTGCCCGACAATGTGGCGATCGAGTTGTTCGACGATTTGGCGAGGGGTCAGGTCGTGCACTCGAGTTCCTCGATCACGATGTTGCGATTGGTGTACACACAGATGTCGCCAGCGATCTCGAGTCCCTTACGGACGATCTCGCTTGCCGACAAGTTGGAATGTTCGGCCAAGGCACGGGCCGCCGACAAGGCATAGTTTCCGCCCGAGCCAATGCCCAGGATGCCATCGGTGGGCTGAATCACGTCGCCCGTGCCGGAGACCAACAGCGTGTCCTTGGCATCGGCCACGGCGATCAGGGCCTCAAGCCGGCGCAGCGCGCGGTCGGTCCGCCACTCTTTGGCCAATTCGGTTGCTGCGCGGGGCATGTTGGCCGGGTAGTCGCGCAGCTTTTCTTCGAAGCGTTCCAATAGGGCGAAGGCGTCGGCCGCAGCGCCAGCGAAACCGGCCAGCACCTTGCCATCGACCAGGCGGCGGACCTTGCGGGCGTCGCCCTTCATTACGGTCTGTCCCAGGCTCACCTGGCCATCGCCCCCCATGGCGACCATACCACCGGAGCGAACGGTGAGAATGGTTGTCGAGCGAAATTTCATCGGCAGCGTTCTCCGGCGGCGTGTTATTGGCGTGCTATGCCTACCCATTGTCGCAGATCGTGCGGCTCGGGCCAGGGGTCCGTATTCGCAGACATGTTGGGCTGGGTGGGGACGCATTCAAGATCGACGGCGACTGCTGATGGACACTCGCTACTTGACCTTCGCCGGCTGAGGCAGCTTCTTGGATTTGCACAGCACGCGTTTGTCGTTGGCCACGCGGGCGCACTTGGCGCAGTAGTATCCGGCGTCGCGGACCAGTTCGGCCAGCTCTTCGGATCGCTTGGCGAGGTCGGATTTCGACCAGTCGCAGAGAGTTTTCGGGGAAGACAAGGCGGTCTTTCAGGGCAAGTTCGGCATCTGGGCTATAGATTGGCTTATTGCTATTCTAGACTGCCATGAACGCGAATGAAGCCATAAACTCGCAAGCCGCCTCCTTGCCCCGCAGTCCAGAACTGATGAATGCGGGCGACACCTTGCTGTGCCTGGTTGATCTGCAGGAGCGACTGGTGCCGGTAATTCAGCACCACGAGCGGATCGTCTGGAACATTCGGCGACTGCTCGATGGGGCAAAGGTGCTGGGCGTGGAAGTCGTGGCCACCGAGCAGTATCCCGAGAAACTGGGCCCCACTGTCGAACCGCTCGCCAGCCGAATCCCTTCACCTGCGGCGAGTAAACTCGCCTTCAGCTCCGCCGGCTGCACCGACGTTTTCGCCCGCCAGATCGAACAGTTGGACTCGGGTGGAAAGCACCGTGTGCTGCTCACCGGCATCGAAACGCATGTCTGCGTGCAGCAAACGGCTTATGACCTGTTGGCCGCGGGGTTTCAGGTACTGCTGGCAGTCGATGCCACGGGAACCCGATTCTCCGTCGACTACGAGACGGCTCTGCGGCGGATGGAGTCGGCCGGCGTCATGCTGACCACGACCGAGTCGGCCCTGTTCGAATGGTGCGTGGTTTCTGGCACGCCCGAGTTCAAGCAGGTCAGCCAATTGGTCCGCGAGCCGGCCCCCTGACTTGGAGGTTGGCGAGATTAGGGGGAATGGGAGTGGTCTGAATGCCCCCCCAGCTTGCGGGTTTCACCGTCCGTTATGGGCGCAGCCGCTTGCAATGCCAGCCTGGCACGGTTAAGTTGCGCCATATAGTCCTATTTTCTCGTGCCCGATTGACTGGACACGGAATTCCTCGGAGCCTCGATCAGTTTGCATCCCTTCACGCACCAGAAGGAACGACGGCGTGTTAGTGCTCTCTCGTAAATCAGGCCAACGAATCCAAATCGGTCCAGATATTTGCGTCACGGTGGTGAAGCTCAATTCCGGCGGCGTTCGCTTGGGCATCGAAGCTCCCCCCGAACTGGCCGTCGTACGCGGTGAACTGGCCGATCAAATCCAGGCCGAAGCTGAAGCCGTATCCGAACAAGCGGCCGACGCCCTGCGGATCTTCAATGGGGAAGAGCAAGAGTCCTAGAGGCGCACGTGGCTGCGTTTGGAGCGGTCACTCCATTGGACGCCTGCGCCCACCGGAGGCACCTTGCCTCCGCGGATCGTTCTTGAGGTAGCAGATTTGCCGAACTCCGGTACGCTTGCACTCACCACCGTCACCGACAAATATAGTCGGTGGCGAGTTGGTGCGGCCCCCTACCCTCTCTTGCGATTGAGCCTTCCATGATATTTCGCGTAGCCGTGTTCTGTCTGTTCGTGTGCACTTCGGTCATCAATTGGTCGTCGGCCGGGGCCGACGATGGAGTGCCGGTTATCTTGGCTCATCGAGGGGGCGCGTACGAGTATGAAGAAAACACCTTGCAGGGGTTCCGCGCCTGCTACGAGGCTGGCATTCGTGGGTTCGAGACCGACATTCGCATGACCAAAGATGGCGTGCTCGTCATCTTGCACGACGACGATCTGTAGCGCACCCACAACGGCACCGGCGCCATCGAGCAGATGACGGCCGCCGAGCTGAAGCAGATTACCACCAAGCAGGGGCAATCGTTCTTGTTTCTCGACGAGCTGCTCGAGTACTTTGCCGACAAGCCGGGCGTGATGATCGAATTGGAGATGAAGACCAAGAACCACGAACTCTATCCCGATAGCCGCATCGACGAGTACTGTGTCGCGCTGTACGAAGCGGCCAAGCGCTATCGGCCCGAGGGCTCAAAGTACGTGTTCACGTCGTTCGATAAGCGGCCGCTGCGGGCGATTCGAGCGCTCGACGCCAAGGCTCCTACGGCGTTCATCAAAAGCGCGCCGCTATCGGAGGAGTTCATGGCCGAGGCGAAGGAACTCGGAGCCAACCACATCGCTTGCCGTATCAGCGGCACTTCACGCGATCTGGTGGACAAGGCCCACGCGCAGGGCTTCAAGGTAAACTGCTGGCCGGGGCGCTCGCCGGAGGATTTCTATCTGGCCATTGGGCTGGGAGTCGACGTGCATTGCACCGACATTCCGACCGCCATCCAGAAGGTCAAAGAATTGCTGCCAAACCCGTAAGACGGAATTCATTCCGGACTGCGGAGAGTAGGCGCTGATTAACGGAATGAAATCCGTTCTTCGGTGTAGTTTTCTTACACACACTGTGGGAAAATGTGGGGTTCGATGCGCTGGCTGGTGCGCGTTCGCTTGTGGAGCGAATGGCCCAAAAGGAGTTTTGTCGCACCTGCGGCAAAACCGGCGCAACAACTCCCTGGCCCGCAAACCAGGTGCGATTTGCAACCTGTTTGCGATAAAGGACTTACGGGAATAGGCGTGGAAACGCAGCCGAGAGTTTTGTCGCAGCGGATCGTGTTGCCGCAGCACTGCGACATAACAGCTGCGACATAACGGAAAGACTACCGGACGAGGTCCTCCGATTCGGGTTGCTTGGCAATCCGTTTTTCGACGTACAGCGAATCGCGGACGTCGATCGATTGGGGCGAGTTAATCGAGTCGAGCGAGCCGTTCTGGTCAATCCAGTTGGTCAGCCGAGCAAGCTTCTCCTCGAACGGGCTTTCGCCGGGAGGGGCAAAACCGGGAGCCGCGCCCCAGTGGATGACGGTGCCGTAGTTCGAGCGGATGTCGTACACGTAGTAACGGTTCGAACGGAGCACTTCGGGATGGCCCGAGGGAACAATGTCGAGCAAGCTGAACTTCTCCCACACCGGGCCCAGTCGAGCGGCCAGCCTGGCGGCACCCAATACGCGAGCATCGCCCCACGTATCGCCTTCGAGGGGGCGTTGATGAATGTCGCTAATCCGGGGCAGGTACGATTTCTCAACCTCCGTCAGATGGCCATCGGGCAGTCGCACCGCCTCGGCGTCGATGGGCAGCAGGTCGGTTTGGCCCGCGGCCGAGACCTCGGCCACAGCGACCGGCTGACGATAGGCAACTGTCATTTCGATCTCGCCCGGCCTGGCGAGGACAACGCTGTCGACTTTGCGGATCCAAGGGTGCAGTTCGAAGGTGTCGACCAGTCGCTGTTGGATCACTTCGGGCGACTCGAGCAGCGAGAGCGAATCGGTAAGGCCCGAGTCGCGAAGCACCTCGGCTTTGACGTCCGTACGAATCCAGGGTGGAGTTTCCGGCGAGATGTGCAGCGTGGCGGCCGACAGCTTGTATCGTGGCGACGCGAGCAGGTTGGCGTGCATCGATTCCCACGCCTTGCGAGCGACCACTCCCACCGCGACCAACACGATCGCCGTGACGATCATGCGGAGACGGATCGGAGGAATTCGACGCGGGCTAGGATTGGCGTCGTCGCTGGTGGCCATCCCACATCCTTGAGGGCGAGCGCTGACAGAAGCATGAAGTACAAACCGCTTGGCTTGTTACCAGATTTCGAGCTGTGTTTCCAGCTCAACACCCAGGCGTTCCGCCACCCGGCTGCGAATCTGGTCGATGAGCTTCAGGACGTGGCTGCTGGTAGCATCGTCGCTGACGACCACAAAGTTCGAATGGCGGCCGCTAAGCTCGGCCCCACCAACGCTGGCGCCGGCCAGCCCAGCTTGCTCGATGAGCATGCTAGCACTCATGCCGCGTGGATTCTTGAACAAGCAGGCGGTTCGCTGATGCGACATCGGCTGTCCTGCCTTCTTGACGATCCACTGCTTCTGCATCCGCTTGGTGAGTTGTTCGGCGTCTTCCTGTTCGAGCTCGAAGGAGACATCGAGGATCGCGAGCTCGTCGAGGCTGCTCTCGCGGTAGGCGAACACCAGCTCGTCGCGCTTTCGCTCGCAAACTTCACCCGAACGAGTGAGCACGGTAGCACTGCTGGCCCACTGCCCGACATCGCCACCACGGCTGCCCGCATTGCCATGCAGAGCTCCGCCCACGGTGCCGGGGATGCCAACCAGCGGTTCAAGTCCGGCGAGCCCGGCGCGAACCGATTCGTTGATCACGTGGGCCAGCGACGCTCCCCCACCGGCCTTGAGCGTGGGGCCACTGACCGAAGTTTCGCCAAAGGCGGGGTCGGCCAGACTGATGACCATCCCGGCGACGCCTTCCTCGCGTACCAGCAGGTTCGATCCGCCTCCGAGCAGTCGCGTGGAAATTCCTTCGTCGCCGCAGCGGCCGACCAGTCCGATCAGCTCGTCGATATTTCGGGGTTCGGCATAGAACTCCGCGGCTCCGCCCAGGCCCAGCCATGTCCGCGGGGCGAGCGGGTAGGAAGTCTTGATGATGCTTTCGAATTCGCTTGCAATTGCCATGATGGGGGCTCTCCGTGTCTACCGCATCGTGATGGTTTGGGCCGCCGGCGTCAATCCAGACCTCGGCGGTTGCCGTGGCTATTCGGGCAGCGGAACGTCGGTGCCGGCTCGCCGCCACTGCCCCAGGGCCTCGTAACAGGCCACTGCGACGCTGTTCGAAAGGTTCAGGCTGCGGACCTCCGACCGACAGGCGATCCTCAGGCACCGTTCGGGGGCCGAGTTGCGGATCTCCTCGGGCAGGCCTTGCGACTCGCGACCAAAAACCAGGACATCCTCCGGCGTGAACTCGGCGTGTCCCAGATCGCGAGTGGCGAACTTGGTGAAGTACCAGAATCGCCGCTGGCCGAGCTCGTCCAGCAGGTGCTGCCAGTCGTCGACCACTTGCCAATTGAGGTGTTGCCAGTAATCGAGCCCGGCCCGTCGCAGGTGGTAATTATCTACCTGGAAGCCCAAGGGCCTCACCAACCACAACTTGGCCCCCACCGCCACGCAGGTGCGACCGACGCTTCCCGTGTTGTAGGGAATCTCGGGCTGATAGAGCACAATGTGCAGCAGCGGCTGGTAGGGTTCGGGGTTCATCGAGCCTTGAGGTTACTTTGGTTGGAATCAGCGGCATCGGCGTCCGTATTTTTGGAGCCGGCGTCGGTAGTGAGCCGCCACGATGCCTCTTATAATACGCGGTTCGTCCCGGTTTACTATCGTCAACAGCTCCTCTAACCCCCTCGGCATCACTATGGCTATCGGATTCGGAATGATTGGCTGCGGCATGATTAGCCGTTTTCATCACCGCGCACTGCAGGATGTCCGCGGCGGGAAACTGGTCGGCTGCTACGACCGCAATCCGGAGTCGGCCCAACGGTTTGCCGAGGAAGTGGGCATCAAGGCGTACGACACGCTGGAAGAAATGCTGGCCGACGACCAGATCGACGCCGTGTCGATTGGCACCCCCAGCGGCGCACACATGGAACCGGCCGTGGCTGCCGCCAAGGCCGGCAAGCATGTGATTGTGGAAAAGCCGCTGGAGATTACCCTCAAACGCTGCGACGCGGTGATCAAGGCCTGCGAGCAGAACGGCGTGAAGCTGGCCACGATCTTTCCTTCGCGATTCCATGACGCTCCGAAGACCTTGAAGAAGGCCATCGACGCCGGGCGGTTTGGTCGCGTGACGCTGGGCGATGCTTACATCAAGTGGTACCGCTCGCAAGAGTACTACGACAGCGGCGCCTGGCGTGGCACCTGGAAGCTCGACGGCGGTGGCGCCCTGATGAACCAGGCCATCCACACGGTCGATCTGCTGCAGTGGTTGATGGGCGATGTCACCGAAATCTGTGCCTTGACCGATACCCTTGCCCACGAACGCATCGAAGTGGAAGACGTTGCCGTCGCTACCTTGCGATTCGCTTCGGGCGCGCTGGGCGTAGTCGAAGCCACCACGGCCGCCTATCCCGGATACCTGAAGAAGGTGGAGATACACGGTTCCACCGGCTCGGCGTCCATCGAAGAGGAAGACATCAAGACTTGGGACTTCGCCAAGACCCGGGCCGCCGACAAACCGATCCACGAGGCGATGGCCAAGCGCAAGAGCGGCGGCGGCGGGGCCAGCGACCCCTCGGCCATCGGCCATCACGGCCACGCCATGCAGTTTGCCGACTTTATCAAGGCCATCAACAAAGACGGCACCCCCGTCGTCGATGGGCATGAAGGCCGCAAAGCGGTCGAGATCATTCTGGCGATATACAAGTCGGCCCAGAGCGGAAAACCGGTGAAATTGCCGCTGAAAAGCGACCCGGTGATGAAGGCGAAGAAGGGTTAGCTAGCAGGGGCCACGCTCTACCGGTGGGCCGCGAAACTGGCCTCCCCTCCGTTGCGTCAATTTGCCAAACTACGGCGGAATCAGAGGGCTCGCTACCACTCGCGACAAAGGACTGCCGCGTGACGTTTCGCAATGCAAAGGACTATGCCGGCTACGTGGTGCTGCGCGTACTGATTGCCATGGTGCAGGCGCTGCCGCCGCGGTTGTGCGAGCGGACTGCTGACCTGTTAGCATTGCTGTTCACCAAAGTAGTGCCGGTGCGACGCAAGGTGCTGTCGGAAAACCTGCGGATTGCGTTCCCCAACGCAACCGACGAGCAGGTCCGCCAGACTTCGCACCAAATGTGGCGTCATCTGTTCCTGATGGTAATGGAAATCGCCCACACGCCACGCAAGGTGCATCGCACCAACTGGCGTCAGATGTTCAACGTGCCCGACGACGAAGCGATCATCCGCACCATGTACACCAGTCGGCCCAGCGTGGTGATCAGTGGCCACTACGGCAACTTCGAACTTGGCGGCTACCTGATGGGGCTGTTCGGGTTCCCCACGCACACCGTGGCGCGGAAGCTCGACAACCCCTACGTCGATCGGTTCATCAACGAGTTTCGCGGACGCACTGGTCAACACATGCTGCCCAAACAGGGTAGCGGCGAGATGATTGAAGAACTGCTATCCAGTGGCGGTGCATTGACGTTGTTAGGCGACCAGGCCGCCGGGCACAAAGGATGCTGGGTGCCGTTCTTCGGAAAGCCGGCCTCCACGCACAAAGCAGTCGCTCTGTTCTCGCTGTCGTTCAAGGCTCCCACCTTGGTGGTGGGCGTGCGTCGCAAACGGCGAATGCTGCAGTACCACGTGGACGTGGCCGATTTGGTCGATCCGGCCGATGCGGACTTCACCCACGCCGGTGTCCAGCCGATGACAGAATGGTACACTGGTTGCCTGGAGCGATTGATCGTCGCCGCCCCCGAGCAGTATTGGTGGATCCACAAACGCTGGAAGGGTAATCCGCCGGAAAAAGTGCTGCGGAGGCTCGAGCGACGCCAGCAGGCGGCCGCTTAGTGCATCACTTTGCGTGATTTCCCGTAGTTGTAATTCAGCAGAAGTTATTCGATGGGCGAGTGGGTTGAAGTGGCGACCGTGGCCGATTGTCCACCAGGCTCGTGCATCGAGGCCGTGGTTGGCGAGTCGATCGTCGTGGTGGCCAACGTCGATGGCGACTATTACGCTCTGGACGGCATCTGTGCCCATCAGGGTGGCCCGCTGGCCGCTGGAGAGCTGTCAGGCTGCGTGCTAACCTGCCCCTGGCATGGCTGGCAGTACGACGTCCGTACCGGCAAACAGCTCCTCAGCGAGTCGATCCGGCAGACCGCCTACCGTGTCCGCGAGTCGGGCGGTACCATACAGGTTGAACTGCCAAAACCGTAAATTCGCCCGTTGGCCCAGCGCTGGCCCGTGGATCACTCGCCGCGTGTATTCCTTCCGTCCGTTCCGCAATTCCGATCCTCCGCGCATTGCCCAGTTGTGGTCATGCCAGCCTCCGCAACGCGGTTTGGCACAGCCAGTGTCTGCCAGCGTGCTGGAGCTGTGCCTATTTTCTAAACAGTACTTCGACCCCAAGGGGCTCACTGTCGCCTTCGAGGGAGACCAGCTGGTGGGGTTCTCCCACGCCGGGTTTGGGCCCAATAGCGAACTGGCCGGCCTCGACACCAGCATGGGCACCACCCACATGGTGATGGTTCGTGAGGACTTGTGGGGGTCCAGCTTGCCGGATGAGTTGCTCCAGCGGAGCGAGGCCTACTTGCGCGAGCAGGGGGCCAAAGTGCTGTATGGCGGCGGCATCAACCCACTGAACGGCTTTTACCTGGGACTGTACGGCGGCAGCGAACTGCCCGGCATTCTGCTTTCCGACACGAATCGGCGTGAGCTGCTGGCCCGCCACCAGTATCGCGAGCGTGGTCGGGTGGTAGTCCTGCAGCGCGACCTGGTTCGGTTCCGACCTATGGTCAACCGCGAGCAACGTAAAGTAGCCCGCGAGGTGAACTTCGAAACGCAGTACTCGCCACTGACGCGCAGCTGGTGGAACACCTCCGTGTACGGCAGCCTCGAGCGGATTCAGTTCTTGCTCCGCCGCCGTCGGCAAGACAAAGTCGTGGCCAGCGTCATGTTCTGGGACATCGAGCCACTGGCCAGCAGCTGGGGGCTCCGTGTCGCGGGTATGTACGACCTATGGGTCGATAGCGAGTCACGCCGCCATGGGTACGGCACGTATCTGCTGAGCGAGGCGTTCAAGGAACTCCACAAGCGTGGGATCTCAATGATCGAATCGCAAACCATGCTCACGAACGCCCCGGCCATCGAGTTCTACAAAAAACTGGGCTTCGCGCCGATCGACCATGGGCTGGTCTATCGCCGCGAAGCCCGTTAGCGTTCTCGACTGGTTTTCACGCAGGCTATTTGGCCTGACGCGGAATCTGCCGGCCCGGGCGGAAGAAGCCGTGCTTCTCCAGGGCGCCATATACTTCTTCAAGCGTTTTCTCGCCGAAGTTCGAAATCGAGAGCAGGTCGTCGCGGGTGCAGTTCAACAGGTCATGCACTGTGAACACGCCCTTCTCTTCGAGGCAGTTGGTCGTGCGGACCGCGAGGCCAATCTCTGCGGTGCTCATTTCGAGCCGGGTCTGCATTGCTTGACTGTCGGTTTCCGCACGATTCAGAGGAATGCGAGTCATGGCGGGGATTCCCTCCCTGGGTGAGTGAATAGCGGCAGGCTTACGCTACGCTGCCGCGGCACTCTGCTCGTGGCCATCACGGACACATCGGCCGCGTCCTTGGCCCTTTGCAGTCATCAAGCGGGAAGTATAGCAAATTGTGGCCTGCTGGCGCTTCGGATTGACGAAAAATTTTCTCGTATCATGACTGGAACGCTAGCGGTGGCACATAGAGCAATCGCTAGCGGACGCGTATAGTTAACTCAGCGACCCCAGTTCTTCCTGCAAATGTCAATTGTTATGTCCGCGCTGTTGGAAAACTTGAATGACGCACAACGCGAGGCGGTGCTTCACGTAGATGGGCCCCTGTTGATCCTGGCTGGCCCGGGCAGCGGTAAGACGCGCGTCGTGACGCACCGCGTCGCCCACCTGCTGGAGCAAGGCGTTCGCGCTCGCCAGGTGCTGGCCCTCACGTTCACCAACAAAGCCGCCAGCGAGATGCGGAACCGCATTCAATCGCTCGTGCCGGGCGAAGCCGTCTGGGTAAGCACATTTCACCGCTTCGGCGCCCGCATTCTTCGCGAATTCGGCGAGTTAGTCGGCCTTGCACCCAACTTCACCATTTACGACACGGCCGATAGTCGCCAGGTACTCAAACGCGTGCTCGAGGCCGAGAAGATACATGTCATGGGCTACTCGCCCGACCGCATCGCCGCAGCAATCAGTTCGGCCAAGAATAAATTGATCACGGCCACCGATTATCAGGCCCGCCGTGGTTCGCCGTTGTCGGAGATCGTGGCCCAGGTTTATCCGGCGTACCAGCAACGGATGCTGCAGTCGGCGGCCGTGGACTTCGACGATCTGCTGATGCACGTTGCCTCGCTGCTGTACCACAATCCAGAGGTGCGTGGGCAGCTGGATAATCGTTTTCGCTACGTGTTGGTCGACGAGTACCAGGACACCAACAAAGCGCAGTACGTGATCCTCAAGGCCCTGTCGGTCGATCATCCGAATCTGGCAGCCACAGGTGATCCCGATCAGTCGATTTATGGTTGGCGGGGCGCGGACATCACGAACATTTTGGAGTTCGAACGCGATTTCCCGCAGGTTCGCGTGGTCCGGCTCGAGCAGAATTACCGTAGCACCAAGTGCATCCTCCGCGTGGCGGATCAGCTCATTGCTCACAACACACGTCGCAAGAAGAAGTCGCTGTTCACCGACAACGAAGAAGGTCGTGCCGTGCGACTGGTGGCTTACGGCGACCAGGACCTGGAGGCGGCGGGCATTGCCGAAGAGATTCACGCCGCCATCGAACGGGGCGAGCGGCGGGCCAGCGACTTTGCCATCTTCTACCGGACGAACGCTCTCTCACGCTCGATGGAACGAGCACTCCGCGCTGCGGGGGTTCCCTACCAGATGGTCCGGGGGCAGGAGTTCTACGGCCGCAAGGAAATCAAGGACGTGCTGGCCTACTGCCAGTTGGCCAACAATCCGCACGATGACGTAGCGTTCGATCGTTCGGTCAACTCCCCCACCCGCGGCATCGGCAAGAAATCGATCGAGCGACTGAATTTGCATGCCTACCGCCACGGTACGTCGCTGTTGGAAGCAGCTCGGCAGTCGCCGTCGATCGATGGTCTGCAGAAGCGCGCAGTCAATGCGCTCACGTCCTACGTGCAACTCATTGACGAAGTTTCGTCTCTGGCTACCGATTCGGTCGAAGCCGTGATCGGCACTGTGATCGAAAAGAGCGGATACTCGAAGGCGCTGCGCGAAAGTGGCGACGTGGAGGATCAATCGCGGCTGGAGAATATCGAAGAATTGCTTACCGACGCCCGACAGTTTGATGAGCAAAGCGAAGACCTCAGCGATGGCGGTCTGGAAGCTTACCTCGAGCGCACCTGGCTGGTGAATGAGACCGACGACTGGGAAACCGAGGCCGATAAGGTCACTCTGATGACGCTACACGCTACCAAGGGGCTGGAATTCCCTGTGGTGTACCTCATTGCTTTGGAGGATGGCATCCTGCCGCATGAGCGATCGCGGGACACCGCCGAAGGGTTGGAGGAAGAGCGGCGGCTGGCCTTTGTCGGCATTACCCGCGCAGAAGACCTGCTGCAGATGAGCTATGTCCGAATGCGCGACTATCGCGGGCAGCGACGCATGGCCATCCCCAGCAGTTTCTTGATGGAGATGCCTCGCGACGAGCTGGAAATGGTCGATGCTCGCAGCAACGATCTCGACTTCTTTGTCGACGAGTACGATGCGTACGATGTCGACGAGCCGTACGAGGAACCGTCTACCCAGATCGATTTGCCCAAGCCCGCAACGCCCAAGACGCCAATCACTGCCCACCTGAAAACGGCCGCACAACTGGCCGGTAGTGGCGAGAGCGCCCAGCGTGCCAGAGTCTCGCCCGACGAATTCGCCCTGGGTATGACGGTCGTGCACCCGGAGTTCGGCCCCGGCAAAATCACGGCCCTAGGTGGCTCGGGTTCGGCGCGGAAGGCCACCGTGCAGTTCGCCGCTGCTGGCGAGCGCCGGTTCGTACTGGCTCATAGTCCGCTACGGCCGGCCAGCAGTTGAGCACTTTTTTCTCGCGATAGTCAGCCGGTCTGGAAAACGTCCGCGGAACCGTATTTACTGAGAGCCCATGAGCGATTCGCCCGCTACGCCAGACGACTCGTCGGCTACCAACCAGCCGGCCGACGATCCGCTGCGAAGTGTTCATACCACTTCGTTCCCCGAACTCCTCGCGCAAATTGGCGCGTCGGTGCTGGTGACAACTTACCAAGCCGGCAAGCTGGTTGTGCTGCGCAACGACGGGGGCGTGCTCAATACCCATTTTCGCAACCTGTTGAAACCGATGGGGCTGGCGGTCGAGGGCGGCCGCCTGGCCATTGGCTGCAGCGTCGACGTGTGGGAGTTTCACAACGTGCCAGCGGTTTGTGCAAAGCTGGACGAGTCGGACGACTACCCTACCGGCGGTGCGAAGCACGACACCTGCTACCTTCCGCGGCGGAGTCACTGTACCGGCGACGTACAAATCCACGAGATGGCTTGGGTGCAGGACCACACTGGCTCTTCTGAGCAGCGGGCAAGTGAGTTGATCTTCGTCAACACGGCTTTCAGTTGTTTGGCGATCCGCAGCCAGGAGAACAGCTTCGAGCCCGTCTGGCGGCCGAGATTCATCCAACACCTTTCGCCCGGCGACGCCTGCCATTTGAATGGTCTGGCGATTCGCGAAGGTCAAGTACGATATGTTACCGCGCTCGGCGAGACCACTCAGCCTGATGGATGGCGAGAGAAAAAATGCGACGGCGGCATCCTGATCGACGTGGAATCGGGCGAAACGATCGTGCGTGGATTGTCGATGCCACACTCGCCACGGTGGTACAACGGTCGGCTGTGGCTCTTGGAAAGTGGCCAAGGAACGCTCGGCACCATCGACCCCGCGACAGGCAAGTACGAACCGGTGGCCCAGTTTCCGGGCTTTACTCGAGGACTAAGCTTTTACGGCCCGCTGGCCTTCGTCGGTCTGTCTCAAGTCCGCGAGTCGGCCGTTTTCAGCGGTATTCCTCTGGTGGATCGCTTACAACAAGCCGAAGAACGCACCTGTGGCGTGTGGGTGGTCAACATCGAAACCGGGCAGACCATCGCCTTCTGTCGTTTCGAAGAAGGCGTACAGGAGATTTTTGCCGTCGAGGTGCTGCCGGGGGTTCGATTCCCCGACTTGGTGAACCACGACGCCGAATTGATTGGTCGTTCGTATGTTCTGGGAGACGCAGCGCTGGCCGATGTGCCTGCCGAGTTGCGGCAGTAAGAGCTTCTGCCCTTACTTCTCCTTCACGTCGAACGCGAAGAGCAACTCCTGGTCTCGGAGGTAGAGCTTCCCATTGGCGATTACCGGGTGGCACCAGATACGGCCCTTGGGGTTGCGGAACTCGGTCTGCGGGCTGAGCGTAAAGCGGCCATGTTCCTGCCAGCCATCGGGCGTAGCGTCCAGCAACACAACTTGGCCCGACTCTTCTTCCAGGCAATACAGCTTGCCGTCCGCGTAGCCAATCGAGCCTTTTTTGAGTTCGCCCTTCTCACTCCAGATACGCTTGCCAGTTTCAAACTCCTGGCAAGTCCAACCACCGCCATCGGAGTACCCGTACAGATACTTGTCGAGCAACACCAAGCCATCATGCTTGCTCTTCATCACCTTGCCGGCACGGTCATCGGTGTCGTACACGATGGTGGGATCTTCACCCGACTCGCCGAGATCGATCAGGCGACAACCAACGCCGTAGCCGCTGGTCACGTATACTTGATTGCCTTTGACCAGAGGTGTGGGTATCACCGCGACGCGGCCCGGCCAATCTTGTTGCCAAACGACGGCTCCGTTGGCGGGATTGAGACCGAACACTTTCTTCTGCAGCAGTTGCACATATTGTTTGTCGGCGCCGGACAGTGCTTGTACGACCGAAGAGTATTGTGCACCTTCGGTCATGCCCTCGCTTTGCCACTTCATCGAGCCGGTCATCTTGTCGAGCGCGGCCACGGACCCTTGGGGGCCACCGGGAGTACAAATTACCAGGTCGCCATCCACCAGCGGCGATTCGGCGTAACCCCATGCCGGGGTGCTGCCACCCATGTCCTGCATCTGTGCACGCCACAGTTCTTTGCCATCTGCCACCTGGCAGCAAATGAGCGTGCCGCCCGCGGCCATGGCGTAGACGCGGTCGCCATCGACGGTGGGCGTGCTCCGTGGTCCATCGCCCCAACCGTTGTCGAAGTCTTCGCCAATCTCGGCGGCCCATAGCTGTTTGCCCTGGTCGTTTTCGTCCAGTGCCATCAAGAAGGTCACTCCATCCACCGATCCGAGGATGAAGATCTTGCCATTGGCGATCGCAGGCCCTGCGTAACCAAATCCAACCGTGCGGACCATCCAGGCTAGTGGCGGTCCATCTTCGGGCCACTCCTGCAGTAGCCCGGTCTCTTGCGAGACCCCGTCGCGGTTCGGGCCCATCCACTGTGGCCAGTCGTACTCATCTGCCAATGCGGTGTTGACCAGCAGTGCAAGCGCTAGAGACGCAAAGCAAGAGCGAATGTGCAGCATGGGAGGCGATTCCTGATGGGGGGAGGGAATGTTGGGGGCGGGAATTTGCACCGATGATACCAAAAATACGACCGAAAGTCGCCCGCTATTTGGAGACATCGCTGCTGGTTGCCGTATCCGCGGTCGCCGGCTTGGAAGTGGGCTTTTGCGTCCCATCGTCCTTCAGAACCGGCTTGAAAGCCAACCGAACGGGCCAGCCCAGCGGCGGGATTTTCTCGGTCCAGGCTTCGTATGACAGCCCCGAGTTGTTGCTGGTCCGTTCAGCGGGAACGTCCAACATGGCCGTGCTGAAGTTGGCCACGCACACCAAGTCGCCATCTTCCGCCAGGTAGCCGCTGGTGCCAAGTTCCTCGTTCTTCCAGAAACCGCTGCCAGCAAACACCCAGGGCAAATCCATCGCTTTCTTGGTGCGGGTGTCGCGAATCCAATCCTGTGCGCGAACCTTGTGCTGTTTTCCCTCTTTGTCTTTCCAGATTACGTCGATGTCGATCTTGGTACCGGTGGGCGCCTTGTACTCGGGAGCGAACGCTACGGGCGTACCCGTCTCTGCGCCAACTGCCAACAGCCCAGCATGCAGAACGAATGCTTCGCTTTCTACCGATACAATGGACTCATGCTCTTTGGTGTTGGGCGGGCAGGCGAACATTTCCAACTGGCCCTTGCGCAGCGAAATGCGACCATCTACATATACGACATTCTTGTCGCGATCGATCCACGCGCGGCCGTTTTTTGCGAGCTGTTTGCCATTCTCGGGCGGCGGGAGATAGGACATTTTGCGAGCCTCCATTTCCCGCTGGCGACGGGTCTCGTAGTCCTCCTCTTCTGCGGCGGGCTCCGCTTGGGACTCAAGCGCCTGGCCGAGAGCATCCCCCTGCTCATTCTCGGTGGTTTTCTCGCTGGTGGCATCGTCTGTCGAGGTTTCGTCGGCACTGGCCGGAGTCGTGCAACAGAGCCCAATTAGTGCCAGAGTTATCGCCAAATACGCAGCCCAATGACTAGCAGTCGCGGGTTGCTTACGGTACGATGCTAGCGTTTGCATTTTTGGAGTCCTCTGTGTTTGTGTATCGGACATAGAGTATCGGACCCGATCGGAAACTGGACGCGGCGGGCAACGAGCGACCCGTGCCGCCCGATCGCTTGATTTTCTCACCAGGCATTGTATCAGGGAAGTGATGTCGACAACGACCGCAGTTCCGCGTGATTCTCACGCCGATGATAATGGATTCTTTCACGGAATGAACGACCTCGAGTTTACCAATCGGCTCGATGAGTGGCATGCAGGAAAGTTGTGGCACGATGAAGCGCCCAAGACACTCCGCAAAGGTTGGGCCGATCTGGAAACGCCCAAAGCCTGGCAGCGGTGGGCCGACTATCTGGCAACCCGCGAGTTAGCAGAGTTCTTCGACGACTATGGCTCGAAGATCGATCCAACGAGTTGGGGACTGCCAGTCGACGATTCGCCTGTGGGGCAGGTGGACATTTGGCGGAAAGAGTTCGATCACGCAGCAAAAAAGGGCTCGAAGTCGGAGCCATCCGCGCAGATCGAATCGCTTTTGGCCGAGTTGGTACACGAGCTCGAGAACTCCCCACCCAGCATCGCGGCCGCTCTCAAGACGCTGGTCGTTGCCTACCGTCTGCCCCAGTTGGCGGCATGCACCAGTTGCTCCGCTTGGTGGCGGGTGGTTACCACGTTCCAGAGCCTGGCCGAAGATGTCCAGAAATCCACCTTCGAAACACTCGATCCGGAAACCACCACAGTTTCCGTGCTATTGGGGGGGGAATTGCCCCTGGTGCTCAGCGTATCGCTGCCCGAGTTGACGCCGATCAGGTCGCTCCGAACTTCCGCACGCAAGTTGCTCGGCGAGAGTTTACTGGCGACCACCGATGGCGAAGGTTTGGTCGATGCAGCCTTGCTGCCAGTGCTGACTCTATTGTTTTCGAGTTGGACGCGTTCGCGCTCGATTGGTGAGGAACTGAAGAAAGGGTGCTGGTCGTCGTCGGCCGACACGCAGTACGAGTGGCTGGTGCGACAGACTATTGGTTTGCAGCGTGTCGACGGTACTCCTATGCTCTCCAAGACTCCCTTCGTCGCCTGGCCGGCGGGAGTACTCGATACGGCCCTGGAACTCGCTGGCGACGATCAGGACGATACGGCGGCCGCGGCACGCGTGGGCAAGCGGTTATTAACCATCGACCCTGATTTCGATGAAGACGAACTGCCCGAAGCAAGCGTCGAGTCGGAATGGTCCATGTTGGCCATGCTGGCCAACGGTTGGGACAAGAAGTCCTCACGTGTGCTGGTAGACTACTCACGCTCGGACATCCAGATTGAAGTCGAGGCTGAAGGTCGGACTTTGATCTCTGGCTCCTGGGGCATGGAAACCACCTACGCCGGCAAGCTGCTCGAGCCGGTGGATGAATGGGAACAGCAGTGTTGGTACAGCGATGATGAGTGCGATTACCTCGATTTGGTGATCGAACTCTCCGGCGGTGTGCGAGTCGAGCGGCAGATCTTCCTGGGCAAGGAAGACGGGTTCCTGCTCACACACGATATCCTGCACGGCCCATCCAGCCCCTCCGGCGAGTGGCGACACACCAACTGGTTGCCGCTGGCCGACGGTATTAAGTTCATGCCCGAGAAGAAGACTCGCGACGGGGTATTGGCAGATAGTAAGGGCGGATCCAGGGCAACCGTTCTGCCGTTAGCCCTGGCCGAATGGCGAAACGACCCTCGCTTCGGCGAGCTTTCCAGCAATAGCGGCAAACTGGAGCTGGCTCAGACTTCCCGAGGTGCCCGACTAAGCTGCCCGTTGTGGATCGATCTGAACTCCCGACGTACCGCGAAACCGCGAACCTGGAGGCAGTTGACCGTCGCCGCGTCGCTGGAAGTGGCCCCCAGCGACGTGGCGGTGGGCTACCGCGTGCAGTTGGGCGATCTACAGTGGCTCGCCTATCGTTCCCTCGCCGCGCCCGCCAACCGGACCGTCCTGGGGCAGAATACAGCGGCCGAGTTGATGATTGGTCGATTCTTTCGCACTGGCGAGTTCGACGAATTGCTGGCTGTCGATCCCGCGTAGGCTCCGCCAAGCTGAGTCGCATCGTTTGACGCTATCAACTGAATCATGCAAGTGATCCGCGATAACTTGGCGCGTGTCCGCGAGCGAGTAGCAGCCGCCGCCGAACGGGCGGGTCGCAAGCCGAGCGAGATTCTCTTGGTGGGGGTCAGCAAGTACGTCTCCGCGGCGTTGTCGGCCGAACTGGTTGCAGCCGGTTGCATCGATTTGGGCGAGAACCGACCCCAGCAACTTTGCGAGAAGGCGGCTGCCGATGAAGTTGCACCGCTCAATGTTCGCTGGCACATGATCGGTCATCTGCAGCGGAATAAAGTGGCCCGCACGGTACCGCTGGTCTCGATGATCCACAGTGTCGATAGTCCCCGATTGCTCAAGGCCATCGATCAAACGGCCAGCGAGTTGGGCAAATGTCAACCCGTGCTGCTGGAGGTGAATTGCTCGGGGGACGCGGAGAAGCACGGTTTTACCGAGTCGGAAGTTCGTGACTTCGTTCCCCAATTGTCGGAGTTCTCATCCGTCGAAGTGCGAGGGTTGATGACCATGGCCGCCGGCAGCCGGGACCTGACGACGGCCGCAGCCAACTTTGCGACGCTCCGTAATTTGCGGGACGAGTTGGGAACGCTGGCGCCCGCGGGTGTCGAAATCGCGGATTTATCGATGGGCATGACGGCCGATTTCGAAGTGGCGATTGCCGAGGGGGCGACGATCATTCGTGTCGGCTCGGCCCTGTGGGAAGGTGTCGTGTAAGGCTCGGTTGGGTAGAATGGACCGACCCCGCACGCAATTCCCGCACCCCCTGCCCTTTCTGCCCGTCAGGCGACAATTCTCCATGGTTCAAATCGAGCGAAATCCTACACGCAGCGTCCAGATCGGCACTGTGCTTATCGGCGCCGAACATCCAATTACCGTGCAAAGCATGACGGCCACGCAGACCCAGGATATCGACGCCACGGTAGCTCAAATTCTCGACCTCGAGCGGGCCGGCGCAGATGTGGTTCGCATCGCGGTGGACAGCAGCAAGGATGCGGCGGCAATCGCGGAGATTCGGCGGCAGACCAAGGCCAATCTGGCGATCGACCTGCAAGAGAACTACCGTCTGGCCGAGAAGGTTGCTCCGCACGTAGAAAAGCTTCGATACAATCCGGGCCACTTGTATCACCACGAGCGTGAAAAGCCGTGGCGTGAAAAAGTTGCCTACATCGCCCAGGTGGCGGCGGACAACGATTGTGCCATCCGCATCGGCGTGAATTGCGGAAGTGTTGATCCAGACAAGCGAGATAAGTATCCTGCGGACGACTCCATTTCGCCGATGATCGAAAGCGCGGTGGAACACTGCCAGGCGCTCGACGAGATGGGATTCACGCGCTACTGCGTGTCGCTCAAGGACTCCGACCCTCGGAAGGTGATCGAAGTCAACACTCGCTTTGCGGCAGAGCGTCCTGACGTTCCCCTGCACCTGGGCGTGACCGAAGCTGGACTGCCGCCCGATGGAGTGATCAAGACTCGCATTGCCTTCGAACAGCTGGTGAGTCGCGGCATTGGCGACACGATTCGCGTATCGCTAACGGTGCCCAATGATCGCAAGCACGAAGAGATCGAGGCTGGCCGAGCTATCCTGGAGGACATTCGCCAGGGGCGCGTCCGTTCGGTAGTGGACTACGGCCTGCAGACGCTGAACATTATTAGTTGCCCCAGTTGCAGCCGGGTGGAGAACGAGGCTTTTGTCGAGCTGGCCCAGGATGTGAAGGAGATGAGCAAGTATGCCGCCGAGCACGCCATTACGATTGCAGTAATGGGGTGCCGTGTTAACGGGCCTGGGGAAACGGATGATGCCGACCTGGGGCTGTGGTGCGGGCCCAACTACGTGAACCTCAAACGAGGCGAAGCGAGCCTTGGTCAGTACCCCTACGACGAAATCCTGCCCCGTCTGAAGCAGGAGCTGGATCAACTGATCGCTCAGAAGGCGACAGCGCAATAAAAAGGGTGGCGCAATAAAAAAGGTCAGGCTGCATGCAACCGCTCGCAGCCTGACCAAAGACTCTATTGCACTAAGCCTCGCTTAGTGGCCTGCGGACCAGCCCATCGTGGTTTTCGACGGCTTGCTGCTGGCCGAACTCACGTTGGTGATTTTTGCCGGTTGCTTGTAGACAGCGGTCCAGACGGGCGATGTCGGACGCTTGGTCAACTTGTCGTTGGGGTCCAGCAGCAGCGGCGGCGACAGGTCCAATACCTGCGATTCGGTACTTTCTTCCGCTGCAGGTGTCGGGTCGAGGCGATCTGTCTCCTGGAAGGTCCGCGGCGGCGCAGATCGATCGTTCAGCGAAGGCGCCATGTTCGACGATGGTGACGATTCCATATAGGCGCTGGTGTTGCAGGTTGGGCAGCTTGACGCGACGGGGGCATCATAGCTCGATTGCACCACGCCCGAGTTGCAGGTGCTGCAAGTGCCGCATCCACCACAGGTGCTGCATCCACTGGCCGGCTGCATGATGACCGGGCGGAATGTGGTTTGGGCGCAGCCACAAGGCGACGTGCCGCAAGTGCTGCAACTCGGTGCGTACGAAGTGGCATACGTCGGAGCGCTGGAGGCGAACGAAACAGACGGGGCATATCCAACTGCATAAGCGGGCGCGGGAGCGGGACCAAAAATGCGACGTCCCAAACGACCAACGTACTTGCCAAGGTACCAGCCGTCATAAGCGGGTTGCGTATTTACGACCACTGGCGACCACGTGACTTGTTGAACGGCACACGTCGAGCATTGTGCACTGGCGTCGCTGGCCACCAGGCCGATCGCTGCCAAAGTGGCACAAGCGATTGCGAATTTCATGTTGGATACTTTCATCGGAAGACTCGTTCGGGAAGAGACGTTTCACCCACCCCCATCTAACTCCGGTTGGCGTCTTTAAGCAACAGCCGCCTTCACCAAAGTTGGAAATTGGAAGCAACTTACTCTTGGGCAGACCTTAGGGGTTAGCCAAATTTTTCTTGTTCGGTCGGGCGCATGTCGTATCTGCGCTCGACACTTCAGTGTACTCTAACTGCTAGGGGCAAGCTGGGCATGTTGAGAAGAAACCACACACATGGCGCCCTGTTGCGTAAAGTATTCACCCCCCACGAGTTGCAGCGAACCGAAATGCCGGCAAGCTACGGGCTGACAGCAGCGGACAACTGGTATTTCAGGTTCAGATGGCTGCTTGTTCGCAGTTCGTTACGCGATACGAGTGCCGTTTGTTCGCAACATCCTCGGTTCGGTTGCGCTGTTCATGTAGATCGTATAGCTTATCGAACATCTGCCGCATGTCGCGATTGCTTGCATTGAAAGCATGCAACACGTCACCCCTGGTGACTGGTGTATCTGCATCTCCAGCTATCTGTTCGAAAACCGCCATTGCAGTTGCTTCGTTCGGTACGACTTGCAGAAGTGTCGGAAGATTGAATGGACGATGTGTGGTGATCAGCAGCCCTGCGCTAGCACGCCAGCATCGCCATTGAACAACCCAACGTTCGAGCAGGGTAAGTTGTTCGTATCCGTCGACGACCAGCAGCGCGCCGGCATCCAAACTGGCTGGTATCAACTGCCAGGCTGGCGGTCTTCCGGCTATTTGACGGAAACCGATCTCAACCCAGGGCCGCCCCAGCTTATTCACTTCGGGCTCCAGGGCTCGCAGCAAAGTCGACTTTCCCGCCCCGTGTGGACCAACAATCTGGCCCCGCCAACCAGTGGTCGCAAGGCGTGACGTGAGCACGGCGGGCGTATTGCCATTGGCGGCAATATACGGAGTTCCCAGCGGCCCGAGCCAGCAGGTCGCAAACGGGTTCGATCGGCGGGAAGGGATGCCACCGGCCACGCTAGCCTTCCTCCTCGGAGGGCACCAGTTTGGGAGGCAGTGCAGGAGTAACTTCGCCCAGTTGAAACGGTGCTTCCAGCACTTGCTGTCGGCCGCGGCTCAGAAACAGTCGCAGTCGCGCGCACCAACAAACCTTCACGATCAAACCGTCGTAACTCAAAGGTTGTTCGGGTAGCAAGGTGCGGAACTCCCGGCGTCGGGCGAGCTCGACACCTTCGGCACCTTCGGTGGTGTAACGCTTGAAATAGTGAACGCCGAAGTCTTCTTCCCCCTTGCCCGCGGTGTGCCACAGGATAGACAACTCCGCAGACTTGACGTCCTCTGCTTGCTCGAGATGAACGACAAAACTCCCCTTGAGTACATCGCCCGGTGCGAATGGCGAGTCTACCTGTTCGATCCGCAGGTCGGCGAGGTTCGTCGGTGTGGTGGATACCGCTCTCATGCCATGGGCTCCATATCGGCGGTATCACTGGCGGCAATCAGGCTCTCGTTTCCGCGTTGCCGTGGTGGCTGAACCAGCAGACCAAACTGGCGGTAGACCTCCTGGTGGCGACTGGTCTCGCCGCGAACCAGAAGCATCCAGCGGATCTGATTGTGGGGGCTGCGGAATGAGTGCATGGCCGAAGCGGGTATCGAAAACGACATCTCTGCCTCGAACGGTTGTGCAGCTTCGACCCGCAAGCCGCGCCACTTGCGCAACTCCTGGCGATAGACCACCTCGACGGATGTTCGCGAGTCGGTGCCCTGCTGATAGCTGGCCGACTCTTCGCAAACCAGTTCCACCAACAGCTTGCGGAGTGTCATATTACCGGTCTGCATCAGGTAGGCCTGGTACTCACATCCCAGCATCAATGGATGAGCCGAAATCTCAACGTGCGATTGCCCGATTCCGCGGCGATTCCAGAATTCTCGGATCAGATTGAATGCCAGCCACACGCCTACCATTCCCAGCAAGACAACCAGCCCAAGCGCTAGCCATGGTGACTTGCTATTCAAATACTGCAACGAAGCAACGTACACGAAAAATGCCAGAAGTGCATTCCAGATCGCGCATACTATCATCAGCCCCGCCATTCTCCATCCGGCGGTGCCCACAGCGGGCAGACGGTGAGCATAGCGAATGCCGGGACTTTCGTCCTCTCGTAAACCAGTTGGCAAAGTTTTCGACTCGTCGGGACTGTCGCGAAGCGGATCGAGTCGCATGGCCTTGACCGCCACCAAGCTGCGGCGCTCGGCGGAAGTGGCGACCTGCATCAGCGACGCGACGATGCCAAAAATGCCTACCGCTAGAAGCGAAGCAGGGATCAACGTGACCGGCCACACCCACCAGCGAATCGAACGACGCAGCACCAGTTGTGAAGGCTCGTCAGGGTTGTACCAACAGGCCAACTCTGTGCCCTCCTGGTAATCCTCGGCAATCTGCTCGGCGTCGTCACGGGTCGGAGAAAAGTACCCCATCTTGCGTTCGATCCAGACCGGTTTGCCCGTGGAACCATCGTCCAGAATGCGGGCAGCCTGGATCTCGATGTCGAACTGGGCCATATCCAGTGGTTGGTCCCATTCGTGGATGATTAGTCTGGTGACAACGCACTTGCCTGGCACGAACCCGGCCGGCGGGCGAGATTCCTGCCAGTCGGGCTTTAGGACTTGGAAAATGTGCAATCCAAGCGTCACGGTGCCAACCACCACCAAAGAAACGCTCAGGAACAGTTCGCTCCAATATCCCACGCTCCGAACGCCTGTGCTGCGGCCGCCGCGCTTTTTCTGGAGTAGTGGATTGCGCCAGGACATAAGTTGACCAAGGAGGTGGAGACAACTTAGCGAAAGTGATGCGGTGGCGTCATTCGAGTGGGGGCGTCGAATCGAATCTCATTTTCTTCGATAGTTTCGGACGACTCCATATCCGACGACTGCGTTGAATCAGATTTCCCGCGCGCGGTCGGCCGGCGACGAGAGCGTTTCATCCGTCGCTGACCACGGCTGTGCAGCGCAACCAGGCACAGTTCGTGACGGTTGTGAACCAGTTGCCGCAGGCGGACGTCGCGGAAACCCCACGACTGAACCCGTTTTATGTACTGTTTTAATAGCTCTGGACTGGCCACGTTCCAGTCGGCCAATTTCAGGGTCAGTACCAGTCCGCGTAGCGAAGTCGATGGATGCGCCACAACATCCTCGGCGGCATCCAGAGTGTACTGCGGTGCAACATTCAAGTCGGCGGCCAACCACTTGGCGGGAGCGAACTCAACGCGGCGTACATCCGCCGAGCGCTTGCGATGATGAGTGAACCGGGGGTGACTGGCGACGGGTTCTTCCACTTCGGCCGGATCGATTCCGATGACTTCGAATCCACGCTCCAGCAGCGCCTGGCTTGCTCCGCCCGGAGCGCAGCCCAACTCTACCCAGACATCACCTCGCGAAGCAGGGAGCGCCGACCATTTGAGAGCCTCCTCCATCTTCAAATACGCTCTTGAGACCATATCACTGGGCGCGGCGACAGGCAGCATTCCACCCGGCCAGCGTTCGGAGCGGGAGGTCGCCCGGTGCCAGCCAACGTACCACTCGTCGGGTTCCACCAGCACGACATCTAGCACCACTGCTCCTGGCGGGGCCACAGTCGCTTCGAGCATCGACAAGCGATCGGTCACTTCGGCGGTGCGGGCAGCCTCGATCAATGCACGCTTGGTTTCTTCGGCCAGTGGAGTGACGGATGGCTCGAAATCTCCTTCGCCCGGAAGCTGTGTATCGCGTTGCCAGACGTGCAGGCCGACCAGTTCTTGAGCGTCGATCAGCCGTCGTACACCCTCGATCTCCCATACCTCGGTCGCGGCCGCGGCTAATGAATCGCCCTTCACCCGACCCAGCGATACCGAGCGGGTTCGGGCAAATGTAGGCAGGGCTCCGTCGAGCGTCGCTCCCTGAGATTGGAGGCTTTTGAAACTCACAAAGCCGGGACGCGAAAAGGCCAGTCGCCACTCGCTCCTTCGTGCGGCAATTTCGCTCTTGAGCGGCTGCTCGGCGCCGGGCTGGCAGGTGCAAAAGACGAACGTGGTGGGCAGCGGAACGGGCATGGCGGGGTGGTTGTAGAGGGCGGCATACTAATACCAACCATTCTACACCAACGCCCCTCGACCGTCTTCGGGCAGTGGGACTCGATTTTTGCCGGGTGGAGTCTAGTACGTAAATGCGGCCCGCACGATCATCGTGTCGTCGATTTCCAGGTCGTGGCCCATCGAGTCGTAGCTCAATTCGCGGGCAAAGACGTATCCCACTTCCCAGCGTCGGCTGATACCGCCGATTTGCTTGCGTTCGGTCCCGAAGATCACCCGCAGGTCACTATAACTCAGAGTGTCCGGGCTGCCGTCCGCTCGCTCAACGGCCCATACGCCGCCTCCGAGGTCGCCCTGGACGTAGAACCACCGCTCGTTGTATCCAGAGCGGCCGTCGCTCCAGGTCCGCCAGGCGATCTTGGGCTGAGGCAGCACCACGTCGATTTGCAGGTCGTCGGTCCAGTACAAATATCCCGCGGCGGGCACTACGGTCGTCCCGGCGCGGTTTAGGTACACCACGCCCACGATCCATTTGCTGTGGGCCGAGGCTTCGTAGATGCCTAACGCCCGGCCCGACATGCGGAAGGCGTCCCCAGCGTCGAAGCTGTGGTCGTCGGCATAGCTGCCCATGGTCACGGCAGCGTTGAGCACCCAGCGGTCGGCAATGCGGCGAATATGGTTGAAGGTCACGTCGGCATCATGCAGCCGCGCCGGCACGTCGATGAAGTCGGGGCCGTCAAGGAAACGCACGGAGTACCGAGGCTTGATTGTGAGCGGCTGATGCCGGCGAGGGAACGGAATCGCTGTGACGATGCTCGTTTCGATTTTCGAGACGCCCACCGAATCGCTCTCGAATCGTGGCATCCAGGAGAAATCCAAGTTGGCCTTTTGGAAGAAGCCCGGTCGTGCTCCCGGCGGAATCAAGTTCCCCAAGTCCTGCTGCGCAGCCGATGGCTCGGGGTACAGAGCGCCAGTTTCTGGTAGACCTGGCGCGTCGACCAGCACCACGTCGTCCGGCGACGCGTTCGACCACGGATCGGCCTGGTAAGGCTCGACGTACACGGGAGCAATCTCACCCTGCTGCTCGGGTGGGAACTGCGCGTGTGCAGTCGCCACCCAAACCAGGCACAGCGACAACGTAGCGGACGCAATTTTCATGGGGCGATGGATGAGATGGGTGTTGTTCGTGGTCAAGGGCTTCATGACCTCAGAAGTCGAGCCCGGCGCGTAGCATCACGGAGTCACTCGGTTTGAATTCAGGAGGATCCCCGCTGTTGAATAGAATCTCGCGATCAAACACGTATCCCACTTCAAAGTGGCCCCGCACCATGGTGGGAGTCTCAAACTCGAGGCCAAAGATCGCTCGCAGGTCGTTGTAATCAATTCGGTCGCTTAAACCCACGCGGTCAACGGTCCACGAACCGCCACCGTATTCGCCGGCCACGTACCACCACCACTCGGTATTGCCTACCGACTGGAACCGTCGGCGCACCTTGGGATTGGGGAACACCAGATAAAGATCCCAGTCCTGGTTGGGACGCCAATGCAAACCACCGGCCGGAAGCAGTTTGATTCGCAGGCGGTCCAGGTACACCGCACCGATCAGAATGTCCATCTGCGGTGTGACCGAGATGACTCCCAAGCCGCGACCCAGGATTCGGACCGAGTTGCTATTCACTGCGTCGAAGTCGGTCCATACGCCGGTACGAACTCCCAGTTCGGCGCCGAACCACTCGAACGGCTGAGGATACCACGACATATCGAGATAAGCATCATACACTTGGCCCGGCAAGTCGGGGCCCCGAGGCACGGCCGTGGGATCGCCCACAGGACCTTCAAAGAAGTTGGCCGCGAAGCCCGGCGTGATCAGTAGCGGCGTGTCGATGTTGTGCATCACGGGGATGCCAAACGTAGCGGCGAGTTCAATGCGATTGATACCAAAGTCCTTCGCGCCCCCATCGCCTGCAATCCACGTGTATTCGGTACCAATCCGCTGCAGGAATTTCTGGAACCGCACCAAGCTGCCATCGGCACTTTGATAGCCGTAGGTGCCTTGCTGCCAGTCGTAAGGCAAGCCGTTGGAGTATAGGCTCTGAGATTGCGGTGCGCCGGCCGCAGGATAACCGCCAGGCGTCGAGGGGTACCCCTGCCAGGCGTTGGGCGCGGCAGTTTGCTGGGGAAATCCACCCGGTGCTTGCGGCGTGTACGAGTAGGGAACGCTAGCGGGCGGCATGGTGGTTGTACCACTTACCGATGGCGAAGCATACGAATCGAATGTTGGCGGGGGACCAATCGGAGGGCCGGAGCCATACGACGGGGTGGCGGTGCCATAGGATGGAGGCGCCATTCCGTTGGATGGAGCTAAACTGGGGGCTGTCATCCCCGGGGTGGGGCTAGCGTAGGTGGGTTGGGGGGCAAAGGTCTGGCCCTGCGTGGGCGTCGCGGGAATTTGTACATATTGTCCCAACGAAACTGGAGTTCCCAGTGTCGCCCAACCGATTCCCAATATAGCTAATGCCTGCAATCGCACGGCCACACTCCTCCCGCGGTTTGTCCAGACTTGGGAATACAAGTCACCGCGAAGAGGGTCAAGATCGACCTCTGAAGTGCTAGCGTGCTCTAAGGCGGACGATCAACCCTTCCGACCAGACGGCTAACTGCTTCGCAACTGGTTGTGGATCGATTGACAGCTCGACCTCCGTTCCATGGCGTCCGTCGTCTCGCACGGCGCCGTACAGCGTGACTGGCTCGCCATCGCGGTTGGTTTCCACCCGGAACTGCCAGACCTGCACCCAGCCCGGCCGCTCGATAGCTACCATTTGCGCGTCCTCGATGCGCGACGCCTGACGAGGATACCGGTGGCGAACCAACTCGTCTCGAATGGCTTGCTCCAGCTCGTGATCCCCGAGCCAGTTTTTCCAGCGTTCAAGCAGCTCTCGTAGCATTATTGTCTGGGGTTGAAGGACTGCTGCGCAAAAACTACTGCCACTTGGCTATTATTCGCACGGTGCTTGAGTTTGACCAATCTAGTGCGCCCGCGAAACAGTTGCGAGCAACTTGCTCGCCAGCTAGGTTGGCATCATACCGCCCCATGTACTTCAGGTGACTGGTACAACTTGCCATGAGGAGAATCTCGTGCTTCAGCGACTTGCCAACAGGTATTCCCTTTCTGTCTGCCTCCCCGGTCTATTCGCATCGGTGATGATGACATTCGCCGCGCAGGCCAAGGAGGTCGATCCCGCTTACGAGGAAGTCTTCGCTCGCATCGACGAGGTGCTGGAGCGAGAGCTGCCGCTCAAGCAGATTCCGTCGATCTCAGTCTGTCTGGTCGATGGCGACAAGATCGTCGGTTCGAAGGCCTACGGCTACTCCGATCTGGACGGTACCCAGCCGGCCGACGACAAGACGATGTACCGCATTGGGTCGGTTTCGAAGTTGTTTACCGATCTAGCCGTGATGCAATTGGTAGCGGCCGGCAAGATCGACCTCGACGCGCCAGTGCAGACCTACCTGCCGGATTTCCAGCCTGAAAACCCCTACGATGTGCCCATCACCCTGCGGCAGCTGATGTCGCATCAGTCGGGGTTGGTCCGCGAACCACCGGTGGGCAACTACTTCGACGGCACCGAGCCAACCTTGGCCGAGACCGTGGCCTCGCTCAATAGGACCAAGCTGGTTTACAAACCCGGCGAACGCACGAAGTACTCGAACGCTGCCATCTCGGTTGTAGGGCTGGTGGTCGAGAAGGTAAGCGGCCAGTCGTACAACGACTACATGCGCGAGCACATTCTGGCGCCAATGCAGATGAACAACAGCTCGATGCTGCACGAGGGGAAAACCCAAGAGCAACTGGCCGAGGCGATGATGTGGACCCACCACGCTCCGTCGTTCCAGGCCCCCGTTTTCGAACTCGGCACCGCGCCGGCGGGTAATCTGTACGCCACGGTGGACGATTTGGGTAACTTCCTGCTTGCCATCTTCGAAGGTGGCTCCTATCAGGGGCAGCAGGTTCTACCCGCCGAGACCCTGGCCACAATGCTCGGCGGTAACAAGGCGGCGGGCGAGGACGACCCGCTGTTTGGCATCGGTTTCAAGTTGGGCAAGATCGATGGTCATCCCACCTTTGGTCATGGCGGCGCTGTGTACGGCTTCTCGACGCAGTTCAGCGGTCTGCCGGAGGATAAGATCGGCGTAGCGGTTGCCGCTTCGCGCGACTGCAGCAATGGATTTACCACTCGCCTGGGCGACTACGCCACGCGGTTATTGCTCGCCAAGCATGCGGGCGAAGAGTTCCCTGAGTGGGAATTCAGCGAAGCAGTCGAAGACCCCAAGCAGTATGTCGGCAGCTATCAGTCGGGAGACGACAAGCTGGAGATCGAGGAGTTCAACGGTCGTTTGTATGTCCGACAAGGTTTCTCCCGTAACGAACTCCGCCAGGCGGACGATCACCTGGTGGTCGACAACGTCATGTCTTACGGGACCAAGTACGAGATCGGCCCCGAAGCTGGCACACTCAACGCACTCGGCAAGACCTGGAAGCGGCTATCCGACGAGTGCCCGCCCGGTGCTCCAGAAAAGTGGAAGGGACTGATCGGCGAGTACGGCTTCGATCACAACACGATGTACATCTACGAGCAGGATGGTCAGCTCTGGTCGCAGATCGAGTGGTTGTTCCTGTATCCGCTGACCGAAGTGGACGAGAACACCTTCGCGTTTCCCAAGAAGGGAGGGATGTACGAAAGCGAGTACATCGTCTTCCAACGGGACGAGAACGGCCGGGCCACCGAGGCAAACGCGGCCAACATTGTGCTGAAGCGGCGACCGGTAGGCGACGTTGGCGATGTATTTACCGTCGAGCCTACGCGGCCGGTGGATGAACTTCGCCAGCTGGCGCTGGCGGCCCAGCCTCCGAAGGAGACCCGCCCCACTCGTACCGCGAACCTGGTACCGCTCACCAAATACGACGACGGCATCAAGCTCGATATCCGCTATGCGACCAAACGCAACTTCATGCTCACACCGTTCTACACTTCGGCCCATGCCTTTATGCAGCGTCCTGCTGCGGAGGCGGTCGCGCGGGTGCAGAAGAAGCTCGCCGACCAGGGCTACGGTCTATTGATCCATGACGGATACCGCCCGTGGTACGTCACCAAGATGTTCTGGGACGGCACTCCCGTTCAGTATCACGATTTTGTGGCCGATCCTGAGAAGGGCTCCCGGCACAACCGCGGTTGCGCTGTCGACCTGACGCTTTACGACAAGGCCACCGGCGAGCCGATCGAGATGGTGGCCTCGTACGACGAGTTCTCACCACGTTCATTCCCGCTTTATCCGGGAGGAGACAGTCGTCAGCGTTGGCACCGACAGCTCTTGCGAGAGAGCATGGAAGCCGAAGGCTTTACGATCTACGAATTCGAGTGGTGGCACTTCGACTACAAGGACTGGCAGGAGTACCCGATCGGCAATCAGACGTTCGAGCAACTTCTCGAGAAGCCCAAAGCGGCTGCCGTTGGGCGGTAGCCGCTGTAGGCATCCAGCAGGGCGAACTACTTTCGCTCCATTGCCCGCTTGAGTGCGGTGCCCATGTCGGCGGGGCTCTCAGCTACTTCGATGCCAGCATCGGTAAGCGCAGCGATTTTGTCTTCGGCAGTTCCCTTGCCGCCGGAGATGATCGCTCCGGCGTGGCCCATCCGCTTGCCGGGAGGGGCTGTGCGGCCAGCGATGAAGGCGGCCACCGGCTTGGTGACGTGCTCCTTCACGTACGCGGCAGCTTCCTCTTCGGCGGTGCCGCCGATTTCGCCCATCATCATAATGGCCTCGGTCTTGCCGTCGGCCTCGTACATCTTCAACAGATCGATGAAGCTGGTGCCGACAATCGGGTCGCCTCCCAGGCCGACGCAAGTGCTTTGGCCCAGCTTCAGGTTGGTGAGTTGCCACACGGCCTCGTAGGTTAATGTGCCGCTGCGGCTCATCACGCCCACTGGACCGGGCGTGTGAATGTAGCCCGGCATGATGCCCATCTTGCACTCGCCGGGAGTGATTACGCCCGGACAGTTGGGGCCGACCAGCACCGCGTCGGGATACTCGTTCTCCAGCACCTTGTAGACGCGGGCCATATCCAGCACGGGCACGCCTTCGGTGATGGCGATGATGACCTTGATGCCGGCATCAGCAGCTTCGAGGATGGCGTCGGCCGTAAATGGTGGCGGCACGAAGATCATCGTGGCGTCGGCACCTTCCTTCTCAACCGATTCGGCCACGGTATCGTACACCGGTCGGTCGAGCACGGTTTGTCCGCCCTTGCCCGGCGTGACGCCCGCGACCAACTGTGTGCCGTACTCGATGCAGTTCTTGGAATGAAATTCCCCCGCCTTGCCGGTGATACCCTGGCAGATGACGCGAGTGCCTTTGTTGATCAGAATGCTCATCGTGATTCCTGAATTGAGTTAACCGCGGAGGCACGGAGGACACGGGGAAGGATGTTTCGACAATTGGCGGCGATGCCAATTCATCCTGCGGGTCACAAGCTCAGTGTCGTCTCCGTGATCTCGGTGATCTCTGTGATTTGGTTTCTCAAGCGGCACCGGCGGCAGCCACGACCTTCTTGGCCGCATCCGTCAGGCCTTCGGCAGTGATGATGTCGACGTCGCTTTCAGCCAGCATCTTACGGCCCTCTTCCACTTCGGTTCCTTCAAGGCGAACCACCAGCGGGACGTTGAAGCCCACCGTCTTGTACGCTTCAAGCACTGCGCTGGCGATCGTGGTGCACTGCATGATGCCGCCGAAAATGTTTACCAGCACGGCTTTCACGTTCGGGTCACCCAACAGGATGCGGAACGCCTCGGTGACTTGCTCGGTCTTGGCACCACCGCCGACGTCCAGGAAGTTGGACGGCTGGCCGCCGTGCAGTTTGATCAGGTCCATAGTGCTCATCGCCAGTCCGGCGCCGTTCACCAGACAGCCGATGTTGCCTTCCAGTTGCACGTAGCTCAGGCCAGCCTTGCCCGCTCGCAACTCGTTGGGGTTCTCTTCGCTCGTGTCGCGCAGCTCTGCGATGTCGGGGTGACGGAAGATGGCGTTGTCGTCGAAGTTGATTTTGCCATCCAGCGCCATCAGGTCGCCACTGCCGGTGACGACCAGCGGATTGACCTCGGCCAGGCTGCAGTCCAGTTTCACGAACAGCTTGCAGATCGCCCGGAACATCTTGTCAGCACTGCGGACACTTGCACCCGTGAGGCCCAGCTTTTGGGCCAGCACCCGCGACTGGTAAGGCATCAAGCCCCGATCGGCGTCGAATGGTGCCTTGAAGATCAACTCGGGGGTCTTCTCGGCCACTTCCTCGATGTCCATGCCCCCCTCGGTGCTGACCATCAGCACGGGCGACGCGCTTGCGCGGTCGACTACAATGCCGAGGTACAGTTCGCGGGCGATGTCGCAGCCTTCTTCCACGTATACTCGACGCACCGTCTGGCCTTCGGGACCGGTCTGAATGGTCACCAGTGGCTCGCCCAGCATGGCGGCGGCAGCCTTTTCGGCGGCCTCAGCGCTTTTGACCAACTCCACGCCATGCTGCGAAGGGTTGCTCTTGATGGTTCCCTTGCCCCGGCCGCCAGCGTGAATTTGGGCCTTCACCACTGCCAGCGGACCGCCCAATTCTTTGAATGCCGAGGCGGCCTCTTCGGGCGTTTCGACGACGATCCCCCGCGGTACGGCAATGCCGGCGTCGCGGAACAATTTTTTAGCTTGAAATTCGTGAATATTCATCGGTCGCCCGTCCTAACATCGCGGGAACATAAACTGGCCAATGGTGGAGTATAGGCCTCGCATCGCTCACCCTCAATGGGCGGCTACGCACACGACAGGCCTCACTATCAGGTCCTCGAAGGTCCTCCATCGATCGCGCTACTAGGAGTGCACATTCATTGCCGAGTTGAAGCGCAACTTGACTCTCATACGGCGTCGTGCAGACCCTCTGTCCATCTGCTAAAGCACACCGTTTTTCCGTTTCCCCCCAAATTCGGCCAAAACGATTGATGGGCCCAAAACCCCCAGCGTTTTGGTCCCCCCTACCGCAAAAAGTGCCTTGTTTTTTCAATCAGTTTTGCGGGCATGGGTCCAAAACCCGCCGCGTTGTTCCCCGCATGTTCGCTACCTGTCCCGAAAGTCGGCAGGTTGGGGGAAACAGGCGTCAGGAGTTAGGAAAGATAGAGAGTTCCGGAGGTGGAATTCCCCGTCGTTCGCTTTCCCTGTGATCCACGTGATCGGAGTAGCATGCCTGCATTAGACCACACCGGCAGGCGAGTTCAACAACGACTCTTTTACACAGGATGCCTGCGCGAATGGACAAATTGGGCGAGGCGAAATCGTCGCCCAAATCGATTTGCCGGTTGGTGCTACTACTCCAGACGCTCCACCGTCGCGTAAAAGGCCCCAGCGATGGAGTTGCCCTCGGGATCTAAGAGCCACGTCTGCAGCGATGTAGGTCCTGCCGGCAAGGTGACCTGGAACTCGATGGCTGGACTGCTGGGGTCGGCCGTTTGTTCGAGTTCGGTTTCACCGATGTGAATTCGGCCGTGGGCGATGTTCCACGCTGGCCCTGCCCCCATCGCGCCATCGACCAATTTGGTCCGCTCGACGGCATCGCCCAGGGCGAGTCCCGATTCGCTGGGAAAGCGACTGATGGCGATGCGATAGGACCCCGGCTCGGCAACATCGAGATGCCACACCCCGTTTTTGCGCACTCCGTGGCGGATTTGGCCCTGCTGGTCGACGAACACGTCGAACCACTCGGCGGCAGCCAGTCGTGTGGGATTCTCTGCATCGCTGCCGATGGTGACGCGCTGCGGCTCGGCAACAATGTCCTTCACGCCGGCCCACCATTCGTCGAGCTTAGTACGCAGCTTCTCAACGATTTCGGGGTGTTCGGCAGCAACGTCGTGCTCCTGGAGCGGGTCGGTCGACAGGTCGTACAGCCAGCGGTCTTCGACCAGCCGCCAACTTTGCCACATCACCACCGCGCCTTCACGCTGCGGAATAGCCGGATTGCCGTCGGTGTAGGTGACGTTGAACTGCGGCATGCGACTGTAGTTGATTACCAGCACCCGATCGTCGACTTTGGGTTTGTCGCCCCGCAGCACGGGGGCGAGGCTCGTGCCGTCCATCGGTTGCTGGGGACCCTCCACCCCCGTGAGTTCGATCAAGGTCGGCAGTAAATCCTGCACCTGAGTGAGCCCAGCGACTTCGCGCGGTTCGCCCAGGTTGCCTTGCGGCCAACGAATGAAGCAAGGTACGCGATGACCACCTTCCCACAGGGTGGTTTTGCCACCACGCATGCCGGCGTTGTAGTACATTGGGCCAAAAGTGCTACCGTTATCGGTGAGGAACACGACAATCGTGTTGTCGGCCAGCCCGCTTTCGGTGAGAAACTGCTCGAGCTTACCCATGTTCTCATCGATGTTGGCGCCCATCGCCAGATAAGAGACGAGCCGCCCCCGCTGCTGAGGTGTGAGCTTGTCGTACAGTTCCTTGTTCTGCTTCAGCGCCTTGCGAATTGGGGCGCGGTACTTTTCGGGCACGAAAAACGGAGCGTGGGCCGAGTTGAGAGGCAAATAAGTAAAGAACGGCGCATCGCCCTGCTGTTTCATCCAGGCAATGGCTTCGTCGAAGAAGATATCGGTGCAGTAGCCGTCGTGCCGCTGTTGGTCGCCATTGCGGAAGTACATGTCGGCGAAATAGTCGTTTTCCCAGTAGTCGGACATGCTGCCGATGTACGAAGAGCGAAACCACAGCGTCTCGTCGAAGCCCCGGTCCTGCGGACGATAAGGATAGTTGTCGCCCAGGTGCCACTTGCCGAACATGCCGGTGTGATAGCCGGCCGACTTGAACACGTCGGCCATCGTGTCGAGATCAGCCCGCAGTAGCGCGCGACCGCTGCTAACATTGCAGGCGGCGTTACGGAGTGCGTCGACTCCCGTCAGCAGTTGCCCACGAGTGGGGGTGCACATGGGCGCGACGTGGAAGTCGGTGAAGCTCACACTCTGGCTGGCGAGCTTGTCGATGTTCGGCGTCTGGGCCACCGGATTGCCATGACAACCAAACTCGCCATATCCCTGGTCGTCGGTCATGACGAGGATGACATTGGGACGTTCGTTCGCTGCCAGGAGGTTTGCGGTTGGCAGAAGCAGCAAGAACAATGCAGCACACAGACGCATGATGAACTCTCCAGTCGATCGCAAGGCAGTTGAAGCCGCCAATTATAAACGACGGGCCACCAACTGTGATCGACGATCGCCAACATAGTCGGACGATCGAACTGCCAACCGCGTACGATAGAGCGCAGCACGGTGTAAATCAGTGGCATTGAGGCGCCCGGCGACGATTACTCCTCGGAATCGCCAGCGTTAGACTCCTCTTCACCATCGGCGTCGCCTTCTTTGGCCTCGGCCTTTTCGTCCGCAGCTTCCTCTTTCGCCTTTGCTGCCTCGGCTGCTTCCTGCAGTTGGGCGATAGTGGTCAGAGTGAGTGTGGTAGTCGAGGTTTCATCGCCACGCTGATAGGTGACCTCGAGGGTATCGCCGGCATAATGAGGTTTGGCGGCCGCCTGCATTTCCACCTGGGTTGTGGCAGGCACGCCATTGATGGCTGTGACGGTGTCGCCCTTCTCGAGCCCAGCTTTCGCGGCAGGTCCATCGGGCGCAATGGTGGCAATTTTGGCAGGCGTTTCGCGGGCAACGCCTTCGACCAATCCGATGCCAATGTAGCCGAGTTGCAGGTCCTCGCCCTGCTTCAATCGTTCGAAAGCCGGCATCCACTCCGCCAGCGGCGCGGCGAACCCAATGCCCGAGTCGTACCATTCGACTCCAGCGATGGAACTCTCGGCCGACGGCGACATCGGAGCGATGATCCCCAGCACCCGGCCCTCGATGTCGACCAGAGGACCGCCATAATTGGCGGCTGAGACCGCGGCGTCCGTCTGCATCGCGCGGCCCTGAATACGACGCAGCGCGCTAACAATGCCTACCGACACATTCGGACGCTCCACTCGGTAAGTGCGGCCCACGGCGATGGCCCACTGCCCCACGCGGTAGCTGTCGGCGGGGGCGATTTCCGCTGCCGGCAGGTCTTCGGCGCCTGAGAGTTTCAGCAGCACGAGTTTACGGCTGTAGTCGTGAGCCACGACCTCGGTGGCGAATTGCCGACCGTCGGCCAACAACGCCACCACGGTGGCCGGTGCAGGCTCGAATCGATAGCGGCTCGTCACCACGTAACCATCGGGCGTTAAAATCACGCCGGTCGATGGGCCACTCGCCAGGCTCACGTCGTTTAGACGATCGGCGCCGCCGATGATCTGCAGTTGCACTACCGTAGGGCTAACATGTTCGATCGCGTCGCGAATCGCCTGTTGCTCGAGCTGGGCCACCGACTGTGCGAACGCAGACGAGGTGATCAGCGCGGCAGCAAAGCAGGCCACGAGGCGAAGGCAGCGAGTTGAGGCGGGATGGAACCGCATGGGGAAGCTATCCAGTTCGAGCTAGGGCAGATTCATTGGGACGAGTTCCACCTCGACCAGCATATTGCCTCGCAGCACCGTAAGCCGCACGGGCTGGTCGCCAGGCACTTGCATCAGTGCCTTCTCCACGTCGACGTGGGTACCGGTTCGCATGCCGGCCAGAGCGATGATTAGATCGTCCGGCATCAAACCAGCTGATGCGGCGGGCGAGCCGGGGAGCACCGTGTCGATGTAGGGAGGCGTTCGCGCCACGACGCTCGGCACCAGGCGAAAGCCCAGACCGGCAAATGTGGCGGGATTCTCAGGCAGTTGGTCCAAATCGACAATAGCCGAGCCTAGGTCGCCGCTCAGGATGCGGTCGACGCTTTGGCTCACTTGTTCCCAAGGCATCGCGTAGTTGAGCCAGGTGCCGGTCAGTTCACTCTTGAGTTCCTTGCCCAGCATGCCGAGCGGTTGCCCACTGGTGTCCAGCAGCACTCCGCCCGCCGCCCCGGGGTTGTTTGTGGCGGCGTCGACGATGTACACGTCGCCGCGATAGCGACTGCTGAACGAACCCCGGCGAGCTTCCAAGGGAGCGATTACCGACAGCACGCCGTGCAGCACGCTGACCGGTTCGTCGCCCGTGGCCACATTGTACAGGTTGGAGTAGGCCAGCACCCGCATGCCTTCGTAGGGCGATTGCTCGGCCGTAAGATCGAAATACGGAAAGTCGGTCTCTTCGGTGTCGAGCTTCAGCACGGCCACATCCAGCAGCGGATCGGTGCCTACCACCGAGGCTTCGAGCCGCTGTCCATTGTTTAGCAGCACGGTCACGGTGTCCTCATCGAGCACCAGGCTGGCAACCGTGGCGATATAACCTTCGGCCGACACCAGTACGCCCGATTGGTAGGCTTCGAGTTGGCGGAGGCCGCCGACACCGTAGATTTTGACCGATCGCTCCTGGGCGTAGCGGTTCACGTCGCCAAATGAGACGAGGTCCACGGCCTTCTGGGCATGCGTCATATTGGTGACGCACAGGAAGCTGCCAACCGCGAGAGCGAGAAGCCACTTATTCATCGTTGGCCTCCCCGTTGTCCGCTGCGTCGTCTTCCGCCGGTATTGACTCTTCGTCTGTCGACGCAGCGTTCGTGTACTTATCGACGTCAAATTCCATGTAGGCGTTATCGCCGAAGCGGACCACCCACCGACGCGGCAACTCGCTCGACTGCCAGGGCTGGAATCGACTGAAGTGAATCAGGCAGGGATCGCGATCGTCGGCCGTGAAATGCTCCATCCCTACCAGATTGCCCGAGTCGAGGTCGAAGTAGAACTGCGTCGTGTATCCTTCGTCGATCGCCATCAGGCAGTCGTGCAGTTGCAGCCCCTCGCCGAAGGGAAGCTGCCCGAAGTAGAAGACTTCGTCAAACCCTTCCCGCCCCTGATGCAGCAGCTTGTGCCACTGGTGCACCGCGGCGATCATGCCACCGGAACCTGGTGGGCCGTTGCCGGCGGTATCGAGTGAATCAAATTTGGCGAAGAACTGCCCACGCACCGAACGCAGGCTTGCCTCCTCAGCGGAGTCTTCGATGCGGACCTCGTGCTGCAGCGAGTCGCCGCCATCGATAACCAGTTGCGGCACCGACTCCAACGCCTTCCACTGGCGGCACCGGTCGATTAACCGCTGTTGTTGCTGCTCGTTAAAGTAGTAGTTCGCAAAACCACTTCGTTTTGCATAGAGCTTTTCAACCTCAGGCGGCAACTTGGGGGGCTCGAGCTGCTGGGCAGCACCGGGGAGTTGCGGCAGTTGGATTCGAGGAGGTTTCTGGTCCTTGTTGTCGTCGTCTTCTTGCCCCTGGTCGTCCTTGTCTTTGGGGCCGGGCGGTTCGATCTGCGGCGGCTTCTTCGCTTCCTCTTCGATGAGCGATTCCAGTTCGCCGACGTGATGCAGCGAGGCCAGGCGTACGTTGGCTTCGTAGATCTGCCCATCGCGAATGAACTCCACGGGCACGCGCCAGCCCGCGGGATAAATGCCCAGGGCATTCTTCAGCACATTGGCACTGGTGATGTCGCGACCCGCGAAGCTGCTCAAGTAGTCGCTATACCGCAAACCGCGGCGATAGGCGTCGCTGTCTTCCAGCAGGTCGTCGACAACTACGCGGCCATTACCTGCAGAAGCCACGGTCGCGCCGAGTGTGGCGTGGTCGACCACGCGGCCCGCCTTCAAGTGGCTGAGGAAGTGTTTGATCTGATTGATCGAAATCGCGTAGCCGACGCCTACGTTCACACGGCCACGCTTCTCAAAGGATCCACGTCCGTTAATACCGATCAGGCGTCCCTCGGCATCCCATAGCGGGCCACCGGAGTTGCCAGGATTAATCGAAGCATCGGTCTGCAGGCAGTCGGCGTACTCCAGCAGCGTGCCGGACGGATACTGGTAGCGATGCGTGCCCGACAGAATGCCGTAGGTGATGGTGGGGTGGTAGTCTTCGGCCAACAAGAAGGGATTGCCGGCCACGATCACCTTGTCGCCCACCTGCGCGGCATCGCTGTCGCCGAGCTCGGCGGCAGGGAAATCGTCGCGGCCCAGCAATTTGATGAGCGCTACGTCGCCCGGCGGATCGAGGCCCACCAGCACGGCGTCGTAGAGATTGCCGTCGTTCAGACCGCACTTCATCGCCGGTCCGCAGGGGGCCGTCACGTGGAAGTTTGTCAGGGCGTATCCATCCGGTGAGATAATTACCGCCGAGCCCCCCCCCTGCCCTTGGCTATCGAACACGGCCACGGTCGACCGCGAGATCTTCTCGACCACTGCGACGCGGGTGGCTTCGGCCTCCAACACTTCAGGCGGAACCACGGCCGACGCGAACGACGTCTGCAGAGCGATGATCAGAACTGGGAGCCAAACAGATTTCATTTCACAAACCTTGCTCCACCGAGATGGAGGATATCGCCGAAACCACGCGTCCAGGGAGCGCTGCCGGCCGAGCGAACCACAATGGTAAGTTGGCGGACACCCGTTACTTTGCATTCTAGCTCGACGGGCGCTGCGTCTCCAAGCAAAGTTTCCGATGCCAGCACTTTGCCATCGCCCTGGATGGTTAATTCCACCCTGGCCGTGTCACGAGAGCGGGGGTCGATGCCCACGGTAGCCCGAAAGTTGGTGAAATCGCGGGGCACGCGGAAGCCGATCTCCGCACCGTCGCGAATGGCCAGCCCTTTCGCGAACCGACGGCTCCCGGCCAGTCCCGAACTGCTTGCCTCTTCTGCCGAGAGACTCTCCACTGGATACGCCAGCGTTAGCTCCGGTTGGTAGAACGCGCGGTCGCGGGCGACATAACCCAATAGCGGGCTGATGGTCGCTGCGCCAGCGGGAGGATTCCAGTCGTCCTGTACCAGGTCGAGATCGCTCAGGTATTGCACGCGGGCCAACGAGTAGTCGACGGACGATACTTCCGACAGGGGCAAAGCAACTGTTCCCAGGGAGGGACTGCGGACTTCGAATTCCTGTTCCTTGAGCGATGTAACGGTAATTGGCAGCTTGAATCCTGGACCGCTGATCACCGCGTCCGGCGTTTTCGCGTCCGCTGCTACCCGGCGGAAGTAAATAATGCCAAAAACCTTGGCCCTGTTGACGTCGATCTCTTCCCCGTCGAGGTCAAACTTCACGGCTTGATCGGTCACGTCGCCCAGGGTGCCTTCGACAAAATTCAGATTGGCCGCACCGGGCTTGCGAATCACAATCAGATCCCCGGCCGGATCGCCAGCCAGTAAGTCACGCCATTCCTTCGCGAGCGAGGGAAGGCTGGGATCAAGGGGCATCATCCGGACCGCACGTACCGAAGCCAGTGTTACCCCCAACGGCTCGTCGCCTTCCTGATTCGACAGAGGTGTTCCCCCCAGGACGCATTGTGGGCCCGTGGCCAGGAAACTATCCACGGCTAGCCTCGCTCCGTCGGTCAGCAGCACTTCGCTCGAGGGCAATTCCCGCGGCGTGGGTTTGGTGATGGTGTCGACGCGCAGCACATCAGCCAGTGGCAGCGGCAGCGTGCCTTGGTCGGTGGTGTCGAGCTGTACCGTCTGCTCGCTCCACGACTGCACGGTGCCTATCGTTTCGCGCTGCTGCAAATCAGTAACGCGGACTTCCACTGCCGAGGTAGCGGCAATCAATACTAGAGCGAAAAGCGAATGCAAGGCAATCCAGCGGGGGGGCAAAGGTAGGCGGGGAACAAACAGCCAGCTACGGCTGCGACTCTTCACGCTCGTCGGTGGCCAGTCGCTTGAGGTACTCTTCCATCAGGTCGCGGTAGTGGCCCGGAAAGTCGCGACCAATCTGTTGCATCACCCGCTCACGCTCACGCGGGGGCAGATTGCCCCAACCCGAAGCATCCCCAATGTCTTTGATGTCGACTTTGCCTTCGCCTTTTTGTTCGACGGGCTGACTGTCTTCCATCGGAGTTCCCGATTGTTGACTGCCGGCTTGTTGCTGCTGTTGTTGCCGCTGCCGGGCCTGCTCCTCGAGTTTCTCGATCGTCTTATCGAGCGATGCCAGAATGCCCAGTTCTACTCCCTGGGTTTGGTCGCCGGCATCCGAAAGACTCAAGCGTCGCTCGACATCCGACATCCGCCTGGCAATGTGATCGAGCGAGTCCTCTTTTACCTTGGCAATGTCGGCTTGCATCAGCCTTGCAATCTGGGCGAAGCGTTCCGGCATTTCCTGCTCGGCATCCAGCAACGTGGCGAGCGTGCCTTTCGCTTCGTCGATTTGGACCAACTGGTGTTCGGCGATCGAACGATAGAACAATAGCGACGCTGGATCGAACACGTCGGACGGCTTCAAACCTTCGAGCACTTCGAGCGCTTGTCCATAGTAGTACTGCTGCACCAGGGCGCGACCGACGTACAGTCGCACGTTGCTACGGATCCAATACGGGACCTCGGCCGAGTCGAGCCAGTCGAGTTGCATGGCTTCGAGCGGAGTGGTGCGGCAAGCTTCGATGGTTTCGGCCACCTCTGGCAAGCTCATCGCCACCGCATGCATCACCGCGTCCAAACGATCGCCGGAGGTGAACAAGCGATCGAGCTCAGCACGCGCACCCGCTTCGCGTTCGGTGGCTTCCTGGGACGTGGCCGAGGAATCGACCATCCACTCGACGATACTCGCTTCGACGCTTTCGGGACTGGGCGTCGACCACGGAGTGATCGATTGCTCGACCGGCTCGTCGCTGGTCGCAAAGGCACCGGGAGCGAAGGTGGCGAGCGCCGCACAGGCGAAAATCGCACCTAGCAAGAATGGCACAAAGGAATACTTTTGCACGTCAGCGGGCCTCGTGTTGTGAGCGGACGCCTGTTTCGCTGCTACCATAGTATCGACGATTCTGCGGAATCGGACAACGCGTAAGCTCCGCAGGGGGCAGAAAATTGCGTAAATCACTGGTTGGCCTGCGTGTGGAGGTCGTGAGTTGCCTGGAAAATCCGTTCCTGACGCTCGGCCAGTTTATCTAACTCAACTTTCAATTCTGCAGGGTCGACCTGAGGATTATCGGCGAGCGCCCCCAGGTCCTGGGTCCGCTTATATACCCGGGCTTGCAGCGTCCGGATCATTTTCAGCTCCGAAATCAATTGCAGGAGACGTTCTTCGCCAGGGGGAAGCGGCTCTCCACTGCCGCCAGGCTGCGGGCTATCGCCTTGCTGTTGGGCCAATTCGTCGCGAGCTTGATCCAAGGCCTGAATCATGTCTTTCAGCCCGGTAATGATGTCAAGCTCTACCGTTTGGGTGATCGGACCCACATCGGCTGTCGCCAGGCGGGCCGCTGTGGAACGCATGTCTTCGGCAAGTTGTTCGGTTGCTTCCGGGAAGGCCACGGAGGTGCCATCTTCCCGTAGCAAAGTCAACGCCTTCTCGGCGTCGCGCACTAACTCCGATTCGCGACGCGACAGGCGAATCGATTGCAGCATCAAGTTGCGCGGTTTGCCGTCGGTCGATGCGGCGGATATTTCCATCGTGTCGTCGTAGATGCTTTCCTGCTTGGCGAGCATGTCGCGGAACCGCGAGACAAGCTTTGCCAGCAGGCGTTCCATCTCTTCTTCGCGAAGCTGACGGAGGATTCGTTCGAGTTCTGCTCGAGCAGCCTCTAGTTCACGCTGCGCTTCGCGCTGGTCCTCTTTGGCGTCCCGCTGCTGGGCGTCGCGAAGCTTCTTCTCGGCTTGTTCCATCCGTTGGCGAGCGCGTTCAACGCGCTGGGCCGCGTTCTTGATGGGATCGGAGTTCTGCTGCTCCGTTTGCTGGCTTTCTCCTTGCTGTCCTTCACCCTGTTGACCCTCACCCTGCTGACCTTCGCCCTGTTGGCCCTCCCCCTGCTGACCTTCTCCTTGCTGACCTTCTCCTTGCTGGCTCTCACCCTGTTGGCCTTCTTGAGACTCGCCTTCCTTGGGTTTGCCTTCCGGCGATTTGCCCTCGGCCGATTCCCCTTCTTGTGGTTGCCCTTCACCAAATTCGCTTTCGGCCTTGTCGCTTCCCTCTTCGAGCGCCTCTTGTACCTCACCAGCCGATTCGTTCACATCGTTCTGTTTGTCGGCCAGACGGTTGGTATCGGCCCCTTCCTCATTCTGGTTACGCAAGGAGCGTTGTTGGCGAATCAGCTTGTTGATCTCTCGGATCTGCGCCTTGAGGAACTTCTTCATCGCCTCGCGTTCGCTGTTGTCCGGATCTTCGAGCAGCACTTGCAGTAGCAGCTCCAACTCGGCCTGCAATTCGGTCTGATCCTTGGCAGCGGCCGACAGACGCTCGGTTTCCAGCAGATTAACGATGGTCCCGAATCGCTCGGCAATCCCTTTCTCGCGGCTGGCCTTGATGGCCCGGCGCAATTGCTCCGCTCGCTCGGGCTCGCTGTTGTTGGCCAGTTCGGCCAGTCGCGCGGCGACCGCTTCGAGCCGCTCGAAACGACTGGCCAGCCGTTGCTGTTCCAGACTCAGCCCTGAAGGAACGGATGTGGTCTCCGCTTCTTGCGCGCCAGTCAACTGAGCAGCGGATAGAGCAATGGCCATGAACAAGCAGACGGTCAACCAGTTGCCGCCAAAGCTGCGATGGTACATATCCGAATCCTCCTTTGCCGAACGAATGGGGCTCGACGGACGACACACGTCAACCGCTGGCCTTCTCCTGTTGGACGTCTGCTCAGTCCTGATTTATTGCATCAAGCGAATCTTTGCGTTCTCCGTGCACTGCGGCAAGCGCTTTCAAAGAGTGTCACGTGAGCGGCAAATGGGGCGAAAGGTTGTTTTAAACAAGGTGTGAGCAGGCGGGGTGGAAGTACCGCACCGCTTCGTCGATGTGGCTCGACCGAGTCGCCAACGTGCACGTTTCGCGCCCTGGCAGTTTGCACTAGTCTAGCAGCAAATCCTTCAAGTCGCTCTTCTGTTGATCCTTGGTTTTGGTGTTTATTTGCTCTTGTTGGCGGATGATTTCACGCAGCATGGCGACAATTTCGTTATAGTTCTCCAAGCCCTTCATCTCGCGAAGCAGTTCTTCGACCTCGATGATTGCTTGCCGCATTTCTTGTTTGGCAGCAGTGGTCGATTCGCCCGTGGCGACGCGGGCAATCTTATCGGCCACGCTCGTCATCCGCTGCTCGCCCAGCTTCCGCAAGGGAGCGGCGATGCGGTTGCCGATACGATTGGACATCTCGCCGTTGTCGACGCGGTTGTTGAACAGTTGGGCATGGATGTCCTCGAAGCCCGCCGCGACGCCCTGCACTTCGTCGGCAATCTGTCGCGCGGTCTCTGCGTCGCGAACAGCATCGCGGGCCAGGTGGCTTTGGGCTTCCGACTCGTCGATCGTCTCCGGGGCGATCTCGGCATTTTCTGGGGGCTCGGCCGAGGTATCGACAACCAGCAGATCGGCGTCTTCGGTGGCCGAAACACTGCCGCCGAGCGCTTGCTGTTCGAGTTTCTCGACTGAGTCGTACAGCAGTAGTAGCTTGTCGGCCACGGCTTCGAATGTCTGCCGCAGGTTCTGCTCGCTACCTGCCAGGCGGGACAGCAGTTCGTCTTCGGTTACGATCTCAAACGTCAGATTGCGCGCGGCCGTGGCGCGAGACTCGTCCGACAGATCGAACTTGTCGTTCGCGCTGGGGGCGATGGTCACCTGCCCACCGGGAGCGAAAGCGTACAGCGGATCGTTCGGGTGGGCTTGGGCCAGCTCTTCCAGGTCCACCGTGGCGAGGGCCAGCAGCTTGTTGCGGCTGCCTGCGGGTAGATTGACTGGCATGCGAGGCAGTTCATCATCGCCATGGCGGATATCGAGCCACGCGGTGTTGACGCCGTTGTCGTCGGTAATGTCAAGCTGCACCGGCAGCTGCGCCCGCTGGGTGACCGCCAGGCCAATGCCTTCTCGCGAGGCGAGCACCTGAGGTTTCTCATCCAGTCGCGAGGCGAGCGTCACTCGGAACGGCTCGGCACTGACGATGCCATCTTCGTCCAGCAACTCGACTTCGAGGTCGATGTCGTTGCGTTCCAATTTCAGGTGCGACTCAAAATCGCTGGTAGCATCGCTGGACATTTGGGGTTCGTCATCTTGCACGACCAAACGCCACCGCACTTCGGCCAGGGGCTTGTTGGCCTTGCCAACAGCAGTGATCACGGTTCCTTCTGGTAACTCGACGCGCGGACCAGCAGCAACAATGCGGTTGGAGCGGCCCAGGTACTCGGGGTATTCGCATTCAAACTGAAGCTGCGTGACTTTGGGACGCTCGACCACCTCGAGTCGCAAATGCCGCACGCGGTCGTCGCCACCGCGAATGTCGAACTCCACGTTGCCGGCAATTCGCTCGAACAGGTATTCGTAACGCTGGCTTTCGTCGCGGCCGGGTTCGGCATCGCCGATGCGAATCAAATCATCGCGGCCACGACGACCTTCTTCCCAGCGATAGCGAATGGTTACTCGCTCGGGAGCTTCGAGCTCTTCCGCCAGCGAAGCGTTCACTACGACCGGCACGTCCGAGTTGCGAGCCACTTTGCGGAACCAACCGCCCTCGCCATCGGGCTCGAATCCTTCGACGGTGAGACCCACCCTCCGCGGCCAGTCCTCGGGCGACAGGGCCAGTCGCTGGGTGTAGGTGTCCCAGATCTTTGGCATGCCCAGTGCCAGGGCGATCACCGAAATGGCGAGCCCGCCCACCAGCAGGGCGAAGCGATTGATTCGCAGTTGGTTGAGCAGATTTTCTGTATTGAGCGAACGGGCCGCATGGGCCGCTTCGCGAATGGTACGCGCGGCCAGTTCGGGATGGACATTCGCGGCATCGGCAGGGGATTCGTGCAGATCGACGGCAACCGAGAGGGCATCTTGAAGCTCGGGGTGTTTGCGTTCGATGAGCAATGCCAGGCTGCGATCGGACAGGCCTACCATCCAGCGGCGCAGACCCCACCAGATGAGAATGCCTAATACGCTTGCCACCAGCAGCAAGTGAACCGCCAGGCGGACTTGCGGAGGCGGCTCGAACATCCAGTCGAGTAACAACCCGCCCCAAAACACTACGCCCACCAGCACCAGCGCGAGCAGCACCGCTTCGGCCCACACAAACGTGCGGATGCGCTGCCGCACGTCGCTCAGCAGGTCGCTGATCGCTTGGTAGTCGAGGGTATGGTCGGTTGGTGCGGACATGAGAAGCTGGTTAGGGGGAACAATCAGGCGAGGTAACTGAGCCGGCGAATAATCCATTCCAGGCAAAGCGCGCCGGCCACCACGGCCAGCAGCCAGAACGATTGATCACGGGCGAATTGCTTGTCTATCGAGCCAATGACACGTTTGCTGCGGGATTGGCTCGGGGTGGCCGCTACCAGGTTGGGAAGTGTCTGGGTACCTGCCAAGGCGTGCTGCGAACTTGGGTAGTAGTAACCACCGGTCTGTTCGGCCAGGCTTTCGAGCAGTTTGGTGTCGCGAGTGGTTTGCCCCACTTCGAGTTGAGGGGTAGTTACGCGAATCGAGCGGCTAAGTTCATCTGTCGAGTCGGGCACGGGAAGCGACAACCGGTAGGTTCCTGGTAGTACGACGCGGAATTCGCCGGCGAAGTTCCCCGCGCGGGCATCGTCGGCGGCCAGTGTCAAACGATCGCTCCGCCCGCCTGGCATCTCGATGTCGAGTGTTACGCTGTCGGCTACCAGAGGCTCCATTTGCAGGTCGCTCAGCATCACTCGCACCGGCACCGTGGCACCGAGTTCGTATCGATCTTGCGAAACCAACAACTTGCCGCGGGGCGAGCCCTGCAGCAGGCGAGCCTGGCTGGTATGACGCAGCATTGAAGTCCACAACCGGTCGTAGTAGTTGGTGTCGAGTTTACGTAGCCGCCACATTTCGCCGCTGCCGATGAACAGCACCTGCCCGGCACCGTAGTAGTGCCCCACCAGGTAAGCGGGGCCATGGTCGTCGACCTCGGGGATGCCGGCATAGGCATACACCGTGGCACCCGGCTTGGGGCCATTGTGTTCCAACACGCTGTACACACCGTCGAACTCGTCCCAGGCCAGCGCGCTGTCATCAGAACTGTCGGCCAGCCACAGGAACTCCGCTTCCTCGCCTTCGCGGGTGAACTGGAGCGCCCGTGTAGTGTCGCGGTTGTCGTCGTCGCTGCGCAGATCGAGCAGTTGCTCAGGCACGCTTACTGGGTACAGGCCCCGGATGGTGCGCATGCGAGTATCGACTCCCCAGCGAGGCGTATTTACCCGGCCTGGGATCACGATCAATCCGCCCGCCTGCTGCGCCACCCATTGTTCCAGCCAACGAACCTGCTCGGCAGATAGCTGCGACCAATCGGGGTCGAAGGCGACGATGGCGTCGTACTTCGAAAGCTGTTCGGCGGTGGTTGGGAACTCGGTGAGTACTTCGTTTGCATCCTGCGAGATTCCTGGAGGGCTGCTGGCCAGCAGCACGTCGACCACGAAGCTGGCGTCGCGCATCAATTGGTTTCGCAAGAACCGGTAGTCGCGCGTCGGGCCGCCGGCGTACAGCAGCACACGGGTTTGGCGATCGATGACGGACACGTCCGCTTGCTGCGCATTGTCGTCGAGCATCGCTTCGCGCGGTGCAGGCAGGGCGCGGATTTCGTAAACGTAGTCGCCAGGCTCTGGCGGATCGGTTTCGATGCGGACCGTTTCGAGTGCGTCTGTGCCGACCACCGCCAGAGTGTGCGTCTCTACCACTTCCCAATCCCCTGGAGCCACCTCCTCGTTGTTGGCAGTGGCCGGACGGCGGGATAGCTGCAATTCGACTTGCTGCCCGGCCAGGTCCTGAGCGTGAACGATCGCTTGCAGCGTGAGTTTGTCACCTGGATAGGCCCGCTCGGGGGCAATGAGTTCGCGGACCACGATGTTGGCCGGTGCCGTGGTGGGGCCAAAGCCTACGGCATGGACTTTCACATTGGCATCGGTCGCTGCTTCCGCCGCCGCGGCCAGTTCGAGCCCACGGTTCTGTCCGCCGTCGGTCAACACGATGATGCCGGCCAGCGGCAGGCCCTGGTAACGCTCGAGCGTCGTGGCAATTGCATCGCCTAATCGGGTCTCGTGACCTTCGGGAACAATCTGCGAGGCCAGTTTGTCGTAGTCGAACGGCTCGGGCAAGTCGGCATCATCCTTCGACTGCTGGGCCGTACCTTCCTTCGATGCAGGCGACTGGGGCATGTAGGCCAGCGGGCGTGTCGCTTCGCCGAGCGCCACAATGTCGATATCGTGAGCCCTGCTCATGTCCTCGAGCAGTGGCGACTTGGTCAGCAGCGACTGCAATTTCTCGGCCCGGGTTGCCCTGTCGCTGGAAGTGGGTTCGGCGTCCGGCAGGTCCATGCTCAAACTAGTGTCAGCCAGCACTGCCACCCGCGAGGGCTCGACCACCTGCGAACTGCTGCGTTTTTCGAGACCGAGGAAGAACGCCACGAGTCCGGCAATGGCGATGGTTCGCAACAGTGCGAGCACAATTGCTTTGGTCACGGAGATGGTGCGTGCTTCGCGACGGTACACGCTCCAGACGTATGCGAGCAGCGCCAACAGACCGAGCACCAACGCTGGTCCCACCCACCAGGCGTCGCCCAGCGACTCCAGCCGCGCAAATTCATAGACCGCGTCGCCGGCCACTTTGGTGGCGGCCAGCGGCAGGCTGAACTGCGTCATGCTTGAGCTAAGGGGAAACATCAGGTTGGGTGGACTGCGAGGGGAGGATTATTCGTGGAAACTGCAAACGTAGGCCAGGGCTTGCTCAGCCACCAGTGCCAGGACCAGCGACGCGAGCAGGACTTCGGTCCAACTCGATTCGCTGGGATTCGCTTCGGTCGAGAGTTCATCGGCATAGCGCAGGGCGAACTCGTCGCCCGCGAATTTCTGACGCAGCGTCGTGTCGGCAGCCAGCGCCAGGTTGCCTTCGCCCGCGGCGGGGTTTACAGCGGCGAAGCGATCTTCGGTTCCGCCCGAATTGCGGTCGAGTCGCACACGGTACAAGCCGGCACGCTCGATCGGTTCGGAGGCGATTACCAGTTGATCGGCCGCCGGATCGCCCGACAGCGTGGCCTGGTAGGGAGTACCGCGACCGACCCGCTGGATGGAGCCCGAGCCGGCGAACATCGCTCGGTCGGCAGGAATGCGGAGTGCGTCGCCAACGGTCAGTACGTCGTCGGCGGCCGCGCCATACGCCAGGTACCCGAACAGCTCGTTGGTCAGCACGACGAACGCCGGATTGGGGCCGAAGTTCGACCAGCTGCCGAGCGTTCCTTCATCGGGCGAGACCTTGGTCAATTGCATGACGACCTTACCATTGCCGTAAGGTTTCTCCAGCACCAAGGGGGTGCCGTCCGCCAGAGAGGCAATGGCTTCGACGTCGTCGGTCTTGTCGTTTCGCCACCCTCGCTGCAGCGAGTAGTAGTAGTTCACCCGCATCAAGCCCAGCATGCTGTTTCGCTCGCCGCGAAAGACGCTGAATGCCGGGTGGTCGGTCACACGGATGTCCGCCGCAGGATTCTCCGTGTCGTCGGTTTCCGGAATCCATTGAGTGGGCAGGTCGGGCGGAGCTGGGAACAGGCCTTCGCCGCTGGCGAAGCCCGTGCCGGCGTAATAGTCGCGGCGGATCGTCTCGCCCAAAGTTACCAGTAGACCCCCACCCGCTTCGACGAACGCGGCGACCTGTGCCAGTTGCTCGTCCTTCAGGCGTGGCACATCCAGCAGCGCCACGGCCGCGTATTGCGAAAGGTCGCCTGCCTCGGCGAAATCGCTCGCCTTGACCACGACCGGGGCCCAACCACTTTTCACCGGTCCGCCCGGCGCTAGTGCGGTGCCGACGTAGTACGACTCCCACCCATTGGGCGAGCCATCCACCAGCAGCACCTTCTGCGCTTCGGGGACATGGGTAGCGTAAACGTAGCGGTTATCGAGCTCTACCGCATCGGCGTCGATGCTGCCGGCGACCCAGTGGGCGCCGCCAGCGACGAACGTTGCGCGGAATCGACGATCGACGGTTTCACCGGCCGGGATGTCGCCCACTGGAACAGAAACCAGTGGGCTGCCATCTTGCTCCAGTTCGACTACCACTTCGCGAGCGGTGGAGGTGCCGTAATTCTCCACCGCCAAACGCATCCACATTTCCACACCGGTGGCGCGAACACCCGATTCGGGCTCCAGGCTCACCAGGGCCAGGTTCTCGTGCGGCTGACGCACGGTGCGGATGAACTGCAGCCCGGTGGACCGCTTCTTCAACGAGTCGACCACCTCCTGAATGGCGTCGATCTGCTGGACGTCGTGTTGGCGGAAGTCGGACACGACGTGCACCACCAGATCTTGATCGGGCGGTTGCAGGTCGGCTAGCTCAACCGCGCGACGCAGCGCTGGCAACAGCCCGGATGCGGTGTCGGTAGGCTGCGCCGTTTCCATGCGGGAGATGAATTCCTGCCGCGACTTATCGTCGAGCTGCTGACGGAAGATTCCAGGGCGAGGGTCCTCTCCCCCCTGTTCCGCTTCGGAGAAACGCAAGATACTCACCACGCTGGCGGTCGATTGATCGGCGGCCGCTTGGGCGATGTCGTTCGCTGCGCCAATGCCTTCCTTCCAGGCGGAAGTTTCCGCCCAGCGGTCGGTGGTCGAGTAGCTGTCGTCCAGTACCACCAAGTGATGCACCGGCCGGTTCAACAGACGACCGATCCAACCGCTACGAGCCGTGGGGCGGGCGAGCATCACGATCAACAGGGCAATCGCTGCGGTACGCAACAGCAGCAGCAACAGCTCCTGGAGGCTGATCCACGTCTTGCTACGTTCCTGGCTCTCCAGCAAAAATTGCATGGCGGCCCACGGCACTCTGCGCTGGCGACGCAGGTTCAACAGATGGATCACCAGCGGCAAGGCCACTAGCGGCAATCCAAACCAGAACACCGAGGGATATAGGAACGACACGTCAGTCAGGCGGGCAGTTGTTGGGTGGGGTTAAATCTTGGCGCGTTGCGCAAGCGCGCGGCGGGCGATGATGGCGGTCAAGGCGGCGTCCAATGCGTCGCTGGTGCGGATCAACGAATAGTCGACCGCGTTTGCGGCACAGGCCTTGCGCACGCGGGTCAAATAACGTTCCAGGGCTTCCATGTAACCTTTGCGGAGCGCACGAGGGTTGCAGTCGACAATGTCGTCGACCTCCAGGCCTTCGAACCGTACGGGACCGCGAAACGTGAAATCGAGTTCCTCATCGTCCATCACGTGCAGCACCACTACATCGTGTCCCATTCGCCGCAGTGTGACCAGCCCTTTTAGCAGTTGGTCGGTGTCGCACAGCAGGTCCGAAATCAGGACGATCATCCCCTTGCGAGGATTGGATTTGGCCACGTGGGCGAGCACGCTGTCGATGTTGGTCTTGTCGCGTGGTTCAATCGATTCCAGTGCCCGGGCGATCCTTGTCAGGTGACTTCGTTGCGTGCGGAGCGGCACTTCGTGGCGGATTTGATCGTCGAACACCGTAACACCCACCGAATCGCTTTGCTTTAGCAGCAGGTAGGCGAACGCCGCGGCGGCAGTCGCAGCGTAGTCGTGCTTGGTCATGTCGGCCGAGCCGTAGTTCATGCTCGCCGAACCATCGACCACCAGGGTGCAACGCAGGTTGGTATCTTCTTCGTACCGCTTGATGTAAAGGCGGTCCTGCTTCCCCCACACCTTCCAGTCGATATGGCGCAAGTCGTCGCCCTTGGAGTACTCGCGGTGTTCGCGGAACTCGACCGACTGCCCGAAGTACGGGCTGCGATGCATACCGGAAAGCAGACCTTCGACAATGTACCGTGCCCGCAATTCGAGCCGGCCGATGCGACGGACGACCTCAGGAAGCAAAGACTTTTTGGAAGCGGGGGTCACCACTGAGTTGGTCCTCGCGGGCGGGTAGGTTTTCGATTAAGCGGCCGACCACGTCGTCGGACGTAATGCCTTCACTTTCGGCCGTGTAGTTCACCAGCAGCCGATGACGCAGGACGGGCGCGGCGAGTGCCTGGATGTCTTCCAGGGCTACATGCGGCCGTCCCATCATCAAGCTCCGCCCCTTGGCTCCCATCAGCAAGTACTGCACGGCCCGCGGTCCGGCGCCCCAGGACAGGTTTTCCACTGCGAAGGGATCGGCCTCCGGCTCGCCAATGCGGGTCGACCGCACCAGGGCCACCGCGTAGCGAATCAGGTGTTCGCTCACCGGCACCAGTCGTACCATGTGCTGTATCTCCAGCACCTCTTCGGGAGCGAGGACCGGCTCGACCTGGAAATCCTGCACGCTGGTCGTGCGGCGGGCGATTTCGACTTCGTCCTCCACCGAGGGATAGCGAACCAGTACCTTGAGCATGAACCGGTCCTGCTGCGCTTCGGGCAGCGGGTAGGTGCCTTCCTGTTCGATGGGGTTCTGCGTGGCGAGCACAAAGAACGGATCGCCGATCTGATGGCGAACCATGCCCACCGATACTTGTCGCTCCTGCATCGCTTCCAGCAGTGCCGCCTGCGTCTTGGGGGGCGTGCGATTAATTTCGTCCGCCAAAATCACGTGGGCAAAGATCGGCCCGCCCAGGAACCGCATCTCGCGCTGACCGGTCGACTTGTTCTCTTCAATGATGTCGGTGCCGATGATGTCGGCCGGCATCAAGTCGGGCGTGAACTGAATGCGGTTGAACGTCAGGTTCAGCGACTTGGCAAGCGTGCTGATGAGCAACGTCTTCGCAAGTCCCGGCACACCTTCCAGCAGGCAATGGCCTCGGCAGAATAGCGTAATCAACAGTTGGTCGATTACCTCTTGCTGGCCCACGATAACTTGAGAAAGTTGCTGGCGGATCCGGTCGGCTGCGGCATTGAGCCGATCAACGGCGGAGGGGTCTTGTTCGTGCATGCTTCGCAGGTGGTAAGTGAAAAAGTGATGCAGGCCTTACTTGCCAGGCGGCGGATGCGAGATCGCTACCGCTGGTAAATTGGCAAGGCTGCGTTGTCGAGTTGTAAGATGATCAAGTTGAGCGAGGTGGTATAGACCTGGCCGATGTAGCCCTGATCCCACACCACACCTTTTCCGTTCTCCAAGGTGACGGGCTTCGCCTCGCGGAGCAATTTCGCATAGGTCGTGTTGCGATAGTCCGTCCAGATCTCGCCCGCTTCGCGGTACTGTACCTGTGAGTAATAAAAGTGGGCGTAGTGCCAGTGTCCGTAGTTGTTTTGACGACCGCCGCCCAAGTGCTGCTCACAATACTTCAGCATGCGGGGCACGTAGTCGTCGTCGTATTCACCCGCATTGAACAGGCAGGCTACCGCCGCAGCGGTAATGGCGGGTCGGCCACCACCACCTTTGCTGCTGTATTGCACGCCACCATCGCGTAGCGTGCAGTCTTTAATGTACTTGACTGCTTTGTCGATGACCTCTTTGGGGACAGGAATTCCCGCGTTTCGGCAACTCCGCAGTCCCTGCACCTGGGTAATGGTCGTGGAACCTTCGTCAAAACCGTTGCCATCCTTTGCACTCACATAGCCCCATCCACCAGCATCGGTTTGGGCCTGGCCGGTAAAGCGGACCGCCTTGGTAAGTACCTGTACCAGTTCTTCTCGACGCTGCGCGTCTTCTTCTTCACCCAGCACCTGCGAAAGGAACAGCATGGCGAAACCATGGCCGTAGGTGTAGCGGTCGTCACGCAGGGGATCGCCAATCAGCCCATTGGGGCGGCTCTGGCTCACCAAGTAATCGACCGCTCGGCTGATGTTATCGGCGTAGCGTCCCTCGGTGGTGGTCGATCCCTCGCACAGCATGGCGAGTCCGGCCAGCGAGGTCATGGCGGCCGGATAGCGTCCTTGAGCGGTCCAGTGTCCTAGACGCTGTTGGCGAGAAGCGAGCCAATCAAGACCCTGCACTACCACGCGATCGACTTCCGGGTCGCTTCGGGCGGCAACCGCTGGACTGCACAAGGCAATCAGCGCAATCGACACCGCCAGCATTTTCCGTGAGGAACACATAGTGGCATCTCCATACACGAGGACCGTGGTCGCGCCTGGCCTGCATAATCGTTACTGCCGACAACTCGATTGCGTGGGTCGTTGGGATCAATCGTCGTCGTCGATAGGCGGATCACTCAGTGATCCGCCGGATAGCTTCCTTAGTATACCAAGTAAACCTGACCCTTGTCCTTTGGACACTCCTTCCACCTCCGCCAACGCCACCGGCTCGGGGGGCCTGGGGGAGTCCGTAAATTGCAAGGTTACCAGAGTATGCCTTAAATCCAGGGTCACGGTCGGTTCGGCCACATGATCGATGCGCATCGACCAGGGAGCCGGGTCGAGGGGGTACAGTTCGTCTTCCCGTAGCAGGCTGCGACCGGTCCGTTTGTCCAGGACGAGCACCCGCGTATGTCCGCTCTGGTTGCTGCCCTGGCGAGCTTCCTCGCGGCTAATAAACACCAGCGCCGGCGAGGCCGTGGGTTGCATACGCCAGAGGCCCTGCCCGCGAACGCTTGCCGGGCGGTTCCAGTGCGGCTTGCCAGTTTGTGCGTCGAGTGCGTAGACATGCCCCGAGATGATGGGCGAGTTTTCCAGCATCTCGTTGCCCGCCGTGTTGTGCTGGGCGGTAGTCCGCGTGTTAGTTGCCAGAATCAGCAGATCGTCCGAAGGCAACAGGTGAATGGTCTCGAGTTGCCGCTCGGGTTTCAGCTTCGCGGCAAATTTTATCTGCCCGGTGGCCGCGTCCACGGCCTCCAGTTCGCCCGTCGGCTCCATCACCAGTACCAGGTTCGACGACACAACTGGCTGAGTGGCCGAACCGCTGTAGGACCGCTCCAGCAACACCTTGCCAGATAGCACGTCCACAACGCGTATCAAACGGCGTCCGGCTCGCAGTTGCGTGACAACGACGTTCCGTCCGTAGGTCAGGATGGTCTTTCCTTCGGGGTTCTGCCATTCGCCCAAAGTCGATCCGTCGATCATCGACAGCACCACACCGGTCACTTCGCCATCGGCCTTCAGGAACAGGTATTCTGAATCTCCGAAGGCCGCTCCATCGGCGGGCGTATCGCGGCGCTGCCACAACAGTTCGCCGTCCACGGTGCCGTAGCAACGCAGCAGCTCTTCACCACGCAGCACCACCCCCTGCGGCGTGGCCGAACACAACTCGCCTGTGGGACCGTCCGTTTCTCCTTGGGTCGGCAGGGAGCGAATCACGGTGCGGCCACCCACTTGCACGGCTCGGAGCGTTCTTCGATTGCCGCGCGACGAGGGAGGACTGCTCCAGAGCAGCGGCCCCTCTTCCAACTCGCCCTGCCGCAGGTCGACCACGGCCACCTGATCCCCGGCACCAAGCACTGCAAAATGCCCGAACCGCATGCAGGCGAGTTCCGTGTTGGTATTGGAGTTTTGCAGGGCCACGAACTGCATTGGGATGCCGTGGGTCACTTCGCCGAACTGGTTCCAGGCGAACAACTGGTTTTGACTGCCATAGGAGAGTGCCAGAGTCACCGGCCCGTTGGTTGGCAGGCCGCACGAGTGTGGTTCGACCAGCAGTCTCGCGTTGGATCTCGATCGCAGGCCTCGACTGACGGTCGTATTGCGATTCGAGCCAGCGCGCCCTCGATCGATGGAGGTCTCCACCTTTCCATCGGGCCAGGTGCTGTGCGAAGTGAAGTACTGCTCCAAGGTGTCGCCCGACTCGAGCCCCGGTACCAGGGCTGCCACTTGCGCTCGCAACTCTTCCAGGCCACCGTTCGACGCAGCTTCTTTCGCCGACTGCAGCAACAGCAACTCGGCCTCGGCGTAACGTTGAGTCGCCACGTACTCGTCTGCCAGCCGGAGCCTGGCAATGCGTCCAGCAGGGATGCCGCCGAAGTAACGTACCAGTCGTGCCAGCTTGCTGGTGGAAGGATCCACCTGGGCGTCGTCGAACCATTGCTGGACATCTTTGGCGATGCGCTCTCGTAGCGGCTCGTCGGCCATGTCCCAAAGCTCGTTCAATCGCGCGGCGAACCACCTTTCGGCCTGGACCTCGTGGTTATCGTTGCGTTCCAACATCGCTTCGCGATCGATGAGGAATATCTTGTGAACGTATTCATAAGCTTCGGCGGGATCGGATGCTGCCAGCGAACCTTCGACGTTAAAGCGGTACAGTTCGAGCCGCTGCGGGGTATCGGTCGATAGCGAAGCCAGCAATTCGCTGTGTTGCTTGTACTGTTGGTAGTCATTGCGAAGTCCGGTGACCAACGCCTTGGTGAGCCGCATTTTCACTAATGAATCTTCCGCGTCCTGCTGGTGGGCTTCGAGCAGCAGGCGAATCGCCTGATCGAGATCTCCTTCGCCCCAAGCAAGTTCGCCTCGGACACGCAGCGTGTCGGCATTGGAAACCCCATCTTTTTCGTTTTGAGCCAACTGTTCACGCAGCAGCGACATCTGATCGAAACGTGCGAGCGATGTGGGCGATTGAGAAAGCAAGGCGCCACGGTGGAAGGCCAGGTTGCCAACCGATGCACCCTCGCGCAGCGCCAGCGCACGTTCGAACGTCCCGCTCGAGACGTTCACGATGCCAACCTGATTGTTGGACAAGGGCAACATCAAAGCGTCGTTGGTCAGCACTCCCAAGCCGGCTACCGTCAGTTCGTCAGGCAATTCCACGCGCGAGTTTTCGCTGGCCGGTTCGCCCGTTTCCAGATCCAGCAGCCCGACGTAGCGACCGGCGACCAGCACTACACGGTCTCCAGCCACTCCGGCCAGATAGTCGTAGTCTCCGCGCTCGATCGACCACCGTTTCTCGCCGGTGTGCCCGTCCAGGCAATATAGCTGTTCGCATTCCGGGGCGGTTACGAGCAACGCGTCGCCGCTGGCAATCACACGGTTGCGCTGCCAACGGCTGGTGAGTGCCGGTTGGTAAGCGCCGAACTGTTGCTGCCAGCCAGTGGTGGCTCGAGTCGCAAGATCTTCGTCGACTTCGAAACGAAAGGCCCATTCCAGTGAGTGCTTCACGGGATCAACAGCTACCACACTGCCAGCGCCAGTCGGACAAAGCACCAGCCCATTGGCATACGAAGGCGTTGCCCCGGCCAGCCGGCGACCGATATCGAACACCACGCTGCGTTCGAGGTTCGCCAGTGGTTGTTTCCATAGTAGCTTGCCGGTTTCGGCTTCCAGTTGCAGCAAATGGATCGAGTTGGCGAACTCGGCCAGCACGCACAGCGTGTCGCCCACCGCAATCGGAGCACCCAGGAAGAAACAGCCAGACAGCTCTTCGTTGTTCTCGCCATTAATTTCCCACAACCGCTTGCCTTCGGTTCGCAGGTCGTAGGCGGTAAGGGTATTGCCTGGCTCCTCGTACTCGCTGCCGGCCTGGCGTAGCAGTTGTAGGCGGAAACGCATGTTGTTCCGCAAGTGAATGCTGTCGAGATTGCGTATCGCGTACACCCGATCGCCATCGCTGCTCAGCGCCCCGTATACGGCGTCGACCCACAGGCGTTGCTCCAGGGCCTCCAAGGCCACGGCGCCTTGCTCACCACCATCGCCAAACGGCAGGTTGATGGTGTTTGTATCTTCTTCGACCGATTCGCCCCGCGTCTCCCACACGCGTCGCCCGGAGTTGAAGTCGACGGCCACCAGGTTGCTGGGCGTGCGGACAATCACGTAGTTGCCGACCGCGATTGGACTGGCGACCAGGCCCCAACTTACCCCACGACGATGCTGCCATTGCAGACGGGACTCAAGGCGTTGGGCGATGTGATATTCCTTCACCGTCCGTGCGTCCCAGGTTGGCCAGACGTGCGGCGCACCTCCGGCAACGTACAAGGGATTCCGTGAGGCGCTACGTCCTTCGACCAACCAGGCGTCGTCCTCCGATCGCTGCAGTTTGGAAGCGGCGCTCGACAGGCTCTGGAGCCACTGGCCCACGTCGTTGTTGCCGATCAGTTGTTCCACTTCGGCCCGGGCGGTCGGCGAGGGAATGTTCTGCAGACGCTTGGATGCTTCTTCCAGCGAGCCCTGCTTGTCCGTAGCCGCGTAGCACAGCACCAGTCGCACGTCGATCAACGCTTCGTACCTTGAGGCGGCCTTGGGCCAGGTGCGAAGTTCTTCATACAGAGCGGCCGCTCTTGAGTAACGGCCGGCGTCCATTTCGGCTTGAGCCAGCATCAGCATGGCTTGACCAGCGGCCTCGGTCACGGGGTACCGCTGCGCCACTTGGGCCAACCCGGCCAGCGAACACTGCTGGACGGCCTGGGCCAGTTCGCGTTGAGCTTTGACGCCTTGGTCCAATTCCATGGCGGCCACGCCGGCAGCCGGAAGATTGGCCAGCAGGTCCTTGGCGGCCGCCTTGAGGCTGGTGGCCACTTTGTTCGATTGCCGACGGTGAGCCAGTTCGAAGGTGTCCTCGCTTGCCTCGAGCACTCGATCCACCAACGGTAAGCCTTCGCTGTACCTGCCCGATTCGAAGAGCTGCCGAGCCTGATCGAGATCTTGCGCCAATCGACGATCGGTCGGCAGATGGGCCGAGTAGTACAGCGAATGTAAATCGCTGATCTGATCGGGGTCATCTTCCTCTGGAGCGGGGGTCGGTTCCGGCTGAGCCCAGCAGACTGGTTGCCACACAACTAGGCCCCACACAATCAGCGCACAGGTAGCCCACCGATGTCTCAGCAAGCAGGAGGCCAAAGCGTGCAAGGTGGATAGCAGGATCAAGGGTAGCCAGCGATGCAATCGAACTTCACGACGTCCACGACGTCCAGGAGGGTGGCTGCGGGCAATCATCCTTTACTCCCCGTCTCGCCTGCGGTGTGTAGAGGAAGGCAGTTACCGTCCCTCGGCTCCATCATACCGGCGGAGTAAGGATTCGGCGACTTCCTTGCTCGCCAAGTTGGCCGATGTGGACAACCGGACGGGCCGATCCTGTGCATATCTGGGCCGTTTAACCCGGGGCGAGCTTAGTGTTCTTGGGATTTTTCTACAAGCGGTTTCTCCGCACCCTTTATTGGCACTTGGTGCGAATCGCTTGAGGCAGCTTGCCGCCTCGCATCGAGGCGTGTTCGGCTGTTGTTTAGTACTCAGAGGTCCCCAAGAGGTTCCGGGGGACTTGGACAATTTTCCCCAAGTCGTTTGATTCCATTGATTTGCAACCTAGATTGTGTTGCAGCCTTCCGCTTGAGCGGGGCGCTGTACGCCCCCTCTGCAGAAGGGGTGAGTGGTGGGTTTCCTGGCACGGAACACCGGGGGGAACCAGCCGAACGGCGTGTGACGATGAGAGCCTGAGAGGGGCGGAGTGCTCCAAAACCCTAGTTTTGTCGGGGTTTGCGATCCATTCCGCACTTGTTTTTTTCCCCCACCAGCGCTCTAATCAGCACGTTCGTTAACGGAGGACGATCCTACTCGACCCTTCCAGCCCAGTATTTCAGACTTTTTTTCGGAGGAATCAGACCCATGGCGAAAGCCGCTCCCAAGCCGCCTACCAAGACGGAAGTCTTCGCAAACATTGCCGAGAAGACCGACTTGACCAAACGCCAAGTTGCTTCCGTGTTCGAGGCCCTGAGCGAAGAGATCGAAAAGTCTCTGGTTGGCCGTAACGCTCCCAAGACCTTCACTCTTCACGGCCTGTGCAAAATCGTTGTTCAACACAAGCCGGCCAAGCCAGCTCGCAAGAACGTACCTAACCCCTTCCGTCCGGGCGAGACCATGGACGTTGCCGCCAAGCCGGCCAAGAACGTCGTGAAGATCCGTCCGCTCAAGCGTCTGAAGGACATGGTTGGTTAATCACACCATCCAACAGACACGAGCCTGCCACTCGGCGATCGAGTGAGCCGCTCAAGGCGCGATTTTAAAAAGGGTCGGTGTGCCACACAAGGCATTCCGGCCCTTTTTGTGTAACACCCCACCTGCAATCCCCAGTAGGACGAGTGCCCACGACGTGGGTTCGGGGATTTCCAGTTGACTACTTGCGCTGCTGGCGTCGGCCGTTCGGAGTCCGAAGTTGCGCTTCCACACGTTGTAATCGCCAGCATCGATGTGCAGGTTGCCATTGCCATCGGCCGCTAGCTTCGAGGTGCTGCCTAGCGTGTTGCGCCACAGCGTGAAGTCGGCAAGATCCACGATTCCGTCGTCGTTGTAGTCACCCTGCTCGGTGGCGGTGGGGCCTGCGTCGAGGATGTACGAATGCGCCTCGCGAAAATTCATGCTACCCGCACCCAAGTCGGTGAGTGAACCAAACTCGAACTTGTTCGGGTGATTCTCGGCGACACCACTCCAGGTGTACTTCACCTCGCCATCGTAAAAGAACGATACCAGCTGCGTATTTGGGGCCGAACGAAGTTCGTAGGCGTGGTAATCACCAGCGCCCGACGGCGGCGAGAGCTCCAGCACGGTGCTTGATGTGGCGGTGGTTGGTATCGAGGCAATCAGCGCGCCGCTGGCGTCTGTATCAATGGCCACTCCGTAGTAGCGACCATCAAACGTCACGGCCAGGCCCTGGTTAGCGATGCCCTGCTCCATGGCTACGAATTGGGCATTCGCTTGCAAGTTCCATCCATTCTCCCTGGCGGCGGCAACGTACTGGGGTTGCTGCAGGAAGAAGAAGTAGTGCGGTTCGACACCGGAAATACCTGGGTTATGAATCTGCCAGGCGGTGCTACCTCCACCTGCTGAGCCTGTGACACTACTGACGTAGCCATCGATGTATTGCGGCGGGTCGAAGTACGAAGGGTCGTACCACCCCCATTGCGAGGGAGACCATGCCACGGAGTAGTCGCCGGCGTAGTACTCGGCCAAGGTGATCGGTGCCGCTTCAGCTGGCAACGTGCCGAGACAGACCAGGCAAATCATACTGTGCCACAGGCACTTAGTGGTCAGTTTGAATGGAACTGTGCGGTGCATACTTCTCGCAGCCCTGCGATTAGCCACTGGGTTGGTTCATTGCTATGTTCCTGCCGCTGCCTACATCAGGGCAGGAACGGGCTGCGAATGGTACTTCATTGCGACGCGAGAGAATACATCGATCCGTGCAAGCCACAAACTTTGGCTTCGTACTTCAATCCCAGGACGAACCGATGGCAATCGAAGTAGTGCTGGTATTGCTGAGCATCCAGCTCCAGATTCGAACGTACTTCCCGCAGATGGTTCGCGAGTCGCTCGCAGGCCTCTTCTATCCGAGTTGCAATATAACCTGTATCGGCCGGTGGTGCGGCGGCCAACTCCAAAAACAGCTTCTCCAGCACGTACGTGTCGGCTGAAAAGCTAGCGTGGTCAAACGCCGATGGCCAGTAGATTTCGCCGCTGCGGCGGTCGAGTTGCTCTGGCGACAAGCGGTATTCCGCGTATCGCACGGGTACCCGAGCTGCTTCTAATTGCTGCCCGAGCAGTTCGTTTTCCATTTTCAGCTGCCGCTGCTGTTGTCGCTCGGCTTCGATTAGCCGCCGGCGGGTTTGCGCGGCCTCGGTGTTGATGACCCGCAGCTGAATCTCGCGGGCACGGGCCTCGGCGAGCAGAATGCGAGCCTGGGCGTGCGATATTTGCCCATTGTAGTACGCCTGAATTACCGAAGCCGTGCCCCGGAGCACCCCTTCCTGTAGCGTCGAGCTGTGGAACTGAGGGGCATTGGGCGGCGACACCGGGTAGCTGGCCGTGGTGTGCGAGCCGCCAGGTCCATACGGCGAAGCGGTTGGCTCGGAGATCTGTCCCCAAGCGGAGAGGGTGGGCAGCAGTGCTGCCGCAGCTATCAAGGCGGTTGGGCGAATCATGGCGTGGGCCCCGCTATTGGATGTGGGTTTCTGGTCGGCCGACTGGGCCGGCTCACCATTGCAAGCGGAGCAAGCCACAGCGGTGGGCAGCACTATTTTCAGAAATCACATTTCGATGCGGGAGGCCTCAGAAATCGTCCGGCAGATCGAACGTCTCTCCCCGCAGATCGTCGCGCCACACGTCCAGGGCATTTTGGATCCGCTCGTGGAACAAGGTCCGCTGGGCTTTGATCATCCGCCGCTGCGCGTAGAGGATCGGCCAGAAGATCGGAATAACGGCAAACGCTACCTGCACGCAGCCGAACGCCTGCATTGAGGTCTCCATCGCCTTGTACTCGGAGATGGCGTTGCGAATGTAAAGTGATTTCGCCTTCCGCACCTCGTCTTCCGGCAGTCCCGACAGGCCTGCCAAAAACAGCTGCATACGTTCCGGCGATAGGGAACTGGCCGGGTCGTGGTGGTGATGGTTCATGAAAAAGGTTCGACTCGGAAAGATGATTGTTGGTTGGCCGTTGTCTCGATCGTCACGAGCCATCTACAGCCCTGGTCGGTAGACAAGGGGCTCATTACCGACTGCATGGGATTTGCGCGACTAGTTTTGTCGCAGTTAGTTCTGTCGCAGCGCTGCGACAAATCGATTCACTGCGGCAAAACTCGCGTCGGTCAACTCCGGGGGCTCGATGTAAGTGCTTTCTTGGTAGTGGCTTGCGTCTTGTGTCTCGTTGGGAGCTGATCGGGTTGTTGCGCGCGATATGCCGCAGGTGCGACAAAACTCTGTTGAAGGCCTTCCGCCAGTCACCACGACCGGTCGCCACCACAACCAGCTTGGCTCCTAGTTTCGCACCCCCTATTTTCCCCCATCGAGTGTAAAATTCCTACCTGAACCTGAAAACAAGTAGACACTCGGCACTTCGGCCTTTCCGACGCGATGGGCTGCCCTCGAGCCAGGTTGCCATCTGGAATCGAGAAGGATCCGTGTCCTTTTCGGCGGCTGATGCATGAATGAACTCGCTCGGCGATTCTAGTCGCCGGTGGTCCTTCCGATGCGGATCGATTCGCGGGGGGCACCCTCCTCGACCCGGGAGAAGTCCCACTACTTCTCGACCTGTTTCCTCGGCCACGTTCGATGCCCTGTTTCCCTCCTCATCCACAATAGCAACGCACCACCTGCAATTGCCAACAGCAGTGCGTTCGGTTCGGGCACCACGCGGCGAAGTAGGTGCTCTCCGGGTTCGAGGAGGATCGTCGAACCGCGATAGCTGATGGCCGGGCTGCCGCTGTCCGGCATGGCCATCAGTTCATAACGGACGTCCTCGGTAGTAGGGTCCAGCGCCGCGTACAAAAACCTGAAGCCAAAAAAGCCGACCTCGGGAGCTACTGTGTCCTCGACCACGGATGCGAATGGATACGGCCCGATAGGCAGCATGAAGGGATTCCGCTGATACAAATCGCTTTCGGTTGCGACCAGCAGACCATGCTCGGTGGTGGTCGTTTCGGGCACGGCAAAGGCGAACAGCAGCGGTTGGTACAGCACCTCCAGGTCTTGCGACTCTCCGTCTAACTGCGCCGGAATGCTGCCGCGGTGGGTCCATTCGTTGGAGTTGAAAACGGCTGCCAAAGTGAGACCGAACACTAAACATGAAGCACTCATGCGTCACCTCCCAGGCTATTCGCCCAGCGTGTGAGATAGCGAGCCACACGCCTCTCGAGCCAGTGAGTTGCGTGCGCTCGTGCGCCAACTGCCGCTCGTACGCTCACGCGCACTCCCCGCTTAGCGATGTTGCCGCCCATCACCCCGATTGAGGAGGCGTGGAAACGCAGCGGCACGTACCTGTGAGAACCAGGCGGCAAACGATATGCCGTCGATGATTTCGCTTGAAGAGAGCGATTTCCTGCGAATCTGCCCTCTCGTCAGCAATGCAAGTGTGCTGCCTGGTTCATCAATGTGCCGACCGGCACATGACAAGGGTCGTGACGCACCGTGCACTGCGATTGCAAGAAGTCCAACATCAAGGTTATAAAGACGCACATCAACAATCTGCCGGCTGTAAGGGGGGAACCACATGGCTGCGGTACGTATCACCGAGGGGCGCGTCGCCCGCTACGAACTTGAGATCGCCATCAAGGCGTCCAGCGAGTCTGTTTGGAAGGCAATCGTCGAACAGACAAACTCCTGGTGGCTGCCCGATTTTCATATGCTGGGACCGGAATCGATGGTCTCACTCCAGGCTCGTGCAGGGGGAAGTCTGCTCGAGCAAACAGAAGACCAGGGAAGTTTGTTGTGGGCCACCGTGCAGATGTGCTTGCCCGAGCAGTTCACCCTCTATCTATTGTTGCACACCGCCCCCGACTGGGGCGGGCCGACCACCAGCAGCATGAAGATCGCCCTCGAACCGGTCGATCAGACAAGTTGTGTCTTGAAGCTGGCCGACGCCCTCGTGGGGCACATCAGCGAACAGAACGTGCAAGAACTTCGCCGCGGCTGGGAATCGCTGTTTGCCGGCGGGCTGAAACAGTTTGTAGAGGCCAACTCGAACTGAGTGTTCGCCTGACGAGCGAACGTTGCGCGACAAACCAGTCGCCCAACCCCGGTGTGTTCCAGGTTATTCGCTCTCGATCTCGCGGATCTCGATGTTGCGGAACCAGACCTTGTTACCGTGGTCTTGCAGTTGGATACGGCCTTTCGGATTCTGGAAGATGTTTTTGACGGGGCCAAACTTCGTCTTCTTGATCTGCTGCGCCCACTCCGGAGTGTCCGTATCGACGTCGAGAACTTTCTCGCCATTGAGCCAGTGTTCCAGATGGGAACCAACGGCGACGATGCGACCGGTGTTAAACTCATCAGTCGGTTTCAACTTCTTGTCTTTCTTGGGCGCCTGCAGCATGTAGATGGCGGCAGTGCTGGTGTCGGCCGAGCTGTTTCGATTGGCGTCGTCCCAAATCTGGTACTCGTATCCCAGCCAGCCGGGCCGGCCGAAAGTGCCTTTGTCGTAGTGAGCGATACGGTACTTGATACCACTATTACCGCGGCGAGAGATCCGCCACTCGAAGCGGAGTTCGAAGTTGCCGTAGTCCTTCTCCGTATAGATGCTGCCCCCGCTACCGGTGCGAACGAGCAGACCGTCCTCGGCCTGCCAGCCTCGCGTTACGGGCTTGCCGTCGGCAGTCGTCCAGCCCTGGAGAGTCTTGCCATCGAACAGCGGGACGAACTCACCTTCGTTGGCGGAGTCGGCAGCAATTGCCTGGTGGCCAAAAAGCAGGATGGCGATGAACGAAAGAACAATCCGCGCAGCGCGCGGGCAGCTTTGGATCGAAAGCATGGCACTTATCGGGGGGAGGCGGGAGGATGAATGGGAAGGATGCCGGCCGTTTTCGTGAACGATTTAGCCGACGTGCTGCTTCTCAGCATACATCCGCTGGTCCGCCGCGTTAATAAGCTCCGCGATAGAAGTCCAGCCTTCGCTGGAAAGTGCCGCCCCGATGCTGGCGGAAACATGAAGACTGGTATTGTCGTGTTTTACCGGCTCGGCGGCTGCCAGCCGCAGGCGGGTGAGGACCGGTTCGAGGTCGCGACGTCGCTGGATGCCGTCGACCAGCACCACGAATTCGTCCCCACCGTAGCGGGCGATGAGGTCTCGATCGCGGATTGCACCGGCCAATCTGGACGCCAGCACCGCCAGGACGCGGTCGCCAGCAGAGTGCCCCCATTGATCGTTGACCTGTTTGAAGCCATTGAGGTCGAGAAACAGCAAGGCAAACGGCGCCGCCGAGTGAGGCGTGTGGGTGAATTGGCGCAAACGAACTTCGATTGCACCCCGCCCCGGCAGCCCAGTCAGTGGGTCGCGGTGGTGGCTGTCGTTGGCGTGGGGCAGCGACACCGCTGGCCGGGGGCCCATGGCCAGCACCGCCACCAATCGCCGGCCATTGCCGTGATAGGGCCGCAGCAGCAAGGGGGTTTGAAATACCTCGTCACCGCCGTGGCACCACTTGAGCGGTTGTCGCATCGGCACTTCGGACAGGCCAGCAAGAAATTGCGCGAGTTGCTGGTCCATAAATCCGTGCGACTCGGTTCCCAGCAACCGTTCCAGCTGCTGCAGGGAGTCCGACAGATGACCCCAAGCCGCGTTCTGCCACAGACAAGTGGTCGTGTCGCGGTCAAACACGGCACAAGCGTCGCTGGCGTCTTCCAGCAACGCGAGGGCAGTCTCACCTGGCAATGGGGGAAGCATTGTGAAGAGGAGCAGATCGGGATTCGAGGCGGATTGTGATGTGATGAGGGGTCGTTGCTGTGGAACAAATATCTAGCTGCATCGTGTGACGGCTGTCATTCGCCAGTCGATTCAAGTCCATGGATCGCCAAAGCCTGGCGAGCGTGTGCAGTCTGTGCGGGACGTTCCGCCTGGCGGAACGCTTGCCAAGGTGCACGATCGATGAGGAATGAGCACCCTAGTTACCCGCCGGTAGCCCACGCCAACGCAAAACGCTGTCTGTTTGGAGTTTACCGCAAGATCTGGCCTCATGCGCTGTTCGTGCATCGCTTTTGCCAATTGCCGAACTAATAAGGGCCGCAGATTATGGCCATGCCAGGCAAGTTCTCCGCCACTTCGAAGGGCCCGCCTCGACGCGATTTTGGAGCCTTCCGGGCAGTTTTTGCTTGAATACTCGCACTTCGCCTGCAAGGCCGGTTGGCTGCCGAGGAAATTCCGCCCGCGACGCCGAACGCCAACGGATTGGAAGAAATGCTCCGGTTCTAGCAGTTCTTCGTGTTGAACTGCCTCATCGGAACACGGAAACTCGGCGCAGGGCTGCCGTTCGGTAAGAATTGTCTTCTCCAGGCGATGGTTGGCTCGCGGGACGCCACCATCGACCAGAGCTCCTGGGCAACTCGCAATTTCGTCTACGAGCTACTCTCCACCGGCTCTTGGTTCTGAGGATTGCCACTGCAGGTGGGCGAGGGATTGCTGCACAATTCGCACGCCGTTTTGCCATCGCTGCCCTGCAGATTGGCAATGCCTCCGCAGGTGCCTTTGATGCAGCGATTGCTCAAAATCACTCCAATGGCCATCCCGCCAATGGCTAGTAAAAAAGCCACCAGACTGATTACCACATAGGTGAGCAAGCCCGACGATTCCGATTGCTGGCCGGGATCAGAAGCGGTGGCCTCGGCGTTTGGCTGTTGGCCTCTCAATTCTTCCGTTGCCTGCCAGGCAGGCGTGATGAGCTCGCGGGGTTGGCCATTGGCTCGTTCGCCCAGGATCGCTGCCACGTTGTTCGCTTCAGCCCAGGCGTACCCCTGTTCGGGGCCCATCACCGAAAGCGCGGTCGCCAGGGCGTCGGCCTCCATGCAGGTGGGGCAACGAACGGTCACCGTGGCCAGGTCGTGCGTGACGGGCCGACCGGTTTTCGGATCGATGGTGTGCGAGTACCGCTGACCGTGATCGGCAAAGAAGTTCCGGTAGTCGCCCGACGTCGCCAAGGCAGCATTGTTGTCGATCTCGACAACGTGAGTCATGGTGCCCTCATCGGAGTCGGGACGCTGAATGCCCAGTTTCCACGGCTCATCTCCATGAGCGCCACGGGTGCGGATCTCGCCACCGATTTCAACCATGGAGTAGGTGTTAGCCAACTCCGCGTGCCCTTTCAGCATCTCGGACACGGCATCGGCCGCGTATCCCTTGGCAATGGCCGATAGATCGAGATACACCTCGGGATTCGACTTGCGAATCGCTGGCGGATCGAGTTGTACCTCGACTTGCTGATAGCCAACCCGCTGAAAGGCCTCTTGGATCTGCTCGTCCGTGGGCGGCTCCTTCCGACGGCCGTCCGGGCCGAAGCCCCACAGGTTCACCAGTGGGCCGACGGTCGGGTCGAACGCGCCCTCGGAGCTCTTCGCCACGCCGAGCGCCGCGGCCACTACGTTGGCCGTCTCGGCCGACACTTCGAACCACTCGGTGGATTTCGAGGTGTTGAAACGCGAGAGTTCCGAACCCGGATCGTACGTCGACATCAACGAGTTGATCTCGTTGAGCCGGTTTTGGATCAACTGCTGGACCTGCGCTTCAGTGAAGTCGTCGGCATTGTAGTCCAGCGTGGCGTGCCAGGTGGTACCCATGGTGGCACCGGCCAGTTTGGCCTCGGTGGGCGAGCCATCGGCATGACAACAGGGAGCAACAGCGGCGCTCAGCAGCAGGCAAACCGCGACAATGGCTGCCTGCAGGCCGCGAGGTACACTCGTGGTTGGAGTATTGGACATGGGTGCTTGGGTGCGTGGGAGTTGCTACTCCCAATCTTACCCGCCGAAGTCGTCGAAGGCGATGTTTTCCTTCTCAACGCCCAAGTCGTCCAGCATCTTGAACACGGCCGCATTCATCATCGGAGGACCGCAGATGTAGTACTCGATATCTTCGGGGGCGGGGTGCGTGCTCAGGTAGTTGTCCAAGAGCACTTGGTGAATAAAGCCGGTGTAGCCGTCCCAGTTGTCCTCGGGCAGCGGTTCGGAAAGCGCGATGTTGAACTTGAAGTTGGGGAACTCTTTTTCGATCTCACGGAACTGATCGACGTAGAACAATTCCCGCATGCTCCGGCCACCATACCAGTAAGATACCTTGCGGTTGGACTTGCGTTCCTTGAACAGCTCGAAGATGTGGCTACGCAATGGTGCCATGCCGGCACCGCCGCCGATGTAAACCATCTCGGCATCGGTATCCTTGATGAAGAATTCGCCGTAAGGACCGCTGATCGTGACCTTGTCGCCAGGCTTCTTCGAGAAGATGTACGACGACATCTTTCCTGGCGGAACGTTCGGCAGGCGGGGGGGCGGGCTCGCCACGCGGACATTGAGCATGATGATGCCCTTCTCGCCCGGGTAATTGGCCATCGAGTAGGCCCGAACCACCGGTTCGTCGACCTTCGAAACGTATTGCCAGACGTTGTATTTGTCCCAGTCTTCGCGGAACCGCTCTTCGATATCGAAGTCCTTGTAGTTCACTTCGTGTGGCGGGCACTCGATCTGGATGTAACCGCCGGGCTTGAAGTTCACTTCTTCGCCTGGGGGGAGCTTCAGTTTGAATTCCTTGATGAAGGTGGCCACGTTGTGGTTCGAGATGACCTCGCATTCCCACTTCTTGGTCTCAAACGCCTCGGGCGGAACCTCGACCTTCATGTCTTGCTTGACCGCCACCTGGCACGACAGTCGGCAACCCTCGCGGGCTTCCTTCTTGGTGATGTGAGTCTTTTCGGTGGGCAGGATGTCGCCGCCACCTTCGAGCACCTTCACTTCACACTGCGCACAAGTGCCACCGCCACCACAGGCACTGGAGACAAAAATGCCCTCCTCGGCGAGAGCCCCCAAAAGCTTACCGCCGGCCGGGACATGGATCGTCTTTTGTTCGTTGATCACGATTTCCACATCGCCCGATGCCACCAGCTGGCTCTTGGCAAACAGGATCAACAGCACCAACACCAGTACCACACCGGTGAACATGGCGACGCCGCAGAGGATGGTAATAGGTTCCATGGCGGATACCTCGTTTAGGAACGGAGTTCAACCCGTTATGTATTTTAGTAAGAACTCTAGTCTGGCAACGGAATAAATCCCGTTATACGTCTACTCGGGCAGATCGATTCCACCGAAGGCCATGAAGGCCATCGCCATCAGACCAACCGTGATGAACGTGATGCCGAGACCCCGCAGGCCGTGCGGCACGTCACTGTATTTCAATTTTTCGCGAATACCGGCCAGTGCGACAATGGCCAGGGCCCAACCCAAGCCGGCGCCGAAGCCGTAGGCCAGGCTTTCGCTGAAGTTGTAGTTGCGTTCGACCATGAACAGCGATCCACCCAGGATGGCACAGTTCACGGTGATTAGCGGCAGGAAGATGCCCAGCGTGTTGTAGAGAGCTGGGAAAAAACGATCGAGCGTCATCTCCAGAATCTGTACCATGGCGGCGATGGTACCGATGTAGCAAATAAGCCCCAGGAACTCGAGGTTCACGTCCGACAGGCTCGATCCGAGCCACTTTCCGAGCGCTCCCTTCTTCAGCAGTTCGGTGTAAATCAGGTTGTTCACCGGCACCGTGATCCCCAGGATCACGATCACGGCGATGCCCAGACCGAAGGCGTTCTTCACGTTCTTCGAAACGGCCAGGAACGTGCACATGCCTAGAAAGAAGGCGAGTGCCAGATTCTGGATGAACACGGCGTTCAGGATAATGTTGACGTAATGCATCGAATTGTCCTGGTTCGAATTAACCCTGCTGGGGAGATTCTTGCTTAGAGGGTTGGGTCGTTATTTGTCTGGCCTGGTTTGAAAGCTCTGAGCACCCAAATGAAGATGCCTATCAGGAAGAAGGCACTCGGCGAGAGCAGCATCAGGCCGTTGGGGGTGTACCAGCCGCTGGCGGGATCGGTCTCGGTGGCGGCCTGGTAGACCGGCAGTACCTCGATGCCCCAGAGTTTGCCGGAACCAAACAGTTCGCGAATTACGCCCACCACGATCAGAATGACGCTGTAGCCGAGGCCATTGCCGATACCATCGAGGAACGACAGCCAGGGCGTTTCTTTCATAGCGAAGCCTTCGGCGCGACCCATCACAATGCAGTTGGTGATGATCAGGCCGACGAAAACGCTCATCGTTTTGCTGATCTCAAATGCAAACGCCTTGAGCACCTGGTCGACGATAATCACCAGCGAAGCGATGATTGTCATCTGGACAATAATACGGATGCTGCCTGGTATGAATTTGCGGATTGCGCTCACCGAAGCACTAGCCAGCCCCGTGACCAACGTCACCGCGATGGCCATCGTGACGGATGTCTCCAACTTGGTCGTCACCGCCAGGGCACTACAAATGCCAAGCACCTGCAACGCAATGGGGTTGTTGTTGAAGATCGGGTTGAACAAAACGTCTTTGGGAGTTGGCTTAGCCATCGAGTTGATCCAAAGTCGGTTCGGTATGCGGAGGACGATACGGTTTGTTTAGCTTTTGGCGTGCTTCTCGAGGAACGGCTGGAAGCCGTCCTTGCCGAGCCAGTATTCCACGAAGTCGGACACGCCCTTGGTGGTGATCGTGGCACCGGACAATCCGTCGACGGTGTAAGCTTTGTTGTCTGGGTTCGCGGTGCCTTTGACCACCTGGACGATCACCTCGCCGCCGTCGTCGTAGGCCAGCTTACCATCCCACTGGTCTTGCCATTTGGGGTTCTCTACTTCGCCACCCAGGCCCGGGGTCTCGCCATGTTCGTAGAAGGTGATGCCGCGGATGGTTTCGCCGTCCGCATCGATGGCCAAGAAACCATAGAGCGTCGACCAGAGGCCTTTGCCATACACGGGGAGCACGAACTTCTCGACTTTTTCGCTGTCGCCCTTGGCAGTCACTTCATAGACGAATTGATACTTGGGCCGGCGGTCGACGCCTGGGGTGGGATTCACCTCGGGCCCAATCTCTTTGCTTTGCTCCGGGTTGTTGACGGCCTCTTTCGGATCGTACTCGTCGTAATTTACTTCATCTGGATCGACGATAGAGCCATCTTCCAGGTTGACCAGCACTTTCTTGACTCGGCTTTCGAACAGCGAATTCAGCTCTTTGTTGCTGAAGTCGCCAGCCAGGAGAGCTTCGGAATCATATTCCGAAGCTTCCGAGTTCTTGGGGCGAATCAGTCCGGCCGCCTTCAGGATGTTTTCCTTTTGGTAGCGCAGCTTGTTCGCTTCCTGCCGGTCGTGCAGTACATAGGCCGCACCCGACACCAGCACCGAACAGGCGACGCAGAGCACCAAGGCGACAATAATTGTTCCCAGAAACGAATCACGTCCCATAGCGGGCGAGCCTCCGTTTGATGTTCGCTTGAATCACAAGGTAGTCGATGGTGGGGGCCATGACGTTACCGAACAGAATGGCCAGCATGATGCCTTCGGGGAACGCCGGGTTCACGACGCGGATCAGTACTGTCATTCCCCCAATTAGTCCGCCGTACCACCATTTGCCGGTCTCGGTCATCGCCGCCGACACAGGGTCCGTGGCCATGAACACGGTGCCGAAGGCGAAGCCGCCGATCAGCAGCTGCCAGACTGGCGAGATGTAGGCCACCGAGTTTTCGCCGGCGAAGCCGTAGGTCAGGCCCCCGATGGCCAGTGCACCGAGCACGCAGCCGGTCATGATCCGCCACGAGCCAATGCCGGTGGCGATCAGGATGGCGGCGCCGATCAGGCAGGCGAGCGTTGAGGTCTCGCCCATCGAGCCCTGGATGAACCCAATGAAGGGATCCCACCAGGTGAAGGCATGCCCAGTGATGCCCTGGGTCACTTCAGTCATGGCCTCGGCGGGAGAGTTACCCGTCTCGGTGTTCACCATCGCGGCCAGCGTCGTGGCACCGGTGAAGCCATCCAGCTTGATGCTCTTTTGCACAGCGACCCAGACGCCCTGCCCCAGCGGATTGGTTTCGCCCGATAGGTAGTTGGCGAAGGCAAAGTACACAAACGCCCGGGCGGTGAGCGCCGGGTTGAGGAAGTTCTTACCGGTGCCGCCGAACACTTCCTTGCCGATGAACACGCCAAACGCGATGCCAGCGGCCACCACCAGCAGGGGTGTTGTGGGTGGGAGCGTTAACGGGTAGAGCATGCCGGTGACGAGGAAGCCCTCGTTGATCTCGTGTCCCCGTACCAGGGAGAAGACCAGTTCGATGGTGCCACCCACGGCCATCGTGACGGCATACACCGGTAGGAACCACAACGCCCCGTAGACGAAGCAGCCCAGGATGCTGCTGGGGTCGTGCTTGAGTCCCAGCCAGTCGCTGTAGACCACTTCGCGCCAGTCGTCGATCGCCAACGCGGTGCCGGCATCGATTTGCAGGTTGGCCTGGTAACCAGTGTTGTACAAGGCCATCAGGATGCATGGTCCAAGGGCGACGATGACCGTGGACATCATTCGCTTCATGTCCAGGCTGTCGCGGACGTGCGGGCCGTTTTTGGTGACTTCGCCCGGCGTGAACAAGAACGTATCGCCCGCTTCATAGAGCGGATAGAACCGTTCGAGCTTGCCGCCCTTGGTGAACAGCGGCTCTACTTTGTCCAGCAGATTGCGTAGGAATTTCATAACTGCCAGTGGTCAGGATTCAGGGTTCGGGGGCGAGTGTGGACGCCAGTCGAACTCGTGATTGAAAGTTCGACATATAAGTCCTGCTCGCGCTATCCTTCTCGTTCAATGGTCGTAAGGTTGCGGCGCAGGTAAGGGCCGAAGTCGTGCTTGCCGGTGTCGACGAACGTGCACAGGGCCAAGTCTTCTTCGTCCAACTCCAGACAACCCAGCGCCTGGGCTTGCTCCGAGTCTTCGACCACCAGCGACTTCAACAGCGGCGTGGCGATGATATCCAGCGGCATGACCTTCTCGAACGAGCCCAGCGGTACAATTGCCCGGTGGCTGCCTTCGGTAGAAGTGGTCATGGCGAATTTCTTGCCGGCCGAAAGTGCCGAGGCGAAGATTGGCTTGATCGAGAACTTGTTGAAGCCAGGCCCCGACCAGCCCATGAGTTCGCGTTGTCGGCCTTCGGGCACCAGCGAGACGCAGTTGTGGTACCGGCTGAGGTAGTTAACGGGAGCGACCGACTTGCGTCCCGACAGCACCGAGCCCGAAATCACGCGGACGCCAAACTCGGTATCCTCGCACTCCCCGGCCGTAAGTTCGGTGAGATTGGCTCCCAGTTGGGTCCGTAGCAGCCGGGGATTCTTGGCTGCCGGTCCGGCCAGCGACACCACGCGTTCGGTATTGAGCTGACCGGTGTTGAACAGGTGGCCAACGGCCAACACATCCTGGTAGTTGATATACCAGGCATGTCGCTCGAGGTTTACGGGCGACAGGAAGTGAATGTGCGTACCGGGCAGTCCTGCGGGATGCGGGCCCGAGAATGAAGCGACTTCCACACAGTCGAGGTCCTCGCCAGGCAGGCTTACTCCGGTGGCTTTGCACAGATAGGTCTTGCCGTCGGTGAGCGTGCTGAGCGCCTGCAGACCTGACACGAAGTCCGCTTCGCGCCGGTCGATCACCACTTTGGGGTCGGCAGCCAGCGGATCGGTATCGATCGCGGTGATGAACAAGGCGTGCGGCACCGTTTCGGGATCGGGCACCTTGCTGAACGGACGCACTCGCAACGCGGTCCACAGCCCCGAGGCCAACAATTGTTCACGCACCTTGGCCGAAGGAAGTTGTGACAAGTTGCTGTCGACAAACGACTCGAACTCCACGGCGTCTTCGCCTTCGAGATCGATGATCAGCGACAGGAATTTTCGCTTGGCGCCGCGCTCGATTGACTTCACGCGACCCGGAGCTGGGGCCACATAGTTTACGGTGGGCAACTTCTTTTCGGTGAACAGCACCTGCCCTCTCTTCACCACATCGCCTTCGGCAACCAGCATGGTAGGCTTCATGCCGACGTAGTCGTCACCCACGATGGCCACGGACGAGATGGGAGGAGCTTCGCCGATCTCCTGATAAGGTTCGCCGGCGATCGGCACATCGAGACCCCGTTTGATTTGGTGTTGCTGTGTCATGTTTGGCCAGTGCGCCCTTGGTGGGCGACAAACAGGTAGGCGATGTAAGGGGTGGGGGGAGTAAGGGGGATCGGCATTCGTTGCCGAGATTGTGAATTTTTTCACAAAATCGACGCTACGTCAATGCTGGTAATGGTTTAGGGTAGCCTAATCCGCCCTCAGTCGGGTGCCGAGGTTAGTTGACGCGGGTCATCAGGACGGAACGAAGGCCTCGGCAGCAAGGTGGGCGCGAACGCACACCGCGCCATATTGTTACTGGCATCGCCGCGAATGGGAATGGGGCACTTGGCTAAAAGCAAACCATTGCAGGGAATGAAATTCGTGGCACGGCCAAAAACTTCCTGACGGGTGGCAATGCCCGTTTTCCCCACGATTTCGCGATCGGCAACCACGTCGCGGTATCCCCCGCAATCGCATCGCCGGGATCAATGCATTTTGCTCGCCGAGATTGCGGGAAGTTCGGCCAAAGGAGTGGCGTTTCACCGAAATCACCTGAACTCCCGGCCGTCGGGATTGTGTCGACCCGTTGACGCCCTCGGGGGGACCCCAAGCAGGCGAAAGAGTCGGCCGTCACACACACGCTGGCTTTTCGGAAAACTCGCTACAAACCGAGCGAACCTCGACGGCAATTTTTGTGGTCTTGGAGATAGCCCCTAGGCCATTGGGCGGCCACTGTTTATGATGCAAATTCTCTTGAGGACAGGTAGCTCAGTTGGTAGAGCACGGCCCTGAAAAGGCCGGTGTCGCTGGTTCGATCCCAGTCCTGTCCACTTTTTTTTGCGCTTTGCCGAAATGTTGCCGATGGCACTCTCTCGGTATCCAGTCGCGTAGGCAAAGTGCGTCAGGCAAGCTGGTGCCTTGCCGCCATCTGCTGGGCGTCGCTTAGAGCGAAGTTAGCCTGCACCATTCGATGGCGAGCGTCTGGGCGACTTCCTCGTTGCTGTCGGGTTCTGAATGGTGATGCCCCGATGATGGCGACAGCGAGTCTCCATCCTCCGAACTCGCCAGCAACAGCAATTCCGGGCCTGGCGGTGATGTGGCTTCGCTGGCCTCTGATGAAGTTGACGAAGTTTGTTGCTTCGACGAATTGGCTTCCGGCGATTCGTACAGGGCAAATGCGGCGTCGCTTGTAGCCGCGGAAATGGGACTTTCGGCGGAAGGACTGCTCAGTGCAGTGCTGGGTGCCTCCTGTTGAGCGGGAATACTGGCACCCAGGTGATTGCGCCAGATGGTGTAGTCGGCGAGGTCGATCAGGCCATCTGCGTTGCCATCGGCACCAGCACCGGCCGTAAACAGCGATCTGCCAAAGTAGCTGCGCCATACGCCGTAGTCGGCTGTTTCCACGATCCCATTGCCATCGTAGTCGCCTGGCAGCTCTGGCATCGCGAGCCCCGCCGCTCCAGGCGAGCCGCCAATTAGCGCGCTGGCACGCCAATTTGCCGGGTCGGATGGATCGCCCCAGGGATCGACGATTTCGAGTGAAGGCCCATCGCCATCGGCCGCTGACGGCCACGGGGCAGAATCGTCGTAGGTGAAACTCAGGAACGTGGCACCCGATGCGGTCAGTAGGCTAATGGTCTCGCCACTATTGCTAAGATTGGCGTCGCCAAATCCTTCCGCAGCAATGTTCACGCTAGTGCCATAGTACGACTGAAGCTCTTCTGGCGAGCGAGCAACGACCAGGTACTCACCCGGTCCAAGCATCAGGTCGTCGGCGAAAATGTAGGGCTCGGATGTGAAGTCGGCAATTTGCACGCCGGAGAGGTCGATTGCCACCTCACCAGTGTTCAGCAGTTCGATGAATTCCAGGTCGCTTTCGTCTGGCAGCCCGGCGTCCGCAGGGTGATAGTGCAGCTCAGTGATGGCCAGACTCGGAGCCAACGTAGGAGGGCCGGCGAGGAACTCGATGGGGTCTGACCAATGGCTCCAATTGCCGGTGTCGTCTTGCATTCGCACGCGGGCACGGTACGTTTGGCCGGCAGCGATCGCATCGGCGGGCACCTGCAGTTGGCTGTCGAACGTCGACAACTCGCCCGATTCCCAAGAGCCTTCGATCTCGTAGACGTACGGTTGGCCTTGATCGAAATTTGCCACCGACGAGTTAAGCACCTCAGCAATCCGCCACTCCATGTTTGCGAAGGTGCCCGCGCCTTGCGGATCGCTAAACGAAGTCGTCTCAAAAACGAGTTGATCGATGCCGTAGCCTGGGACGCCTGCATAAGTGATGCTGGGCGTGTTCGGTATGTTGGCATCGGACCCCTGAGTTTGCAGTAGATTGTAACCGTAGCCTCCGGGGCTGGCGAAATCCTGCATGTAGTCGACCAGTCCGTCGAAGGTCTTGCTTTCGAGCAAGCTGGGATTAAAGTTCTCGTACCAGATGCCCTTCTTTATCTTGCGGGGGTGGTAGTCCCACATCGCCTGGTTCGCCTCGACGATCGTCAAATCGTCGCTACTAAGCGTGAGCACGTTGGCAAGTTCCTCTACCACTTTCGCGGCATCGCCACTGTCAAGCAGCAAGTCGGTCACCTCACGGAGGCGGTTGTCGTACGCAAGCTTGGCCACCGGATGGTCTTCCAGCAACGTGCGGATGTTCTCGCGATTGGTGACCGGGTTGCCCCAATGCGGGGCGTCTTCAAACGTGAGGTCGAGATCCCACGGGATGACGTACCACTGGCCAGTGACCTGGTTGCGGTAGTAGTTAACGTTTTCGTTGGCACGTATGTCTGAATTGTTCACGACGTGGTTGATGATGTTCCACGCGAAGTAGACGTCCCAATTGAGGTTTGCTTCCCACCACGCGAGCGTTTCGTAACCGCCGTCGATGCCGGCCAGAAAGGCGGAGAGATCAGAGCGATCTGTAGGCGACTCGGAACCCTGGTGGCGTTGATTGGTCGCGCCGAAAACACCTCCATGCATGTTGTACATGTTGCCGTCCTCGAGCCCCCGCTCGTCGAGGAAACTGCCGTCGGGCTGCTCGATGCCGATGTAGAGCCCCCAGAAGTCGCCCCCGTATTGATCGCTGCCGGTTTCCGAAGCACCGTCGATCACTCGGAAGTTGAAGTAGTTGGTGAGGGGCGCTGGAGCGCCGGCCAAATCGTAGAGCTTGAATGCCGCGGGCTCGTACAGTACGGTTCCTTCGGTGGAGACGTCATTTCGCCACCACGGATTGGTGCCCGGAAGAATGTTGATCTCGTCCCACAGTTCCTTATAGGGTTGGCCATAGTTGTCGTAGGCCTGGAAGTGATGGCCCTGTAGGAACTCGATCTTCCACTTGTTCTTTCCAACCCGGTAGGTAGAGGCCACGCCGCGATTGCGGAATTCGACGTGATCGTACACCTCGCCGTCGTAGATCAGGGTGCCGCGAAAAAGCACTTCGTTGTATTGCCCGTTGTACTGACTATTGAAGACGTCGGTGCTGTTGGCGAGCAGGTGATAGGTGGCAATGTCGTCCAGCTTGTCCCCACTATAGGTGACCGTCGGTTCGACACCCGGGCGGAGCGATGCCTCGTAGTCGGGTACGCCGTCGTACACAAAGTAGGCGAAGTTCGGTTGCGGATCGTCCGCATAAGGTCCGCGGATCGATGCTCCCAGGGTGTCGGAGGCTGTGATGCGATACCGGACCAGCCGGCGATGCATTTGCAGCGAGCCCGGCAGCGTGACCGAATAGGTGTCGTCGCCGGCCAACTCGTCGCCGCCGAGCCCATCGTCGGTCATCACCAAGGTGGTCCAGTTAGCGCCGTACGCCGCGTCAGTCAGGCGGACGTAGCTGCCGGGATCCACCAATTGGTACTCCAGGGTCACGTCCTGCACGCCATCGGGGTCGGTGGCTTTGATCGAGATGACGACGTCCTCTCCGGACTGCGGTTGCAGCACGGACTGCTTCAGTTGCCGCATTTGCGGAGCAGAGTTGGTCGACCACACCGAGTTTTGTGCGCCGGGTGACGGTAGAGCAATGGTGCCGTCGGGAACGGACAATTGAAGATTGAACGACAGGTCGCTGCTCGATATCGTTCCGTTGATGATGTGCACCGCCAGCGTGTTCTCGCCCAACACCAGGTACTGCGATACGCCCGTCAGTAGCTCGGTTTCCCATTCGGCCTCGTGACTGGTGCCCGATACGCTGTTGTAGTTCTTGTCACCAGCGGTGACATGCAGCCGAGACACCTCGACGCCGTTCAGATAAATGATGGCCCCATCATCCACATAGGCCCTCAGCTGCAGTGTGTCGGGAACCTCTCCACTGACTTCAAAGGTCTGGCGAGCGTAGATCGTCGAGTAGCTGTTCCGCATATCGCCCAGCACGGTGGCGTCGTCCCCGTCGCCGTACCCGATGGTCGTCACCCCGCTTTGCCACGCCACGGAGTCGTTCACCTCGACGAAGTCGGTCAGCCGCCAGTCCTCTCCCGCGGTGCCGGGTTCGGAGGGCGGGTTCTCGACAAGTCCCTTGCGGTAACGCCACGAGCTGCCCGACGAAATGAGGTCCTGGCCGGCATTCGGGTTGGAGGAGAGGCCCGACGAACGCCAGCTTCCAGCCAGGTCGTTATCAAGGCTCGGGTTGATCAACTCAAGTGAGCTGCCGTACTCGCCCGTCGTTGGCCAGGGGAAGCCCGGCTTGTAGCTCACCACGTCGACCAAAGTGTTTGTCGCATCGAGCAACTCGATTCTTTCCCCATCGTTGCTAAGCTTATCTCCGGTTTCCCACTCACCAAACGGGGAGAAACCAAACTTGGCCTGAAAGTCACTGGCGTTTTGGGTCACTACCAGGTAGCCGCCAGCCGCGATGGATGCACCAATAGGAAAAGTGTAGTCGACCGCCTCGTCGATACGCCAGTTGGATAGATCGACCGCCGATTCGCCCTGGTTCAGCAGTTCCAGGAACTCGACCTGCTCGGTGTTTACATCGGGGTCGTAATGAATTTCATTGATGACCACCGCCAGGAGGTGCCGTGGCTCGAGCGCCTCGACTCCATTTCCTAGTCGCCTTACAGGTGGGTTTCGTCTAGAGTAGTTCTTGCGATGCATCAACTGTCCAAAATGCGAATTTGAAAGAAACAAGCTGACCTGCTACAGGTTTTCGCGAGTCTCCAGACCGGAGTGTTGAAGAGGTTACGCCCGCCGCGCCGTTGAGAGACAGCATGTCCGAGTGCTGGCTCGCAGGCGCGCTTCATTGATTATGAAGGCGGGAAGCTTCCAATGCAAGAATTCTGCAGAACCACTAGGAGACACGGGAAACCGACTAGGATGTCCTGTAAAACGGTAGGATCATCTCAGCGGGCTAGTCGTTCAACAAGGGGCGGCACCTCTACACTTCCTCGGCCCGCAACACGAACCCCATGGTGTAGCTTTCTCCGGGGGGCAGAACCCGCAATCCGCTGGCGATCCCTTTCTCTTCCAGGCGAAACGGGTCAGGCACGCAACTGTACGGCTCGATGCACACCGCCTGGCGATCGCCAGGCGTATAGATCACCGCTTGGGGGAAATGCTCGGTCGCAAACTCCTGCACCACCCGGCGACCACTCGCGGGATCCGCGACTACGGTGGTCACCTCACCTTCGGTAACTGACAAACGGTAGGGAGTATCGAACTGGAGATCACCAAGTTGCTGGCCGGCCGACAAGGACAGCTCGGCCGGCAGCTCGACGAGTTCGCCCGTTGGCAGCATGTCGTCCAGTTTCCATTCGCCATCCACCGGAGCCGTCAGCACCGATTCCCCCACCTGCGAGTTCTCGTGCAGCGGCAGCCGGAAGTAGGCATGCGTTCCAAAGCCCCACGGCAACGGGTCGTACCCGGTGTTGCGGAAGGTGATGCTGAATCGCAACTCGGGGCCCACCACTTCGTAAGTAGCCTCGACAGCAAAGTCGCTCGGCCAGCAGTTGAGTATCGATGGATCGTCCACCGATGCTTGGAACGCAGCGGTGACCTTGGCATCACTTTCTTCCACCAATCGCCAGGGACGATCGAAGATGAATCCGTGCAATGCATGGGGCCGGGAGGGGTCGTGCGGAATGATGTAGGTTCTTCCGTCGTACTTGAACTGTGCGTGTCCGATTCGGCCAGGAAACGGAAACAGTAGCGGGATGCCGCTTCCACTGGGGCGCTTCTCGCCCGTACTGAAGCCTTCCTCTGCCCACAGCAGGTCGCGCGTTCCGTCGTCGAACTGGACATTCCACTCGTAGCAGTTAAATCCGAGGCCGAGTAGCACCTTGGCCGAGTTGCCCGACTGGGCATCGCGAATCTCGATGGTTTGCATAGCTGGAAGGAACCTGAGGTTGTGGGAGCTGGCGGCCTTGGTTCGAATGGCCTGTCACAGTCGTGCTGCGAGCGACATCAGCAGCATAACACTTGCGGCACTGGTTATCATCATGCCCGTCTTCGCCGGCATTTCCGGGCGGAGTGCCAGCTTGGCGAACAACATCAGCATATGGATCGCTAGTAGCACGCCGATCACCAGCAACGTGGTGGCAACGGCCGAGCCGCCCGTAATACGCTGCGTCTGGCCCGCAGGCAAGCAGGCGAGCACCACCACGCCACTGAGCAGCTGTAATGCCAGGGCCACAATTCCCACAACGCCAGCCGAGCGGCGGAGCGGCAAATGCGGAGTGGAACGGGAAACCGATTCGGCCAACATTAGCCCACACGCGGCGGCCAGTATGCTCATTGCCCAGATGTGCGAAGCTTTGGCGAGCACCAATGGCGTATGGAATAGCGGAACTAGTAGCGAGCGAGAGATGGTCGGCTCGGCCACCAGACCGGGTTGCTCCACCAGCAGATTCTGAGAGATCATCAGCAGCGGGAAATGGTAGAGCAGGTTGGTCGCCCCCAGCAGCACAAGCAACCCGTGCCGCCATGGCTTCTGCCGCCAGCGGTTCCACAGTACGAGCCACCCGGCGTAGCACGCCACTGAAAACACCCACTCGGCGGCCACCATCCAATAGTCCCGCTGGGGAAACCGGGCCAGCATGGCCAGGTAGTCCCCCTGCCCTGCCCCGGCCCGCCAGGTTCCCGCCATCAAGCCCACGATGGTCGCCAGCACGAGCGCGGCGATGGACCAAATGGCCAACTGATGCAGCACTTCGTCATTGGCCGGTTCACGCGAACTCTTCCGCAGCCGGAGCCCTGCCACCAACAGCGGCCCACCCCCCGCCAACCCCGCCAAGGCGAGGTGCAAAGCGGCAAAAACAGCGTCAATCACGTGAAAAATCATACTTCCTTGCCCGCCGTACCGCAGAGCTACAACAAGAATCCAAGCCACCCACGTTGACACAGACCCTATCAAATGTCTAGCATCGTCCACTTGAGCGAACCACCGACTCCGCCACCGGGTCCTAAAGTTCGCACCCGGGCGATTAGCTCAGTTGGCTAGAGCGCCACGTTTACACCGTGGATGTCGGGGGTTCGAGTCCCTCATCGCCCACTCGACAAGTGTTCACTATGTCGGTTTTCTCCGACAGATTCGACAAAACAACGGGTTTCTGTTCCGTCGTCTTTTTGTCGTGCGGCTCCGTGCTGCTTTCCACGTGTGCGTGCTGCGCCGCATTCTGCGCCGCGCGATAATGTTCGTCGGTCACCTGAAGGTAGTGACGCGCGGCGATCGCTTGGGTGTTGCCCAGCCACTCGCAGACTACGTGGATGGGGAACTCTTCGGCGAGCTCAGTCTCGCGGGTGCTCCGCAGGTTGTGGAACAGCTTGGGCCAGGGATCGATACCAGCGCGGCCAATGATCCGCAGCAGTTGTGTTCGCAGATTGGCGTTCGTGTCCCGGTAGCGGGTAATTAGGTGGACGCGGTCGGTGACCTCTTCGTTCTCGTGAGTATCCCACACTGCATCGAGCTCCTTGCGCAGCTCGGGGAACAGCGGGATGATCCGCGACTCTTTGCCCTCGTGGTGCGCCGTTTTGGGGCTTGTAACACGCAGTAGGCCCTTCTCCCAGTCGACATCGTCCCAAGTGAGGGTCAGATGCTCGCTGGGGCACCGTAGGCCACCATAGCGGCTCAGGGCGAAGATCAGCCGCCACTGGGCGTCGGGGCAGGCGTCCAGGACTTTGGCGGCAACGTCGCGGCTCACAAAGTGGAACCGCTCGCGGTTGGCCTTGATCGTCAGACCTTTCAGATCGGCGAATGGGTTCTCGGCGATTAGCTTCGACCGTAGGGCAGCCCGGAAGAACTGCTTGGCAATACCACAGCGTCTGCGCGCCGTGTTGGCGGCCAAACCTTGACCATCCTTCTTGTCGGCCAGCCACAGTCGAAACTTGTCGGCATCGCCCGGTGTAACGCTGGCGAGCTTCGCGTCCTTGCCGAAGAACTCTAGCAGGCAGCGCCGAGTGTGGCCGTAGACCGTGGCCGTGCTCCTTTTAACATCGCTCCGCGAGGCAATGTAGTCGTCGAGGAAGGTTTCCAGGGTATGGACATTCCGAGGCTTGCGCGACTCGATCAATTCGACGCGGGCCAACTTCTCGGCCAGATCGTCCGGGATATTGGCGACCCAACTCGCAGTATCGGCGTCGATCGAATGCCCGGTGGCTTTTGCCGCAATCAAGTGCTCGACCCGACCTTTTACACCCTCGGCGAACCGCTGAGACTTCTTGCCCAAGCGAATGGTGCGCCGCTTGCTCTTGTCGAGCGGATCGACAAACAGGATGCGTCGTTTGCCACCAGGGTCTTTCGCGATGCTAGCCATCTTGTTACCTCGTAAGGGTTGTTTGTCGTAGGACATTGTCTCACGTTGCACGCAATCGCGCAAGATTGCAGGGCGTGGAAATTAGAAGATGTTGGAGGGGTATCGATTTGTTGCGTAATGTTGCGGCGACTTTGGTTTATTTCTCAATGTCGCTAGTCGTAGCCATTTGCAGGACTAGGCAGGTTGCCACACCGAGAAGTCGACCGTTTTGCCGCAACACGAGCAATCGCGACGGATCGACCTACCATCGTGGATAGGAACTTCGCGTAGGACTATTGAGCCACATCGACTGCAAGCAGGGACGTCGGTTTCGCCAGAGTGCGCCACAGTCTCCCCAGTGTGCGCCAAGGCATTTTCCTTGGCGTACTCTGTAGACTCTGGCGCATTGTTGGCGCAATCTGTGGCGGGATCGTCGGGCAATCGCCACACCCAGGGACCACCGAATCCATCGGGTTCAGCTATCACACGCAGCTTGCCACGGGCACGGTCGAGGGTCCGGTTGGCGATGCCATCAGCCTCGGCGGCCTTGCGGACAGCTTTCCCCGGGTGAGGACCCGTGGCCAGGTACTCGGCGAGCCACGCCACCGCCTCGTCGAGCGCGGACATCTCGCCCGTGGCGTTGCCAGTCTCCCGGGCCAGGGCATCGTCGGCCGACATTTGCACGGGCTCGTCGTCCCAGTGAACCGAAGCAGGCTCGCCTGCGATGGTAAACGCCAGCCCCGTCGTCGAGGCGGCCAGGTTGCTCTTGCCGGGCAGCAGCAAACGGCGCTGGTCGTCGTCGGGATCGCGGGAAAGGTGCCACACGCTACGGGCGAGGCCCGTGAAAGCGCGGCTACCAAGCGCCGTGTCGTCGGCCGATTGCGCTGTACCCTTTCGACGATGGGCAACCATCAGCACCGCCGCGCCACGCTGTTCGGCCAGTTTCGCGATCGGAGCCAGCACGCTGCGGACTTCATTGTCGCGGTGGGCATCGCATCGACCACCCAAAAAGCTACCGATCGGATCGATCACAATCAGGCGGCAGTCGGGCACTTGGCGGAGGGCTTGCTCCAGAATCTCGACGTCCGACAGAGTGAAGATCAGCTCGGTCGTCTTGCCGTTCTCGACGCGCTGCGATCCCTTCAGTAGGTGGATGTTGTTTACATCCGCCGAGTGAGCGTCCAAACGGGGACGGATCGTATCGTGCGGATCGTCCTCCGCCGTGATGAAGATCACGGTCCCACGCTCACACGGCTCACCATCTGGCCAGGGAGTGCCGGTCGAGATGCGGCTCGCCAGATCGCAAGTGACGAAGCTTTTGCCCTCACCCGGCCGGCCAACCAACAAGGTGATCCGACCGCGTGCGATGCGCCCCCGCCACAGCCAGTTGATCGGCCGCGGGTCGACGTCGGCGAAGCAAACGAGCGACGGCCCATAGCCATCAGCCGGCGACATCGGACTGTCTGGCAACTGGGCCTCGTCGGGCTCACCTTTCAAGTGCCGCAGGATAGCCGGCTTGTGAGGGCGCAGCTTGGCGAGCCAGTGCCGCTTGTCCTCGTCCGCTTCGATCTCCAGTTCACTGTCGACGACATGGACGACCACGCCATCGGCCTGAGCCTTGTGTAGCAGCTCTACAGCGTCCATACCTTCGCCCTCCGTGGCTTACTGGGTGTGAAACGTTGCTCGACAGCATCGAGTCCCTGCAGGAGGGCCAGATCGTGTTGGCGGCGCACCAGATCGCTCGGCCGCACGATTCGCAATTTGTCGGCCGCGCGGCGTTTGATGGGCCAGTGCAGGTCGCGATAGCGTAGCGGGAGAGTCTGGTCGAGAAACTCCTCGGCCACTACCTCACCCGCAACGGTACCCGTCGTGGGGACCATCACGATCAGGACGTCGATGTTCCGTTCAGCGAAAGCTTCGAGCCACCCATCGGCGTGGGCGAGGACGAGGACCGCTTGGCGGGGCGGTGGCGCTGGTGGTCCGTTCTGCTGGGACCGGTGGGGATTTTTTGCTATACTTTTCATTGGGAAGTCCGTTTCGGATTCATGAACGCCCGGCCATCACGGTCGGGCGTTCGGCTTTTGGAAAATGTGGAGCGCCCGGGAGTTGAACCCGGCAAGACAGAATGGGAAGTCCGTCTCGGAACCCACGCGCCCCACAAAATGGGCGATGGGTTACGACTTCGTGCCGGCAGTGGCGCGTTCTGAGATGAACTTTCGGATACTGGCTGCAGGGTATCTCACCAAACGGCCGATACGGACGTGGCTGATCTCGCCGGTGTCCTTCAACTCCCACAATTTGCGGGCGCTGATGCGGAGCGCCTGGGCGGCCTCGTGCGGGGTCAGCAATTGGTTGGCCTCACCGGCTGCGTTAGAGGCGTCTTGACCTTGGTAGCGGGGGGACATAATCGCGATGCTCCAAAAAGGGGTAGTGGGTACCGCAACGTCGCGGTGGCCCGAGCATCGCATGAGATCACGTGGGTCACGCCCGGAAAATCAATGGTCTATCAATTGTTAGGCCGCAAGAACCCGCATTTGCCGGCCGGAAATCGTAGAAAAAAGTACGGCCTAACAGTGGCATAACAAATTGCTACGCCGAATCATCTCGCTTATAACGCTTGGCGATCTTAAGAATGGCGGGATCACTCGCCTTGTAAAGAAACGTGGGAGTGTTGGGCCGGCGGTTTTCAGACTCGATCCAGACATCATCGCCGAGCGAATTCCGTTTTCGTGTGAGTTGGTTCATAAACGCTTGCTCCTTCTTGGGATCTATGTCCAGCTCTGCGATCAGGTCACTTCCTCCGAAGAACCCCCTTGGTGAGGTCTGCACCGGAGGTTGCGGCTTGGTCGGCGATTCCCCGGAATCTGCCCCACCGTTCACGGTAAGGCACTCATGGTGAGTCCGACCGCCATCGCGCTGGGACTCGGCCCAATCGATTAACGCCAACGTCACATCAGAAGCCTCATCGACTCGCTTACGATCGTCCAGCTCGTGGCGGCAGATACGTTGCAGCTTGATCCACAAGCGTTTACCCGCTACAGGGAGTTTGCGATCCAAGAAACACCCTTGAAGAGCTACAACAGCTTTGTGAACAGCTCCATCGGGCTCTACATCCTCGACCGCAAAACCATCAGGGTCGTCCCCCTCGGAAGTCTCGCCAGTGTCGATCATCCCATTCAGCGCTGAAAACCAAACAGGCACCCGAGAAGTCCAGCGGGGGCAGAAAAGCGTCTTGAAGTCGCTGCCCGACGAACCCCTCGAATCCGTGAGCATTAAAGAGTTGCGGGAAGCATCTTTCAACATTCAGCAACTGCCCTTTTTGATGAATGGGGCGCGAGAGAGACTGTGCCACCTATTGGACTGCATTGATCCTTCCACGAAGTCCTTTTGGCGAGAGAAGGGGGAGGGGCTTGAACTGATCAGCAACGAATGGAATCGAATAAATGAAGAGATAAAAACGCGCTCGAAGCTGCCGCGAATAATAGAGCGACTCTTCGAGGAAGTTCTGGCAGATCGAAATGATATTGGGATAATATTTCCAGGTGGTTATGAGAATGCGTTGGCATTGATTCTTCCGCGAGAAGAATCCGATGAAGGGGTGCTAGTTGCGGCCACCAAAGCACGACACCGGGCTGGTGATAAGCTGCAATACGGAATGGATTATTCACTCTTGGAGCATGGCATAGCTTCTATCGGTCCAATACAGGTCCACCGCCACACTGAAGAAGGTCTCGTCTTGGAAGCTTCCAGCGTGGGCGAAGTTCCACTAGTTTCCAAACCACCGAAGTTGCAGGCGGATGCGGGGAAACAGTTGAGTGATACAGGCGATGGCCTAAGGATAAGTCCAGGCTACTTGACCAATTCAGGTGTAGACTCGGCGTCGCCTGGGTTCTTCGTGTACCCCACCGCGCACGAAGCAATCTACATGGCAGCACGACACTTTACGTCGCATCTCGATTTGGACGAGAAGGTAACCAGTAGGGCACTAGGCCATCCCAAAATCCGTGCGCGTCTTATCACAATCTTGACGAACTGGTTTGACGATTTGGAAACGTGCGCCCGGATGCTTCCAGGTGAGCTTGCGACCGCAACCAGTTGGCTTGAAGCTCGCCAGCGACTCAATGCGAAAAACATGGATGGACAACGCAGCGACGAACTTGACTCAAGATTGACCGATTTGGTTAGCGCCGCTTCCGCCTCGTCGAGCCATTCCACAAGCCGCTCCTCCCAAGCCCCACAGCTATCAATGTTCTCGCGCACGCGGAGGCACAGATATTCATAGTTCCCAAACCGCTCTCGTGCTTCGTCTTCCTCCTCAGATTGCCCAGTCGGTCCGAACACTTCGGAGACGACCAATTCCTCGAATGGTCGATCGCGTGTATTACAGAGCTCGTCATGATAGGCCGCCAATCCGGCGCACTTGCCGACCAAAGTGAGTCGTCGTTGCCCCATTGCATCGGGAGGGGGGAGCGGCATGGTTGGCCGTTGCCGCCACTTCTCATCTGTAAGCGGGGCCATGCTAAGGCGGCCTGCCAAGGTATTGCAGTTGTACTCCTCGTAGAGTTCATCCGGGATTCGGGCCTTGTCGAGCCCTGCAGAGAACTCCTGCAACCACTCTTCCACCTGCGCTCGCAACCAATCGCAGTTCCCATCCACAAACCGGACTAGCCGGTCACGAAATGCGCTCGCCACAGATACCGCCTCCGTGTCGCGGTGTTATCGAATCCTGATATGGCAAAGGGGGGAAAGTGGCCAGGAAAACCACCGTTCGGGAGCTACCCTATCCCCATTCCAATTCTATCGCGGAGGAATACTCCGTCCACTTCGTGCAGCGGTGGTGAAACAGGGTGGCGAAAGGTTCAGAATACTCACAAGAACACCCCAACCAACGACTGCAAGCGAAGGTCGATTGACCGTATGGTTCTGGTCCAATCACACCTAATCACACCCGGAGTGCGTCTCCTTCGGCAGACCCAATAGCCATCAAACGCGAAGATTGGCGTTACGGAAACCGCCCTCGAACGTCAAATTGTGTCGACAAAACAAGTGGTTTGCACACTATTCCATGTAGAGGGTAATGCGAGCGGTGCGACTTTCCAATGGGTCATCCACTCCCCCAGCAACTCACGCAGGCCATCCTGCCAGTCGCCGATGCAATCGAGAAACGCCATCATCCGTTCGCGCTGGTGGGCTTCTTGGCAGCTACGGTACGTCAGCCGGTGGCAGTGGCGACAGCCGAAGTAGCGGGCACCGTTGGGCAGGTACAGTTTACCCACCCGCCGCTGGCAGGGAGTGTCGCCGACCATCAGCGGGCAGGTGAACCACCACCGCACGCCCCCAAAGTTCGCTGGCGTGCTCTGCATTTGGATGGGAATCTCGATACTCTCCGTATCGTTTCGGCGGTAGTGCAGCGTGATGGTCGGCCCCACCCCGGCTATGCCGTTACTGCTGGCGACGTAGTAACCGATCGAAGATTCCCATCCACCGTATCGGGTCCAGGTAAACGAGCCCGACGCGCCGTGACACATCCGCCCACGAAAGTCGCCCACGCATAACGCCAGCGACTGTTCGACAGTATGCTTTTTCTCGAACCGGTACCAAGTTCCGCTGCCGATTCCACCCATGCGTCTTCCAATCTGCCCAGTGAGATTTTGCCAAAATCAATAGGCATCTGGGGCTATTGTAGCGGGCTCAGTCGATAGTCGGCGCGGAACTGGATCGCACGGAATCGCAATATGGAACTTATTCAAGCAAATACGGCATCCGCGGCGGTGCCGTCTTCCACATCAGGGCCACTTCCTCGGTTGACAATCCATAGGCTTCGTTTACCAAGTCGCCTAACTGCCGTTCCAATTGCAGGGCCTCAGCCGCCTGCCTACGGGCTGGTTCGATCGTCCGGGCGTGCTCGTCTCGCAGGCTCCTAAGGCCAGCAGCGGAAAGTGGGTTCTTCCTGCCTCGCAGACGTTTCACCTCCGTCACGAACTCGTCAGAGTCGAGGTCCGTCGGTAACTCGAGTTTTCTGCTAGGTTTTTCGATTTCGTATTCAACACGCAACCAATCTTGGATTGTCTGGCTCACTTGGCGATGTTGGGTGTTCCACTCGACCAACGAGCAGACGCGATCTTCTATTGTCGCGCGAAGTTGTTCGGTTGGCTGTGCGATCGGAAGGTTCCTTAGCACAGTAGGATTTGGTGCCAATGCCTCGTCTTTCATGTGCGGTAGGAATCGCCAGTTATACCACCAAGCCAGAGGAGAGTTTAATACGGCCAATAAGTATGGGTCACCAGACAGGATAAATGCCGTCTTGTTGTTTCCGTACATACCCGTGGTATCCAATGCATAACATGGGTGATATTGGATCAACTGGTAATAGATCTTTGGCTCATTGAATCGTTCCCAGTAGGCGCACGACCGCAACTCCCACCAATAGTGCCCCTGATCGGAGCGTTTTCGTAATGCCGCTTCGTGCCCCTTCATGTGAGTGAAGAGCGACGGATATGTCTGGCTGAAGACCTGCTCTGCGTCGTCGGAATCAGACCAAGGCCATTTGAAGTCCCCGCTAGACGGAATCGCAATCATCCAATAGTTGGCGTATTCCAGACACCAACGGCCAATGTCTGCTCGGGGGCAAACAGTCCGCCGTTGTAGGCATGGATCGAGAGCGCCGCGTTTCCTCGATTGATTGAATCGAACAAGCCGCGAAAGTTCTCCCAGATCGGCCGTGGATGGTACGGGTCGCGGTGCTCGTAGGCTTTGCGAATGGTCTCTGCGGGCAGCAAGCCGCGATCCTCGCAGAACGCCACGAATAGAATGCGGTCGAGTAGCTTTTGAGTAGCCGACAGTACGTCGTGACGCGGCACCTCGGGATTGTCTTGGCTAAGTTGCTCAAAGGCATCTTGCCGCATATCCGCGTAATTAACATAGAACTCTTTTGTAAGTTCGCGGCCTACTCTCTCCGATTCGGCGAACAGGTTGTAAAAGTGGCACTTCCCCGATTCTGGCACAACGCGGTCTGCACCCAGCAGAAAGAGGAAGCGACGCAACGCGTTCTCGTTGGCGGCCAATTCTTCGGTATCGAATCTCTCGTAGGTTTGCTGGTCAGACCCCTTGTGATAGAGCCGGGTTTGTCGAATCGAAGTAACGATAATCCAATCGCAGGGGAGATTGATGGCGTAGCGGTATGCTTGATCTACGGCCGACATTCGCCGGCCGGCGTAAGGACGCTCCAGCGGGTCGCGCGGCCCCTTACCTTCAACTGCAACCACGTAACGTTGGTGCCCGTTGAAGTCACCCAAAACGGCATCGGCGAATTCTCCCTCGGCCTCTACGAATCGCTCGAAACCGATCGTATAGCGGTCTTGGCCGGCCGGCCCTTTGTAACCAAGAATCCCCACAAAAAAATCGGACAGAAAGTGGGGCAGAATCTCTTGCTCGCCAAACCGATCGACACGGCCGGATGAAATCTCGTCGGCCCAATGGTCTATCTTCGCGGAGTCGATCTCCGGCAACTCGAAACCCGACAGGTGCGATCGAAGTACATCTGGTCGGAAAAGCGGTTTAGCTTCAACTGGCATTGTTCGGCACCGGCGGTCAAAGCCGGTAGTTTAACCAGTTTTGCGATGGCCCAACAGGCGAGGGATGCCAGGCCGGCGAACCGGATTCGCCCTGATCTTGTCGTCGGAGGCTGCTTGGGGCAACGTAACCTCTGACGTCAGCTAGCCAAATAGTGCTTGTACCCATACAGCATATACGTGAGACTATTGTGTGGGCTACAGATTAGCGGAACTTGGCACAAGTTGATAACCGCTGTTTCTCTGATGGCGTCTAACTTTCCTCGAAGCAGGAACCATGACCTATGTATACGCTTAGGATGCGGATTGGGATTTGGCTATTCGTTACCGCCCTGTTGCCGGTTTCCTGTAATCATGTTCTAGCCGCGAATCCGATAGTCATCGCTGGAGATACCTCGAATGCGTTCCTAGGGCAATCGGTCGAAGTTGATGGCGACTCCGTTATAATCGGAGTTCCCTGGAGTATATCAGCTTGGGGAATCGCGGTTTCTCCACAATCGTCACTCATTGTTGATGGGGACACTGGTGAGCCACTGCGGATACTGCCAAGTGGTGAATCAGGTGAAGCGTTCGGAATAGCCGTTGCGCTTCGTGGGAATTACGCTGTTGTTGGAGCGAACGACACAGAGTGGATAGATCCGTCAACAGGGGAGACTCGACTTGGAGTTGGAGCAGCATACCTAATTGACGTGCAATCGAATGAGGTCATTCTAGATATTGATGCTCCAAATCCTTACGACGAATACTCGTTTGGCGCAAGCGTAGCTATCGATGATCAGATAGTCGTGGTAGGCTCAAAATCGGCTGCTCACATATTTGATTTGGCTACGGGGTTACCAATTGCAAGGCAACCCATAAAAATGAGTAGTGTCCTATTCGATAGCAACTACGTGGACACGGACGGAGGAGTTTCCATCGTAGGGTCTCCCTTGGAAGTGGTTGATGGGCTTTCGTCCGCTGGAGTAGTACACATCATAGATACTACCGATACCGGCTTGAGTACGGTGCTTAAATCACCTAACCCTCAACCGGGGTCCGAGTTCGGCGGTTCTGTCGCGATACTTGGCCACCTAGCGCTGGTTGGTGCGGCCAATGACGATGGAGGGGCTAAGACTGGAGCCGCCTATCTATTCAATCTCCAGTCACGCGAATTACTAAATCGCTTCGTAGCACCAGTGGAGAACTCCAGCGATTATTTTGGTCACTCTGTAGCCTTGCATGGCAACGTGGCTGCCATCTATGGGAATGGTTCGATTTGCCTATTTGACACGGTCAGTTTTGACCTGTTAACTGTGCTTGACCTGCAGGCCGATCGAGGCGATTTGGTCAGAATCGCAGCCTCGGATCGATGGCTAGTAGCCGGCAGCCCTTTAGCTAGTTCGAGTAGTGGTTTCGCCAGCGGTGTGGTCAATATCTTCGATATTTCCTATTACGCAAGCGGACTGCCTGGCGACTTCAATGCGGATGGAACTGTGAACATCGCTGACTACACTGTGTGGCGAAACAACAGCCTGTCCGTTGAGGATTACCAACGGTGGAAGGACAACTTCGGCCGCACGCTATCGGGAGCATCATCGACCGAATCGACTGTTCCCGAGCCAAGGTCGTCTATCCTTATACTTGCGCAGATTCTCTTTGGGTTTGCGGTACTCCGTTCATCTAGCCGTCTTTTCGCTCATAGAACTCTGTCCCTGGTTCATAGTCGCGAACATCGCCCACCTGGGGA
>NZ_JAMXLR010000093.1 GCF_024054565.1 Aeoliella straminimaris
TTGCAGACCTTGTAGGTGCAGGTCTTGCATTCGGGAACCATCTTGCAAACCTTGTAGCAGCAAGTCTTGGTGCGGCACTCAGGAACCATCTTGCAGACCTTGTAGGTGCAGGTCTTGCACTCGGGAACCATCTTGCAAACCTTGTAGCAGCAAGTCTTGGTGCGAGGCTCGCATACGTACTTGGTGCAGCAGATTTCCTTGGTCTTGCACTCAGGCACCCAAACCTTCTTGCAGCAAGTCTTCGGCGGGCACTGCACGCACACCTTCTGGCACTTGCCAGGGCAGTAGCAGCAGCAGCAGGTAGCCGGATTCCATACCCATTTGCCAGGGGTGCGGACGCACTTGGTGCGGGTCGGGCCAGGAACCGTGTACTGCTGAGTTTCCCAGTGGCCAGTCTTATAAGTAACCGTCTTGGTGTACGGTACGGCCTTGCGGACGTAGTAGGTCACCTCACGGGTGCGTTCTTCCCACACTGGCTTGTTGACCGTGTAGGTGCGAGTCTTGGTTTCCCAGACTGGCTTGCAAACAGTGTAGTTCACTTCCTTCTGACGTGTTTCCCAAACCGGCTTGTGCACAGTGTAGGTGCGAGTCTTGGTTTCCCAGACTGGCTTGCACACGGTATAGGTGCGGGTCTTCGTCTCGTAGGTCGGAACCATGACCGTGTAGTTAACTTCCTTCTGGCGAGTTTCCCACACAGGCTTGTTCACGGTGTAAGTACGGGTCTTGGTTTCCCAAACCGGCTTACAAACAGTGTAGTTGATCTCTCTTTGGCGAGTTTCCCAAACGGGCTTCATCACCGTGTAGTTACGAGTCTTGGTCTCGTAGGTGGGGACCATCACCGTGTAGTTGACCTGCTTTTGACGCTGCTCGGTCGTGTACTTGGTGTAGTTCACCGTCTTCTCGTAGGGCACGCGCTCGTAACACGTGCGATAGCGAGTTTCTTCAACTTTGTCGTATACCGTCTTGTATTTAGTACGGTAAACAGTGTGGTAGTGTGGCTGGCAACAGGGGTCGCACCCGTCGTAGCTCACAGTACCGCAATTGCCGGCGCCAGCTTGTGTAGCCGCCGTCAGCATCAGCATCGCCACAAGCGACGCACCCAATGCACGTTTCATGGTTTTTCGCCTCCTCAGCAACAGATCGTGGGGAAATGAACAGGTTGGTCAAAACGGATAACTTCCGTCCCTAATAGATTCGGGAACCCTGGCCCGTATCCCTTAGCTGAACCTCCTATTTTTTGCATGCACCGCAATTTCGTCACTTTTCCCATTAGGCGAATCCTGCGTAGTCGCAAATCTCTTCTCAGTCAGCACTTATAGCTTGCCTAGTCTGCCCAGGGCCGAGATCTCGGGCGTCGGTTGTAACGGTGGAGCGTGGCGTGCCGGGATTGCGCATCGATCCGCCAAAAGCGACGGCGACGAGAATGCCAGCGGTAGGATGCAAAATGCGCCGGCTGCGGTAAGGTCGGCTTGACGATTCATCCCTTTGTGGGGCAACCTTGCTGGTAGTCCGGCGAATATCCAGCGCCGCCAATCCTTCGCCCCCGGGCATGTAGATATGAGCAGCGGCCGCCGAAAGTCCGACTCCGTCGATCCAAAAGATGTTCCCAAAGCCGTCGTCAGCAGGCTGAGCCTGTATCTGCGCGAACTGCATCACCTGATTGCGGCCGGCCATGCCACGACCAGTTCTGGGCGATTAGGGCAGCAACTAGGGTTCAGCGATGCCCAGGTGCGACGCGACCTGGCCTATTTCGGGCATTTCGGGCAACCAGGTGTCGGCTACCGCTGCGACGAGCTGATAGGCGCCATTCGGGGCATCCTGGGAACCGACCGCGAATGGCGCGTGGCCATGGTGGGCGTGGGTAATCTGGGCCAGGCGCTGTTGGGCTACCGGGGCTTCGCTTCGCAGGGGTTCAAGATCGTGGCGGCCTTCGACGTCGACCAGAGTAAGACCAACCGCCAGCTGGGCGGGGTGCCGGTTTTCGCCTTGGACGACCTGGCTCAAGTGGTCCAGGACCAGCGAATCGAGCTTGGTCTGGTGGCCGTGCCAGCGAGTACTGCCCAGCTGGCGGCCGATCGGTTAGTGGCGGCTGGCGTGGCGGGAATCTTGAATTTTGCCCCGGTCACCCTGAACCTTCCCGACCATGTGAGCCACGTAGGAGTAGACCTGGCCACCGAACTGGAGCAACTCTGTTTCTCGGTGGCGAACCGCAGCAGCGGGACTTAAGGCCGTGACACGTCAGAACTTCCCGCCGAATTGGCCTTAGGCAGTGGGGCCACTTTCGATAGACTGTGCCGCTCTGTTAAACTAGATTTCAACGCTGCGATACCCCGTGGTGTAATCGGTAACACTAGGGATTTTGATTCCCTCATTCCAGGTTCAAGTCCTGGCGGGGTAGCTTTCGAGGAGGATTCAGGGGTCGGGGGCCAGGATTCGGGGATTCCCTTTCGACACGTCCTCTCAGGTGGGCGATCGTTTTCAGTCCCTGTTCCCCGATTTCTGACCACTGATTCCTTCATCATGTTCGACACGCCCGAAGCCAAGTTCGCGATTGACGCTGTGCGCGAAGCTGCCCAGCTCACACGCCGTGTGCAGCAGGAAATGTGCACCGAGGCTCTCACCAAGGGCGACAAATCGCCCGTGACTGTGGCCGATTTTTCGGCCCAAGCCATTGTCGCCAAACGAATGGCCGAGGCCCTGCCCGAGGCTCGGCTGGTGGGCGAAGAGGATGCCGGCGATCTGAATGCCACCGGCGAGGGGCGGGAGACCCTTGCCCAGATTCGGCATTTCCTGGAGGCCCACATACCGGGTGTCAGCTCCGACGATGTTTGTCGGCTCATCGACCACGGTAACGCCAAGCCGGAAGGCAAGTTCTGGACGCTCGATCCCGTAGATGGCACCAAGGGCTTTTTGCGGGGCGACCAGTATGCTGTGGCCCTGGCGCTGATCGATGGTGGCGAAGTGGTGCTGGGCGTGTTGGGCTGTCCCGAGCTCAATGATCAGCTCACCCCCGAATTGGGCGGCAGCGGAGCCCTGCTGATCGCCAAGCGGGGCGAGGGTGCTTTTGTGACCAGCATCACGGGCGACGACGACTGGAAGCCGCTGCAGGTTTCGCCCTGCGAAGAGGTGAAGGAAACTCGCATCTTCCGCTCGGTGGAGACCGCCCACACCAATACGGGCCAACTCGGCCAGCTCTCGGGGGCCATGGGGGTCGAAGCCCAGCCGATTCCGATGGACAGCCAGGCGAAGAACGCGGTGCTGGCCGCCGGCGGCGGCGAAATGCTGGTGCGTCTGCTCAGCGCCAGTCGCCCCGACTATCGCGAGAAGATCTGGGACCAGGCAGCTGGCTCGATCGTGGTCGAGGAAGCGGGCGGCCGGGTAACCGATCTCGATGGCAAGCCGCTCGACTTTTCGCACGGCACGTCGCTGCTCGAAAACCGCGGCGTTCTCGCGACAAATGGTCACGTACACCAAGCGGCGCTCGCAGCCTTGAAGGCCATCGAAGCGTAGACCTCGCTAGTCTTCGGTATACCGTTTTGGCTCGCCTTGTCGGCCTCCGCCGAGCCAACCCCGACGGCAACCCGGCACACCCCGCCTGAAAATGCTTCCTCCCGGGTGGAAAGGGTGCTGCGGCTCGGTTCTTCTCATCTGGTCGGCGGCGATCCACAATCTTGGTTCATCGTAGTTCAAGCACACCCGCCGGCTCCACGCGGGCATTGGTCGCCTTCGGAACAGCGCGGTGTTCCATCGTCCAGATTTGTGGCTACTTGGGCAGTCTGATGTGGCTTGAATGTCCAAATTTGCCTTCATCTACCCTTTGTCTCGGGATTGGCATACGAACTGCTTTTGACGGTTGTAGTAGCAATCACGCAGGCAACTTCCATTGCTGTCGCATTGTGGCAGCGGTACTGCGTGTTTGAACGTCAGACCAAAAGGAGATTGCGATGAATTGGGATCAAATCGAAGGCAAGTGGTCGCAAACCAAAGGTCAGGTGCAACAACAATGGGGCAAGCTGACCGACGACGACCTGGACAAGATTAACGGCAAGCGCGAAGAGCTCAAGGGCAAGATCCAAGAGCGGTACGGCTTCGCCAAGGAAGAGGCCGAGAAACAGGTAGCAGAGTTTGAGTCGAACTGCTCGTGCTGAGCCAAGACTGGTAGCCTTCTGCCTCGGCGGTGCGCCGAGGCCCTTTTCTCAACGACCCCAGGAGCAGAACGATGAAACCCTTAAGCTTGATCGCGGGTGGACTGGCCATTCTTGTGGCGACCTCCGTTGGCATGATGACCACATCCACTGCCCAAAACGCCATCCGTGACGGTGCACAGCAACAGCAAAAACAGCCGCAGCGGTACGAATCACGCCGGCCCGCGCTGCGTGACGCAGCAAACGATGCGGACCGCAGCCGACCGCAGCACGTGGTCCGCGCCAGCAACGTGATCGGCCACAACATCGTGAATCCCCAAGGTGACGACGTCGGCGAAATCAACGATTTGGTGCTCGATCCGACCAATGGTCAAATTCGCTACGCGGCAGTGACCTATGGTGGGTTCGTTGGGATTGGCGACAAGTTGTTCGCAGTTCCCTGGCAGGCCTTCCAGTGCCGTCCCGATTCTGAGAACTCAGGTGAGTTTATTGTCACGCTGGATGTGACGCAGCAGCAGCTTGAAGGCGCTGAAGGGTTCGACCAGGACAATTGGCCCAACTTCGCCGATCCGAACTTCACCCAGGACATCGATAAACGCTATCGAGTACAACGCGATCGCGAAGCCCGCCGCGACCGGGATCGCGGCGGCGTCGACGTCACCCTCGGACGTGGTGGTGTAGATGTTGATGTAGACCCACGAGACTAGTAATCGCACACTGCTAGTCTAGTTGTCTCTGGCCGCGGGTTGCTCACTGAGTAGCTCGCGGCCATTGCTATGCGCTGGGCGTGTTCCCGCCGCCTTACGTTCCCCCCCGCGGGGCCGCGGGAAGACGTCGGTGTATCCGCTCGCCGAGCCGGAGATGCCAGCCGCTCTCGGGTGAACCCTGGCGATCTCGCTAAATGGCGGACTTCTCGCGAGATTTTCGACTGATTTACTTATTGAAGATTGTCAGCAAGGGCGTCGTGTGGCTAGATTAGTGGCTGCTCTTCCCTGCCGTTGAGGCGGGAACTACCAGTCGCACTCCTTGCCGTAGACCGCTAACGAATAGCCATTTCGAATCGACTCACTTGTCCGCCGCCCTTGGTGCAAGCGTGTCGAGGTTCGAGATGGCTTTTTTGTTGGTCCCAGGTCGAACCTGCACACCGATGGGAATCACTACCATGCACCTCGTTGCTCGCTTGCTGTGTTTCGCGTTGCCGCTCGTCTTACTCGCCGAGGTACACGCCGAGGCATTGCCGTTTGAGACCATCGGGGAGGTCACTGTCGGAGGCCGGCCGGAGAGCGTGATTGGCAACGACCAGTACTTGTTTGCGTCGAATCTGGGAACGGGATCAAATCCACTTGGTAAGGACGGTGACGGGTATATCTCGAAGCTTTCTTACACGGGCGACTTGATCGAGCAGAAGTTCATCTCGCTACCGGGCCAACTCGATGGACCTACCGGCATGGCCTTCCTCGGTAATCGCCTGTTTGCCGCGGACCTGGACGAAGTGATCGGTTTCGACCTGGATGGGGTCGCCGCGCCGGTGCGGGTCGACCTGCGTAGCCAGGGCGTCTCGTTTCTCAACGACCTGGTGCAGGTTTCCGATCGGCACCTGGTGGTCTCGGCCACCAACGTGAAAAAACTGTTCTTGATCGATACCGTGGCCGAGTCCTTCCTGCCCATCGATCTCGACTTTACGCTCAGCGCGCCCAACGGTTTGGCGTTCGATCCCGCGACCGATAAACTTTTCGTGGCTGCGAACCTGGTTCACAATGTCGGCAGTACATCCAATGGCGAGGTTTTGGTGCTTGACCTTGACGTCGATAGTGCCAGCGCGACGTTTGACACCCGATTGTCAAACGCGGGCCGCTTCCTGGACGGTATCTCCCTATTTGGCGATGGCGAAATAATCTACTCCGACTGGGTGACCAACGGTGGGGCTACCGGAACGCTGCACCGGTTCGACATCGACACGCTCGAAATGGACATGTCCACGCCGCTCGGGCTGAGCGGATTTGCAGACTTTCACTGGCAGCAGGGACGGCGAGTGCTCGCGGCGCCCAATCTGACGGCCGGCCGGGTGCGCCTGCTCAGTCTGCCAGTCCCCGAGCCTGGCACGCAGTGGTCGATGGTGGTCGTCGTTGCTGGTGCGTTTGTAGCGCGGCGAGTTCTCGGGGATCGATAATCGCTGTCAGCGGGGCTTTCACCGCCCCGGCGAAACGACGCCTTGGCGAAGTCCTCTGGCGTCTCGGATGTCCAGGTGTTCGGCCTTCACCTGCTTCAGATTGGGCATTGCTTGCAGTACGGGAAGGCTGGCAGCCGAGATGCGTGTGCCACGGATATCGAGTTCTTGGAGCCTCGCCAGCGACGCGAGGCGTTTGCATCCCTCATCCGTGATCGGAGTATAGGCGATCGAGAGCTTCTCGAGCGACTTGCACCTGGCGACGTGCACCATCGCATCGTCATCGATCGACGCGCCCGTCAGATTAAGCGATCTCAGATCCGGCAATTCTGCCAGCAGGGTCAAGTCGTCCGCCTCGAGTGGCGCATCGGTAAGGCTTATCTCGCTCACGGTGCCGAAGTACTCGTAGCCGATGTACTGGCAAAGCTGTTGCTGGACCCGTTCGCCCAGCGTCTGTGGAGGATTTGCCTGGTCGTAGACGTCGAACTGCACAGGCCGCTTGGTGAAGTTGGCCCATTCGTCGGGATTCATCCCATACCCGGCCAGCAGATGTACCCGCCCCACGGCCTGCTTTTGTCGCACTGCCCCGCCCAGGTGCCAGAAGCTGGCGAGCGCCACGACTGTGAACAGCAAGAACCAGGTTCGCAGGCTGAAGCGGAGTTTCCACTGCATGCGTAGCCTTTCTGGGGGGATCGGGCACTTCGGGCCCAGGCTCGAACTGCCCGGATCATAGCAGAACCGGAAAGATTACGCGCCGGAGAGAAAAATCTCAAAATCGTTGCCCCGATCAGGTCTGCCTTCCGCTTTCCTCCTATGTACGACGCCACCAGGGAGCAAGTCGGACTCGCAACGAGGCCGAGCAAAGTGGCGAAATCAACTACCACGGGAGACCTTGTCATGTCGAATAGCAGCACCTGCCCCACGGCCTCGAGTTCCAGCCTCCTGGCCCTGTCCGGACACGCCCTGCCAGCTCATTTGATTGCCGAGAACCACCCCGCCACGCAACACGGTGTGCTCCACCACCTGGCCACGGCGCTGGCGGCCATTCCCTACGCCATTGGCATTTTCTGCGTGTGGCTCTTTGAGCGGGACGAGTTCGACTCGAGCAACAAGCATCACGACCACAGCACGACCGACGACCAGACGGTCCATCGCACCAAGCAACCCGAGGACTACGATCCCTGGGTGGTGCCGATGTTCTGGTGTTAGTAGGGAGGGGGGACTCGTTTCACCGACGGTGTGGAAGTCAGGTGTTATGCTGCGACTTCCACGCCTGATACTCATCGCTCTTGAAGAACTTAACCCAAGCATCGCCAGTCAGATATTCTTCGTCCGGCATAATCTTGTGCGTCTTGTAAAGTCTATCCAAGTACTCCAAGGCTTTGTCATAATCGCCGGTACTGGCATACATGCCCGCCACTTCAATGTAAGCAGAGCCGACGTATGGTACCTCTTGGAGTGCGTTTGTTGCCATTTCAAGTCCCTGGCTGGCTTGCTGCTTAAGGAGCAAAGCGTGCCCTTCATTGATGCGCAGCAGAGCGTCGTCGCCGATTTGTTTTCGCAAGATTTCAATTCCTCGCAGCGCCTTGTCCGGATCGCCTTTTTCGAGGTGATAGTCGATGGTCTTGAGCGCCGTTGACGGATGGTCGGGAACCGTGGACTCCAGGTGCTCAATCAGTTTGTCCGCGGCTTCCAGCCAGCGAGCATTCTCCTCTCCGTCTCCCTTTACCTGGTCCCTGAGGCGCAACGCAGACGCGAGCGATATTTGCGTCAAGAACAGGTTACCCCCGAGCGACTTCGGCAGGTTCAGCTGTGCAACGAAGGCACCTCGATAGTCACCACGCTTGGTGCATTGGATAAGTTGCATGCCCCAACGTTTCTCGTTGCTGAGTAATGTGCGATCGGGTGCCTCTTCAGAAATGAGTCCTGCACTAGTCTCCCAAGGCGCATACCGCCGAGAGATGAACTTGAGGATCTCGCGCGGGTCATTACCTCCTCCAAGGCTCTGCAGACTGACGACTGTTACTTCCTCCGCTTTGCCCAACTTAAGGAGGTAATAGTCGAGCTCGCCAGTGCTGTTGCTCGAAGCACGCATGACGATGAGCCGTTCCCCGTCTTCCTCCTGCGTCGATACGAATCGGAAGGTCGTTTTCTTCAGGAAGAACTGAGCGAGTAACTGACGATGCAGCGGCAACGCAGCGTCCAAACGCGATTGCATCTGCTCGACCCAAGTGTCTTTGTCTTGGTAGTGAAACTCGGTCTCCCCCACGATTGCCTGCATATCGAACTCGATATCGAACAGGGCGTCGCAAGTCTCAAGATCTCCCGCCTCGACTGCTGTGGTC
>NZ_JAMXLR010000094.1 GCF_024054565.1 Aeoliella straminimaris
TTGCTGTCCGTGATGGACTCCTACGCACAACTCGACTGACGCGAACGGCTTCGCCTCGTGGACCTCCCCGGAACTCACGACCTCTAATCCGCACACCTTGCCATTTCGGCTTATCTCCTCAAGAAGTTCCTGGCGAGCCGAGTTTCCATGATGCGTCGTCACGCACTATACTGGTGCGAGATGTGTCAGTCGATTTTGCAGCTCAACTCAACCTGATCTGACCGCATACCGATTCGCTGTGGACAAATCCTCCCTCTCCGAACGCGACATCTGTACCAAGTTCATCACGCCGGCGTTGGTGGCGGCGGGGTGGGACGTACACACGCAGATGCGGGAGGAATTCAAGATCACCGATGGGCGGGTGATCGTTCGAGGGAAATCCACGTCACGGGCACCGCTGAAGCGGGCCGATTACGTGCTGTTCTACCGGCCCAATATCCCGATTGCCGTCGTGGAGGCCAAGGATAACAACCACACCGTGGGCGATGGTATGCAGCAGGCACTTGGATACGCCCATCCAGATTGCCTCAACGTCCCGTTTGCCATTAGCAGTAACGGTGACCGATTCCTGTTTCACGATCACACGGGCACCTTTCCCAAGACTGAGTTCGAGCTGGGGCTCGATGAATTCCCCTCGCCTGACGACCTGTGGCAGCGGTACCGGACGTGGAGGGGGCTCGGTACGACATCCGAGCCGATTGTCACGCAGGACTTCCACGACGATGGCTCGGGCAAGATGCCGCGATACTATCAGCTCAACGCCATCAATCGGACGATCGAGGCCATCGCCAAAGGGCAAGATCGCGTCTTGCTGGTGATGGCGACCGGCACCGGCAAAACGTACACGGCGTTTCAGATCATCTGGCGACTTTGGAAAGCCGGCGCGAAGAAGCGGGTACTGTTCTTGGCCGATCGCAACATTCTGGTCGATCAGACGAAGACCAACGACTTCAAGCCGTTTGGCTCGGCGATGACCAAGATCAAGAATCGCAAAGCCGACAAGTCCTACGAAATCTATCTCGCCCTGTACCAGGCAATCACCGGCACGGAGGAGCGCGACAAGGTCTTCAAGAAGTTCTCGCCCGACTTCTTCGACCTGATCGTGGTCGATGAATGTCATCGCGGTAGTGCCAAAGACGACTCCGCTTGGCGGGAAATACTCGAGTACTTCCAAACCGCCACCCAAATCGGTCTGACCGCCACGCCCAAGGAAACCAAATATGTTTCCAACATTAACTATTTCGGCGAGCCGACCTACACTTACTCGCTGAAGCAGGGCATCGACGATGGGTTCCTCGCCCCCTACAAGGTCGTACGAATCGATTTCGACAAGGACCTCACCGGTTGGCGGCCGACGGCAGGGCAACTCGACAAGCACGGCGAGGAGATTGAGGACCGCATCTACAACCAGAAGGATTTCGATCGTTCGCTGGTTCTGGAAAAGCGAACCCAGCTGGTGGCCCAGAAGGTCACCGAGTTCTTGCAAGGCACCAACCCCTACGACAAGACGATCGTCTTCTGTGAAGACATCGATCACGCGGAGCGAATGCGGCAGGC
>NZ_JAMXLR010000095.1 GCF_024054565.1 Aeoliella straminimaris
TTGTTTCGGCTGAGTTAACTATAGCACGCCCGACAGGATTCGAACCTGTGACCTGCGGATTAGAAGTCCGCTGCTCTATCCAACTAAGCTACGGGCGCTAACGGTGAAGTGGCAAGCACTTACGTCGAGAGTATCATACGTTACAAAAAGGAGAGAATCCATAGTCCGTTCCCGGTGGGGGAATGGCCAATTGCCTAGTGTTTGGAGTACCTTTGGCGACTGTGGCATCTTTCTCTTGCAGCGCTGCATGGACGGTGTGTTGCTCCACCCATTAGGTGACACAGGTCGAGTCGTGGACGTTCGGCTTAGTGCGAGACCTTTCACGGCGGCCATTCCGATCGTCCTTTGGGACTGGACCATTCAATATGCGGCAAAGTAGTCGACACTTTAATCTCGCCATCCGGCCATTTGAAGCGGGCTCGTGGAATCGGCTGTGGGTAGCCCCGGCATTGCGTAGCCGGATGATTCCGGATTGGAGTCTGGAGCAGGCGTGTGCATCGCGGCATGGGCGGCGTCGTGCCAGGTGTCGGTACCGTCGTCGTACCAGAAGTGTTGGCCGAGCGACTTCGGCGTGCCTTCGTCTGCCAAAGGCAGATGACAGCGGCGAGCTAGTTGCCCGCAGTAACGTGCCATGGCGGCGACCAACTGCTCATACGCTTCGCCTGCTTCGGTGTTTTCGTTTACGTAGCAGTAGTAGCCCAGGAGTTGGAACTTGTCGCTAATCGCGATGAGTTGTCGAGCCTGCACTCGCTGGCGATGGTCACGAACATAGATGACCTGCTTGTTGGCGTCGGTAGCGTTTGCTAGCACCGCCATCTGATTGGCATAGCCGAGGCTCAGGCAGGTTCCGAAGTAGTTGCCCATCAAGAATACCTCCATCGGGTCAGTAGAGACGTCGATGGTCAAGCGGCGATCGGCAACGTCAATAACGCGTCGCTCGCCTTGCAGCCAGGCCTCGATGTCTATGCCGCGACTGCGTGCAGCCTTAAGCCATTTCTCATTTGTGGGCAGCGCTCGCTTGTAGCGGCTTCCGTGCTGTTTGTGGGCGTTCATCAATTGATCGAACAGTTGCTGTTCAACGGTCTGCATATCGCGACGCCATGCGGTGAACTGCATCACTCGATGCATCGATGCCGATTTTAGTCGGTGCGACAAGGCGTTTCCTAGGACGGCTTCCGCGCTGCTGCGGACCATAAGGCGAATCGATTCCAAAGCCGTGTGGACAAAAGTGTCTTGCATCGCTCGCAGGGCTTTGTTGGTCTCTTTAGAGATGTCGGTTGGCGCTTCTTTCTCCAAGTATCGCAGGCGAGAAAGTTGCTGTCCGTTTGCCGAACCTTGCCGCTCCAGTCTTGCCAGGTAGGCATGCTCGCGATGGCGCGAGTTTTTGGCTTCGAGCAGTCCGCGGACCGTGGCGGGGGTTCGCGGTTCCTGACCCATAGAGCTTTGAAGTTTCTGGAGATGTCGTGACCAGCTTTCGAGGCAGTTCGCTTTGGCGCCCGACGGTACGGCAGCTAGTAGGCGCCATCGCCGCAGATTCCGACGAACTTCGTGAAACGTCATGGCTGGTAGCACAACTTCAAGCAGGGTCGTCCGCAGCAGGTTGCTGACCCGCGGAGTACGTGCGGCAGTGGGCACCGAGATCACCCAGGATACAAACTCGTCCAAGGGAGCCCAGTTGCTCAGTTCGGCGCAAGATTCGAGAATGGATACGAACTGGTAGTTCGTTATTCCCAGTTCCGCTTGTTCAAGTTGTTGATGGAAGCTTCTAACCCAACCCGCCGGCAACTTGGTGCCTGTCAACGACTGTCGGAGGCCGTTCTGAACGACCCATTCGATATCGTCGATCCGCTGCGAAAGGCTCAGTTGATACCGCACAAAGCGGAAGTTCTCCAGCAACGGCGCCGCCGACTGGTCGATGGCTCCTAGCAGTCGATCGTAGCCCGGTCGACGCGACTCCTCGAGTAGCTCACGGGTGGTGCGACGGACTTCGAGATCGTTGTCACGCTCGATCCAGTAGTTCACCAATCGTTGGGGAATCGGCGTCGTGGCGTTATCGGATGCCACTATCGTAGCCAAGGCTGCCGCCAGGCGATGCATTCGGCCGTCGCTGCACTCGCGCAGAGCTTGGCGGCACACGTCTGATTGCTGCAAGAGCCGATCCGCAAGTGTATGCCCCTTTAGCTTTGCCGTGAGGCCCGCTCGAGTTACGATGCGAGTGGGCAGTCCCGACATCCACAGGGCCATCTCTTGTTGAATGGCCCTGCTTGGTTCCAAGGTCGCACGCTTTTGCCAGATGTGCAGCTTCGCCAAGGTGGCCCGCAGTAGACGACGCGAGTCGGATTCGGGACTGGGGCTTGCAAGGAATGTTGCAGCGTGGCAAAAGCGACTCGTCGCCACGCCGCCCGCTACCCAGAATACGATCCTTGCCAGCCGATGGAAGCAAGGTGCCGGCGTGCCGTTGTCCCATGCCTGCCTGATGATTCGGCTTAGATGCGACTCCTGTTCGTCATCAAGCAGCCATGGTGACCGGCCGACAATGTCCTGGGATCGAATCAAACGCTTCCAACGGTGCAGTTGGCGCAGTCGTTCCTGCAACGCGGCGACTTCACAAACATCATCCCGGTAGCGGGATGGTCGATGGCGGCCTCGCCCCGAAGGCTGCAGGAATCGCTGCCAGTTTGTTAGGGCGTGGCCGGACGAAACCAGTTGTGACTCAGTGAGTTCATCCACCGCCTGCCGGGGAACTCCCAGATCGGCGGGGGTGATACAATTCGACTTGCTGTGGTCCAAATGCGCCAGATAGCGGAGCATCTGTTCGGCGTCCGGCTTTCCGCGTACGAGTAGTAGCCTGCCGTCGGCGGTGGCGTAGACGCGTCCGTGCAGGGCGCGAGCCTTGGACCTCTGGCGGGCCAGGTAGGAACCTGGGTATTTATGTTGCTTGTGTAGTTGCATGGTGCTGCCTTCGCTCATCGCATACCGCCGCCGCAAACAGCGACCTTGGGGTCGCCGGTATCGGCGCGCACAGATATCACGGGATTCACGACCTACTTCAGGTCGTCGGGATCAAAGTTCCGTGAATGCCCTGAATGGGCGAAGCGATAAAACGAGCATGGCAGTTCCTATGCAAGCTGAAGTGGGCAACATACCCACCGGAGTAGGATAGCCGAAGGACACCTGCAGTCGATGCGCGGTTCGCTCTGAAATGCGGAGAGGAGAAACGGGCGAAAGAAGCCACTGGCAGAGGACGTGGGCGAGCTGCTCAGCGGATTTGCTGAAAGCTTGCGATAGGAACGCGGCGGAGGCATAAGCCGCGATCAGGCCAGAAGCTCTTCTACCACCCGTGCCGGTTTCACGCCGGTAAGTTTCTGCTTCAAGCCTTGGAAGTCGACGGCCAAGCGGTTGTGCTCCAGTCCCAACAGGCGAAGGACCGTGGCGTGAAAGTCGCGAACCTGCACCGGATTCTCCGCCGGGCGGTAACCCAGCGCGTCCGTCTCGCCGTACGTGATTCCGGGACGAGTGCCGCCACCGGCCATCCACATGGTGAATGCGTGCGGATTGTGATCGCGGCCGATAAAACGCATATTCGCTCCGCCGCGATTCTCCTGCATCGAGGTGCGGCCAAACTCGCCACCCCAGATCACCAACGTGTCCTCAAGCATGCCTCGTTGTTTAAGATCAGTGAGCAATGCTGCGATCGGTTGATCGATCTGCTTGCACTTGTCCGCGAAGCCAATGTTGAGCGCTTCGCTCTCGTTCGAACCATGCGAATCCCAGCCCCAATCGAATAGTTGTACGAAGCGTACCCCCTGCTCTACCAGGCGTCGGGCAAGCAAGCAGTTGTTGGCGAATGACTCGCGGCCGGGTTGGGTGCCATACAACTCGTGCACATGCTGTGGTTCGTGGGAAATGTCCATCACCTCCGGCACAGCCATTTGCATGCGGAACGCCATTTCGTATTGAGAGATCCTCGTCAGCGTTTCGGGGTCACGATAACGATCGTAGGATAGGTCGTTTAGCCCGTTCAGGACGTCGAGCATCTCGCGTCGTTGGCTGCGTGATACCTGATCGGGATTGGCGATATCGAGGATGGGATCACCTTCGCTACGACATTGAATTCCTTGATAAACCGAAGGCAGGAAGCCGGCTCCCCAGAGCGCTTGACCTACCCGGGGAAACCGGCCGCCGGATAGTAGCACCATGAAGCCAGGCAAGTTCGAGTTATCGCTCCCCAGCCCCCACGTCACCCACGACCCCATGGATGGATAGCCGAGGCGTGGTTGGCCGCTGTGCACCATTAACTGGGCGGGAGCATGGTTGAACTGGTCGGTCTGCACCGTTTTTACAAAGCAAATGTCGTCGACATGCTTCGCCATATGCGGCAACCGGTCGGAGACCCAAGCGCCGCTTTGTCCGTGCTGCTGAAACTTGTATTGTGGCCCCAGCAAGCGTGGGACGCCGCGAATGAATGCGAAACGTTGGCCTTCCAATAGTTCTGCCGGACACTCCTGGCCGTCATAGCGCTGCAATTCGGGTTTGAAGTCGAACAACTCGAGTTGGCTGGGAGCTCCCTCCAAGTGAATGAAGATCACGCGCTTGGCGCGGGGCGGGTAGACGCTGGCCGAGGAAAGCTCGGGACTGCTCTGCTGCGAGGCGCTGGCCGACTGCGACGCCAGCCACATCGAGCCCAGGCCGAGCGCCGATCCACTGAGGAATCGCCGTCGGGTCATCGCCTCGAGAGTGCGTTGCCGGAAGTTGGTCACAATGTCGGAGTGGGAAGGCATACGCTTCTTGGTTACTTGGTTAGGGCTTCGTCCAGGTTCAGCAAAACGCTCGCCACCATCGTCATTGCCTGGTCTCCAGGGGCGGTGTCCACGTACGCCTTGAGCCGCGACAGTTCTTCCGAGGTGGGTGCCCGAGCGGTGACTGCTTCGAAGCCGAACGTCAGCTGTTCCGTCAAATCGTCGCTATGCTGCTGCATCCTTTGGCCAAGTTCCTCGGCAAACTCGACAAACGTCTTGTCGTTCAAGGTCATCAGAGCTTGCGTGGGGGTGTTGGAGCGGATACGGCGGGGGGTGCAAAACTCTCGCGAGGGAGCATCGAAAGCGAATTGCATGGGATAGGGAATGCTCCGCTTGGTATAGGTGTAGATGGCACGTCGGTAGCGATCGAGGTTTCCAGGCGGAGGAGCTTTCCATTGATCGCGCGATTGGAAGGGCTTCCACACGCCAGCGGGAATGGGTGGATGGACCGGCTCGCCGAACAGCGTGGGGCTGAGCAGTCCGGACACCGCCAGGGCATTGTCGCGAACCATCTCGGCAGTGAGCGGAGTACGTGGTCCCCGCGCCAGCAAGCGATTGTGAGGGTCGACGTCAGCGAGATCGTCGCGCGCGACCGACGACTGCCGATAGGTACTCGAGAGAACCAATTCGCGAAGCAGGCGTTTAGTGCTCCATGCATAGTTTCCGCGAAATGCGAGCGCGAGGTTATCCAGTAAACCAGGATGAGAGGGTTCAGTGCCAGCAGAGCCGAAGTCCTCTTCGGTTTCCACCAAGCCCGTCCCGAACAGTCGAGCCCAGTACCGATTGACGGTCACCCGGGCGGTGAGCGGGTTGGTGTCGTCCACCAGCCAGTGGGCAAGGTCCAATCGTGTGGCGGGCTGTTTGCCGGGGAGTGCCGTCATCGTGGCGGGCACGCCGGGCAAAACTTCGTCGCCCTTGGTCAGCTGCGACCCACGAATCAGGATGTTCGTCGGACGGCTCAACCTGGCTGGAAGCTGCTGCATGACCGGAATCGCCGTGGAGCGGATCTGGCGACGTTCTTGCACCAGATTCTCCAAACGAGCTTGTCGACGCAGCCGTCGTTGGTCGTCCAGCAGGTCCAGGAACTCGGGATCGCTGGAGATCTCCAGATAGCCTCGCCGTGTAAGCAGGCTGAATGAGGCGAGAATCTGCCGATTGTGAACCAAGTTTACGGTGAGTGTTGCCTTCGATGGCACTCTGACTGGCGACTTGAGCAGCAGTACCAGCGATCGTGGATGGTGGATGCGGCTATAGGTTGCAAAGCCTCCGGAGTCGTTACCATCTAGCGTTCGACTTGGATCAACGAATGGATCGGGTTCGTCCGCGATGACATCGGCAAACTCCAAGACGGTCTCCTCCCCCTCCGCCGAGAGCGTGGCCGTGACATGCGAGAGCATGAAGCCCCATTCCGAGTCGCGAAGTGCGGTGGCAAGATCCAGCGGCAGGCAATGGACGCGGAGGGCGGTAAGGGGCTTCGACTCGGGCAAATCGGCAACCAGCGTAATGGTCGTGTTGTTGGCCACGGTACCGACCGTGTGGAACTCCGCTCGAGGTGGATCTTGCTGGTCCTCGATCGTCACCTTGGTTGAATTGTTGGTCCTGGCCTGCATTTTGGTCAGGGCTTGCCAGCGGGAATCGTCGCTCGCCAGGGCGTAGTCCGCTTCCCACAGGGCGGTTCGCAGCGACTCGATTTTCTCATCCAGGGCCTGGGCTTCGTCGTATTGGGCGACGTTAATGGGAACCTCTTTGACCGGTTGTTCGGAGGACAGATCGCAGTCGCGAGAATTGTTGAAGAACGCCACCGCTCGGTAGTAGTCTTCCTGCGTGAACGGTTCGTACGGGTGGTCGTGGCAACGTGCGCACCCGTAGGTCATGCCTTGCCATACCTGCCAGGTGGTATTTACTCGATCGAGTACCGCTTCCACGCGGAACTCCTCGTCGTCGGTGCCGCCTTCGTCGTTGGTTTGGGTAAGACGGTGGCAGGCCGTGGCAACAATGTCGCCCATGCTGCTATCGGGCAACAGGTCGCCTGCCAGCTGCTTGACCGTGAACTGGTCGAAAGGAAGGTCGTCGTTAAAAGACCGAATGACCCAGTCGCGGTACTTCCAGGCATTTCGGCGATTGTCGAATCCCAGCCCCCGCGAATCGGCATAGCGTACCTGGTCGAGCCATGCCGTTGCCCAACGCTCGCCGAAGTGTGGAGAGGCAAGCAGTCGGTCGACGGCCGCTTCGTAAGCCGCTTCTCCCCGCAGGCGTGCTTGCTCTTCAAACTGATGCCCCTCTTCCGGCGTGGGAGGCAGGCCGATCAAGTCCAACGACACCCGGCGGAGCCATCGTCCTGGCATCTCCTCAGGGCTTGGTGATATCCCCTCTGACTCCAGCCTCGCCAGAATCCACCGATCGACCGTTGTGCGACACCAGTCAGAATTCTCTACCTCTGGAGGTTCGCTGCGTTGTGGTGGTGAGAGCGACCAATGAGCATCCCAGGTCGCGCCCTGTGATATCCAGCGGCGAAGCAAGTCGATCTCTTCGCGGCTGAGTGCCGGGCCATGCTCGGCCGGCGGCATCAACAGGTCTTCGTCCGACGACTCGACCCTCTCGATGAGGGACGAGTCGTCGGGTTCACCTGGCTCGATGATCTGCATCAAGTCGTCGCGATAGACGAACGACAAACCAGCCGACTTCTTCACGCCGCCGTGGCAAGACATGCAACTACGCGTGAGCAACGGCCGTATCTGATCATTGAACGAGATCCGGTCGGCGCCTTCAGCTTGTGCTAGGGCCAGGGAGGCACTGGTCACGAAGATCCAGCACATCAGAGCCAGCAATCTCGGCATCCTTCCACTCACGCGTTTATCACCACTTTCCTGCATTGTCGACTGAATCACGAAACCTCATTCCAGTCCGAAAGTCACGGCGCACTTCTCCCGAGGGCAGGGAAATTGCCTGCCGCAAATGCAGCGGGAGCATCGGCCTTGTGCTAGCGGTTCTTGCGTCGCATGCGAGCACCACCGATTGCCAGGATTCCGACGGAAAGCAACACGCAGGTTGCCGGTTCAGGAACCTGGATGGGGGCACCATCCAACCAGCCGACATTGAATCCGCCGAATGCCGTACCCTGCAATGCTTCGTGCATTAGGTACAGATCCGTGAGATAGACTTCACCATCGTGATCCATATCACCCCAGGTCCAGGTTTCCCAGTCGCCCACGGTGGCTGTGCGGTGAGCACCTTCGAATACCTTGCGGCTCAACCAACCATCAATAAAAGCGCTGATGTCGTCGGCGTCGATGTCCCCGTCAAGGTCGAGATCGCCGTTCTCCAGCGTCCCAGCGAGGGACGGATTGGTGGCGATCTCGTTGGCGATCCACGCATTGTCGGAGAATAGGTCGAAGGTTCCCCAGTCCTCGCCATCCGTGCGGTCACCGGGAGTGCCCATTTCGTTGTTGCCGTAGACATACATTTCCAAGTCGTCGATCACGCCATCGAAGAAGTTGCCGTACAGCGTGGGGCCGTCCGTATCCGAATTGGGCAACTCGGATCCACCAATCACCAGGCGGTGGTCGTAGTCGGGCTGCGAATTGTTGACGACCACCAGGGGAGGACCATCCTGGTACTCCCGGGTGAATGTCTGGGTGTCGTTGTTTGCCGACACCGCAATACCGTCGACGTACATTACGGACGTGAATTCGTAGGGCGCGCCGCCGGCGATGACCTTAGGAGCTCCTGGCGTTCCATCGAGGTAGATGTGTTGCATGACGTGATACCAAGTGTCGCCAACGACTGGAACCATTGCTTCGGGGCCTGTCGTAATGTTGGCGAAGTGGCGACTGTTCATCTGGCTCCAATTACCATTCTCGTCAATGGCTGGGCCACCAGCGTAAATGGAGTCGGACACGATGGACTGAAAGCCACCGGCATCGATGCCAGCTTGGTCGGGATAGACCCACATCTGCATCCCTCGCCCCATGATCCCGTCGTAGTTAATAGGATAGGTAGTCGGGTTGGTGGAGGTGGCCAGGATCAGAGCAAGCTCGTCCGGGCGATTAAGCGGAACACCGTCGAGGTAGTCTCCCGTGCCGTCGAAGACGATCCCGTGCGAGTTGGCCACGCTCGTCAATGGTCGACCGCCTCCGATGGTGTCGACGTCGACATATTCTGGCGTACCTCCGACAGTCACATCCAGGAAGGAGCCACTTACCGGCCCGAACGTATCGGCCGAATTGCCCGCGGCCAAAGCTCCGGTGTTCATGGTTCCGACAACGGTGCCGGGGCTGCCTCCCTCCAGGCTGTCATCGCCCATCAGGTATTGGCGGTCGAGCGTGTAGTCGGCTGCTGCCCGGTCCGCGGTAAACAGGCCAGCGCCCAGCAAGGTAGCCAGCGACAATAGGGCTGGAACCCTCTGTAGACGTACTCTCTTCAGGCACACGGCTGCCAGGCACATCACGGCGGCCAACCACGTAGCAGGTTCGGGAACGGACGCTGCTGCAACCGCCCCCGGTGGCAAGCTTGCCCCCAGGTTATTGCGCCACACGACGTAGTCTGCAATATCTACGACGCCATCGCCGCTGCCATCGGAGTCGAGGTCCAGGCCAGTCTGGCCAAAGTCGGCTTTCCAAGTCAGGTAGTCATCCATCTCCACAGTTCCGTTGTTGTCGTAGTCTCCTGGCAAGTCGACTTCGTCCACGAACACGACGTTGCCGGTAATGAGACCTTGGTTCGATTCGTACTCGAAGGTTACTCCAGAGGTCACGCCGGGCATAAACGCCTGTCCCAGAGTGTAGAGGGACTGACTTCCCAAAGGTGTACTGCCAAGGAAGTTGACTTCAGCGAGCAATCCTGAGCCACTGCCTCCGGCCATGTCCCAACCTTCTAACTCGGAATCGCCAGCATCCGTTCCGGGATCATCGCCATCTACAGCTCCCAAGTTCTGCATGTCCAAAGTTGACCAGCCGGCAGGATTCAATTCGAGATTACTGCTGGTGATCTTGTAATAGCTCAGATCCACAGAAGAGCCGCTGTCGTTTAAGATGCGGGCGTTGCCGGTTACCGAATTGACTTCCAGCGTAAGGTCTATCAACTCCTCGTAGCCAACGCCGTCAAACCAAGTGCGGGTAGGTCCCGAAGATTGATTTTCCAAGTCATCCACATAGAAGATCAGTTCGCCGTTGGCGTTGGGCGAATGGAGACCCAGCTCTGCCGCATACATTGCAGGATTACTGCCAACAACAACAGTACCCTCGAACGCTGAAGCGTCGATCTGCGGGCCCTGGGTTGAGGTAGGAGAACCTGCTGCACTAAAGGAAGCGATTGGTTCATTCACGATGAAGTCGTCCAGTAAGTCTCCGGGTGTGCCATTGTCGTCGATGTAGGATGGGTCGTGAGTGATCTTCAGCCGCCAGTTCTGACTTGGGTTCGACCAGAAGAAACCGTACGTGAAGTACTGTTCGTCGGGATTGAGCCCTTCGACCGTCGTAATGAGAATTGGCGAGTCCTCTGGCCCAGCCGCGTTCGTTTCGTAGATGCCGTTGTTGCCCCAGCTGCCACTTTCTCGGAAACGGTATAGGCCATCGGCTGCATTTGCTGCCGTTGCAGACCAGGCGCTGCCGTCGTACCGAGTGGTGTTCACTCCCATGTTCACAGCTCCGTCAACGTCGTTGGGCACCGCGTCAACGTAGGTGATCTTCGCCAGGGCAGAACTGCTGGCCACGGTAAGGCAGATTGCCAGCAATGCCAGAGGGATACGTCGACACCTCAGCGCCAGACATCCCAAAATGGCGGAGATGAAGACGAAGCCCGATGTTGGTTCGGGAACCGCTACCCCTGTAACCATGGCCTGGAACGCACCCGCTCCATTGGCGATATCGTAGACTTCGCGAAAGGCTTGGAGGTCGTCGAAGTCGACGGCGATGTCCTGGTTGAAATCACCCGAGGCATAGGCCTCGGCCATGGAACCCGAAATGGGGCTGAATAGCGACGCCAGGAAGATGGAATAGTCTTCGGGGCCAACGCTGCCATCGAAGTTCAAGTCGCCTTCCGCAAATGCCAGACCACCGTTGCCAACAAATTCTACCTTTACCGGCTCTACGGTTCCCTGACCGTCGTTGAGTAGCAGATCCATCGTGACGTCTTCAACGAAGTACAACTCCCAGGCTGTACCAAAGCTGATAGCGACGTCGGCTGGAAGCGTACCCCCGTCTCGGGTACCACTAAGGTTCAATTCGGCTTCACTCAAATCGGTGGTGCTGCTCGCCTCCGAAAGAACGGACCACGAGTCATCCGCGTCGACGAGGCCGACGTTATCGCCAGTTGCGGTTGCGTCGTAGGCATCCGTAATCGTGGTCCAGCCATCTTGGGTGAGTGTGCCAGCAGGGGACTTAATGGAGTACCCCAAAATGTCTCGGGGGGTAAGCGACGTGTAGACCATTTCTCCAGTCGCGCGATCGATTGTCAAAGTCGGGACTCCCACTTCTTCGTACCCCACACCGTCGTACCAAGTGCGCTGGTTGGCGTCGTTCTCCCAATCGTCGATGTACACATGGATTTCACCATTATTATCTGCGGTGGTCATTCCGAAGGGAGCTTGGTACATCAAGCGGGTGTCGTCGACAACCATGACTTCGTCGTTAAAGCGGTTCGCGTCCGACGGAAACGCTTGGGTCGTATTCGGTATTCCGGCCAACCGGGTGAAGGTATAGGCCGGATCTTCGGGGAGGAAATCGTCGAGAATGTTACCCGGCGTTCCGTTGTCGTTAATGTTTGCAGGGTCTATCGTGCCCTCCAAACGCCAGTCACTTCCACTCCAAAAGTAACCATAGATGTCATATGGAGTTCCCGGAGTAAGACCCGTAATCGTGGTTCGCAGCATGTGTGCGTTCTCTGTAGGGTCGCCAGTGGACCAGCCAGAGACAACACTCGCTCCGTATACCGTTCCGTTGTTGGCAAATCCTCGCAGCTGCCACTCGTTATCGAGTGCACCGATGGAGTTTGCTTGTTGGGCGTTCCACTCAGTGCCATCCAGCAGCGTTGTATTGCCGCTAGGACCTTCGGTGGCATCGACGTAGGTGATCAAAGCTTGAGCCTGGTGGGCCCAGAGGGTGAAAAGTAAAACAGCGACGCCCCGCGACAGGGGAGTGGCAGAGAGTAGGCGTGACATAAGAAGCGATCCTGGTCAATGGTTGAAGTAATCTGAACCGGGTATCTGACAGTAGTGAGAACGAAGCTAGTGTTTGCCTGTGGTGTTGAACTAGAAACTTCAAAACGAGGAGCTGCCTTTGAAGACTTCCTCGAGGGGCCCTTTTTGCCCACCCCAGTCAAGTTCGATGACGAGGTCTTCCTGCGGGCCAGCAATGTCTTGGGACAGCCCTGAGGTGCCGATCGAGGCATACTTCTTGGGGGCATGCCAGACAACTTTGGTTGGGCCAAGTGTTTCGTTGGCAGCCACTTCAACGCGATGCGATCCGAGCACGGCTCCCATCTTGTCGGGAGAATAGCGGAGTTCGAAACTGCCATCGGATTCCAGCTCGGCGCTGGAGGCCCTGCCCTGTTTGGGGACAAATCGTATGTACCCGTAGTCGAGTGGTTCGCCATCGATGAGCACCTTGCCGGCGACTGGCACGACTTTGGGTCCCGACTCGCCACAACCGGCGACGGTAACCAGCAGGCAGAGCATTAACAAACGAAATAAGTCCATAGTCTGAGCGTGGATCCAAAGGAATTGCTGAAAATCACGGTCGATTCGTGCTGAGATGGCTGGTGGTTGCGCTACCGCACGGGACCCCCCGAACCACCACCCGAGTTGACCGGTAATGAGCCCGGCAAATCGTTGTAGGCGATAGTCGACTGCACCCAATAGACCGCAGAGTCGATGTCGTCGGTCAGGAAGTCGACGCGACCATCGCCATAGACAAAGCTCGCTCCGCCCGGGTGTTCGCTACCAAAAGCTCCGTTGCCGGCAGGCCCGCTGAGGCTCGTGGGAAGCGTAACTCCTTGGCCTTGTGGAGTGTTCAGCGGGTTGAACGTATTGCGAAGGCTGTCGCAATGACGCAGGGTGAAAGACCATGCATTCGTCGAGAGGTTTTCAATCTCACGATCGCTCAGCGACTGCATCGAAGCCTTAAGGGTGCCACGGTCGACGGGACGGGTATCGACTTCGCCGACGAAAAGGGTTTCGCTCATGCCGTCGACGATACGCCGGGTCTTGCGGCCGACTAGATAGACAAAGGGGCCCGTATTCTCCAGCTTTAGTTGAGCATGGATCGGGTTGCCGGGGCCAGCGCCCGAGAAATCGTAGCCCGTGGTCCCCATCGACCCGTGGACCGCCGCGTAGTTGCCCTGGGCTGATTGGACATAGGCTCCACCGTGGGTGATGTAGCTGTGTTCCATCACGGCCCGTCCAGTCGTGCTGGGGCAGCGATAGGCCTCGATCACAGTCGCCACACCTTGCGCCTTGTTGGGCGAGTTGAGCCAAGCCCGGTCCCAGGAGCTGCCACTGGTGGTCCAGATATTGCCCGATTCGAGGTCGAAGGAATCGTACAAAGCCTGTTGTTCCATGAACGGCAGGATCAGCAGAAACATGCTGGCCATACTGCGCTCGTTCTCCGGCAACCCAGTGCAGGGACCCCAGCTGGAACCATCGCATCCCAGCGAAGCTGGGGGAAGTTCTTTATACGTGGACTCGTAGTTCATTACGGCGAGTCCAATTTGCTTCAGGTTGTTCACGCACTGGGTCCGCCGGGCTGCCTCGCGAGCCGCTTGAACGGCCGGCAGTAGCAGGGCCACCAAGATGCCGATGATGGCGATGACTACCAGCAACTCGACCAAGGTGAAACCTTGCCGAGTACGCTCTTGCCAGGAAGTGTTTCTCGTTACAGCCATGTGGGAGATCTCCAATTGCCCCGTGGGATTAGCCATTTGGACTAGTAGCCACTCGTTCTGCGAATTGCGAGAAGAGCTTGATAAAGACTGATTAAGTGTCAGGTGAGTCGTGTTTTTCTAAATGCATCGCCTGGTAATGCGCGCGAATCTCAGAAGCCGAAAGCTCGCGATCGTAGATCGACAACTCGTCGACGCAACCGCTGTAAGGTCGATACACTTCGTCGGTGTAGAGCTTGCCGACGATCAATTCCAAGCCGGGCGGTGTGTCGGGTTTGCCGGGCCGGGACTGGACCAACTCGCCATCGAGGTAGAGCTCGAGCATGGCGCCATCCCGTTGGGCGACAACATGCTGCCAGTTCTGAGGCGAGTAAATCCGTTCGGAGTAGATTGAACTATTCACCAGGTGGCCCAGCGGAGCACGTACCAGGAACCGAAGACGGTTGGTGCGTGCGCCGTCGCCCCAGCCTCCCATGGTTTCGACGCAAATTCCCAGTGGGTTCTTCTTGTAGTCCCAGTTGAAGGGGCCTGCGAAGCTGACCATGGTTCCGTGGTGGTAGTGGCTCGGACGAATCCACATTTCGTAGGCGAAGTTGCTTTCCAGCACCTTGTCCCAGTTGTCGCGCACACGCATCATGCCGGGATGCGGCAACACACCGAACTGAATGGAGCGGCTATGTTCGGGGCCGACCCAGCGATAGTCGCCCATCAGCGTGCCATCAAAACCGCCCCCCATTTCGTTCTTCACGATTTGGTCCGTGGAGCCTTCAAACCTCCAATAGGCGACGGGCTCAGTATCCATGACGGTTGCGACATAGTCGGGGTGGACGTCCAGGTAGCTGGCTTGCAGCGAGCGTTGCGGTGTGAACAGGGAGCGATCGGCGTCCATCTCGGTGAACTTGAACCCGGTGCCCGCACGCTGAGCAACTCGCAGGGCACGATGCGTGGTGATGGGCCGAGAGGTCAACTCGCCCGAATCGGATACCAGCCATGGCGAGTCGAGAATGGCGGAGCCCTGGAAGGCGTGGATCTCGAGCAGGCTACCAAAAGCGGAGATGCCAACCTCGGAGCCTGGACTGGCGAGCACTCGCCCCAGCGAAGTTTCGACGACGAAGCTACTGGTGTTTGCCGAGTGATTGTCGACGGTAATCTTACCGTACTGCAGGTTGGTGATTCCCTGGTTGCCGAGCACAAAGGAAACGGGGCCTTCGACCTGCAAGTCGACCGGACCGGACGCCAGCGTGACACTTAACTCGGCAACCCCTTCCAGCAATTTAACGGCGTCGCCCTCAGTGAATTGCCGGTTATTGGTCTGTACCTGCTTCTCGGAGTCGTTCCACAGACAAGGAGTGAGCGTGAGAACATTCGCTTGCACGGGTAGATCCACTACAGGAGGGTCGGTTGCCATCAGGTTGACTTCCGGCGTGCTACCCCAGCGGGTAAGCGACGCCAGCAAGAAGACAAAACCGACGAGAGCTGCCATGCGGAACGAAAGTAGCGGTACATTCGTCGTCCGCAGTTGATCTGCCAGCCGCCGTAGCGGAGAAACCACCTGGGGCGACTGCGATGCTCGTGTGGCAGAGGGCTGCCCATCGGCCGGAACCTGTCCGTTCAGTACCTCGGCCGTGCGTTTGGAATCGTCCAGCACGGGAATCGCTGCACCCGGCGAGGAGATTCCATGCCATGCCAGCCAGCCTTGGTGCTGGCTGACTTCGAAAATAATCTTCCGAGCTTGGGGGTCGTTCTCCAGCCACTCGTTGAGTCGGCGCAGCTGCTCCGCGTCCGCGTCGCCTTCCTTTGCAGCGAACCACAGTCGTATAAATTCGAAATTGCGTCGGCTATCGGTCATGTGGAGACCGCTCCTTCCGATGTATCGAGACTCCGACGCATGCATTGCAGCAGAAGTCCATGCACTCGACTCAAGGCCCTGTAAACGGCATAAATGGATTTGGAAGAGCGTTTGGCAATCTCTTCGGTGCTCAGGTGCACGAAATACTTTTCTTCGATTAACTGGCGATCGTGAGCGGCCAGTTTGCCTAGGCAATCGGCCAGCGACTCTTTGCGCTCGTCTTCCTGCTGTAGCAGCACCAGTGCGTCAGTCGCCAGAGCCGTCAGCGCGGTGTCGGACAGATAGGTCATCCGACTGCTATTGCGCCTGAGCTCGAGAACTTCGTAGTAGGCGATCTTGCAAGCCCAGGCGCGAAAGCTCGTTCCACGTTCGTAGGTATGGAACTTCTTCCACAGCACGACGCTTGTATCTTGAAAGATGTCGTCAGCGTCCGCGTGCGTAACCGACAGCATCAAAATGAAGCCGTAGATCTGGCTCGAGTGGCGGCTGAGCAATCTTACAAATTCAGCTTGGTCATCGAAGGACGAATTGGTCATGGGCGAAAGCGGATTGTCGCACCGCAGGATGCTGCCCAGTACCCTGCGGTGCGGCTCTCCTGTCAGTCGAATGTTAGCGGCCAATTGGCCAAGGTGATCGCCTGCAATCGCCTGTTGTCTTTTCCCCTCACTGCTTACCGGATTGGGGCAGTGATTTTAGCGCGCGAATTTGGAAACTTTCTTGATTCGTTTCGCACACGGGGGTCAAACTAACAGAACTCGCAATGTTCGGTGATCAAAAAAACGTTTGTTGTTCTAGGTTTGCGCAATTTGGTGGTCTGGTTTGCGCGATGACAATGTTGGGGAAGCTATTGCGCGGTGTCGCACACCGGCGATGCCTGGTCTGGTGAACTATCGAAGGCCGGATGCGCAAATCTGCTCGCTCCGAGCTTTCGTAGCACTTGTGCAAAGGCAGTCAGGTAGAGCGTCACCGAAGCGGGCTCTGGTACCGGCGCCGTAGAGACGCGAGCCACTCCGACCCCGTCGTACCACGTTCGCTCAGTAAATTTCGAAGTCGACCAGTCGTCGACGAAGACGTCGATCGAACCATTGGCCGCCAATGTCTGCCGACCGACGTAAACGCGATACATTTGCACGTCGCCTCCCTGGGCCGTGACCGTGTCTATCTGCTCGAACTGCGCTGGATCGGCCATTTGGGACCCGCGACTGCGGAACGCCAGCATGTTGTCCGCCGTGAAACCTGCTTGCAGCATCCAGTCCTGACTGTTGTCCGCCCAGAAGTAGGCGAACACTTCGTACGTACCCGCTTCCAAATCGGAGATCGTCGTCTTCAAGGTGGCGGCGTCCTCGCTGCCCGATTCATTCGACGTCAGTACGTCGCCATCGTTGCCAATCCCGGTGCGAAGATGCCAAAGATTGTCTTGCGGTCCGTCCATCTCAGTAGTCGCCGACGTTTGCAGCGGCTGCCCGTCGGCAAAGGTCGTGTTGTCAGTCCCAGCATCGAAGTACCTGACCGGCGATGTGCTCACCGCAGCCTGGTCGACGATGCCCACTACCGCGGCATCGAAGTAGCCCTGCGTGTAGTAGTCACCGCGGAACCAGATGAGTGCCGTGTTATTCTCGCCCCACTTGGGTATCAAGGGACGTAAGTTGTCGTGAGTAGAATTCTCCGTGATGGCAGTCCACGACCAGGTTGCACCGTGGTCGCTGGTGGTGCCCTTGAAGATTTCGTGCACGCCAAGGTATTCGTCGGTCTCCGGGTTGAATTCTGTCGACACGTAGAGCACGTCGGGATTCGAAGGATGCAGAGCCCCCAGGCCGGTATAGTCCTGCTCGTTCGGATAGAGGTTCTCGCCAGCACGCCCTAACTCGGTGTAGGTCCAATCGGTGCCGTCGAATCGACCATAGAACATGCGATGGTCGTCCTTGTCGACATTGGCGTTACTGCTGTAAGGCGCGGCGCGGGCTTTGAACAACGCCGCGATGGTGCCGTCGCCGTAGCTCTGGACGTCCGTATTCCAAACACGAGTCATGACTTGCCCATCCACCACGGTGTTGGCCTGAAACACCGGCGTGAACTGATTAGGGGCGGGCAAGTCTTGGCGGTCGTAGATGCTGCCGTCGAGTTCTGTGCTGGCCGAGTTGTAGATCTTGCCGTCTTCGATGTACCCGTGATAAAGGCTGGTGTTGAAGTCGCGCGGGTGGTGTTCGGTGGCGATGAAGTCGATGCGGTCGTCGCCGGTGGCCACGTACTTGAAGTAGCCGTTCACGTAACCCACGTTGGACGTTGTGGTCAACTGACCGCCATACTGCCAACTCTCCCCTTCGTCGTCGGAATACATGAAGTTCGGACTGCGATCGTGCGAGCGGGCGATGTTGATGATTCGGCCCTGCCGCGTGCCCTCGTTAAGAAGAAAGAACAGATTGGAGTAGGTGGTTGGGAAATTCGAACCGCCGGGGGCCTCCGTATTCCAATTGAAGACCGACTCCGTTCCCCAGGACTCGGTCTCCGCATCGTAGATGCGATAGAAGCTACGATAGCTGGCCGAACCATTGACGTTGTTGTGACCACTGTACATGGCCAGAATGTTGCCGCTGGGCAGTTCCAAGAAGGCGGCCGTATTGTGATCGTCGCCGCCGCTGTGGCTGTATAGCCGATCGTGCAGAATGGTTGTGGTACGACTGCCGGTGGCGATGTCGAAGATTGTGGATTTGACGTCGCTGTTGGCTGTATCGCCTCCGAACCCGCGAGAGTTGCCTACCCCGCCCACAACCAGCTTGGTTCCGTCGGCGGCGACAATCGCACGCTCGTCCTGGTACCAACTCCAAGCTCCGTTGGGATCGAACATCACCAGATTGCCATGCACGACGTTGCGCGGAGGCCCGCTGGCGCTGGCCTCCGTTAGTTCGGCAGCGAAAGCGTCAAAGCTTACATTGCGGACGGTTCCCCCGGCCCCGGGGTTTCGCTCGCCAGCGATGGAGACGACCATCTGCCGGGCTCCCGCGGGAGCCCGAGCATAAACGGAGCCAACCGACCAGTTGCCCGCGCCGGTCTGGGCGGAGTCGGTCTCGAACAAGTCGCCAAAGCCGACTCGGTTGGCGAATTCGTCGAGAAACTCAATCGTGACGACCCCATTGTCCCCGTTGTCGGCGTCGTTGTAGGCGAACTTCAGCATCACGGCTCGGTTGCCCATATCGATCTTCGCAGCGTGGGGCGTTAGATCGATGGTCTGGTAGATGCCCATTCTCTGGTTCGCGGGGAACGGCGCATCGGGATTCGGTGCAAAGCGACTGGCCGTAAGAAAGTTGTTGCCGCTGTAGGCAGCCGTAGGATCTGGTCCGCTGAGCCCCTGCCCCGCTGTGATGTACAAAGGGGCTTCAACAACGGTCCAACTGCTAGGCGGTCCCTCACCAGGTCTGCCCGTTTCGAAGTCGCCGTTGGGAATAGCCAACTCGGCGGCGCCAGCCAGCGGACCAAGACTCACTGCCGCTGCTGCCAAGCAGGCGCACCCCATGAGTCTTGGCATGGTGCCGATTTGCGATACGGAGGCGAGAGTTTTCGTCTTCAAAACGCGTCCCTGGCTTCATCGTGGCGGCTGCGGACAACCGCCCACAGCGGTGGTCTCACAGCCCTACCGGACTGACCAAGAGGTTTTTGCGCGCGAAACGCAAAAAAGACGCTTGAATGCGTGGCAACGTAAGTCGTGGCCGGTTCGCGAGATAGAAAAATCGGTACGCGCCGGCAGAACGGACCAGCTTGCCGATGGCAGCCGCTGCTGAAGCGAGAAATGCTCCGCTTTCTGCGGTTTTGTCATCGAGTCAGGCGTTCGATCAACTTCCGATGGCTGGGAAATTGCTCAAGCAGTTCTGCTCGTGATGGCATTTCGAAGTCTTCGAAGTCGAATCCCGGTGCCACGGTGCAGCCCACCAGGCTGTAACCGTCCTCGGTGGCGACGTGCGCACCAAACCAACTGCCAGCGGGCACGACCCCCATTGGGGTTTGCCCAGCGGATAAATCTCGGCCCATTTTCAACTGTTCCGCCCGACCGTCCGGATGAATCACCTCGACCAGCAGCGGCGAGCCATCGTAGAAATGCCACAACTCGTCCTGGCGGATGCGATGCAGTGCCGAAAAGTCGCCCGGACCCAATAAGTAGTAGATGGACGTGGAGAAAGACCGCTCGCCAGTAAACCGCTCGGGCAGTGCATCTCGAGGGATCGATTCGCTGGCGCGGTAAGCCTCTCGAAACCAGCCACCCTCGGGATGCGGCGCGAGTGAAAGGGCTTCAATCCATTGTTCTTGGCTCAGTGGCATGGCGCAGGCATCGTGAGGCAGGGCGGGTGTGCTATCTAGCGGGTGGCTGCCCCGGTTGTAAGGCAGGTTCTCGTGGTTTGCAATTCTTACCAGTCGACAGGCTTCGCCCGATTTGCCCGGTGAGACGAGTTGGTGCAATCTCGGTCCCGAGGAGGCCGTCGAAGCTTACCAGACCGCTACAAACTGTACGTTTCGGCAACGCCGAGTGGCCGTCGCCAGGTTACTTTTTCCTTTTTCCGTTCGCCTTCTTCGTTTTGGCATCCTGTTTGCTTTTCCGTTTGGCGTCGCACCAAGTGCTTGCACCCACGGATCGGGTGACACGGCGACACACACGCGGTGAGCCAAGCGTCTCTACAGTTCGCTTGGCCCTACTTCACGGAGGAAGCCATTATGGACGGCGCTCTCGTTCTGGCCGGAGCATCGGCATTGCTTTCGGGGTTGGGTGCCCTGGAATCGCATCTGCACAATCGCCTATTGCGGAAGATCTCCTACCGCATTCATGTGAACGGCACACGCGGCAAAAGCAGCGTTACACGGTTGATCGCAGCCGGCCTGCGAGCCGGTGGCATTGCCACGTGTGCCAAGACCACCGGCACCGTACCGCGGATGATCTTTCCCGATGGCACCGAGTACCCGGTCTACCGACCTTCGCGGTCGAACATCATCGAACAACTTCGCGTCGTTCGCGCTGCAGCGGCTTGCCAGGCACAGGCGCTCGTCATCGAGTGCATGGCGCTCAACCCTCAACTGCAGAGCGTGTGCGAGATGAAGATCGTCAAGAGCACACACGGGGTGGTAACCAACGCCCGGGCCGATCACCTCGACGTGATGGGGCCCACCGAGGTGGACGTCGCCCGGGCGATGGCGGGAACGATGCCGGTGCGAGGCAAGTTCTACACCGCCGAACAAGACCACCTGGGGGTGTTCGACATGGCGGCCCGCGATCGTGGCTCCGAGGTCAACTCGATTGGCGACGAAGAAGTGGCGGCTGTCACCTGGAGCGACCTCTCCGGATTTGCCCACATCGAACATCCCGACAACGTGGCGCTCGCGCTGAAGGTTTGCCAAGACCTGGGCGTGCCACGGCAAACGGCGCTCGAGGGAATGTGGAACGCCACGCCCGACGCTGGTGTGCTGCAGATGTACTCGGTGCGTGAGCATGAAAAGGAAATTGCTTTCGTCAATGGCTTTGCGGCGAACGATCCCGAGTCGACTGGTCAGAACTGGAACATGGTGGTGGGACGCTTCACCGCATTCGATCAACGAGTGGCCCTGTTCAACTGCCGGGCCGATCGCACCGATCGCTCCATTCAACTGGCCGATGCCTGTCTCAAGTGGCAACCGGCCGACCGCTACGTGCTGGTTGGTTCGGCCACGGACGTCTTTGCCCGCCGGGCGCTGGCCAATGGCATGAACCCCGGTCGGCTGTTGAGTGCCGAACGACTGCCCACCGAAAACGTGATCAAGAACATCGAACAGCAGGCCAATACCAGCGCCATGGTCATGGGCATGGGCAACATCGCCGGCCCTGGCATGCAGATCATCGATTACTTCCGTTCCCGCGGCAATCAGTCGCGCCGCTCCACCCCCTGCTACGCGGAGGCCGCTTAATGGATCCCCTTACTGTTGCCATCGGACTTGGTCTGGTGGTCAGCCTGTTGTTTACCGAGGCATTCGGGCTGGCCGCGGGCGGCATGATTGTGCCAGGCTACTTCGCGCTGAACTTTCACCGCCCCATGGACATCGTGCTCACGCTGTTGGTGTCGCTGGTGACCTACCTGATTGTTCATCAGGTTTCCAAGTTCTCCATCATCTATGGGCGTCGTCGAATCGTGCTGATGCTCCTGACTGGATTTGTCATCGGGCATGTCGTGCGACTGTTGCTGGCCATGCCGGCGATGGGCATGACCAGCTCCGCCACGGCCGACACCGCCATCGCGGTGATTGGCTATATCGTTCCCGGTTTGATCGCCCTCTGGTTCGATCGACAGGGATTGTTTGAAACGCTTGGTACCGTGCTTACCGCTTCGGCTGTGGTCCGGCTTGCTCTGCTTGTGATCGGCATGGAGGTGCTCCTATGAAACGTGTTTACTGGCGACCTCAGAAAATCTCCAAAGCCGCCCTATTTGCCATTGGCCTGGTGGCCGTGGGGGGAACGCTCCTCATCGAGCATTTTCCCTGCACCACGCACCATGGCGATGTCCAAACCAAGTTCCTGGCCGCTGAACTGGCCGACCGGGGCATGAAAGCCATTCGTGAAGCCCGCTTGGAGCGCGGACTCGATATCGATCGCAGGTTCGACCCCACCGAGTCGGGCATGATCGGCGGTGCGATGACTCCTGTGACCAGTCTGCCGGGACATCTCGAAGCGAAGCAGACTAGCGTGAATCCAAATTTTGCTGCAGTGGCGGTGGAACTGCTGCAGCAAGCAGGGGTGAGCGAGGGCGACCTGGTGGCAGTGGGCTGCACCGGGTCGTTCCCCGCCCTTAATACAGCACTGTTCGCCGCTATCGAAGCGATTGGCGCCGAACCCATCGTCATCCACTCGGCTGCTTCGTCGCAGTTTGGCGCCAACCAGCCCGAACTGCTGTGGCTCGACATGGAACGTGTGTTGTACGACCAGGGGATCATCTCGTTCCGCACATCAGCGGCTACCCTGGGTGGTTTTGGCGATCGCGCCCGAGGTATGTCGGACGAGTCGCAAGCACTGCTGGCCGCCTCGCTCGAACGTAGCAATGTCGAGCAGCTCGAGCCCGAGACGCTCAACGATTCCATCGCACTGCGAATGAGTCACTATCAAACCGCCGCGGCGGGTCGACCGATCGCTGCCTACGTGAACGTCGGTGGCGGGGCTGCCTCGATCCACGGTTCCGCAGGTCGCCAGACGTTCGGTGGCGGATTGACGCTTGATGCTCCGGCCGATGCCGAAGCGGTCGACTGCGTCGCTTCGCGATACTCGATCCAGGGTATTCCGACCATCAATCTTGCCAACGCGGTGTCGTTGGCCAAAGCCCACGGGCTGCCCGTGGCCCCCGAGGCCCTGCCGGCCGTGGGTACCGGAGGTGTGTTCACTTCCACGCGGCCGAGTCGTCTGCTGGCCGGTCTACTACTGGTGGTAGTGTTGACCATGGTTCGCCTGTATGTCTGGACCGACCTGTGGGCCCGCCTCCGCACTCGCTTCACCGAACTCAATAGCGGCGGAGGTGATGCAGGGCTGCGAGTTCACTCCGGCCCGCAAGGGGCGGAGCTGATGGTGTGAGCCAGCAGACTTACCACTGGAGTAATGCCGAAGTTATGCCGCAGATGCGCGGCAAAACGATTCACTGCGACAAAACTCCCGCGGCGCTGCTCAGGGCGAATCGCGTAAGTCGTGTCCTGTGAACGCGTTGAGGAATTCGGCCTGCCGGTAGTGCCGCGAGTTGTTGCGCGCAGGTGCGACAAAACCTTGATAGTGGCCACTCGCTCCGCGAGTGAGCGAAATGCCCCTGGGAAATCGTCTACGAAACCGGCTGCCACGAACACTGAACACGAAGTTGCCAAAGATCCGCGGTGAGTACAGAATCCCGCGTTTCTATTGGACCAAACGCACGAGCGGTTTCAACAGCAAACTTTTTACACTCGCTGCTTTGTTGTAGCCACAGATACACACGAACGGACACGGATTTAAGAACCACAGAGTGCACAGAGATCGCAAAGAGAGGTGCGAGGCCACCCTCCTCTACCCCGAAGGGGGTTCTGTCACCGTAGCCCAGGGTTGCGTGCGGGCGAGGAACGAGCCCAAACGCTACCCTGGGTCAGGTGGACGAGAGTTCCGCGGTCGAGGAGGCAATTATCCACCAGCCGGAGTGTGACCTAGACCGCAATCGGACCGCGCGGATTTCGAAAGGAATTCTAAGAAAATGGTGCGTAGTCCGCTTGCTCAATAGCCCTAAATCGCATTCCAAGAAGTCGTAGATAGAAGTGGCTTTAGGGCTTGAATGTTGTGCCGCCGCGCACTTCATCGCCTAGCCAAGTCGTGAACTTCATGATGCTCGTCCTTGAGAGAGAGATTCCGTCCGCGAGCATCGGATACCACGCCTTGGCTGGAGGGGGGCCAACACTGGTTAAGGGCGTTCCGTCGCCCACGCCAGCATGCGAGTTCACTCGGCGCCGCAAGGTGCGGAGCTGATGGTGTAGCTAGTCAGTTCTGTTGCCCTTTGCAGTGCTTAGCGCTGCATCAATCTGTTTGTTCAACTTATAGACCAGCAGTTTGTTGAATCGCCTGATTTGTTCCTCGAGAGAGAGTTCTTCGTCTTCGGGCCAATCGATATTGGCGGCCGAGAATTCGGCCTGCACGTACGCCTGAAATCGCTGTTCGTCCTCTGGCGTTATATCCTCACAAGGTCTGCCGACGAGATCTTCCAAGCCCAGTGGTGGTACATTGCTGTTGTAGACGACGCCGCCATCAGGTCCTATGACGATATGGGCGGGGTACTCGCTCACCCCGTAGGCATTGGCCACTTCCGAGTTGTACTGCATGGTTCCCGCATCGATCGCCTGCAAATATTTCCAATCTTGGTCGGACCCGAATTGCTCAATTGCTTTAGCCGTTTGTTCAGTGTCCGCCTCGGCCGTGTGAATGGCGATGAACGTCACTGGTCGCCCGCTATAGTGTTGTTGGACTTCTTTGAGCGCCGGCACCGTATCGCGGCATTGACGGCTCCGAAGCCTCCAAAACTCCAGTACTACAACATGTCCGCGTAATTCCTCCAGCGAATGCTCGTTTCCGTCCAGCCAATGCAGGCCCTCGAGCGGCGGGGCAACCGCGCCGGGCTTCACGCTAGGTTTGGGATCCAACGCCCCGACAATGTTTTTCGTTTCGACGTCGTAGTACGTTTGACCTACAGGATATTTGGGTTGGAAGAAGTCGGCTGGCAGATCAATCGGCGACTCGACCAGTTTGCAATCATACGTTCTACGCTGGTGGACTGAGTAGCTCGCGGGAGCTTCCTGGTCAGTCGAGAAGTCGGCCCCGTATGTTTCCACCACGGTCACCGTGGGGAAATAGGCACCGCTTTCCAGCCGCCGAATCTTGCTGGAGACCACGGTCCCTTTGGGCGTGGTGGTCGCTCGCTTCTCACGGTCCATCCCTTCGGAGCCGTACCACCATTGCAGCTTGACGATCACTCCGCCTCGCGACAGGTCGAGCCAGCCGCGATAGAAGTCGAACCCCTGGTAGAAGACCACTTTTCCTTGTTCATTCAACTTGCTCGATTTGTGGTCGTGTGGCACCAGCGCGTCGAGCACCACCACTTGGCGGTCGCCGACGGTTTCCTCGCGTACGAGATGGTACTCCTGCTCGGGGTCCTTGAAGAACTCGTCGATAGGGTGTCTGGTTTTGCAGGGACAATGCGCGCCCAAGGCATAAGGCGGCAGTCTTTGGTTGCTGAATTCATCGAAGTGTCCTTTCAGCAGTTGAACGGGTTTCGGCGAACCATCGGACCACAGCCCCTGCCAGACACGCCCCGTAGAGTCGAGGTTGCCTGTACGCGAGAAGATGTGCATTTTGTCGTAGTCGGAAACCAGGCTTGCGGGTGTCAGTTCCGATTGGGGAAACTTCCAGTACTCGTCCGTCGATTCCCAGGGTGTGCGCACCTGGTAGTTGCTGCCGCTGGTGAAAACCTCGATCAGGTTCTGCGTGCGGTCGTTGTCTTGTAGTGCCCGGCTGGTCTCGAGTGAATCGTTCAGTGTGGCGATGAACATGGGCACGGTGTAGCCGAGCGACTTTAGTTGGGGACTATCGTCGAGGTCGACTTCCCCGGACTCCAACTTCTGGAGCAACTGTTCCGTCGCATCTGCTTGCTGGCGATAGTTGTCGCGAAAGGAATCAGTCCACTCGGTGGTGATCGTCGCCTGCAGGTGCAAGCTGCGAAGCTTCTCGATATTCTGGCGGTGCGCCGCGATTGCCTGCTCGACCGTGGGTGGCTCTGCTTGACATGCGCCTACTAAGGCCACTCCACCAACTGCCACACACGCGTGCGCAAGAGTCATCGTAGTCCACCGCATCGTTCGCTCCTTCAATACGTGTGCGTAGCGAGGGCACACCAAGCCCCCTGGCAGCCAAAGTAGCCGGTAATGATCGACCGGGTCAAGCTTGCCTGCAACGCATGCTTGACACACAGGAGTCTGGTGGAGGTCGCAGTTCGTCCGATCGCTCCTCGAACGGAAATCCATCGTTTTTGCGCAACACCCATCGCCGCAGTGGAAGACATCAGTATCCTGAAGGACCGCGGTGCATTCTTCGCGCCGCTCTGTGGCAACGGTCCCCCGCTTCGTTCGGTCTTGCTCAGGCGGTTTCATGAATCCTTCAGTTGTGCGGCGGTCGATCCTGTTGGTATGGATGGGCTGCTTGTTTTGGGCAGCGGGTGCTCGCGCAGACGACATTCCCATCGCGGGGCGAAGCGTTCCGCAGTTAAGTCTCATCGACCAGGCGGTGCTCGATGTGATGCAGGACGGGGACGTGGGGGCCGGCGTAGTGGCCGTGATGCGAAATGGCACGCCCATTTACCATCGCGCCTTCGGGTGGCAAGACGCCGCGCGCACGGAGCCGCTGCCCATCAACACGATGATGCGGCTGGCGAGTGTCACCAAACCGCTCACCGCCGCCGCCATCCGCAGCTTGGTGCAGCCGGGAGTCTTTAGCCTGTCGGACCAAGTGTTTGATATCACGGGACAGGGTAACGGTATCCTGCCACACCAACCATTTGGTACGGGCGTCGATGCTCGCCTGAACGACATCACCCCGCTTGACCTGCTGCGTCACCGAGGAGGTTGGGATCGCGGCATCGCTGGCGATCACACCTACCGCGAACGGCAAATCGCCAGCGATATGGGCATTGCTAATCCGCCGGGACGCGACGCCACGCTCGAATGGATTCTCGGCCAGCCGCTGCAGTTCGACCCCGGCGCCGACTATGCCTACTCCAACATTGGCTATATGACGCTCGGCATGATCAGCGAGCAACTCTCCGGTCAGCCGCACATCGACGTGATACGCGAGCGAGTGCTGGAGCCCATTAGCGTGGAGCCCACTCTGGTGGTGCATGGGCGAACGTTTGCCGAGGATCAGGATCCACGTGAGCCGTTTTACGACCACGCCGGCAGCTACTCCTTCAACGTCTACTACCCCGATGAGAGCGCCGTCCAGGTGGTGCCCCGCCCCTATGGCGGCTTCGACGTCGATGCCCGCATTGGTCAGGGAGGCGTGGTGGCCAGTCCGTTGGCCATTCTCGAGTTCCTCGACAATTACCAGATCGCTGGCACCAACATCGGTGCGCCGCGCCTCGGTCCGGGCAACTGGCGATTGACCCACTCGGGCGGTTACACTGGCACCAGCACCTACGCCACGCAGCGAGGCGATGGCATCAACTTCGTTATTCTGTTCAACAAGGCCAGTACGGCCGGCGCGCTCAACTCGGCCCTTAACGATATCTTCGACGATCGGCAGATTTCGCAGTGGCCGACGGCCGACGTGACGCTGCCTCCCATGAACCCGCCGGGCGATTTCAATTTCGACAACATCGTCGATCTGGCCGACTACGTGGTCTGGCGCAATCACCTGGGGGCCTATGTCGAACCGTGGACTTCCGGCGACGCGACCGGCGACGGCCTCGTCACCCACTACGACTACGAAGTGTGGAAACAGCACTTCGGCCAGCAGGGAGATCCCCGCCAGGTGGCCGCGGCCGTTCCGGAGCCGGCTACATTGTGGCTGATGTTCCCGTTGATCGCTGTGCTGCTATGGCGACGCCGCGCCCTAGCCGTCTCCTCGCCGCGACAGTGAACCCAGCGCCCGCCGTCCAGTTGTTGGTTGGCGGTCTTGTTGTGCGTCGCAAGGTACGAAACCTGTGTAGTGGGCTACCTTCTGTGCATTTCGGGAATTGATGTTTATAACGGCAACGCCCGGGTAGATGCCGGAGAGTTTGGCGATTCCTCATGCAAACTATGGGGGGCAAGAGGCCTTCCGCTTCACAACTGTTTTGACCTGCCGGATACCGTAGCATAGGGTTGAGTTGCAGTGTTCGAGTTGCAGCAAGAGGTGGAAGTTTCTTACCTGTTCTTGGGGGGTCTGAGTTGATGAGTGGTCTTCGCGTGTGCTGTATCGCGTTGTTGGTCTGCGGGGTGAATGCTGCCCCGGCTGCTTTCAGTCGAGAGCCCACTATTGCCGAGCGGTATCAGGCAGTTGGGGACAAGGTGCGCCATGTGATCAAAGAGATGAAGGGCGTCACACAGAACCGAACTGAACGCGACGACATGCGAGCGCTCGAGCACCTGCTACGTGAGTATGACCGGGCGGTGCATGCCCATGATTGGAAGAAGGCGTACTCCATCGGTAAGAATATGCGTGTCTACATGTCGCGTGCCAAGGTCGTGGCGGGCGAGTCGACCATGCGCAAAGAAGCTCGTGCCCGTGCCGACGCGGAGCGGCGCCACCAGGAAGAGATGGCGCAGCGCGAACGCCATCATGAGGAGCAGATGTTCATGGAGGGGCGTCACAACGATCACGTGAAGATTTACCTGTGGCGGAAGTACGGAATTGCGCCGTAGCTGTTTCGATTGCCTGCGGCTCGCACTGCAAGGGGCGACGATTGTTGATCTTCGCGTCTTGTCCGGCGGTCTCTCTAACATCGCGGAACTCTACGCCCGCGTCCACCGGTCATAGCCCAGCCACTGAGCTGAGATTCATGAACCGATGCGCTCCGCCCGTTTGTTCGGCCAGCGGCAGCAGCGTGCAGTTATGGCGGACTTTGGTGCTGAAGTGAATGATGTGAACCTGCGTGCCTTGTTGCTGGCAGGTGCGAATCATTCGGCGAATGCGGTTGGCGGAGGGGTCGTCCTGCTCCTCGCCGTCGGTGATCAGGAAAATGACGTCGGGCTTCAGGTCGATACCCGTCTCGAGCGCCGCGACGTGGTTGGTGGTACCGTTGCCTGGGACGTTGAGCACGAACTGTTGCGCCTCGGACTTGCGCTGCGGCGAGGCGGGGATCAATCGCCGCAGCTTGCTGGCGTTGTCGAACAACATCGGCCGTTGGTTGTAGAACACGATTTGAAACTGGTCGGTGGGCGTTAACGGCTGGAGGCTGCGGAGCATTTCCTCCTTGGCCAACATCAGGGGGGTGATCTCGCGGAACAGCACGCCATTTTCAAAGCTTTGGAACGTGGAGTTCATGCTCCCCGAGCGGTCGAACAGATAGACGAACCGGGTGCCTTCGGCCGCCAGGCCAAACACGCTGGTGCGTGCCTTGCCTGCACCCCGCGCCAGCCCGCCGGAGTTGCCCGTGAGGTCCGTCAGCGATCCATCCATCGCAGGCGACAGCGACAGGTCATCGGAAATGGCGGCCAACGCCTCGGCATCGGTGGGCGGTGTGATCGGTTCGAACTCGAGGGTCACTTCGGGCGCGGCGATTTCGGCCGCATCGAACGAGGCGAGATCCAACTCGTCGAATTGCTCGTCGGCAAGTTCTTCGGTGGGCAGAATGCTGAGCTCGATTCCCCCCGAATCGCTCCCCTTCAGGGTGAAAATTGCCAGCAGGATGATAGCAGCCATATGCAAGATGGCCGACACCAGCGTGGGCCCGAGTCGATCGGGGACGGCGATCGACCAGAACGACCACGGGCCGTCGGGCTGCGAGTCAAGCGTGGTGTGGTCTGTAGGAGAATTCACCGAGGGCTTCGGGGAGTCTGTGTGACGAGGGGGATCCGTAGGCTGTTCGCCAAGTCCCCCGGCCGCTATTCCGTCGCTGCTCGGCTGCTGAACAGCGACTCAAGCTCGCTGGTGGGGTGGGGGCACTGTTTCCTGCTCGTCAATGGGATGGTGGCACAGGGTGCGCAGGATGAGCGAACGCACCTCCTCCATGGTAAAGGGTTTCTTCAGGAAAGCAGCAGCCCCCCGCCTGTAGGCGGTTTTGATGGTAGTCAGGTCGTTGAAAGCCGACATCACGATAATGGGTACATCGCCCGATAGTCGGTGAATGGTCCGCATGGCCGTGAGCCCGTCCATTTTCGGCAGACGGATATCGAGCAGCACCAGGTCGGGCGACCCGTCTTGGAGCCGTACGAAGGCCTCCTCCGCTGTGGAAACGGTATCGGCCGCCAGTCCCATTCGTTCGGCCAATTTGGCCAGCGACCAGGAAACGCCGAGGTCGTCGTCGACAATGAGCAGATGAGCCATGATGGAGTTGCAACCCCCGGCATGTCGCTTGGTTGGCAGGTCAACTTCCGAGCAAGTTGCAACTTTCGGGCCGATTGCCGCGAAGCGGCTGTTGGGCGGGGATTGCGCCGGTTGTTTTTCAGCAGAAATCCGGCAGATGTCAGGTGGCGCGACGCGGGTGTCGTTTCGAGCGACACCGCGAAGTGGCTTATTGCCGCTCCATCTTGCTTATCCGCGCGAGCATCTCGAGCGAGGCAGTGGCTTCTTCGCTGACGGCCATGTCGGCGCCAGCCCGGCGGAGCTTACCCACCGACGAAGCGTAGCGGCAGCGGACCAGGATCCGCGCCGTGGTGTTGCGTTGGCGAATTTGCTGCACCACACGCAGTGATACTTCGTCGTCGGGCACGCACACGACCACCAGTTCGAAGGTGGGGGTCTCGGCGGCGTCGAGCAAGGTTCCCTCCGTGGCGTCGCCCGCCAAGGTGTGCGCGCCGAGTTGCGCCAGGGCGTGGACGTTGATCGGGCTGCGATCGACGAGTGTGAGTTCGTAGCCCATGGTTTCCAGTTGCGAGGCGACGCTCCGCCCCACGGGGCCCAGCCCGATGACCATGGCGCGACCGGGAGCGTGTCCTTCTTGGCGGAGGGTTTCGAGCTCCGCATCCTGCTGCTCGGCCGCCGAACGGAGCCGAGCAAACCGCAAACCATATTGCATCAACAGCGGCGAGAGAATCAGCGAGCCGACACCGATGGCGATGAAGCGTTCGCTGGTTTCATAGCGAATGAGTTCGTTGTGATGGGCTTCGAGCAGCAGTACAAATGCGAATTCGCCCACGTGTGCCAGACCGATGCCCATGCCCAGCGATTGCCGCGGCGGCAATGAAGTGAGCCATAGCGCGAGCGATGCGGCCAGCGTCTTGAGTACCAGCAGCGCGAGGATGCCGCCAAGCACGATGTGCGGTTCCTGAGCCACCTGCGTGAGATTCATCAACAAGCCCAGCGAGACGAAGAAGATGGCCGCAAACGTTTCGCGAAATGGCAGCAGCAAGGCGTCGAACTGGCCGCTAAAACGGTTACCTCCCAGACATAGCCCTGCTGCGAAGGCTCCCACTGCGGGCGGCAGGCCTAGCGTACTGGCAAACATGGTCACGGCGCCCAGCACCACCAGCGAAAACAGCACGGTCAGTTCCAGGCTTCGATGCGACGAAAGAAATGGCACCATCCAGACCGTGAGCAGGTATCGCAGCACCAGGATCGCCAGCAGAAAGAAGGCTGAAGCGGCAACCAGCCACAGGTAGTCGGTTGCCGTGGGGGGATCGCCCACTAGCACCGAGGTCAGCAACAGCAGGGGCACCAGCGCGGCGTCCTGGAACAGCAGGACACCGATGGCCCGCCGCCCGTGCGGCGTGTCGGCGTGCCCGGCTTCGCTGAGGGACTTGAACACCAGCACCGTGGAACTGAACGATACGGCCGCTCCCAACAGCACCGCGGCGGTGGGAGGAAAGTCGAGCAGGTACAGCGCAATGCCGGCCGGCACGGCGCACGCCAGCATTTGGGCGGCGCCTCCCAGCAGGATGTGCCGGCGGAGCCGCGCCAATTCGTCGAACGAAAATTCGAGACCAATCGAAAATAGCAGCAGGAACACGCCCGCTTCGGCCAGGTACTCGATCTCGTGGGTGTGACGCGACACCCAGCCCAGGGCACCATGTCCCAGGATGCTGCCGGCAATCAAGTATCCGACAAGTGACGGTATACGCAGCCGCTTACAAATCAGTCCTGCCAGCAGGCCGAAAGCGAGAACGAGCAGCAATTCGCGGAGAAATGGGGGAGGCACTTCGAACAGGGAGCCGGGCGAAACGGACTACGGGGGGACGATCCCCTTTATCATCCATTATCTTTCACACAGTTCCAGGCACCAGTGCAGTTTCCGCAAGCGGCACACAGGGGAACTGCCATCGGACGCGCCCTGCTGGCCGGTCACAACTCACTCTTCAATGCAAAACAGATGCTGCTCGCCCCGGATGAACAATTGATTGTCGACCGGTGCGGGCGTGGCGTCGACCGTCTCGCCAACCGAGTTCTCGGCAACCACCTGATACTCATCGGCATCCTTGATCACGACCGTCGTGCCATCGCGATCGGTGAGGAAGACATACCCTCCAGCCGCCACGGGCGAGGCGTAGATGCTGCGCAGTCCGGTCCGCTGAGTCGTGTAGTGCGGCCTGCCGGTGGCGGCATCGACACAAGTCAATACGCCCGTTTTGCCTTTATAGTAGTAGAGCCGCCCATCGGAGAGCAGCGGCGAGGCAATGTCGGGTGTGTCGCGGCTTACAGTCCAAAGGACGCTATCGGTACCTTCGATGTCGCCCGTGCCGCCGGGCGTGAACGCTCCCAGGAACGATCCGCGGTGTCCGCTGGCGATGAACACGCGGCCATCGGCAGCCACGGCCGAGGCCGCCGGACGTTGCGTCTGCCCGCCGCAACGCCAGAGTTCCTTCCCCGTTTCGAGGTCGTAGGCCCGCGCGCAATTCTGACCGTTCATCACCACCTGCTTGACGCCCTCATGCTCGATTACCAGGGGCGTTGCCCAACAAGTAGGTTCATCGCGCTCGGCTCGCCAGCGGAAGTCGCCCGAGAGTTTGTCGAGTGCGAACAAATAGGACGGGCCCTCGTGATCCCAGGGCACCAGAATCTTGTCGCCCGCGATCGTGGGCGAGCTTCCCTCGCCAAAGCCATTGCGGGTGCGCATGTCACCAAAGTCGCGCTGCCATACCTTCTGTCCATCCATGGTGTAACAAAACAGACCTTGCGAACCAAAGTGGGCGTACACGTGCTCGCCATCGGTGCAGGGCGAAGCCGAAGCGAAACTGTTAGTGTGGTGGGTGCCCTCGTGGGGCCGGCCCGTGGTGGCGGTCTTCTCCCACAGCGTCTTGCCGGTCTCGCGATCGATGCACATCAGCACGTAACGAAGCGGCTGCCGCGATTGGGTGTTGGTGTCGGTGGCGCCGTTGTCGGCCATGGCGGTGGTTACGAAGACTTTGTCGCCCCAGATGACGGGCGAACTGGAGCCTCGCCCCGGGATGGCAACCTTCCATTTGACGTTCTGCGTGTCGGACCACTCGGTGGGAGGCGTGGCCTGGGTCGACAGTCCGTTGCCCCCTTCGCCCCGCCAATGCCCCCAGTTGGCGTACGCCGAGGCAGTTGCGAGCCAGACAGAAAAGGCGACGAGCCCTGGTAGAATGCGTCGACTGGGCATGATGGGGTCCTGTGGTCTGAGGTTGGGGACTATTCGGCTAACGATATCTTATATGTGCTTCCCGCGGTCTGGGTATCGCTGGAATTGCAAAAAACTCTCGTAATTTTATCTAAGTCCCCAAAACCCCCGCCGCCAGCAGTGGTGGTAACTGGCCTTGGGGCGTGCGGCGATGCTGCTATAATCCGCCGCGCTTTCGTGTCCGCACCCTGCCCCCCTGCCCTCCCATGCGTTCCCTCCTGCGATCGATCAGCCAATTCACCCCACGACATAACGTGGCGGGTGCTCTGCTGTCGGCACTGCTGGTCGCAACCACGCTGGCGGCCACGGGGTGTGGTACCACACGCACCAGCGCCTCAGCACGTACGGCCACCGAGCAGCTTCTGATTTCGGACGCCATCGACCGCGCTGTCGGACAAGTCAACTTTCGTGCCATGGCCGGGCAGTCGGTCTACCTGGAAGACAGCGCGCTGAGTTCGGTCACCGACCGGCAGTATCTCTCCAGTAGTTTGCGGCAACACATGCTGGCCAGCGGTTGCGTTCTGCGAGACAAACCGGACAAGGCTGATTTCGTGGTCGAAGCCCGGGCGGGCGCCGTGGGCACCGACAGTCACGATCTGATGTTTGGCATCCCAGCGACGCAAGTGCCGCAGTTCATTTCGTTGGGGGGAGTCGTTCCCTCGGCGATTCCTGAAGTGGCGCTCTCCAAGCGGCAGGAGCAGCGCGGATTAGCCAAGGTGGCCGTATTCGCCTATCACCGCGAAACGGGCATGCCGGTCTGGCAGAGTGGTATGGCGATGAGCGAGAGCACCGCCAAGAACTTCTGGGTGATGGGCGCAGGGCCGTTCCAGAAGGGAACGATCTACAACGGGACCAACTTCGCCGGCGCCGAACTTAAGAACGCACTGGCCATTGGCAAACGTAGCGAGGACGAATCCGATCCGGTGGCTCTGGGGCAAGAGGCCTCGTTTGCTTCGCCGCTGCTGTTTGCCGCCAAAGACGAAGAAGAACAGCCCGCCGGCAACATTCCACCGCCCAAGATGGCCAGCAAGCCAGGTGGCGGCAAATAGCTCGCGACGCCTTCGTCATGGTCTCCTCGGAACCAAGCTGCCAGCCTGAAGACCATCTCTCGAGCTAGTTGGGGCTCGGAAGTCCATTTTGGATCGATGGCCCCAGTTTTGCTCTCTGCCCTAGTTCATCGATGGCGGTCGCCGGCCAGGCGGGCGGCTCGCTCATCGAATCCGCGTCATTTCATGGCGGCAAACCGCCGATGGAGCGGCCCGCCGTTGCCGTGTATGCGCGTCCGGCGCATGGCGCGCAAAGTATTTGAAAAGGTTAAATCTGCATCCTATGAGTTCCTCCTTGTTCCGAGGTGTCGTGGCGGCGACGCTTACTTTGGTCATCGCCCTTACGTTGCTGCACCACCTGCAACTTGCCACGGCCGACGTGGCGTCTGCACCCGTTGCCACGCCGACCGCCACGCCAGTCGTATCGCACTTGAGTGTGCAACCCAGCGATACGTCCGTGGCGAAGTTTGAGGCCGAGTTGTTCCAGTTTCTCAACGAACGGCAGTACATCGACCAGGGCTGGAAACGCGACAAAGGAATCCGCGACACCGGTCCTTACATGGATGGCAAGTACTACGGAACGCATCCCGCCGTGCGGGTGTTTTACTCGCCCGAAGTGATCGAGTGGCTCGAAGGGGGCCGGCAGGGCGCGGTGCCCAATGGTGCCATGATCATCAAGGAGCAATACGCCGCTCCGGCGGAACGTCACCTCGGAAAGTCCGAAGACGAGCTATGGGAGTCGCTTGAGTCGTGGACCGTGATGGTGAAAGATTCCCGCGGTTCGCACGACGGATGGTTCTGGAGCAACCCGGCCAAGGGGCAGCAGGTGGTGGACAATCACGCCGGCTTCAGCCATCCACTTTCCGGCTTCGGTCTGTACTGCGTACGCTGCCACGCCTCGACGCGCTCGCCCAACGCCGAGCCCGATTCTCGAGACAACGAATTCACCTTTGCCTCGCTGCGCAACATCGAGGGGTACCCGGGCGAGCCGATTTTGTTTCGGGTGGATGACTCCTGGCGCGAGCCCGAGCCATCGTCCGAGGGGGAGTCGACCGCCGAAAAGCCGGCCGAGGGCACCCATCCGTTATGCACCCGCTCTGGTGCCGCGACGCCATGTGATGCGACGGAAAATCCCGAGTTCGTCTCGTTCTACCGAGGTGTCGAGCGGATGTCGCTGGAGCAAACGGAAAAATTGCCGCCGGTGACGCACGACTGGGTGACTCGCCGCGATGAAGAAAATCAGCACATGGTCACATCGAACCAATGCATGAGCTGCCACGCGGGCTTGCTTAAGCCTTATGGGCCCACCATGTTCGAAGTGACCGGCGACCACGACGAATACGGCGCCGAGGGATGGAACATCTCCCCCTACGGCGAGTGGCGGTGGACGCCCATGGGGCTGGCCGGCCGCGATCCGGTGTTCCTCGCACAGTTGGAAAGCGAAATTGCAAAGCTGAATCGCGAATTCGGCGACGATCCTGCCCATGCGCGCGAGTTGGGGCAGGTGCTGGAGGATACCTGCTTGAAGTGCCATGGCGCGATGGGAAGGCATCAGTTTCATGCCGACTCCGGTCACTCGGAGACCACGTTCAACGTCGAGAAGGTGGAAGCAACCACCAACGGTGGCGAGCCCATAGGAACCGGCGACGCCAAGTACGGCGCCCTGGCCCGCGATGGCATCAGCTGTATGGTGTGCCACCGCATGCAACCTCGGCCGCAGCCGGAAGACGACGACCGTCCCTATCTGCAGTACTACCTGGAAACATCTGTTACTGGCAACTTGTACTTCGGACCTCCCAATGAGGTATACGGCCCGTTCAAGGACGAAGAGATCACCACCTATCCCATGCAGCACGCGCTGGGGATCACCCCCAAGCACAGCGACTTTCTGCAGAGCTCGCAGCTTTGCGGCTCGTGCCACACGGTCACGCTTCCCTCGGTCGACCGGCCGCTTAAGGATCACCAAATGGACGAGCTGAACGACGCGCAGGTGGTCGAGCAGTTCGCCCAGTTCCATCATCACGTCGAACAGGCCACGTACCTGGAGTGGCTGAATAGCCAGTATGAGAACGAGTTCGAAGTGGACAATCCTGATGCCAAGACCTGTCAGGATTGCCATATGTCTCAAGGGCTGACGGTGGAAGGCACGGACATCGACCGCGATACGCTCTCCACGCGGATCGCCATCATCCAGGACCGCACCTATCCCGACGCCGAGAATCTGGCCTCGCACGATGATTTGCACGTGCCGGTCAGGGAGAAGGGTTTTTCGCGACACAACTTCTCGGGTTTGAATCTGTTTCTGCTGGAGATGTTCGATCAGTTCGACGACGTGCTAGGCGTGCGCACCGAGGATTACATGACCGGCTCGAAGCTCGACGTTCAGCACGCGCGGGAGAACTTTCTGCAAACCGCCAGGCACAAAACGGCTACCGTCGAGCTGGACGCCCGCTGGCAGCAGGACCAGCTGGTGGCCGATGTGACCGTGACCAACCTTGCCGGGCATCGATTCCCGACGGGCGTTGGGTTCCGGCGAGCCTTTCTCGAATTCAAGGTAATCGACAACGCCAGCGATCGAGTGCTGTGGAGTTCGGGGGATACCAACTCGTTAGGCGTGCTGGTCGACGCATCGGGCACGCCCCTGCCCTGCGAGTCGTTTGAACTCGACGAAAACGGGGCGCAGTGCTACCAGCCGCACCACGAAGAAATCACCCAGCAGAGCCAGGTGCAGATCTACGAGTCGTTAATCTGCAATGCAGAGAAGGAGTTCACCACCAGTTTCATCCATGGTTGTGAGACGCGAAAGGACAACCGCTTGTTGCCCAAGGGGTGGACCAAAGAGGGGCCCGGCCAGGCGCTCTCGGGGCGTTATCTGCAGGCGACCTATCCGCGGGGTAAGGCCGATCGCGACCAGGACTATGCCAACGGCAGCGGAAGCGATCGTGTGCGTTATCGCGTGGCTGCCGACCAGTTGGCACAGGCCGACGATGTTCGCGTCGAGTGCACCCTGTACTACCAGGCGATGCCACCCTACTTCCTGCAGAACCTGGTCGAGGCGGCCCCCAACGGACCGGCGACACGTCGGCTGTACTTCATGCTCAGCCACATCGATCTGGAGGGAACCGAGATCGAAGAATGGAAGCTGCCGATCGCCACGCAACGCGCCCAACTGCAGCGGTCGGAGTAACTAGGCCTGGCTGGCTACGCGGCCCAACTTCTTGGTCGATTTCCAAACGCGTCGAGCCAGCAGGTTGATCATCTCGGCACGCGAGAGTCGGTCGAAGGCGATCTCGCGGAAGGCCAGTTCGTCGGGAGAGAGTTGACGGTTGCCGTCGGCCGTGAGCAGACGGACCCGACCATCTGGCGAGCAGACAGTATGGGTGAGCGAATTACGCAGCTCTTCATCATTGAGCCCATCGAGCATGGCTCGCTGAATGACCTGTTGCTTGGGATTCAGCCCCAGTCGACGGCGCTGACCAACCAGGTGATAAATCTGATAGATGTTGATCAGCAGGAAGGCGGCGTGCCAGAACGCGGGCCCGTACATGGGATTCGGCGTACAGGCCGAGAAGAAGATCAAGCCGAATGCCAACCCGAAACAGGTAAGCGTCCGTAGCCACAACATGTCGCGGCCAACAAACGATGCCAGGTAAAACAAGTTCGCGGCGTGAATGCACCAATCAGACATGACTTCTCTGTTCCCGGTTGCACATTAGTTGTCGGTGGCGGGAAGGCGCACGTTGCCATGTTATGCTTGTTGCATGGCGATGAAGCACCTCTCCTCAGGGTTGCCACGTACATAGTACGAATGCCGTGCCGAAACGGAGAAACGCCGAAAAAAGCAGGATCGGCGTATTTCAGAAGGTTGAATGCCGGTCACGCTGTACGTTGCCAGACCAGCAAGTGGATCGCGACGTTACTCCACGAAGTCCAGCGGGTGTTCGCTGTGGGGATCGTCGATGCGGATGCTCTTGCGGCCCGCCAGGACGTCGTCGATCAGCGAACCGATGAGCGTCTTCCGCCAGCCACGGGCGAGGGTTGGCGCTTCGTCCGCCTTGCCCGCGTTGCCGAAGTCGAGTTGGTAAGCAATCATCTCGCGAATGTCGGTGGCGGTGCACGCCAGGCTGGTGGCCAGATTGGCTTTGCGACATACGCTGGTGATGGCAGGTACCAGGACCTGTCCCAGCAGGTTGAGTTGCGGCGGCATCGCCTTGCCGCGCGGCGGGCGGATGTCGTCCAGCGAGGCATCGAGGCCACGCTGCACGCAATTGGCGATGTCGTCAATGCAGTTCTTCACTGGACGGTGATTCATGCCGCGCACGGCGCGAATCTTATCGGGCTTGGCGTTCTTGCGTTTGGCCAGCTCGACAATCAAGTCGTCGCGCAGCACCCTGCGGGGCGGCACGTCGCGGCGCTCGGCCTCGGCCTGGCGCCACATCCACAGTTCGCGGACGATGGCCAGATTGCGGGGGGCCAGGTTGCCAATGCCCGAGACGCGCTTCCAACGTTGCCGGGTGCGGGCCGCAGTGACTTCGTCGATGAAGGTCTCGGTTTCTTCTGCCAGCCAGTCGGTGCGTCCCAGCTTTTCGACCTTCAGCGCGATTCGTTCGTGCAGTTCGAACAGATAGCGGACGTCTTCCAGGGCGTAGTTGATCTGTGCGTCCGTTAGCGGCCGGCGGCGCCAATCGGTACGCTGCTCGCCCTTCTCGGCCTTCTTATTCAGAATACGGGTTACCACCGAGGCGTAGGCCGCGGGGTATTCGTGCGTACAGAAAGCGGCCGCCAACTGGGTATCGAACAAGTTGGCCGGCACGCGTCCCGTGCTGTTCAGAGAGAAATTGATCTCTTCCCGCGCTGCATGGGCGATGGTTAGATGGTCGCCTTCGGCCAGCGCCGTCCAAAAAGGAGTCAGGTCCTCGACTTCTTGCGGATCGACAACCGACATGCACCGATCGGTAACGACCTGCACCAGGCAAAGTTGTGGTCGAAAGGTATCCTCGGACACAAATTCCGTATCGAATCCGACACGGTCTGAGTCGACAATCTCGCCGCAGAGCTCGGCAAGTTGTTCTTGGCTGGAGATCCGTTGGTAGTCGTCCACGGGCGATTAGGGCAAGGAGGCAGGATGATTGAAGTTAGGCGATTGTAGCAGTTTCTGCCCCCAATGCGAATTGCCGGCTAGTAGATAATGGTCCAGGCAACGATAAACAGGATTGGCAGCAGGTACAGGCAACTGTAGCCAACGTAGCCAAAGAAGCTGGGCATCTTGACGCCCGCTTTTTCTGCGATTGCCCGCACCATGAAGTTCGGTCCATTGCCGATGTAGGTCATGGCACCCATGAACACGGCTCCCAGGCTGATCGCCACCAGCACGGGGTGGTCGACGCTGGTGCCCGGTACGAGCTCGCCAAACAGACCCGGGGTGGTTTCGGCCGTTTTGAAGAACACCAAATAGGTGGGGGCATTATCCAGCACGCTGGAAAGCCCGCCGGTTAACCAGTAGTAGTGAATCGGAGCGAGTTTGCCATCCTCGGCTCCGATGAGTGTGCCGAGTTGGTGACCGTACTCGCCCAGGATCTGCAACGCAGGCTGCATGCAAATAAAGATGCCACAGAACAACGCGGCCACCTCGACAATGGCGTGGTAGTTGAAGTTGTTTCGCTCGCGAATGGACTGATTTCCCAGGTGCAATGCGATGGCTACCAGGGCGAGTTGCACGATCTCGCGCGAGAACATCCACGGGTGAACGTCGGTGCCGGGCAAGGTCTTGGTAGGATCCAACAACGCCACGGCCAGCACAACACCCAGCAGCAGCGGAATGTTCATGGCCAATCCCTCGAATCGCAACTTGGTAGTGTGCGTGATGTCGCGATAGATGTCGGCCACTGTTTCGCGGCGGTAGTAAGCGAACTCGTCCAGCACCAGGTACATGGCGATCAGCAGGCCGTTGCACAACAGCCATGGCTTCCACAACGCATGCAGGGTCCAGGTAAAGCTCACGCCCTCCAAGTAACCCAGGAACAACGGAGGATCGCCGATTGGCAGCAAGCAACCGCCGCAATTGCAGACCACGAAGATGAAGAACACCACGGTGTGCACCACATGCTGGCGTTCCTTGTTGGTTTCCAGCAGCGGTCGAATGAGCACCATCGCGGCGCCCGTGGTGCCGATGAAGCTGGCCAGCAAACCACCCGCAGCAATGAACGAGGCATTGGTCATGGGGTTGGCCCGCAGGTCGCCACCAATGCGAATGCCACCGCTGATGGTGTACAGGCTGAACAACAGCACGATGAACGGAATGAACTCGCTGATCAGGGCGTTGCCCAGGATGGCATTCACCATGCTCCAGTTGGCCCCATCGGATGTCGGCGCGGCCACATAGTGAAAGGGCCAGTGACCGTCGATCGGGTGCGAGTGCATGAAGGCGTAGTACAGCAGCGTTAGCACGCCCAGCGAGGCGGCCACTTTGAATCGATTGAGATTGCCTTCCCACCAGTGTTCGACGTGAGGAATCAGGGGGAACACTGCGATGGCCCCCAGCAGCAGCACGAACGGTATCACCGTATAGAACGGCGGCGCTTTTGACTCGTGCACCACTGCGTCGCCTTCGTCCGCAGCGTGACTCTGCTCGACCGGCGGGGCCGCATCGTGGTGTTCGCCCGTGGTCTCTTCATGCGTGTCGGCATGCCCACCGTGCGAGAGATTGTCGACAATCAGCCGAGTGCCATATTGAGGCAAGCCCAGCGCCGCGGCGACGGCATAGGCCAGCACCAGGGCCACAATGGAGGTGACAACCGGGGCACTGGAGCCGTGACCTGAGCTATGAGACATAGGAGCTGTTGTGGTAGCAGTGGCGTTCATGTTGGCGCTAGTATTACTCCGTGACAGATGCACCCGGCGCGACGCGCGGTAGCGTCGCAGACCATTCGGAGCCGCATCAATGGGAGTCGCCAACACAACGTTTCGGAGGGTTGCCGCCTGTCCCTGCAGCTCTCAAGGGTAGATCACGCCGCATACCAAGCCTGGTGAAGGCCGGGCTGCGGAGTCACTAGCGAAGCACCGATTTGATAGAATCAGTACTATCGATGCAAGAGGACCCAATTGGCACGCTCGTGCCGCTGCTGCGCGATGGACTGTTCCGGATAAGATAGATAAACATGGTGAAACTGTTGGTTAGCGTCCGCAATGCTGCTGAAGCCACCGAGGCCATGGCAGGTGGCGCGGACTGGATCGACGTGAAACAGCCCGCTGCAGGAGCACTTGGCATGCCCAAGTGCAGTGATCTGGCCGATGTGGTCGTGCGAGTGGCCGGCCAACTTCCCGTGAGTACCGCCCTGGGCGAACTCTGCGAATTCAGCGACTCGCAGCGGCTCGCTGGGATTCCATGGCCAGGAATCTCATGGGCCAAAGTGGGCCTCAGTGGTTGTGGCATATTGGCCGATTGGGCTGCACGCCTTTGCACGCTTCGCAACGAATTGCCTGCTTCCACATCGCTGGTAGCCGTGGTGTACGCCGATCGAGCCACCAGCAACGCGCCCGAGCCCGAAGAGGTGCTGCGAGTCGCCAGCGAACTCGGGCTGCGTGCACTGCTGGTCGACACTTTCGACAAAACGGCTGGAGGACTCTTCAATTGGTTCTCGCCAGCACGGCTGGAGGAGTTGTTTGCGGCAGCCCACCGGCAGGGCATGATCGCAGTGGCCGCCGGAAGTCTGCGCCCTGCGCAGATGCCCCTGGCCATGGATGCGGGCGCGGATGTCATCGCGGTGCGGGGGGCGGCCTGCCTGGACCAGAGGCGAACCGCACCCGTTTGTCGTCATCAGGTTCAGCGACTGCGCACTGCAATCCCCGGCCGAAATATTGAATTTTCTTGACATGCCTTACTGGATGGGGATAATCCGACGCTAGCAGCAGTCGTGCGCGCGGGTGCGTTCGTCTGCGATGCTTGGCGGCCATCGCGGGCTGGTGTTTGCACTCGGGCGACTGTTCCTAATCGTGAATCAAGGTCGTTCAACACGGCTTGATCACGCTGAGTTGTTAACACTGGGCGGCGGAAGGTGGGGGCTCTGGCGTCAGCCAACGACATCGAATGCTTTGACATACGTGATCCTCAAGGATTGACTTCCTTCAGGTATTGACGGGCCTACTCGTGGGGGGAGCCGGTCGGGACGTATGCCGATGCAGTTCGAAGCCGTGATCGACCGCTACTTATCCGCTTCTCTTTTGCATAAATCGACCGTTGAAAAGGGAGGTCCACGTGAGGCAGGTATCTGTACTGGACGCCATTCGCGATGGAATGTGGGACTACGAGCCGGAGAGTATTGCGGCCGAAGAATACAATGCCACACGAGCCATGCCGGGCACCAGGGCTAAGCTGAATGTGTTGGCAAGCCGGGCCGAGCAAGGCTTGCCACTGTGGCACGACGAGGATCGAGTGTCCTACGACGACGGAGTGGATCGGCCACCCGAAGGCGAGTAACTCCATCTAACACTAGCAAGTCTTTTTGTCGTCGAACGGGCCATCCGGCTGGGCGAATTGGCGAAGTTGCGGTAGTCTAGTCGTCTTTCCCTCCTACAATGAGGGATCGTAACGACGTATTGCTAGCCGGCGGACGAAGGTGCCTGCCCGGCTCCCGGATTCACTGCTACCAAGCTTGGAGGCTTTCGCGGCCATGCCCCAGTTCAATATCTCGGTGCCCCACTACACCACCAAGGAAGAAGCCACTGAGAAGGTCAAGTTTCTGCTCGAAAGATTAGGCGACACCTACGGCAACCTCATCAAAGACCTGAAGCAAGACTTCCAAGGCGATAAGCTGGACTTCTCGTTCCGCACCATGGGAGCCACCGTGACCGGCGAGGGGACGGTCGACGACGAACACGTGCATGTCAAAGGCAATCTGCCTATGACACTCATGATGTTCAAGGGCAAGATCGAGTCGGATCTGAAGAACTCGTTACAAAAGCTGATGGCGCCCAAGAAGAAAAGCTGAGAGGCTCATTCTGCGCCGTCTAACTCGAGATGGATCGTATCGCCTTCGACGCGCGCGGCGAGTCCAGCGGCGTTGCAGGCCGCCTGCAATAGCTCGTCCAGATCGGCCTGCTTCACTTCAAAGCTGACACGCTGGTTCAGCGTCTGCTCGTCAACCTGCGGATCGACCTGCAGTTGTTTGCCAAGCTGCCGGGCCAGTTGCGTCAGCATGGGCCCGATGGGTTGCTGCTGTACGCGCAGGGAGTAGACCTGTTTGTCACCACGGCGTGGTCGCGTTTGCGGCCGTGATCTGGCTGTTGTGGCGGCGGGCTTTACTCCACCGAGTGCCTCGTGTTGTTCGACGGTGGTCGCGATCCAAACTTGCGACTTCTGGGAGCTGTCCGCGATGGCGTCGGGTTGCAGGTTTGCCGCGGCGGGTTCTTCCAGCACTGTGCGATCGTACAGCCGCCGCCACACCACCGGGCGCTCGATGGGCGCAATGCGAATGGCCCGGCCATTGCTCGTGGGTTCCCAACGCAAGTCGAATCCCGATAGCACCGTGGTCAGTTGGTCCGCCACGCTGAGTGCGGTGAGTTGGCTGGCGGGCCAGACGTCGTGGGGCACCTTATCGAGGTTTTCGATGCGAACACCACCGCGCTGCCCAAGTTGTTCGACCAACCTGCGAGGCTCCGCCAAACGGGGTATTTCCATGGTCACTTTGGCCAGCATCCGGCGGCTAGCTGCCGAGGGAAGTTCGGCAGCCTGTTCTCGCGCAATTGCCAGCAACGTGCGGAACTCGCGAACGTTTGCCGGGGGGCCTACGTATATAAGAGTGTCGTCTGCCACCCACGCTGCATCGCCCTGGTTGGCCAGGGTGTCAAGCAGTTCGGACAACGGAGTGTTTTTGACCGAAAGATTCACTTCGCTGGACGGATCCACGCGGCGATCTAGCCAGATGCAGAATCGTTGCGATTCCTGCAATCGTTCCACGGCTTGCCGCAGAGGTACACCTCGCCAGCTAACAGTTATTGGCGTATTTGGCCGCTGCGGTGGCCCGGCGCTGGCCAGCGGGTGTCGCGGGCCGAAGAGGGCTAGAACCCCGCAAACAAAGAGTATTTCGCTTCGCCACCGCTGCCGCAAATAGTGCATGATGCGTGGCGACCCAGGGGCTAGGGGGTAGAGCGTCGTGGCCGCCAGCAGTACCGATTGGGGGCCGTGACAAACGATTAGCCCTCCATTTTAATTGGCTATACCGGCAACTGGCAAGTGAAATGTGTGGGGCGACATTTGGGTTCAGGGTGCCGGAAAACTTTTGCTTGTGCGGTTTGCAAGCTTGATTAAACTCGGAATCAGGGGGCTAGCAAATAGCGGCCCACTTCGCGATGGGAAATGAAGTTCGTCGCGGACGCTTGTGCGAAATCTTTTTCGAATAGGAACAGCGGTCTCGCGTGATGCGAGGCGTTCACGGGACGAACATCTGCCGACGGAACCGGCAGTGCGTCAGGCGTCGGGATTCGACGCAATGCCCAATGTCAGGTAGGAGTATCAACGTGGATATCGACTCATCCCGCGCCCCCATCCTTGTGAAGTTCTATCACGAGTACCTCGATGAGCAGGATTCGGCTGCCTTCATCCAACGCGTAGCTCGACGCTACACCTGCGCCAGTCTCGAACGCGTGGCGGCCATGGGCGATCGCATTGCCCGCCGTGGCGCTGTGCTGGCCCTGGGTTTCATGGGCGATTACAGTTCCAACGCGGTGATGGGCCGGGCCCTGATCGACCGCGATCGAGGTGTTCGCACCATTGCCGAAAACGGCATTCGCGACCTGTGGTGCCGGGTCGGCAGCCGCGAGCAACGACTGACCCTGCGGACCATCATGCGACTGAACCAGACCAAGGAATACCAGCGGGCCATCGATCAGGCCAACGAACTGATCCACGAATCGCCCTGGATTGCCGAGGCGTGGTGCCAACGCGGCACGGCCCACTATCACCTGGGACAATACGACGCCGCGATTCGCGACTCGCACCAGGCCCTGGAAATCAATCCCTACCACTTCACGGCTGCCGCCGGCATGGGACAGTGCTATTTGCTGCTGGATAATCCCGTCTCGGCGCTCGAGTCGTTCCGTCGCGCTCTGCGATTGAACCCCAGTATGGAAGAAGTGCGAGCACAGGTCATCCAACTGCAACGCTCAATCAAGGGCGAGTAGTCACACCTGAGTGACTGCCCACCACAGTCCCGATTCGCTTTGCGCTAGTGTAGCTGGCGTCCTTCGGGGGCAGTGTTCATGGCCTGTCGCACGCCCTCGGCGTAACGCTGCGGCTGGTTGTAGAACTTCCGCAAGTTTGCTTCGCTGCTGAACAAGTAGAACTTGTCGCCAAATTCGAGGCCAAACTCGCGTTTGCCAGCGACGATCTGCTGCTTGTCGATGGCCAGCACTGGGTCGATGCCCGACAGCGCGGGAGCGTAGTGATCGGGGTCGGCGAAGAACTTGTCACGCTTCTCTGCCGAAGCAAACAAGTAGGTGCGACCTCGGTGGTAACAACCCCAGCGGACGTCGCCCTTTTGCCAATCGCAGTCCCGGTTCTCTTCCTTGGCGGCCTTCATGTCTTCCTTCATCGAGACCGGGCAGTAGCCGAAGAAGCCCAACGGTGGCGAGTTCGGCGGCAGTTGCGGCGTTTCGGTCTGCGGCGTGGTCGGTTGCGACGTGGCCACTTGAGCGGCCGGCGGCTGAGCAGTACCGGCGGGCCCAGTGGCCTCGCCAGGTGTCGGCGTGGCGACTGGGGCAGAAGCAAAGTTTTCCGCAGGGGGGGCCGGTTGGGCCGGCTTCACAGGCTGACTGGCATACGGGTTGTTCATCGCGACCGGACCGGCGGCAGATTGCTGGTTGGCGACCTGCGCGGTGGTTGCTGGTACTGCAGCTGCTGGCACATTGGGCTGAACCGTGGCTGGGGTCGCGGCGCTGGGCTGTGCATATGGATTGGTCGTCATTCCCGCAACGCCTTGGGACGTGAACGAATTGTTGTCGGCGGGCGACGGCATCAGACCCGAGTGACTCGCACTCACCTGCTGTGGCAGGCCATTGTCGGTGTGGGCAGTTGCAAATTGGCGGGCCACGTTTGCCTGGTGCTTGGTAGCAATGGAGGTTACTTGTTGAACGTAAACCACTGGCGAAGCGGGCGAAGCCTTGCGAGCCACCATCTCGCCACTCGGTGTGATCACCACATCGGTCGGAACGTGGGTAATACCAAATCGCTCGGTCGTGGCAGGAAACTCGTCGGTGTTGAGCTTCACGGGCACATAATGCGAGTGCACGGCGCCAGCCACCGTGGGCTGGTTGAACACGCGAGCGTCCAACATCCGGCAGGGACCACAGCTATCGTTGTAGAAGTGGATGAGCAGCAGTTTTTGTTCCTTCTCCGCCACAGCCCGGGCAGCGTCCAGATCGGTCTGCCAGGAGATGGCGGTGGTTATCTGTGCGGCGGCCGTGGTGGCATGTACCACGAGAGCGGTGACTACCAAAAACAGCTTGCAGTTCCTCATCGCTGTCATCCTTGACATCGGGAGTAGTGTGGGTCGATTCGGGCCTCGGCGGCGCGCAATTGGACAATGCCACACCTTTTCGGGCGGGCGTCCATGGTTGGTATCGGACTGGTCTCGGACGCCACTTGTGGGAAAAACTACCGATTCTGACGAATGGATCGATTGCAGCTCGGCCCTCCGCAGCCGGAATGGTAACCGTGAAAAACAGGGGGAAAATGCCCAAAGGCGTCCAAAACTCCTTAATCGGGAGTGCGAAACCAGGCCGATCTAACTTTCTAGCTTGACAGCACCGCCCGGATAACGAATACTGCTGGTGAGTTGAGCGTCCTGCCCCACTTTGGTCGGGCAGGTTCTACAGGCCATTTCGATTGTCGGCAAGGCCCTTCCGCTCGGGAGTTTCGTTCTCTACCGAAATCAATCCCACAGCGCTTAGGCGTTTCCGACAGGTAGGATTTGCGGGACCTTGTACCGCACCGTGGCATTCAATTCTGGTTGGCAGATCCGTCGCCGGACATAGTGCTGTAAGCTGCGGTGGGGACCAATCAGGGAAGTTGGGGGGAAAACACTCATGTTCTTCCCCTGTGGCTTGGGGTAAAACGCTCTCAACAAACAACATCCGGCTGCGAAGTGGCCGGTTTGCTTGGAAGGCATTTCTTCTACCAGGGAAATCACAGTTTCGGTCGGGTGGCGGCAAGTTTAGGCCGCGTTTCTCTCGCGCAATTTGCCATCACCGACTACGCAGCCCCGGCCAGGAAGCAAAGGGCAATTTCGCACCGAATCGACTCGCTTGTCGCCAATAAGCACGCACACCACCAGAGGGCGTTGCGGGAGATCGGTGATCAACTACACACCAAGAATGCGAGTCATATACGGCTCGAAGCCGCCGCTGGGCGGCTCGTAAGGTCCGCGAGTCTTGCTTAGCAGGTTCGCACCACTCGGGATGGCGCGTGGCACGTTCACACGCACCGAGCGGAAATTTTTTTAAGGGGCGGAAGCACCGCTCTACAGACGGTAGGGCAATCAAGCTCGCCAGGCATTCAATATCCTGGCAGCACGTTCGGTTGCCACCGACCGCAGTATCTTGTTTGAGGATTTTGTTAGAGATGGGTAAACGGAATAAGAGCGGCGGAGGCCGCTATCGAGGACGAAACAACAACAACAACAATCGCAACTCCAACCGGAATAACCGGGGACGAGGGCGACGCGGCACCGCCGTAGTTGAAAACCTGGACCAAAACCTTCCGGACGACGGCAATCCCTTGCCGCTTACGCCCGGCTCTGGTGTGCTGGAGATGCACCCCAATGGTTATGGTTTCCTGCGGGATCCGTCCACCAACTTCACCCGCGAACGGACCGATCCGTTTGTACCGGGTACGATGATTGAAAAGTATGGCCTTCGCGAAGGCCTGCTTCTGCAGGGCATGGTGCAGCGCCATCGCAAGGGTCAAGGACCGCGGCTCAAGGAGCTGTTGGATGTCGATGGCTTGTCGCCCGACGACTACATCAACGCTAAGAATTTCGAGGATCTGACGCCGATCACTCCCGAAGAGTGGTTCCAGCTCGAAACGGGCCCCGAGCCCCTTAGCACCCGCGTGATCGATCTCTTGGCGCCGCTTGGCAAAGGCCAGCGTGCTTTGATTGTCGCTCCGCCACGAACCGGCAAAACCGTGCTGATGCAACAACTCAGCCAGGCTGTGTCGATGAACTATCCCAACGTGGCGATGATGGTGCTGCTGGTTGACGAGCGGCCCGAAGAAGTGACCGACATGCGGCGCAGTGTGAACGGCGAAGTGTTCGCCAGTAGCCTGGACCAGGACGTCGAAAGCCACGTCCGCTTGTCGCAACTCACTATCGAGCGTTGCAAACGTCTGGCCGAAATGGGCAAGGACGTTTTCCTGCTGATGGACTCCATCACGCGTCTGGCCCGTGCATTCAATAAGTGGGTTGGCAACACCGGCCGCACGATGAGCGGTGGTGTCGACATCAAGGCGATGGATATTCCCAAGAAGCTGTTCGCCACGGCCCGGGCGTTCGAAGAAGGTGGTTCGCTGACGATTGTCGGCACCGCACTGATCGACACCGGCAGCCGCATGGACGACCTGATCTTCCAGGAGTTCAAAGGCACAGGCAACATGGAACTGGTGCTTGACCGCAAGCTGGCCGACCGCCGCATCTGGCCTTCGATCGATCTCGATCAATCAGGTACCCGCCGCGAAGAAAAGTTGCTGCCTCCCGAAACGCTGCACGCCGCCACCGCGCTGCGTCGCACGCTTTCGAGCATGCACCACATCGACGCGATGGAGCAACTCACTTCGCGACTTGGCAAGTACAAGTCGAACGAGGAGTTCATCAGCCTGATCAAAGGCGCGGCGATGCACTAGTTGCAGCCATCGTTCTTCCATCGGGGGCCTCGTATATCGGGCGCCGGTGGTGACAGCCGATGGGTTGCGTGGACTGCGGTCGTACGTCTCGCGGAACGTTAAACATTCTGCCTCGCTGCGCAGTAGTTGGTCGAGGATCAGCACGCCAATTCTCAAAAACGCTCTGGGACGAGTCGCGAGAGTGTGGCGTCTTGGGCGGCAAAGTTGTCGAGTTTTCACCACAGAAATAAGCTGTGCTGACGCCACGGTCATTCTAGACTTCCAACGTCTGACGGGAATTGTGCGCTTACGCCGCAATTGGGGTATACTGTCTCGCAGCATCGGGCCAGTCCCCCTCTTTTATCTTTCTCGTCAACGAGGCTTGTGATGACGACCAGATCCGCGGGTGGTGTTTCGCGTCGTGAGTTCTGCAAAACCGCAGCCTGGAGCGCCACTGGCGCTTTGGCTCTTCCAGCGGTCCACGTGTTGGCCAAGACCGAATCGGCGAATCCCATCGTGGGAGTCGACGGACATCAGTACCAGGTCGATCACCACTGGGCCCACCTGCCGGACAAGTATCACTGGCAGACCACGCACAATGTGGCGGTGGATAGCGACGGGCTGGTGTATGTGATTCACGAAGGTCGCTACGATCTGAAGGATCACCCGGCGATCTTTGTGTTCGACCCCGAGGGGAAATTTGTTCGCGCGTTTGGCGAGCAATTCCAGGGTGGCGGGCATGGCATCGAGGCGCGGCCCACGACCGCCGGCGACGAGCTCTACGTGTGTGCCTACAAAGAGCAGCGTTCGTTCGCCAAGCTACAGGCCGATGGCAAGGAGATCTGGCGCAAGGGAGCGCCGATGGAGTCGGGCTTTTACCATGAAGGGGAGGACAAGTTCCCTCGTCCTCAAGGCGACAGCCCTTGGGGGCAGGATCGGTTTCTGCCCACCAACACGGCGTTCTATCCCGATGGCAGCTTCTACATCGCCGACGGCTATGGCGGCTGGCGGATCCACCACTACGATGCTGAGGGTGACTACGTCGATTCGTTCGGCAAACCAGGCGGCAAGGAAAAGCTCGACGGCACGTTCAACACTCCGCACGGTTTGTGGATTGATTCTCGTGGCGACGAGCCGACGCTGGTCGTGGCCGACCGTGCTAACGCCCGCCTGCAGTGGTTCACGCTCGACGGCCGCCACCTCCGCACGCAGGATGGATTTCTGCTGCCCGCTAACATCGACACGTTTGGCGAGTTGATGTTGGTGCCCGATCTGGTGGGGCGGGTCACACTGCTCGACGGCAACAACAAGGTGATTGCCCATCTGGGCGATAACTCACCGCAGATGAAGGCCGACACCCGCCGCACCATTCGCAGCGACGAGTCGCGCTGGCAGCCTGGCAAGTTTGTCCATCCGCATGACGCGTGCTTCGATGCCGATGGTAACATCTACGTTGCCGAATGGGTCGCAACCGGCCGCGTGACGAAGCTCATGCGGATGTCGTAGTCGATTCGAACCAACTGACTCGCAAAAAACCACTGCGCATTGCGTGTTCGAAATCATTGCAATTGGTGATGAGACGTTGCGCCTTGCGGCGATTTGTGTATACTACCGCGTTTGCAGGCGACAGCACTTCTTCGATAAACACCAATCCTGCGATGCGCAATCATTCTACCGGTACGTTCACACGACGCGATTTCTGTAAAACCGCCGCCCTGGGGGCCGCAAGTGCCCTGGCCCTGCCAGCGATTCGAACCTCGGCCAAGACCGAAAGTTCCACGCCGATCGTTGGCGTAGAGGGGTATCAATACCAGGTCGATCACGACTGGGCGCAGTTGCCAGACAAGTTCCACTGGCAGACTACGCACAACGTTACGATGGGCAGCGATGGCCTGGTGTACGTGATTCACGAGGGCCGCTACGCCCTGAAGGATCACCCTTCGATTTTTGCGTTCGATGCCACGGGCAAGTTTGTCCGCGCGTTTGGCGAGCAATTTCAGGGGGGTGGCCATGGGCTCGACCTTCGCCGCGAAGCGGATGGCGATCAGCTTTACGTCTGCGCCAACAAGCAGCAACGCTCGTTTGCCAAGGTGACCGCGGAAGGGATGCAAGTCTGGCGTCACGGCGCTCCCATGGAGTCGGGCTGCTACCACGAGGGAGAGGACCAGTTCCCACGTCCAAGAAACAGCAACCCGGGCGGCCGCGATCGCTTCCTGCCCACGAACGCCGCTTTTCATCCCGATGGCAGTTTCTACATAGCCGATGGCTACGGTGGCTGGTGGATTCACCACTTTGATGCCGATGGCAAGTTCCTCGGCACCATTGGGAAACCGAGCAGCAAGCAGGACGAAACCGGCATGCTCAATAACCCGCACGGCCTGTGGGTCGACCCCCGTGGCGACGATCCCACACTGGTGGTGGCCGACCGTGGCAACCATCGTCTGCAGTGGTTCACGCTCGACGGAGAGTATATCCGCTCGATGGAAGGTTTCTTCCGGCCGTGCAACATCGACACGCTGGGCGAGTTGATGCTCGTGCCCGATTTGCAAGGCCGCGTCACGCTGGTGGGGGGCGACGACCAGATCATCACACACCTGGGCGACAATTCTGCGGAGATCAACGCGGACCGTCGCCGCGCGATTCGGGGCGACGAGTCTCGCTGGCGACCTGGCAAGTTTGTGCACCCGCACGATGCCTGCTTTGACGCCGATGGCAACATCTACGTTACCGATTGGGTGGTCACCGGCCGCGTGACCAAGCTCACTCGCCTGACTTAGTCGTATCGGGTAGCGCGAAGGCAATAAACTTATCGCCCGCTTTCGTGCGCTGCTTTCCCGCCCCGCCCGCGGCGATCACCACGAATTGCTTTCCATTCACAGCATAGGTTGCCGGTGTGGCGTAACCGCCCGCCGGCAGCTTGTGCTGCCACAGCACTTCGCCGGTCGATTTGTCCAGCGCGCGGAACTTCTCGTCTTTAGTACCGGCAATGAGCACCAGGCCGCCCGCCGTGACGATGGTGCCACCGAACGACTCGGTGCCCGTGGGGGGGATGCCACGTTCGGTGAGCTCGTGAAATTCGCCCAAAGTGGTTCGCCACGCGATGTCGCCGCGGTTCAGGTCGACCGCCACCAACTCGCCCCAAGGCGGGGCGATCGCGGGATAGCCTTCGTGATCGCGAAACTGAATGTATCCCAGTTGGCGGTAGGTGCCATACTTCTTGCTCGATGGCGGGCCGTCGTCCAGCAGCGTCACGATGTTGGGGCAGTTGGTCACGTTCACGTACAGCAGGCCCGACGTCGGATCGAACGACGCGCCCGACCAATTGGCCCCGCCATGGAAGCCCGGCACCGCCACGGTGCCGTCGAGGCTGGGCGGATTGAAAGCCGGCCCGTACCGTAGACCCTCGAGTTGACGCAGCACATCCTGGCGGTTGGCTTCGCCAATGTTGGTCACATTAGTTTCATCAAAGTGTTGTGCTACCAGCGGCGGAGGTCGGACCGGAATTGGCTGCGTGGGCCACGGTTTTTCGGCTGCAATCGTGCTGGCGGGCGCCGGAGTCTCCACCACATCGAACAGCGGCTCGCCGGTCTGGCGATCGAACAGGTAAACGTAGCCCGTCTTGGTAACCTGCACCGCGGCGTCGATGGCTTTGCCATCGTGCTCGACGGTCACCAGGTTGGGCGGCGTGGGCAGGTCGTGGTCTAGCAAGTCGTGATGAACGCTCTGAAAGTGCCACACGCGTTTTCCCGTCGCCGCGTCGAGCGCCAGCGTGCAGTTGGCAAACAGGTTTTCACCTGCCCGATCGCCACCAAAAAAGTCGAACGCCGCCGAACCCGTGCCGGCGAACACCATGCCCCGCTCGATGTCGACCGTTAGCCCGGGCCAGGCGTTGGCACCGCCGCGATGCTTCCACGAGTCCCCTTCCCAGGTGTCGTGTCCGAACTCACCAGGTTGAGGCACCGTGTGGAATCGCCACACTTCATCACCGGTCCGTACGTCGAACGCCCGGATGTCGCCCGGCGCGCTCACGTCGGGCCCCTCGCCGCATGAGTAGCCCACGATCACCAGATTCTTCCACACCGCGGGTGCCGACGTTGGACCATAGGACAACTTTGCTTCAGCAGGCGTGAGCTCCAGCCGCATGTCGCGCACACCACGTGCCCCAAACTTGGGGTCGAGTTTTCCGGTCGCGGCGTCTAGCGAGAATAGCCTGCCATCGGAGGTGCCATGCAGGATTCGTCGCTCACCGCCAGCCTTGCCATCCGACCAGTAAGCGCAGCCACGATTCACACCGCCCGAGGCCAAGCCGTGCGGGTAAGGAAGCGAGTGCGGGTCGAACCGCCAGATCTCTTCGCCCGTCGCCGCATCGAGGGCCACGACCACGCGGTTGCCGGTGGTGATGTACATCACTCCCTCGACAACAATCGGCGTGCACTCGATGGTCGGCCCCGTGCCATCGGCGTTCAACTCGCCGGTCGCGAAAGTCCACGCTGGCTCGAGCCGGCCCACGTTCTCGCGGTGGATCTCGTCGAGAGTCGAGTAACGCATCCCACCCGCATTGCCACCCACGTAGGGCCAGTCCGGCCCGGCGGGCGCGTCCGCCCTGCCCTGTCCGCCGATGGCGACTGCTACCAAGAACGCGCAGATCGCTTGCGATATTGTGCCCGCTTTAAACATGGAAGCCTCGGTTACGACCCTAGAAGTAGTGAATCCATGGACAAGCCAGTTGATCATGATAACGGAATTGAGTGTCTCGAAGTGGGATGGAATTTCTTGACACACCTGGAAGTTGTGTGCGTCTCACGACTCGAGGTGCTTGTCGGGTGTCGCGCTACCTTCGCAGGGAAGTACAAATTGGCGACTGGGAAATTGCGGCAAGCGAGCGGCTGGACTATACTCGTCTCGCACCAAAGACGGGCGGTTCCGTTCGACAGATGGATTCTTTCATTCTGCCGGGTGCGATTGTTGGCTATGCCAACGTCACTTTTTCCGCGACTCGACGCGACCAAGGCTGATCATCGATGGGACCTGCCCACGTCTTGCTCGGATTTCTTGACACGCCAATTCGGCAAATCCGGCAAACGCCCAGTGCACTCGTCCCCCTCAGCAAGGTTTCGCAGCGAGGAACCTGCTAAAACCAAATACTCAACTCTGCGAGGTACGTCATGCAGACTGTAACGCCAGCTCGAACAGTGGTAGACACCAGGGCATCAGCTCGTCGAATGGCGTGGCTGTCTTGCGCGGCGGCCATCGTCTGCGTGACGACACTGGGCTGCGACAAGCCTGATTCCACTGCCGGGACCGACACCGACTCTGAAGCAAAGGGAGCCATGAGTAGCGAAAAGACTTTCGGCGAAGATGTCGAGTTCCTCAACGAGCATGCCAAGACATTGGTGTTACGCAGCAAGTCCGGCGATGCGCTGGTCGCCGTTACGCCCGAGTATCAGGGCCGCGTGATGACCAGCTCGGCTACCGGCGAAGATGGCGTCAGCTTCGGCTGGATCAACTATAAGCAAGTCGCATCGGGCGAGATCGCCGAACACATCAACGTGTACGGCGGCGAAGAACGCTTCTGGCTCGGCCCCGAAGGTGGCCAGTTCAGCATCTTTTTCCCACCGGGGGCGGAGTTCGAGTTCGCCGACTGGCAAACGCCGCCGCTGATCGATACCGAGCCGTTTGACGTAGTCGACCAAAGCGACTCGAAAGTCTCGTTTGCTAAAGAAGCGAGCATCAAGAACTACTCCGACAACGAGTTCAAGCTCAAGATCGAGCGCGACGTGGAAATGCTCGATCCCAGTGCGGCCAAGGATTCGTTGGGCGTCGATCCGGGCGAGCTCAAGTTCGTCGGCTATCGCACCACCAACAAAGTGACCAACACCGGCGACGATGCCTGGACCAAGGAAACGGGCCTGCTGTCGGTGTGGCTGCTGGGCATGTATAAGCCGGGTCCCAAGACCACTATTGTCGTACCCTACGAGCAGGGCGATGAGGCCGAACTCGGCATGATTGTCAACGACACGTATTTCGGCAAAGTGCCCGCCGAACGACTGAAGGCCGACGACGGTGTGATCTACATGTCGGGCGATGGCGAGTACCGCTCGAAAATTGGCGTTTCCCCCAAGCGGGCCAAGGACCTGGCGGGCAGCTACGACGCCGAACGTGGGGTCCTGACCTTGGTGAAGTACAACAAACCCGCGGGGGTGACCGACTACGTGAACTCGATGTGGGAAATCCAGGACGAGCCCTTCGCCGGCGACACGGTGAACGCCTACAACGATGGCCTGAACGACGAAGGCACCATGCTGGGGCCGTTCTACGAAATCGAAACCTCCAGCCCTGCCCTGGCACTGACGCCGGGCGAGTCGGGCACGCACATTTCGGAGACCTACCACTTCGAAGGCGACAAAGCCGAACTCGACCGCGTGGCGAAGGAAACCCTGGGCGTCTCGCTCGAGCAGATTCGCACAGCGCTGGATTGACGTTCGACAAGGTAACTCTTCAGCGCGAACACACTCTTCTTCTAATCTCTTACCACTCGGCAATTTTACATGGACAGTTCAATCCCGACCGACGGCGGTCAGGCCGGTACTCCTGAAGCTCGCAATCCTTATCAGAGCGCTGAGGCGGCTTCCGAAACGGATTCGCACCACCGAGTGATTCCGCCGGGGAAAGTGTGGGCGTTTTTCCTGCTGTCGAGTTGCTTCTTGTGGTGGGCAATCGCCAATAACCTGACTGATCCGCTCGTAAAGGTGTTTGAAAACATCTTTACCATGTCGACTTTTCAGTCGACCGCGATTCAGTTCGCTTTCTACTTTGGCTACTTCTGTATGGCGTTGCCGGGGGCCCTGATCGCCAGAAAGTACTCCTACAAAACCGGCGTGCTGGTTGGCCTGGGATGCTACGCCTTGGGATGTTTCCTGCTCTACCCAGCCATGATCGTTGAGCAGTTCTTTATGTTCTGCATCGCCTACTACGTGCTGGCTTGTGGGCTTGGAATTTTGGAGACCAATGCTAACCCGTACGTAATGGTCCTCGGTTCGGAAGAATCGGCAACTCGGCGATTAAACTTCGCTCAATCGTTCAACCCAATTGGGTCCGTGATTGGGATCATGATGTGTCGTAACATGATCATGGCCAACCTGCCCAAGGATGCGGAACGTCAAATCTCCATTGGTGCTGGAGAGAAGTCCGCAGCGTTAAGCACCGTCGTTTATCCCTATCTAGTGATCGCCGCCATCTTGGCCGTGGTGTGGATACTGATTCTGATAAGCAAAATGCCCAAGGCTTCCGACCGCGATGGACACGTGCATTTCGGCGAAACGATGTCTCGCCTGGTTCGTAATGGTAACTATATGTTTTCGGTGTTTGCCCAGTTCTGTTACGTGGGCACGCAGATCTCGGTCTGGACGTTCACGAACTATTATATCCCTGAGCAACTGGGCGTCTCTCAGGAGGAAGCCTTGGTGTGGCACACCGGTGCACTGGTGCTCTTTGGCTGTTCACGTTGGATATTTACGGGGTTGATGAAGGTGTTCCGTCCTTCCTCGCTGCTACTGTTCGCGGCGATCATGGCCTGCGTAGCGACGCTCACCGTGATATTTGTGGGAGGTGAAGCGGGCGTGATTGCGCTGGTTTGCATCTCCGGCTTTATGTCGCTGATGTTTCCCACGATCTTTGGACTGGGATGTGCGAACCTTGGATCGGACACGAAGATTGCTGCCTCGGGGCAGATTATGGCCATCGTTGGCGGTGCGCTCATCACACCGACGCAAGGTTGGATGGTCGACCACTGGGGCGTTAACTACTCCTATCTGCTGCCGCTGCTCTGCTTTGTGGTGATCGGCATCTACTCGATGGTTGGCCGCCAGTACGAGCGATCCGAGCAAGCCTCCGAGCTGGCGGACATTGCCGGCTGATCGCAGAAACTCGGTGGAATGCAGGCTTTCTGGTTGCATGGCGCGCTGCGCAATGCGAAACTATGCGCCCTCGCTATATCCTGCCTCGTAGCCTGCCAAGGATCTTCATCATGCGAACGTTGCTTGCCGTTTTGCCGCTGCTGTGTCTGATGCCCGTTGCCGCCGCCGACGAGACCGATCCTCGGGCCGACGCCATGAACGCCGACGTATGGCGCAAGGAGCAACGGATCATCGACATGCACATGCATATCGAGTCGAAGCCCGAACGCTTCGAACGGGCCATCGGCATCATGAACGCCGCCGGCATCGGCCTGGGCGTGGAGCTCGGCTCGGGCACCGTCATCGCCCCCAAGGGGCAGCTCTCGGGCATCGAGCGGAACATGCAGATCAACCAGCAGGTCTGCCCCGGCCGGTTTATCAACTACATGATTCTCGACTACAGCGGCTTCGAGAAAGACGACTGGAGCGAGCGGGCCGTCGCGCAAATCGAGAAAGGCCACCGCCTAGGCGTGGCCGGGCTCAAGGAGTTCAAGCGGCTCGGCCTCACCGTGCGCGACGCCAACGGGCGGTTGATACCGGTAGACGATCCGAAGCTCGACCCGGTGTGGAAACGTTGCGGCGAACTCGGCATGGCCATCTCCATCCATGTGGGCGATCCCAAGGCGTTTTGGGAGCCGTACAACGAAACGAACGAGCGCTGGGAGGAGCTGAAGGACCATCCCGGCTGGTGGTTTGGCGACCCCGAGAAGTATCCCCCGCGGGAGGAGGTGCTCGAGCAGTTCTTGCATGTCATCGAGAAGCACCCTGAAACCACATTCGTTGGTGTCCACTTCGCCAACAATCCCGAGGACATCGATTGGGTCGATCGCAACTTCGACAAATACCCCAACATGATGGGCGATCTGGCCGCACGGATTCCGGAAATCGGTCGTCACGACCCGGAGAAGCTTCGCGCCCTGTTCGTCAAGCACCAGGATCGACTCTTGTTCGGCACCGATTTTCAGGTTTGGAATCGCATGGTGCTCGGTTCAGCCGGCGACGACGAACGCCCCACCGACTACGACGCCCTGGTGTTCTACCGCAAGTGTTACCGGTTCATGGAAACTGACGACCGCGACTGGAAGCACATGACACCCATCCAAGGCAACTGGACCATCGACAGCATCGACCTGCCGCCTGAGGTGCAGCGTAAGGTCTACTTCGACAACGCCCGCAAGCTGCTCGCGGAACACTACCCTGCCCCGACATTGAAGGCGGTGCGAGCCAGGGAGGACTTTGAGCTCGACGGCAAACTGGACGAGGCCGCGTGGGCCAAAGCACCGATTGCCCGCGTGGAGTACTCGCTGCAAGAATCCGACCCCCGACCCGAGCTGAGCACCACCGCCCGCGCGGCCTGGACCGACCGTTACCTGTACCTGGCGTTCGAAGCGCCCTACACCGAGCTGACCATGGCCCAGGACCCCGGCAGCGAGGAGCGGCTGGGTCTGTGGAACGACGACGTCGTGGAGCTGTTCCTCGGCACCGACATGCAGAACATCAACTCGTACGACGAGTTCGAATGGGCGCCCAATGGCGAGCAACTCGACGTACGGCTCAACTTGCCCGAGAAAGACTTCCCCTGGTCCAGCGGCATGGAGTCGCAGGTCGCGATCGACAAAGAGAACAAAATCTACCGCGTCGAAGCCCGCATTCCCATGTCGGCGATCACCGACCAAATCCCAAGTGCCGGCACCCGCTGGCGCGCCGCGCTCTATCGCAACGACGCCGCCAACCAGGTATTCCTCGCCTGGCGCCCCACGCTCAGCGCCACGGCCCATGTACCCGAACGGTTCGGGTGGTTGGAGTTAGTGGAATCACCGGAGAGCGAATGAAGCCGTTCCCTGCGATCCAAGCGGGCAGCATTGGTAACGAGTGAAAACATGGGAATCATCCTAACGCATGCCTACTTGTTGTAGCGTGCACCGAGGCGTGGTACACCAGCGGGCGTTGTCCGCTGGTCTTACCTTCAAGCACGGAGATTCCCATGAAGTACCTTGCTGCCGATCTGCATAAGAAGACCATGAGTCTGTGCGTCGTCGAGTGGCACTCTCAATCACGGGGGCTTTCTCTGTAAGGATGCCAAGACAGGCAGCCCTCTAAGATGATTTGCAAGCGGCCTGATTGCAATGACTAATTCAGTCGGAGTTTGACAGCCCAAGACCATCCAAGAGAGGTGTCTTATCATGAGGTTTTACCGCGTACCTGTCCTCATTCTCTTTGCCACAGCCATGTTAGTTAGCCTGGAAGGGTGTTCCCGACCCGCAAGAAACATGAACGAAGTAAACAGCCCAACGCCGCGGGATATACTATCGATGCTGGAAGGGCACAAATCAGTAGAGGTCGTCGTGTACAAGCCAGACAGTGGAGAAGACGAGTGGAAGGTATCGACCACGATAAATACCCAACAATGGGAGAAGATTAAGAATCAGGCGTTGCATTCAACTTCAGAGAGTCTATTTGCGTCGATACCGTCAGTAGGCAAAATCTCTATCAATATGAATTCAGGGCAAACTCGAACTCTCTTCGTGTATCAAGACGACAATCGGCAGATGTGGAGCCCCGGCTGGGTTAGAGATCGATCTCGCAATGCGCCGATTTATTTTGCTACACTACCAAACGACAATCTGTTGGACCTTGGCGGCGAGTAGTGATCGTATGTTAAAGAATTGAGCCGACCCGGAAGCTACTGCAAGACGAGGAGTTGCGAAACACGCCGAGCCAAGAACTCGGCCGACTTTGGTGGGTTATCGAGTCCACGCGATCAGTGCCGGGATGCAAATCAGGCAATTGCATCATACGGCATCGTAACTGCAATGCGACTCCCCAGAAGCGAAGAACCGCTGAACGATAAGACCCCCCAGCTACCACGAAGTGATATCCGGGTGGGGGGACTTCCCCGGGCGAAATCATTCAAGAAGGCCCAGCGCGGCGCTGGCAGAATAATCCAAAGTACCTGCTGAAGCGAAGGAACTGCACACATGAGAGTCGTGGTAGGTTTATTGATTGCCGTTTCATTCGTCAATGGTGTGATGGCACAGAACAAACCGGCTGCCGATGGTTCCGATTTGAAGTACAAGGCAGCAACTGATGGCTCTGTTTCGCAAATCGTTAATGTAGCGCCAGCCTATCTGACACTCTACCTTTCGGCAGATAGCGGAGAGGTGGCGTTTGCCGGACTGGACAAGCGGCTTCCCTTTGGCAAGTGCCAGTCCTTTCTCTCGGCCTACTATCGTGCCTACCCAACGAAGCCCGATTTGGTGGTTCACTACACAGGCAAGGCTTCCTCTGAGCAGGAAGATGAACTGGTGCGATTCTTACAGAAGTTAGCTCGCAAGTACAACGTGAAGATGATTGTCTTTCCTCCACCGATGAGTGCAGATCCATTTTGGCGAGACAAACGTGACTTCAGATCGCTCGTAGAACAATTCGCTGGCAGTGGTAGCCTGCCGTCGCCGCCGGAAGAGGCCAACGATACTTCACACATCAGAATTCCGCGACTTATCCCGCAGAAGTGAAAGCCAGGCAGCAAGCATTCGACTGGAAGGGCCAATGGTGAATGCGCCAGGGCTGAAGGGTTGCGCGCTGGGTGCCACGGGCACTCCCCCTGTTTCGACCTGCCATCAGGCAATGCCCTGAGAATCCTATCGACTCTTCCTACGACTTCTTTGTTTCCTTCGTTACCTTCTGTTCAAATTCCCCTGCAGATGTGCCGTAACTGCGCGGGGCTTGTTGCGGCCTGCGATGCGGGGGGATCAATGACCGCGGAGCGGTCGGGCAGGTATTCCCACGCGGAGCGTGGGAACGAGGGATATCCACGTGAAAACTGGGCGTTTCTGCTTGGTTTGTGTTCATTTTTTTACACTCTGCGGGGTATAACGGGGATGCGGCATGAAGTGTACGCCTGTATATTTCCCCGAGAGCTGGAGAACCGAAAAATGGCACGACCACGAGTGTTGGACGACGTGAAAAAAGGCGAGATTACCGCGCTGTTATCGGCCGGGATGAGCATGGCGAGCATTGCTCGTTATGTGGGGTGTGATCGGAAGACGATTAAGCGGGAGCGGAGTGTTGATGAGGATTTCGACCTCCGCGTGCGTCGCGCAGAGATGGCGGTGCAGCTCAAACCACTGCAAGCCATCCAGCGGAAGGCGGACACGCACTGGCGGGCCGCGGCGTGGTTGCTCGATCGGCAGGAGAAGCGGCGGCTGGAGCGGCAAGCCAGACGGGATGCGGCCAACGCGGCCGATAAGGTGACGCTCACGCGCGTCGAGCTGGTGAAACTTGCGGGGCAGGTTAAGGATGCGGTGCTGTGTGCGGCCGTGTTCCGCGAGGACGAGGCGTACCTCGGCCGGAAGATCGATCAGGCGTTCGTGAATCTGGTGCCGGAGCTGGCTGCGAAGCCGGGAGATACCCTGCCGCCCTACGAACCTGCGTGGTGGCCGCGCGATTATGCGCCGGGTGAAAGGACCAGCGATTTTGCCACCAGCGATGCCGCGGCTGACTCCGCCCATGCCTCTTCAAACGACGCTTCCGGCGCCTCTTCCAGCGATGCTTCCAAGGATGCCGCAACCGATCCTCCCGTTGCACCGCCTGAGACTATGCCGGAGACGTTGCCGCCGATGGATGGGCCAGTGGTGCCGCCGAAGTGGGTGCCGCCGCGCGGGCAGACGTGGCAACAGTCGGCCAGGAATCTCGAAAAGCTCAACCCAGCGCGGTATGGCAAACAGCCGGCGCCCGGCCCGGTGGTCGATTGGGAGGCGCTGCAGAAATTTCGCGACGACTTGATTGGGGTGATCAGGAAACAACGCGCTGAGTCAACTTCTGAACCGGCCTCTGAACCATGCGGGGAACAACGCGGGGGGACAAACTCTTCGCAGTCGCCAAAAGCGTCGGAAAAAGCAGCGGTTTGCCAGCCGTCGCCGACGAAAGGGCCAGGGAGTTTTGGGCCCACGAATTTAGATCCCGGAAGTTGTCCCAAAACCAACGAGTTGAAATAGCCGGCCCGCCACGCGGTCCGTGAGATTCCTCCTGTTGACGTTGATGGTGGGGGCCACTGTCTGGCGAAGGTGGCTACGAGCAGGCTGGGGGCTCGTGGAGCTCGACCCCAGGCACCCGTTGACGTTGATGGTGGTGGCCACCGTCTGGCGACGGTGGCTACGGGGAGGGTGCGCGCGGGATTCCTTTGGGGTTGAAATCCCGCCTGGGGCGTACCAGCCATGGGGCAGCTTACTTAGGTTGGAGCCAGATGAAGTCGACACCGATGAGTGGATCCTTGTCCTTGGCGTCGCCTTCGAGCTTCAGTTCCAGCAGGTGGTCGCCGGCGGTGAGGTTCAGGCGTTTGCTCGGCGAGCAGCGAATCATCGTGCGGCGCGGGTCGTACAGGTCCATGATCCCATCGGCGTTGCCGAAGCCGAAAGGCTCGCCATCGAGCGTTGCGCTGACCTCGCCCGAGCGGTTGTCGAGCGCGAGTCCCAGTCGCAGTTCGTATTCACCTGCCTTCTCGACAGGAATGTTCAGCTTGAGGGCGTCGCCTTGGCCGTCCGGCTTCCACACCATGAGCCTCCCGTCCGACCAGAAGTCATCCTCTTCAGTCTTTACGACTCCGTCGGTGAGTTGCTCGGGCTCCAGGAAAGTCGCCCCCTGGGAGCCTCCTACCGCAAGCGGCTGGAAGGGGCCGGGCAATTTCGGCTTGCGAACGTCCTCGCTGGTGATGGGTCGGTGATCGTCCATCATGCCGGGACGGCCATAGTGGTAGGCCTGGCAAGCGTAGCTAAAACCTTTTACTCCGGTGTGGGAGAGCAATTCCATGTAGAAGCTGCAGCGGGTGTTGAACGGTTGGTCGTCGATCACATGAAAGCGGTTGTTGGTAACGAAACCGCGGTTGGCTGGGCCGTCGTTGCGGGGCTGACCGCAGTAGGGATAGAAGAAGATGTCGGGCGAGCTCCATGAGTAGTTGTAGTAATCCTCCGAACCGGTACCGAACCAGGATGGCTGCTGATCGTCGTCGACGAACACTTTCTCATCGCCCTCGCCCCACCAGCTGCCGCTGGGGTGGGTGCCGCGGGCGGGGTTCATCATCAACGACGCGGTGCCGACGTACCGCCCAGTGCCGTTGGCCACCAGGAATGGGATGTCCACGGCCGGCTTGGTCGACAGGTCGTGCATCACCCGCCAGCGAGCGTAAAAATGCATGGTTCGATCCTGATCCCACTGGCGGTTCTTCGACTGCACGGTTCCGTTTACGACCACCGGTTGATCGCCGAGGTTTTCGAATTCGATGCGAATCGACTTTTCAAAAGGCATCACGTAGCGGCTGACCATCTGGCCGCTTTCCATTACCGAAAAAGGAAGTGACACATATGGATTGACTCCCGGCGCCACGGCAAAGAAGTCGCCCACCGGCGATTGGACTTGTGGGTTGCTCCACTCGTCGCAGGTGATATGCATGACCGTCTGTCGCAGCGCGGCGACTTCGTCCTTGGCTTTCACCATCAGCGAAAGTTGTTCAATCGCTCCAGGGCCTTCGAGCACCACGGCTTCCGAGCGGTGACCGGGGTGAAGCGAAATTTCGAACTCGTGTTTGCCGTCGCCGATCACGGGGTAGTTGGCATCGGGATCGGCCAGCACTTTGGCTACCTGGGCGATTTCCTTGCCGTAGGTCTTGAGGTCGTCGGCCTGAAAGGTCTCGACGTCGACGTCTGGTGAGTCGTACTTGCGAATTTGGATGTAGTAGAAGTGGACCTGACGAGCATTGCCGGTCCAGACGATGCGACAGCGCTTGGCGAATGGCATCGGGCAGTAGCCGGCGTCGCGCTGGTAGAATGTGCCCTTGAGCATGTCGGAGGTAACATCCGACCCTTTGAGAAAGGTGTCGTAAGGGCGCTGCAGGAAGTCGATGGCGGGGCCGTCGTAGATTGGTTCTTCGCTGTCGTCCAGATAGACGCGAATGTTGCCCTGAATGGCTGCCGACCAGGTGCGGACGATGGCGCCGGGGCCTTCGACATCGACCATCACGTACTCGCCGACACCTTGGTCGTTCGGTTCGCGCTGGACCCGCTCGAACGGAGGCGTCGGTGCGCCGCCGAAGCCGTCGGAGTTCGAGAACCAACCCGGTCCATCCGGCAGATTGCTGCGGCGGTCGTAGGAGGTGAATTGCAGGGTCTTGTAGTCGTCGGTCGGCGTGTCGCACAGGCGGTCGAGATCGATCATCTGCTCGACCAGGCTGCCGGTGGTGACCACATCAGCGGCGGAGGAAAGCGGACAACATGCAACGACGAGGAATGCGGCAATCAAATAGGAGTGAAGCTTCATTGCAGTGCTCCAGGCGGATAGTAGGGGGCTTCGTGAATGTCAAACTCTCGCCGTACCATTGTATACTCTGGTCGCCAGACTTGCCGAGGCACATCGACGATTCAATAACTTTGCCGCGACGTTGGCCAGGGCCGGTTGAGCTTAAGTTGTGTGGGATCTGTTCCTGTGCGCAAAATCGAATTGCCTGAACGGTGAAACCTGGAATATCTTTGCCTGAATTGCTATATGTTTACCGTGTACGATAGACTGTCGCCGTGAAAAATGTCTCGATGCAACCGGTAACCGCTACGAACGAGCGATGGAACGTGCGCATCGAGGGCCGCGTATTCACGGGCACCGGCAAAGCGGTGGTGCGGGCAGTTGCCGAGCACGCTGGAATCGACAGCCTGGCGGTACTTGCTGATGTTGTCAGCTCTCTGCTTGTCGCGAAAGGAGCCGACTGGACCAGCGTGATCGCGAACGAGTATTTGGAGCTTTATGAGGACTCGCGCGGCACCTTTTCATTGGTGTGGGACGATGCGACTGGGCAGCTTGTCGCCCACGGTTCGGTGTTTCAGTCGGCTGCGTGCCCGTGGGCGGCGTTGCTCGCGCATATTCGGACGCGCGATGGGTTCAAAGGGCTGGGCCTCGGCACTTTGGTCACCGATCAGGTGACTCGGGCGGCACTCGCAGCAGGAGCCGGAATCGTCGTGCTGGCGACGGACGATAAGATTCACCGCGTCGATCAGGGAGAGCGGGCGGCGCACTCCATGTATTCGCGGATGGGATATGCCATCCTGGGGGAAACCCGGTTGGCTGACACCGTCGACTGGTTAATGGCCATCGACCCGACGCTGCAGACCGCTGCCGACCAGCACCGCACAGAGAACGACGGCCAGTTGGCCAAGGTCGACTCCGCGGAGATGGTCCGCTTGAAGGCGGATTTCGTCTCGTCGACGCGCGATCGTTTTACGGCTCCGACGGCAAACGCCACGATCAAGCCTGTGACGGCCGGCGACCTGGCTGGATTGTTTCTGCTGATGAATCTCTGCCCGGCGGATGACTTTCGGCTGAAACTTACTTCATGGCACGTGCATCATGGGCCGGAGCTCGAGCGGACGTTCATTGCCACGCTGCGGCAGGCGATCGTCGATCAGGATCGCCTGCAGGATGCTAGCCTGGTACTGCGTGATGCCGAGGGGCGAACGCTGGCCGTGTGTGCGGCGCAGCAAGTTGCGCCGTTCACTCGCCGGACCTACGGTATCGACTTCTATGCGCTGCCAGCCTTTGTGGCTAACAACGCTGATAGAATCCGACAGCTAGTGGAAGCGACCATCCACCGGGTGCGTCAATCGCCCCTGGTGGTGCGGCCCTGCGCGTTGTCGTTTATGGGCACGGACCCAGCGAAGGTGGAGTTGATGCAGTCACTGGGCTTTGCCGCAACAGGCCACGCCACGATGTACCATGATGCGGCCAGCGAAACGCCGACCAAGGCCGACGAATACCAGTTGGCGATTGATTGAATACGACAAGAATCAAGCGAAGGACTCGTTGAAGCATGCAAACCAATCGGCTGTGGCTCGTGTATGCCGTGATCACGATGGTGGCGTGGGGCCTGTGGGGCGCGATTATCAATCACCCCCAGGAGAACGGGTTCCCGGAGACACTTGGATACCTCGCGTGGTCGCTTACCATGCTTCCTCCCGCCGCCATTGCCTTGGCGATGGTGGGATGGAAGCTAGAGTACGATTCCCGGTCGCTGGTACTCGGGCTATCGGCGGGCTTGCTCGGCGCTGGTGGCCAGTTGCTGCTGTTTCAGACAGTGCCTAACATGGCGCCAGGTTACTTGGTGTTTCCATTCATCGCCCTGAGTCCGCTGGTGACCATTGTGTTGGCGGCGGTTGTATCGCGCGAGCGGGTGCATCTGCTGGGATGGATTGGGGTGGTACTGGCGATAGTTGCAGGCGTGCTGTTGAACCTGCAGGACAGCGGTGGCAATGTAGAGCGGCAAAGTGGCTGGGTGATTTTTGCGATCGGCGTGCTATTGGCCTGGGGCATTCAAGGCTACGTCATTTCATTTGCCAACAACACGATGAAGGCCGAGAGCATCTTTTTCTATATGGCCATTACGGCCGTGGCCCTGGCGCCCGTGGCGTGGTGGATGACCGACTCGCCGCAAGGTGCCAACTGGGGATTGAGTGGTTTCGGGCTGTCCGCGGCGATTGGATTCCTCAACTCGATTGGGGCGTTGCTGCTGGTCTACGCCTACCGCTACGGCAAAGCCATCATCGTATCGCCTCTGATTAACGCCGGTGCCCCGGTGATCACGGCACTGTTGTCATTGGTGCTGTTGACCACGTTGCCCAGTAATGCCGCAGCGGTGGGGATTGTGCTGGCCATCGTGGCGGCGATACTGATGGCCATTGAGGAAGAGGAAACCGAGAAGGAAGCAGAGCCCCCGGCGACGGAGTCGGCCTAGTTTTCTCCCGCCGTGCAACCGCCAACCCACGATCGCATCTCCTATGAGCACCGCCCCCACGCTAGTCATCATGGCCGCCGGCGCCGCCCGTCGATATGGCGGTTTGAAGCAGCTTGCCCCCGTGGGGCCAGATGGGCAGGCGATCATGGAATACTCGATCTACGATGCCGTGCGGGCTGGTTTTGGCAAAGTGGTGTTGGTGGTGCGGCGGGAGTTTGAATCCACCTTCTGCGAATCATTCGTCGACCGTGCACGAGGCCGGGTCGACATCGCCTTTGCCTTTCAGGAGCCCGATGCGTATGTGCCGGCCGGGTTGGAACTGCCTGAGCGTCCGAAGCCATGGGGCACGGCGCATGCCGTGTTGTGTGCTAAGCCGGAAGTGGCCGGCCCGATGGCGGTGATCAACGCCGATGACTTCTATGGTCCGAGCGCGCTGGCGGCGATTGGCGAGTTCCTGGGGGCGCTTGCGACGGACGATACCACGAGCGCGGCAATGGTGGGCTATTCGCTGAGCAACACACTGTCGGACCACGGCACTGTGAATCGCGGCGTGTGCGAAGTGAGTGACGCGGGGCAACTGCTGAATGTAGTGGAGCGTTTCGAGATTGGACGCGCCGGCGATGCTGCTCAGTTCCAGGATCCCGATCAAGGGGCACAGCCACTGCCGTTGGATACGGTGGTATCGATGAACCTATGGGGCTATCCGCCGGCGATGCTGGAGATGCTGGAGGAGCGTTTTGCGAACTTCCTGGCAGCGCAGCCCGATGCGTCGACTGAGTACGAGTTGCCGACCGTCACCAAGCAGTTGATGGCCGATGGCAAGTTGACCGTCCGCGTACTGCCAACCGACGAGCGATGGTGTGGAATGACTTATCAGGACGATCTGCCCATCGCGCAGGCTCGCTTGGACGAATTGGTAACCGCTGGTGTGTATCCCGAATTGCTGTGGTAGGGAGCGTGGATATGGACCTGCTGGCCAGCATTGCCAACCGGTTTCAGCTCGCCGGAACGGTGACCAGCGTCCAGGCTATCGAGTCGGGGCACATCAACGATACCTATTTGGTCGAGACCGACCGCCGCGAGCGGTACGTCCTGCAGCGAATCAACCACCAGGTGTTCTGTGATCCGCATGGTCTGATGCGAAACATCGTGCTTGTCACGCAACACTTGCAGAAGAAACTCGCTGCGTCTGGCGAGCCGGTTGGGCGCCGACGAGTGTTGAGCGTTATTGCCACAACGGATGGCGATTCCCTCGCCGAAACATCCGCGGGCGACTACTGGCGCATGTTGCCCTACATCGAGAATTCGCACACGGTGGGCGAAGAGGCCTCGCTCGAAGAGATCCGCCAGGCGGCCTGCGGCTTCGGAAGCTTCGTGGCCCACCTAGTAGACCTGCCAGCCACCCAGTTATGCGAGACGATTCCCCGTTTTCACCATGGGCCCAGCCGCTATGAAGCATTCCAACTGGCGGTGGCGGCCGATGTTGCTCAGCGAGTGGGTGGTTGTGAGCGGGAGATTGCCGTCATCCAGCAGCACGACGAGATGCTCACCAGTCCACAGCAGAAGATCGATACGGGCGAACTGCCTCTGCGGGTAACGCACAACGACGCCAAATGCAACAACATTCTGCTAGACAACGAGACGAACGTGGCGGTTTGCGTGATCGACCTCGATACCGTAATGCCGGGGCTGGCGATGTGGGACTTTGGCGACCTGGTGCGCACTAGTGCGTGCCGCGCTGCTGAGGACGAGGTGGACTTGTCGCTGGTGAAGGTCGAGCCCGATCGGCTGCAGCAGGCCGCGCGGGGGTACCTGGCTGGCTGCCAGGGGGTGCTTACCGAAGAAGAAGTCAACTCGCTCGCGGACGGTCCGGCTTACATGGCGTTAATCATGGCTACGCGGTTTCTGACCGACTATCTCGAGGGCGATACTTACTACAAGACCCTATACCCCCGGCACAACTTGGATCGGTGCCGAAATCAACTGGCGTTGCTCGCCGAGCTGCAGCAACTGCGGCCGACGTTGCAGCGAGTGTTTACCGACGCAGCAAAGTAGTCGTGGTTTGTCGCACTCTGCCGCCGCGTCGGAATGCGGTAGATCACCGTCAGTCCCACGGCCACCCCCAGCACGACACACGCCAATAGCGGCGCAGGCAGATTAGCCATACCAACCACCACGGCCATGGCGAGCAGCACCATCAGTACTGCCGCGATTTTCACGCGCAGGGATACGGCGCGGTGTTGCTGCCAGTCTCGCAGCAGCGGACCAAGAAGGCGGCTACGCATCAGTCGTTCGTTCAGCCGTGGCCAACTGCGGGCGAGCAGGTAGCTGGCAAGCAGCACAAATGGCGTGGTTGGCAAGCCGGGAACCACCACACCCACCAGGCCAAGCGTAAGCAGCATGAGCGCCAGTGAAACGTACAGCACGCGCCGCAAGCCACCCACGTGGTCGCCCGGGAGTGTGGTTGTCGGAAGTGGTGAGTTCGACGGCATCCGCTCACGCAGCCGGTTGGGCCGCGCTCTGAAGCATGATGCTCGCGACCTCGTCGTAGGCATCGGCCCAGGCATCGTTCAGTTCCGTCGTCCACCCGGGACCGGCAATCTGTGCCAGGCTCTTCAGCAGGGTTTGTCCCACAGCGGGATAGTGCTCTTCGCGAGTGCCGGAGTCCAGATGCCGTAGTCCAAGATTCTCGAGAGCTGGGACCAATGCCTCGGGCCGTCGCAGGTTCTCGACTACCAACTTGAGCGACGCGAGCAACTTCTTCCGCTGGCTGGCCATGTCCGAGTTGGCGAACATGGGCTGCACTTTTGGAAAGTCGCGGAAGAGGTGATCGTAGAACACCTCGGTCAACTCGTCGCCAGCGGGCGCGACGGCCGCAAAGCTAATTTCCAGTAGCTCGATATTGATTCTCATCGCAGCCCCTCTGAGTTAGCGAACGAATCCCACACGGCCAATCTTTCAACCGTAGGTCGCGCACCGGTGTTGGCAAACTACTTAACAGTCAATCGCTTGACCACGCCTGTGCGGGCGGCAAAAGTCCAGTCGGTTGGTATGCGTTCCAGTTAGACACAAAAAAAAGACACCGCCTCTCGAGTTCTACCGGCTGGAAGAACAGGTCGAGGCGGTGTCGAGCATAGTCCCGAGGAATGACTCTGCAGGTCGCATCCGGTGGGAGACTACCTGCATTGAGTGTTAGTAACGCAGGATCAAGTCGGCCGTCAGCCTGTTCTCCAGCACGTCGCGACGCTCGGTGAGAGGGTTTTCCCACGCCAGACCGATTTCTGTCAGGCGGTTGGGCTTGTACTTCACGCCGAAGGCACCAGTGACAATGTCGTTGCCTGCTACGCCCGTCGAACCAAAGTTGAACAGGTCGCCGCCAGAGACGCCGGGAATGCCACCGTTGCCGCTCTCGAGCCAGTGGTACCAGTTGAACTCGGCCAGGGCATAGAAGCCGTGGCCCAGGTGGTAGTCGACGTGGTTCGACCAATAAAGGCTCGTGGTTTCGGCTTCGTCGTCCGCCGGCAGGCGGAGGCCGAAGGCGCTCAAGTAGTGCCAGTCGCAGCACAGCTCGGTTCCCCCGGTGACGAACAGGTGGAACTCGCCGTCCCCATTGCCCTGCAGTGTTCGGGGGCTACCGACGGGCATCTCGTAAGCGAAACCAGTGGTCAGTAGGCTCTCGGTCTCGTAATCGCGAATCAGGTTGTACTTCAAGCCCAGCGACACGTCGGCCCAGCCGTCGCGAATCAGCGGGTTGCTCGAAACCGCATAGCCGTCCTTTGTGGCGATAAGCGACAGGCGATCGGTCAGGGCGGCGCGAATCTGTACCGCGTACAGTTGAATGTCACCACCTCCGGCAGCCTGCGGAACCTTGTGCTGGATGAAGATGCCACGCAGCTCGGTTAGCGTGCGGGGATCCTCGAAGTACACCGGATTGGTCATGGGACTGATCCAATCGTCGAAACCACAGGGCGTGGGGCAGAAGCACCCCAGCACCAGTTCGGGGAGGGCACAGCCACACGAATCGTAGCAGCCGCAGCCGCTCACGCCGCCGGTGCCGCAGCAATTTGTATTTCCGCAGCTCTCGTTGCACGAACCGCAGGCATAGCAACATTTTTCACAGAACTCGGCCGCTACCGAGTCTTGTCCCAGGATCTCCGTGGGCACGGGCTCCACTTCATCCTGTTGCATCGATTCGGTCAGGTTGGGCGAGTACTCGAAGTACCTCGCCAGCGAGTCCTCTCCCCTGGCAGAGGCAACCGCTGATGCCGCAATCAGCAGTGCACAACTGGCTGTTAAGCCATGGTGAAAGGTCTTCATGATAGTTCGATGTCCTTTCGAAGCAGTCTCAGTCTCTAATATACGAGGGGATCCCCGCCTGGTTGGTGGAGTCGTGGCATTCGGGCTTTTCGACTTCCGAGGCGTCATGAATTCAATGCAGTCACGCCGGCCCGTGCGATTTGCCAGACCGGTATGTCCGGCCCCAAAAATGGCGGAAAAAGTGTGCCAAGTCGCACATCAGGGGTGCTCACTAGGTCCAGTCGCCAATTGGGTGTTCAGGTGCGACATTTTGCCACATGAGAGATTCCCCTAGGATTCTAGTACTGTTTTGAGTTAGAACTTGTGCAAGCGAAGCGTGGCACACCAGTTGCCTTTGCAAAATAGACATGTGGGTACGTTTACCCTGTTGTAACAATCCGTTTCTATCCGAGACGAGAAAGGAACTCCCGTGTCTATTTCGCAAACCGCAGAGTACGCTCTGCGTGCCGTCATCCGCTTGGCTCAGCAAAGCGACGAAGCCCAGACCACTCAACAGCTTGCCGAGGCGACCTTGGTACCTCAGAGCTACTTGCCGAAGGTGTTGCAGCCATTGGCGCGTGCTGGAATTGTGGTGGCTCAGCGTGGGTCGCATGGTGGGTACAAGTTGCAGGCGGATCCGGCCATATTGAGCGTGCTGGATGTGGTCAACTGTGTCGATCCGGCTCGACGAGTCGAACGATGCATTGGACACGATACGGTGCCCGAGCACCGCTGTGGTCTGCACCATTTGCTGGACGACGTGGCCGCGGCAACGGAACGGCGCTATAGCGAGACGACGATCCAGAGTCTGCTCGAAGCCGAAAACCGGATGCCGCCGCTTTGTCCGGCTGCCAAGGTGGCTGCCGAGAGCAATGGTTCGAGCGCCGCGCCGTCGACGTTGAACTAAGCAACACGGAAAGCTAGAAGTTCCAACAACGGGAAAAACATGCAAGAAGCCACCGCCGGCCCTCACGGGGCGGACCGGTCTACTATCGGTCCGCTCGAGTCGTTTAGCTATGACGATGCCATCGTTCGAAAGTTTGTGACCGCAACGCTCGTGTGGGCCGTTGTTGGTTTTCTTGTAGGTATTATCCTGGCCGCCGAGCTGCCCATTCCATGGCTCAATGGTGGGTTGGAGTGGATTACGTTTGGTCGGCTGCGGCCACTGCATACGAATGCGGTGATTTTCGCGTTTGCCGGCAACGCCATTTTCGCCGCCATCTACTACTCCACCCAGCGGCTTTGCAAGGCGCGGATGTGGAACGACACGCTCAGCAACCTCCACTTCTGGGGGTGGCAACTGATCATCGTCAGTGCCGCGCTGACGTTGCCCTTCGGCATTACGCAGAGCAAGGAATACGCCGAACTCGAATGGCCCATCGATATTGCCATCGCCGTGGTGTGGGCAGGCTTTTTTGGTGTGAACTTCTTCATGACGCTCATCAAACGGCGCGAGCGTCACATGTATGTCGCCATTTGGTTCTACATCGCCACGATCATCACCGTGGCGATTCTTCATATCTTCAACAACATCTGGGTGCCGCTCGCGGCGATGGGCAGCCCCGGTTCCATGCTGGCCTGGTTCAAGAGCTATCCGGTATATGCCGGTGCTCAGGACGCGATGATGCAGTGGTGGTACGGGCACAATGCCGTGGCGTTTTTTCTGACTACGCCGTTCTTGGGGTTGATGTACTACTTCCTGCCCAAGGCGGCCAACCGGCCAGTGTTCTCGTACCGGCTGTCGATTTTGCACTTCTGGTCGCTGGTGTTCATCTACATTTGGGCCGGCCCGCACCACTTGCACTATTCTCCCACCGCCGAATGGGCCCAGACGTTGGGCATGGTGTTCTCCATCATGCTGTGGATGCCCAGTTGGGGCGGCATGATCAACGGCCTGCTCACGCTGCGTGGCGTGTGGCACAAGGTGCTGACCGATCCGATCCTGAAGTTCTTCGTCGTCGGCATCACGTTCTACGGCATGAGTACCTTCGAAGGGCCGCTGTTGTCGGTGAAGAGCGTCAACGCCTTGAGCCACTTCACCGACTGGACCATCGGCCATGTGCACGCCGGCGCACTGGGTTGGAACGGCTTCATGGCGTTCGGCATGATCTACTGGCTGGCGCCACGCCTGTACCAAACCAAGTTGCACAGTACGCAGCTGGCCAATATGCACTTCTATCTCGCCACCGTTGGCATCCTCTTGTACGTGGTGTCGATGTACGTTGCTGGAATCACCCAGGGCCTGATGTGGCGGGGTATCTCGCCCAACGGGCAGTTGCTCTGGCCCGATTTTGTGCAGACTACGCAGCAGATCGTCAACTTTTACTACATTCGATTGATTGGCGGCTTCTTCTACCTGGGTGGTACGCTTGTCGGTTGCTGGAACATCTACCTCACTTGGAAGAAGCGACCCGCCGTGTACGAGGTGCCGGTGTACGAGGCTCCTGCCTTGTCCGACCAGGCGTTTACTCCCGAGCAGCGTCCCGAGTCGCAGCTCGATGGCATTCTGGACGTTGGCAAGAAGATCGACGTCTGGAGTACGCTGTGGTGGCACCGCGTATGGGAGCGACTGCCGATCAAGTTCACGGTGATGACAACGCTTGCCGTGGTGCTGGCGTCGGTGCTCGAACTGGTGCCTACGTTCGTAGTGCGGTCGAACTTGCAGGGTGGCGTGCCTTACACGCCGCTCGAGCTTACGGGCCGCGACATCTACGTCGCCGAAGGCTGCTATAACTGCCACTCGCAGATGATCCGACCGATGGTTGCCGAGACGGCACGCTACGGGCCATACAGCACGCCAGAAGAATCGATGTACGACCGCCCCTTCCAGTGGGGGTCGCGACGCATTGGCCCCGACCTGGCTCGGGAAGGCGGCTTGCGAAGCAACGACTGGCACGTGCGGCACTTCCACGATCCGCAGGCCATGACCCCGGGCTCGATCATGCCTCGGTATCCCTGGCTGATGAAGAAGAAGATCGACTTCGAGTCGGTGCCACTCCGCGTGGCGGCGCAGATGTATTTGGACGTGCCTTATCCTCAGTACGAAGGGGACAATCGCAGCCAGGCAGCCGAAGACGCCAAGGCCCAGGCCAAAGCGATCGCGGCCGACTTTGTGTTGCAGAACCAACGCCAGTATCGGGACGACAAGGGAAACGAAATCGACTTGTCGGATCGCCAAGTGGTGGCCCTGATCGCATTCCTGCAGCGGCTGGGGGTCACCCCGGCGCCGGAGGCCGAGGATACCGGCACCCCCGCCACGCCTAGTGAAGGCGAGCAACCCGTGGCCGACGAGGACTCGCGTGACGAAAACTCCTCGGACAAAGTGGCGAGCACCGCCGGTGAGAAAGGGGCCTCCTGATGGAGTGGCTGCAAAATGACGCATCCATTCAGCTCCTGAAGAACATCGCCTTGGTGTTGTTTTTTAGTGTGTTCACCGGTGTGATCGTGTGGCTGCTGTTTCGCAAGAATAGCGACATTCGCCGCTGGTCCCGGCTGCCTTTGGACGACGAGCCCAAGCAGGACGACTCGCCATCCAAAGACGACAGCAGTTCCTGACCCCAGGCGGTGGGGCTCGATTTCGCGCCTTGCATCGCACTCACAGTTAGGGACCCCCCACTTCGTTTTACCGACTCTTAACCCTCACGAGTAACCATGTCCGACAATCCGATCGTTGGCTCCGAAGCGGAAGACGAACTGCTGTCGAGCCACAATTACGACGGCATTCAGGAATACGACAACCCGACCCCCGGTTGGTGGAACTGGTTGTTCATCGCCACTATTGCGTTTGCTCCCTTCTATATTTTGTGGTTCCACTCACCTACTGAACCGCACAACCTCGAGGCCCAGTACGATGCGGCGTATGCCGCCAACATGAAGCTGAAGTTCGGCGACATCCAAATGCAGCCAACGGAAGCTGAGCTCGTCAAATACATGCACGACGAGGAGTGGGTTGGCGTGGGTGCTGCCACGTTTGCCACGCACTGCAAGCAGTGCCATGGGGCCAAAGGAGAAGGAATCGTTGGATCGGGGCCCAACCTGACCGACGAACGGTATATCAATGTGAAGAAAATCGAGGACATCGCCAAAGTAATCCAGGAAGGCGCTAAAAATGGTGCCATGCCGGCCTGGGGCAACCGGTTACATCCCAACGAGGTGGTGCTAGCCGCAGCGTACGTGGCCTCGCTACGTGGGGAGAACCTGGATGGGAAACCGGCCGAAGGTGACGAGATTCCGCCATGGCCAGAACCTACTGAAGACGTAGAATCTAAGAGTGGTGAGAAGAGCGACGAGCAGCCAACAGCCGAAGGCGAAGAGGATTCGGACGACAACGCAGAACAGCCAGCCGACAAGTAACGGCGGCACCATCGAGGACCCCTTTGGAACTTCCCGTTCTCCAACCTGAAGAACGCGTCCTCACGACGCTCGAATCGGATGGCAGCCGGCACTGGCTCTACCCGAAGCTCGCCAAAGGGCGATTCTGGTGGTGGCGACGCGTCGTGGCCTATGCGTTGATCGCGATTTACGCGCTGCTGCCCTTCATCAAGATCGGAGGAAAACCAGCGGTACTGCTCGATTTTGCCTCTCGCAAGTTCATCTTCTTTGGCTTCACTTTTCTTCCCACCGACACGCTGCTGCTGGCCATCGCCATGGTGGCCTTCTTCCTGTTCATATTTTTCATCACCGCGGTCCTGGGACGCGTGTGGTGCGGTTGGGCGTGTCCGCAGACGGTGTACATGGAGTTCGTATTTCGGCCCATCGAGCGGCTGTTCACCGGCACCACGGGACGGGGTAACAAACCCAAGAAGAACGTCCCGGCTTGGCGAATCGCCTTGATGTACTTTGTGTTCTTCCTGATTTGCCTGCACCTGTCGAATGTGTTCCTGGCCTACTTCGTGGGGGTCGATAAACTGCACGAGTGGATTTGGAATAGCAATCCGTTTCAGCATCCGGCCGCGTTTGCCGTGGTGGCGGTTGTCACCGGTCTGATGATGTTCGACTTCTGCTACTGGCGGGAGCAACTCTGCATCATCGGTTGTCCGTATGGCCGATTTCAGTCGGTGTTGCTCGACACCTCGAGTTGCATCATCGGCTACGACGAACAACGCGGCGAACCGCGCGGCAAGGGACGCGATCGAGAAGCCAGAAACTTGGGCAGTTGTGTCGACTGCCATCTGTGCGTCGACGTTTGCCCCACCGGCATCGACATTCGCGATGGACTGCAGCTCGAGTGTATTGGCTGCGCACAGTGCATCGATGCCTGCGACGAGGTGATGGACAAGACCAATCAACCGCGCGGGCTGATTCGCTACAGTTCGCAGCAGGCGCTCGAAGGAAACCCCACCCGTGTTGTGCGGCCCCGCACGGTGGTCTACCTGGCCGCCATCACATTGCTGGCCACGCTGTTCGTCACGGTGTTGGTCAACAAATCGGCATTCGATGTCACGCTGCTCCGCGGGCTGGGCCAGCCGTTCAATCTTTCCGAGGCGGGCGACGACGTCGGCAACATCCTGCGCGTGCAAATCGTCAACCGCACAGATGAGCCGAGCACCTACCGCATCGAACTGATCGAGCCAAAGGAGGCTCGCATTTCTCACAGCGATGAGCTCCAATTGGTAGAGCCCGGCGAGACAGTCGAGCAGCCCGTGCACATCCATGCCCCCCGAGACGTGTTCCGCTCTGGCAAAGCCAACTTGAAGATTCGCGTCGTTGACCAGCAAGATCGGGCCGTGGAGGAGAATTTCTTCCTGCTCGGGCCCCTGTAGGAATCTGTCATGCAAGACGACACTCCCCCCGAACCGGGCTCCTTCGCACCTTACATCTGGCCTTTGATTGTGATCGGTCTGCTGCTTGGGCATGCCTTTCTGATGATGATTGCCCTGACGCTGGCCACGGCCGATCCACCGCAACTGGTCGAGGGCGCCCCCTACACCGGTGCGCCGAAAGCCGCCTCGAGCGATACTCCTTAATTCCGACTGTTATTCCCACCGATGATCCCACTCGTCACCACCGTGTTCGTCGCCAGCCTGTTTGGCTCGCTGCATTGCGCGGGCATGTGTGGACCCTTTGTGGCTTTCGCCCTGGGCCCGCCAGGCGAAGAGCATTCGCGGTGGAAGTTGCAGGCCGCCTACAATGGCGGGCGATTGGTCACGTACACCATTCTGGGGGCGGTGGCCGGCAGCGTTGGCGCGCTGGTCGACATGACCTCGGCCCTGGCCGGCTTGCAGCCGGTGGCCATGGCCCTGGCCGGCGGTTTGATGGTCGCCCTGGGCGTCACCGAATTGTTGCGTCACTTTGGTCATCGCATTGCCTCAATCAAACCGCCCAAGCTGCTGGTGACCACCGTGCAACGAGGGCAGCGGATGGCCCTCGCGCTGCAACCCACCCAACGAGCATTGGCCATTGGCTTGCTCACCACGCTGCTACCTTGCGGATGGTTGTACGCGTTCGCCCTGACCGCCGCCGGCACGGGTGATCCACTCGCCGGCGCGGTGGTGATGGCTGTGTTTTGGGTCGGTACGCTGCCGGTGCTGGTTTCGCTGGGCGCCGGTATCCAGGCGGCCCTTGGCGTGCTCGGCAAGCGACTGCCAGTGGTGTGCGCCGTCGCCCTGATCGCGGTGGGGCTGGCCACCTTGGGTGGACGCCTGCGACTCGAGCCCGCCGCCATGGCCCAGACGTTGGAATACAAGCGCAACGCGTCGCAGGCCGATGTGCCTAATCCGAACGAACTCCCTCCCTGTTGCCGACCGCAGGTCGAACAAGGAGACACCCCGTGAACCGCGCGGCAGTCGAAGGCAAGTCGACTTCTACTGCCGTCGCCTGCGACCACTGTGGCCTGCCGGTGCCAAAGGGGCTCGTTGACCCCGCGGCCGACGAGCAGTTCTGCTGCCACGGTTGTCGCACCGTCTATCAACTGCTGCGCGACGCCTCGCTCGACGACTTCTACCGCGTTCGCCAGGCCACCGGGGGCGATGCACAGCCCGTGCGGACCACCGGCAAACGCTACGAAGCGTTCGACTCGCCGGAGTTCCAGGCTGAGCATTGTCGTGGCATTGCGGGTGGTCATCTCTCGATCGACTTGCGGCTCGAAGGCGTGCATTGTGCGGCCTGTCTGTGGTTGGTGGAACGGCTTCCTCAACTGCTGCCCGGCGTATCGTCGACACGGCTGCAGCTTCGCGACGCCGTGGCCCGGGTAACCTGGAACCCTGCCGAAGTGCAGCTCTCCAGCATTGCCGCGATGCTCGACCGACTGGGCTATCCGCCACACCTCGCCCGTCACACCACGGCCAGCGAAGTGCACCGCCGGGCCGAACGGACGCAGCTTATCCGACTCGGGGTGGCTGGCGCCTGTGCGGGCAACACGATGCTGTTGGCCATTGCCCTGTACGCCGGCGACTTCGCCGGCATCGAGGCCGAGTTCGCCAACCTGTTTCGCTATATTAGTGCCGGCATCGGCATTATCTCGCTGGTCTGGCCGGGTAGCGTTTTCTTCCGCGGCGCCATCAACGCCCTTCGCGCCCGCTCGGCCACGCTCGACGTCCCCATTGCCCTGGCCTTGGCGGCGGGCGGCATCGCCGGGTTGTGGAACGTGGTCCGTGGCACCGGCGAGATCTACTTCGACTCGCTCAGCGTGTTGGTGTTCCTCCTGTTGGTTGGTCGGTGGTTCCAGGCTCGTCAGCAACGCTGGGCAGATGAGACCGTGGGGCTGCTGAACTCTTTCACGCCGAGCACGTGTCATGTAGTTCGCGACGACATCGTAGTCGAAACCACCATCGACTCGCTCGCCACAGGCGATGCGGTCGAAGTGCTCTCCGGCGATCTGGTGCCAGCCGATGGCACCGTGATCTCGGGCAGCTCGACACTCAACCGCAGTCTGCTCACCGGCGAATCGCAACCCGAACCGGTTGTCGTCGGCGACGCCGTGTTTGCCGGCACGCAGAACATGGGCAGCGTGCTCCGGGTGCGCGTCGACGTGGTTGGCGACCAGACCCGAGTTGGCCGGCTCATGGAGCTGGTCACCGAAGGCGTTCGCGAGAAGCCGCCCATCGTCCAACTCGCCGACCGCGCCGCTGGGTGGTTCGTCGTGGTGGTGCTCGCACTGGCATTTGGCACGTTTGCCTGGTGGACGGCCACGGCCACGCTCTCCGAGGCCGTGCAGCACACCATTGCTTTGTTGATCGTTGCTTGCCCCTGTGCACTCGGTTTGGCGACCCCGCTTACCATGGCAGTGGCCATCGGCCTGGCCGCTCGGCAGCACGTGTTGATCAAAAACGCCACGGCGCTCGAGACCCTGGCCGGTACCGGACGCATGCTGCTCGACAAGACCGGCACCATCACCCGCGGCCGGCCGACGCTCGTTGAGTGGATGGGCCCCGCCTGGCTGCAGGGCGTGGTGGCCTACGCCGAGTCCCGCTCCACGCACCCCGTCGCCCGTGCACTGGTCGAAACCTATGGCGACCACACGATCGACGACCCCGCGAACGTCCCCCAGAACATCGAAGAGCAACATGGCAGCGGGCTCCGCGCACTGGTGGCCGGCGTCGAGTTGCTCGTTGGCTCAGCCCGTTTCCTCGAATCCTCACAGGTGATCATCTCCGATTCGCAACTCGAACAGATTGGTTGTTTCGAACAGACCGGACTCACCACCATTGGCGTGGCGCTCGACGGTCGACTCGAAGCCGTGGCCGCGCTGGGCGACCAACTGCACTCCGATGCCCGAGTCGCCGTCGAGCAGCTTACCGCCAGTGGTTGGAATTTGCGGATCGTCTCGGGCGACGCGGAGGCCGTGGTCGAGTCGGTGGCCCACCAGGTGGGACTCGCCAGCGAAGCCACCAGTGCCGAGGTCTCGCCCGAGGACAAGCTGGCTCTGGTTACCGATCGCAGCGACACCACCGTGATGATCGGCGACGGCGTGAACGACGCCGCGGCTCTCGCCGCTGCGGATGTTGGTATCGCCGTGGAAGGTGGCGCGGAGGCCTCGCTCGCGGCTGCCGATATTTATGTCGCCGCGCCGGGGCTGATGCCAATTGTCGAGTTGGTCGACCTCGCTCGCCGCACGCGCCGCACCGTGCGCCGCAACTTGTGCATCGCCCTGGCGTATAATGCGATCGCCGTGTCGCTGGCCGCTGCCGGTTGGATCTCGCCGCTCGTGGCGGCGATCCTGATGCCCATCAGCTCGGCCACCGTCATCACCAGCGCCATGAGCATCCACCTCCGCGGAGAGTCCCGATGAGCATGCTCTACATCATGGTGCCGGTCACCCTGGCGCTCGCCATCACGGCCCTCATCGCCTACATCTGGGCGGTCCGCAATGGTCAATTCGACGACCCCGAAAGCCAGGCCTACCGCATGCTGTTCGAAGACGAGCCCGTACGGCGCAACCCCCCCGACCACGACTCGTCGCCCGACGAAACCCCGTAGCCACCGTCGCCAGACGGTGGCCCCCACCATCAACGTCAACAGGAGGAATCTCACGGACCGCGTGGCGGGCCGGCTATTTCAGCTCGCTGGTTTTGGGACAACTTCCGGGATCTAGATTCGTGGGCCCAAAACTCCCTGGCCCTTTCGTCGGCGACGGCTGGCAAACCGCTGCTTTTTCCGACGTTTGTAACGACTCCGAAGAGTTTGTCCCCCCGCGTTGTTCCCCGCATGGTTCAGAGGCCGATGCAGAGGCTGACTCAGCGCGTTGTTTCCTGATCACCCCAATCAAGTCGTCGCGAAATTTCTGCAGCGCCTCCCAATCGACCACCGGGCCGGGCGCTGGCCGCTTGCCGTACCGCGCCGGGTTGAGCTTCTCCAGATTCCTGGCCGACTGCTGCCATGTCTGCCCGCGCGGCGGAACCCACTTCGGCGGCACCACTGGCCCGTCCATCGGCGGCAACGTCTCCGGCATAGTCTCAGGCGGTGCAACGGGAGGATCGGTTGCGGCATCCTTGGAAGCATCGCTGGAAGAGGCGCCGGAAGCGTCGTTTGAAGAGGCATGGGCGGAGTCAGCCGCGGCATCGCTGGTGGCAAAATCGCTGGTCTTTTCACCAGGCGCATAATCGCGCGGCCACCACGCAGGTTCGTAGGGCGGCAGGGTGTCGTCCGGCTTCGCAGCCAGCTCCGGCACCAGGTTCACGAACGCCTGGTCGATCTTCCGCCCAAGATACGCCTCATCCTCCCGAAACACGGCCGCACAGAGCACCGCATCTTTCACCTGCCCAGCGAGTTTGACCAGTTCCACACGAGTCAAAGTGACTTTGTCGGCCGAGTTGGCCGCATCTCGTCTGGCTTGCCGCTCGAGCCGCCGTTTCTCTTGCCGATCGAGCAACCACGCCGCCGCCCGCCAATGCGTGTCCGCCTTCCGCTGGATGGCTTGCAGTGGCTTGAGCTGCACCGCCATCTCCGCCCTCCGCACGCGGAGGTCGAAATCTTCGTCAACCGTGCGCTCCCGCTTGATCGTCTTCCGATCGCAATCGACGTAGCGAGCAATGCTCGCCATGCTCATCCCGGCCGATAACAGCGCGGTAATCTCGCCTTTTTTCACATCGTCCAACACCCGTGGTCGTGCCATTTTTCGGTTCTCCAGCTCTCGAGGGAAATAAACATGCGTACAGTACTCACCGCATCCCCGTTATACCCCGCCGAGTGTAAAAAAATGAGCACAAACCAAGCAGAAACGCCCAGTTTTCACGTGGATATCCCTCGTTCCCACGCTCCGCGTGGGAACACCTGTCCGACCGCTCCGCGGTCATTCATTCCCCGCACCGTAGGCCGTAACAAGCCCCGCGCAGTTACGGCACATCTGCTGAGAGCATGGAGACAAGGCCCGCCAATCAACGCCAATAGAAGAAACGGGTAGCACGGACAGCCTGCCGGAGTCGATCCTACCACTCGCCAAGCTCTCCACGGCAGGTTGTCCGTGTGCGGAGCACAGGAGGCCGAAACCGCATCGACGTGGTGTGTATACCTCTTGTCGCCGGCGACACCGACAATCGGTCGAACTAGCGTGCTGGATGTAGCAATGCCCCTTCCAACCGACTGTCGGTGCTACCCAAAGTTGTGAGAACAGAAGACAGCAGAGAGCACAGAGACATCGCCCGCGAATCCACGCAGTTCGACGCGAATAGCGGAAGCGAAATGGTAGATCATTCCCCGAAGGGGAAACCTATCGTAGGTAAAGGGCAAACGCCGGCGCCGCGTTTCGCTCAAGAAATGGCGAGCCAGGTGCCGCCGTGGATAGACTGCCGACGGGTTGACCCACTCGTTCCCACGCAGAGCGTGGGAACGAGAAGTAATGGCAACACGCCACGGGCCGGCAACGTAGAATTGTCAGTCGATGAACTGCTTCGGAATGACGCGGACGCAGCGGGAACTGCTGACGCCAACCGGCCCACCAATGATGAAAGCGATTCAATCTTCCCCTTCGTAAGACACGCCCAGGCGGACCGTGGAGGTGGTGAGGTCGATCTCGCCGATCTGCACCTCCGTTACTTGCAGGCCGGTGCGTTGTTTCAGGTCCGCGATCAACTCGTCACGGCGATCCGGCGCAAGTAGCTGCAGGTTGTCGTACACCAGTGTCTGTTTGGGAGGCTTGCGCGGTTTCGGCGGCGGTGGTGGTGCGGTGGCCAGCGCGCGGTTGACCACGTACTCTTTGCAAAACACGACTAAGCACAGCGTGCAGTTGACCGCCAGCAGTTCGAGATAGCTGGTCTTCTTGTTCGTCAACGCGTTGACAATGGCGATCCCAATGACCACGAACAAGTAGGTCATCTCCTTGGTGCGGATCGTGTCGGTGCGATAGCGGAGGACGCCGAAGATCGCGAACAGGCCGATGGCCATCCCCAGACCAATGTCCAGCTTCTTGAGTGTGAAGCAAATGAAGAACACGGTGATATTCAGCAGCACTGCGGTGAAGGCAAACTCGGGACTCGAACCGCTGCTCCGCTTCAGTCCAAACTGCACCACCAGTGACATGAACAACAGGTTGTGCAAGAAACGCACACCAAGCTTTAGCAGATCGTCGTCATAGAGAGGTGCGTCGTAGAAGTACTCGAGCATGTCAGGGGCACGCAAGCACACGGTTCGGCGCCGGTACAGGAGCTCGCGGCACAGCCGCCAGCATCATCCTTACCGGCAATTGTCAGTGAATAGGTGAGTGGTGCGATAGCCGGCTCCCGGCAAATTCGCGTAGAGCGGCCACCGCCGCACGAGGTCTATTATAGCTGGCGATCTGCCTCCTGTCTCGCCTTGGCATAAGGTCGTAGGCCTGCGGTCGCTACTGGACAAATGGCCTCGGGGACGGAGGTTCGCAGCTGCCACGCGAATTAAATTAACGGGGACATTCTACTTATTGGACAAAGTAGAATGTCCCCTTTAACTCTTCATCTCGTGCTCGCACTCGTGCATGACCGCGGCCCCAGCCCCGACGTGCGTCACTTCCGTCGGGCGCTTGATCAAGCCCATCAACGGCTGAACTTGACGACGCTGCTGGCTGATGCCGGGTACGACAGCGAGGCGTCGCATGTGTACGCCCGCGAGCGGTGCGGGGTGCGATCACTCATCCCCGCCAAGATCGGTCGAGCGACCAGCAAGCCGCCCCGCGGCCGCTACCGACGGCTGATGAAGAGCCGGATTCACAACACCCGCTACAATCAACGCGTGCAGGTCGAGACGACCATCAGCATGCTCAAACGCTTGCTCGGCTCCGCCCTCAGGGCGAGGAAACACTCACAGCAACGAAGAGAAGCCTCCCTCAAGGCGATCACCCTCAACATCATGATCCTGTAACGCACGGTGGTTCCATACAGAGCCGAATGTCCCCTTTAACTCTTGCAAATTCAACGACCAATCCAAGGTGCATCACGGTCATTACTGCGCGCCGTTCATCCCGCACAGCGACTGTAACGACCACCTACTCAAGTCGCAAAGCTGCGGTAGCGGGCCTGGACGAAGCAGAAGATGCCGTAGCAGGCCAGGCCGAGGGCGACGGCCAGCAGGACCCACATGCCGTACGGCTGGCTGGCGAGTACGTCGAGCGCTTCGCCGGTGCCTTTGATCTTGTTGGGGTCGAGCGACATCGCGGCGATGATCACAAACACGCCGATCACGCCGAAGGTCACTCCGCGCGCCGGCAGGCCGATGCGGCCGGAGTAGCGAGCCACCTTTTGTTCGGTTTCGCTCATTTGAGCAGAGTTGTATTTGTCGGTGAACTTGTCGGTGGCCCCTTTATAGATCAGATACAGGCCATAGCCGATGATCGTTGCCCCCACGGCAGCGACAATCCACTCGCCACCGGTGAGCGACATTACCCAGGCGGCCGCGCTCTGTTTCGAGTCGCCACCGCTGCCCGACTGCGGCGACGAGGCCGAGAACGGCGCGGCCTTCCAGGCCAACGCGCCGTAAATCACGGCACTCACGACGTAACCCACGCGCTTGAGGGTGCTGGTGTGGCTGCTGTAGTTCTCGCCGTTGTAGAAGGCCTCGACCAGTCGCCAGATGGAGTAGGCCGCCAGTCCGATCGCCACGACCCATAGCAGGATGTAGCCGAACGGTTGTTGGCCGAGGGTCTGGATGGCACCCTCCGAGCCGGTGGTCTGACCACTGGCGCCCCATGCGGCGGCCGCTGCCAATCCGCCCACCACCAGATACACCAGCCCTTTGGTCGCGTAGCCGAGGCGGCCGCAGATCTCGAAAGCGCTACTCGAACCAGCATCGACAGAGGCCGTCGCGCTCTGGATGCGGTGGACGGCTTCTTGGCGGACGTTGCCGGGAGAGTTGGCGGACATATCGGGGTACCTTTGTCGATGTGGGTTGGGGAGTTTTTGGAAACGGTACTCCCATACATCGCAAAAGGCGTGCCAGGGGCCGAGCGAGCCATTCGCTGCAAGTGGGCGCTTAGCGGTGGAGACACTGCGTCGCGCAGTACCAATGCCTGGTGCTCCGGCGATCATCTTGGTGGCTGGCGACACGTCCGCCGCGCGGCACGTGAATGCACACGCGAGCGCTACGACGGGCTGCAAAGATCACGGACGTAATGCAGCTCGGTTACGTCTCGCGGGCCGCGGCGAACATGGCGTCGGGCTCCAGCAGCGTGGAATCGGCGATGATGGTGGTGTACACCGCCAGGGCCGAGGTAGCGATCACCTCGAGGATTTGCGCTTGGCTGAGATTCTGTTGCCGCAGATAACCAAAGTCGTCCTCGGTCAGTTCCTCGGGCGCCGCGGCGCATTTGATCGCGAACAGCAACACTTCGTGCACGGCCTCGGGCAGCTCGCCATTCAAACCGTGACGCACGGCCTCGATGGTCTCGTCGTCGATGCCGAGCATGCGACAGGCGGCAGCATGCGCTTCGGTGCAATATGCGCACTCGCGGTCGGCGGCCACGGCCAGGAAGATGAGTTCCTTGGTCGTGCGGGGTAGCTCGCCTTCGAGCATCAAGTGCTCGATCAAACAGGCGGTACCGGCCGCCAGCGGCGGCGATCCCCCCAGTGTGGTGATGAACGATGGGATCTCCGGGAACCCCATCTTCAGGCTGAAGTTGCGATAGACCTTGTGAACGTCGGGAGAGGCCTCCCTAGCGGGGACCTTCAGGAAGCGAGGCATGTCTAGGCTCCTTGGGCAGCGGAGGAGAGACGGCCGAGATACAACCAGATGAGTCACCCTCAATTCTAGATGAACGCCGACCGCGTGTCCAACAAAGCCGCGCAATTCTGAGTGGTTACTTCGGGGGGGAGTCGAAAGGAGGCTGCGCTTACGGGGCGTTTTTCACCTTGCGGTATTCTTCGCCGACGCACGTGAATGGTTGCGGACTCTGACAGAGGTCGCCGCTCGACACATCCGCAGGGGGCGTCGCCGCAAGCGCCGGCCTGCTTCGACGCGGTGGTCACCGCAAGATCGATCGGGCTATCCAACGATCCATGTTGAGTCGAGTCACCATAACCAGCAGCAGTTCGATTGCGATGTTCTCACGAAGAGTAGTTTATCTTATGGGAGGAGCCCACTGTTCCCGACTTGGCGGCTGTGGTAAACCGCCTTAAGGCATCCGCTGGTCGTTACCACAGATCGCTGAGACTTCATCACTTCCGACTATCCATCCGCCAAAAACTATGGTGTTTCCAAGCAACCAAAGTGCGTGTGCTCAACCGCCGGCTGGGCGGGTCCGCAGTTCCCTATCAGTGGCGGTGGGCGTGATCCTGGGGGCTGTTGTGTACTGCTCCGGCAACAATGCAAATGCACAACAACCCGATCCGCCGGGGCAAAGCGAACCGGGTGAGACGCCCCAGCATGAGGCGTATCTGTTCGCCCACATGACTCACCGAGATTACGGCCGGCTGTACTACAGCGTGAGTCGAGACGGTTTGCACTGGAAGCAGCTGGGAGGTGGCAAACGCGTCTTTGACGAGTACAAAGGTCACCCCAGTATTGTCTTGGGACATGACGGGCGCTACTACCTGGTGGGTAACCGGAGCGACGCGGCCGAGACCATCCACTTTTGGGTATCGGACGATTTGATTCACTGGGAGAAGCACAGCGATTTCACACCCGACATTCACAGCATCCCCGACTATCCGGAAGCATTGCAGCGGATTGGGGCCCCCAAGCTGTTCTATGATTCTGCGAGTCGGCAGTACGTACTCACCTGGCACACGCCTCATGTGGTTGCCCCGCAGGACGATCCGGAAGCCTATTGGGCAAGTCAGCGCACCATCTACGTCACCTCCGCCGACTTGAAGCAGTTCTCGGCGCCAGCCAAGCTGTTCGACTGGAACTTTGCCACCATCGACGTCGTTTTGCAGCGCGATGGCGATGCCTACTACGCGATTCTGAAGGACGAGACTTACCCCACGCTCGATTGGGTCACTGGCAAGACGATTCGTATCGCCAAGTCCGCCAACCTGCTGGGACCTTACGCGGAGCCTGGCCCCCCGCTCAGCCCGAATTTTCGTGAGGCTCCCAATCTGATTCCGTCACCTAACGGAACTTGCTGGTACCTCTATTACGAACAGTATCCTGGTGTCAGCTACGGTCTGTCCGTATCCGATTCGTTGGATGGCAAGTGGTTCCATATCTCAGGGAACACCAACTTCGCCGATTGGGACAAGTACCGCATGCCGGCCAAGGTTCGCCATGGTTGCATGTTGGTGATTTCCAAACAGCAGTACGATGCGCTGTGTGACAGCTTTCCTTGATGGGCGGGAGAGAGTTCGCGACCGCCATGGATGCTCGACACCCGCGCGTCGCCTGATGCTGTGGGAGCTTGCTGTTCAGCTCGAACCCTGCTTTCGGAGGAGGACTGCCAAGCAAACTGCGTTGATACCGAAGACGATGGTAACAGCAAGGGCCACCGGAGTCAGATACTTGAAGGCCTCGTATCCCAGGTCATCCGGGATCCTTGTCCACGGCCCCGCAAACCGGCCGTTATCGTAGGTCTGGACCGCCTCGCGATTGATTAGCCCGTTCAAATCGTACTCTCTGTAGATGCTCACAATCGTAACACTTCCGAAGCCTACAGCCACGGAGGTGGCAGGAATCGTTCCCAGTGCAGCAATCACGTTCAGTACCAACAGGAACCAGAGTGACGTGTTTGGCGATGATTGGGGGCTCGCCTGCTGGTTGATTGCTGTATCGGCCATCTGCTCTTATCCTGTTGGACCATGCTCGGGTAATTGCTGGTCAGAGGAATTGCCCTTAGCTTGAGGTGCCGCGAGGTGTTACCACCCCACGTCGGGCAGGTCCCGCTGGCAGCTATCACTGTTCTGAACGCGACTGGCCTCGCCAGGGCGCTCAATGACTATAGATTAAGGCCCTCTGAGTCCTCGCGAAAATGGGCCCGGCTCAATGCAGTGATTGGCAGACCTTCCAACAAAGGTGCTGCCGTAACACGGGGCTTTTGGGAGTTGTTGGCGAGCGGTAACGGAGGTGGGGGGGCACACACTGCGAACGTGTTTTTGCCAAACCTTCATAGCGCCCCGTCGTGGTAGCCCAACATGTGGCGGCGATGGTACACTGGGTGGCATCATGAAAGTGACTTCGCGTCGGAGAAAGTGGTTCGTCGCCGCGAGTGCGTCTCTGCTTGCGTGTGTGGTGTTTGATTTCTCACCCAGTTGCGGAGGGCCTCACTTTCGCTATACAGGCAGTGAAGCCGCGTACTTCGTCTGGAATCTTAGTTGGCCATCGGCTTAATTTAGTTATGACTCTCGCAGTGGACTCCATGTCGAGACGGAAGCCTATTTGCTGCTGCCGCTTCAGGTGCTGGTGTTACTCTGCGGATGGGTACCTTGGCTTCGACTTTAGCGGCGGTGTATGAGTGCTCCGCAGCAGACTCGTACAACTTCAAGTGGATCGGCCCCATGAAGATTCCAGCAGCACTCTACGGCGACGAAGCTTCGGTCCAGCAGTTTGCTCGCCGGTTCGTGAAGCGACTCTACCAGGGAGGAGATCCTCAGCAGCTGTTCTCTGAGCTCTCGTACGTCGAATGGGAGGATCACCCAGCCGAGATCCTGATCGCGAATGGAACAAATCCCGAGAATCGGGTTTTGGAACCCGACCGGCAGGTCTGGCGGACGCATGCCATTGGCGAGGCTTTCAAAAGTCAGATTTGGGAGCTGATGTGTGCGTGCCCGACGTTCGAGGACCGGATCGAACGTACTGACAACATTCTGCTTGAGGGCCTGGAGAGTCTCTGGTTTGTCGTGGCCACGTTCAATCACGATTGGGACGATCAGCGATTCTTCAGTTGCCGAAACAATCTGCTTAACGATGTGATAGACGAAGCCTACTTCCGAGAATATCTGCCTCACATTTGCCCGGTGCAGAAGTACGTGCCCCACTTTGTCCATTGGGGACTCTTTAGTCTGTTCAGAGAGGATGCGCCGCACATGTGGGCCGACCGCATCTTGGCTCTTGTCTATTCGACAGGCCGATGCGAGTTGTTCGGAGTCGACATGATTGCCCACGATGGAGACCTCTGCGCCGCCCTGGAAGCCGTGGGAGTCTATGTTCCGTAGGCGGCTCGCACCGCCAAGCGTGCAACCGCGGCGGGTTTCGTCTAAACTGTCCAGTGCCACGGCGCGGTGGTGCTTGTCACAGTGGTCTTTTCATTCAGCCCCATCCTTAGGCGGGGGCGACGGGAGTATCTATGAATCTGCTTCGAATTGTCCTCTGCGGAATGCTGGTTGGTGGTGCGATCCAGGTGGCGGCCGACGATGAGCCGCTGGAGGTGGCGATCACGGTCGATGCTAGCCAAACCACCGGCAAACTCAAACCGATCTGGCGGTTCTTCGGCGCCGACGAGCCGAACTACGTCTACATGAAGGACGGACGCTCGTTAACCAAGCGGTTGGGCGAACTGCGGCCCGGCGACGTATACTTTCGAGCCCACAACCTGCTGACCAGCGGCGACGGGACTCCCGCGCTCAAGTGGGGAAGCTCGAACGCTTACACCGAGGATCAGCAAGGCAATCCGGTTTACGACTGGACCGTCGTCGATCGCATCTTCGACACGCAGATCGAGCGGGGTGTGCGGCCCTACGTGCAGGTCGGCTTCATGCCCAAGGCCCTCTCGACCAAACCCGATCCGTATCAGCACAAGTGGCGGCCCGGGTTCGCCTACGACCGCATCATGACGGGTTGGCGTTACCCGCCGAAGGACTACGACCGCTGGGGCGAGCTGGTGTACCAGTGGGCGCTGCACTGCAAGGAGCGTTACGGCGAGCAGGAGGTCCTCAAGTGGTACTGGCAGACCTGGAACGAGGCCAACATCCTGCCCCACGGTTATTGGGGCGGCACCCGCGAAGAGTTCCTCAAGCTGCACGACTACACGATCGCTGCCATTCGCCGGGCGATCCCCGACGCTCGCGTGGGTGGCGCCGACACCGCCGGCGACGGGGGCGACTTCACCCGGGCATTCCTCGAGCATTGCTTGCGGGGCAAGAACTATGCAACGGGGGAGAAAGGTACGCCGATTGATTTTGTGTCGTTCCATGCCAAGGGATCGCCGCGGTGGGAGGGCGACCACATTCGCATGGGCATTGCAAACCAACTGGCCACCGTCGATCGCGGGTTTGGCATCGTGGCCGAGTTTCCTGAACTCAAGGACACGCCCATCGTCATCGGCGAGTCGGATCCCGAAGGCTGCGCGGCGTGCCAGGGGCCGATGTTCAGTTACCGCAACGGTACCGTGTACTCCAGCTACACGGCCGCCAGCTTCGCCCGCAAGCCGGACATTGCCGCCAAACACGGAGTGAACCTCGAAGGCGCGCTCACCTGGGCGTTTGAGTTCGAGAACCAGCCCTACTTCGCCGGTTTTCGTCAACTCGCCTCGAATGGTATTCCGCTGGCGGTGTTCAACGTGTTCCGCATGATGAGCGAGATGGGTCCCGAGCGGCTAGCGGCCGAGAGTTCGCAGCAAGTGGCGCTCGACGACATCATCCGCCATGGCGTACGCGGCTCGGCCGACGTCGGCGTGCTGGCCAGTCGCAACGAGCAACGCATCACCATCCTGGTATGGCACTACCACGACGACGATGTCGCAGGCCCTGCGGCCGAGGTAACGCTCGCCATCGAGAACCTGCCAGACGAGTGGCAGGACGCCAAGGTGAAGCACAAACGCGTCGATGAGTTCCACAGTAACCCGTACGACGAGTGGAAACGCATGGGCTCGCCCGGCGCCCCGAACGAGCGGCAGTACCGCCAGCTGATGAAAAGCTCGGAACTGGCGACCTACTCGGGCGAGACCAGCCATGAGTTCGCCGATGGAACGGCCAAGCTCACGTTCGAACTCCCCCGGCAGGGTGTGTCGCTTGTGGAGTTGTCGACGAATAAATGAAGCGATTCCGCGCAGCGAATGCGGGCGAATCCAGCATTCTTGAATTCTGACCGAAGTCTTGGTTTCGCGACTGAAGAAGCGATTCGGAGAACTTCGAGTTGCGCAGTCGGTGGATGATTGTGCGCCAATCTGGAGCTCGTGGAACTTTCGGCTTGGTGGCGGCGTCTAGTCTCCAAACGCTTGGTGCAATTTTCACGATCAAACCGGAGAGTTCGATGAAGAGTTACTGTTGTCTGACCGCTGCGATTGCTGTTTACTCACTCGCTGCGTCCACTTCGTGGGCGGAGAAGGTTGATATGACCAACGATGAGTTAAACAAGGCCGCTACTCATGTGGTGGTAGGAAAGGTGAAGGAAATTTACTTCAGTACTACGGCAGAGGGTGACTGGATCTATACGAACTACCTTGCCGAAATCTCTCCCCAGAAGCATGAGAAAGGGGAGGATCTGAAGGATCGTTCGCTCATCTATGTGCGGTACTGGACCCGGCGATGGGTGGGAAAAGGACGCATGCCCACGTCGACCAGTGGTCACCGCGGTCTACCTTCTCGAGGAGAGGTTGTGCGGCTGTTCTTGAGAAACGATGGTGACGATGGCGGACTGAACGTCATCCACGCAAACGGATTTGAAGTCATGGAAGAAGCAAAGAGTGGCAAGTCTCGAGTTCAGACGGAGCGATAGTTGCTCGTCGCAATCTATTTAGTGGCTTCGTTGGTGAGTGGTGCTGGGTGCACAGTCTTGAAGATCAATTGCCGCAGCCTGGTGTACCCGATGGCAATCGTCGCCAGGCAGAAAATCGCGATCGCCAGCGGACTCGCCCCTTCAGCCAGCATGCGCGGCGTGTCGAGCCAGCGGTCGCCGGACAGCCAGGCGAGGGCCAAGTAAATGCCGTTGGCCAGGACGCAGAAGTTCGCCACCAGCCACGCCCACGGCCGACGGATGATGGCCGCCAGCATAACTGGCACCGCGATTCCAAGCACCGGGCCGCTCCACAGCGTGACCAGCGGCCGCGGATCGGGCGAGAACCGGCTATGTGGCAGATGCCAGGGGCGTAGTTCCACATCGACCAACCTGCCGCCGGTGGCCCATCCGCCAACGAGATGGCCCAACTCGTGCGTGGTGGTCATCACACACCAGGAGAGGATGAGGAGGAGAGCGAGTTTAAGGAGCTTTGTGGCCACTGGGGGAATGACCAATCACGAATTAACAATGACCAATGATCTGTTAGAAGTTGCCGCCCCAGTCCATTCAGATGGGCAGGACGCGGACTCTAAGTTTCGACTCTTCCACCACGACTAGTGCGCCGGACTCCAAATCTGATTCGTGTTGTTTCAACGCAGCCACTACTAGCGAGGCCATGTGGTCGGGAAGAATGTTCTGGCCGCGAACTTGGATGACACTGGGTCCCGTTGCCCGCGTTAGAGCCAGCAAAGTGCCAAAATCGAGATCGTGAGTGAAGACAATTCGGTCATTCGCGAGTGCCCAGGCGATGATCTCTTGGTCGGGAGCCTTGGGATCACCCACGCTACTCCAATGTACACAGTCCCAGCCTTGCGATGCTAAAGCATCAACCCAGTCGGGTGATAGATTCATGTCAATGAGTAGGCGAACACTCATGACATTGAGAGCGGAACATCACGTTCGTCGACACGCCAGGCAGCGTAAGCCAGGCATTGATCGATATCTCCATCTTCCAAGTAAGGATACGACTTCAAGATCTCCTCACGCTCCCGCCCCGCGGCAAGTAAACCAAGTATGGTGGCCACCGTCACTCGCATACCGCGAATGCACGCGCGTCCACCCATCACAGCTGGATCGAAGGTAATGCGATCAATCGGTTCCATAATTGCAGAACTGGTGTTCGAGTGGATATCAGGCCTGCTTATATCTTACCTCTCCGCAAACCGCCAGGCAATTGAATCTCGATGACCAACGCTGAATTAACAATGACCAATGAGAATTTGGTAGGGTCGCGGATTATTGATGCTAACGTCGGGCTCGCCGACTATTCCAGTGATTCTAAGAACCGCCGGTCAGCGTTGTCCATTTCGTACGGATCGTCAAGTTCATCAAGCGTATGCATGTGCTTGAACAACGCATCAAGGTGTTTGAATTCGAACAGCGGAGCAACTTCCTTCACAACGTCCTCAAGCGCGGACAACATGAGGTGCAGAAGTATCCAGCCTATGAACTGCCGATAATTCGTACCAATGATGGTCGGATGTTCGACTTCGAGGAAATGCTCTACAAATCGCTTGCTCTCTAAGTCGAACGCGATGATAGTATCACCGTTTTGTGCCAGAAGTGGCAGGTAGTTCTCAAGGTAAACGACTCTGGGGCGTTCATACATGTACTTCAATGCCGAAGGGCCTTTGTCTTCCCAAATATCACGAAACACCGGCGGGAAACCTAGCTCGTCGAACATCGCATAGGCTTTCTCATTGGTGTCGATGATCATGGGGGAGGCCTTCTCAATTTTCCTTATGCGTGCATTCCATTGTGACCTTGGAAGGTGAGTAACCAGCATTGGTCATCGTAACTTGGAAATTGGTCACTTCCCCTCCATGTGCGCAATCAACAGTGCAATATCTGCCGGCGTAATCCCACTGATGCGGCTGGCCTGGGCGAGGTTCACGGGGCGAACTTTTGTCAGCTTCTCGCGGGCTTCCATCCGCAATTGGCCGAGGGTGTGGTAGTCGAACTGCACGGGGATTCGCTTGGCGGCCAAGCGGCCCTGGCGGTCGACCTCGGTTTGCTGGCGGGCGATGTAGCCTTCGTATTTGATGTCCCAGAGGGCTTGTTCGGCCGCGGCGGCGTCGATGGTGCCGAGCGTCGGCGCGACGGCGACCACATCGTCCCAAGTGACTTCAGGGCGGCGGAGGAACTTGGCGAGCGGTCCCCCTTCGTGCGTGGTGGTGCTGAGCACCTTCTTGGCCTCATCGATAGCTGCAAGTTTGGCGTTTAGCCGCGCCATGCGATCGTCTGTGGCCAGGCCCACTTCGTGCGCCAGTGGCGTCAGACGGCGGTCGGCGTTGTCGTGCCGCAGTAGCAGGCGGTACTCGGCGCGGCTGGTAAACATGCGGTACGGTTCGTCGACGCCGCAAGTCACCAGGTCGTCGATCAGCACGCCAATGTACGCCTGGTCGCGAGTGAGGATGAGCGGCTCATGCCCGGCCAGCTTGCGAGCGGCGTTGGCGCCGGCGATGAGTCCCTGCGCGCCGGCCTCTTCGTAGCCGGTGGTGCCGTTTATCTGCCCAGCAAGGAATAGCCCGCTGCAGCACTTCGTTTCGAGCCACGGCGTCAGCTGGTCGGGCGGGGCGTAGTCGTACTCCACGGCGTAGCCGTACCGCATGATCTCGGCATTCTCGAGGCCCGGGATCAGCTTGAACATCTGGTCCTGCACGTCGCGGGGCAGGCTGGTCGAAACGCCGTTGACGTACACCTCGTGCGTGTGGCGGCCTTCGGGCTCCAGGAACAATTGATGCTGGCTCTTATCGGCGAAGCGAACAATCTTGTCTTCGATGCTGGGGCAGTACCGGGGGCCGCTGGTGCTGATCTGCCCGCTGTACATTGGCGCGCGGTGCAGGTTGGCGGTGATCAGGTCGTGCACCGCCTGATTGGTGTGCGTGATGTAGCACGGCAGCTGTTCGACCTGGAAATTGTCGGTCAGGAACGAAAACGGCTGCGGCCGCTCATCGCCCGGCTGCAGTTCGGTGCGGTCGTAGTCGATGGTGCGACCGTTCAGCCGTGGCGGTGTGCCGGTCTTGAATCGTTCGAGCTGAATACCGAGCCGAGCGAGCGCCCCGCTGATGCCCGCAGTGGTGCCCTCCCCTGCCCTGCCGCCTTCGGTCTTGGCCTCGCCCGTGTGCATCAAGGCTTGCAGGAACGTGCCGGTGGTGAGAATGACGGCCGGCGCGCGATACGTGGCGCCGCCGCGGACGCTCACGCCGCGGGCCTGATTGTTTTCAATCTCGATGTCTTCGACCACTTCCTGACGGATCGACAGATTCGGCTGGGACTCGACGATCCGCTTGATCTCGTTCTGGTACGCCTTTTTGTCGGCCTGCGCCCGGGGGCTGTGCATGGCCGGACCTTTGCGTCGGTTCAACAGGCGGAACTGAATGCCGGTGGCGTCAATCGCCTGGCCCATGGCGCCGCCGAGGGCGTCGATCTCGCGGACAATCTGTCCCTTGCCCACCCCACCAATGGCTGGATTGCAGCTCATCTGGCCGATGGTATCGCAGTTGGTGGTTAGCAGCGCGGTCCGCGCCCCCATCCGCGCAGCGGCCAGTGCCGCTTCGGTCCCCGCGTGACCGGCGCCGATAACCACGACGTCGTATTCGTAAATGGACATTTAAGAGGGTGAGTGAAGGTGGAAGCTACCCATAGGAGACTACTTAGGATACCTTCTGGACTGACTTAGCTGAAATCCCCTTGCGGTGGAACGAACGATGAAACGATGCGATTGGGCCGTGGTGAGCGAGGCGGAAACCGAGTACCACGATGCGGAGTGGGGCGTACCGTCGTGGGACGATCGACATTTGTTCGAGATGATTACCCTCGAAGGGGCGCAAGCGGGGCTAAGTTGGAGCACCATTTTGAACAAACGTCAGGGGTATCGCCGGGCATTCGCCCAATTCAACCCCGTGAAGGTGGCCAAGTTCACCCCCGCGAAGGTCGAAAAGCTGCTGGGCGACGCGAGCATCGTGCGGCACCGTGGCAAGATCGAGTCGACGGTATCCAATGCCAAGGCGGTGCTCGCCGTGCAGGCCGAACATGGCTCGCTGGCCGAATTCCTGTGGCAATTCGTCGATGGCAAACCCATGAAGAACCGCTGGCGGTCGATGAGCGAGATTCCGGCCGAAACGGCCGAGAGCAAGGCGATGAGCAAAGCCTTGAAGAAATGCGGCTTCCGCTTCGTGGGCCCCACGACCTGTTACGCCTTCATGCAGGCGGTGGGCATGGTGAACGACCACCTGACGAGCTGCTTTCGCTACAAAGAGGTGTAGCAACGCGAGTGCCGGTCGCGACGGCGTCGGTTCAACTCGGGGCGCGATTGACGTGCGAGCGGAGCTTGGTACGGGCGCGGGTGAGCATGGGGCCGATGGTATTTTCGGGCACATCCACGGCTTGGCTGATTTCGCCGTACGACTTGCCTTCCATGTGGTAGAGTCGCACCACTTCGGCTTCGGTTCCGGCCAGCGACTCCAGCATCTGGGCGACTTCTTCGCGATCTTCGATGCGGCTTTCGGCCGTGGCGTCGTGCGACTCCAGGTGGCCATCGTCTAGTGGCGCGGCAGCGTGCGGCACGGCGACCAGTTTGCGCACCACCACCCGGCGGGCGACCACCGTCAGGTAGGTTGCCAGGGAGCTTTCGCCACGGAAGTGGCGCAGCACCGCCAGGTCGTTGTCGACCAAGGTATAAAACACCTCGGCCACCAGATCTTCGCGATCGGAATGCGAGAGCCGCATCGAGCGGTTCTGGGCCGTGTGGTTCACGACATGCACCACCAGGCCCATGAAACGGTCGACGAAGTCCTCCCAAGCGTGCGGCTTGTGGGCGAGGCAGCGTTCGATGAGGTTGCGATCGATATCAGAGAGCGCCACGTCAGGTCACTCCGCGGAGTTAAATAGGGATGGTCAATTTTCGCTGCCTAAAGTGTGGGCGGCGCTTGTCCCATGCCCCGCTACGTATCAAAAGGAGGGCAGAAACCGCTTCTGGCTAAGCGAACGCCCCACTCCTGCTTCCCTGGCCCCTATTACTCGATTCTAGGTAGCGGCGCGGCCCGAGGCAAGGCGAATGATTTCCGATGTCCCGGGGAGCCGCAAACCAGCGGTTTTTTTGGGGCCCAGTCCGCTTGACACCCCACGCGTTGTATCACTAGGATCGGGATCATGCGGCCGCCATGACGAACCAATCCTAAGTGATTGTGTCATAAAGGTTTGAAAAGCCGCTGGGTTTGAATGGCCATCGGGCTTGTGACGCCGCTCGGCCGGCTCCGCCCCTATTTTGTTAGAGAGGACGATCGAATGACGCACGTTGTTTGCGAACCGTGCTTTAACTGCAAGTATACGGACTGTGTGGTTGTGTGCCCGGTGGAGTGTTTTTACGAAGCCGAGCAAATTCTCTATATCCATCCCGACGAGTGCATCGACTGCGAGGCCTGCGTGCCCGAGTGCCCCGTTGAGGCGATTTTCCACGAGGATAACGTTCCTGACGAGTGGAAAGATTACATCCAACTGAACGCCGATATGGCGCCCCAGTGCGAAGTGATCACCGAGAAGAAGGAACCGTTGGCCGACAGCTAACGGCTTCTATCGCACGCCAGACGACATTGGCGGCCAAGCGGCTAATCGTCTGTGTGCTTGACTGAAACTTACAAAGGCCTGTAGCGTCGTCGCGCTGCGGGCCTTTTTTATTGGCCGAGCCTGCCCGGCAATTGCAGATACAAAGAACGAGGCCCGCGATGGAAATTCCAGCACGGGCCTCGTGATCGTTTGGCAAATATTTGCGGTTTACTTCAAGTCGACCGACCAGTACGCCGCATCGAGGAAGGTTTTCCAACTGGCGTACTTGGGGTTGCCCAACTTGATGGCCAGCAGCGGACTGCGGCGTGGCCGTACCGGCTTGCGGTACAACTTCATGCCGGCCTGCTGCGGAGTGCGGCCGCCCTTGCGGACGTTGCACTTCACGCAGGCGCAAACCACATTCTCCCAGGTGGTCTCGCCCCCTCGGCAACTGGGCACCACGTGGTCGATGCTCAGTTCGCTGGTGGGGAAGTAGTCGCCGCAGTACTGGCAGCGATTGCCGTCGCGGGCAAACAAATTGCGACGATTCAGCCGAACGCGCTGCTTGGGCACGCGATCGTAATACAACAGTCGCAATACTCGCGGTACCTGGATTTCGAAGTTGACACTTTGAATCCAGTCCTGATGCGGCTCTTTGAACTCGGACTTCAACTCGCTGATCTCGCGCCACGAGTCGAAGTCGTAATTGCCGTACTGGCCATCTTCGATGTGAATGACTTCGGCTAGCTCGCGAATCAACAGAGCAAAGGCACGACGTACATCCACCACATGAACCGCCATGTATTGACGGTTCAACACCAAAACACTCGAACTCAACGCGGTGTCAGCCATTGTCTCAATGTGGGTGTGGAACTTGTTGTGTTCGGCCTGCCAGAACTCCTGGGCAACGACCAAGCACGCGGATGTCGACTCGTGGAATACGCTATTGCGGTTAAGCGCTCGGGCATACGGAGCCGCCTGTGGCCGCCGCACGTGCGTGCGTTATCGGGGAGCGGATGCAAAACGCGGGCGGCTGTGGCCGATGGCCACGGTGCGAAGTGGGTTGGACCGATCTCGCTTACCATTGCCTGCGTCTAACCGTTGAGAGTGCGAAGCAGAAACAGATGCAGTGAATGTATAGAACTCATGCTCTGTCTGCCTAGATTTTAGTCCATCCACTAACGCCGGACCACCCGAACAATGCCGTTTGCCAAACTCTTCATCGAAACTTCAGACAGCCCACTCTGCGACTGGGTTCGGAGTTTCTCAGGCAATGTACGGGGTATTTATGCGGCGTGGCTGGGGGCCCTGGTGCAAAGATGGGCTACGGTGGATGTGGCCTTTTTCGGCTTTCGGCCCCTTATTTGCACTGTGCGACTAACTTACACCCACGAGACTTTTGCCTTGCCTCGCTGGTGCCGCAGTCATTAACATGCAACTATGCAGGTGGGTCAGGGAGGAAGTATGAGGCCTGTCTCGTCCGAGAAGGAACCGAGGAACATCACACTATGATTCATTTCACTTGCGATTGCTGCAAACGCGAAATCGATCTGGAACACGAGATTCGTTACGTTGTCCGGATGGAGGTGTTTGCGGCCGCGGATGCCGGCGAAGAAGCCATCGATGACGACCGCGACTATCTGCAAGAAATCGAGGACATGATCACCCGCGATGAAGGCTTCGATCAACTGGAGGAAGAAGTCTATCAACAAGCGCGGTTCGATCTGTGCAGTGAATGCCGCGACCGATTTGTGAACAATCCCCTGGGTCGCGCCGCGCAGGTGGAGTTGGGATTCAGCAACAATTGAATCGCTTCGACTCGCGCTATCCGCCGCGCTCGACGAGCGAATCTTGAGACGCACGCATGTCGCGGCGATACTCTCGCAATCTGTTTCGCGTCTACTGGTGGGTGGTCGTGCTGGCCGTGGTGCTGGTGCTGCGAGTACTGTACTCCTCACAGCACGTTCCCGCCCAAGAGGCTCTGGCCGAGGGACGGCATCGCGTGGCCCGCGTGGTCGATGGCGATACCTTGAAGCTCGTCACGGGGCAGCGGATCCGCCTGCAGGGCGTCGACACGCCCGAGACGGTGCGGCCCGACTATCCGGTGGAACCCTGGGGCCCCGAAGCTACGGCCTTTACCAAGCAGTTCGTTGACCAGGCCGACGGCGAGGTGACGCTCACGTTCGGAACCGAGCGGTTGGACGCCTATGGCCGGCATCTGGCATTCGTGTGGCGCGACGATGTGCTGCTGAACGAAGAACTCGTACGGGCCGGCCTGGCCCGGGCTCGGCTTGGCTACCGATATAGCGGTACAATGAAAAGACGGCTGGCCGACGCCCAGGAGGAAGCCCGCGCCGCCGGCCTGGGCATCTGGTCCGACGCAATACCTGGCGCCACGGCCAGCGATTAAACATTCCGACCCCTTTGCCACGCGACTTTTGCCAACTCCATGTTCTTCAGCCCCCACCTTTCCGGCAAACGCCTTTCGGACCTGTGCCATCGATTGGCAACTGGCCTGGCAGCGGGAGTTGATATTCGCAAAGTGTGGAAGCGGGAAGCCGAGAATGCCCCGGGCCGCATGCGCGAGCAGTTTCAGTCGGTGCAGCACGACATCGAGCAAGGCGAGCCCTTCGCCACGTCGCTGGCCAAGACCGGCAACCTGTTCCCGCGGCTGTTTCTGCAGATGGTCGACGTTGGTGAGCGGACCGGACAGACGGCCGAGGTGCTGAATAAGCTCGAACGGCACTATCGAGTGCGGCACGAGCTGATGCGGACCTTCCTGGGCCTTTTGGCCTGGCCGATGATCCAATTGATCATGGCGGTTTTCATCATTGGTTTATTGATCTGGATCCTGGGGGCCCTCGACGCGCGGGACCTGGACGGAAAACCGATCGATCCGCTCGGCATCGGGCTCATCGGCACGCGGGGCGTGATCATCTACGCCAATCTGGTGTTGGCCACCACGCTGGCCATCGCCGCGGCGGTGGCTGCCATGCGGCGGGGCGCGTTGTGGCTCCGCCCGGTGCAACGATTCGTCACCAAACTGCCCGGCATCGGCAGCGCGATTCAAAAAATCTGCCTCGCCCAACTTGCCTGGACACTTCATCTGCTGCTGAACGTAGAGATGGACCTGCGGCAGTTGGTGCCGCTGGTGCTGTTGTCGACTGGCAACGACTACTACATCCAGCATCGCAAACAGATGGTAGCCGACGTGCAGGCAGGGCTGCCGCTGCATCTGGCGTTCGCCAACAGCGGCGCCTTTCCGCCCACGTTTCTCGACGCCCTGGCTGTGGCCGAAGAGAGCGGGCAAATCTCCGAGTCGATGGCTCGTCTGGCCAATCAGTACGAGGCCGAAGCCGAATCGGCCATGAAGTACCTGGCCGTCGCCGCCGGCATTGCGGTCTGGGTGTTGGTGGCGACACTGATAGTGCTAATGATCTTCCGGCTGTTCATCGTCTTCTATCTCGGCCCGATTAAACAGGCGACCGAAATGACGATGTAGGTGAAGCGCGTCAACTATTCGGCAGGCGAAGACGACGCTGCTGGGGATGTGACATTATCCACAGCTTACTTGATTGCAGAGTTGAAATCGCTTAGCCTATTTGGGATGGAAGAGGGATAATCTTATCCAGTTTGGTGGTTCGCCGCGTCCCTCTGTTCCGTTCTCTTCTTTACAACCTATTCGGTGCAGTCGATGATAATGACGTTACGATCATCGTTTAAGTCTCCTCGTCGCCTCACAGCGTGGAGAGCCTTTACTCTTGTCGAACTCCTGGTTGTGATTGCCATCATTGGCATCCTGGTCGCCCTGTTGCTCCCGGCCGTTCAGTCGGCCCGTGAAGCGGCACGCCGGACCCAATGCAAGAACCAACTCAAGCAGCTAGCGCTTGGGTTCATGAATCATGAAAGTGCACACGGCGCCCTGCCCACAGGTGGCTGGGGGTGGGGGTGGGTGGGTGATCCCGACTCGGGAACGCTCGAGCGGCAACCTGGTGGTTGGGGCTATAGCATCCTCGCCTATACGGAAGGGCTAAGCGAACTGCAGATCGGTTCTGGCCTGGCAAGCAACGCGAAGAAGGCTGCATTGGCGGAGATGATCTCCAAACCGGTCCCGGTCTTCTATTGTCCTTCGCGTCGGCAACCGACCAGCGCGTATGGCGGGACCGAAACGCTTGTTAATGCAGCGCAGCCACCCGGTTATCTATATGCCAAGACCGACTACGCGGCCAATGGCGGTCGCTACTATCCCCCGGCCGTGAATGGTTGGGACTATGGGCCCTCAATTTCGTGCCTCGACACGTATCCCGAATGCAACTGGGGCGCCTTCAAGAACAAGGCGAGTCTCCGTCGATATGACGGAGCGATCGTACCACGCTTCCCGGTAGAATTCAGAAGGATCCAGGACGGACTTTCCAATACCATGTTACTGGGCGAGAAGTACGTCAGTCCGGTCTTCTACGCCCAAGAGAGTCGCGCCAATAGTTGCTCGGATAACAACCCGGCCTATAACGGATACGACTGGGACAACATCCGCTGGATCAACAATTACCCGACCGCCGATTTTAGCCAGCACTATCAACCGCAGGCCGATTCGCCGACGATCGACGTCGGCTGCTCCAGACGGTTTGGGAGCGCCCATTCTTCGGTGTTTCAGGTGGCCCTGTGCGATGGCTCGGTGGACGCGCTCGAGTACGACGCGGATCCGACCGTGTTGGCTGGCTATGCCTCGCGTGACGACGGAGGAAACCTTGTTCCCGCGACCACCGGTCCCCGACGGTGATCATTCGCGCCAGGACACAAGCCCTATCGATCTATGCCTAGAGGAGCAGCTCAATTGGATCTCAAGGATTGTCGGCGGCCAATGTCGCTGCTAGTTGCGGCTGGAATTGCCGCAGTAGTGTGTGCTGGGTGCGGTAAAGGTTACCGTTCGGCACAGGCGAGTAATCCCGCCGACGCCGCTGCGGCAGCTATCGACCAGTACGATAGCAACAACGACGGCGCGCTGGACGCCAACGAGCTTGAGGCATCTCTCGCTCTGGCGGACGCGCTTTCGCGGATCGACTCCAACTCAGATGGCAAGTTGGCGGTAGATGAGATCGAGGCGCGGCTGCGCCAGTACGCGTCGTTATCGGAGTTCATTGCCGGCGAGGTGAGTGTCACTCGCAATGGGCAACCTGTCGAGGCCGCCGAGGTCACGTTCACTCCCGAGCCATTTATGGGCGATGGATTACCGGTTTACCAGGGCACGACCGGAAACGCTGGTACGACTTCGATGCTGACCGATCCGCCGACGCCAGGTGTCGCGGTTGGCTTCTACCGAGTGACCATCAAGACCTCCGATGGCGAGGAGATTCAGCGGGGAGTTGAGATTGCCGACGATTCTCCCACCTCAACACGCATTGGCCTGGAGATATAGGCCAGGGGGGCTCCGCTTCGTTCGGTCCCCTTGCTCTCCTGCTCACCTGGCGAAGGGCAAGTCGGAGGAACGCGGGGCCTGCTTCTTAGCGTCTGCGGCGTATTGCCTGCTTCCGTTCAAAAGGTATCGTTAAATACCACCTCGCATTTGTCGAGTTGTCCACCACGAGGGCGGGCTTTTTCGGCCGCTTTGCCGATCACGACCATCATCACGATTTCGTGATCCTCGGGAAGCTTGATCAGGTCGGCCACCTGTTGCGGGTCGAAGCCGATCATGGGGTTTGAGTCGTAACCCATCGCCTTGGCAGCCAGCATTAACGTTTGGGCCGCAATGGCTCCGCTGCGCATCACTTCGTCGCGTTGCACCTGCGGACCAGCGTTCTCGTAGTAGTTGCCAATCATCGGTACCAGCACGTTTCGCGTCTCCTCGGGCACATTGCGCCAGTAGCGCTCGGGCGACTTGGCCCACGCGCGAATGTCGCCGCAGATGACGATGACCATGTGGGCCTCTTCCACCTGTGCCTGATTCCAGGCCGCGGTGCGGAGCTGCTTACGGAGTTCCGGGTCGCGGACCACAACGAATCGCCAGTTCTGAATGTTGAACGAAGTGGGCGACAGCAGGGCCAGGTCGAGCAGATGTTGCACGTCTTCTTCCGGCATGGTGGCCGAAGTATCGTACTTTTTGACGCTGCGTCGTTGGGTGATGGCGGAAATCGTATCCATAGTGCGAAAATCCTCGGTAGGCGGGCGTGGGGCAGCCAACGAAACTTGGAGCTGCCCGTGGGGTTCGGTTACAATAGCAGGGCTCGGTAGTGGATTTATAAGAACGAATTAAGGAGTTGGTAAGGTATGGCTGGACCAAACACACCCCATCGGCGGCAGTTTCTGCAGTCGTCGGCCTTCGCTGCGGCTGCTTTCGCGACACCGGGCCTGCTGGCCGAACAGCTTTCGCAGACGCCGCGGCTCACCGAAGGTCCTTTCTACCCCGATAACCTTCCGCTCGACACCGACAACGACCTGCTGATTCTCAACGACAAACTCACGCCCGCGGTGGGCCAGATAACCCATCTCAGCGGTCGGGTGCTCGACATGAAGGGCAACCCGGTTCGCAACGCTGTGGTTGAAATCTGGCAAGTCGATGGCAATGGCGTCTACCTGCACAGCCGCAGCGGCGGCAACGGCGAGCGGGACAAGAACTTCCAGGGCTTTGGCCGCTTCCTGACCGGCAAAAAGGGCGATTACTACTTCCGCACCGTGAAACCGGTGCCCTACCCTGGCCGCACCCCGCACATCCATGTGGCGGTGAACCAAAATGGCAAGCGTCAGCTCACCACCCAATTGTTCATCGACGGCCACGAGCAAAACGCTCGCGATGGCATCTACCGCAGCCTGGGTGACAAGCGCTCGCTGGTGACCAGCAAGTTTGCACCGCTAGAAGGCTCGAAGCTCAAAGAGCTGGAAGCCAAGTTCGACATCATCCTGGGTGTCACGCCGGCCGAGGCCTAGTGCGAAAACCGAGTTCCTCGCAGCCGGATGGCCACGCGGTCCGCGCGAGTGCGACCAAAAACGAGCTGCTAGAACTCGTATACAATCCGCCCGTGCGTTTGGCTGCGGCTGATGCGGTCGGTGGCGTACAGGCCGGCCAGGACGAATTCCACACAGCTGGCCCGCACCGCATCGCTTTCGGCGGCGTTGACCTCGAAGGCCTTGTCCCACACCGGGGGCACGCGCTCCAGCAGCTTGGCATAGTGGCTCGAAGGCAGCATGTCGCCGACCTCGATCTTGACGCCCTGCGTGAAGATTTGGGCGATTTCGGCCAGGCCGTGCTCTTCCACGTATTCGTCGAACACCGTCACCAGGGCCTCGGCCACCACCGAGTCGAGCACCTGCCGCTCGCTCATCTGGTGCGAGCCCATCAGGTCGAGCTCCAACTTGCCCAGCGAACTGGAGTACAGATGGCCCAGGTCGCTGATCCGCGGCACCGCGGGCGACTCGCCCAACACGGCGGCCCGGTGCTTGGCGCTGGCCAGCATGGTGCGATAGTTGGCAATCGACAGCCGCGCGCTGACACCCGACTCGTGATCGATAAACTTCGAGTTCCGCGCCGCACGGCTGATCTCCTCGATCAGTTCCTTCATGAAATACGGCACCAACACCTCGGGGCCGGCGGTCTGAGGTTCGCTGGCCAGTTCCGGCTCGTCGACACCAGACACTTCTTGTTCCATGATCGCGATACCCAGATCGCGTTCCTGCGGGTAGTGGGTGTGGATCACCGAGCCAATGCGGTCCTTGAGCTGTGGGATCACCTTTCCGCTGCGGTTGTACGTGGCCGGATTGGCGGAGAACAAGATCATCACGTCGATGTCGAACTTCACCGGATAGCCGCGGATCTGCACGTCGCGTTCTTCCAGGATGTTGAACAGACCGACCTGCACCAGTTCGTCGAGTTCGGGTAGCTCGTTCATGGCGAAGATGCCGCGGTGCATTCGCGGAATCAGGCCAAAGTGCAAGGCTTCCTCGGTGCCCATGCTCACGCCGCCCACCAGCTTCGATGGATCGATCTCGCCAATGATGTCGGCGAACTTGGTGCCGGGGGCGAGACGCTCGGCGTAGCGATCCTCCTTGGCCCACCAGGCGATGGGGACTTCCTCCGGCGGCATTTCGGTCACCAGTTGCCGGCCGCGGCGGGTGATGGGCCGCAGCGGATCGTCGTGCACCGGGATCTGTGGATCGTCGATGTACGGGATGTGGTCGTCCAGAAAGCTTGCCAACAGCCGCATCAAGCGACTTTTGGCTTGGCCCTTCTCGCCGAGAAACAGAATGTCGTGCTGCGCGAGCAGCGCAATGTTGATCTCGGGCAGCACCGTGTCGTCGTAGCCGACGATGCCTGGGTAAAGTTCGTCGCCCGCGGCCAGGCGGGCGGTGAAGTTGTCGCAGATTTCTTGTTTCACCGACTTGCTGCGCCAGTGAAACTCGCGAAGTTCGGCAAGACTCGAGGGGAGCGTGGTAACGGAAGACATAGCGGCCTTTGCGGTGCGCGGCAATTATCTGAGTGTGGAATGCACAATTATAGAGCCGCGGGATCCGCCGCCAAGCAATTCGTGGCCCTCGGCCGCACGGAGAGGCTCAGCAGACTGGCCGCACTGCGACCAGGGCGAATTGAAGGCGAGCAGTCGCGCAGGCCTCGCCAATGCAGATCCCGTGATGCGTCTCCGCACCCGCTTCATAGGGATAGGTGATTTGCCGCCGACGAAGATCGTCGGTGTTTGGCGACTACGGTTCTTCCTACTCGTCCGCAGGTTTTTCGACTTTTTTCTGCAGGTTAGAAATCGCATCGTTCATGGCGTCCTGCTGACCGTCGTAGGTGGCCGGATCGATTTTGGCTTCTGCGCCGTGCGATTCTTCATGAAGCGTCGAGAGAACTTCGATAATCTGATCGATGGACGTTTGGGCTTCCTTCTGGGCGTAGCGATCCAGATCGGACGAGGTGAGCATCTTCTCGGCCGTTTTGGCCATATCGCCCATTTCGTGAATTACCCCATCGGCTTCCTTGGTATTGCCTTCCTTGTAGGCTGCGGCCAGTTCGTCTCGCATCTCGGCTAGCAAGCCCACGGCTTCGGGCAGGTTCTTGGGATCGGCGTGTTCGTGCTCCGCGTGATCGTGACCGGCATGTTCTTCGGCTCCGCCCGCTTCGGTGTGCGAATCGCTCGAGTCCGATTTGTTGCCGCAACCGGTAACCGACAGTCCCGCCACAGCCACCACCGCCAACATCCAACGAAATCCCACCATGGCTATCATCCTTATTGAAATTAATTGCGTAAAAGCTACTTGAGCGGCGCCGTGGCCACGAACCTCTAACATACACCGTGATCCGCTATTTTCTCAACCTCAGCACGGGCAAATGCACTCCAAATGGTGCTGGCAGTCGGGGGCGGTCCGCTGGACGAACCAGCCCGCTTGGGGGACGATGAGTCTGGCACTTCCCGGGAAGAATGTGCCATGTGGCGGCCTATTCGACACTTAGCTTGTGAGGATATCGATCATGGCGGACGACAAGGACAAGGCCCTCGAACACTTCATGCAGGGGTTGAAGCGGAGGAATCCCGGCCAGAAGGAGTTTCATCAGGCCGTGCAGGAGTTCGCCGAGTCGGTGATGCCCGTCGTGGTGGCCAACCCCGACTATCAGCACGCTCAGATCCTCGAGCGACTGACCGAGCCCGACCGCATTATCACCTTCCGCGTCACCTGGCAGGATGATGAGGGAAATGTGCGGGTGAACCGCGCTTGGCGCGTGCAGTTCTCCAACGCCATTGGGCCGTACAAGGGGGGATTGCGGTTTCACTCGGACGTGACGCTCAGCGTGTTGAAGTTCCTGGGCTTCGAGCAGATATTCAAGAACAGCCTGACCGGTCTGCCGATGGGCGGAGCCAAAGGGGGCGCGAACTTCAACCCCAAGGGCAAGTCGGCCGACGAGGTGATGCGGTTTTGCCAGGCGATGATGTGCGAACTGCACCGCCACATCGGCGAGGACGTTGACGTGCCGGCTGGCGACATTGGCGTCGGCGCTCGCGAGATCAGCTATCTGTTTGGGCAGTACAAGCGGGTGGCCAATCGCTACGCGGGGGTGCTCACCGGCAAGGGGCTGGCCTATGGGGGCAGCCCCGTGCGGACCGAGGCCACCGGCTACGGGTGCGTCTACTTCTGCCAGAACATGCTGCAGCACGTGGACGATTCGGTGGAGGGCAAAACCACCGTTGTCTCTGGGGCCGGCAACGTCGCGCTTTACGCCATCGAGAAGCTCGTCGCCATGGGGGCGAACGTGGTCACGGCCTCCGACTCCAGTGGATTCGTATACGATGCCGAAGGCATGGACGAAGACAAGCTGGCGTATCTGAAGGACCTGAAGGAAGTGCGCCGCGGGCGTATGAGCGAGTATGCCGAACGCTACAAGCATGCCAAGTACTACGAGGGCAAGCGGCCCTGGGGTGTGGAGTGCGACATCGCCATGCCATGCGCGACGCAGAACGAGATCGGTCGCGACGACGCCAAGGCTTTGATCGACAACGGCGTTCGCGTGGTATGCGAAGGTGCCAATATGCCGAGCGAACTGGCAGCGGCGCACGCCTTCGTCAAAGCCAAGGTGCTGTTCGGCCCGGCCAAGGCGGCCAACGCCGGCGGTGTCGCGGTTTCGGGACTGGAGCAGGCCCAGAACGCCCAGCGGGTGACCTGGAGCGTTGAAGAGGTGGACCATCGTTTGCACGGCATCATGAAGGACATCCACCGGCGGTGCGTGGAAGAAGGCGGCAACCACGAGTACGTTAACTACGCGCTGGGCGCCAACATTGCCGGATTTCGTAAAGTGGCAGAAGCACTGTTGGCCTACGGAGCGATCTGACAGGGCGAGGTAGGGGGAACAGTTGACTAGCGACAGATGATGCTCCGAGTTGGCATGGAGATTGCAGAATTCTTGGGGGTGAGTTTGCTCGATTCTTCGCCCTTACCGCCGGAGGAGGGGCAACAGCGGCTCATCATTCAAATACGCACGTACTCACTCCACTCCCTAATTCGTTATGCAATTCAAAAGCACCTATCCTTTCTATCTGGCCAATCAACCCGAGTCGCCGAATGCCGACTTGGAGGTAACCGACAAATACACCGGCAAAGTGGTCACGGCCGTGGCCATGGCGTCGCCCGACGACATCGACCGCGCGATCGCCAAGGCCACCGCGGCCACCCAAGCGATGCGCGAGTTTGCTCCCTACGAGCGACAGCAAGTGCTCAACCACTGCGTGGCCCGATTCGAAGAGCGGTTCGACGAACTCGCCATGTCGCTGTGCGTCGAGGCGGGTAAGCCGATCAAGGATTCGCGTGGCGAGGTCACGCGCTTGATCGACACGTTTCGCATTGCCGCCGAAGAGTCGGTTCGCATCAATGGCGAAGTGATTAACCTGCAGATTTCGTCCCGCGCCCGGGGCTATCACGGCATGGTCAAGCCGTTGCCGATCGGGCCCTGCTCGTTCATCTCTCCATTCAACTTTCCTCTCAATCTGGCCGCCCACAAGGTGGCTCCCGCCATCGCCGCGGGGTGCCCGTTCGTGCTGAAGCCGGCCAGCCTCACGCCGATTGGGGCCCTGGTGATAGGCGAGGTATTGTCGGAGACCGACCTGCCTGAGGGGGCGTTCTCGATCCTGCCCTGCCGTCGCGAAGGAGCCGACCTGTTTACGACCGACGAGCGGCTGAAGCTGTTGTCGTTTACCGGTTCGCAAGACGTCGGCTGGAAGCTCAAGAGCAAGGCTGGCAAAAAACGAGTCGTGCTCGAACTGGGAGGCAACGCCGCGGTGGTGGTGGATGAAGACGCCGACCTGGACGACGCCGTGAGCCGCATCATCGTGGGGGCGTTCTACCAGTCGGGGCAGAGTTGCATCGGCGTGCAGCGGATCATCATTCACCAGGCCGTGTACGAAGCGTTTAAGGAAAAGCTGGTCGCCGCGACCAAAGAACTGAAGATGGGCGACCCCAAAGACCCGGAGACCTTCATCGGACCCATGATCTCCGCCGAAGAAGCCGAACGTTTGGACAACTGGATCCGGGAGGGCGTCAAGGCTGGCGGCAAGCTGTTGTGCGGTGGGAAACGCGATGGGGCGATGCTGGAGGCCACGCTGCTGGAGGACGTGCCGACGAACCTCGATGTCTGCGCGCAGGAAGCTTTCGGTCCGGTGGCCGTGCTCAGCCGCTTCGATTCGTTCGACCAGGCACTTGCGAGGGTGAACGACAGCCAGTTCGGCCTGCAAGCGGGTGTCTTCACCCGCGATTGGGTGAAGGTGCAGCAAGCGTGGGACACCCTCGAAGTGGGGGGCGTGGTGATCGGCGATGTTCCTTCCTGGCGAGTCGACAACATGCCCTACGGCGGAGTCAAGGAAAGCGGCCTGGGCCGCGAAGGGGTCCGCTACGCCATCGAGCACATGTCCGAACCACGGCTACTGGTGATGCGGACGCCACCGGGCGAGTAGAATGAATGGGAGTGGACAACCACCGCAACCCTTTTTCCTGGAGTTGTTACCGTGAAGACCCGAACGACTGTCTTGGTGGCGAGCGCCCTCCTCCTCTGCCTGGCGAGCGTTGCTACGGCCTTCGAACCGTGCCGCATCAACATCGTCGACAAAGACTCCGGCTGGCCGGTGCCGCTGGTGGAACTGCGGACCACGCACAATGTGCGGTTCGCCAGCGACAATGCCGGCGTCGTGGCGTTCGACCTGCCCGAGATGATGGGTACCGAAACCTGGTTGTTTGTCGAAGGGCACGGTTACACGGTGCCGGCCGATGGGTTTGGCTACCGCGGTGTGCGGGTGACTCCCACCGAAGGTGGCGAGCTGACCATCGAGGTTGCCCGGCAACTGCCCGGCAAGCGGTTGGGACGCATCACGGGAGCGGGCATCTTTGGCGAAGCCCAGCGTTTCGGCGAACACAACGACTGGCGCGAGCAAGGCATTGTGGGTTGCGATAGCGTACAGTACACCGAGCATAACGGACGTGCCTATTGGGGGTGGGGCGACACCGGCGTGGCTCGCTATCCATTGGGCTTGTTCGACATGCTCAGTGCCACGACATCGCTCCAGCCGCTCGAACGATTCGAGCCGCCTGTCAAGCTTCGGTACGACTACTTCACGGGCGACGAGGGACGTCCCCGCTCGGTGGCCGACATGCCGGGCGATGGTCCCACCTGGCTGAGTGGTTACACGAGTGTCAAGGACAAGCAGGGCAAATCCCACCTTGTGGCAACTTACGACAAGATTCGCGCACCCCTGACCACCTACGAACGCGGGCTCTGCGAGTGGAACGAAGAAGCCAAGCAGTTTGACCACGTGGAAACACTATGGTCCCTTACGTCGGATCAGAAAGCGGTGCCCGAGGCTCTGATGGGCCATGTCACCCGATGGACCGACGAGTCGGGCGAGCGATGGCTGCTGTTTGGCGATCCGTTTCCCACCATGAAGTGTCGCGACAGCTACGAGGCCTGGCGCGATCCTCAGGCCTGGCAGTCCATCGAGACCCAAGACAAGGTCGCCACGGCCGATGGTAAGCAACAGATCAAGCACCATCGCGGGTCGATCGCTTACAACGCCTATCGCGACAAGTGGGTGGCCGTGTTCACGCAGTTCGGGGGCGAGTCGTCCCCGCTGGGCGAAATTTGGTACGCCGAAGCCGATCAACCCACAGGGCCCTGGCACTCGGCCGTGAAGGTGGTGACCCACAACAACTACACGTTCTATAATCCGCGGCTGCATGCCGAATGGGCCGAGGACGATTCGCCCGTGCTGCTGTTCGAAGCAACCTACACCGCAACATTTACCGACCACGCCCGGCCGACGGGCCGGCACGATTACAACCAGGTGCTATATCGATTGGATCTCGACGAGCTGGCCGACAGGTAGCATCCGGCCGTATCCCATTGAGTGGCTGGGCGTCACAGCTCCATCGCGGGAGCGCGGCGTTTGGCCAACAACCCGTCAACCACCAGCAGCAGCGCCGGCAGCAGCAGCAGATTGGCGGCCAGGGCGATAACCATCACTACGCTGATCACGCAGCCGAAGTAGGCGATGGGCAGGAACCTCGAGAAGCCCATCACGGCAAACCCCGCGGCGATCACCACGCTGGTCAGCGTGCAGGCCCGCCCCACCGAAAGCTGCGTGACTTCGATGGCCCGTTGCACGCCGAATCCTCGCTGGCGGCAGACTCGGTAACGCCACAGGTAGTGAATCGTGTCGTCCACGGCGATGCCCAGGGCGATGGCCAGCATCATCGAAGTCACGGTGTTGAACGGCACATGCAGCACCGCCATCAGCCCCACGCACGAGGCCCCGGCAAACAGCGGCGGTGCCATGCCCAACACCGCCATTCGCCAACTGCGCAGCACCGCGGCCATGGTGACGAACACCCCCAGGATGCTGAGCACCAGCGATACGGCCTGATCGCGCAGCAGGTCGCGGGCCACGTGGGCGTAGAAGTAGTACAAGCCCGTGATGCGGACCCGATAGCCATCGCCCAGCAGTTGCTCGGCCCGCCGCTTGATTTCATCGCCCAGGGCAATCTTGTCGCTCGCGCTGGGTCCCTCGTGCGCGAAGAAGCTCACTCGCATGGTGCCGGTTTGCTCGTTCACAAAACCGGCGAGGGGATTCTCACCCAGCACGGCGGCCGTCGATCCCTTGAGCAGGGCCATGCGTCTGTTGAGTGCCGACTGCGACTCGGGCAGTTTGATCCCCCCGAACGTAAGGAAGTCGACCACCGACACGCCCCGCGTGATGGGCCCCTGCCCCGCGTATTCTTTAGACAGTGTGGCGAGCGCCGCCAGCGACTCGGGCGTGAGCACGGGCGAGCCGTCGGGGCGGTCGATCAACACTTCGATCGATTGCATGGGGGTGAGCGTCCGCTGGACGAATTCGTAGTTGGTGCGAATTTCGTCGTCGGGACGGAAGTTGTCGAGGAAGCGTAGATTGAATTCCAACTGGGAAGTCAGCGCCACGCCGGCGACGCCCAGCGCCGCGAACACCGCCGAGATGAGCAGCGGATTGGCTCGCGCGGCCACCAGTGTGCATCGCAGCAGGTGCGAAATCGGTCGCGACAGCAGCGGCCGCGTGGTGTGCCGCGACAGCGTGATGCAGGCGCCGGCCAGGCTCAATAGCAGTCCCAGTGAAAGCCCCAGCGTCATCAACACGGCGAACGAACGCACGGGCTCCAGCGGTGAAATGCCAATGGCGACGAATCCCACGATCGTGGTGGCCACCACGCCCACGCAGGGCCGCAGCAACCGCCGCAATGTGGCCTCGGCGTCGCCGCGTGTCTCGTCGTGCCCTACGGCCAGGTGCACACTGTTGGCGATCGTCAACACGGCCGTCAACAACACCAGCATGGGCAGATTGATGGCCGTATTCACGCCGAACAGCACCGATGCGCCCAGTGCCAAGGCCACGCTGGCCACGCCCACGAGTAGCGGATAGCTGGCCAGCTTCACCGAACCAAGCGACAGTCCCAGCACCACCAGGGCGGCCGCGGCGCCCAGCATTCCGAAAGTGACAAGATCGTCCCACACCAGGTGCGTCATCTCGTAGCTCACGATGTACGGACCGGTGAGCGCGACTTCGTGCCCCGTGTGCGTGTTGCAGACCTCGGCAATGATCCGCTTCAGCTCGGCCACCGTTTGCCCGCGCGGGGTGTCCGGCACGGCGCCGTCGTCTCGCATTTGCAGGATGATGCTGGCGGCCTTCTGGTCTTTGCTCACCAGCAGACCTTCAACCACCGAACTGCCGACCAGGAATTGGCGAATCCAGCTTGGCGCTTGCGAAATGGAAGCCGCACCATCCACCGCAGGTAGCTCGGTGACTTGCTCGACGATTTGGCTCAGGCACTCTTGAGATTCGGAGTTCATCACGTCGTCGGAGCGGACCACGATGATGGCCAGTTCGACTCCGGCGAACTCATCGATGAAGTTCTCGAGCGTGCTAAATTGCTCGGTACTGCTGCCGGCCAGCGACCGGAGTGAGTAGTCGTCGGACAGGCCCGGATTCCGCAGCGCAATCAGGCTCGCCACGGCCAGGGCACCCCCCAGCAGCAAGATTGGTCGATGCCAACGTGCAATCGTCCCGGCGACTTCCAAGTCCAAACTCCCCATCAGGTGTTTCAGCACGACTGCGGAAATCCATTCGATTGCCTCGCGTCGGCGCGCCTACGATACTCGATTGCCGCGGCCCGATCCAGCCGAGCAGCGAACTTCTGATATCACTACCCCGCGTCGGAAAGCTCGGTTTCAACTGTGGGGGAGTCCACACCGAACTCCACCGGCCGCGTGGCTGCGAAGAAGGCGTCGCAAGTGAATTTCTGGCCCAGCTTCTCTTGTTCCAAGCGCACCTGTTTTTCCAGGCAGAGTTGATACATCTGCTGCTCCTGGTCGGTCAGGTGGGGGAGTTCCCGCTGGCTGGGGTGCTTGCACTTGCCGGCGTACTTTTTGTGGGCTTCGTACGTCGCGGTATCCATCAGTACCGACTCGATGTGAGGCACTCGCAGGCGAAAGTCGGAGAGAATCTCGTACCCCGCGGCATCGATATCTCCCCAGTACAGCACGCGATTGTCGGCCAGCCACGGCAGGTCCTTCAGCACGTGCACGCTGCAGCCGTGCCCGGCCAGAACCAGGCCGCGGGGAAAAGCGGGCACACACGTCAGCGGGGCTTTGTTCTCCACGATCACCACCACGGCATCTTTCAGTTCCAGGCTGGCTAGCGAATGCGCAGGGGCGGCAAACTCGTCGAAGGGCAGGCCGATCTCCGCTTTGAGCGCCGAGTCCAGCAGCAGAACCTCACGCGTCAATTGCGACTCACGCAACCCGAAACGCCGAGCGAAGCGGTCCTCGTGCGACGCAATGGCCGACGAAGGCAGCAGCAGGTTCAGCCACTGGCGGAGCATCGTTTCGTGGCGGTTGATGAACTTGGTGTCGATTTCCAGTGGAAGTTGCTGCGGATAACAGCCGGGGCGCGGGTTTTTCACTAAGTACTTCACCACTTGAATGGCCCCGTTGAGCTCCCACCAGTCGCTCGGCAGGCGATGGGGGTTTTGCTGAATCCACGGTTCCAATTCTGGAAGCTCGTTCCGCAGTTTCATTACCCGGCGTTCCAGCCGTTGAAACTCTTTACACTTCCCGCACAGCCGCAAGAGATCGTCCTCCGTATCGATCCAAATCGCCACGGGGCGAAGATTGTTGCCGTGTACCGGCGAGTGCACCAACTGCTCTTCGATGCGGTAGCCCCAACCGATGGTGTCTTTCGACTTCGCCCGCAGGGCTTCAATGTCGCGCAGATTTGCGGCAAAGTCGTCCTGTTTCAACTTCAGGTTCGCCCGCACACGCAGCGGAAACTCCACCACTTCGCCGGCCAGCCACTCCTTCAGAAAGGTGGCGTACAGCGTCTTGGCGAGTTTCCTGATTTCGGCCGGAGTAATCATTCAGTCCCCCTGCCTCGCCATGGCTATTTTGGCGTGACGCGTGGTGTGGCTGATTCGCTGGGGCCGTCGGCAAACTGTCCGACCACCTCCTCATATTCGCGGGCCGTCATGCTGAACAACTGCGAACGGCCTGTAGATTCATCCTTCACAACTTGCAGGTAGCTGTTCACGAAAGGCTCGGTCACCCGGGCTTTGGCGTCGAGTGGGGCGACGATCAGCAGTTGCAGACCAAATCGCTCGAACAGCTTCAGGGCGTATTCGGCGTTCTGGTCGTCGATCTTGGAGAACATCTCGTCCACCACGACAAATTGGAACCGGCCCGACTGCGGCGATTCGGGATCGAGGTCGTACTGGTAGGCAATGGCGGCCACCAGGATGGTGAACGCCAACTTGGCCTTCTCGCCACCCGACTGCCCGGTGCTGCCTTCGTGAAAACTGCGCGTCTCGCCCGTCTCGTGATCGAGTTCTCGAGCGGCGAAAGTGAACCAGTTTCGCACGTCGATCACTTTGTCCCGCCAGCGAGTCTTCTCCGTATCGGCCAGTCGCGCGACCAACTTTTCGATCCGCTGGAAGCGAGCCTCGTTCACTTCGTTGGTGCCCTCGTAGGCGTCGTCCAGGCACTCTCGCAGCGCCCGACGGAAGTCGCCAATCTCGCGATCCGCCACCTCGCGCGGTTCGAGTTTCATGTAAGAGTTGGGGCGGTAGTTCAGTGCCGCCAGCGAACGGTTGAGTTGCGATACCTTGGTTTCGATGCGCCGCCGCTCTTCGTTCAGGGCGTTGTGGAACAAGGCGATTTCCTGCGTCACTTTGTCGTTCAGGCGGTCTTTGAACTTTTGTTCGTGCCGCGGCAGGTCCTCCTCGCGAATCTGAGCCAGCAGCGCCAGGAAGGCATCGAGCGATTCGCGGTTGGCGGACAGATCGGCCTGCTGCTCGGCAAACGCCCGCAGGAAGCGGTTCATCTCCTCCACCATCCGGTCGCCCAGACGGATGAGCGGATTTCGCCGCCGTTCGATCTCGTCTCGCAGGCCGGAGGTCCAAGTCGTTTCGGTGGCGGCGAGATTCTCGGGCGTAAGTGGCTCGTTGAGCGACTCTTCGATCGATGTGAAGCTGACCGCGTGTTGGTCGTACTCGCCGGCGTTGCGCAATCGGGCGAGCTCTTGCTCCGCGCGGGCGATCTCGTCTTCGCGCTGCGACACCAGGTCTTGCAGTATCGCCAGCTTCCGGTTCAGCGTGGTCCGCTGGTTGTCGAGCGCCTCCACGGCTTGCTCGGCCTGCTGCAATCGCTGCTTGAGCGCCTTGACCGCAGAGTTGGAAGATTCCAGCTCCTGCTTTTCCCGCTCTAGCGATTCGAGTTCCCGCTGGTGACGCGCCAGATCGATTTCGTCGAACCGCTTCAGCTTTCCAGCTTCTTCAGCGGCGGCGAGTGTTGCACGGACCTTGGCCAGTTGGGTAGCGCTGGCGGTGGTGGCCTCGTCGAGCTTGGCGATCTCGCGACCAAGCTGCTCGAGCCGTTCGGCCAGCAGTCGTTTCTTCTCCCGGTTGTCCCATCCCAGCACGTAGTGCCGGCGGTCGATCGCGCGGGGGCGGTCGTCCTTGGTGTGGCGCTCGCGAGAATACTTGATGTGGCGGTTCTCGGTGAGGGCGCGGCCCGTGGTCGACTCGAACTCCTCCACCGAGTCGCAGCAGTGATAGTCGAACCGCCGCGCCACCTCGTCGCGTACCCAAGGCGTCAGGGGATGGCGCCCGCGGAACTGCAGTTTACGCGTCAGCGACTGCGGATGCTGGCGATCGCCGCCCAGGTCTTCGCCACGCCCCACCCGCAGGTAGTCGAGCCGTTGCCCGCGACCACGGCCGTCGACCAGCTTGGTGCGATCGATATACGCCTGCACCCGGGCGTAGTACGTCTCGGGCACCAGCAGGCTCAGAGCGAACGAGCGCAAGACCAACTCGGCCGAGGCCTCCCAGCGGCGCTCATCGGGGGCGACCGTCATCAGCTCCGCCGCAAACGGCAGTTGCTGCGCTTTCAGGCCCAGGTCGTCGCACAGTTCTTGACGCATCGTCACGAGTGCCGATGGCAGGTTGGTAGAGCGATTGCCCAGGGCGGCCAGCTCCTGCTGGTCCTCGCGGACCGCGCGATGGTACTCGCCCCGCTGAATGACCAGCTCTTCGTACTTCGCCTGAAGCTGCTGTTGTTGCTGGTTGGCTGCCGCGACACACTGCTGCAGCTCTTGCTGCACTTTGGTGTGCGACGGTTCGTCCGTCACGTTGCGGTCGATGCCGGCGGTGCGCAACAGCTGGTGGTATCGCTGCGAGGCGGCCTGCTTGGTTTCGAGGCGGGCTTGTTCGGAGGCCATCAGGTGCGGAATCGCCTTGAGCCGTTCGCCACCCGCCTGATCGATCTCGTTGCGTAGTTGCCGAATCTGCTCGCGGGCCTCCGACTCTCGTGCTTTGATGTCGGCAATGGACTGTTCCATGTGGCCGACTTCGCCGCGCTGCAGTTCGAGGGCGGGTTTCAGCAGATCGACCGTCTGTTGATGGAAGAACGTGGCCGCGGCCGCCAACTGGCGTTCGCGGGTAATTAGTTCGGCTTCCTCGGTGCGGTAACGCAGGCCGAGTTTCTCGACCGGTTCGAGCAACTCTTCCGCTTTGCGAGTGCGGACCAGTTCCTGGTGCGCGACGCTCAGGTCGTGGAAGTGCGCGAGCAGTTTGGCCACGGTCTCCTGCCAGTTGTGGCGTTCGAGCATGTGGTCGCGGATAAAACGGTCGAGGCTTTGGATGTCTTTGACCGCGACGGTCTGGTTGAAAATGTCCATCGCCTTGGGCAACATGCCCGTGCGACGTGTGAGCCAGCTACGGTATTTGACGAACTTCTTGGTCGTCTCATAGCCCAAGCGGTGCAGGTGCTCGGCCAGTTCGTCCGCCTTGCGGACGCCGGCCAGGTCTTCTTCGAGCGCCCGCGGTTCGTCGGCCACGGCGAACAGCTTCTCGGTCGAACCGTCGGTCGCCAGATGCAGCACCTGGCACAGCGTAAACGACTTGCCGAGTTGCTCGTCGGTAAACACCGCGGCGATGGCCGTTAGCTGCGAAGCCTGTGGCCGCAGGTACTTGACGATGGCCATGTTCGAGTCGTCGCTGGTGCGGGCGTACGCGCCGCGGATGTAGCTCTTTTCGGTACGCTCCGTCTTTCGGGCGCCGGCGGCCACGTTGTAGTTGCGGGTCCGTGGTTCGACCAGCAGCGTAAGAATTGCGTCGACCAGCGTCGACTTGCCCGAGCCGTTGTGGCCCACCAGCAGCGACGTCCGGCCCTTGGGTTCGAAGCGATAGACGTGCCCATCGGAACTGTCGAAGGTGCCCCAGTTCAGCAGTTCCAGTTTCTGCAACCGGTAGCCAGGGCGCTCGGGGCGAATGTCGAACAGATAGTCCATGAGGGAGGAAATGTGGGGGTCGGGTGATAGGGTTCGAGGGAAGAGCCACGCGGCAGGTTTATTCGGCCGCGGCCAGCAAGCGATCGCGCAGCGACTCGAGCTCTTCCAGGGGTAGGCGGGCCTTGAGTAGTCGGCAAACTTCCCAAGCGTCGCTGGTGCCGCCGAACTTGCGGACGAACTTCATCTTTTCCATCGACGCCAACGAGGCCAGCAACTGCTTCCGCAACCGCACTTCGTCTTGCTCGTAGGGGAAAAACTGCTTCCACTCTTCCAGCAGGGCGTTCACGTCCACCACGCACCGCTCGTTATCCAGGTCCTCGTCCTCGAACCGGCGATACTCGTCCCGCAGCAGCACGCACAACAGCGTGGCTGCGTACCCGAGCGACGTGCGTCGGAACAACCGCGGCAGCCGTTCGTATCCGCCCGTGCGATGGTCGTCGTCCAGTTGTTTGAGATAGGCCATGCCTTCGTTGCGATCGACGATGAGCATCAGGCCGATCTTGGCGAAGTACGTCACCAGATCCGACTCGCGGGCCAGCAGCGTATCCCAGGCCAGGATGTCGTCGGCGTACAGCACACCTTGCAGCAGCCTTACGGCCGGCACACCCAGTTCGTCGAACTCGGGCAGGTCGTTCAGTTCGGTGGATTCAATACTCATTCGATGGCTCCGGCCGCTGCGGGTTGTTTGGACTGCCGCAGATGCTTGGCGAGAAACACCACCCGCGGCACTTCGTAGGCGACTTGCTCGCCGGTGATGGTCTGCACCTGCACGATGTGCAGCTCGTCGGTGTCGACGTCGTGTCCGCCGTCGTGCGCGAGTTGCAGGTAGCCAAGCAGTTCGATGGCACCGGAGGCCACGGGATAAGTCTCTAGTAGTTCCGGCAGCGACACCTGGTGGGCGGAGTCCGCAACGGCCCGCTCCACGTTCGCTCGCATCCGTTTCCAGTCCAGCCGTTCGAGCGCCGCAAAGTGGCGAAACGCCGCGAAGCGGTCGAGCTCGTCTGGCTGGTGCTGCAGCAGTTCGCGGACGTCGAACTCGGTAGGCGCCGTCCAGAACGTCCGTTCCATGGGGTTGCCCAAATGCACCTGCGTGGCGAGTTGCAAACCCACTTCATCGCCGGGCGGATGATCGGCTAGTTTGCGGGCCGTGGTTTTGATCTGGGCGAGCACCTCGGCCACCCGTTGACGCGAAGTGTTGCTGCGGACATCGAGCAGGCGTCGGAGCGTGGCGCTCAGTCGGCGGGTGGTGCGGAGCACCTTCTCGGCTTCGTCGGCCAGGTGCGAAATCATGCCTCGCACCCGTTCCATGCCGCCAGATTGTTCGGCCAGGGCATCGATTTCCTGCAGCTCGGCGACGATTGCCTCGAGTTGCTCCTGCTTGGCGGGCGAGAGAATCAGCCGCACGAACTCGTTGAAGCTTACCCCCTGGTCGGCAAACTTCAGCCGATCCTCGGCCGCCAGGGCGTGGCCCAGGATTTCTCCACGGGCGGTATTCGCGTCGTTTTGCCGCTGCTGCACCTCGCGGGTGATGGCCTTGAACGACTCTTCCACCGCGCGAAAGTCGCCCTGCAGCGAAGTGAGGTCGGACACAGCGTCGGCGAAACGTTCGCGTATGGCCGTGGCCGAGTAGGTCTCGACATCCGTGCCCGACTCGATGGCGGCAATCTCCTCGTCCAGCCGCCTGCGCTCCGCACGAAGGTGGGCGAGGCGTTGCTCGGGGTCGGCCGAACTGCGTACGACAATGTCGCTCAGGGCGTCGATGATGCGTTTGAGTCGCGATTCGGTGCCCACGAAGCCGACGCCTTGTTCCAACAGTTGGTGGAGGAACTTCAGCACCTCTTCGGTGTGAGGCGTCAGCTCGTAAACCGGCTCGGCATGTTCGGCGTCGTGATAGCGACGCAGCCAGCGGACGCCCGCCGATGTCCAATCGTTCAGATAATTTTCTGGTCGGTCAGCAAGACACTCTGGTTCGCTGGCGTGCAGCTCATCGAGGAAGTCGGCCAGCCGCTGCACCAACTCGGCATGGCCAATGGTGATGGCGTCGCCTTGCTTGAACTGGCAATGCAGGAAGAACGCGATCTGCGCAGCGTGTGGCGAGCGCAGCAGCCGGGCTGCGGGGTTCGTCGAGAAGAAACTAACCAGCCGGTCTAACTTCACACCTTGCACTCCAGCACCTTGCGGGGCCCCACCACGACGGTGGGCGGGGCAGCCCTACATTATAGGCACTCGGCGCGGCCGGGTGGGTGCTGGCAGGGGTGAAAATTGTGGCTTGGGCTAGGTGTACACCCGTGCTATCACGCGACGGCCAAGCGGCCGTCGCGATGCTCCACCAAAAGGGGTGTGTGGATGGCCTTCGGCAGGCCGACTCTTAGACCGACCAGTTCTGTTCCTTCTTGCTGAGCCAGAGCAGTACTGGCGAAGCGATGAAGATCGAGCTGTAGGTACCGACGATCACGCCGATCACCAACGCGAAGGCGAAGGCGTGGATGCCGTCGCCGCCGAAGAAGTACAAGATCACCACCACGATCAACGTCGTGAGCGACGTGAGCAAGGTACGGCTCAGCGTCTGGTTGACGCTGGTGTTGATCATCTCGGCGGTGAGCGTGGGGCTCTTACCCCGTACCTCGCGGATGCGGTCGAACACCACGATCGTATCGTTCAGCGAGTACCCGATAATGGTCAGGAACGCCGCCACAATGGGCAGGCTGATCTGGAACGCGTCGACCTGCAAAGCGCCGGCCAGCCCGCCAGCGTATTGCACCAGGAAGGCACTCAAGGCGAGCACGCCGAGGGTGACCAGCACGTCGTGCACCAGGGCCACCACGGCGGCCAGGCCGTAGGAGATTTTCTGGAACCGAATCCAGATGTAACCAATGATTCCCAAAAGACTTACGGCGATGGCGTAAATGGCCTGCAGCCGCATGTCGCCCGCCACCCGACCGCCGATTTTGTTGGCGAGCGGGAAGATGGGTTGGCCGTTCTTCCGCTCCACAACGGTGTCGAATACTTTTTGAGCCTGGCTTTGATCGACGCCGGCCAGGCGGACGTTCCACTCGGCGAACCTGCGACTGCTACCCTCACTGTAGTTGGGATTGGTAACCACCGGTGCGATGCCCGACATCCCCAAGTCGTCGAGCACATCCTGCACGTCGCCCAGCAGGGTGTCGTGCGATACGCCGACCAGGGCCTCGTCGGCGCTCTCCTCGCCGAAGCGAATTGTCGATTCGAAGCCACGGAACTGATTCTCGCCCTCGGCTCCTTCGGTGAACGTCTCAATCGGCGTGGCGCTGATCTCGTAGGTTTCCAGCTTGCCATTGAAGGTCTTGCCCAGAATCTCCTCCACGTGATCAACCGCGTTGAAGACTGGCTGCCCCGTTTCTTCATTCACTTCGTCCAGCACGCTGCAGTCGATCTTGAAGGTTGTGCCTTCAGGACCGTCCTGCTTGCGTTCGACCACCAGCAGGTTCTTGTCGCCCAGTTCGGTGTCTTCCAGGGCCGCACGCACGTCGGCTTGCGACATAGCGTGGTCTTCCTGCAGCACCATCGTGACCGACGTGCCACCGGTGAAGTCGATGTTCAGCAGGTTCGTTCCGCGCGACGCCACACCGAACATGCCAACCACAATCACGAGCAGTGACAAACCGGTTGCCACCGGCCATTTGCTCATGAAGTTAAGGTTGCTGTTGTTCAGGATGTGCAACATGCTGAGCTTAGTGATCCAGCCACGACGCTCGGCGATGTCGAACAACAGTCGCGAGCAGAAGATGGCCGTGTACATGCTCATGATGATGCCCAAGATGAGCGTAATGGCGAAGCCTTTGATCTGGTCGGTACCAATAACGTACAGCACCAGTCCCGTGATGAGCGTCGTCACGTTGGCGTCAACAATGGTTGTCGTGGCGCGACCAAAACCATTGCGGATAGCCATCCGCAGCGTTGCCCCGCGGGACAGTTCCTCGCGGATGCGTTCGAAAATCAGCACGTTGGCGTCCACCGACATGCCGACGGTCAGCACCAAACCGGCCAGACCTGGCAGCGTGAAGGCCGCGTTCAACAGCACCATGGCCGCGACGACCAGCACGATGTTTAGCACCAGCGCCATGCACGCCACGATGCCGGCAAACCGGTAGTAGACCAGGATGAACACCAACACGATGGCCATCGAGCCGATCATCGCCCGCGTGCCTTGCTCGATGGTTCGAGCTCCGATCTCTGGACCGGTCTGGGCTTCGCTGACGGGAGTCTTGTTGAGTTCGGCTGGCAGACTACCTGCATTCAGGATGTCGGCAATGTGTTCCACTTCTTCCTCGGTCATGCGGCCGCTGATCGTACCGTGAGTGGAGATCTTCGAGCGGATGCCGGGGGCGGTCCGCAGCTTGTTATCCAGGATCACTCCCAGGTAGTAGCTGCGAGGATTGGGGATGTGTGCGGCGGTGAGCTTGCCGAACCGGAACGCGCCTTGCGAATTGAAGGCAAAGCGAACTTCGTGACCTTCCTGGCCGACGCCGGCGCTGGCGCTGGAGAGGTATTCGCCGGTGACGTCGAACGGGTCTTTGATGACCAGGATTTCGGGGCCATTCACGCCCATTCGCTTGACGACAACCTCATCGCGTTCCGGGCTTTCACCCACTTCGCCGATGCCGCCGAATTCTTCGACATCGTAGGGCACCCACTTGGCGATCGTGGCGTTGTTCGACTTTACTTCCGTCCGCCCGGGAGGCATAGTCAGCGCGATCTTGATCTTCTCTTGGTCTTCGTTCCGCTGGCTATCGGCGAGAATGCGGAACTCGAGCTGGCCGAGCTCGGTGATCTTCTTCTTGATGTATTCCAGCTCCGCCTGCCCAGCTTTGGGAATGATGAACTCGATGCTCTTCCCGCGCCGGCGGATGGTTACTTCCTTGGTGCCGCTCGGGTCGACACGCTCCTTCAAGGCCGAGAGCATCTTGTCCATGCTCACCGGAGCGCGTTTGCCGTCGCTGACCTCTTCTTCTCCATCCGGAGTGGTGCTTTGGTCGTCCTCGTCCTTCACCGAATCGGGATCGGCCAGGTCGTAGATCAGTGTGACACCGCCACCCAGGTCGGGACCGAGCTTGAAGCCGTTCTCGCGCGTCGAGGCCGAAACTACCGCCAGGATGCCGGCGGCGGCGACGCCAATCACCACGGCGATCTTCCACCCGTGGTCGGGCATTTTCAGCGACTTGGCGAAGTACGATCCGATAAAGCCCGGTACGATAAACAGTGCCAGGATGATGAGGGTCATGACCCAGGGCGAGAGCCCCGTGGCGGATTCGAGATCGGCCGCTGCCTCTTCGGCGGCTTCTTTTTCGGCCTGGCCCTCTGCTGCTTCTTCAGCAGCTTTTTCGTCGGCGGGGGTTTCTGCCTCGACGAATTCTTCTTCGACGGGCGCCTCTTCATCGGGCGTGTCGTCGGTGGTTTCGACCTCTTCGGTGGCGAGGTCTTCCATCGCGTCGTCGCTGGAAACCTCCGGCTCGGTGGCCGGCGTTTCGTCGGCGCTGGGCTGCTCGGCAGCGGGCTCTTCAGCGGGCTGGCTTTCGGCTGGCTGGTCGGCCGAGGTGGTTTCCTCGGCGGGCGCCGTCTCTTCGGGCGTGCCTGCTTCCGGCTCAGCAGCGGGCTGGTCGGCCGGTTGCTCGGCAGTGGCGGTCCCCGCTTCCTGCGCGAGACATGCACTCGGTGCGAGCGTCAAACCCGCGGCGAGCAATGAGAAGACAATCAGCAGCGCGGCCCACGGCCGCAAAATGGTCACCTTGTTCATGATATCGATTACTTGTCTTTTTCTTTAGCCTTGTCCTTGCCACCTTCGTTGTCATCGCCCTGTATTTGGGTGATTGCGGCCAGGCTCACTTTGATTTTGGTGCCAGTGGCGTCGTCTACCCGCAGGGTGACTCGGCCAGCGTCGCGTTGAATGTTGGTTACGACTCCGTAGATTCCGCCGGTGGTGATCACGCGGTCGTTCTCTTTGACTCCCTCGAGCTTCTTTAACTGCTCCTGCTTCTTCTTCTCGGGCAGGAAGAGCATGAAATAGGCCAAAAGTGCGATCAGCACCATGGGAATGAAGTCGAAGTACCAAGGCCGATCCGCCTCGGCAGCAGCTTGCTGTGCCCCAGCCTCCTGTGCCAGTAATAACAGAGAAGTGGTCCAGTCCACCGGGCGCCCGCCTAACCTTTTTGGAGCAGAGGAATCAGTATGCAAAACAACGAGACCGACCCCGCGACGCGCGCAGGTCGACTCCCGGTCAAGAGACCGAAGCGGGTATCATAAGTCCTTACGCCGTAAGGGGGAAGGGGGATTGAGGGAATGCCGGAACCACAGCCTGGGCATTTGGCCGGTGGCCCTGCCCCGTTCCACTCAACCCCGCTGCCAGCCGGCCAGCTTCTGCTGCCGGAACTCGGGATAGCGGTCGGCGGCAATGGCCTGACGGGCGGCCGTCATCAGCCGCTGGTAGTACGTCAGGTTGTGGATGGAGAGCAGAATTGGCCCCAGCATTTCGCCCGAGGTGAACAGATGCCGTAAATAGCCCCGGCTATGGCGGCAGGCTGGGCAAGGGCAATCCGCGTCCAGCGGCGCTGGGTCGGTCTTGTGGCACTCATTGCGAAGACGTACCGGCCCGGCATCGGTGAACGCCAAGGCGTTGCGGCCGTTACGGGTCGGCATCACGCAATCGAACATATCCACACCTCGGTAAACGGCCTCGATCAGGTCCTCGGGCCGGCCGACCCCCATCAGGTAGCGGGGGCGATCGGTGGGCAGGTGGGGGATCGTGTCGTCGATGGTGCGATACATTTCCGCGGGCTCTTCCCCCACGCTAAGGCCCCCGATTGCGTAGCCGGCAAAGTCGAGCTCGACCAGGCGTTCGGCCGATTCGCGCCGCAGATCGGCGTCGAGTCCCCCCTGCACGATGGCGAAGATCGACTGGTCCTGCCGACGGGCCGCCTGCTGGCAACGCTCGGCCCAGCGGGCGCTGCGTAGCATGGCGTCGGCGATCGCCTCCCGTTCGGCGGGCAGCGCGATCACGTGGTCGAGCTGCATGGCGATGTCGCTGCCCAGTTTTTCCTGGATGGCGATCGACTCCTCGGGCGTCAGGTCGATCCGCGCCCCGTCGATGTGCGACTGAAAGCGGGCACCCTGCTCGGTGATCTTCACGCGTTCGGCCAGGCTGAACACCTGAAAGCCGCCGCTGTCGGTCAGGATGGGGCCCTGCCAACCGCTAAAGGTATGCAGCCCACCCAATTGGGCCACGACGTCTGCGCCGGGGCGGAGGGCCAGGTGATAGGTGTTGCCCAGGATGATGCCCGCGCCGGTGGCGACCACCTGATCGATGGTCACCCCTTTGACGGTGCCGACGGTACCCACCGGCATGAATGTCGGCAGCGCCACCTCGCCATGCGGAGTGGTTAAGGTGCCCAACCGCGCACGGCAACCGGTATCGGTATGCTGCAGGCGATAGGTAACCGCGTGCGAGTTGCCAGTTGGGGATGGCGAATTTGGCGAGTCCGTACGCTCGTCGTCAGGCCGCATTCCGCACTCCCCAATCCGCCTTCGAAAATCAGTCGCCACGCAGTTTGAGGTTGGCAACCGTCAACTTTTCGCGGACCTCGTTCAGGCTGGTAACGCCGAAGTTCTTGCACTCCAGCAGGTCGTCGCCAGTGCGGCGGACCAACTCGCCGATGGTCGTCAGCCCCAGGCGGACCATGCACTTGCGAGCACGCACCGAAAGGTTGAGGTCGGAGATTGGCCGGTCGAGCAGGGCCCGTTCGTCGTCCGAGAGGGTATCGGGATCGTAAACGGGTTCTTCGTCGCGGCGCTGGTGGGCGAACTGCCCCAGTTCCAGGCCCTTGGAGGAGAGCATGTCGCGAATCTCGACCAGCGAAGTTTCACCGAAATTCTTGCTGCTTAAGAGCTCCAGCTCGGTGGTTTCGGTCAGGTCGCCCAGCGTCATCAAGCCCATCTTCTGCAGGCAGTTGCGGCTGCGGACCGACAGTTCAAAGTCGGTGACCGGGATGCTTAGCACTTGGCCCAAGCGATCCTGCTCGCGACGAGCTTCTTCGTCGTAGTACATGTCCCGCGAGGCGTCCGCGTCCTTGAAGAACAGGCGGGCCCGTTGGTGGTTGGGGAACATGTCGAGGATTCGCTCGTAGCAGCCCTTGGCTTTGTCGTAGGCCTGCATGTCCTCATACAGGATGCCGAGGTTCAACAGCGTGCCGACATAGGTCGGAAATTGCTTCGAAGCGCGCTCGTACAGTTCGCGGGCGTCGTCGTCGTTGCCGTGGCGGTCGTTCTCCAACGCCAGGCCGAACAGAGCTCCTCCGTGTGACGGATCGGCCTGCACGGCCCGCTCGAGCAGCGTATAGACTTCCTCGCGGCTGCCACCCAGCACCTGGACGGTGGCCGAACGCTGGAAGAGGTACTCGGCCGTCTGCTCCACTGCACCCGAGAGCGAATCGAGCAGCTTGAGTGCTTCGTCGTATTGCTTGCTGTAACGCAGGGCCTCGGCCTTGGCCAGGGTGACGATGTCGCGATCGTAACCGGCCCGCAGCGAGGCGTCGTACGATTCGAGGGCTTCCTGGTAGCGGTCGAGAGCCAAGTACGACCGACCCAGGTAATAATGAGTCAGCGCCCCGCCATCGCTGTGGCTCAATGTGTCGATTGCCTGCGAGTAGCGTCCCAGCAGGTACTGGCACGCACCGAGGCGGGCCGATGCGGCAGGTGACCGGTTTTCCTGCGATTCGAGTTCATGCACGCCTTCCTTGAGCTCGCGATAGTTGGCGTAGTTCTCCGAAATGGCACGGGTGATCTCTTCGATCTCACGCGGTCCGAAACCGGTTGAAGAAACCACCATCGACTTGATTCCGGCGGAGGGAGCCTGAGCCAGCGACATATTTGGTGACCTTGGGGGTTAGGTGTTGTTGGTTCGCGGGTGCCAGCCGGGGCGTTTCCGAAACGCGGGGCCCGGCACCAGTTGTCCGTTGATCCCATTTACAAAGCCGGCGGGGGGAGTCGAACCCCCAACCCCCGCATTACGAATGCGGTGCTCTGCCGATTGAAGCTACGCCGGCGAAAAAACTCGAATCTCTAAATTTACCGTGTTAAGTCCATTCCTACAATGGGGTTGCGCCGCCATTCACATGTCCGCCCCGCGGGAAGATTGGTTTTTGAGCCCTAGCTGGGAGAATCGCCCAACCTGCAGGTAACAGCAACAAAAATCTCTGTTTTTTCGCCGGATTGTGGTCGAAATTCGCGCTGGCCAAGGGATAGCTTACAGCAGAGTCTCCTAAAGGCCCCTGCAATAACCAGACCGACCAGGCGACGCGGGGTTCACGGCCAGTGAACCAGTCTGTTTGGTTTGCGATCCCGTGGCCCTTCTATGTCGACCACTGGTCTGCAACGGCTCCCGCAGTGTACCTGCCGGGTTATCCGGAGCGGCGGTAAAATAGCAAACCTGTTCGGGTTTGCCGTAGGTCGCTGCCGGCCGTCGTTTCCCATCGCAGGCCACCGGTCGCTACAGCCAGCTTGTAACCCAATTCATTCAAACCATCGAAAGATCGACCATGAGACTTTCAGTAGCCTGTGTGATGCTTGCCGCGCTGTTGGTGCCATTGGCGGCCCAGGCCGAATTGCCCGTTGCGGACCAGTGGACTTACACCTTCAAGCGCCCCGCCGACGGGTGGCAACAGCCCGAGTTCGACGCTTCCGCCTGGAAGGAAGGTAAGGGAGGCTTCGGCACGGCCGGTACTCCGAAGGCACGCATTCAAACCGAGTGGGCCGAAAACAACATCTGGCTCCGTAAGGAGTTTGAGGTTCCGGCCATTCCCGCCAAACCTGCCCTGCTGGTGCACCACGACGAAGACGCCCAGGTTTTCATCAACGGCAAGCCTGCGGCCCGGCTCGAAGGGTTCACCACCGACTACAAAGTCGTGCCGCTTTCGGAGCGGGCTGCCGGGGCGTTGAAGAAGGGCGAGAATCTGCTGGCCGTTCACTGCCGGCAACGCGAGGGAGGCCAGTTTATCGACGTGCATGTGATCGACGCCGAGGACGTGCCGAAGTTGCCGATTCCCCCGGCCATGACCACCCCTTTCAAGAGCGACCTGATCACCAAGTGGGGCGAGGAAGTCACTGCGGAGAACGTTTGGGCCGAGTACCCGCGTCCGCAACTCGAGCGTAGCAGTTGGCAGAACCTTAACGGCAATTGGGACTACGCCATCACCGACCGCCAAGAGAAGTCTGCCCCCGCGAACTGGGACGGCGAGATCCTGGTGCCGTTCTGCCTGGAGTCGAAACTAGGCGGAGTGCAGCGGCTGCTGCTGGATGATGAGGCGCTGTGGTACCACCGCACGTTCAAGGTCGACGAAGTCAAAGACCAACGCACGTTGTTGAACTTCGAAGCGGTTGACTATCGCTGCGAGGTGTTGGTCAACGGCCAATCGGTCGGCAAGCACCAGGGCGGCAACACCCCCTTCACGATCGACATCACCGACGCCGTGAAACAGGGCGAAAACACCCTGGTGGTGCGCGTGGAAGACGATACCGAAGAGTGGCAACTCCGCGGCAAGCAGGTCCGCAATCCCAACGGTATCTGGTACACCCGCGTTTCAGGCATCTGGCAGACCGTGTGGCTGGAGCAAGTGGCCGATAGCTACATCGAAGATGTCACCATCGGTACCGACGCCGAAGCGGGCAAGATCAATCTGGTAGTCGACACCGCAGGTGGCAAACCGGCGGATACAAAGTTCCGTGTTGCGGTTCTGGACGATGGAAAGGCCGTTGTGCCGGCCACTGAGTCGTCGTCGAACGAGCTGTCGATCCGCGTGCCAGATGCCAAGCTGTGGAGCCCCGACAGCCCGCATCTGTACGAGTTGGAAATCACCCTGCTGGATGGCGACCAAGTAGTCGATCAGGTGAAGTCGTACGCCGGCATTCGCGACGTCGGCACCACCCGCGATGCTGACGGTAACCTGCGATTCACGCTCAACGGCAAAAAGATCTTCCACTGGGGACCGCTCGATCAGGGCTGGTGGCCCGATGGTCTGCTGACCCCGCCTTCGGACGAGGCCATGGCCTACGACGTGGAATACCTGAAGGATGCCGGCTTCAACATGATTCGCAAGCACATCAAGGTTGAGCCGCGGCGATACTACTACCACTGCGACCGCCTGGGCATCATGCTGTGGCAGGATCAGGTCAGCGGTGGCGCCTCGCCTCCTTGGACCCACCTGAAGCCTAACCCCACGGATGCCGACTGGCCCGACGAACACCACCAGCAGTACATGACCGAGCTGGAATGGATGATCGATTCGCTGGAGAGCCATCCCTCGATCGTGGTGTGGGTGCCTTTTAACGAAGCTTGGGGGCAGCATCGCAGTGTCGAGGTGGCGAACTGGATCACCGAACGCGATCCCTCGCGACTGGTGAACGTCTCCAGTGGTGGTAACTTCTGGCCGGCAGGTAACATTGTCGACCAGCACAGCTACCCCCACCCCAGCTTCCCCTTCGACAAGTCTCGCTTTTCCGAGTTCGTTAAAGTTGTCGGGGAGTTCGGTGGTCACGGCTATCCCGTGAAGGAACACCTGTGGTTCTCGGGGCGGCGCAACTGGGGGTATGGCGGTTTGCCCAAGAACAAGCAGGAGTACCAGGGACGCTACGAGACTTCCCTCGACCGGTTGGTGGAACTCAAGCAGCAAGGCATCGCTGGTGGTGTCTACACGCAGACCACTGACGTGGAAGGCGAGATCAACGGTCTGATGACCTACGATCGCCGCGTCATCAAGCTCCCCGCCGAGCAACTGCATCAGTTGCACGACCGCCTGTACGAGGGCGACGAATAGCAGCGCCAAACAACCGTGGCCGCGCCGGTCGTGAAGAATCTTCCCCCTGGCCTCACGACCGGTGCGCCACGCTTTTCGTGCAGCGCTCACAAAGTCAGAAACGGCCTTCGCGGCAGCTTTGACAGCCTTGGTGGTCGCGCTGGCATGTGGTGCAGCAACGGTATCGGTGGAAGCAAGCTGCGAAGAGCCTCACCCCAGGATGCTCAGCACCAGCATCAGTATCGCCCACGCTACGATTACTGCGCGGATTACCGGCCCCGGGTGGTCGTGGTCGCGAGCGGACTCGACGCGAAAGTCGTAGTCCGAGTTGATGCTGGCCATGTCCCTTTCGAACCGCTCGCGGCGCTTCCTTCGCACTTCGGCTATCTCGCCGAACAGTCGATCGGCTTCGGTCGAAACCAGATGTGACGAGTGGAGGGGCATGGTTTGTCCGCTCTTGGGAAGAGGGGGGACGCACTACCATTAAGATAGCATTCGCGAGATGCGGTGTCGATTAACCACATCGGGGGGCATCCCCTCGAGTGGGGGATACCCGCGGCTAAGGGGCGGCCGCTTCGGCCACTTCGGGCTGCGATGCTTCGCCATGCAGCAGGGCGTCGATGGCCTGCCACTGGCGGGTGACCTCCTGCTTGTCGCCGTAGGCGAACTGCTTCACGCGGGCCGCTTCGTGCGTGTAGTGAAACGTGGTGACGTCCAATCCGCGGCGAGCCATGGCATCGTACACTCGGCTCACATGGCGCCCGTGGTCGTCCACGTAGATGATCGCGTCATACGGCTTGTTCACCAGGTGCATGAACATCAGCAGCATCGCACCTTTGTGCTGACCCGACGTCATGAGCACGCCATCGGCGTAGCTCACCTCGCGAGGATTGTCCGGCAGGTGAAATACCTTCATCTCATGCGCGGTCAGGCCGAAGGCTGCGGGCGTTTCGGTGTTGTAGGGGATGAACCGCGATCCCGTTTCGTAGGGATTGTCGGCATCGCCGGCGAACAAGCTAATCCGTGGGGCGGTCTTCGCGAAGTCGTAACCTGCTCGCTTGAGTTCCCGCAACGTGGCCGCGCGGTAGTCGTCGCCCCGCGAGGTCAGCACCAGAGTGTCGACTCCCAGATTTTGCAATTCCTGCACTTGCTCGGGTTGCTCGGCCTCGGGGGGATGCATGTGGTGTGCGGCGTACAGCAGACCTTGTACCTCCAGCAATTCACCAAAGTTCTGGCCTACCAGGTGGGGCGAATCGGGCTGCTGATCCAGCAGGAATTCCTGCCACTCGAACCACTGGTCGCTGCCCAAGTCGCTGTCCATGGCCAGCAGCGTGTTGTCGATATCCATCACCACCAGCACCCGCTCGGGGCCGAACTGATGGGCGTACGCTTGGGTCTGCTCCACGACCGGAGCGAAGGACTCGGTCTCGCGAAAATCCGAGCCCCAGCAAGGCGAAATCGCCAAAATCAGCACTGTTATCAGTGTTGCCAACTGGCAACTAGTCCGATAGGTCATAGGATGGCGGTCATTCGGAGGCGCAGTGATGTAAACTTTCTAGCATACGTTGCTCCCCAATGGTGTGCCACTACACTCCCCCTGAATTGCCCAAGGTAACTGCATGTCCCAAGACGAATTTTTGGCCGCCGCTATCGAAGAAGCCAAGCTCGGAGCCGAGGAAGGTGGTATTCCCATCGGTTCGGTGCTGGTGATCGACGGCGAGATCATCGGCCGTGGGCACAATCGTCGCGAGCAGCGGTTTAGCGCCATTCTGCACGCCGAGATGGACTGCCTGGAGAACGCGGGTCGGTTGAGCCCTGCTGAGTACCGCCGGTCGGTGCTGTACTCCACGTTGTCGCCTTGCGACATGTGCAGCGGGGCGGCGCTGCTTTACAAAATTCCCAAGATCATTGTCGGCGAGAACGTTACCTTCCAGGGGCCGGAAGAGTACGTTCGCGGCCGTGGAGTCGAGCTCGAAATCGTCAACCATCCCGAGTGCATCGCCTTGATGCGGGACTTCATCGAGCATTACCCTGAACTCTGGAACGAAGACATCGGGGAAGTCTGAATGACAAATGACGAAATAACCAATGATGACAGTCGTTGGTCGCTTCGACATTCGTCGTTCACACGCCGCGACATCCTCCGGTACAAAACCGCTTGTACCGAGTGATGCCACTGCCGCGGCTGACGCGCAGTTCCACCAGCGCGCCGCAGCGGGAGCAGAACTCCGGATCCTCGTCGGGCAACGTGCCGGTTTCCGACTTGTGCTGACACTCGGTGCACCGCTTGGTCTCGGGCAGGAACTCCAATCGCTCGGGATCGATCGGCTGGCGGCATATCTCGCACAGCACGGCCGCTTGCCAGTCGCCATCGTCGTCCCACTCGTCGTCGGCATCGTTGGCCTTGAGTCCCACCTCTTTGCACCCAGGGCAGGTCATCAGAGGCGTGTACTCCGCCAGCAGCGCTTCGACAATCGATTCGTCAGGATCCTTATCCCGCCGCAACTGCCCCACGATCCGCAGCCGCGCGACTAGATCGTCTCGGCCGCAAACCGTGCGATATCCACAACGTCGGCATTCGAGGACTTTGCGAAGCATGATTCCGGTGGGGTGTTCGTGTGTAGCTCCCGTCGCCAGACGGAGGAGTTTAATCGCATCGTGAGCCGGCTGGTGACTTTGCGCCCCCGTATCAGCGAGGTCGCCCGCCATTACGTCCCACTCCGTTGGGGGAAAGCGTTCGGGTGGGGATGGGCTCGGCGTGGAATTTGCCAAGCGAAGGCCCCGGGTGCCTTTGTACCTATACATAAAATCACGCGTTCATTAGATCAAACTGCCGCGCGAATTCAACCGCGGTACTTGGACAGGCCTTGTGAGTCGGCTGTCCAAGTTGCACGCCGCTTGTGCCCCGCGGTCAACGCTACCGATGGCGGAGCCTGACCACGGCTTTGCAGCCAACCGCATGCTGGCGGCCCGTCACATTAGCGGGTCGCCAACGGCTGGGCAGATGCCGGTGCCATGGATTTGAATTACCATGAAGCCTTGCCCACCAAGCGCGAGTGGTCCGAACGCTCCGACAGCTTTTTTCGCCAATACTCTCCGATAAGAGTCGTGGTAACTTATGAAATTCTTGTGCACCCTCGTTGTCTTGCTAACCGCAGGTACGGTACACGGCCAGCAACCGACCGAAAGACCGAACATCATTGTCATCCTTGCCGACGATGCTGGCTACCACGAGTTCTCGATGCAGGGCTCCACGACCATCCCCACGCCTCGCATCGACTCGATCGCTGCCAGTGGTGTTAAGTTTTCCAACGGCTACGTCTCCGGCTGTGTCTGCAGTCCGACGCGGGCGGGGCTGCTGACGGGTCGCTATCAACAGCGTTTCGGTCACGAGTTCAACATTCCACCCGCATACAGCGAAACCAATGGCCTGCCACTCAGCGAAGCGACGATCGCTGACGCAATGAAAAGCGCCGGCTACCGCACGATCGCGCTCGGTAAGTGGCATTTGGGTTACGCGCCGAAGTTCCATCCCCTCGAACGTGGCTTTACGGACTACTATGGCTTCCTGCAGGGAGCCCGCAGTTATTGGCCGTTGGCCAAGCCAACACGACTTAATCGACTTCTCCACGATCGCGAGCCGGTCAAGCCGGAGGAGTTCGACTACATGACTGATGAACTTGGTCAGAAGGCGTGTGAGTACATCGCACAGAATAGGGACCAACCGTTTTTCATGTATCTGGCATTCAATGCTACCCACGGGCCGCTCCACGCGACGCCGGCCGATCTGGCGAAGACCGAGGGTGACAAGATTGCTGCGATGACGATCGCTTTGGACCGGGCGGTGGGATATGTGCTCGATGAACTGGAAAAACAGAATCTCGTTGATAACACGCTGGTCGTTTTTATCAACGACAACGGCGGGGCAACGGGCCACGACAACTATCCCCTTCGCGGCCACAAAGGTTCTACCTGGGAAGGTGGCATCCGCGTACCGTTTGCCATGCAACTGCCCGGTGTGATCCCCAAAGGTCAAGTGTTCGAGTTCCCGGTTATTCAGTTGGACCTGATGGCGACTTCGATGGCGCTGGCCGGCGTCGAGCAAGCCCTCGGCAAGCCGCTCGACGGGGTCGACCTGCTCCCCTTTGTCACTGGCCAGAACAAGGGTCGTCCTCACCAGACCTTGTTCTGGAAAAACGGCGACAGATGGGCGGTCCGCGATGGGGATTGGAAACTCGTCGCCGGAAATCGTGCAACCAAGTCCACCCCCGGTCAGATGGAGCTCGAACTGTTTGACTTGTCCACCGACATCGGCGAACAGCACAACTTGGCTGCCAGTCACTCGGTGGACGTTCAACGCCTGCAGGAACTGTACGAAGCATGGAAGCGTGACTTTCCCGCGCCACGTTGGGGAGGCGGTGCTCGAGCAAAACGAGCCAACAACAACGCGAAGTCGGCTCCTGCCAAGCGTGCCCGGAAACCGGCGGCGACAAAATAGGAACTCGGAGTAACCTGTTGCTGAACCGGTTGGGCAATGGTCGGAGATGACAGGTCGGCCATTGCGCATTTTCGACAGGGCGAAGGTGCGCACCGTTCTACAGGGCACCTGCGGCCGCTTTCCCTATTTTTTCTCGGGCGTAGTTAGCTGCCTGTGATGGCATTCTCGCGTAGTGGTCAGATGGAGTCGCCAGCGGTGCTTCCCTTTCGACCGGAGAATGCCATGCTTGCCAATCAATGCGATCGACTGGTCCGTCTGGTGTCGATGAGTCAAACCTTGGTGGTGGGCCTGGCCGTGGCAACCACTGCGAGCGGGGTGGAGAGCCGGTTCGACGCCGATGCCGAAGGTTGGATTATCACCGACGACGGTCAGGCCGCAGGCGAGCCGGCTAGATACAGCGATGGCGGGCACATCTTTCACCAAGAAGGGTTGTTTGCCACCGACGACTGGTACTTTCGTGCACCGGCCAAGTTCCGAGGCAACTTTTCTTCGGCCTACGGCGCCCAGCTGGAGTACGACCTGCGGCAGAGCGGAACGGGAGAGGACTTCGAGCTCGACGAAATCTATCTGCGAGGTGGTGGGCTCACGCTGACCATGCAGACGGCACCCCCAGGACAAAGTTGGACTAGTTACTCCATTCCGCTGGTCGAATCCGCGGGGTGGAAGTTGAACAGTCGATCGCCCACGCAAGACGAGTTGCTCGCGGTGCTTGCCAACCTGACCGACTTGCAGATACGTGGTGAGTTCCAGTTTGGGAGCGATACCGGCTATCTAGATAACGTGGTTCTGCCCGAGTTCACAAGTCCCCGAGTGGTGGGCGACTACGACCGCAATGGAGTGGTGGATGCGGAGGACTATCAACTGTGGAAGTCGACCTTTGGCTCGACGGACATTCTGTTGGCCGACGGCGATGCCAGCGGCTCGGTGGACCTGGCCGACTATCCCGTGTGGCGTAACAACCTGGGTGCTGCCCTGCCAGCGAACGCGGCGGTGAATGCCGTTCCCGAGCCATCACCGCTGTGGTTCGGGCTGGCGGCCGTGTGCTGCGGACTGCTGCTACGCTGGCTTCTCTAAGACCGCTTGCCCTCCCTGCCCTGCTTCAATACTTACTGGTGGGATCGAAATTTAATCCATAAATGTCACTGGAACCGCGGGCTTCGCCACAGTAGAAGACGGCCAACCAACGCCCGTTTTCGACGGGGGTCATCCAGGCGTAGGTGATGTCCTTGCGACGGCCAAGATCTTTGGGAAAGCGGGCGACCTCGCCGACCGGAGTCCAGTTCAACTGTTGGGAGTTGGCTTCGTAAAGCACGATGCGGCCTATCAGCTCTCGAGGTTCGCTCTTGTATCGTTCCGAGACCAACGCATACAGGTGATCGGGGCGGTTGGGGTCGACCGCAATGTGAGGGGAAGGTAGCTCGCACGTACCGGGATAGTCGGAGACCAGGCCATTGATCTTGGTTTGCCAGGTTTGGCCGAAGTCGTCGCTGGTCATTTGCACGTAGCGACCGCTATTGCGTGCGCCGCGTACCAGTCCGACGAAGCGGCCATCGGCAAAAGTGAAGGCCGGCTCGACGAGTGGTTCGTCGAGGTCCGAGATGCTTTGCGACTCGCTCCAGGACTGTCCGTTGTCGGTCGACCAAGCCATCCAGATGCCACCGGTTTTGTCCGTGGCAGGCGGGCGATAGTGCCCGAACACGGCCAAACCCTTCGAAGGTACGTTGACCACGTGGCCGAAGACGGAACCTGTTTTACCGCGAGCGAGTGCCGAGACGTCCACCGTCTGCCAGGTTCTGCCCGAGTCTTCGCTCCGCCAGCCATCGATGGTGCTGGCAACGTTGGCGTTGTAGGCCATCGATAGCAGGACCACCGCGCCATCGTCGGCCACGCCCAGGGCGACGTTGCCGGCAGAGGTGTATTCGTCTCCGTCTCGGTAACGTTTCAGGATGTGGGGTGCGGTGAAGGTCTGCCCCTCGTCGGTGGAAACCGAAACTGCGGGGCAACCACCGCCGTGCGACCCGTGAAACGAGCCCGCGATGAACGCCGCGACAAGCGTGCCGTCGGGCGTGCGGACCACCTTGGGCCAGGACAAGTGCCGGATGCTGGAGTCGTGAGGCGCAGCCACCAGGACGCGGGGCTCGCTAAAGTCGCCAGCTAGGGAAACCTCGCTCTCGGTGGCGAGGCATGACGCCAGCGGCACCATGCTCAGGCAACAGCAGAGCATGTTTCGAAACATCACGGCCGCGAATACCGAGGGCTGCTTGCTCGATTCGCTAGCTCCGCTAATCGCCATCCGAGCCGCTGTCGGCCTGCGAATTGCTGCTTGCTCCATCGGTTCCATCTGCTCCATCCTTTTGCTGCAAGCGAACGAGCAGCAGTTGCTCGGTCTTGCCATCGCCCATATGGACAAGCACGGGAGTCTCGTCCTTGGTGAGATTGTAGATGCCAGTTTCAAAGACGGTATTGGTGTCGTCGCCCACGGTCCAGGCCGCCCGCTGCGTCTTCTTGTCGACCGCGCCGTGGATTACCTCGTTGCTGCTCTCTTTCATATTCGTCATGTTACCGCGCAGGGTGCCCTTCTTGTCGACCGCCAGTTGCACGATCAGGTTCGCCGACTTTTGGCCACTATCGGTCAGGGCGAACACGCCCAGGGGCATCCATTGCTCGTTGCTCGAATTGCCGCTGGCGTCGGCGCCGCTGGCGGCCAGTTGCTGGCCTTGTTGGTAGTACTGCTGGGGAGTACCGACGTCCTGACCGTCGACGTAGATGGAGTTGTCCTGGTACACAACGTTATCGCCGTAGTTGTAGTACACCGGCGTACCAGTGCAGCCCATCCAGACACTGAGCCGTGGCCAAGGGGCATATAGCCAAGGATTGCCGTACACCCAGGCTGGGGGGTACCAGGCACCCGGATAGCGACGGTACCACCCTGGGGTAAAAATGTAGTAGTTGTTGAAATTGCGGCGAACGACCACCGCGTTGTTGTGGATGACCCAGGGCGACCAGGGATGGAAGGGATGGTCGCCCGCGCGAATTTGGTCGTACAGGCGGCTCAGCGGCTTTTGGGTTTCGCCGGGAATAAAATTTTTCCGCGGTCCATCGCCCGCTTTCACGTTGTCGTAAAGTTGGCTGAGCTTGCTCTGCGTCTCGCCCGACAGGTTGCCACCACGCGGACCATCGCCCGCTTTCAAATCGTCGTAAAGTTGGCTGAGTCGACTTTGCGTTTCACCCGATAGATTGCCGCCACGTGGGCCATCGCCGGAGCGGGCGTTGTCGATGGCCTGGCTGACTCGGCTTTGGGTTTCGCCTGAGAGGTTGTGCAGGCCATGGTCGGAAGGCAGGCCGAGAAAGTTGGAGAGCTGGCTGCGACTGGGAGCACCGCCCGGGCCGAGCCCTGCCCCGCCGCCACCGGCGCGATTGGCCAGCGCCGCTTCTGCGCCACCCCCGCCCAGCCCTGCGGCGCGAAGCTGCGAGGCAATGTCCGCACCGCGACCACCACCGCCTGCTGGATTGAGCCCCCCCAGCCGGCCGGCGCCAGCCGCGGCTGCTGCGCGATCGGCAAATTGCCCGCCACCCAGGCCTCCGCCCAGTCCGCCACCGCCATCAAAGCCACCAGGGCTCGCCGGTCCAAGTCCACCCGGACCGAGGCCACCCCCTCCCAATCCGCCACGGGGTAGTCCTCCACCACCTAGTCCACCACCTCCCAAGCCACCACCACCGAAGCCACCGCCCATTCCTCCCATGCGGCCGCCCATGCCGCCGCCACCAAAGTGGCCGCCTCCGCCTCCGAAACCCCGCGCGTCGGCGGTGTTCGCAAGCGTGGCCAGGGCAAATGTGGCGAGCAACGTGGCCGTGGTGTTTAGCAATCGACGCATTGGGATGTCCCCTGCAAGTGAGTGCGATTGGGTACGCGGTTAGTTCTTTGTGTCCGAGGTGGGCTTCTTGAGCACGACGGCCTGAGGATCGGCCACGGTCGCTCCGCCGGCCGTGCGCTGCGTCGAGCGCCACCCCAAGGCGTCGTCGAGCAGTGGAGCCCAAAAGTCGGTGGAAGCGGTCGGCACGCCAGCGGCGGTGATGCCACGATTGCGTACGACCCAGCCATCCTCGAGAGCCGTCCAATGGCCCACGTTGTGGGAGCCATCGTCCGAGAACGTCCACGAGGTGACCTGTCCGGTGGAGGGATCCCAACCGATGATCTCCGTTGAGGTGCTTTGCTGACCGTCGTGGGTGACGACGAAGCGTCGCTCGAGAAACGTCTTCGTGGGGTTCCAATTACTCGACAGCGAAATTTGCGCATCGTTGTGATCGGCTGCCCAGTCGCCCACCAGCATCTCGAGGTGCACCAGGCGGTCGTAGGTCGTGGGGATGTCGACGCTGGAATCGCGTACGCTGTCCATCAACCACTTGCCATCGTTCTGCTTGACGTGGATGGCGACGTACTTGCTAGCGGCCGGTGCGCCGAGTGGCGCGGGGACCAGCTTGGCGGTGCCCTGTTCGACGATTACGTCGTCGGTGACCTGCCGCATCGAATCTATGTAGATCTGCATCTCCAGCGGATCGTTAGCGGCGAAGAACGCCTGATACAGCTGCTGTATGGCTTCGCGGCCTACATGCTGAACGCCTTCCTCGTCGACGTAGACGCCATCGGGGGTCCACAGCTCGGCGATTGCTTGGGCGTCTTGCTGTTTGAAAGCGGTAGAGAAGTCTGAGGCCGACTGGCGAATTGCCTTCTCGGTCGCCTCCGTCGGTGCGGAGCTGGCAGGAGCGGAAGTCTCTTGAGCTGCCGCTGCTGTAGACATGCCAGCCAGCAGGCCCAGCATAAGCGAACGAACCAATGAGCCAACGTGGCAAGCCATCGTCACACCCCCTGAGTAGGTCATGTGTCCTCGTGCCGACAGACACCCACTGAGATTAGTAGCCCAGCGGCCACGCCCTGCAGGGCGTGGGCCAGTGCTGGGAAGCTTACCTCAAGTTTACTGCTTCTGGGGAAGCACACCAGCGAATTTCCGCAAAAGAGCAGACTCTGTTGCTGGCAGGCATCGGGTTACTCGGCGTCCAATCCGTCCATGGCCGGTTGCGGCGGTTCGCCTGGAACTTCCGACTCATCCATAGACATGACGTAGGCGACCATGGCTCCCAGCATCAGTACCACCGCAGTCCATACGCGCCAATCTTTATGAGGGCCAGGGCGACGATTATGGTGTTGGTGTTGGTTGTGGTCGGCATGTCCGTGTTTGCCTGCGTGCTTATGATCTTTGGACATTCTGGGATAGACCTCCGCAAGTGCTGGGGGGGTGGTGTTCGTGGGGCCAGGAGCGGCTCTCTGCGGCAGGCTCCCGACTTATGCAGCTAGTGTAGCTGCCTGGTTAAGGGCGAGCAGCCGCCCATCTGGCGATGGACGACATTTCGTCGAGCCCTATCATCCCTTCAAGGACCGGCATTCGACAAGATCCCTGCAAACCGCCCCGTCGGATGGGATTTTGTGGCCGAGGACCAGCTGGACGGGGCCGCATCTTGGTGGTTGGGGGCTAGTCGCGCGGCTTGGAGGGCATCACCAAGGCCACAAATTGCAGGGTGATTCCCAGCACCTGCCAGATGCAGTAAGGAACCGCGTTCATGACGATGATCGTTGCCTCCGCTGGCGAGTAAAACAGGTGATTGGACCACGCGCTAAAGATAGTCAGCAGACCCTGCATCAACTGTACCAGGAAAAACAGCGTTGACAGCAGTAGTCCCCACCTGTTGCCTCTAATAGCTAGGATGCCACCCCCTACGCTGACCGCCGTGTAGATTGCTATCAATAGTACTAACCCCAGTAGCGACAGCAACAACTCATTCTTGTCTTGGTAGGGAGGATCTGGCTGCCCCACGAGCCCATAGATCGCGGCGATGGTGGCGACGGATCCCACGGTGACGAACAGGCCCGAAAACACGCTACAAGCTCCTGCGATCAGCATGGTGCGCGAGCGGTACCATCTCCATCCGCGGCGTAAGAGTCCCACGGGGCGGGCGGTGATGGGCGTGCCGTGCAGCCAACGCTGAAGGTCCGCGGCGAAGTCCTTGGCCGTTTGGTAGCGGAGGTCTGGTTCTTTCTGCAAGCACTTCAGGCAGATCGTCGCCAGGTCGCGTGGGACACCGCGGTTCAAAATTCGCGGATTGGGGGCTTCTTCGTGCTGGATCTGCGACAGCAACGCCTGCTGGGTACCTCGGAAGGGGCGTTCGCCCGTTAGCAATTCGAACAGGATCACACCCAGTGCGTAAACGTCGCTGCGGCAATCGGCGTTGTGGGCGTCGCCTTGGGCCTGCTCTGGCGACATGTAGGCGGGGGTGCCCAGTACTTGTCCTTGTAGGGTCATCGTGACTTCGCTGGCCTCGCGCTTGGCGAGTCCGAAGTCCATGACGTGGGGCTCGCCGTGGGCGTTCAGCATGATGTTGGCGGGCTTCAGATCGCGATGGACGATCCCTTGGTCATGTGCATGCTGCACGGCGACGGCTATCTTGACGCACAGGTCGGCCGCTTTCTGGGGACTGAACGCGCCTGACTTGAGGCGCTGCGCCAAATCCACCCCGTCCACGTAGTCACTCACAATGTAGGACCAGCCATCCTGCTGGCCCACTTCATGCACCGACACGATGCCAGGGTGCTGCAAGCTGGCGGACGCCTGAGCCTCGCGGAGCAACGGCGCGGTCTGCTGCAGGCTGTCGTGTTGGTGACGTGGCAACTTCAGGGCTACCGGCCGATCGAGTTGCAGGTCGCTGGCCCGCCAGACCTCGCCGAACGCTCCCATGCCCAAGCGCGCCTCGAGCCGAAAGTGCCCGATGGTCATTCCGGTTCTCAGCCCGGCGGTGCCGGAGTCGGCCATGTTGATGTGGCCGTGGCAGGAAGGGCATGTGATGTCGGCTTGGCCGTCGTCCACGACCAACTCGATCGCATTGTGGCACTGTGGGCAACGCAATCTGACGGGGAATGCCTGCGTCGGATGCGCTGCAACGCTGCCAGTTTTCAGTGATGCGAATGCTCTGTCGACGACCGCGTGGTTGCTGGGAAACCGTGCCTGGTAGGCCGATTTGTCCTGGGGGTCATCCGACCGCCCGCGATACTCCAGGTCGAGCAGCATCAATTCATGCAGCAGTTCGTCTCGCTCCGACGGCAGGCAGTCGTAGAGGTAGTTTTCGATGAGCGGAGCGTCACCTCGCTTGCAGGTCGCTTCGAATTGTCGGCAGGCTGCTTCGATTCGCTCCAAGGCGGACAGGGGAAGCGATTGGGTGGACGAGTCCGGTTCTCGGCTCATTCGGGCGGTTCCTCCTCCCACTTCTTGCGAATCAGACGGAGTCGACGTTCGATGGTTCGCTCCGAGCACTGCTGCTGGTGGCTGATCTCCGCGTTGGTGTACCCCTGCAGCTTGGCTAAGGCCAGCGCTTCCAACTCGGGATCCCCCAATTGAGCCAGCAGTTGCTGGCATTCTTCGGCCATGGCCAGGGCGAAGTCGGGCGTAGGTTCCGCGCCCATCAATTCGTTGAGCGCTATGGGTTCGCTGTTGGCGTTCATGGCTCCAATGGCCGTTTCGTTGTGCACCCGGCCACCTCCCCGTCGTTGGCGTAGCTCGCGTCGTTTGAGGTCGACCACTTTGCGGGCGGTCATGCTTCCAATTAACCGCCAAAGGTTGTCGCGATCCGTCAAATTCGGAAAACGCCCTTCGCGCGCAGCGCGGAACAAGCTTTCCATGACGCTGGCCGCGACGTCTTCCTCGTCGGCCATTCCATGGGGACCATTGTGAAGCCTGGCGCGGGCCAGCGAGACCAACGTTGGAAAGTAGTGATGCCAAATGGCCTGAGCTGCGTCCGCATCGCCATGCCGAAGTTGCGTGATCCAATGCGTGACGGAATCGTCCGGACTCATGGCTTTCACCTTCATGGGAGGAGCGGAGACGTGAGGCAATGTACTGCGGTCCGCGTAGCCACGCAATGATTTGTACGGCTTGCCGCCGTTTCCCATGAGCTCCCCTTTTTCTGTCGGGTAGTTAATCTCCGTGTCGGTATACTCACCGGCACGGAGTTTCGAGGCTGTGCTATCCGTCCGGTAAGTTTTGTCTTCAAGGGGAGCCACATGTGTACTCGATTTCTCGCACTCTTTACGTTGCTTCTGCTCTGCAGCAATCCATGCCACGCCGCGCACATCGCGGGGGCATTCGGTGACAGCCTGGTCGATCGACAGAACTTTTACCTGGCCTCAGGCGGAACGTTTCCCGACCCGTCCTTGTATGCAGACGGCCGTTTCTCCAACGGACCGTTGTGGGTAGAGCGGCTTGCGGAGCGGCTTGGCACGACGCCACTTTCGGCGAGCCTGGCCGGGGGGACCAACTTCGCTTTCAACGGCGCGCGTATCACGGGCGCTTCGCCCGCGCCTTATGACGCAGTACCCAACGTGGAGCAACAAGTGGCAGCCTACCTGTCCGCAACTGGCAACACGGCTTCGCCCGACGGCATCTATGCCATGTGGGCGGGGGCCAACGATTTCTTTTTTGGCGAAACCGATCCCAGTGTTCCGGTGGCCAGCCTGGGGCAGAGCATCAGCGATCTGTACCTGGCCGGCGCCCGTAAATTCCTGGTGTTGAACCTGCCAGCTTTGGGGCAGACTCCTTTTTTCAAAGGCACCGTGTACGAGGTCCCGCTCGATGCCGCATCGGCCGGGTTCAACGCCTACCTGGCCGCGACGGTTGACAGCTTGCAGAGCGATTTGTCGGGCGTGAAGATCTATGAACTCGACGTCTACACGATATTTCAGCAGATACAGAGCAATCCGGCGGCGTTCGACCTGGCGAACGTCACCGACTCGGCCACGGTTTATGATCCTGTTTCCGGTATCGGCACGAGCCTGGCCGTTGCGAATCCCGAAGAGTACATGTTCTGGGACAGCGTGCATCCCACCGGCACCGTACACCGTATGATTGGCGATGCCGCCTGTAATTTGATTTGTCCGGAACCGAGCGCCGTGGTGCTCTTGTTCGCAGCCATGGTGCTAGTTGGCTGGCATTGCCGAACGCAGCGACGATTGCATTGTTAGCCGTTGAATAACTCGCAACACGGCAGGAGCAGTCTTGTTGCCGCCAATTAAAAAAGCCGCGCCCAGCAAGGCCGGGCGCGGCCATTAATCTGCGAACCACACGAACAAGAGTTCGCTCGTTCGTTGCTTGCAGCCAGCGACAGCTCAGTTTCGCGGGTAATCGAGCGTCTCCAGCTTCTTGAGTACTTCTTGTGCTTTGAGCGTCTGGTAGTTGATACCGCCAGCGTTCAGGCTCGAGCCGCCCTGCATCGGGTACTCAGGTATGGTGGCCAGGAACTGCTTGATAAAGTCCTGTACCGGCACCATGATCCACATGTTGTCGCCGTACCACCGGAAGTAGCCCATGGTGCCTTCCTTCCACATCCGCTCGTACGGATCGGCTTTCAGGTTGATGATCAGCGGCCAACCTGGCGTTTGGCGAACGCCGGTGGCGATGTTGCCATCGATTGTGGCGAAGTGTACCTTCCAATCGTCGACGCGCACCGCGTTCAACTCGCCACCCTGGCTGAAGTAGTAGATCTCTCGCCGGGGGCTCTTCTCGACGTCGCCTTTGAAGAACGGCAGGAAGTTATAACCGTCGGCGTGGATGCGGAACTCCTTGCCGTTGGCTGTGTAGCCTGCCTTGAGCTTCTCCTTGACATCCGGCACGCCGGCCGCCGCGAGCAGCGTCGGCATCCAATCCTCTTGCGAGATGATGTTGTTGTAGACGGTGCCGGGCTCGATGACGCCGGGCCACTTCACGAGCAGCGGCACCCGGAAGCCACCTTCCCAGGTGGTTCCTTTCTCGCCGTAGAACGGGGTGATGCCGCCATCGGGCCAGGTAAATGTCTCGGCACCGTTGTCGGTGCTGTAGATCACGATGGTGTTATCTTCGATGCCGAGATCCTTGATCTTCTGCAGCACCTGGCCGACGTAGCCATCGTGTTCTACCATTCCATCCGGGTACAGTCCGATGCCCGTCTTGCCTTCTGATTCGGGCTTCAGGTGAGTCCAGACATGCATGCGGGTCGAGTTGTACCAAAGGAAGGCCGGCTTGTCTGCCTTTACTTGTCGCTCGAGGAAATCCATCGCGTGGTCGTGCACTTCCTGGTCGATGGTCTCCATGCGTTCTCGGGTCAGCGGGCCCGTGTCTTCGATGCGTCCATCGGCAAAGGAGTGGATCACGCCGCGCGGACCGTACTTCTTGCGGAACTCGGGATCCTTGGGATAGTAGTAGGTCTCGGGTTCTTCCTCGGCGTTCAGGTGATAGAGGTTACCGAAAAACTCATCGAACCCGTGGGCGGTCGGCAGGTGTTTATCGCGGTCGCCTAGATGGTTCTTGCCAAACTGACCGGTCGCGTAGCCCTGCTCTTTCAGCAGATCCGCGATCGTGGGGGTCCAGTCCGGAATGCCGTGATCGCTGCCCGGCATGCCGATCGTCAGCAGGCCGGTACGGAACGGGTGCTGCCCCAGAATGAACGATGCCCGGCCAGCGGTGCAGCTTTGTTGAGCGTAAGAATCGGTGAACAAGGCACCCTGCTTCGCCAGACTGTCGATGTTGGGCGTCCTGTATCCCATGATTCCATGATTGTAGGCGCTGATGTTGTGCACGCCGATGTCGTCCCCCCAAATGACGACGATATTCGGTTTGTCTTGCGCGTTGGCAGATACTGCCATAATCAGCAGCACAGCCAACGCGGTGAGTGGTCGTTGGTCTCTAGTTGACATTACTTTCTCCCATATACTCGCGACGAAAAAGAAACTCGAATTGCGAACAGGTCCCCTCCGCCAAGGAGACCACTTTCCCCCAATCTAGGGTAGTTCGGGAGAAATGCAATGATTTCACGATTCTTTACTTGACGGGCATCCGTGGTTGTTCTGAACTAGTGGATAATTGGCACTCGGCCATTCACTCAAGGCCACAACTGTAGTTGGCTGATCCACTTCGGCGGTCTGCCCCAGTCGCCATAGTTGTGCCCCGGCAGTCCCCGTTTTCGGCGACGCGTGAGCCTGAGGGTCGCCATGATGGCCCCGAGACGACCTGCGCAGATTGGCAGCATGATCTTCAGGGCTGCTCGTCGGCATTACACCGGGACGTACTGTCGCCGGATAAGCGCTGCCGCTGCGAGTCCGAACATGGCTGCAAAGCCCCCGCCAGGTTCGGGAATCGGCACCGTGGCGGCCAGCGTGTAACGAAAGACGTCAAACTCCGTTTGTACAATCAGTTCATCGGTCACAATCGAGCCGACTGGATAGCCTGGCATGGCCGAACCAATGAACGAAAGGTCGATGCCAACAGTGTTGTTGCCGTTAATGGGCATGCCGACGACATCTTCCGCGGCGAAGAACGTACCGTCAGCCAATGAAACCGAGGTTACCATGGTGGGGCCGCCAAAGCCCTCCATCAACTCAATGGCATCAGTGAGCACGCCTCCCGTGTTCATGATCGCCATGTCGAGTGAGAAGATAGTGTTTTCGCTTGGAAACGAAAAGACGCTGGGGTCTGAGCAACATGGGAAAAGTCCATAGTCGAACAAGTAACTCGGTTCACCTGCTGTCTTTCCGAGTATCTTCAGGCTACCGTAGGCGGATTCGGATACGATGAATTGGCCGACAAAATAGTTGTTCGGAGCGTACTGTGGCGAAAAGCTCCAGGCTACGTCGAGCAGCGATTCATTGAAGGTCAGCTCGGTGCCGCCACCCAGGTTCACCGCTCCTCCTTCAATGGTGCCAACCACCAAGGGTGTTGAGGGAAACGTATAGAACGTGCCTTCATCCAATTCCAACAGCATCTCCATTCCCACCAGCTCACCGGTACCGCCCTTTAACTCATCGGTTCCGGTGACCGTGACATCGTAGGTCGTGTAACCTGGTATCGTGGATTGATCTGCTGGCCTGACGTCGATGCGCGTAACGAACGCATCGGCGCCGGTTGGCAGCGTCACGAAGATAAGGGACGCTAAGAAAAGTCTGCATAGCATCGTCATCCCCCTTTGAGTGCGAAGAGTTGGCTTCAGTCGCAGCCCACAGTGTCGAGTATAGGGAGGTATGATGGCTCTGCAATCAGTAGACCGACTTAGCGAAAAAGAATCCCGAGAGAAACTGCGACGGTGCCCCCCAATAGGTTGGGCCGGGCAGGCAATTAGCGTGTCGCATAGTGGCAAAGCTGCGCGTCACCGCCAAACATTTGTGGTTCGCTCAAATCCCCTTCAGCACCAGATGCTGGCACTCGGTCGCTATTTGGATCTGGCCGCTGTTCACATAGCGCGCGAACTCGCCAAGCAGATTCTGCTCACCGATCTCCGGTAGCAGATCGCCGAACAGGAATCGCAGGATCTTCCGGCGATTTTCCGCAGAGTCGGGAAAGCAAATTTCATACGGCACCCTCGTTTCTCGGTACTCAATGCCCGCTTGTTTGAGGGCGGCCGCTACTTCCTCGGCGGCGTGGTGGGGCACGGGGCGCTTGAGTGCTGCGTAGCCAATCTGCCATAGCCGCATCAGAAAATTCTGCCAGCTCGCCATGGTGAGCAACATGAGCCCCGTGGGAGCCAGAGCCCGTTTCAACTGCCGCAACGTCTGTGACAAGTCTTCCATGTAGTACAAAACGTGGTGCGCGACGATCAGGTCGAAAGGCCGATCGAATTTGTCTGGCAACGTGCTGAATGTGCCGATCGGTTGCGTTGTCAGCAATGCCAGGCGGCTAGCAGCGTGCTGCAATTGATCGGGGACGGGTTCGACCAGCGACACTTCCAGCAGTTCTGGCGGCCAGGAAAGCAGCTTGAGAACCTGCTCGGTGAATCCGCCCGTACCGCAACCGAAGTCGAGGACTCGGAGCGGCCGGTCGGGCGGGCCGAGGTGAGTCAGTTCGGGCGAGAACGCACGCAGGTCTTGTTCGGCCTCGGAGGAGTGCGACACGAAGAAGTCGTAGTCCGGCGCGATCATCCCAAAATCTTTGGACGCCATCTGTCACGCTCCCGGCCGAATTGCAGATTGCATTGCACCGACGCGCATTCGCGTCGATAGCTGACGCAATATAGGCCATGCCGAAGTGGAACTCCACGTCGCCTTGCGTCAGCGCCGTGGCAGAAGCTAGATCAGGCTGGGTGCCACGCCGTGCGACGGTGTCGCGGCACGGCTCTTGGTGCGTGATGCACGACGGAACTGGGAGCCGAATACATGCGGTTCAATCACCACCTCCGGCTGCGGGCAACGCGCCATCCACTGTTGGGCAGACTGACGGGTTGCGTGGTTCGAAAGTACGATCAGCGTGCCATCCAGCTGGGCGGACTGGCAAACCAGGTACCGTCTTCTGGCGGGACAGAACGGGTCGGGCTGCGTTATTAGGCGAAACGAGGGCATACGCAAGCGTAGGCCATAATTCGCGCCAGGCTTATCTTCATGGAAATTTCCTTATTCACAGCACAACACTCACTGCGGCTGGTCGCCACGCGACCGTTGCGGCTGAAAACACAGGGAGAAACTGCAGGTTTGTACTAAATGGCGGCTTGGCCAGGCCGCTGCAGCAGATAGCCAAGTGGCATTGCTTGATCGCAGGGCGTCGGTAGGCGACCATGGCGGTAGGCCCCTCTTCAGGGACGAAGTTGGGAAACCGTTACCAGGCGATATTGCCATGAACGTTGCAGGTGGAAGATGAGCATGTATGCGAGCAATCTAATGCGGCTTGGTCTCCTGTTGGGAGCCGCTTGCGCTGCCAGCACCCAGGCAGAGGAGTTCGGTGGTTTTCTGTTCGCCACTTTCCGTGGTGAATCGACGCCGATGACCGAGCAGGTGTACTTTATGGTCAGTCAGGATGGCCGCAGTTGGAAGGCGCTGAACGACGGCCGACCGGTGCTTGTCAGCACGGTTGGGGAGCGGGGAGTTCGCGATCCCTATATTTTGCGTTCTGCCGATGGCAGTCGATTCTTCCTGCTGGCGACAGATCTCTCCATCCATCTGAATCACGATTGGAATCGCGCCCAGACGGCCGCGAGTCAATCGATCGTCGTTTGGGAATCGGAAGATCTGGTCAACTGGTCCGAACCGCGATTGGTAAAAGTGGCCCCCGACAATGCCGGTTGTACCTGGGCGCCCGAAGCGATTTACGATCAACAGCAGCAGGAGTACATCGTGTTCTGGGCGTCGAAGACCGCGGACGACGACTTTGCCAAGCAGCGAATCTGGGCCGCCCGTACGAAAGACTTCAAGACCTTTGGCGAACCCTATGTCTACATCGAGAAACCCACCACGGTGATCGATACCACTATCGTCAACGAGGAGGGCGTCTATTATCGATTCACCAAAGATGAGAAGCACAAGGCTATTACCATGGAGCGGAGTGGCGACGGCCAGGTGTGGAACGAGGTGGATGGTTTCTCGCTGGCGAAGCTAACTGGCTACGAAGGCCCCACTTGTTTCATGATCGAACGTCCCCAGGATGGCAAATCCGCCAAATGGTGCCTGCTGCTCGATTGGTACAGCCGCGGCCGGGGATACCAGGCTTACGAAACCGATGACTTGAGCCAGGGCAAATTCGTGAAAGCGCCGCCGATGGATTTTCCGTTCGAGCCAGTCCGCCATGGCACGGTCATACCGATCACCCGCGACGAGATGGCGCGGTTGGTCGACAAGTGGGGGCCGCTCGAGTAGCTAGCTACCTCGAATCGGTTGCCCGCTGCCCGTCGATCACTCTCCCGCGATGGAACCCGACATTGGATAGTAGGGCTGCAGCCCGATCCGCGTCGGCTCCAGCAACTTCTGCTGAAGTGGCGAGTAAGCCGCGCGAGCCAACTCCGCCGACGTCAATGGCTGGCCATCCTGGTCCACGGGGGGCTGCGAGGAAGAGCGACGCCTGAGCACGCCATCTGGCGAGTAGGTTAACTGGTCGCGCGATAGGTAGTTGCCCTCGGTTTCCAGCACGTATATCGACGCGACACTCATCTCGTCGTTAAACTCAACCACCCGCTGCAATCGCTGCTGCTCGTCGAAACTCGCCCATTTGTATCTCGTGGGGCGGTGCTTGTTTGTTCGCTGGTCCGTGTAAAAGGTCACAACAAGCATTGGGAGGCCACTGTCGTCGTAGTAAATCTCGGTGTGCGGCAAATCGGTCTCCACCGACGTAATCTGCACCAGCCGCCCATCCACAAAGTCGTATCGGTATCCGTCCTTCTTAACGGGTGGGTCGAGATAGGCGTCGTGGCTCGAGATGCGTGGCATCAGGCAATCCAAACTCCCATACCCAGACTTGTAGATGGAGAGATGCTCGGCCGGTAGTTCGATTCCACGACCTGTCAGTTGCTCGATATGGCTACGCATGGTGTCCAACTCAGCCGGGGTGACCTTGGCCACTTGATTCGATGCCGCGGAAGCCTGAAGCTGAGCGGGGGCAGACTGCGAAGGCTGCCCATCCGTGGAGGCCTGGCTCGGAGGGGTGGAGAGATTCAAAGCGGGACGATCCCCTTTCATCTCTACCTGGTACATTCGCCCCGTATTGCCGATGCCGACAAGTCCATAGTGTGCCGACCTGACGAACGTAGAAGGTTCGATGGCCAATTGCTGTCGTATTCTGTCGGGCAGAAGATTCTCTGCGGTCTCTTCGGCTGGGTCGATCAGGTACCAGGCATCTGCAAACGGTAGGTGGAGATGGGAGCCCAATTGGATGAAGGATGGCCATCGGTTCCCTGCAGGCCGCAACTGGTTTTGCCAGCGACCCGTTACACCGAGGTCGGCCAGCAAGTGGTCGAAAGCCGAGCTGTGATACACCTTGCCGTCCATGACCGTAAACTGGCTATGGTCGTACAGCGCATTCTGTCGAGCGTATCCGAATACACGGTCGGATGTTGCCGCCGTGACCTGGAGCGTATCGACATCTACAAATAGCAGCGCGTCGCATCTGTTATTGGGGCTTCGTGCAATGCCAATGCACACTGCATCGTCAATTGTATCTCCCGCGGTGCGGGCATAAGGGGCCTGAATGATGAACATGGGAACGAATCCCAGTTTGGCCCGGTCTTCCAATGAGCGTTTGCCAGGGCCCAACGCGAATTCCCGCCTCTCGACCTCACGTGCTTCGTGGAATAGGTGAATCTTGGTGTCCGCTTCGCTCAGGTCGATGATAGCGCACCACGAGCGTAGCGGATTGCCGAAGGAGCCGGTAGCCATTGCGCGGCCGCCACCGAGGGGTTGCACCAGCAGATTGTGTTCGCCGCCTGGTAGCCCTGCTTTCGAGTCGATTCGATGCGTTAACTGGAGTCGCTGATCGAACACCAGAATTTCGCCGTTGCCGGTAGCCATCCAGATCCGCTGGCCATCGAAACGTATATCGTTCACGTCGGTCAGCAGCTTCCCGTCAATCGTAAGACGCTCCACCGTGCCTGGCTGGGCGATGTACAAAACGGCCTGACTAGACCACAAGACATCCAGCTCATCGCCGCAAGCCAGCCAGTGTGGGCCGTCGTTGCGTCTGGGGCCGCCGTAGTTGAAACCTCGCCACACGAACCTGTGACGGCCATCTGGGTTGGGCAGCGCGGTGTCTTGCTCCGCCAGCGTAAGCTCCAGCGGTGTCAGGTTCAGCACGAAATTGTCGCGGCGACCTTGCTTGGTCGCGCGAGGTTTCTGCGGGGCGGGCGATGCCGTAAGTTGGCGTCGCGGCCCGAAGGGATCGGGCATGATCGAAAAGCGATAGAGCAACCAGGTCAGGCTTTTGATGGCCACCTTGGGGTCACCTCCACCTCCCCAGTAGGAACGGCCACGGTTGTCCTTCACCGGAAAGGCTTCCAGTTCACACTGGGTTGCCAGGGCAAAGTCGTGCAGGAGTTTAATCTCTTCTAGAGGCGTATTCGCATCAATCAAGTGCCACCGCCATTTGAGCAACTCTGCACGGGCCGCCAAACGCATCGACGTATGATCCACATTGCTCATTGTCATCAGCAACGCTTCCCACTGCTCGGCCGTAATCGAGCGTTCCTGGTAGGTGCGTTGATGGTAGCGTGATTTCTCTTGAATATCTCTGGCCTCGGGGAAGAGTTGATAGGTGATGCTGGACAGCGGACTTGAATAGGTCAGCCCATCAGGCACGGCGGTCATCCAGATCTGCGCCATAGCTTCGACGTCTTTGATTTGGGGGTCTTTGAAGTCGATTCGCCGGTGAACGAGTCTTAACAATCCGTCCTGCAGGTCGGCCCGCAACGCCCTGCGCTTGTATCCCTGCTCGTGGTCCTCCGGCAGGGGCAATTGAAATAGCGGTGCAGCAATCGCCATTAGATGCTGCTTGCGGCGCGCCTCGGCTTGTTCGAGCAGAGTGGTGATTTCTGGATTCGCCTCAACTTCCTGCTTGCGCAAGCCCGACTGGTACGCGGCGTAACCTTGGGAGGTGATCATTCTTCTCGCTTCCATGGCATCGACCTTGGCATTGCGAATCAAGAACTCCTGCTGCGCCAGTTGATCGTAGTAGATGTCCAGAATTGCGACGGCGCGATCGACCGTGTTGGGTTTCCCCGGCCAAGGTGCGTACACTGCCGGAGTTGTAGCCAGGTGACGCAGGAGCAATCGCTCGTCCAGTAGCAATTCCGTTCGCTGCCGAGTGTCTTCGCCATCGATCAACAGCGCGGCATGTCGCAGGTCGATGGCCGCCTTCCATTCGCCCAGCCGGGTGCAGTTATCTGCTTGTTCGATCAGCCAACTGCGTTGAAACTCGGCATTCGCTTCGGCATTGGAACCATCTGGAAGACCATCGAGCAGCGACAGGATCGGTTTCGTCAAAGCCGTGGCAAGCTTGCTGGGGGAATCGACTTCCACAAGTTGCTGCTTCGTGCTGCCATCGTGAAACTTGGCAACCAAGCGTACGGCTGGGACCTGCAGATTCGCGTGCCCGCCCGTCGGCGGAATGAGCTCCGGACTCAGCAGCACGGGAACCGCTCGTTCCAAGGCGGAATCGGCTGATTCCGAGAGTTCCTCTAGTATCGCTTGGGCTTCTTCCAACTCGATCACGGCCACTCCCTGCTGCGCGAACAGGGCGCTTTCGATCAACTCGCCAACGGAGGCTTGCAGCTGGCGGTCGTACTGCCGAACCCCCTTCGCGATGGGAGGGCTCAATCCGACAATGTACTTCAGGCCATTCTGCAGTTTCGTCTGCGCCCGCGTGACCGTTTTCTGTAGCTCGTCGACGACGGTCTCGGTGGGCGTGGTCGGCAAGTTGATCGACTGCCTGGCGACTCGCACCCCGGTGGCGCAGTGGCATATCAGCACACGCAAGACTTGAACCTCGGAAACCGACAGATCGTCGTCTTCGAATTCGGTCCCTCTTCGATTGGTTCCCCTTCGATTGTTGTTTCGCGGGGCAGCGGCCGCCTGCGTGTCGACCTGCTGCACCGTGGTGAGATCGAGCACAATCAGCATCTGCGACGCGACGCGCTTGCCCAACTCGATCCGTTGGCGGGCCGAGGTGCTTTGGTACAAGGCCGCGAGTTCCAGTTCGTTTTGTGCCACCGCCTGCTCGTCCCGTTCGACCAGCGAGACGCCTTCCAGGTTGGTCAATCGAGCGGTAAGCAGATCGGCAATTCCCAGCTCCCGGACCGATGGGCTGGCGATGATCGCCCAAGTCTGGTCCTCCGCGGTGGCGGCTTTCGGAACCATGGCCGCGAATGCCAAGGCACTCACGAGCAGGGGTGTCAGATAGCTGGAGTGGTAGAGCGTCACTGTGATTCTCCAAATTCGAGGGAGAAAAACAGCCATTTTTTCGAGACATTTGCCTCCAGCAATACGCCGTAGTGCGCGCTGTGGTACATGCCGTGCAAATCGGTTCGTTCGAGAGGTTGCAGGTTGCTCTCCACGGGCAGAAACTCGGCGTACTCGTTCGCGGCGGACCACACTTTAGTTCCGATCAGGTAGATTCGCCCTGTCTCGTCGAAGTGCAGACAGCCGCGTTCGGGAACCGAGGCCACCTCGGTCCGTTCGTCGATATCAGCGGGGCCGCAGCGGATGAGCTTTTCGCGGGTGGTCCAGTAAACATTGCCTTGGTGAAAGGCCAGTTGGTTGTGGCTGACGTAAGCGCCAATTCGCGATTTCACAGCGATGTACTGCCTGGTCGGAATGTCGAGCAAGATGTTGCCCGGCGCCCATTGTCCAAGGAGCAATTGCGTCTGTGGCTGGCTTGCGGCGCCCACCGGCAGAACGAAGTTGGGCCCGAGGGGAAGGTCATAAGCCTTGCGGCGTCCGGCCGTGAATAGCGGGCCGCCTGCTGGTGCGGGTGTTGGATCGTAGAAGTCCATGTTCACTGCGCCGGACGGAGTGATGTCCAGCTCCAGCAGGCGGTGGGTCTGCTGCTGCTCGTCACGGAAACTGCCGATCCACAGCGTTTTCCCCTCTCCCAAAACCAAGCCGGCGGCCCTGCTAGACACCTTGGTGAGACCATTGCGCTTGCCGATGCCGGTTGGCTCGCCGCTCTCGACATCGACCGCGATGAACCCCGACGTCGGTCCACTCACGGGCACCCAGGCATACTTGCCGTCGAAGCAGACGCGCCCCAGCGAATTCTTGTTTTCAAACCATAACACCGGCTTCAGTACACCCGGTTCCTTCATTAGGCAAATGAACCGCGTTCCGTACGATTTCAAACTGCTGAACCCGCACACGACATCCATCGATTCCCCCACCTGCTGGATGCTGGTGACCTTCATCGGGTACCCTTCCCCTTCGGCACCTCGCATGATGTACTCCACCGGCGTGCTGCTCACGCGCAGCTTCGACGGAGCCTGGCTCGGGGGCGTGCCGTTGAATGCGGATGAACTCCACGGGCTCGCCCTGGATAGCAAGGAAGAAGACTCGCGGGAGAAATTGAGATCGGCGGTCCCGTCCGACTCAATTTGCCACAGAACGTACTGAGAATCCGTGTTGGCTGTTGCCCACTCCAGCATTTGCTGACGAATGGCCCGGTTCTCGCTGTCCGTTTCGCCGTACCAGGCGGGCGAACGCGTGAGGAAGGGCAAGACCCATAGTAGATGCCTGCGGCAGGCGGAAGAATTGTCAGGTAGTTGCTCCAGTGCCGCGAGCGATTGGCCTCGCAGGTCCCGCCGAAATTGGAATATCTGTTCCCGGACCTGCTCGTCACAGTTGGGATGTTGAACAAAGTCCTCGAGCCACAGGTTCGCTTGCGATGCAACTGGAAAGGTGGCCTGTGGGTCGGCGAGCGATTGAACCAGTTCGGCTCGCGCGATGGTCGCGGAAGCAAGTGCCTTGCTGAGAGCCTCTGCAATACCGTCCGCGGGAATGTCGCGAACCAGATACCGTACGTCGTCTTGTTGCGGACGATTTGGGCGTGGCGCAGTATTTGATCGGGGCGCGGTCGAGCTAGCCCGCCGCGCAGCGCCATCGCTGCTCTCTGGGAGAGGCTGCGAGGCGGAGGATCCACAGCCGGGCAGCATGAACGCGGCAAGCAACACCCCGCCTAGCGAAGCACACCAACCACGCCTGCTGCGGAGGCGTGTATGGGACGCTGAACGCGCAGGCGACCATGGTTCTTCTCGCCGAAAATCGCAATGAAAGTTGACGATCGCTCTATCGACTTTGGCTGGCGGCATCGAACCCACGCATCATTTGTCGGGATTGGCTGCCTTGGGAATAATGCGCTCTGCAATATCTGCCGCGGCCAGTTGCAGGGCGTTCTTGCCAGCGATCAATTCGAGGTTGTCGACACCGACTCTGGTCTGACGATCAATCGCCACGACCTTGCCTGTTTTGGGGTCGATCACTTTCACTTCCAGTCGAGCCTTCACGGACGTGAGATTACCTTGGCGGGAGGCGAACTCGCTGAGCCCTTCCCCTTCGACCATCAGATCGACCTCATGCTTAGCCAAGTGCTGGCTGTCGATCACGTCGAAGCCAGCGCCGGAAAAGAATAGCACCATTTCCGTCTCGGCCGCGGGATCGATGGTGGCACGCCCCACATGCCGTTCGGCAATCTTGATGCCCACGGTGGGAAGGTCCTTGTTGCCAAGCTTTTGTTTCAGCTTGGCGACTCGATCTTCCTTGGCAACTGGTTTGGCCACCAGCGTATTGGCGTGCTGGCGAATGGCTTCGGCAAGTTGTTGAGACAGCTGTTCGACCAACACGCTGGTGTCGGCGCCCGCATCGCCTTTGACCGCAGCCCCGCGCACCCGAGTGGTTTCGGTGCCGATGATCTTTGCCACGATGTGAATGTTGTTGTCAATCTGCATGACCGAGCCGGTGAGAATCAGCTTGGCGCCGGTCATGTGGCCGATAGCAATCGCTTCCTGCTGTCGGACCAGGCCCGTGAGATTCAGCTCCGCTTCGTCGAGCGTCTTTTGCAGGTCTTCCCGGTCGACGATTAACAGGTCGGGGTCGACAATCAAATTGGCAAACAGCAGATCCGACACCTGATTGCCGAGCCCCTGCACCTCTTTGCCCCGCTCGCTGAAGGGCAGGATGGCGATGGGATAGTCAATTAGATCGAATCCCAAGTCTTCGGTGGCGGTGCCACCGACGTTGAGATCCGCGTCTTGTGCTTGTGTCCAACTTGGGCAGAGCAGCAGTCCTGCGGACAATAATAGCACCCATCGAGTCTTCTTACTGGTCATGGCTCTCATCGATTTCTGCGGGTGAATGGAGGCGTAGCAGGCAATAGGCCAAGGTGTATCTGGGCACCGGACTGGTTTGCCAGTTTTCCAGCAGTGGACTACAGCTTACTTCGATCTTACCAGGTTTAAAATCGCCGTCGCGTGTAAACACTAGATTTGACCCATTCCAAATTTGGGCATCTGGGTCTTCTTGAAAAGTGAACTCCAGACGTTCCCCATCGCTTTGCAAAGAGAAGCCGAACGGAGTCGGCAGCAAATCGAGTCGTTTGTCGTATCGGTGCGGCCAATTGCCGTCGCCCACGACAAACTCTGCTGGACTCAGACGGTCGCCCTGATCGGTAACGTCAACTTGCAGAGTCCCTCCCGCCGGGGCGAGGCAAAGCACCGGCACCCCACGGCGGGCGGCGCTGACGATGGTTTCGCTCAGGCTTCGCTGTTTCTTGAACGACACGCCCTGGCCAATCACCAGCACGTCCTTGGTTATGGATTCGACCGCGCCCAGACTTCTCAAGCGAACGTGCGGTATCCGGCTATCGGCCAGGAGCTTTGCCGTATCGCCTTGGGGATCGTATAGATGAATTCCCATCTCTTCATATGAGAACTCGAGTGGTATCTGCGGATCAACCGGGTACAGATGAATGATTTTCGACAACTCGCTTCGCTGGTCGTTCGCGGTGAGGGTAGCCTCGAATTGGAGCGTGACAATCGTCTTTAGCTGAACCTCGCTGAGATTGATTGGCAGTCGGATGTAATTTTCGCCATCAATCGCTTCCGTCCGCAAATCCGCTGTGCCACGCGCAATGGTCCGTTGCCCCGACGCCAGGCGATAGTCGACATGCACGCGTTCGCCCGCGGGGGCAGCGACGACCAGATCGAAGGTGACCAGGTCTTCACAGAGATAGCAACTCTGTTCGGGGTGCACCGCTTGCTGGTCGCCGAAGCCGGGCAGCGTGACGCAACCGAACACCAATCCGGCGAGTGTGAAGCGTCGCAAGACGCCTAAAGAGAGCACGCTACTCACCTGCTTGTTCCTGCCACGTGGCAAAAGGTGGAGATGGTCGAAACGCCCGTAACGACAGCTTCCCTCCGTCACCACTAGCCTACCACACGAGCTTGCCGGCGGCCAGATTTAGCAGGTTTTCAGGAGTGCTTGCCGACGGAGCTCCACGTGTTGGCAACGAGTGGAAGAATCGCGTGAGTCGGTTCGACGCCGCCACAATGCGGGCGCGCCTTAGCGGCGATGGTTGTTTGCTCACGTTACGGCGGGCGATCTTACTCGCCCGCCAAATAGCGGACGACTGCTTGTTGCGAAACAGCCACATCGCTGAACGTGCAGATCTTGCTGGCGGCGGCTGGGAACTGGTCGAGGATTTCTCGTACGCCCAGCGAGATGACGACCGCGCCGGGCCGTTGGGAGAGTTCCTTGAATAACTCGAGTTGGTAGTCCAGAAGGCCGAATTGATGCCAGGCGGCCGGTTTCACGATCATGGCCAGGACCAACTGCTGGCTCTGCTGTGCTGTTTCGCGGGCAGCTTGCATTTGGGCGGTGTCGGTGCCCGGAGCGAGTTCGAAGTACTCGACGTGGCTGAAGTGTTCACGCAGCGCTGCTGCGAAGGGTTGCTCCGGAGGATCGAGTGGCGTGGCGAACGGCTTGGCCAGTAAGCAAGTAACAGGCTTGTCGCAACTCAACGCCACGGCCGTTTCCGTTCCGCATGGCGTCGTGGCCTGCAAGGCGACTCGCTGCGCCAGTTGAGCTGGCATGTCAGCGTTCGCCGCGTTGCTCTCGAGTTCGAGTGGTTTCAGGCAGACACGCTGCTTCAGCTTGGCGATGCGATGCACCGACTCGTCGATCCTCGACTCCTCAAGGCGGCCATCCGACACGCAGCGTACGAGGTAGTCGATCACGGATTCCGGATCCGCGACGTCGAGCAGCCAATCGACACCGGCCAATAGCGCGGCCAGGCACAACTCGCCCTCGCTGTCGAAGCGGTCTCGCACGCCCGACATCAACAAGCTATCGCTGCAAATGACTCCTTCGAAACCAAGCTTGTGGCGGAGCAGGTCTTGGAGAATCGCTGAGGATAGCGTGGCCGGCACGCCGCTGGCATCCAGGGCCGGATAGGCTACGTGGGCCGTCATGACCATCGAGCACCCCGACGCGACAGCACTTTCGAAGGGAGGTAACTCGGTCGTGGCGATGGAGGCTGCATCTCGACTCACCATCGGCAGCGAGTCGTGAGAGTCCTGTTCCGTGTCGCCATGACCGGGGAAATGTTTGGCTGCCGTGGCGACTCCGAGTGCTTCGCACCCCCGTACAAAGCCGGCCACCATGCTGGCCACCTTGGATGGAGTGGAACCGAAGGCGCGAATGGCGATGATTGGGTTGCGTGGATTGGTGTTGGTGTCGGCCACCGGTGCGAAGGCAACGTTGATGCCTGCCATTCGAGCTTCCATGGCGGTTGCTTCGCCAAATTCCCATGCCAACTGGTCGCCATCGGTCTGCTGCTTGTCGCTGGCGGCGCCGAAGGCGCCGGCGTGAGGCAGGACACTCATGCCGTGCATCTGTTGGCCACATCCACGCTCGATGTCGGAACCAACCAGCAGCGGTATCTTTGCAGCGGCCTGCAATTGCTCCAGCACCTGGCGAGTTGAAGGCCAGCGCCCATTGAACAGCGTAAGTCCCCCAATGGGGCAACGGTCGATGAGCTGCGCAATACGTTCGGCGTCTTCATCGACCGTGCGAATCGGAGGCAGATTCGATCCGATTCTGACGTTGATCAGTTGCCCAATCTTTTCTTCCAGTGTCGAAGGCAAGAACTTGGCCACTTCCGAGGCGAGTGAATTCATGTCAGGCTTTTTGCTAGTCGTACAAAGTGTCGGTCCACAACAGCGCCGCAATGATGGCGGTAAAAATCGACGGGGCCTACCCAAGGTATCGTGGCACTCTCGTTGCCTTGCCTGCGCATGTCGTCCAGGCAATGGGCCAGCAGCACCCGTCCGATGCCCCGCCCGCGTTGCTGGGGACAGGTGCCCATGGGGCCAAACCAGCCAGTGCCACGATTATTCGCATCATGGGCGGCAAATCCAATGACCTTTCCCTCTTCCAGCGCGAGAAACAAGCTGATGGGGGCATTTCGCAGAGCAACGGAAACCTCCCCCCACCACGTCGGCCAGTGAAGGTTGATGAACTCGCGGATCGCGGGAGCGTAGGCGGAGGTAGCTCGCACGACCCTTATCGGATGAGAAGGGTCGGTGCCGAACGCCGCCTGGCGATATTCTTTTTCCCACTGGCCGAGATCGACCGTCATGTTGCAAGCCCGCCCGATTTCGCCGTAGTGGTGCTTGGTGAAGAAGGCGATGGCCGCGACGTTTCGTTCGTCGACGCCCGGATGCAAGTAATTGGGGGCCGACTCCGCCACCCGTATTTCCAGGGCACCCAGGTCGCGGCAGCGCTGTTCCAGTTGCTTATAGATCGCCGAGCCGATGCCACTCTGCTGCAACTTCGGCGCTACGGCCAGCAACTTAATGTACCCCATCGTACTGTCGTCCTTGCGTCGGCAGACCGCTACTCCAAAGCCCTGCAGCTGCTGTTGGTCTTTGCACACCAGGGCTAGCTCGGGCCGAAAGTCAGGGTCGCCCCAGATTTTTTCCTCGAGTAGCGGCCGACTCAGCCGTTCGTGGGGTGCGGCCGATGTCCACAATTCCAGCATGGCCGGGGCATCCGACACCTGCATGTTTATTAGAGGCGACATACGGCCGTTACCCCGGTTCGCCTTTGTTGCGGCCAAAATCGGGATCGATCTTCACCAGCCAAGTCACGATGAAGCTGGGAATCGTCGCGATGATGACCCAGACGAAGAACCATTGGTAACCCAACCATTCCTGAATCGCCCCGGAGTACATTCCTGGCAACATCATGCCGGCGGCCATCAGGCCGGTGCAGATGGCAAAGTGGGCTGTTTGATGACTTCCTTGCGAAAGGTACAGCATATAGAGCATGTAGCCGGCGAAGCCAAAGCCATAACCAAACTGTTCGATGGCAACGCCCGCGGTGACCACCCAAATCTGCGTGGGCATCGTGTAGGCCATGACGATATACACCGCGTTCGGCAGGTTGATGGCCACTGCCATCCAGAAGATCCACTTGCCCAACCCGTGTCGGGCGATGGCGAGCCCGCCCAGAATGCCACCGAGGACCAGCATCAGGACTCCGGCCGTGCCGTAGATGAATCCGGTATCGGTCTCGGTCAGTCCCAACCCGCCAGCCGAGCGATCGTCGAGCATGAAGAGCGGAGCAATCTTGGCGAGTTGGGCCTCGGCGAAGCGGTATAGCAGCAGGTAAGCCAGTCCCATGACGATGCCCGGCTTCTGAAAGAAGGTGGTCACCGTGCTGACTATTTCGCTGGCCAGGTCTCTGTCGGAGTCTTCTTTGGCGAGCTTTTCACGCCGGGGAAGCATTACCGCATGGTACGCGGCGATCACGGCAAATACCGCGGCCGCCAGCATGAATGTCCAGGACCAGGCAGTGCCGGTGGGCAGCGCCGAGTCGATCATCATGCCGGCCAGCATTACTAACAATCCGCGACTGGCGATAATGCCCAATCGGTAGAACGAACTACGGATGCCGACAAAGAAGGCTTGCTGATGGGCGCTCATGCCGATCATATAGAAACCGTCGGCGGCGATGTCGTGCGTGGCCGAAGCTATCGCGAGCAGCCAGAAAAAACTGAGCGTCAAGACGAAAAACAACTCGTTCGTGGCGCATAGAGCGATACCGAGCATACCCGCGGCGATGGCAAGTTGCATTGCCAGAATCCACGCCCGCTTGGTCCACAGCACGTCGACCAGTGGACTCCATATCGGCTTGATCATCCAAGGCAGATAGAGCAGCCCGGTGTACAGGGTGATGTCCGTGTTGGAAACGCCCATCCCCTTGTAGAAGATGACCGAGACGGTCATCACCAGTTCGAACGGAACCGCCTCGGCGAAGTACAGACTCGGCACCCAGCTCCATGCCGAGGTAGTTTTCTGATCGCCATCGGATGCAGCAGGAGATTGAGAGGGATCGAGCGTGTCGGCGTCGTTGGTTGCGGTTCCCGAATTGCTGAGCCCGGATTCGGCATCTTCGGCCGACGGATCGGTTGATGTTGGTGAGTGCTTCACGTGTTCTCAGTTGGTCTCGAACTCGGAGGGTCCAATGGCATTGCCAATCTGGTTGAGCCGGTCCACCGGATAGACGACTACATCCTGCTTGGTAGCAACCGTGCCGGGGAAAGTGCAGTCCGTTTGGCCGCCAGGGATGATCTGCGTCTGCCACTGGTCCCCAATATGGCACTGCACCAGCCAAAGCCAAGGGGCCTTGCCACTTTCGGGCTGCAATGCGACGCGAGTCGTCCCATCCTTTACGGCCACGCCGATCGAGTGCTGGCCGCCTGTGGAGTTGGGCAGCTGGCACCAGGTTGTGGCCGGAGGCAGTGCCGGCGAGGTGTAGACCTGTTCGCGAAGCAAATCCTGCAGGCCGCTTCGATTCTGCTGAATGGCCTTGATGCTGAAGTGGATATGGCCAGGGGCGGAAATGTCAGTGCGTACCACATCGATCTGCTGCTCAATCTCGGTGGGCTTCCATCCCGCGCCGTCGGCCAGCACCTTCGAGGTGAACAGGCCGGGCCACAGGTGCCGCTGGTGGGTGTTTTGTTGCTGCCACCACTTTAGCAGCACAGGGAAGCTCTGCGCCTTTTGGTCGATTGGCCAGTAGAGTTGAGGGCTGAAGTAATCGACGGTGCCTTCGTTGAGCCATTTCTTCGAATCGGCGTACAGCTTGTCGTAGGCGTCGAATCCTTGAATCGACGCGGGGTGACCCGGGCGATAAATGCCGAAGGGGCTTACGCCAAATCGCACCCAGGGTTTGATTTGTTTCGTCTCCTTGGCCACTCGCGCCAGAAACCGATTGACGTTGTCGCGACGCCAATCGTCGCGCGACAGACGCTGGGCGGCCGGTGTTTGCTCTTTGTATTGGGCCCAACTCGCATCGTCGGGAAAAGGAACCTCTTGCTTGTCCTCGTCAGTTACCGGATAGGGGTAGAAATAGTCGTCGAAGTGGATCGCATCGATGTCGTACCGACGGACCACGTCGAGGATTACGTTGCAGCTATGATTGGCCGCGGCCGGATCGCCCGGGTCGAGCCACAGATAGCTGCCGTATTTCTTGACCATCTCGGGGTGCGTCTTGCTGATATGGTTTGGCGGGACCTCGCTCTTGGACGAGGCGTGCCACGCCCTGTAGGGGTTGAACCAGGCGTGCAGTTCCAAACCTCGGTCGTGCGCCGCCTGCACGGCAAACTCCAGCGGGTCATAGCCATCCGCGGGGCCCTCGCCGGGTGTACCCGTCAGATACTCCGACCAAGGTTCCAACTGCGACTCATACATGGCGTCGCACCCGGGACGGACTTGGAAGACCACGGCATTCATGCGCAGGTCGCGTGCCAGGTCCAACAGCGCGATCATCTCCTGCCGCTGCTCTTCGGGCGATAGCCCTGGCCGGCTGGGCCAATCGATGTTGGCCACCGTGGCGATCCATGCCGCGCGAAATTCTCGCTCGACACTGGGGGCGGGCGTTTCGGCCAAGCATTGCGAAGCCAGCAGGCCAATCGCCAGCAGCGAATGCAATAAGATCAAGTAGCTGCGTTTCATCACACCAAGCCATCCGTTTTCAGGGCAACATCCGAGCACAGTGACCGATCCCCGTAAGTAAAAGAGTCGTCTAGGGATACACGCATCCCCAGAGTGGAAAGCCACCTGATCAAATCGTAACAATCGTGGCTGCCGCGTTCATTTGAGGTCCGCGCAAATCTCTCTTCTATCTGCGCAGGTCCCCTGCAAGTAGCCCGGTAAGACCAAGGATTGCCGAAGCTCGCGCGATAAGTTGTCCTGTTTCGACCAGTGACACGGTCTCTGCTGTCTGGGTAGGACAGCAGCCCTAGTGCCTCTCTCGGAGTTTCAAGCAAAACGCCCGCACACCGCACAAAGCGGCGCCGGGCGTCTTGGCGCAGGGTAGCTTACAGCGAAGAGTTTGCGATTAACGTCTGCCTCGCAGGCGTTCTTGCTGTAGGTCGCTCGATAGATCCTTTACTCGGTCTTGCGTTTGAGTCCGCAATGGATCACCCTGCTGGGTTCCCAGTTCCTCAAATGCGCGGTCTCGATCCTGCAACTGCTGTTGCTCGGAATCCTGTTGGTCGCATTGTTGCGGATCGACTCGCAGTTGGTCCTGTCGCCGAGTCTGTTGCCGGTCTCCACTTTGGGTCGCCTGTCCACTGGACTGGGATCCTTCGGCACCTGCGCCCGAACCCGTGCAGCTAACGCCGATTGTATTGCGGCCTTCGGAAGCCGCAGTGAACGCCGCCAGATGGTTTTCGGAACCAGCCAACAGATTGCCGTAGGCTTGTGTGAGATCGGCGTTGTCGGTGGTAGTGATTGCCTGCTGCAGGTCGACGATATCAAGCTCCTCAATCGTGATACCCACCTGGTAGGCCTGCGCCAGCGACTCGGCCCCTTGGGCGATTAGCGTGTCGTACAAGCCCTGAAGCGTTGGGTCTTGGAACTGCCCCATCGTGTAACCTTCGATGGGATCATCCAGTCCGTACTTATCAATCAGGCTGCCCATGGCATCCAGGTGTTGCTGTTCGGCATTGGCGATGTTGTCGAAGATCGCCACCTGGTGCTGCTCGCCTAGAGTGCGGTAGACATCCAGGGCCAGCTTTTCTTCCTGCCGCATATGCAGCAGATCGGCGGTCTCTTGGGAGTCGAGATCACCGCCGAGCAGCGCAGCACTTCCTTGTCCCGCACCCTGCTGGCTTTTTTGTTGGGGAGTGCTTTCCTGATAGCCGCCGAACAAGGCACTCCGCGTTGCCGGGCGCATGCGCATTTGCTGCTGTGCGGCAGCGCCGCCTTGCCCTGCGACCTGCACGGTGTCGCAGTCGCCAGCACCAGCTCCGTTCGCGCCATCCTGGGGGGCTGCAAGCACCCCGCCCCAACCTGCGGCCGAAAGCACCTCGCGCCGCTCGAGCGCTTCGCTACGGAGCATACGCCCCGCGCGGTACCAAGCCGACTTCTTACTTGCATGATTCTGTTGAGCCATCCTCGTTGCTCCTTTCCAGCTAGCCAGACGAGCGGCAGATGCCAACCATCGGGCGCACTTGAAGTAGATGTGACAAGTTGCGGCCCCATGGGAACAAAAACGACAGACCGCGTGCCGAAGACTGTCAGGCGTGCATGCAACTGCTGGACCGGATTGCGCAGGTTGATAGGGATGCGCGTCGCCGTTTCGGAAACGGGCAGTACTTTGTTCTATTGAAGACAAGCTTGCCTGGTTGCGATCGTAGATACTGAGCAACGATGGTATGACACGAATCATTCGACTGTGCAAAACTTGCAGCGCTGTGGCATGGTACGACTTCTTGGTAGAAACAGTTGGCTTAGATGCTTCGTGGCACTCAGCGTTTGGGATAGAATAGAGTGTTAGGAGGCACCACCGTCTCATCACTCATTTGGACAACACGAACCGTGCATCCGGTCGTCAGGAAAGCCGCCGTTGTGGCCGCGTTGTTAGTGGCGTGGCTCGCGTTTGCCTTTTGGCAACACCACGAGTATGGCCACGAGCGCGATCGTATCAGGGCCGACCTCGTGCGTCAGTCGGAGGTACTGCGGCAAGCTTTCCTGGGGGGCGCCCGCGCGCATCGCAGATTGGGCAGAGTGTTCGAGGAGCAGATGCAAGCCGTGATGGATGAGATTACGGGCACCTCGGGCGTGTTGGCCGTGCGGATGAGAGATCAAAGCGGCTGGCTGTCGATTGCTGCGGGCGAAACAAACCTCCTGGAATCGACCGACGAGTCGCCTCAGTGGTTACCGCAGGGGCTGCAGACATCCGAGCAAGTGGAACTGCTGATGATGCCGCGCGGCCAGGGGCAGGGAGCGGGCGGTCCAAGCTGGTCGCGCGATCTGGAGGCTGAAGGAGAACCATTGAAACTGAGGCTTACACTGCTGTTGGACCGAACGGCCGCCGACGCAGCGATTCAATCGGCCGGCCGGCAGCGCCTGGCCATGGTGCTGGCGGGGGGCGTGGTATTGGCCGCGCTGGGATTCGCCTGGGCCGCCATGATGCGGACAGTTGAAGCACGCAGCCAATCCCAGTTGCTGCAGGTGGAGAAGCAACGCCTGGAGAATCTCAGCCAGGCGGCGTCCGGACTGGCCCACGAGACTCGTAATCCACTGGGAGTGATTCGGGCGGGACTGCAGAAGCTGATGCTCAACGGCAGCAATGCATCTGCAGCCGAAGGCCACTCGCGGTTACGGTTACTGGTCGAGGAGTGCGACCGCGTAACCGCCCGTATCAACCAGTTCCTGGCCTACGCCCGACCTCGCACCGCGGAACTCCGGTCCACGCGGGTTGCTCCCCTTGTCGAGGAGCTTACGGTATTGCTGCAACCCGATCTGGATGGAGCCGAGGTACAATTGCAGTCGCACATCGAGGCGGGGTGCGAGACGATCATGGCCGACGCGAACTTGTTGCGGCAGGTGCTGTTTAACCTGCTGCAGAACGCGATTGCCTTCTCTCCGCGGGCAGCAACTGTTGAACTGCAATTCGAAAAGGCCTCTGCCGGCGCGGCCGTGGTCAGCGTTGCCGATCGCGGTCCGGGGGTCTCGGCTGAGATGGCCGACCAGTTGTTTGCTCCCTACGTCACCACCCGCCAAGATGGCGCGGGGTTGGGATTGGCGATTGTGTCACAACTGTCGAAGCAGCAAGGTTGGACCGTGCAATACCAGGGCCGACCGTCTGGTGGTGCTTGCTTTCTGATCGAGGGAATCCGTGTCGCAACCTGAGCTGCACATTCTGATTGTCGACGACGAACCGCCCCAACGCGAGTTGCTGGGCGACGTTGTGCAGTCGCTCGGCATGTCGCCCGTCGAGGTCGAATCGGGCGAGGCGGCGCTCGAGTTAATTGCTCGCGAACCACCCGACATGGTGTTGCTGGATGTGCGTCTGGGGGGTATTAGCGGCCTGGAGACGTTGCGCCGCATCCGCCAGAGCCTGCCCGACCTGCCCGTGCTATTGATCACCGGTTTCGCCGATGTGCGTCAGGCGGTAGAGGCCGTAAAATGTGGCGCGGACGATTACCTGAGCAAACCGATCGACCTCGAAGAACTGCAGACCGCCATTACCGACGCGCTGGGCCGTGCGGCCACGGATGGTCAATCGGACCAACACCCAGATCTGCCCGCTGGTGTGGTGGCCGAAAGCGGTGCGATGCGGGCGGTGCTGCGCACTGCGGCATTGGTTGCCCCTTCCGACGCGCCAGTATTGATCACTGGCGAAAGCGGGGTGGGCAAGGAGGTAGTGGCCGATCTGATCCATCGTTGGAGCGATCGAGCCGCTCAGCCGCTGATTGCCGCCAACTGCGCCGGATTGCCCGAGACGCTGATCGAGAGCGAACTGTTCGGGCATCTCAAGGGCGCGTTCACGGGAGCTTCCGCTACGCGCGAGGGCTACTTTCGCGCTGCCGAGGGTGGAACGCTTTTTCTCGACGAGATTGGCGAACTGCCTATGCACCTGCAGCCCAAACTGCTCCGCGCATTGGAAGCCAAGGAGGTGACACCCGTCGGCGCCGATCGCCCAGTGGCCGTCGACGTGCGATTGGTCGCGGCGACTAACCGAGAACTCGAGCAGGCCGTGCAGAACAACACATTTCGCGAAGACCTGTACTACCGGCTGAACGTCGTTGAGTTGCAGGTCCCACCGCTACGCGAGCGGCGCGAGGACATTCCGGCCTTGGTCCGTCGGTTGGGCTCCGAGTTCGTGGGGGCTGCGGTTCGCTTGTCGCCACAGGCACTGAATTGCTTGCTCGCGTACCAGTGGCCCGGCAACGTCCGCGAGCTTCGCAATGCCATTCAGCGGGCCTGCCTGCTTTGTCGTGGCGACGTCGTCATGCCCGAACATCTGCCCGCGAAGGTGCAAGCTCTGGCGGTCGAGGCCGATGGGGACGAGCAAGGCAGGCTGTCGCAAGTCGAGCGGGCCACGATCCTGGCGACGCTGGACGAGTGCGACGGCAATCGCACGCAGGCGGCCCGCAAGTTGGGCATCAGCCGGCGAGGTCTTATCTACAAGTTGCGGGCCATGGACTACGACGGCTAGAGCGTTCTTCTCTTCCGAGTTCTGCTTTGGCACGCAATGTGTACTGTCTAGGTTTGCCACGCGAAGGCGAGTCGATCGTGCAAACACTCGTCATCCGTGGGACTCGCGGGTGTGCAAATCTTGCAGCCCCGAGAGCCAGTTCGTGGCAAAACCAGTCCAACTCTATGCATAAGGAGCCAAATCATGAGAAACTTCACCCTTCCAACGCTTGTCGCACTGCTACTGTGCGGAGCACTCACCTCGGACGCCTTGGGGCAGAGGGGCGCGGGCCGCCGCCAGGGCGTCGCGCAGCAGGTCGATAAGCCAACGCTCGAAACCTTCACTGGTACCGTTGCCGAGATCAAAATCGGCCCCTGCGAAGCCACCACGGGTCGCGGGCTGATCGGCGTGCACTTGATACTGGACGGCGACGATGATGTCACCCGCGAGGTGCATCTCGGTCCTCAAGCCGCGGTGCAGGACATTGTCGACAGCATTGCCATTGGACAGACTGTCTCCATCACGGGCTTCCATACGGATGAACTGGCCGAGAACGTGATGGTTGCCAAGAGCATCACCGATGACCAACAAACGTTTGACCTGCGCAACGACTCGCTGCAGCCGGTATGGGCGGGCGGCGTTGGTCGTGGAGCTGGGCGAGGACCCGGAGCGCAATTCGCTGGCCGGGGGCGCGGGCGAGGCGCCGGCCGTGGAATGGGCCCGGGAATGCAACAAGGTTGGGGACGTGGCATGGGGCCCGGTCGCGGCCAAGGTTGCTCTTGGGCGCCGAACTCGGGCCGATATATGCAGGGCCGCGGAATGGGTCCCGGCCAAGGCAGAGGTCGGCAAGGCAACGGATTTGGCGGCGGTCGCGGCTACGGCCAGCCCCCGCAGCCCGCTGTGGTAAACCCTGCCAACTAACCCGGCCCGCATCACAATTCGTCAGCAAGTGAATGTCTCAACCAAGGCGAGGCCCGCCCAGCGGGCCTCGCCTGTTTTGTTGGGTATCCGAGGGGCAAACCCTAGTCCAAAGGCCGGCTATGCAGCGGCGTCGTAATTCTCCGCTTTCATCCAATTTGGCGACCCTCTTCCGGGGCGAACCGGCACTTGGTTAGGATGAGAATGGGGGTCCGAAATCTGCCGGATTTTGGGAACTTTCGATCCCGACTCGACGCCTAACCCTAGTAACGACTTGCGGGGGGAACGCACGGGAAAACGCCACGGAGGCCCCATGGCCCGCTTTTCTCGCCGTTGATGCTGCACGGCTAACTTGGAAAGATCATTCTAATGAAACGCTCGTCCTTCGTTGTTTGCTTCGCTGCGCTCGCTTGTTCTTGCGTGACCGCCCTGCCCTCGCTGGCCGCCGACGAAATTGGCTTTGTCGAAACGTTTGCGCTGGCTGAGGACCGGGCCGAGGTACTCGGGCAGTTGATACCGGGCACCGAGGAGTACTATTTTTATCACGCGCTGCATTATCAGAACACAAAACAGTCGGAGAAGCTTGACGACTTGCTGGACAAATGGCGCAAGCGAGTTGAAGCCTCTGAACTCCGCAATCTGATTGTGCGTCGGCAACGACTGCTAGCGTACGACAGCGATCCGAAAGCGACCCTCGATTGGCTACGCAACGAACTGGGTATTCAATTTGCCCACCAGCGCAGTCCCGAGCCCGGGCAGAAACCAAACTTGCCCACCGTGCTCGACCCTGCGGTAATCAGCCGACAGGCATACATTCAGCGGGCCATCGACCAGCATGACAACCTGGCTGGCTTCCAGGACACGGCGCTCGACTGGATACTCCGCGATGGCGGCGTGGAACTCACCTCCGGCCGGCGGAGGGCCCTGTTGTCACGCATCGATCGTCCCGACTACGACAATCTGGTCGAGTTGATTGCGGCTGACCTCCGCACGAAGGAAAGCCGTGGTTTTGGCGAGTTCAAGATCCACCGGCAACTGCTCAAATCACAACTGGACGCGCTGCTGGACTTGAAGCCCGACCTCCGCACCAATTCGAACTTCATTCATACCAATCTGGTGAAGCTCGCGCCGAACGCCGATGCCGATCCGAGCGATACGGAAGTCCGGGAGGCATATCTGCAGCGCATGTGGGCGTATGTGAAAGATTTGCCACCGGCTCACAATTCGCTGAAGGCGAACATCCTGTACGCCTTGCTCGATCATCAGCGGCAAGCCGGAAAGTACAATCGCACGCTGTTCGAGGTCTACGTGAAGCAGCCCCGGCCGATGCCCTATATGGATCCCCGCTACCTGAACAGCGACCCGGTGCGGCGCTACCAGGTGAATCTGGGACAGGACTTCTCGCCCATCACGCGATGTCCGCCGGTGGGCGACGATACGACCCTGGTGCGAGACTATCTGCTGCATTTCTTGGTTGAACAGGACGACATTGCGCCATGGAGCGAGTGGATACGCGACACTTTCGTCAGACCGCTACTGGCCGAGGCGAAAATTGTCTCGGGTGGTCCGGATTCCGAGCGATGGGCGTCGATGCTCACGCCATCGGCCTACCAACAGCTGAAGGACCGGGTCGACATCGATCTGGCGGTGACAAACCCACAGCAGTTCGACATGGATGACGAAGTCACGTTGGCGGCGGACATCAAGAATGTCGACAAGCTGCTGGTCAAGGTCTATGAGGTCAACGCCTTTAACGTCTATCTCGCTACGCACCGAGAGGTAAGCACCGGTCTGGAGTTGGATGGCCTGGTGGCTGGTTCGCAGCAGGTATATGCGTACAGCGAAACCCCTTTCCGACGTGTGCGGCGCGAGTTTACGTTCCCTGAACTCGAAGGCAAACGCGGCGTCTGGATGATCGAGCTGATCGGTGGCGGGCGAAGCAGTCGCGCCCTGGTCCGGAAGGGCGGACTGCACTATCTCGCGCGGCAAGGCGTGGCGGGCACGGTGCTGTCGATTCTGGACGAACAAGACAATCCGGCTCCCAAGGCATCGGTCTGGCTAGCTGGCCGCGAGTACAAGCCCGACGAACAAGGTGGCATTGTCGTTCCGTACTCCTCCGACCCGGGCCGCCACCCCATCATCCTCCGCGATGCTGATGGCTTCGCTTCGCTAGCCTATTTTCAGCATCCTGCGGAATCCTACACGCTGGACGTTGGTTTCTTCGTCGACCGCGAGGCGCTGCTGGTTGGCGGTGAGGCTACCCTGCTGGTCCGCCCCGATTTTCGCATCAACGGCGTGGCCGCTCCTTTGGACTTGCTGGAGCAGGTGAAATTGACGATCACGTCGACCAACCTCGACGGCATCAGCACTACGGCCGAGGTGGACGATTTCCAACTTCACAGCGACAAGGAAACCGAGCACCAGTTCGCCGTACCGCCTCGGCTGGCCACACTGAGTTTCCAGCTCAGTGCTCAGGTCGAGCAGGTGAGCACCGGCAAGAAGGTCTCGCTGTCCAGCAATGGCCTGCGCAGCGTCAACGGCATCGACAAGGAGGAATCGACCTACGAACTCCACCTAAGCCACATGGACGGGCACGCCGTAGTTGAAGTGCTGGGGAAGAACGGCGAGCGTCTGGCGGACCGCGCCGTATGGCTCGTGTTTCAACATCGCGACTTCAAGACAAACCACGGTGTGTCTCTCAAATCCGATGAAGCGGGGCGAATCGATCTTGGCACCCTGCCCGACATTGTGCGGGTGACGGCCAATGCCGATGGCATCGACGAGGTGGCGTGGGACATCGCTGCAGGAGAAGACGCCCACAGCCGCCCCGCAGTGCTGCAGACCGTGCAGGGCGAGGCGCTACACGTACCCCACCTAGGCGGTGCGAAACTGTCGCGGGCCGACTACTCCCTGCTAGCAGTTCGTCGCGGCAACTTTACAACCGACCAGTTCGGCAAGCTCTCCGTGGCCGGCGGATTCCTGTTAATTGAAGGCCTTGAACCGGGCGACTACAGTCTAAAGATCAAACGCGAAAACCGTGTCATTCCGATTCGCGTCACGGCCGGCAAAATGGTGGGACGATTCGCTGCTGGCAAGCATCGAATTCTCGAAACAGCCCACCGACTGCCTCTGCATATTACCGCCGTGGCCGACGACAACGGTGACTTGCTGGTCAAGCTCGCCAACGCCGAACAGGGTACGCGGGTACATGTGCTGGTATCGAGGTTCAAACCGGCGTTTCCACTGCACGGGGCTCTGGGTGCCGCGTACGATCCCACCTTGCTGACTATTACTCGTCCCGCATTTCGCAATGTCTATCTGAGCGGTCGCGACATAGGCGACGAGTATCGCTACATCCTCGATCGCCGCGATCAGACAACCTACCCGGGCAACATGCTCGATCGACCAGGATTGCTACTCAATCCGTGGGAGCTCCGTGACACCGATACGGGGAAGCAACAGGCCGCCACTGGTGGCGAGTATCAGGACGCGTCGGGCAGCACACCGTCTTCAGAAATGGCCATGGAGCCGCCACCGGCAGAAGCCCGGCATCAACTTGCGGACTTGTCGAACCTCGACTTTTTGAAGCATGCCGGCGTGGTGCTCGCGAATCTCACACCTGGTAAAGACGGCATCGTCCGCATTCCCAAGGAGCAGCTCAGCGATCGCCAGGACGTACATATCGTGGCCATCGGCTCCACCGACACGGTGTTCCGACATGTGTCGTTGCCCGATGCTGGTGCCGCATTCCGCGACCTCCGTTTGGCTAAGCCGCTTGATTTAAAGAAGCACTTCACCGAACGCAAGGAGGTGGCTCTGCTGGGCGAGGGCGACCAACTTGAGATTCCGGATGTTCGCGCGGCCGAAATGCAGGGGTACGACACGCTGGCTTCGATCTATAGCTTGTACATGACCCGCTCGGGCAATCCCACGCTGGCCGAATTCGCCTTCGTGCTGAAATGGGATGCATTGGACGCTGCCGAGCAACGTTCGGAGTACTCGAAGTACGCCTCGCACGAGTTGAGTTTCTACCTGAGTCGTAAGGATCCTGAGTTCTTCGAGCAGGTTATTCTGCCCTACTTGAAAAACAAGAAGGACAAGACCTTCATCGATCACTATTTGTTGAAGGACGACCTGAGCGAATTCTTGGATCCGTGGCGGTATGGCCGACTGAACATGGCCGAGCGCGTGCTGCTGGCCGACCGTCTGGGCGACGCGGAGCGCGACGCGACCAGGCGTCACCTGGAGGACCTGTTCGCCCAGTTGCCGCCCAACCCGTCCAAGAGTCAGAGCGAGTTCCTGACCGCGTTGCGAGGCCGATCGCTCACTGCCGATTCTGGAGTGGGTGGCGTAACGCTCAGCTTCGACAGGTTTGGCGGTTTCAGGGATGGCGAAGCGGACGCGGATGCGGAGCACTTGACCGATCGTTTTGACGCCGCCGCGAGTGCGCGGGCAGTCGACCAACCCACCTTGGCAGCGGGGCCGCCGCATGCAGGAAGCCCTATCTCTGGTGACAAATTGGCTGAACTAGAGAGTCTGGAAGCGGCTCAACGTGTGAGGAGTGCCGTGGAAGAGAGAAAGAAAGATCTGAAGCTACAAGAGCTCAACGCGGATTTGAGTTTTGCCTATGATCGCGCAGGTGGTCGCCGTGCTGGGGAGTTAGAACTGTTGCGTCGCAAGCGGGTGCGTGGTTTTTATCGCAGGATGTCGGCGGTGAAAGAGTGGGCCGAAAATAACTACTACCACCTGCCCATCGAGCAGCAGCTGGCGGACCGCGTAGCGATCAATGCCTTCTGGCGCGACTATGCCGCGCACCTGGCAGACAACGCCGACGAGCCATTCCTCTCGAAGCACGTGGCTGTGCCTACTTCGAACTTCAGCGAGATGATGCTAGCCCTGGCGGTACTCGACCTGCCCGTCGAGGCCGCCGAAGCCGAGGTAACCACCGACGCAGCGTCCCTGACCTTGAAGGTGGGTTCGCCTACCATTGTGTTCCACAAGCAAATTCAGGAAGCTGCCGAAAGCGACGACAAAACACCTGTGTTAGTGGGGCAGAATTACTTCCGCCACGGCGATCGGTACGTGCAGGTCGATGGCGAGCAGCGTGACAAGTACGTCACCGACGAGTTCCTGCCTGGCGTCGTGTACGGGTGCCAGGTTGTGGTGACCAATCCCACTTCGGCCACGCAGAAACTCGATGTCTTGACACAAATTCCCGAGAAGGCAATGCCGGTCTTGGGTAGCAAGCAGACTTACAGCTTGCCGGTGCAACTTGGTCCCTATGCCACGCAAAAGCTGGAGTATTATTTTTACTTCCCGCGTACTGGCGACTTTGCTCATTACCCGGTTCAAGTCGCCCGCGACGAGCAACTGGCCGCCTGGGCCGAGCCCTTCACCTTTCACGTAGTCGAGCAGTTAAGCCGCATCGACAAGGCGTCATGGGACTACCTGTCGCAGTGGGGTACGTCCGACGAGGTGCTGAGCTACCTTCAGCAGAACAACATCGAACGCATCGATCTGGCCCGCATCGCATGGCGGATGCGGGATGTCGATTTCTTTAAGCAGACGCTCGAGCTGCTAGCCAAGCGGCACGTGTACAACCCCGTGCTGTGGAGCTACGCGATTTACCACAACCAACTTGACCGGATCCAACAGTATCTGCGTACGAACGACGAGTTTCTCCGCCGTTTTGGTGAGCGGATTGATTGCACGCTGGTCACGGTCGATCCGGTGGAGCGGCATTGGATTCAGCACCTGGAGTACAGCCCGCTGGTAAATGCCCGCGCCCATCGCTTGGGCCGCGATCGCAAGATCGTGAATGCCGCATTCGGCGAGCAGTACCATCGCTTGATGAACGTGCTGCGGTACAAGTCCAGGCTATCCGAAGAGGACAAGCTCGACGTGGTGTATTACCTGTTCCTGCAGGACCGCATCGGCGAGGCTCTGGAGTGGTTCGACGAAATCGACGCCGAGAAACTGCCCACGGCCTTGCAGTTGGATTACCTGCGATGCTACGTGGCGTTCTACCGCGAGCAACCCGAGGCGGCCGAACAGATCGCCAAGCAGTATGCCGATTACCCTGTGGACCGGTGGCGAGCGCGATTCGCCAACGTGCTCTCGCAGATTGGCGAAATCCGTGGCGGCCAGGTAGCCGATAGCGGTGGTGACGAAGACCAACGCGAAGGGCTGCAGGACGAATTGGCTTCCACCGAGCCAGCACTCGAAATGAAGGTTGAGAACGGTCAGGTGCAGTTGACCTACCAGAATCTCGAGCAGGTGACTGTGAACTACTACGAGATGGACGTCGAGTTCCTGTTCAGTTCGAACCCCTTCGTCGAAAGCGATGCCGATCGCTTTGGTGTGATCCAGCCGAATCGCAGCGATTCCGTCGAGCTGCCCGAGCAAGGCGACCGGCACGCCGTGGATATTCCGCAGGAGTTCACCGGCAAGAATGTTCTGGTCGAAGTGCTGGGCTCTGGCCGCCGCATCGCGCAGGCTTACTACGCCAACGATCTGAAGGTGCAGCTTGTTGAGCAATACGGCCGCTTGCAGGTCCGCGACGATAAGACGAACAAGCCGCTGTCGAAGGTGTACGTCAAGGTTTATGCTCGCACGCCCCAAGGCACCCGGTTTTTCAAGGATGGGTACACCGACTTGCGTGGTAAGTTCGACTACACAAGTCTCAACACCGACGACATCGGCGGTGTCAGCGAGTTTGCCGTGCTGGTGATGAGCAGCGACCACGGGGCCGTAGTGTTGACGGCCAAGCCGCCACAGCAATAGTGCCGCTTGCCTCGATCGGTAGAATCGACCTGCCCTCACCACCACGCCGCTGTCGGATGTCGCGTCGGGTATGATGCTCCAAGTGTGTCGGCCGAGGCGGCGAGGTACGCCCTCCACCGGTCAAGAGGCACATGCAGGGGGTAGTAGTCGGTATCGGTACGGGGCGGGCGAGTACGTCCATCGTAGTGCGGGACGTTGGTTCGACACGTGTAGCCAGGCCGGCGGCTGTCAATGAATCGATGGAGCATGAGAACCGGAGGCCGAGAATTCTCCCGGCCTCCGGTGTTCGCTTCTACAACACGACCGATTCCACTTCTCGGACAAATCGGCCTCGGTCGTCGGACAAGAACGACGCCATGATGTTGAACACCGCGTCACTGAAGCCGCCAATGTTCAAGATGTCGTCACGTTCCGGCGCCTGCGCCGTGGTGTAGGCCTGCAAGTCCATGCAGACCAACTTCGGCGCGGGGATGTCGTGACCGCCGATCCGCAATTGGTTCTTCACGAACTGCTGCCACTCGTCCATCACACCGGTCGCGCCGCGGGCACCGTAGCCGTAGGGCTGACCACGGCGAACCCAGCTCTCCGTGTCGCTCACCAGCACAACGCCCGCAAACTGTCGCTTGCGGTAACGGATGTTGGCCTCGCGAAGCGGAATCGAGCAGTCGGTACCGCCGCCGCCGTACTTCGCCAATCGATCGGCCAGGCTCAGAATGGTGTCCTGCGGATCGAACTTGACGTCGTAGGCCCGGGTGTCGAACGGGACGATCACGCTATCCGGGTTGCGCCGCAACACGGCGGCCGCAAACAGGGCTGCGACGTCAACGCAGCGCATCTTGCTCGTAGCGCCACGGCCATGCCAACCGGTGACCGGGCAACACATCGAGCCGGAAGTATCCAGGCCGATCACGACCGGCCCTGGCAGTTCCGGAACGTTTCCACAGGCGATCTCCGCCGCCTTCGACAGCGCGGCCTTGATCTTCTGCGGAACGTCTGGAGACGCGTTCAGGTACGCGGCCAGGAACTGGTACGGGAACTGCCGCGAGCGACGGATCTCGTCCGCGTCTGCCAGGCGGTCGGCAACGTAGTCGACCATCACGTGGTCCGCACGGCCGTTACTTAGTACCTCATGACGCATCAGCGTGTTGAGGTTCATCCGCACCGCCTGCGGACCCATCTGGCGGGCAATGGCCTTCCAGACCACGGGCCCTTTGGCTGCGGCGGCCAGCAGGTCCCACCGCACCGACAGGTCGGCGGCAATCAGTGCCTGCGCCTCGGCCGTTTCCGCACGACGGTAGGCATCAAGTGCCTGGACTTGCGCTGGCAGATCGCTCTTGCCGGCCGGCGCCCACTTCTCGATGTCCTTATCCGTCAACCAACCGAACAGCGCACGCCGCGCATTGTCGCGGGGCGTTGGCCGCGCCATGCGCAGTACGTCGCGAAGGCTTGGGTCGTTGCCGATCGATGCCGATAGCAGCTTACCAACCGACGCGTCGTTCAGCCAACGCTGGAAAGCCCGCTGCAGCGACGACGACAGACCCTTGCGACCGAACTGCCCCGATCGGATCATCTGAAACACGGTCCGCAGCACGCGACCGTTGTCCACAACCCGATCGAACACGCGGTGCATCAACTCCGTGTCACGCGTCGACAGCACTACCAGCAGCGCGGCTGGCATGTCCTTCATGTAGGCCCGCTCGCGGGCGTACACGGCCAGCTTGGCCAGGTAGAAATTGTCGTCGACCTGGTCGATCAGTTGCTTGAGCGTGTCAAGCTGATCCTCAGCACGAGCGTAGAACACGCCGTTGAAGCAGCCAGTGGCGGCTAGCTGCGCCAGCGCATGCTTCGGCTCCAGCTTGTAAGCTGCACCGCCAGCCTCGTTGGTCGAGTTGGCCTTTGGAGGTAAACTCTTCACACTCGAAAACAGATTTTTGTTAGCCATCTCGACCTCCTTTCAGTGAAAAATACCCGACGAAGCTTGGGCCGAGTTGCCGCGTCACAGACGCTGGAAGCTCCCGCTTCCGTGGCTACCGACGGGTGTTACCCCGACTCGGTTCGTGGATGTACTCCGCACCGACAGTCGGACGTGTCTGGTAGTTGTTTATCAAAGGATCCCGACGAGGGATTGCATTAGAGACTTTACGGCGAGCTACCATTGCTCCACGGCGCGACCGTTTCCTCGAAATGGCGCCGACGGGACTCGAACCCGTAACCTCCGGCGTGTGATGCATGTACTCCAACACGGCAGTCGGGATATACGTGTGCGATAAATTGATCGACGAGGGGGCGACCAGAGATATTTCTCATTGCTCTACCAACTGAGCTACATCGACGCCTGGCGCCGACGACGGGGATCGAACCCGTGACTCATGAGTTAACATGTACTCTAATCTGCAGTCGATCGTAGGTTTGTGTTGAGTCCGACGAAGTGGTGGCGAGAGTTGCGTTTACGATCGTCCGTGCCCCCGTATGGAGGTCGTTGACTGGCCCCTTTGTCTCGGAGAGACTTTGGCGCCGTTCACTAGTCCGTCGCCCGACATCGCTACCTTAGGACCGTCATGTACTCCCAACCGTCAGTCGGGCTATGTCAAAGACCAGCCAACGAAGATTTGGTTCGGATAAGGTCATCATTTCAGGATGTAGTCCGAACCGGCAGTTGACTGGTCAAAGACGCCGGTGGGAATCGAACCCACGAAAAACTGCTTTGCAGACAGCCGCCCGACCATCAGGCTTCAGCGTCTTGGCGAATGCGGAAGTGGGAATTCGGAATGCGGAATCTAACGCAAGCGAGCGTTAAGTATCGCCTGCGGGTGATTCCGCCTTCCGCATTCCGAACTCCGCATTCAGAGCAGCCCGTCCAGGAATCGAACCTGGCCTTCGACCTTCGCACGGTCGCGTGCAATCCTCTACACTCACAGGCTATAGGAGTATTCGGGGATCAGGATTCAGGGAAAGAAGGACGCGCGTCCTCCCCCTGATCCCTCACCCCTCCACAAAGTACCTCGCCAGGGAATCGAACCTCGTCTTGCAGATTCGAAGTCTGCGATGCTATCCAGCACACCCACACGGCGTGTAATATTTCGACCTGGAATCGAACCAGGACTTGGACTTTAGGAGAGTCCTGTGCGATCCGCCCCGTTTCCAATAAACACTGTCCATCGAGATTTGAGGCCGATCCTCGTGCGCCGGGAGACTTGCACTAGCATCACCCGGCCACCTGTAGTGACTTCGCTTGAACAACAAAGGTTCATTAAAGGTGATGCGAGCATCACTGCCGCTTCTGAGAATATGCTTGACACTTTACCAGCCGGAATCGAAAATGCGGGCATTCAACAATCATTACGCTGTTACTCATCTCGGTCAGCATACTACTTGGAGCCGAGCTAATGACGCTGAGCAAAAAACTGACTTACCGGTTAAATCCGTTGCACCTAAAACGCTTGGTTCGAGTTGCAGTACTTGTTGCGTTCTATTTGCATTTTAGTTCTAAGGATTTTGTCTTAGGGATGTCGCCTGAATCCGCATTGGCTACTGTGGAACTGGTGGCAGATTTCGATACTCAGATTCCAGAAAAGCTGTCTAATTTTTCGAGCCTAGGTCAACGAGCCGCTATCAGCGAATCATCGGTATTCTTCACCGGCAATAACGGGCTCTACAAGGCCGATGGCGACTCACTTGTTCGGATCGTCGATAACAGCACGCCAATTCCAGGTAAATCATCGAACTTTGTAGGAGTGTCAAACGAGACTTTATTAGTGGATGATGGTGACGTGGCCTTTGATGGCACAGAAATCTTCGGATTTCGAAACGGCATCTATGTTTATAGCTCGTCCACAGACAGTATCACGTTCATAGCTGACGAAGACTCGGCGGTGCCAAATGGTACTGGGAGCTTTGCCGGCTTTCGCGCGCCTTCTATCAACAATGGAAATGTCGCCTTCTTTGGGTTCAGTGACCCGTCGTCCCAGAATGGCATATACACCACGCTGGGGGGACAACTCCGCGTTGTTGCAGACACCAATACTATTATCCCTGGCGGCTCCGGACCGTTCAGTGATCTACTCGGATTCCCCGTCATTGAAGGCGATAGCATCACATTTGTAGGAAGACGCTTCAATGAAAGCCAGGGAATCTACAGAGAGTCAGGTGGCACACTGTCTACTCTCTATGATCTGACCACTTCCATCCCAGGTGGTTCGGGAAGTTTTACAAGTTTCCGAAACAATGAGTTGAATGTCGAAGGCGGTTCTTTGGCCTTTATGGGCGGTGGAGCAGGCGGATACTTTGGAGTCTTTAAGGATGTGGGAGACGGTCTTACTCTAGTCGCCGACTCGAGTACGCAGGCTCCCGGTGGGACAAATACCTTCCTCGCTATTAGCAACGTTTCATTGGACGGCGAAAATGTTGCCTTTATTGGGAGCGATGGTGGTACTCGTGGAATCTATACAGATGCTCTCGGCCAATTAACAAAGATTCTAGATACGTCGGATATCATTGATGGTCGACAGCCCAGCGAATTTCACATTGGCCGGGACTCCTTGGTTGGGAATCAGTTGGCATTTCGGGTGCGTTTTACTGACAACACTGAGAGCATCTATGTCGCAACTCTTGTTCCTGAACCATCTACCCTGGTCGCATTCCTATTGGCCACGGCGTGTTTAGTTATGTGCCGAAATTCCTTTAGGCATTAGCATGCTTCGAAATGGGGTCATAGCACGAGCGCAAGGATTCGAACCCTGTCCGTCAGTTTTGGAGGCTGACTGCTCTCCCAGGAGCACACTCGCATAATAGGTGACCGAGCGGAATCGAACCGCCGTCGTACGGAATCACAGTCCGTCTCCGGAAACCAGCACCGGACCCGGCCACAGCGGAAGGCGTGGGATTCGAACCCACATGCCGCCTTCTGAGCGACTTCGCATTAGCAGTGCGACCCGGCAAGCCGTATCCGGCTACCTTCCGTATTTTTCAGTGGACCCACCGAGAATCGAACTCGGATCTCCGACCAGCCAAGCCAGCGTCGTCCCGTTGGACCATGAGCCCTCGTGTTGAGTGGAGCGTCGGGGAATCGAACCCCGATTGCCTGGGTGCAAACCAAGCGTCTTCCCGTTGGACCAACGCCCCGTCGCCTTCTATTAGAGGTCCGTCCGGGAATTGAACCCGAGCAGTATTTGTTCTTGCTACCGCCTTCGCCCTTCATCTTCGCTATCGCTCGGCGGGCTCAGTTGCTACCAAGAACGTGTGCCGCCAAAACACTTACAGACCAAGCTTGGCTATCAGCTGTTAGCTATTGACTATAAGCCAGAATCGTCTGGCCCACAGCTTATAGCCAACAGCCGATAGCCCAACCAATGATCCCGGATGGAGTCGAACCATCGCTCTCCTGGTTGTCATCCAGGCGTCGTAACCGTTGGACCACGGGATCGTGGCGTGCTCCGACTAGGCTGGTAGTGGCCACAGAAAAAGGTCCACTGTCGCTGCTGACACCGGGCCTTTTTCCGATGAGCTCTGTGGCTCATCTTCGAGTTAGACCAGGTGTCACCAACGCCTTGCCTCACCGGCGTACGCAGACCTCGAACGGCAACTTGCCCCGTGAGCAAATGTAGTCGCATACCGTTTAACGGCCTGCGGCGATCGCCAATGCGACGCCGGTTCGATATTTGATCTTGTATGCAGCATTGAAGGTCCCTCCAACTGATCGATACCCCGAGGGCGAAGTTGATCGTGTCTCGCGGTCTCTCTGTAAGAGTGCCGAATCGTCAAATGGTTCGTGCAGAAATCAAAGCACTTGTGCAAAGAAGTCGGAAATCATTCGTTACCGCTCGGTGGAGAGGCAGTCTCCCGAAGTTTGGTCCGCAGTAGACCGGCGGACGGACATGGAGACTATTCCTCCAAAAGTAGTATCGCCTCTGGAGCTCACCACACTTTGGGTAACACCCCAGCGGAGGCGGGGTCGTCAGCCGTTCCGAAAACGAAAAAAGCTCCTCGAATTCGAGGAGCTTTTGCAGTGACCCCGGCGGGACTCGAACCCACGACCCACGGATTAAAAGTCCGTTGCTCTACCAACTGAGCTACAGGGTCTTAGAAGCGACTGGCGCGGCTAAGAGAGTGTTGCAGTGTTGCCAATGGTTGGAGACTCGGTTGTCCGCGTTGCAACCTCTTGGCTGGTATCATTTTAGCGTCAAAACTCGGACGCAAAAGCCCCACAAAGGTTCGGCATTACTGCCAGGTTTTCCAGCCTTTTCCGGCGATCGTCGGTTCGAAGTCTTCGCGGCCGGCGAGTTTCGCAATGGCTTTAACGCAATCGACTGTCAACCGGGCAATCAGATCGTTGTTGCGGTCTTGGCCGTAGTGTTCGCTGAGGTCGATGGGCTCGCCGATCACCAGCTTGACTCGCGACGGCATGAACACCGGCATCCAGGGATATTTGTGGTACGGGGTGCCTTCCAGGTAACAGGGCAGCACCGGCACTTTGGCCCTGAGGGCGACGACGATTGCTCCCGGGCGGACCGGCAGCATGAAGTCGTCGGTGGTGTTGATGGTTCCCTCGGGGAACATGCCTACCAGGTCGCCCGCTTGGGCACGGCGGATGGCCGCGCGGAGCGGCGAGACATCGTTGCCATCCTTGCGGACCGAGATCACCTCGAACACGTCGAGCATGCGGGCGATCATCGTGCCGGGCTTGTAGAGTTGAGCGACCAGCCAGTGCACGAGTCGACGCCGAGACACCACCTGAATGACACAAGGATCAACGCTGCTGCGGTGGTTGCAGATCAGCACGGCCCCTTGTTCGTCGGGCAGCGGCAGCTTGTCTGGCACCTTGGCCCACCAGATGACGCGGACGATGAACTGATTGACATAGTAGAAGCACCACTGGACGAAACTGTACGAGCGAGGTTCGGCCATGGATGTTCAGAGTTCGTCGAGGGGGACGCACAAATGGTAGTGGCAAGTGGCTGGCGGCGAGTGGCCACAGGCGACAAAAGTCCCTTGCCACCAGACGTTCGCCACCGAAGTCCTTAGTCCGCCAGCAGCTTCCGCAATACGAACTGAAGAATGCCGCCGTGCCGATAGTAGTCGAGTTCGACCGGTGTGTCGATGCGAACCTTCATGGAGAACTCCTTGGCGTTGCCCGAGGCGTCCGTAGCGGTGACCTTAATCGTCTGAGCGGGCTTGAGGTCTTCGCCCAAATCGGGAATGTCGAAAGTCTCCTCGCCAGTCAGGCCGAGCGATTGCCAAGTGGTGTCGACCTCGAATTCCAGCGGCAGCACGCCCATCATTACCAGGTTCGAGCGGTGAATCCGCTCGTAGCTGGCGGCCAGCACGGCGCGAACACCCAACAGGAAAGTGCCCTTGGCGGCCCAGTCGCGGGAACTGCCGGTGCCGTATTCGCTGCCAGCCAGGATCACCAGCGGCGTGCCATCGGCCTGGTACTTCATCGAGGCGTCGTAGATCGGCATTACGTCGTTGGAAGGCAGGTAACGCGTGATACCGCCCTCGGTGCCGGGGGCCAGTTGATTGCGGATGCGGATATTGGCCAGTGTTCCGCGAGTCATCACCCGGTCGTTACCGCGACGACTGCCGTAACTGTTGAAGTCGACGGGTTCTACGCCCTGTTCCTGCAGGAACTTGCCAGCGGGGCTGTCCTTGGCGATGGCTCCGGCTGGGGAAATATGATCGGTGGTAACCGAATCGCCCAGCAGGGCCAGACAGCGTGCGCCCGCCAGAGGCTTGATGGGCGAGACCTCGGGACTGAGATCGACCAGGAACGGTGGCTCCTGAATGTAGGTGCTGTCTTCGTTCCAGTCGTAGATGCCACCTTCGCTGGTTGCGATGGCGTTCCACTTCTCGTTCTTGTTCCACACGTTGTCGTATTGGCTGCGGAACATCTCGGGGCGGACGCAATTCGACACCACGGCCTGTACCTCTTCCTGGGTGGGCCAGATGTCCCGCATGAACACCGGATTGCCGTCGGTGTCTTCGCCGAGTGGTTCGTTCTCCAGGTCGATGTTCGTAGTGCCAGCCAAGGCGTACACCACTACCAGAGGCGGGCTGGCCAGGTAGTTGGCTTTCACATCAGGATTGATGCGACCCTCGAAGTTGCGGTTGCCGGACAGCACGCCTGAGACCACCAGATCGTGCTCGCGAATGGCTTCGCTGATTGGTGCGGGCAAAGGACCACTATTTCCGATGCAAGTCGTGCAGCCGTAGCCCACGGTGTAAAAGCCGATGTTGGCGAGCTCGGCGTCGAGCTTCGACTTCTCGTAGTAGTCGGTCACGACACGGCTGCCCGGGGCGATGCTGGTTTTCACCCAGGGTTTGGCCGCCAGTCCCCGTTCGGCGGCTTTTTTGGCCACCAGGCCGGCCGCCAGCATCACGCTGGGATTGCTGGTGTTGGTGCAACTGGTGATGGCCGCGATCACGACACTGCCGTGCTTCAGATGGAAGGTGCAGCCTTCGTTCTCGACCGTGACTCCCTCGTTGCCGGGATCGGCCACAGCGGTCTCGGCCGTGGCGGCGCCGGCAGGATCGGGCACGCCCCCTCCTTCGCCTTCCCAGCGGCCGGCGGGCGAGCGATCGTTGGCACTCTTCTCATACACCTCTTCGAGGTCGGTAATCCACTGCGACTTCATGTTCGTCAGCGAAATGCGGTCCTGCGGACGCTTGGGACCAGCCAGCGACGGGACCACGTTCGCCAGGTCGAGTTCCACCGTCTTGGTGAACGTGGGGATGGCAGCCTCGTCGGTGCGGAACAGCGAGTTTTCCTTGGTGTACCGCTCGACCAAGGTCACCTCGTCGTCGGTGCGACCCGTCAGGCGGAGGTATTCGAGCGTGCGATCGTCGATGGGGAAGAAGCCCATGGTGGCCCCGTATTCGGGACTCATATTGGCGATCGTCGCGCGGTCGGCCAGCGACATGGTGCTGACGCCATCGCCAAAGAATTCGACGAACTTGCCAACCACTTTTTCCTTCCGCAGCATCTCCGTGACCATCAGCACCAGGTCGGTCGCCGTGGCACCGGCCGGCAGCTTGCCGGTGAGTTTCATACCCACTACCTCGGGCATGAGCATGTAGATGGGTTGGCCAAGCATGACGCCTTCGGCCTCGATGCCACCGACGCCCCAGCCAACAACTCCCAGGCCATCGATCATCGTGGTGTGGCTGTCGGTGCCGACCAGCGAGTCGGGGTAGGCCACCCCGTCGCGGACGAATACGCATTTGGCCAGGTATTCAAGATTCACCTGGTGCACGATGCCGGTACCGGGCGGCACGACACGGAAACTGTCGAAGGCCTTTTGGCCCCAACGGAGGAACTCGTACCGCTCGCGGTTGCGGCTGAACTCCATGTCGATGTTGAAGTCGAGCGACTCTTCGCCCAGGTATTGATCGACCTGCACCGAGTGGTCGATCACCAAGTCGGCGGGCACCAGCGGATTGATTTTGTTTGGATCGCCACCGAGTCGCTGCATGGCTGATCGCATGGCGGCCAGGTCCACTACGGCCGGCACCCCGGTGAAGTCCTGCAGCACGACGCGGGCCGGCTTGAAGGGAACTTCCTCGCCAGCGGTCCCCTTGGTTTGCGCCCAATTGGCGACGGCCTTCACGTCGTCCTGCGAGACGACGTAGTCGTCGCAATTACGCAGCACGCTTTCCAGCAGTACGCGGATCGAGTACGGCAGGTTGGCCACTGTGGTGAGCCCCGCGTCTTCCAACGCCGATAAGCGGTAGAAGTCGGCGGTGCCATTTCCAGTGTCGAAAGAGCTACGGGCATTGAATACGTCGGACATGGCACAGGTCAGGGGTCAGGAGTCGAAGGAAAATTGGAGCCGCCAGAACAGTGTGATTTTAGACCATCTTGGCAGTGATCGGGAGTAGGTGGTACGGCGAGAAAATTATTTGCCGCGCTAACGGGTTCGACACATATGGCGGCTAACTCCCGGGGATTGAGCAATTCCCTGCCGTGCGACCGGCGAGGCGAGCGAGCGGGAAGGTGCGATTCGAGATTTGAATAACGCGAATAACCCATTTCGGGTGATTAAGTTAAGGCGCTATAGTTTTTATTCCTTTTTCCAAAACCCCTATTGGAGAACGGTCACGCTAGCACGCATAATCGCTCCAACGTTGGTGGCAGCCAAGGAAGGTTGGCACCGAAGCTGAACAAGGAGGTTCAGGATTTATGTTGCACGGATCGCAACGAGCGGTGGGTATCATTGCCCTTGTATTTTTTTGGAGCGGTGCAGCGTCGGCTCCCGCGGCAAGTATTGCCTCGTCGACACATTTCACTGTACTGGCACCAAATCAACGTCTGGCGGACACGGTAGTCCAGCGAGCCGAAACTCTTCATTTGCGTATTGGTGCGGCGTGGCTGGGACGGACGCTCCCAGCCACCCGCACCACCCTTCCCCGCGCCACCACGACCATCTATCTCGAGATCGACGAGGAACGGTCGTTCGCACGCACGCTGGTTGACGCGCCCGAGGGAGGACACCTGGTGTGGTTGGTTGGCAGCCAGGAAGCGATCACCGGCCATCTGCTGGAACACGAATTGGCCCACGTAGTACTCGCCTCGCGCTTTGGCGATTCGATGCCCATCTGGGCGAACGAAGGAATCGCCAGCCGATACGACAATCAGCGGAGGAAAATCATCCGCCAGCAGAAACTGGCAGGCTTTGTAACCATGGATAGCTGGCCACACCTCGATCGATTGCTGGTAGGCGAGATTCGCCAACAGTGGCAATACGCGGCCGCCGTGAGCCTGACGGACTACTTGGTAGAGCGTGGCGGTCGGACGAAATTCATTCAGTTTGTGGCTGATTCAACCGACAACATCGACACGGCGCTGGCCGCACACTATGGCATTCGGTCGCTGTCGCAACTCCAGCATCAGTGGCAACAGGCCGTGCGAGAGCAGGTGTCGGGACAGCAGCGTCCCACGGTCATCGCAACCGCTAGGGAAGCTGCCGCACCACGCTACGTTCGGTAGCCGTGGCGCCAGGGGTGCGAACTTCGTACTCCAACTCAAACTGACCGGTGATCTCGTTCTCCATCCACTCTTGAATGCCCTTGAACTCGGGCTTGCCAGCGGGATCGTACAAGAACGATACGGTGCCTACCGGAGCGTGAACGAAAGACTTGCCGGGCACCACGGTCCAGGCGGTGCCGTTGATGTACATGATGACGTCCTGATCGGTGGTATTGTTCAAGCGAATCTTGCCCTGCAGCAGTTCGCCCATCGTACCACGCAAGTCGGCGTCTTCGACCATCGCGCCCAATGCGCGGCGGCTGAGTTCGCCGGAGTCTTGCAGGCGAGCCAATGTCCGCTGGGTGGAGTACAAGGTCTGCTTCAGTTCGTCCAACTCGGTTTCCAACGCGGCGATGCGTTGTGTTAGCTCGAACACCTTCCGGGCCTCGGCAGTGGCTCGTTCATCGGCTGCGGCGGGGCGTTCGGCGGTCATGGCCGGGCCCTCCCCAGCCCCCTCTTCTCCTGCACCTTCGATGTCGGCCGTGGCGGCATCTTCAGCGGGTTCTTCTTCGGGAGTCGGCTCTTCGTCGACGCCTGAAAAAAGTTCTGCGGCGTCGGTGCCATCGGTTTCGCCAGCCTGGGCTTCGTTGTCCGCGGTCGAGGTGTTGGGGGGAACCTTGGCGGATCCAGGTTCCTGCGCCCAACTGCAACCGGCTACGATCATCAGGGCAATCAGTGACGCGAACAAGCGAGTGACCATGGTATGGCTCCCATGAAGGGTGGAATCGTACGATAGGCCGCGACGCTTTGGGTCTACGGCTATCCTCTAAGTTGGCTGCCCGTGCCGCGGGTGTCAACTAGATGCAGTGAAGTCACTGGCAGACTGGCGGATTAGGGGAAGAAATGAGGCTATTCTCGCGCTGATCGCGGTGCACTGCAGTGGAATGACGGCCATCGCGGTGATAAGGTGTAACTGGAGGCAAACCGGGGGGACGGAACACTTGGAGCAAGAAATGCGCGCCCATTTTGTGTGCCTGCTGCTGGCAGGCTTTCTAGCTGTAGATTCTCAACCGACGCTGGCTGCTGACTCGCAAGGGGCGACCGAGTCGCGTGTTACTCCCAGCCAACGGCGTGTCGCCCGGAAGTTGGTAGCCCATTTTCGCCGTGCCCGTCGCGATGCAGACGCCCAGGCGCAGGTGCTGGCCCAGGCGATGCAAACCAGTCCGCTGGCCGTGGAGGACATTTGTGGCTTGATCGAAGCCCAGATGACGCCGGCGGTAACAAAGTATCGCGAAGACTTTTTCCGCGCCGCTTCGGGGGCTGCGGAGCGGAAGTTTGCCGAGGCCGACAAGGCCGAAATCATGCGGTTGCAGCAAGAAGTGAACGCGCTGCGCCAGGATCCCAACCTGTCGAAAGACCAAATCAAAAAAGTAGGCGACCCGGCCATGAAACGGCTGGCGGCGATTGCCCTGGTGAACCGTGCCGAAGTGCTGGACACCAATCGCAAGCTGGTGGAACGCCGCCAGCAATTGGTGCCCGCCGGAAAGCTGTGGGAAGTGGCCCAAGGCTACCTGGCCAAAGTACCCTCCAAGGGAGCGGATGACGACGACAAGGGTGGGGCCCTGACATTCGATGAATACCTGGTGCAGGAAGAAGAGATCGCGGTGCGTCTGGCCCTGCCGATGGCCGCCGAGCACCGCGCCATCCTGGCCGCCAACGAGCGCCTGGCCAGCAAGCTCGACCCTGAAGAAGCCAAGTGCGTTCTCTCGCTCAATCTGACACGCGTGCTGTTGGGGCTGGATCCGCTGCTGGTCGACCTGAAGCTCACGGCCGCGGCTCGCGATCACTCGCACGATATGAAAGAGCACGACTTCTTCTCGCACGAATCGCCCTTGCCTGGCAAGAAGTCGTTCGTCGATCGGGCAGCCAACTTCGGCGCTAAGGCGTCGGGCGAGAACATCGCCGCCGGGTACGCCACGGGGCCCGATGTGAATCTGGGCTGGTTCCACAGCCCGGGCCACCACAAGAACATGCTGGGCGGCCACAAAACGGTGGGAGTCGGCCGGTACGGCAAGCACTGGACCGAGTTGTTCGGTAGGGGGTAATTGGGGCCGTGAAAAACTCGCAAGCACGTCCTATCTAGAGTCTCCGACGAGTTTTCATTGGGTCGATTCTGCAATCGAGCACCGCGTAGACTCGAACAGTTGAATCCTCAACCAAGTAATAGATAGCAAAGGGGAAAATGCGGGCCAAACTGCGATGGAATCCGTAGGCAGTCTCGTGGATGCCTGCAGTGTCGCCGAGGCTGTCGATGTCCGCAAAAAGTGAATCTAGGAAACGATCACCGAGTCCTGCGCTCTGCAGTTCATAAAAGTCGTGTGCTTCCCACAGATCAATCTTGGCTTGCTGAAGCAATTCGATCTTCATCGAACTGCGTCTCGGATTTGCTTTTTGGCGAGCTCCCAGTCGACAAACTTCGCTTGCCCTGAGTTGACCTCTGCACTTCTCGCTTGCAGGACATCGGCATGCCAATTGGGCGAAGCGTAGTCACGCTCCGATAAATCCTTCCAAAGCGCTTCCATTTCTTGAAGCTTCTCCTCTACTGTCATGTCGCTGAGTGGAAGTCTGGTTGCCATGTTTGAGGGCTCTGGACCATTGTGTGTGGTTTGATTGCCAATTGTACCACTGAAAGCAGCGGAATTCAGCAGAAAAAGCACCGCGTACCAGCCAACGGCGAACAGCCTAGAGCCTAGAGCCCACAGCCCTCAATGCCCGCTGAGCATTTCCTGGCGATAGCGGGCCATCACGTCGCTACGCAGTAGCAGGCCCACCAGGCGGCGGTTGGCGCCTTTGCCTACTTCGACGGGCAGCGTCTCTACATCGCGACTGCCGAAATCGCCGAGTGCTTCGATCAGGTTCTCCGTGGGCGAGACCGACAGTGCGGTGCGGAGCGCAATGTCCTCGGCGTTGACCAGCAACGGCGAGATGTCGCTGTCCAGCACGCGGTGCAGGTCCTCGGCGCGGATAATGCCAATCAGCTTCCCCTCGCTATCCTTGACTGGCAGGCTCTCGATCTCGGGGTTTTCGCGGGCTACGCGGACGATCTCCAGCACCGTGTCGGAGTGCTGCAGCACCGGGAACTGGCGGATCATCACATCGCGGACCATGATGTGGTCGAGGTGATGCAGGTCGTGCCCACGCGAGATTTTGTCGCCGCGGCGGCTGAGCTTTTTGTAGTAGATGCTCTCGGGCTCGATCACGCGGGCCACGACGCTCGACAGACCGGCGGCCGCCATGATGGGTAAGATGATCTCGTAACGGTCCGTCATTTCGTACACGATCAGAATGGCCGAAAGCACGCCATGGGTGGTTCCGGCCACGACGGCCCCCATGCCGACGATGGCGTACATGCCGGGTGCGGCCGTGAAATCGGGCAGGATCATCTGCGACACAATGCCCACGCACGCGCCGAGCGTGGCCCCAATGTACAGCGACGGAGCGAACACACCGCCAGAGCCGCCGCCGCCGAGCGTCAGGCTGGTCATTAGCGGTTTGAGGAACACCAGCGGCAATAGCCACCATAGTTCGCGGAGCATGGCGGCGGTGTTGACCTCGACTTGTTTGTCGTCTTTGTACTTGGGCGTATCCGGAGGAAGATTGCCTTCCCTGCTGCCTTGGGCCTGCAGGTGCAAGGCGTGATCCACCACGCCGTAGCCTACACCCATCAGCGGAGGCAACGGCTGGTCGCCTGACTGCATCTCGGCGGCGCGATCCGCCGAAACGTTGGGGGGTACATTCGGGTACAGCATGCCGAAAAACCCGATGAGCAGACCGATCACGATGGCCCGTTGCCACCAGACTGGCAGACGCTCGCGGGTGATGTCCTCGGTAGCGTACAGCACACGGATGAACAGCACAGCCACGAGACCGGCAATGAGCCCCAGCAACAGGAACGAAGGCAACTGCTGCCAGGCGCCGTGGAAGTTGTAATCCAGATCTTGAAATGCCGGCTCGAAGCGGTGTTCGCCCACGTGTTGCTGCACGATGTCGGCCATGACACAGGCGATGACGATGGGCGTGAGCGACTCCACGGCAAAACTGCCCAGAATGATCTCGCTGGCGAACATCACTCCGGCCAGTGGGGCGTGAAACGTGGCGCTGATGCCGGCCCCGGCCCCGGCGGCCACCAATAGCTTCATGTTCTTGGCCGAAAGCTTGAAGCGTTGGCCGAAGAAACTACCGAGCGTCGCGCCGATCTGGACAATTGGTCCTTCGCGTCCGACGGCCCCGCCAGTGCCGATGGTCAGCCCGCTAGCCAGTACTTTCACGATGCCCACCCGCGGCGCAATGATCCCGTCGTGACGGGCCACGGCACAGATCACCTCGGGTACGCCGTGGCTTTGGGCGGCAGGAGCCCAGCGGCGACAGACAGCGGCGACGACCAGAATGCCTAGGGCGGGGCTCACCAGTACTCCAATTCCCCACCACGGATATTCGACCATCCGATCAACGGCGCCGCCGTAAGTCCAGGTGGTGACGTAGTGGATGATCAGAGTGAACCCAACGGCACCGTAACCGGCCAGCAGTCCAGTGAACGCAGCCAAGCCAATGACCAGCGTCTGGCCTCCCAGAGCACCGCGGCGGACTAGCGCAGAGATCAGCTCACGGGCTTGGTCGGACCATGTACTGTCTTCTGCGGGCATTTTTGCGTGATTTCGGTATCAGAATGCGGTCGTGCGAGGTTGGCGGCCCCTAACTGGTGGTCGAAAGCCGCGTTACAATGTGCAGCCGCGTTGCGTTTTCCACTCGTCATCATAACCCTACCACCAAGATGACCACTCGAACCTACAATTTTTCCGCCGGTCCCGCTACGCTCCCCCTGAGTGTCCTCGAAAAAGCGCAGGCCGAACTGCTCTCGTTGCCTGGCGTTGGTGCCAGTGTTCTTGAAATCAGCCATCGCAGTCCTGCATTTGTCGAAATCGCTCAGGCGGCCGAGGCCAACCTGCGTGAACTGCTGTCCATTTCGGACGACTACGCCGTGCTATTTCTGCAAGGCGGCAGTCGCCTGCAATTCTCGATGGTGCCGATGAATCTGCTGGGCGAGCATGCCAACTCGGCCGACTACATCCTCACCGGTAGCTGGGGCAAGAATGCCGCCAAGGAAGCTGCCAAAGAAGGCGATATCTGCATCGCCTGGGATGGTGGCAGCACCAATTACGATCGACTGCCTGCCGATGGCGACCTCGATCTGAATTCCGACGCCGGTTATGTGCACTTCACGTCGAATGAGACCATTCAGGGCGTGCAGTTCGCCGCCGAGCCCAATACCGGCTCGGTGCCGCTGGTGTGCGACGCCTCGAGCGACTTCATGCATAGGCCGCTCGACGTTTCCAAATACGGCATGATTTACGCGTGTGCGCAGAAGAATGCTGGACCGGCGGGGCTGACCGTTGTGGTTATGCGCAAGGATCTGCTCGAGCTATCCAGCGACGATCTACCGGGGTACCTGAACTACAAGGTCCACGCCGAGAACGACTCGATGTGGAACACACCGCCGACGTTCGCCATCTACATGTTGAAGCTGGTTACCGACTGGTTGAAAGACGAGATCGGTGGGCTGGAAAAGATGCACGAGCTGAACAAGCAGAAGGCGGCTCTGTTGTACAAGGTGCTGGACGACAATCCCGATTTCTATCAAGGGCACGCCAAGCCGGAAGTTCGCTCGCTGATGAACGTCACGTTCCGTCTGCCCGACGATGAACTGACCGCCAAGTTCCTGGCGGCGGCCAAGGAACAACGCCTCACCGACCTGAAGGGGCATCGCTCGGTCGGTGGCATCCGCGCGTCGATCTACAACGCCATGCCCATGGCCGGCGTCGAGGCGCTCCGCGATTTCATGGTCGATTTTGTGGGACGCCACTAAATTCTGGTCGAGCGGAACTCTGCCGATGGCGATCGACCTCGCTGAAATTACCAATCTCTAACGCCTAACACCAAACTGTTCTACCGATGGCAAGTGTAATTGTACTCGACAAACTGGCTCAGGAAGGGCTCGACATGCTCGAGGCGGCTCCTGGGATCGACTACGAAGTGATCACCGGGCTGGCCGGCGACGAACTCCGCGAGACGCTCACCCGCTTCGACGGGGCTATCTGCCGTAGCGGCGTAAAAATCACCGCCGATGCGCTCGAAGGCAACCGCCGGCTCAAGGCCATTGTCCGCGCCGGCGTCGGGACCGACAACATCGACAAGCCGGCCGCTACCAAGGCGGGTATCGTGGTAATGAACACCCCGGCCGGCAACACGCTCAGCACGGCCGAGCACAGCATCGCCCTGATGCTGGCGCTCAGCCGGAACGTCGCCCCCGCTTACCAGAGCCTGATCGAGGGCCGCTGGGACCGCGGCAAGTTCATGGGCACCCAGGTGGCTGGCAAGACGCTGGGCGTCATTGGCCTTGGACGCATCGGCCTGGCTGTGGCCGAACGGGCATTGGGACTCGAAATGCGGGTGCTGGGGTACGACCCCTTCATGACCGAAGAGCGGGCTCAAAAGCTCGGCATCGAGTTGGTAAAGACCGTCGACGAGATGTTGCCGCAGATAGACTACATGACGGTGCACACACCGCTGACCGATGAGACTCGCAATCTGATCGACATGGCGCAGCTTGAAATCATCAAGCCCGGTGCGCGGCTGATCAACTGTGCTCGAGGCGGCATCTACAACGAACTCGCCCTGGTCGAAGGGCTGAAGTCGGGCAAGCTGGCTGGCGTGGCGCTCGACGTCTATCCCGACGAGCCCTGCACCGACAACCCACTGTTCGGCATGCCCGGAGTGGTTTGCACGCCTCACCTGGGGGCCAGCACCGAGGAAGCCCAAACTTCGGTGGCCACCGAAGCGGTCGAACTGCTCACGGCCTTCCTGACCACGGGCGCCATTCGCCACGCGGTGAACGTTGCGGCGCTCGATCCCAAGACGCTCGAGTCGCTGCGCGGTTACCTGGACGTGGCTTATCGCCTGGGCCGCTTGTCCGCCTGCGCACAGCCCAGTGGGCTGTCGGCCTGTCACCTGCTGTATCGTGGTGAGATTGTCCACGAGGATACCAAGCTGCTCACCTCGGCGTTCGCCGCCGGATTGCTGGAAGGAGCATTGGACGAACCGGTGAATTTGGTGAACGCCGAAATGATGCTCCATTCACGCGGCATCGAACTCGTGGAAGAGTCGAACTCCGACATGGGCGCGTTCCGCTCGTCCATGGCGGTGGAACTCTCCGCGGGTGGCACCACCAAGCGGTTTAGCGGCACTTTGTTCGGCAAAGAGATGCCCCGCTTGGTGTCGGTCGACGAACATCGCCTCGAGGCGTACCTCGATGGTTCGATGCTCATCTTCCATCACCAGGATTTGCCTGGTGTGATTGGCGCCGTGGGCACGACGTTTGGCGAGCATGGCGTGAACATCGCCCAGATGGCGGTGGGCCGGACTAACCCCGGCGGCGAAGCCGTGGGCGTGCTGAACCTCGACGGCGAGCCCTCGCCCGAGGCCATGGACGCCGTCAAAGCGCTGCCCCACATCACCACGGCCCAGTCGGTGTGCTTGCCGAAGGCTGGCGAACTGCCCTCGTGGCTGGCCGGATAGAACGTACGTTCGGCACACCAACTCTGAGAACGCTCTAGCTTTGCCGCTCCCTGAGCCGGCGCGCTGCTCGATCGACATTCGCTCCAATTAGACCCAGATGTATGCATTCGCTGCAGCGCTGGGGGCTGGAGCCTCTTGCGCTTATCCTGGAGATTCACCGATTTCTATTGAACCGCTGGGTGGTCTCTTACGACCTCTCTGTGGATGAACGCTCGAGAACGAATCAACGACGAACTGCTGGTGATTCGCGCTCAGGAGGGATCGCAGCGGGCGATCACCGAACTGGTTGAGCGGTGGCAGGACCGGCTTTGGCGTTTTGCCTGGCGGGTCACCGACGACGAGCAGGCTGCCTGGGATGTTCTGCAGGAAGCCTGGATTGTCATCAGCCGCAGTATTGGCCGGCTCGAAGATCCCGCCGCATTTCCCGCCTGGGCGTATCGCATCACCAACAACAAGGCGCGCGATTGGATCCGTTGCCGGATGAGCCGTCGTCGCGCCGACGAAGTCTACGGTTCGGCTAGAGCCGAGTCCAACTCGGCAGAAATCTCTGCAGGGAACCAGCACGAGGACCTGACTCAGGCCCTGGCCGCGTTGCCGGGAAGCGACCGAGCAATCCTGTCCTTTTACTATGAGGACAACTTTAGCATCGCTGAGATCGCTGAAATTCTCAGCATCCCGCCCGGGACAGTGAAATCGAGACTCCATTACGCCCGACGCCGATTGCGTCGTTATCTTGGTGAGGTGAGCGATGAGCGAACATGATGAAACACTGCGAAAAGCCTTGGAAGAGAACGCCCGCCTCCGCGGCGAGCGCGAAGAATCTCTCCGGGAAGTAGCTTCGAGCGAGTATTCGGGACATGCCCGCACCGTAGAGCGTGTGTATTGGTTCTACGCGTTGATTTGTGTCGTGCTGGGTGTGGCGGCCGTTAACTTTTTCGCCCGCAGTTACGACATGAAGACGTTAATCGGTTGTGCGGTGGGTATTCTCGTGCTGTACGAGACGACCGTGCTGATGAAATTGTGGTACGCCATCAGCCGCATGAAGCTGGATGTGCTGAAAGAAATGAAGCTCCTGCGACTGGAGATCTCCCGCCTGCAGCAGGCGACCGGCGTCGAACATCCGGTTGAGCCCTATACCAAGTACGAGCCGACCCGCGGTGCGTCGCGGCTGGAGCGTCGGTTGTGGATTGCCGGCTGCGTGATCGTGGCGATGGCGGTTTCCACCTGGACTTCCCAGTCCTGGAACCTCGGTGGGGGAGAACTTACGACTCGCAGCCAAGTTACTCTGCATGCGGATGGCAGCGCCGAGTCGAGGACTGAGTGCGTCCGCCAGTACAGCAGCTACTACCGACCCTCGAGTTTCACGATGTATACGCCCAAAGAATGCACTCTGAAGGTGCTGGACGCCACGGGGATGGAACTGCCCGTGAAGACGACGCCCACCGAAACCCAAAGCCGACACGAAGTGGTCCTGACCGACGAGGCCTTCGTCGACGGTGCGGTGCGGTACACCCAGGTGGTCGATAATCCCCACGCGGCGAAGTTGGAAGACGGTGTTTGGTCCTACACCGATGGAATTCGACACGCTGGCAAGGCCCGACCCTACTCCATCGAGATTCTCACCCCGCCGGGAGCCGAAGTGCTCTCCACCGAGCCCGATGTCGAAGTGCAGAGCACCGGTGAGCAGAGGGCAAAGGTCCGTTTTGAGGGGGTGACAGAGAACGACGTGCAGTACTTGTTTACTGTCCGTTACGAATTGCCGGACGGCGAGGTTGAGCCGTAAGATTCCCGCCACGTGCGTGGCTTAGGATTGATGGGAGTATTGGTAGCAACTCGCCCCCGGTCTGCTTAGACTGGGGGCGATGCTCATTCACCCCGCCATGCTCCTGTACGTGTTGCTGGGAGTCCTGATCGTGTACGGAATCTGGACTTCCAGACGCTCCAACTGGCCCATCAAAATCGTGGTCAGCAGCCGGGGGGTGGAATCGATGCGGGGGCTGCCGGCCTCCCGCACCGCCCGAGTGGCCGAATTCCTCGAACGGGACCTCGCTCCGGAGAGCCGAGTGGTGATTCGCGCGGCTCGTTCGAAGTCGGGACGGCTGCGTACCAAGGTCACGGGCGCCGTGGACGATGGCACTCGCCAACGGATTCGAAACTTCCTGTACGCGGAACTCTAAATAGGCTTTTGGCCCTGCGTAACCCGTACAGGCCGCATGGGCCGGCCGGCTTGCCGGGCTTCTCCAGCCGTTAGAAATTCTCTGCTCAAATTCGAGCAAACTGTATCCGATGGCTAATACTTGTAAGCCCTCACTCGAGGGGCGCCCTCCCACCGCCATCTCATTTTGGAGCCACGCCAACATGCTCGCAACCGTAAACGAAGTGCCCCAGCTGATCGACCGCATTGCCGATGCTTTGAACTCGAGTCCCTACATCGCTCCCGGCAAGGTACGCGTTGAGCCGGGCGAGAATGGTCAGGTTCGGTTGCAAGGCAGCGTGCAGACCTTCTTCGAGAAGCAAATGGCACAAGAGACGATTCGCCACATCGCCGGCGAGGGACGCATCCAGAACATGGTGGAAGTCACCTGGTAAGGGTGCCCCCCCCACAGTTGCCAGCAACGTGGCCAACGACGACGGCCATCGCGTAAGCTAGTATGATTCACCAGGCGAGGTCCGTTGGGCACGCCGCGGTTGGATCGCTGCTTTCGCACCCGTTGAGTGATGCCATGTTTCGTTCGATTTCCAAATGGTTGGGGCTGGAGGACCGGTCGGCCAACGTCCAACGCACGACTCCTCGTCCGTGGCGGGAGTATCTGCACCAGCACATTTGGCAGTACCAGCATCTCAAGGGCAGTCAGCGGGAACGACTGGAGGACGTTGTTCGGCACGTGGTGGCCGAGCGGTACTGGTCGGGAGGCAGTGGTTTCGAGGTCACCGACGAAATGCGGGTAACGGTGGCTGGCATGGCGGCGCTGATGACCTTGGGGCTCGACGAGCCCTACTATTTCCCCCGCGTTCCCGAAATTGTCCTGTACCCGCACCCGTTTTTTGCCACCGCGAAGCAGACACGGATGTGGGGCACCGATCCGATCTTTGGCACGCACGACGAGAGCCCCCGCCTGGGAGAAGCGTGGCGCCGCGGGCCGATTGTGCTGGCGTGGGACAGCATCGTTCGTCCTCGCGACGAGCAGGGGTGGCGGGTGAACGTCGTAATTCACGAGTTTACGCACCATCTGGATGGCTTGGATGGCGACATGTCGGGCACCCCGCCGATGACCGATCTGCAGCTCGAGCGCGATTGGTACCGCGTGACCGAACTCGACTACCTGCAACTGGTGGGGCAAGCCGAACGGGGAGAGTCGACCCTCCTGAGCCACTACGGAGCGACCAACCGGGCGGAGTTTTTTGCTGTGGCCAGCGAGTGCTTTTTCGATCAGCCGCATGAACTTCGCGATCAGCACGCCCGACTGTACGAAGTGCTGGCTCGATTCTTCCGTCAAAGCCCGGCCGACTTCCTCCCTCACCAAGCCCAACCGCCGCTCCGGCAGCGCGCAAGACGTGGGCACCGTGCTCCTCGACTGGTGTTGCAGCCAGCGATTGCCCACGATCCTTTCTCCCGCGGCACGGCCGAATACCAGGCCGGCGACCTCGAGGCGGCCGTCCGGTCGTTCACCAAGGCCATCGCCAGCGACCCCGACGATGCCGAGGCCTACTCGTCGCGGGCACTGGCCAACTATGGCCAGGAGAGATTTACCGAAGCCCTGGCCGACGCCCTGCAGGCGCTTGAACTGGATGCCGACGATAGCGAAGCCCTGCTGGTGCAAGGTTGCGTGCTCGTCCGTCGAGGCGAGTACCAGGCGGGCCTATCGAGTTTGAAACGGGTTTGCGAGGCCGGCGCCGTGGCCGAAGCCTACGCCCATTGGGGCTACGCCTTGATGAAGCAGGGCGACTTCAATGGGGCCATCCGCAAACTGTCGGACGCCAAGTCGATGGAGCCGCACGATCCGGAAATCTACCGTTGGCGGGCCGAAGCGTATCGTCTGGCGGGGAAAGCGAATCTGGCGGAGGAGGACGAAGAGCGAGCGAACCACTTGTCGTTCGGCAACCGGTAACGCGCGGACCGGTTGTGGCCGCGAACCAAGCTCAACGTTCGTGGCTCCTAGGGGTACAATCTGGTCGAACCCACCGTCGCTATCCCGGGAGCCCGCTATGGATTTCAAGTTGCACGCCCGCCATCTGCTGGGCACAGCCCGCCAGTACACGCTCAAGCAGCTTACCCAGCTTGTCCAGCCCGAGCACTGGGTCTACCGCCCCACGCCCACATCCAACCACGCGCTGTGGATCATGGGGCATTTGGCGATCGCCGATAACCGCTTTGCGACGCGGTTTCGCGAGTCGACCCACCTCGTACCAGCCGGCTATGAGGAGCTGTTCTGGATTGGCACCGAGTGCCACTCGTCTTTGCTCGCTTATCCCCCCATCGAAGAGGTGCGGGCTTACCTGGACGAGCGACGCGAAAACCTGCAGCGGGTTTTGGACGAAGTGACCGACGAGGAACTGGCAGTTCCGGTTCCCGCGATGGATCCGGCCAGTCCCATGGCGACTGCCCCGAATCTGGGACAGTATCTTTTGTACGGCGCGGCGCACGAGATGCTTCACTCCGGCCAACTGTCCGTTTGCTGCCGCGGCCTGGGACACCCACCATTGCGGTAGCAGAGGAATTAACCGGTGGGCAGAGTCGGCAGAAACGACTAAGCTGGAGGGGAGCACGCGTCCTCCCCTGCCCTGCCCCGCCGCATGACTTCCCCCGCTTATTGCCGCCCTTCGGCCTACGATGCATTGCGTCGCGAGCTACCGCTGTTGAGTACCCGGCGAGGATTGGTGCGAGCGGCCTGCGCCATCGCCGCTCACGAGGCGGGGGAGTCGGAGTCCACGCTGGCGCTTAAGTCGCTCGACGCCATGGTCGAGGCAGTGCGCAGCCGCGCACTGAGCGAGTCGCCCGATGCGGTACTCGCTCACCTGCATGACGTGATGTTCGACTTGTTGGAGTTTGGTGGCAATCAAGAAGACTATTACGACCCGTCGAACAGCTATCTGCCGGTGGTGTTGGCCACCCGGCGTGGTATCCCAATCACGCTGGCTATTGTCTACAAGTACGTCGCCGCCGAATTGGGACTCACCGTGCATGGCGTGAACTCGCCCGGGCATTTTCTCGTAGCAGTGGAAACCGAGGAAGCCAATCAGCGGTCGCTGATGTTCGTCGATCCCTTCTATGGCGGTACTTTGCTGACGCTGCCCGAGGCCTTCGACCGCATTGCGCAGACCACGGGCAAGCAGGTCGCTCCCGATCCGCAGTTGCTGGCGCCCGCGAGTCACCGTAGTTGGATTGCCCGCCTATTGGTGAACCTGACGGCGATTTTCGCCCGCTCGGGGCGCGAAAAAGATCTGTACGCCATGCAGGAATTGTTGGACCTGGTGGAGCAAGAGCATGTGGTTTAGAGGTGGCTGGATTCCCGCCGTGGGTTGTTGGCTACTGCTGGCAGCAGCCCCCTGCCTGGCCGACGTGATGGTGGTGGCCAATCGCACCGATCGGCGAGTGCCGGTCGAAATAACCCTGCCCGGCTCGCAGCCGTGGAAAGTGAAGTTGATGCCCAGGCAGTCGCGTCCCATCTTTGCCGATAGCGGAGCGAGCATCGCTTTCCACTCGGGGCGCGAAGTAGTGCAATACAACCTGGTGCCAGGCTCCGTCTACTTTCTCGGCGCCCGCGACGACGGCACGCTCGACCTGGAGCAGATCGGACTGGGCGAATCATCCAGCTTTGTCGCCGGGCTGCCGGGAGCCGCGGCCACCACCCCCCCGGCAACGATTACCGTGAAGATTCTGGTCGACGACGACGAGACCACCAGTCGAGCGATGTGGGAAGGCAAGCTTCGCAAACGCGTGGAACAAGCTTCCCAGATTCTGCATCGCCACGCGATGGTCAAATTGGAAGTGGTCGCCGTTGATACCTGGACCACCGACAACAGCGTGACCGACTTCCACGCCACACTGAAAGAGTTTGAACAGAACGTCGATCCCTTCCCCGCGCAACTGGCCATCGGTTTCTGCAGCCAGTTCGAGGTTTCGCAAGGTCGCACCCACATGGGTGGCACGCGGGGGGCGCTGCGGCCGCATATCCTGCTCCGCGAATGGTCGCGGCACGCCAGCGAAAAGGGCAAGCTGGAACTACTGGTACACGAACTGGGGCACTACCTTGGTGCGGCCCACAGCCCCGAGCCCGATAGCGTGATGCGCCCGGTGTTGGGCAACAGCGATGCGCGTCGCAAGGAGTTCGTGGTGCAGTTCGACCCGGTCAACACGCTGTTGATCTCCATGTTGGGGGAGGAGATTCGCCGCCGACGAGTGAGTCGCTTCGACCAGGTGGCCCCGGCCACGCGCGATCGCTTCCACGAAATCTACGAGGTGCTGGGTTACGCCAGGCCGGAAGATCCGGCCGCGGGAATCCTCCGTCACCAGATTGGCCGCCAGCGCCGAGGTGATCCCCTGAGCGATGCCGTGCGGGATGTGATTTCCAAGATGACACAGGCCGCCCGCACCAATCAGCGACTGCCTACAGCCGATTCTGCGAGCCCTGGACCGCACCGGTTCGAGGGCGATCAGCTGTTCGAGCAACTCGTCCGCCTGGCCGCGCAAGAGTCGGCCAAGGCACCGGAGAATCTGAGGACAAAGGTGTTTCTGATGTCGGTTGGCATCGCCGTGGGCGACCCCGAACAGCTCAACAAGTTGCCAGCCATCGCGCCGGCGCTGGCCCGTATCGAAACACCGGCCGAACGCTCGATTCGCAGCGGTTACATCGGCAAGCCCACCGCCCAGGGGCGGCACGATCTGGCGCGGCACTTTACTGTGGCCGCCATGCTGGTGGGATTGCAAGGTCGCGAATCGGCCGAAACGCTGAGCATGGCCAAGGAGATGCTCGACTCGAACGGTGGTACCGGCTTCAGCTTTGCCGATCTGGCTGCCGACAAGGCGGGCATGCATTTGGCCAGCGAACTGTCGGACGGCCGAGTGAAACTCGAAACGCTGGCCAGCAAGTTTACAGCCAAGGACTACCTGCCCGACGTCAGCACGCTGCCCGAAGGCATGACCACCATGCAGTTCATCAACCAGTTTGGTGGCATGAACGACCCGCGGTTCCAGGACATGATCGAGCGCATCGAGAAAAGCGTCCGAACGCTTCCGCCGTATGAGGGCCTGAAATAACGGATTGAGCTCGCTACCTTCGTAGCAGTGCTTTCGCCGCGGCCACGTGGTTGCGTTTGTCCTGCAACGCGCTCTTGATTTCCCGGTGCCCCTCGCGGGTCTGGGAGATGACGAGGGCACGCTTTTCGGGATAGCAGCGCATGGCTGTTTCATCGGTCCACTCGACCACTGCTTCTTGCAGAATTAAGTCCATCACCAGCACGAAGTCGGTATGCTGCAGTTTCTCGGTGGGCAACTCTTTGGCGTAGTCTTCCAGCAGGTCGTCAACGACGTAAACCTCGGTGAACACCTCCTGGGCTATGACTTCTGCCGCGCCGGGCTCGGTAGCGCCAATCGGTGTGATGGCTGCTTCGTCGGCGCCAATCGAATCGACCGTAAGCTTGGCCACCAACCGGCCAGCTTCTTCGCCCGATTTCGTATCGCGAATCTCGATGGTCTCGCCCAATTCCAAGGTGCGAACCACTCGCCAGGCGCTGGTCTTCAGCATGGGGGCCTGCGTAGCCGGCCCACCCTCGGGTGAGCCTTCCAGTACGTCGGTGCGAGCCACGTTCGACACGCTGAACGAAACGTCCACATGGGCATGTTCGTCATCCAGTGTCTGGACGGTTACTTTGCCGGTCGTGCCTTCGCGAATACGCGTGACCACAGGCTTCACCTCGCCGCTTTCTCCGGGCCGGACCGCAGTGACAAAGGGGCGCTCGGCCTCAGTGGCAATGTGACCTTCCTGGCCGTCGGTCACCACGATGTGCGGTGCCGACACGAGCTTCGTTTCGGACTTGGCGTCTTGAGCGTAGAGTTCGCACTTGATCACGAACTGTTTGGCGACGGGGCTCGGCAGCACTTCGGGCGTCGGTGCCGACGTGCTGAGAACTTCCACCGCCGGCGCCGGCAGGATGGCCGGTTCGTCGGCCTCGGATGTCAGGGAAAACAGGCCCGTCGAAACCAGTGCCAACGCAATTGCCAAACGCATGCTCGTCGCCTCCTGTGAGAGTGGAGCCGGCACAACAGGGCCGGCGCGCGAGGAGATTAGACGAGCTGGACCAGCGGGTCAACATTGAAAAGCCGTGAGGTGGCCATAGCTGCTAGCGACAGCGAGCTGCACGTCGGATGCTTGCTCCTTTGCTGCTAGTTACGCCACAAGAGGCTACAACCCAAAAGCCAATCGCTTCCAGGCTTCTTTAACGCTGTACCCGCGCCGAGCCGCCGAGGGCCAGGGCTTCCACTTCCTTCAGCGAGGCCATGGAGACGTCGCCCGTGAACGTGGTGAGCAGCGCGCCGTGAGCCCAGCCCAGGCGGATGCAGTCTTCCGGGTGGCGTTCGTTCAGCAGGCCGTAGATCAGGCCCGAGGCAAATCCGTCGCCACCGCCGATGCGGTCGACCACGTCGAGGTGCATGGTGCCCATGTCGGTCTTGTCGATCAACTTCGGTCGATCGGGACCTTCCTTGGGGTAATCGGCTACGCGTTTGGGATAGCGATGGCCGTCGTACCACAGCACGGCTGACCAGCCGTGGCGATTGGTGGAGTGCACTTCACGAAGTGTGGTGGCGACTACCTTGATGTTGGGGAAGTCGGCTTTTACCCGCTCGATCATGTGGAAGAATGCAGCCGGATCGAGTCCCGACTCTTTCTCCACGTCCTGGCCTTCGTAGCCCAGACCCTTCTGCAGGTCTTCCTCGTTGCCAATCAGCACGTCAACGTTCTTGACGATGTCGCGATTCATGGCGATGCCCTTCTTCTTGCCACCGGGAAGCGTGGCCCACAGTTTGCCGCGGAAGTTCAAGTCGAACGACGTCACGGCGCCGGCTGCCTTGGCCGCCTGCATGCCTTCGAGGATCAGGTCCGAGGTGTGTTCGCCGAGTGCGGCGTAGATGCCACCCGAGTGGAACCAGCGAACGCCGTGGGCCAGAATGCTCTGCCAGTCGATATCGCCCGGTTTCAACATGGCGGCAGCTTCGTTTGCACGGTTGTATTGCACCACCGGCGGACGGACACCCAGTCCGCGATCGCTATAAACCGTGGCGATATTCGGACCACGCACACCGTCGTGCTCGAATGGCTTGTAGAACGGTCGCACGCCCATCTCTCGCACACGGGCCTGTACCAATTCGCCAATGCCGTAGTTCACCATGGCCGTGGCAATGGCGGTCCGCTGACCGAAACAACTGGCCAGGTTGGCGGCCACGTTGTACTCGCCACCGGATACGTGAATCTCGAAGCTCCGCGCCCTGCGGAACGGAATGGTTCCCGGGTCGAGTCGGTGCACCAGGGCACCTAGCGAGAGCAGATCGATTTCACATTGGTCGGCGGGTTTCAGTTTGAGTACGGACATGCGTAGGGCCACAAGCAGGACAGAGGGTAGTGAGTAGTCCCGCCATTATCGCCGAGCCACTAGGAGTGTCAAAACCCGTCGCACCCTGATTCGGGCCACGCCGGAAGATTCTCCGGAAAATCGGATGGGCCGTAGGTTTTCCTCGCCCGGTACAGGCGGGCGATCCGATCGCGGTGTCAGCGATCACGCAAACGGCGTGACGTTTCTTGCCCGTTGGGAGCGATGGCGCGAATCAAGCTCGCGCGCTGGCCTCCTAACTTCTCCTTGATCTCTTCCAAGCTAAACCGGACCTCTTGGGGCAGATCGCTTTCGTCGTACTCTTCGTGATGATGGATGTCGCCACCGACGTGAAACCCAATCCACGGGATGCCTGCTTTGCAAGATATCGTCACTTCGCTTGCGGAAATCTTGATTTCTGGACGCGCCGAAGTGTTGGCCGGTTTGTCGAGTTGAAACCAGGGGCTCCATCGCAGGTACGAAGCACTAACCGGCGCAAAGTAGCCTTCTTCGTTGGGCTCGAAGTAGCGCGGCTTGGCGTTGCGGCCACTGGGGGGATCGTAGAACGTAAAGCAGCGATTAAAGTGGTCGAAGCCGCGCGTCATGATGTCGAATCGGTCGGTGCTGTGTGGCAGGCCAAAAGTGTGCCCCATCTCGTGCAACGTGGCCCCGATGGTGGTGGACGACAGTCCCCAGATGGTGCTCCGCCCTACGCTGTCGTCGTGCACCCGCGTGGTGTCGTATTGCGAATCGTCCAAGAAGGCCTGGGCCGAGTTGCCGATGCTGGTAGGCCAGGAGAATACCGACGCACTGCCAAACAGTCCGAGATTGCCACCACCGAGCGCCGTATGCGACTTCAGGCGCCCGGTCGCTTCGTCCTTGCGGGTGTAGGCTGCCAGCACGATGTTCTTGGCATTGTCGTCGGGGTGTTCCTGGTTTAGCCAACCGTAGATATTGCGCCACCAGAATTGATCGTCCGGCATGTTGTGGTACTCTTCGGTGCTCTTCGGCCCTGCCCAGGTGTGCACCACGACCTGTCCATCGTCGTCCTGCTCGAGCCGAAACGTGCGGTGTCCGTAGCCCAACTGGTTCATCCGCTCGGCCGTGAATGTCTGCATCAACAGGGCCGCGGTTCTCAGTCGGTTCTCGTAATCCTCGGACGTTGGGCCATCGGGCGCCGCGTAACTGGTGTCGCCCGAGTTGTCGGTCATCCAAACCAGTCGCACGTAGTGAGGATTGGTTTGTGGTTTGTAAACAATCTCGAATTCACTCGGTTCGGCGTTTCGCTCGGCGGACAAGCGAATGCGGTTTTTTCCCTCTGTCAGTTGCACCAAGGCGCGAAATCGATCTTCATGCTGAACCACATGCACTGGCTCGGCGTGGGCCGGCGCGTCCAGGTTTTGAATAGCTAGCTCGCCGGTGCCTGTGGGTGCAGTTCCTTGCAACAGCACCACCGAATAGCGAACGGTAGACCCAGGTTCGTGATTGCTGACGGCAATCGATTCGGCGGCCAGCGAAACTGGGGACGCAAGTATTGCGAACAAGACCGTGATGGCAGGCAGAACGAAATGTGCTCGCAAGAGAGACCTCGGCTGTGGTTTCGATGTCTTGCGACATCTGGGTGCGGCGGCCTGGGCGTCGGCTGCCGCGACCGCGATGTGCGCTAACAGCCCCCGCCATATTGACCAATGGCCCAATAATGCTGATCATCGTGATACGCTCGCTTGAGAGCATTTCACAAAGTGATCACTCCTTTTTTATACCAAAAAGGATTACCTGATGTCCGATTTATGCGATTTTGGCCTCATCGGCCTGGCTGTGATGGGGGAGAACCTGGCGCTCAACGTTGAGAGCCGCGGCTACAAAGTGGCCGTGTTCAACCGAACCACCAGCGTGGTGGACAACTTCATCGACGGCCGTGCGAAGGGTAAGAACTTCGTGGGATGCCACTCGGTCGAGGAACTGGTCAAAGCTCTCAAGCCGCCCCGCAAGGTGATGATGCTCATCAAAGCGGGCCCGGCCGTCGACGCGGTGATCGAGCAGTTGATTCCGCTCTTGGATAAGGGCGACATCATCATCGACGGTGGCAACACCTACTACGCCGACACCGAACGCCGCACCAAATACGTCGAAGAGCAAGGTCTCTTGTTCTGCGGCACCGGCGTCTCCGGTGGCGAAGAGGGCGCACTCAAAGGCCCCAGCATGATGCCGGGGGGCTCGCCCGAGTCGTGGGAGCACGTCAAGCCGATCTTCCAGGCTATCGCGGCTAAGGTCGGACCGAATGGCGACATCCCCTGCTGCGAGTGGGTCGGCCCCCGCGGCGCCGGCCACTACGTAAAGATGGTGCACAACGGCATCGAGTATGGCGACATGCAGCTCATCTGCGAGGCCTACTTCCTGATGAAGGAAGTGTTGGGCCTATCGAACGACGAGCTGTACGACGTCTTCACCGAGTGGAACAAAGGCGAGCTCGATAGCTACCTGATTGAGATCACTCGCGACATCTTCAGCGTCAAGGATGAAGAGACGGGCAATTACATGGTCGACATGGTGCTCGACCGCGCCGGCGCCAAGGGCACCGGCAAGTGGATGAGCCAACTGGCCCTCGACCTCGGCATGCCCAGCACGCTGGTCACGGAAGCCGTATACGCTCGCTGCCTGTCGGCCCTGAAGGACGAACGTGTCCGCGCAAGTAAGGTGCTCAAGGGCCCCGAAATTAAGTACGACGGCGACAAGAAGCAGTTCATCGAGGCGGTGCGGCACGCCCTGTATGCCTCGAAGATTGTGAGCTACGCCCAGGGCTTCGTGCAACTGCAGGCCGCCGCGGCCGAGCACGATTGGCCACTGAACTACGGCGACTGCGCCATGCTGTGGCGTGGCGGGTGCATCATCCGCGCCGTGTTCCTCGATCGCATCAAGGAAGCGTTCGACAAGGACCCCAAGCTCGAGAACCTGCTGCTCGCACCATACTTCGGCGAAGCAGTCGACAAGGCGCAGGACGCCTGGCGACACGTGGTCGCGACCGCGGCCTCGCTCGGCATCCCGGTGCCCGCGTTCTATACCGCCCTGGCCTACTACGACGGCTACCGCCGCGAGTCGCTGCCGGCGAACCTGCTGCAAGCCCAACGCGACTACTTCGGCGCCCACACCTACGAACGCACGGACAAACCCCGCGGCGAGATGTTCCACACCGAGTGGCTCGACCTGCGGAAGGATCCTTCGTAGGACTTGCCGGAAAGAACGCGCAGGAAGACTAACCACGGAGGGCACAGAGGTCACGGAGGAAAGTGACATCATGCGTTTCCAATGAATACGACTGAGAAGATTGTCGAAGCCTATTACCGGTTGTGTAAGAACTGTTTTACGTATCCGGATAAGAAAGTGGCCAGTGGAAACAATCGCCAGCTTGATTTGTTGGCGTACTGTATTCCGACCGAAGAACAGTTGCACATCGAGGCAAGCGTGACGCATGAGCTCTCCTGGAGGGCAACGTGGCCTAAGCTTCGAGATGCATTCGACCGGAAGTTTTTTGGTGCACCTCAACGCCGGGAAGGCAATAATACTGACTTCAGCCGAGGTAGAAACTACTTCGATGCAATACAGTGCACTTACGAATCTGTTGGCTTTTGCCTTTCGAAGCTTCAGCGAGTCTGGGTCACTTGGGTATTGCCGGAAGATGCCAGCTTCGATGACCACCTGAGCACTTATTGTGCGTCGAGAGGTTTGCCAGCGGATGGAATTCGAGTGGTTAGCTTTCGAGATGAGGTTTTGCCCGAGTTGTCGGAGAGCGTAGGCCGTTCCAATTACGGAGATGACTCTCTTCGCACGCTGAGTTTAATTCAGCAATGGCATAGTCAGACAGATTGATAGTCACCCCTCTCAGTGCACTCTGTGTTCTCCGTGGTTAAACAACAAAACCAACCAGCAAACTAACTCCGGGCGCTGACGCTTCCGGCTCACCAACAATCCCCCTCAGCCGTTCAACTAAAACCAATCAGGCAAACCAAAATGTCCTACCTAGAAAAACTCTTCAGCTTCGACGGTCAGGTGGCCGTGGTGATTGGTGGTACCGGCGTACTCTGCGGCGAGATGGCCGAGGGGCTTGGTAAGGCCGGCGCCCACGTGGTTGTGGCCGGGCGGAGCGAAGAACGCGGTGCTGCCCGTGTCGAGGCGATTGAGAAGGCCGGCGGCAAGGCCTGCTTCGCATCCGTCGACGCCATGAGCAAGGCTTCGATCCAAGAGCTTTGCGACAAGGTCGTCAAAGATCACGGCCGCGTCGATGCGGTAGTCAACGGGGCGGGCGTCAACTCGGCGACCCCCTATTTTGACATTGCCGAGGACGAATTCGACAAGATCATCAAGAGCAACCTGGCCGGCGTGCATTACAGCTGCCAGGTGTTTGGCAAGCAAATGATCGACTCGGGCGCCGGCGGGTCGATTCTCAACATTGGCAGCGTCACGAGCTTCCTGCCGCTTTCGAAGGTGTTTACCTATTCGGCCTCGAAGGCGGCGGTGCTGAGCCTCACCAAGAACGTCGCCCGCGAGTTTGCCACCCAGGGCGTGCGGGTGAACTGCCTGTGCCCCGGCTTTTTTCCTGCTGAGCAAAACCGCAAAATCTTGAGCGAAGAGCGAGTTGCCGATATCATGCGTCACACACCGATGAAGCGTTTCGGCGAGCCCGAAGAGCTGATGGGTGCGACGCTGCTATTGCTCGCACGCGGTGCCGGCAGCTTCATCACAGGCGAGGCAATTTACGTCGACGGCGGTTTCACCTCCATGACAATCTAGGGAATGCGGAAGTGGGAAATCGGAATGCGGAGTCCGCGTGGCGGCTGCGCAAACTGCTCCCTAGACTCCGCATTCCGAATTCCGCACTCCAAAATTCCCTATGCCTCACTCCATAGTTATCTTCGGTGCGTCGGGCGATCTGACGCAGCGGAAGTTGATTCCTGCGCTCTATCAGCTCCATCGCAAGGGACGCTTGCCCGACGACACGCGGGTCGTTGGCTTTTCTCGCACCAAGTTCACGCACGACGAATGGCGGGCGAGCCTGACGGAGAGCACCCAGAAGTTCGCCGGCGACAACTTCGATGCCGAGTCGTGGGGCGAGTTCGCCCAGAAGATCTTTTATCATCCAGGCGACATCGGTCAGGCGGAGGACTTCGCCGAGCTCGACAAGATGCTCGTGGAACTCGAGGGCGATGGCGAGAGCGAGCGGGTGTATTACCTGTCGACCGCCCCGCGATTCTACGGACCGGCTGCCGAGATGCTCGGCAAATCGGGCATGGCGGACGAGTCGAACGGCCCGCGGCGGGTGGTGATCGAAAAGCCGTTCGGCACCGATGGCGAGACCGCCAGCAAGCTCAACGCCGTGGTGCACAGCCACTTCGCCGAGCACCAGGTCTACCGTATCGACCACTACCTGGGCAAGGAAACGGTGCAGAACCTGATGGTGCTGCGGTTCGCCAATTCGATCTTCGAGCCAATCTGGAACCGCAACTACATCAACCACGTGCAGATCACGGTAGCCGAAGAAGTCGACATCGGCAGCCGCGCAGGCTACTACGAAACGGCCGGCATCATCCGCGACATGTTCCAGAATCACATCTTGCAGTTGATGATGATCACGGCCATGGAAGCGCCGGTAAAGTACGCCGCCGATCCGGTGCGCGACGAAAAAGTCAAAGTCTTGCAGGCCGTGCGACCGATGACACCCGAGATGCTTACCGCCGACACGTTCCGCGGTCAGTACGACGGTTATTTGCAGGAGAAGGACGTCGCGCCCGATAGCCAAACGGCCACGTTTGCGGCCATGAAGTTGTGGATCGACAACTGGCGTTGGCAAGGAGTGCCGTTTTACTTGCGGAGCGGCAAGGCGATGAGTTGCCGCACAACGCAGATCGTTATTCGGTTCCGCCGCCCGCCGCATATGTTGTTCGAGAACACGTCGCGTAACTGCGAAGCCAACCAACTGGTGATCCAGGTCCAGCCGGCCGAAGGTATCCAGATGCACTTTCAGACGAAGGTGCCCGACCAAGGAATGCGTTTCCGCCAGACCGATCTCGACTTCCGTTACGACCGCGAATTTCGTGGCGTGATGCCCGAGGCATACGAGCGACTGCTGCTCGACGCCTTGGAGGGCGACGCCAGTTTGTTTGCGCGTGCCGACGAAGTGGAGGCCGCTTGGAGCATTTGCGACCCGATCCTGCAGCACTGGCAGAACGAAAACCAGCCGCCCGTTTACAAGTACGAGCGGGGGTTCTGGGGGCCGATGGAGTCGACCGAGTGGATGCGCGAGACCGGCCGAGAGTGGTTCGATACCTGCCCGGTGCTGCATTAGAGCACCCATTTGTTTCACTCCGCCAGGATGTTCCACTGTATGGCCGACAAGCCTCAAGTCTTGATCGTCGGGGCAGGCCCCACTGGTTTATCGGCCGCGTTGTTCCTGGCGGATCTCGACATTCCGGTTCGCATCGTCGAGCAACACAGTGGCTTGTCGGAGCACAGCAAGGCGTTCGGCGTCAATCCGCGGACGCTCAGCCTGTTGGAATCGACAGGCGTAACGGAGCGGTTGTTGCGGCAAGGCCACAAGATGCGCGGCATGAATCTGTGGCGGCATGGCCGAGTGATCTTTGCAGGCGATCTCACCAAGGTCGACCACAAGTACCCTTTTATGCTCGTCCATTCGCAAGCCGACAGCGAGCGGGCGTTGGCCGACGCCGTGATCGAGCGGGGCATTCCGGTTGAGTTTAATACGCATTTCGAGTCGCTGAAAATCGAAGGCGACGGCAGTATCACCTGCAGCCTAACCCTGCCCAACGGCGAATCGGAAAGCTACCAGGCCAATGCTCTGCTCGGCGCCGATGGTCCTCGCAGTACCGTCCGCGAGCAACTTGGCTTCGAGTACCTCGGCGATCACTTCGCGGAGCCGTGGATGGTGATCGATCTGGAGCTCGAGACCGACCTGGCCACCGACCACGCCCACCTCGAGTGGCACGACGAGGGCGCGGTGTTCATGCTTTGCATGGCCGACAACCTATGGCGGGTGGCAGGCAATGTCCTGCCAGTGACCGACTACCTTCCTGGAAACACCACGCCGGGGACCATCCGCTGGCAGAGCGAATTCCATCTGCGACACTGCGTGACCAGCCAGTTCGCCGAAGGGCCGGTGGCCCTCGCGGGCGATGCGGCGCACCTGCACTCGCCATTGGGCGGGCGCGGGATGAATCTCGGCATCGAAGATGCCTACGTATTCGCCCACCTCGTGGCTGCGGGCCGGTTGGGCGACTACCATCGACTGCGGAGTCCGGTGGTGCACTCGGTGGTTCGCCGCGTCGAGCAGATGACGCAAGTCGCCCGCGGCCGCACCAAGCTTTCGCACCTCGCGCGGCAATTTGCCCCTCTGGCTTCGGCGGCCATGAATGTGGGGGAAGGCAACTTCCGCAAGTGGGTGCTAGGGCTCGATCACCCGGTCAATCTCGAGTGAAATCCTTGGGCTGGGGTGTTTGTTTGGCTTTCGAAGCTCGAACACGTCTCGCGTCGCCAGTTGTTGTCTGAGCGATAAATAGACCGTCACTGGTCCGCCCGGCTGCCGATGCTCCGCGCGCCTGGCATTCCGTTTGCGGAGGGCTTCTTTGTTGCGGCGTCGTTCACTCGGCTTCAGATAACAGCCTGGCCTCGACTTGTACCATGGGCGCCTGCTGGCGCGATGAACCACCAGGCTCAGGCGCCGAACGGCGGATTGAATCGATTCTCCTTCGCGGACCTCCACGCGTCCGGGCATGCTTTGCGTCTTAGTGGCTGACGCTGTGCCAACTCAAGAGTGCGATGCTTGCGCCTCCAGCGGAGGCCGCAGTGCCAGAGAGTATACCGTTGTAATGCCGGGGCGGCCACAACACTACGCAGGACGTCGGCCGCACGTCAGCAGCGCTATGGCGGCCACCCATAGCAGCAGGGTTGCTGGCTCGGGTACGGCCGCTGCTGCCAAGGAGCTTGGCGCTGAGGAGTCGGTTGCGCCGAAGTTGCGTTTCCAGGCGAGGTATTGCGTCGTGCCGACCACTTGTTGGCTGGTGTCGTTGGGCAGAGTGCCGCGATGGGCGCCAACGTTATTGCGCCACACGACGTAGTCGGCCATGTCGACCACCCCGTCGTCGTTGAAATCGCCCGGCAGCAATTCGGTCACCGAAGTATCCAACAGCGCCCGCGCGGCGGCCGCTTGCTCGTTGAGATTCCACTCGGTGAGCGTTTCGGTCTGCACCCCCTCGCGTCCCCAGAACAAGGGATAGTGCCCGTTGGGATCGCGTTTGTTGTCGTGCATCCACTCCATCGCGCCATGCACGGCGCTGCGCCAGGAGCGATTACCGTCCCGCAGGTAAAGGTCGTTCAGGGCGTCGACCATTTCGAAGGCCCAGTAGCTTTCGTCGTTGAGCGCGCCGGTCGAGCTGTTGAAAAAACGACCAACACCCGAGTAAGCAACTCGTTGTGCTTCGTGCAAGTAGGCTAAGTCGCCGGTGGCGTCGTAAAGTTCGATGTTGGCCGAAATGCCGATGCCCGTGGCGTTGACGATGTCGACGCCATCGGCCTGCATCGTGTCGAGTCGGAATCGCTGCCAGTAGCGGCCGCCTGCCTGTTGCACGTGCGAATTGGTCCACTCCATCAGCCGCTCGGCGTCGTCCAGGTACTGCTGTTCGCCCGTAGCGTTGTACAGCATCGCCGCGGCCCGGGCTCCTTGCAGCGTGGAGACGGTGTCTTTGGAGCCGTAGTCGCCCCGGCGGAAGTAGATGCCCCCTCCGCCGGCGTCGTCCTCGCCCGAGAGCACAAAGTCGTAGGTTTCGATGGCCCGCGTCTTGTACACCTCGTCGCCGGTCAGGTTGTAGGCCTCGACCATCGAGACCACCAGATGGCCGTTGTCGTCGTAGTAGTGATCGCTGGCAAACGCCACGGCGCTGTAGCCGCCATTGCGCCAGTAGTCGTTACGCAGTTGGTTGGAGAACGCTCGCAATTCTGGAGCGTAGGTCGTTGGATCGATTTGCACCAGCGAATCGAGCACCCGAAACTGCGTGGCGGCCGGCCACACGAACGCCCGACCGTTGGCTCCACCGTACTGCCCACCGCCCAGATTGGCAGTCTCCGCGTAGAGGCTGGACCGTTCGAGCCGCAACGTCGACTCAATCTCCTGCGCGACTTCCATACCCCAGGCTTGCAGCGTGGCGAGTTCCACACCGCGCACCGCAGGGCAGATCCCCACCAACAGGGCCAACCCCAGGCCACACCGCCAAACTCGACTCAAAGATGCCATCAACTCGTCTGTTCCCAATCACGCAAAAACGCCTTGTTCCGTACGTTTTATTGTAACCGCCGGGGCTCCCCAGCACGATGGCTTGGCAGACAAAATTCCCCTCTCCCCCGAGACCTTCACGCGAGAATTGCTACGTGGACGAGAATCTGTCTCTGAGCGATCGGGGGAAGGGGGCGAGGGTGAAGAGGCTCGATCACCTGGTGGAGCCTGAGGGAACGTGGTGGTGGCTACGCGAGAAGTTGTCGCCACGAACGCCAGAAGCTCGATATGAGCGTGACGTATCCACTGATACCTGCGAGACCTACCTTCCCTGCTTCTCCTTCTTGTCGAGCAGGTTGGCCACAAGATCTTCGAGGTCCTTTCCGAGTAGTTTCTTCTCCACGATGCGTCCCTCGGGATCGAGGACGTAAATGGTGGGCCAGGAGAGTATGTTGTAGTCGCGGACGATGGGGCCTTCCGGGCCATCGTACCAGATGGGCCAGTCCATGGAGTGTTTGTCAGCCACCTCAAGAGCCTCCTCACGCTGCTCTGCGCGACAGACGCCAAGTAGAGCGAAGGGGCGATCTTGAAACGTTTCGGCCAGCCTCTTCTCTTCGGGCACCAAAGCAAGGCAGGGACCGCATTCGGGGAACCAAAACGACAGCACGACGACCTTACCGCGATATTCCCTCAAGTCGAGCGGTTTGCCGTGAAGGTCGGTACCCAAAATGTTCGGGGCTTCGGTGCCGACGATTAGATGTTCCAGGGCATAAAGACTCTGGGCGGCTTTCTCGCCGAGTGTGTCGAGGTTGCGGAAGGACGGAGCGGTGATTGACACCGGGATATCTTGATGTCTCGACAGCACTTCACGAAATAACTCGATGGCATCCTGCCGATACTCCTCCGGCTTGCCTTGTTCTATGTACAGTTTCCAGTTCGGACACTCTCTCGAACGGACGTACTCGTTGAATTCGTTGGATGAGCCGTGGCCACGACGCCGCTGACGAGTGGAGGCAATTTCATACTTCTGAGACAACATCTCCGCCAAAGCCGTGATTGCAAACCCTTGGACTTTATGTGAAGAGTCGGCATCGTTTTGTAGCTTTCGCAGAAACTGCTCTCGCCCGGGGCCGGGAAATTGGGCGGCTTGCAGGCATAGAAGAGGCAGTTCGTCGCGGTGAGTCTGGTGCATGGCCAGGATGTGCCAGACTATTTGGTCCGCGGAAAATGCTCTTTGCTCCGAATTGCCCACTGCGTTAATACATTGCAGGATCCACTGGCAGCACTCATACGCTGCGTCGTCATCAGGATTTTCTGTTGCCAGCTTCAAGAACCGAGGCAGAAAAGACCACGCTGGCCACTCGTTGTAGGCTTGGATGCTTTGTTCAGTCGAGAGCCGTTCGCGTCCTTCAAGGGGAGTGAAGCTGCCGCGCCAGTCCTCCGCGACCTCCTCGTACTGGCTCTTTAACGCTTCAACCTGAGCTAACCTGTCCGCGTTCGCGAGCTGGGGCATGCATAGGCACACAAAAATAAGGAGCGAGTTTGAACACATTCCAGAGAATTTCATAGAGCATTACCTGAGACAACTAAGGTCCAGTCTTTCCGAAACCGCGACATCCGCGACTCATGCCAGGCCACGATTTTGGTGCGCGCTACCTCGTGACCCGCTACGGACTCTCCTTAAAACTCAATAATCGCTTTGATCACGCCATCGCGTTTGTGTTCCACCAGGTCGAAAGCCGCTTCTGTGTCGTCAAAAGCGAAGTGGTGCGTCAGCAGGTTGTCCACTTTCGCCCGGTGCCTGGCGATCAGCTGGAGTGCTGCCGGCACACAACCTCGCTGGCGGCGGACGTTCATAATCGTCAGTTCCTTGCGGCGCATCAGGTGCGGCGGGAAGTTCACTGCATCGCACTCGGGAATGCCAACGATCATCAGCAGTCCGCCTGGCTTCAGCAGTTCTATCGCCTGATCGAGAGCCGCTTGTTGGCCACAGCATTCGTACACAATGTCGAGGCCTGCTGGCTCACGGGCGAGGACTTCGGCGACTACGTCTTCGCGGCTAGGATTGCCAGCCCAGGTGGCCCCGGCCTCGCAGGCTGCCTGGCAGCGATAGTCGACTTTGTCGGTGCAATAAATCGCGCGGCATCCCATGTCTACCGCTGGCAGCATCACCGAGTGGCCGATCGGTCCCATCCCCAGAATGCCGATGGCGTGCTCCCGCTCGAGCGCCGACTGCTGTACGGTGTAAACTCCGATCGCCAGTGGTTCGGAGAACGTCGCCGCACCGAAATCGAAGTCCTCTGCAACGCGAAACACATTTGTCTCGGGCATCACCAACTGCTCGACAAGGGCACCCTCGACTTGTCCGGGGCAACCCAGGAACAAATTGTGACGGCAAGTGTTCTCTCGCCCGGTGCGACATTGGTCGCAGGTACCGCAGGAGAGCGAAGGCTCGATCGCGACGCGGTCGCCCTCAGCCACGGTCGATACCTGGGAACCGACCTCCAGCACCGTGCCCGCACATTCGTGCCCCACGGTAAAAGGATACTCCACCACCTGGTCCCCAATGCGGCCTGTGGTGTAGTAGTGCAGGTCGGAGCCACACACGCCCACGGCCCCCATCTTGATCAGCACATCGGTATCCTGCTGCAGCGTTGGAGCTGGCACCTCCCGCAACTCCAAGGTATGCAGGGCACTTAACTTGAACGACTTCATGGCGACCCCGCAAAAGAAAGACAGACGACCCTCGCAATCAATTGTCCGACGCCTGTTACGGCTTCGTCAACCGTTGCCAGTCATTCGGTGCGATAAGTGTCGAACCCGAGAAAAGTGGATTCAGTATTCCTGCTCTACCGAAACCGCGACACCCGCGATTCGTGCCACGCCACGATCAGCACGATTGCCAGTCCCACGAACATGCCAAGTATCAGGCCTTGGGTGAAGCCCAGCCCCAAGCCGACGTGCACGGGGTTGAGGGACGACTCGGGTGGGATATCGAACACCGCGCGGTAGTAGCTTGGCGTGACGGTGCCCAGGACGAACCCAATTAGTCCACCGGCCAGTCCGAATCCCAGGGCGCTGAGGATCGTGATCACGAATCCACGCCGCACCGTCATGGTGGCGGGCATGGCGGAGGGATCGGGGGCCGACTTGGCTTGTGGGGAGGTGAAGGGGTTCATGGTATGAAGTCGATCTCTACAGCGAGCTATGGATTTGGAGGTAGACCGTACTTCTCATTGAGATCTAGTAAGTGATGGCCAAAGATGGCTTTTGCTTCTAAGTCGACAACGATGACTAAGAAGACGTTTTTGGTGCGAGTCATAACGAGGACATGGTCATAGCGATTGGATGCATCTCTGTAGACCTTCTCGATGAATTGATCGTGGATAGCGTTACCGAGTAAGTCATCGAGGGGGACCACTTGCACGTATGGCCAGATATCAATCACCTCCGTGGCTGTTTGCGTGACGTTCTGCATTGGTGACGCGAACGTGGCGTGAAAGTCAGCCTCAGACAGCTTTCTTGGAATCACGACCGCAGCACCTTTGGGAGGCTAAGTTATTTCGGGACGAGCGATAGCGTCTCTTCCCGAAGTATACTCACTTCCCTGCCCTTCTGCATTCATGCCGCGGCGGGATGATGCTCCACCGCCTGCGATTCACACTTCCGTCGTGTTGTCGTGCCTTCGCGTGAGATTCAATTCCCTCCCCGGGCCTGAGAGCCCGACCCTCCCGCAAGCGGGAGGGTTAAGAAATGGTTGCCTCTCCGTTCCCCGCACTCACTGTGGTGATTTCATACGCTGCTCCGCCAAAACCGCGGTTGTCAAAAAATCGCCGTAGAAATCGCCCGCACAATTGGTCCAATAATCGCGTGTCATTATGTGCACATCTAAGTGGCGAGCGGGGGCCGTCAGGCCCCTGGTCGTCTGGAAGTTAGGTGAGTGTATCGGACCCTTCGCTCCGCGAATGAGTGCCTGGGGGGCGTTACGCTCATTCGTGGAGCGAAGGGCCACTAACGGAGTTTTGGGACAGCAGCAGAGTTTTGGGCCAACATGCGAGACGGGTGAAACATGCGGAGAACAACGCGGCTGGTTTTGGCACCCTCGAACTAGTTAAACCACTGCTTTTATAGGCTTAACCATTCGGGGGGTGCGACAAAACCTCCCGAGTTTTGGGCCCACGAACGTAGATCCCGGATCTGGGGTAACAACTAAACGCTGCCGGACGGCTCGTGCTGGCATTGCTTTCTGCCAAGTCGGTCTAATTTCGCTATTCCGTACGACCGATACTTTGTGTAATTACCGCGAAGGTTCCACCCGCGGCCGAGAGCGAACGACGGAAGGTTCGCCGCCGCGAACTTTGCCCACCGATCTACCGGAGTTTTGTCGCGATGAACATGAAGCCAAAGTTGCGTCCCCTGTGGCAGCGTTTGCCGATCATGGGTGGCCTGGCTGGTTTGTGTGCCTGGAAGGCACTGGGGCTGCCTCGCAAGATTTTGCCCCGCGATCTGAAGAGCATCGTCAACAACTGGGATTACGAGATGTTCTCGATGATCCTGAAGTCGGGCGTGCTACGGGCGTTCATCGATCAGCCTTGCTATTTCCAGCAACCGAAGGTGATTGCTCCCAAAGCGGAAGTGGCGCCGGAGTACCGCTTGAGCCACGATCAGCTCAAGTCGTTCTATACCAACGGCTTCATCGGACCGTTCGACGCCTTCAGCCCGCAGCAGATGCAGAACTTCCGCAACGAGCTGCTGGAAGTTGAGAACACGAAGAGCGAAACGTACGGCTTTGTCACGCCGCGGGATCGTCACTTCGAGATGCCACGTCTGTGGAACTACATGAAGCATCCCGCCATTACCGAGCGGATCGCCCAGATTCTGGGACCGGACCTCTTAACGTGGCGTTCGCAGATTTTCTACAAGGGCCCGGGATCGCCATCGATTCAATGGCACCAGGCCAGCACCTTCATGGTGGAGGACTATCAGGATCCGGCCATTTTCCCGCCGAACCTGAACGACATCTTCCAGCTCACCGTGTGGGTGGCGGTGGACGAGACGCATCACGACAACGGCTGCCTGCGGTTCCTGCCCGGCACGCACAACGCAATTCGTCCGATCACGTTTGGCGGCGAGGAAGGCTTCTACGAAGCCGACTTCTCACTGGAGTACACCAAGGAAGAGGAAGCTCGCGCGGTGGAGGTTCCGGTCAAGCCGGGCCAGTTCATCATCTTCACCGAACGCTGCATCCACGGGTCGGGCCCCAATACCACGGACCGCCACCGTCTGGCGTTCAACCTGCGGGTGATTCCGACCAGCGTGCCGGTCTACACCGACAAGAAGTACTACCGCAGCGTTTACAACGGCGGCAAGTATCACTTGGACAAGTGGGGCGTTGCGGTGCTGCGTGGCGAAGATCGCTACAAGCTGAGCCGCACGATTCCCGACTACGAATTGGAGCGTACCGGCGTGGCCACCGAAGTGCTGCGTCCGGCTGCGTAGAACCAACGTTTCAGGTTTGCAGCAGCTTCGACTCGATCGGGTCCAAGCTGCTACGAGCAAATTCAGGAATCGATGAAACAACTGCAAAGTAAGCGAGCTCTTGTCACAGGGGCAGCATCGGGCATCGGGCAGGCGATTGCGCTGGAGCTCGCTCGGCAGGCAGTGCATTTGCTGCTGGCCGATCGCGATCAGGCTGGCATGGCCCGAACCGCCCAGATGGCTGGCGAACTGGGCGTCGGCGTTAACACGTTTTGCTACGACGCCGCGCATCCCGAGGAAATCGTCGAGCTGGCGAAGTTCGCCGCTGCACTGCCCGACGGTGTCGACATCCTAGTGAACAACGCCGGCATCACCTATCGCGGCATGACCGACAGGATGGAGCCCGAGCTTTGGCAGCGCGTGCTGGACGTCAACCTGTACGCTCCCATACGGCTCACTCAAGAACTGTTGCCAATGCTGTTGTGCAAACCCGATGTGCACATCCTGAATGTATGTAGCGTGTTGGGACTGGTGGGGCTACCAAAGGTCTGCGCGTACAGCACCTCAAAGTTCGGCCTGGTGGGCTACACCGAGTCGCTCCGCAGCGAGTATGGCGTGCAAGGCGTAGGGGTCACGGCGCTGTGCCCTGGATTGGTGCGGACGAATCTGTTCGACGCTTCGATTCCCAACGGTTACGAAGAGCGCAAGAAACCACCTCGCTGGGCCACCACCACACCGGATCGCGTCGCCAAGGCTGCGGTCAAAGCAATTCGCAAGAACAAGGCCCGCGTCGTGATGGAGCCCGTCGCCTGCTTGATGTGCTTTGCCAAACGCTTCATGCCACGACTGTTGGACTTCGCGCTGCACTTGGGACGTCGCAAACGGACCGAGCAGCGGCTGGCCTACTGGCGAAGGTGGCAGGCCGAGCACATGGCCTACCAACCACCAAGTGCAAGCCAGATGCCTGAACCCGAACGCAGGGCCGCCTAAGGCATATTGAGGACAATAGGAGCAAGATAGAATTCGGCCATGGAAGGCCCTGTGAGCTTGGACCAACCGCTAGCGTGCCCTACAATCGGCGCGGGGGAGGTCCGAGCCGAGGAGCACTTCCATGAGGCACCACCACGCTGCTTTCTATTTTCAGGCGACGCTGTTTGTCGCACTCAGCTACATCTCTACGACGAGCGTTGGCTACGAGTACGCCTTCTCCGAATTCAATAATGCGGAGTTCGGGCACACCTTCGGCGACTTCCAGCAGGAGCCCGGTGACAGCTCCCTGCGGCTATTCGATATCGCCAACGGAGCGGGTGGCGCCGGCATCTATCTGGGTGAGGGAATCGACTTCACGGACTTTGCCGACTCGCGGGTGAAGATTGACTTCACGGTCAATGCTTCCAATCGAGCTCGCTGGTTCGAGTTCGAGCTGTACGACGTCAACTCCCACGCCGCGAAGTGGCGGTTCGATGTCCAGCAACTGCCAGCAGATGTCAAACAGCACGGGGCATCTCTGGCCACGTTGGCCAATCCCGATTTTGTCATACGCAACGTTGACCATCCGGGGACCTTCGATCTGAGTAAGGTCCGCCTGATGCAGATTGTCGGCGACTACGGCTCGGCGGTGGGAAGTTTCGATATTTCGTTCGACCGCATCACCGTCGAGACGGACCTGGCCTATCCCGGTGCGCCGGACGAAGCGTGGTACACCGAGGCCGAGCGGCGGATCGAAGCAAATCGCAAAGCCAATTTGACCGTTGTGGTCCGCGACGCGGAGGGCCATGTGGTACCGGGCGCGAAGGTACACGTGGCCATGCAGCGGCATGAGTTCGGTTTCGGGTCGGCCATCGCCACGTCGTGGATCAATGCCGAGGGGGCTGATGCCGAACAGTACCGCCAGAAACTATTGGAACTGTTTAACCTGACGACCACCGAGAACGCCCTGAAATGGCGGGCGTGGTCAGGGGCGTACGGCTCGGCCAATTGGTCGCAAGACAACACGCTCGCCGCGCTCGACTGGCTAGCCGATCACAACCTGCCCGTGCGAGGTCACAACGTGATCTGGCCGGGGGAGCGATGGTTGCCGCAACCGATTCTCGACATGGTAGAGCCGACTCTGCAGTCGGGCGAGCCGCTCGATGCCGAGGGGCAACAGGCATTGCGCGCGGCCATCGCTGCGCATATCGATGATGTCGTGGGGCAGACGGCTGGCAAGGTCGTGACGTGGGACGTGGTGAACGAACCCCGCGCCAACCACCTGTTGATGGACGCCTTGGACGAAGGCAACGCCGCGATGGTCGACTGGTTCAACCAGGTCAAGAGCGTGCTGGCCGCCCACGACTCGTCGGCCAAGCTGGTTCTCAATGAGTATGACATCGTGATCACCGGAGGTGCGACCGACACCAAGAGTCAGCAAACGTTCTTCGACCAGTTGCGGGCACTGCAGCAGGCTGGAGCGGCGATTGACGGACTCGGAATTCAAGGGCACTTTCGTGAGGGCAATTTGACGGGCCCCGAAGACTTGTGGTCCATCTTCGACCGCTTCGCCGCGCTCGGGCTCGGCATGGAGATCACCGAGTTCGACTTCGGCACGACCAATCGTGAACTGCAGGCGAGGTACCTGCGGGACTTTTTCACAGCGGCCTTCGCTCATGAGTCGATCGATAACATCGTGCAGTGGGGATTCTGGGCCGGAGCGCACTTCCAGCCCGAGGCCGCGCTATTTAGCAAGGAATGGAGCATCCGACCGCATGGCCAGGCTTACGTCGACCTGGTGTTCGACCAGTGGTGGACCGATGAGCAGACATCCACCAACGATCAAGGTGAAATCACCGTGCGTGGATTTAAGGGGCAATACAAAGTGACCGCCGAGGCCAACGGACGTGAAGTTACGGCCGAAGTTAATTTGAGCGAAGGAGGGAACACTGTCGAGCTGACGCTCGATTGAAGTACCGATGTAGCTATTGCTATTGGCCGATGGGTGTGAAAGTGGGCGGAAAGTCGAGCGCCGAGCCATGGAACTCTTGCTCGAACGTACCCGGCTTGGTGGGAGTGACCTCGCCGGCGTAGCCGAACGAGCGGCCACTGCCATCTGCGTCTACTTCCACTGTAACTGTCAGGCGATAGGTCCGGCCAACGACGAGCCCGTCGATTTCGAAGTTGCCATGCTCGTCGGTAGTGGCCGATCCCCCAAAGGCTTCGGTAGAAATGCCATCTGGATACTCAATATGAATGGCACAACGGATTTTTCGATTCTCGAGCGGGACGTCCAGTTCCTCATCAATGAATCTGCCGATGAGTTTGGCGGCAGGCGCGATGGATACTTCATAGATTTCGTCATCGGGTGTAATGCGGGCGATGCCGGCGTGACGCTTGCCATCGACAGTCGCACTGGCATGCAGGTAGTGAGGTCCGCCGATGAGGCGAGTTTCGAACCAGCCTTCTGCGTCGCCTACTGCACGGATGTGTTGACCGCTGAAACCATCAAGGGGGTAGCTGAACACGCGGGCCGCCGCCACCGGTTGCTGAGCGGCACCGGCCAGCAGCACCCTCCCCTTCACAATACGATCTTTCTCGAACTGCCGGGGCGTGACTTGGACTAGCACTTCCTTCTCGGTTTCGCCGCCGACCACAAAGCTGGGCCGCTCTACCATTTCGAGACCGGATAGGTAGTACGAGCCGGGACCTACGAAGAACTCGAACTTGCCTTCTGCGTCGGTTTGCGTCCACTCGCCAAGGCCCGGACTGATAGCGAGTCGTGAGTCGGTTGGGTTCGGGATCTTCTCCGAGTCGGGGAGTTCGTAGTAGCTATTGATGGTCTTCTGGTTAAGTCGCAGTCGGGAGTTGGACACAGGTTCGCCGGTCGTTGCCATCTGAGCACGGCCATGCACTCGGGTGGCCGGCACCAGACGCAGCCGTACGCCGTCCAGGTCCTGGTCGAGCACGACCAGGTTCACGCCAGGAGATGCCCATTGTTTGTTATCGCCAGCAACGAGTTGGTAGTACATGTTGCGACTTACCAGCACCTCGAAACTGCCATCGTCGTTGGCGGCCACCGATTGCTGGCGAAAGTTGTCAAAGCCGTGGCCATCGCCTGCAATGTTGATGGTAATGTCAGATCCCTGCACGCCTTCGGGCAAGGCCACCTTACCGCTAAGAGAGACCATCTGGACCAGCGTCGCCTGGACAATTGGTTCGAGCGATTTGGGGTCGTAGTTTGCGCGCTCCGTGGCCGAGTAGCCTTCCATGCGGGCCCAGATCGTGGTGACGCGACTGAGATCGGCGGGAACTTCGAACGTGCAACGTCCCGAGTCGTCGGTCGTGTACTGGAACTCGGGCATCCCACTCAGATTGAGGTCCGCGCCCTTGTCGGGTTTGAGGTACAACCAGGGATAGACCTTGGCTCCCGCGAGTGGGTTGCCATCCTGGTCGACAACTTCGACGATCACCTCGCGACTGCCGTTGAGAACCAGTTCGATGGGTTCGTCGTGCGTCGGAGGCAGCAAGTTGGGATCCGTCTTGGGCATGCCGGGATAGGTGAAAGCAAAATAATCCAGTCCCAGGCCGGGTTTCATGGCCACGATGGTTTGCCGCGGTGCGCTATGCGGAACACGCAAGGCGGCCCTACCCTGTTGGTCTGTAGTGCCCCTAAACACATCTCGGAAACTTGACTGCAGCAGAACCGTGGCATCCCCCACTGGGGTACCGGATTCGTCGACCACGCGGACTTTCATCGTTCGCGCTGGCGCGAGCTCGATGGAGACTGGCTTCAGCGATTCGGGCAGCTCTTGCGTCCAAGGTAACTGCACCTGCCCCATGTTTTGGCCGTCGTCCGCGTAGACTGTTAGACCCGACACCTGCTTGGGCGCAATATTCAGCGTCACCAGCCCTTCGCTGTCGGTGGTTGCAGAGGGGGTCTGCCGTGGGGGAAACGCATTGGCGTAAACTTCGACGCCAGCGGCGGGAGTTCCCCCTGCACCGGTCACCGTGACCTTTAGCGGAAGCGTTTCAGCGCCGGTCGAAACTTCATCGGCGACGGCGACAGCGGTCAAAGCAATCCATCCAGCAAGCGACAGTGCGAGTCGTCCCATCGGTGAGAGCCCCTCCTCAACGAGATAGCTGTCTGTGGCGTGCCAGAAGCGTACCGGCAGCGCGGGGGTCAGTATAGCACTGCTGGATGCTGATTGCGGAACGGCTCACCACGTGGCAGCGGCTTCAGACACTGGCCGTGGCCGATTGCAGGACGCGGCACATGGCCTCGTCGAAAGCTACCAGCAGGATTTCGTCGAAAAAGTCTTCGACCATGGTGAAGCTGGCTATTTCGCGATGAGCGATCATCGCAGCCCGATTGGCGGGAAAACCGTACACGCCGCAGCTGATGGCTGGAAAGGCGAGCGAACGGACGTCGTGCTCTACGGCCAGTTGCAGGCAGTTGCGGTAGCAGTTGGCCAGATAATTGGATTCGCCGTAACCGCCGCCGTGCCAGATGGGGCCCACGGTGTGGATTACCCATTTGGAGGGCAAGTTGAAGCCGGGCGTGATGCGGGCCTCGCCGGTGGGACAGCGTACGCCGGGACGCCACTGTTCGACCTGCTCGCACGCTTCGCGGAGCTGCGGGCCGGCTGCGCCATGAATGGCGCCATCGACTCCGCTTCCGCCGAGCATTTGCTCGTTGGCCGCATTTACGATGGCATCAACTTCGAGCTTGGTGATGTCGCCTTGGACGACTCGAACGAGTTCCATGGGCCTACCCTTCGTACGCAGGGGGCTCCGCGCATGCGTGACACGCAAAGCAGGATGAGGATTTCCGAACAGGCTGTAGAGCTCAGAGAAGAGCCCTAAGGATACCACGTTCGGGTGACGGTGCCACCCAAAATCGGTCGATAACGGGTGGTCACCATGGGGGCAGCCGGCACCACGGGAATCGTCGGCCGCGCCACGACCACCGGTTGCGGTGCAACGTAAACCCTTGGGGCTGCTGGCGTTACCACCGTGGTAAACGGCCGAAGCACAGGGCGGCGGACGACGCTGGGCTGAACGACAGTCACAGCTGGAGCCGAGTAAAAGACCGTTTGGCCGTACACCTGAGCGTCGGCCGAGGGCGCGAACATCAGGGCCACCAAGGCTGCCATTACCAGGACGGAGAATTGGATATGTCTCATGTCTCGCTCCTTTTTTCACTTCCGCGATCCGACGGTGTCGCCAACGACCACTTATTATCTGCACGATACGCCCCGCGGCAAGCAGCGAGCCCCCAATCTTCGGCGGTTGGGCAGCCGAGGGAACTGCCGTACTCTACCTAAGGTGCTTTTGTTACACTACTTAGGTTGTGCCAGGCGGAGCGTTCAGGAGTCCCGCCGCCGACTGCCCTCAGGAAATACCCAATGCCCGCTGAATCCCCTTCTGTCCCAACCTCCCGCCCGTCCCGCAATTTCATTCAGCAGATTATCGATGCCGATCGGGCTAAGAACCCCCAGGTCGTGGTGCACACCCGGTTTCCTCCCGAGCCCAACGGCTACTTGCACATCGGTCACGCCAAGAGCATCTGCTTGAACTTTGGCCTTGCCAATGAATACGAGGGCAAGTTCAACTTGCGCTTCGACGACACCAACCCGGCCAAGGAAGAGCAGGAATACGTCGACTCGATTATCGACGACGTCCGTTGGCTTGGCGGCGATTGGGAAGACCGGTTGTTCTTCGCATCGGACTATTTCGACCAACTGTACGATTGGGCCGTCAAGCTGGTCAAAAATGGCAAGGCCTACGTGTGCGATCTCACGGCCGAGGAGATGCGCGAGCACCGAGGCACGTTGACCGAGCCCGGTAAAGACAGCCCTTATCGCACGCGTGGCGTAGAAGAAAACTTGGATCTGCTCGAGCGGATGAAAGCGGGCGAGTTTCCCGATGGCTCCCGTACGCTGCGAGCGAAGATCGACATGGCCTCGCCCAACTTGAACCTGCGTGATCCAGTGATGTATCGCGTCAAACATGCCCATCATCATCGCACGGGCGACAACTGGTGCATCTATCCCTCGTACGACTATACCCACGGTCAGAGCGACTCGATCGAAGGCATCACCTATTCCATCTGCACGCTGGAGTTCGAGAACCACCGCCCGCTGTACGACTGGTTCATCCAGCAACTCGAGATTCACCCCCCCCGGCAGATCGAATTTGCCCGGCTGAATCTCTCCTACTCGGTGATGAGCAAGCGAAAACTCCTTCAATTGGTGCAGGAAGGGCATGTCGCCGGTTGGGACGATCCGCGGATGCTTACCATTCGTGGTCTCCGCCGACGCGGTTACACCCCCGAGGCGATGCGGGCGTTCTGCGAACGTATCGGAGTGGCGAAGTTCAACAGCACCATCGACATGGCCTGGCTGGAGGATGCCATCCGCGAAGACCTCAACGAACGAGCCATGCGTCGCATGGCGGTCATGCGGCCGCTGCGTGTGGTACTAACCAACGTGCAGCCTGGCGAACCACTGGAGTTGGAGGTCCCCAATCATCCGCAGAAACTCGAGGAAGGAAAACGGAAGGTGAAGATGGGGCGCGAGATTTTCATCGAGCAGGAGGACTTCATGGAAGACGCCCCCAAGAAGTTTTTCCGACTCAAGCCTGGCGGCGCCGTACGGCTTCGTGGTGCGGGAATTGCCATCTGCGAGGAGGTGGTAAAGGACAAGGAGGGCAAGGTGGCCGAGCTAAAGTGCTCGTTCAATCCCGACACAACGGCCCAGGTGGATGGCAAAAAGGTAAAAGGCACAATTCACTGGGTGGATGCCGATTCGGCCCTCGACTGCGAGGTGCGTTTGTATGATCACCTGTTTACCGTTGAGATCCCGGATGTCGCGCCCGAGGGTGGTAGCTTCCTGGACAATCTGAACCCCAGTTCTCTGGAAACCACCATCGCCAAGCTGGAGCCTTCGCTGGCGGATGCAACCAGCGGCGAGTCGTTCCAGTTCGAACGGGTGGGCTATTTTGTCGCAGATTCAGTGGATTCCAAACCGGGGAAACCGATATTCAATCGCACGGTGACGCTCCGTGACACCTGGGGAAAATCGCAGAGAAAATAGGCAGAAGTCGGCGAAAAAGGTGGTTGCTAGTCCAAAGTCCCCCTCCTGAGTACAATGGCCCTGTTGTGCTCAATCCGCGGTGCGGATGGCGGTTTGGCACATGGCATGACAGGGGCTATCCTCATTCGCAAGGTCTAACACTTTGTGCACAGCTTCACATCCGTTGCTTGAGGAGAACGGAAATTCCGATCTTCTGCGGTCGCTGCTGGATGCGCTGCCCGTCTTGGCATGCTATGTCGATCACAGACTCGTGTATCGCTTCGTCAATCGGGGCTACCAGGAGTGGTTCGGGCTGAATACCGACCAAATTGTTGGTCGCTCGGTGGAAGAGGTTGTCGGCACCGACGCTGTGAAGGTGGTCGAGGCTCAGTTCGAGCGGGTGCTCGCTGGAGAGCGATTCTCCGTGGAGCAGTGGATGCCCTACGTTCGCGGCGGTCGGCGGTTCGTGGAGATCAACTATGTCCCACGACTCAATGAGCAACGTCAAGTCGAAGGGTTCTTTGCCCTTATCCAAGACCATACTGCCAGGCACGAAACCGATCGGCGGCTGGAGCGAAGCGAGCGTGAATTTCGCTCTTTCTTCGAGAACTCAAACTGCGGCAAGGCCAAGCTGGATTACCACACCGGACGCCTATTGGTGGTGAACAGCCGACTTTGCGAAATGACCGGCTATTCGCGTAACGAGTTGCTGGACATGCAAGCGGCCCAATTGCTTCATGCCGATCAACGCGAGACGTTTGAGGAGATCAGCCGCGAGAACGTCGAAAAAGGTATTGACCGTTGGTCGAAGGAACGCCTGCTGGCTACCAAGAGGGGCGAGCCACTGCCGGTGATGATCAACGAAACCGTCATGCGCGACCGCAGCGGAAAACCGTTTCAACTCATCAGCACGATCCTTGATCTCAGCGAAGTGAAGAAGGCGGAACGAGATCGTCTGGAGTTGGAAGAACGTTTCCGCACGATGGCCGACAACATCTCTCAGTTCGCCTGGATGGCCGACGGGGCCGGTTGGATCTATTGGTATAATCAACGTTGGTTCGACTACACCGGTACGACGCTCGATGAGATGCAGGGATGGGGATGGCAAAAAGTGCAGCACCCCGAGCACGTGGAGCGAGTGGTCGAGAAGTTCTCCTGGCATCTCCAGGAAGGCAAGCCCTGGGAGGACACCTTTCCGCTGCGTAGCAGGGAGGGCGAATACCGCTGGTTTCTCTCTCGTGCCAAGCCAATCTACGATTCGACTGGCAACGTCGTGCAGTGGTTCGGTACCAATACCGATATCACCGATCGATTGGAGATGGAGCAGCGATTGAAGGAAGTCGATCGTCGTAAAGACGAGTTCCTCGCCATGCTGGGCCATGAACTACGCAATCCACTGGCGGCCGTGGTGGGTGGGCTGCAATTGGTTCGTCAGTCGCCGGTACCCGTTGAACCTGACGACGAAACCTTCGACGTCATCTATCGTCAATCGCAATTGATGAACCGTCTGGTTGACGATCTGTTGGATGTATCGAGGATTAGGCGGTCCAAGATTCACCTCAAGCTCGAGGTGGCCGAACTCAGCGAACTCGTGGCTCAGGCTTTCGAAGTATGTCGAGCAACCGCAGCCGAGGCTGACGTTGAGTGCACGCTGGACAATAGCGACGAGCCAGTTTTCGCACGGGTCGACGCCGCCCGATTGCTGCAGGTGATTGGCAACCTGATTACCAATGCCATCAAGTTCACACCGGCGGGCGGTCACTTTCGAGTGGCATTGCAGGCCGACGATCAAGCTGGCACGGCCAAGGTATCCGTGCAGGACAGCGGCGTCGGGCTGGACGAGTCGGCCATGGCTACGGTGTTCGAGCCCTTCGCTCAGGCGGATACGTCGCTCGACCGCAGTCGTGGGGGGCTCGGGCTTGGCCTCCCCATTGCCAAGGGGCTGGCAGAACTGCATGGCGGCAGTCTTACGGCCGCCAGCGACGGACCGGGGGCGGGAAGCACATTCGTCCTCGAACTGCCGGTATGCGGGCCGGAGCCCGCGCATCGGACTGAAGCCGCAGCCGAAGACAGCAAGGTCGAAATTGGGGTATCGCGCCCACTAAGTATCGTAATTATCGACGATCGGCGTGATTCTCGCTATCCGGTGGAGCGATTCCTGGAACGCGAGGGGCATCAAGTAGATACGGCTATCGATGGGTTCGAAGGGGTCGAATTGGTGCGAAGGTTGAAACCTGACTTGGTAGTGTGCGATATTGGTCTACCGAGCATGGATGGATACGAGGTGGCCAGAAACCTGCGCGCCGATTCGCAATTGAGTGGAACTAAGCTGTTCGCACTAACGGGCTATGGACAGCTTGAAGACCGCGAGCAGGCTTTTGCAGCGGGATTCGACGCACACCTCGTCAAGCCGGTCGACCTGAACGAACTGCTGCGACTGATCGCCAGTACATTTGCCAACTGAACTTCGGTGGGTGGGCTGGCTCAGTCCCGTCAGGTTAGCCGTTCAGCCACTTCTTCTTCATAAGTCTAATTAGGGGGCATTCGCATGCCGACATCAATGGCTTTGGGCCATCGCAAGACGGCCTCGCATCTTCGCGTGTTTCTCACGTTCGTCATGATTCTCTCGCCGGTGGCTGTTGCGCAAGCGCAAAAGCCGGCCGTTAGCAAGTCGCTGCTAACGTCGCAGTCGGTGGCGGCTGCTTGCCTGCGGCCGAAGCAAATGCTCACCAATCCGGCCAACGCCCTGCTGCCGACTGAGGTGGCGAAGGCGGCGGGCGAGAAGTACTTGGGCCTCGATCTCGCACACGTCACCCGCGCAGTGGCGGTTGTCGAGCCCCCGCTGGGCACGAACATATACTACGCTTTGTACCTCGAGGCGGACCAGTCGTGGGATCTGAAACAGCTGTCACCCGAATTGACTGCCCATACCGAGCCAGGAGAGATCGGCGGCAAACCTTGTTTGGTAAGCAAAGTCGCTTCGGCGCCGTGCTTTATGGTGCTTAGGGAGACCACCCTGGTGGCAGCCAGCAAGGGCATGCTCGACAAACTCACGGCGGCGGATCGAGAACCTGCGGATTCGGTGCTTGCCGAACTCGTCGATCAGCACACGGCCGCCGACGACCTGTATGTAGCGGTCGACATGGAAGCCCTGCGGCCGCTGATTAACTTGGGGCTCATGCAAGCGTCGCAGGAAGCACCACCCGAAGCAAGAAAGTTCCTAAACATCCCTTTGCTGATACAGTCGGGCGAACTCACTCTGACGCTTGATGGATCCATGCCTTCCCGGTTGGCGTTTCATACCTCCAACGACCTCGATGCGGAGCAAGTCGAGGGGCTGTTGGATGAAGCGGTGGAGTTTGCCAGGAACAACATGCGGGCGGAGATGGAGCCCCAAATGGTCAGGTTGCGCGAAAGTGACGACCCCGTTGAACGGTCGCTGGCCGCCTATGGCGATCGGGTGATGGGTGTGTATCTCGACATGTTTGTGCCCAAGCGGGAAGGCAACACCTTCGTGTTGCTCGACACAACTGGCGGTGGCTCTCAAATGGGTTCGGTCGCCGTGATTGGCGTCCTGGTAGCCCTGCTGCTGCCCGCTGTGCAGGCGGCTCGCGAAGCCGCCCGGCGGAATTCTTCGATGAACAACCTAAAGCAACTGGAATTGGGGCTCTTGAATTATGAATCGTCTAAGGGAAAGTATCCGGCCCACGCCATTTACAGTGAGGATGGCAAGCCGCTGTTGAGCTGGCGAGTCGCAATTCTACCCTACATCGATCAGCAAACACTCTACTCCCAGTTCCACCTTGACGAACCCTGGGACAGCGAGCACAACAAGCCGTTGATATCGCAGATGCCTGCGGTGTTTGCCAGTCCAAGTTCCAGATTGGATCCTACCGAGGGCAAAACAAGCTACCTTGTTCCGATTGGGCCTGGCATGGTGTTCGAAAATGCTGATCGCCAGACGCGATTACCGCAGATTACCGATGGTACTTCCAATACAGTGAACCTGCTGGAAGTAAACGACGAGACCGCAGTGGAGTGGACCAAGCCGACCGACTGGAAGTTCGACGAGAGTGATCCTCTGAAAGGGCTGACCGGAATTCGGCCTGGGGTGATCCTGGCCGGCTTTTGCGATGGGCATGTGACCGCAATTTCGGAGTTCATTGATGCCGATGCCTTCAAGGCACTGTTAAGTCGTGCCGGCGGCGAAGTGGTGCAACTTCCTTAACGGGTGAACCGCCACCTGACAGTTGCTATGCGGTCGCTCGAACTACCTCGAATTCGCATCGCAGGTTTGCTGGTGATCACATTCTGGATCGCCTTGTATGCCATGGTTGTGCGATATTGGGGCATCCTGTCTGTCCCTATTGTCTACATGTTAGCGCCGACGATATTGGCCGCCGGCAGCGGACTGTTCGAGTGGCCACAGTCGTTCCGGCCGCTCAAGTTCATCCGTGGTGCCCTGGTCTTCGTCTGGGGGATCTCGATGGCTTTTCCCATCTGGGTAACGCTGCTGGCAGGTGCCGGGCCCGGGATCTCCGTGTTCTGTTGTCATGCAGCTATCACTCTGCTGGTGTGGGGGCCGCAGTACTTCCTTGTGACGAATTTCTACAAGTAGTCCCGCAAATTGCCAAAGACCTGCTCGCCGACGCGTGCCAACTGTGGGGCTTTCGTGAAACTACGGCTTGCGACATACTGAGTGGCTTGTATGCAAATCAAACCTTAGCCCCCTCAGTAGAACATGCCTTTAGTCGTTGTCGGCTCTGTAGCCATTGATAATATCGAAACCCCCACTGCCCGCCGCGACAATTGTCTCGGTGGCTCCGCCACCCATTTTTCTTACGCGGCGAGCTTCTTCACCAATGTTCGACTGGTGGGAGTCGTAGGCGAGGATTGGCCCGCCGAGCACACCGAGTTGCTCGCCAAACGAGGAATCGACGTTACCGGGTTGTCGCAGGTTACAGGTGGAAAAACGTTTACGTGGACAGGGCGATACGAGCCCAATATGAACGACCGCGAAACGTTGGAAGTGGAACTGAACGTCTTTGGCGAGTTCGATCCCGTCCTACCCGAAGACTATCGCCAAGCGAAGTACGTGTTCCTGGCCAATGGTGTTCCATCGGTGCAGATGAAGGTGCTCGAGCAGGTGCCGGGGCGTCGCCTGGCTGTAGCCGACACTATGGATCTTTGGATCCAAACGCAACGGGACGACCTGGAAGAGTTGATGCGCGAGTTGGATGGCCTGGTGCTGAACGATAGCGAGGCCAAGCTAATGACCGACACCGAGAATCTGGTCGAAGCAGGACACGCGGTGCGTGAAATGGGCCCCCGCTTTGTGGTGATTAAAAAGGGCGAGCACGGAGCGATGTTCTTCAGCGAGCACGAAACCTACGTACTGCCTGCCTACCCCACGGCTGACGTGGTCGATCCCACCGGTGCGGGCGACAGCTTTGCCGGCGGCATGATGGGCTACCTGGCCGAACAGGATGATTTCTCTCCAACAACCCTGAAGCGAGCGATGGCCTACGGAACGCTGGCCGCCAGCTTCAACGTGGAAGGATTTGGTCTGGAGCGGATGCAAACCATTACCCGCGACGACATCGACCGTCGGATGCAGGAATACGAGAACATGCTCAGCTTCTAGCCCTCTCCAAGCTATCTCAATACAAAAAAAGCGACGCCAGGCAATGAGCCTGGCGTCGCTTTGCATTTCTAGGTGACTAACACTCACTCAGCCTTTGGAGGAGCGGGCGGCACGCTGCGCAGTTCGTCTCGAGCAGGTGTTGGACGACCGATGTCATCGGCGTCTCCATCCACATCGTACGACCGCGATTCGACTCTCTCATCCGCAAGCGTTGGTTGAGCATTGTTCGCGTTCTCGCTTACCACCGATTTATTGGCAGTAGTCGGTTGCGTTTCGTTCTGCATCTGCACATAGATGCGCTGCCCGTTCTGGCAGATGAACGCTCGACCACAGCGGTCGTAGCGCACTGGTGTGGCCGACTGCCGGGTGGTTGCTGGTTGCGAGTCCATCGACTGCGATTCTTCAACACCCCGATACCCGGTAGAGTATCGCTGAGGCGATTGACGATTAGCCGTCATTCGCGCACCATCTTCGTATCGCAGCTGGCGAGCATTGGCCGAATTATATGGACGCCACTGATCGCCGCGGTGAATCATCCATTGACCCTGCGGGCTGTAGTACCACCACTGGTTCTGGTAGCCGACCATCCGCCAATTGGCATCGCGCGGAGCATTGGAGTTAGCGTTTGCATCGCGTGCCTGCTCAGGGACTGGCGGCGCGTTCAGCTTGTCTTGAGCATCTGAGTCCGATTTCCTCTCAGCGTCCGACGCTTGCTCGTCAGTATCCTTATCCTTTTCAGAGTCCCAATTGTTGTTGGATTCGTTGTCGGACCTTTCCTGTGAGTTTTCGACCGCATCCTGCTGCTGCTTGTCGTTCGACTCTTGCTGATTGGAAACGGATTCTTCTGCCGAATCGGCTGCTGATTCAGCTTCGTTAGAAGCGCTGGCCGAATCTTCTGCGGCCTTGTCCTTTGCCACGTCCCCGTTGTTTTCTGCCTTTTCGGCTGTCTCTTCGGCTGTTTGTTCGGATTGTTCCGCTGCAGCAGGCGGTTGCGGAGTTTCCGATTCCGGCGTGTTTTGTCCGATCGATACGGAACTAATGGTCAACAGGCCCGCTGCTGCGAGTGTACCGGCGAATGTAGTGAGTGACTTGCGCATAACTATTCTCTTTCCTTTGAATGAAGCCAACCTGGTTGAAGGTCGAGCAAGGAAGTGTTCGATTTGGCAGCGTTGTAGCTGCACTCGCTCTCTCAAGGCGCCTTGGCAACATGAGTTGCAATTTTGATGCGCAGTTGAGGTGTTTTTAGGCCAGAGCATCCAAGTTTTGCTAATTGGCCTGATGTAGCCAGAGTTTTTCCAATCTGGGGCTTGGGGAACGAGAGTTGCGCCGGTTGCAAATGCGCCGACTGAGCAGACGGGGCGGTCGTCAGAGCGGCAAACTGGCTGTTTGGACTACAACCATGCTGTCCATATGCCCGGTCGATGCATTGACCGGATCCTGGTACAACTGATGGCAGTTGGCCGTCATTCGTTGCCGCACTTTGGTTTGTTGTTGCTGATAGTTGCTCGATGTCCAAGACACGTACGTTTATCGCAATAGGTCCGTCGCTCGATATTGTCAGCCAGGCCGAAAGGGCTCTGCTGCGTTTGCGCAGGCTGGCCGACAATGTGAAGTGGGTGCAGCGCGACAACCTGCATTGGACACTGCACTTCCTGGGCGAGATTGACGACCAGGAACTGTACGACGTGTGTCGTGCCGCTGAACGTGCGGCCGCCGACTTGGAGCCGTTCTCGCTCGAGGCCAAGGGCGTCGGGGCTTTTCCCTCCCCTGCCCGTCCGCGCACGCTATGGATTGGCGCCGGCGAGGGGGCCGAACGGATGGAGAAACTTCACTTGGCGCTCGAAGAACAACTTCAGCCGCTCGGCTTTCGGGGCGAGCGACGTCGATTCGTGCCGCACCTTACGCTTGGGCGCGCCGGCCGAAGCTTGCGGCCGGCAGAAACGTCCGCGCTGTCATCTGAACTTGCCAAGCTAACGGACTTCGCGGCCGGCAATCAGGTGGTGGACGAGATCACCATTTTTGCCAGCCGCTTGCGACGTGAGGGGGCCGAGTACGCGGCCGTGGCTCACGTCCATCTGGCTGGTTAGCCTGGCGTGGGTCAGTGGGGACAGAAGTGCAGTGCAGCAGGCCGCCAATGCGGCGATGAATCGGCCATCGATTCTGTAGAAGTCTCGCCGGCGGCGCAACAGACCTATTCCGGAGCCATCGCCATGCCGCGCGGGAGCCAGGGAGTCACAAGGCGTAGCGAATCGCGGGAATGCGAACTTAGAGCGAGCGCATTGAGTCGCGAACCAGCGGCTCGAGTTCCTTGGTGTTTCGCTCGATGCCTAAAATGATGGTCTTCTGCTCAACGCCGTCGGGGGCCGATGCAACGACCGGAACGACTTGTCGGCGATCGGGCAGATGCATCCGTACTGCGAAGGTGCCATCGGGACGGAGCGTGACAGGCTCGCCTTCCACCGTCACGTGGGCATGGGGATTGGTTGCGCCGTAGATAACCAGCTCCGCGTCCACGGCGAAGCTTAGCTCCTCGCGATCGCTCACTTGACCTCCGGCACCGTTGCCAAATCGTGTTTCCGTGGGGCGTCCCATACGCCGCTGCAACCGCTCTTCCAACAGTTGCTGCAACTCCATGCTGGTGCCTTGCGCCGAATAACCGCCGCTCATGGCAAAGATACGATCAGCATTCTCGGCGACATCGCTCCAATTGCCATTGACGGCATCCGTCGAGCCCGGAGTCGGCGTAGTAACCTTACTGCTGCGGCACAGGCAGTAGAACGAGTCGTTCACGCCCCCATAACCGAGTTCGGCGCGGAAGTGGCTCGGGGGCTCACTGACATCGATGTACCAGTGGTTCACCCCGCCATGAATGGCGATGTCGCGATACAGTGACGAACTGCCATCCTCCAGCACCTTATAGATGCGCAGAGTGGGTTTCGCACCGTGCCAGTTGTGGCCCATGGCAGTACGGGCACGCTCGACGCTCGATGGCTTGACCTCCCATAAGGCCTGCAGCCAGTAGGCGTCGCGGACCATCAGGACAACGCGGTCCGTATCGGCTGCGGCGTCGTCCTCTTGATTGGTTGAAATATTCTTGAGCTGCGACAGTCGAGTGCGAAGAGCGTCGATACGCGATTTGGCTCGGCGCTGAGCCGGCGAGAGTCGGGGGGCCCCATTGGCCGCAGACTTACCATTCTGCTCGACCGACGCCTGGCTGCCTCCGCTACGCTTACGGCGACGGGCTGCCTTGGCCAGGGCGTCAATCAGTTCTTCCTTCCGCATGGAGTGCCAGCCGGTCACTCCCTCCTTTTTCGCCATCTGGGCGAGGTCCTTGCACGTATAAGTGCGGAGAGTCGCTGCGGTCATTGCTACCTGTATTGTGTTGAGATTCTGCGCTGGTTTGCCTCACGCGAGCTATATGCGGAGGCAGCCGCGGCTGGGTGGGACGGTGTGGTAATTGGAGGGCAGTCGAGCACGGACGAGGCACCATCGCGACAAACTGCCGTGCAGAGTTCTACCTCGTTGAACATCACCGCTATGCCCAACCAATGGCCCTGCAACAGCCATAGCACAATAGCGAGAATTCTCCCGCCCGATACTCTGCATATTAACCGAAATGCCCGCAGAATGCAACCAAAAATGCGCCGTTTTGCGTTCGTAAACCATTGCAGTGAAACGACTTGTGAAAGTTTTCGGGTTGCGGTGAGCCTGCGGGTGGATGGCCGCAGTGTGCGAGAATCTGCACACCGAGGTAACAAAGGTGGCGCTCGAACTGGCAATTCCTCTTGTTCCATCGCGACCTAAGTGCATCCCAAATAATGAGATACGTTAACAGGAGCTATTTGTGAAATTTTTCACGAATTCCCCTGCCCGGCCCGTTGACGCTCCATTTTCGCTGGCTTAAATTGCTGGCACGTAAAGACTTGGGGCCGATTGCCGCAGTGATGCGGTTGCCCCCAGTGTGATGTAAGTCGTTTGAGGAAGGTGATTTACGGTCGATCGGCAATCCAAACACCCTTTGGACCGCCAGAAGACCCCCCCTCCCACGTCGCCCTTCGCCGTCGCCAAACTGTGGTTCTCTCGTGCTCTGACCGTCTCCTTGGAGATGGTGGTGCCAGGGACCATTGGCGTATGGATTGATAAGCAATTGGGATGGTGGCCCTGGCTCAGCATCCTCGGCTTTGCCGGCGGACTCGTGCTCGGGATGTGGCATCTGCTGGTGATGACGCGACCGCCCGATAGTCGGGATTGAATTGACTTTCCGCTGAATTCCCATGGCACGCACCCCTTGGCTGTGGCTCGTATGCACCGTGGCGACCGCCGCTGTGCTGAGCTTGTTAGCTTGGTGTTGTGGTCCCGAGCGGGCTTGGGAATTCATGGGCATTGGCGTTGGTGTTTCGCTCGTCACAGTGGTGACTTCTCAAGTCACCTTGGCGATGAGCGGTGCTGCCCCAAGACCGCTGCACCGGATGTTGCTCGAGACAAGCGTTCGGACGGCTTTGCCACTCGGCTTTTTACTAGCGATTAGGATCGCGCGGCGGGAGCTGTTAGGGAATACATTTTTGCTGTACTTTCTTCCATTTCAATTCGTAACCATCGTTGTCAGCGTGTTGGTTTCGGTGGGACGGATCAAGGCTAGTGCAGCCGATGCAAGTGGGCGATCAGGTTCGGATGCTTGATCGATGCTGAGAGTAGCTGAACAACCTCGCAATACGAATCAAATGGCGCACGACAACCCGCTAAGCTCCGAAGCACTGTTTGAACATGTGCAGGATCAGCCCTACTGGCACGTTCCGCGGGACATCGCTCCGCCGGACGGTCATGTGCCGATTCCGCAGTGGTTCAAACAGGATACTCCGCTGTGGGAAATGAAGTCGGGCAATGCGATGCTCGACTCGATGTTCAAACCACTCGAGTTCGAGTTTACCAAATTCATGGTGATCGAACTGGTCGTGGCGGTGCTGATCGCGGTCTTCTTCATTGCTCTGGCAACGAAGATCCGCTTCGGTGGGATTCCCAGAGGCCGCTTCTGGAACTTCCTGGAAGTCATGCTGGTCTTCCTTCGCGACCAGGTGGCTCGCCCGTGCATTGGTGAACGAGATAGTGATCGCTTTCTGCCTTTCCTGTTCACTCTGTTCTTCTTCATTTTGGGTTGCAATCTGATGGGGATGATTCCCTGGGTCGGTTCTCCCACCGGTGCCCTCGCGGTTACCGGCGCATTGGCGTTGGTGACCTTCTGCGTGACAGTTGGATCGGGCATGAAAGAGCTGGGGGTAGCGGGCTTCCTCAAGGCTCAGGTGCCACACATGGACCTGCCCGGTCCTCTGGCCGTAATTCTGTTGCCGGCCATTTGGCTTATTGAGGTATTCGGCCTAATCATTAAGCACGCGGTGCTGGCCATTCGGCTTCTGGCCAACATGTTCGCCGGACACGTTGTGCTGGCGGTTATCGTTGCCTTCATTTCTGCCACGGCAGGAACGATTGCTTTCTGGGGAGTTATGCCGGCAAGTATTCTGGGCTCTGTAGCCCTCAGCTTGCTGGAGTTGTTTGTGGCCTTCTTGCAGGCATACGTATTCGTCTTCTTAGCGTCGCTGTTTATCGGTGCCGCCGTTCATCCACACTAGTCGCAATTAATTGTGCTGCGACATGCTCACATGTTTTCACAGGAGACTCGGAAGTGACTAAAATGCTTCAATTGATGATGGTCTTGGCCATGCTCGTTCTTGCCGCGCCGATGGCGATGGCTCAAGACGAAGGTGCAGGCACCGAGGATACGGTTGCCACCACGCCCGACACCCCCGACGCGGGAGAGGACGACACTGCAGCCGCCGGCAATTTGCTCACTAAGCTGGGCGCCAGCATTGGCGCAGGCATCGTGCTGATTGGTGCTGGTTTCGGCATCGGCCGCATTGGTGGACAGGCTGTCGAAGGTATGTCCCGTCAGCCGGAAGCTGCCGCCAGCATTCAGACAGCGATGATTATTTCAGCGGCCCTGATCGAAGGTGCTGCGTTCTTCGCACTGATTATCTGTCTGATTGCCGAGTAGTGCGAAAGTGCGTTCTGGCGAGTCGCAAGTTCTTTCCGTGAGAGGTAACCGAATGTCTGCGGTGCAACCCGTATTTCGTTGGCTGTTGGCCGGCTACTTGTTGGTAATCTTGGCTGGCGGCGCGACGACTGTCCGCGCTGCGGAGCATGCCGGCGGCGAAGCTGCTGACGCAGCACACCATGGCGCAGCGGAAAGCGGAGGCGGAAATCCCCTTCTGGTGGATCCCGATCTGGCGATCTACACCGCGATTGTCTTCGGTGTGCTGGTTTTGGTGTTGTGGAAGTTTGCTTGGGGGCCCATTGTCACGGCGTTGGATACCCGCGAGCAAACCGTCCGGGATCACCTGGCAGCTGCCGAGGCGAAGCATGAGGAAGCGAAAGGTTTGCTGGCTGCGCACGAGGCACGATTGGCCATGGCCAAGGATGAAGTGCGGGAGATGCTGGAGGAAGCTCGTCGCGATGCCGAAGCGACCAAGACGCAGATTGTTGCCGAGGCCGAGTCCGCTGCCTCGGCGCGTCACGATCGGGTCATTCGCGACATCGAGCAAGCTCGCGACAGCGCCGTCCGCCAATTGGCCGAGACCAGTGCCAACCTGGCAGTCGATCTGGCCGGCAAAGTGGTGCAGCAAAACCTCACTGCCGAACAGCAAGCCGAATTGGTTCGCGAAGCCACTGGCAAGCTGGCCGCTGCTTCGCCCAGTAACAATTGACCAAGGATTGTCGTCGTCCGCATGGCGGGCGAAATTCCTGTAACCAACGTTCGCCCTGCGAGCACCCGCCCCATGCAGCCCCATACCTCTACCGAACTGACCAGTGCCGAGACGGTGTTCGACGTCGACCAGGAGCAACTGGCCCGGACATACGCCAAGGCATTCCTGGCGGCCACCGAGTCGATGGACCAGGAAGGGTTGTTGGAAGAGTTGCATTCGTTAGTGGTCGATGTGCTGGAAAAGTTCCCAGACTTTAATTTCAATCTGACGTCGAATTTTCTTTCGCACGAAGAACGCGAGGACTTGATCGATGCTGTGCTGGGATCGAGGGCATCGGCACCTGTGGTCAATTTGCTGAAGATCCTCTCACGAAACGGTCGACCAAGCATGCTGCGGCCCGTCATCCGGACGATTCGCAAGCTGCATGGTGAAAAACTGGGGCGGCACGAAGTTCGGGTTTACGTTCCCCATGAATTGAGCAGCGACTTGCAAGAAGGCTTACAGCAAGCTTTGCAGTCTCGGTTGGGAGTAACGGCCGACTTCCACTTCCACCTGAAGCCCGAGTTGATCGGTGGCATGGTGGTTCAAGTGGGCGACACGGTGTTCGATGGTTCGGTCCGGATGACTCTGGAGCGAGCTCGACAGAAAATGGTGATGCAGGCGATCGAGGCCATCGAGACACGGCCCGACTCGTTCTTTGTGGATAGTGACGAATAGTTTATTACGTGAGATTTGTGGTGAGGTCAGTTAGTTGTTGTGGGATGTCGCACTGGACGCCGACTCAACAACTGACCTGCTAGCTCACAACGAGTTCATATGCTGGAGCGTGCGATGCCGAAAAGTCGGCACGCGCCTGGTTCTGGAGCCCAACGATGAAATTCAATAGCGATGAGATCGCATCGGTCATTCAGGCGCAGATCGCCAACTACGACGCGGACATCGATGTCCGCGAGGTGGGCCGGGTGCTAGAGGTTGGCGATGGCATCGCCCAGGTGTACGGCCTGAGTGGCGTGATGGCTGGCGAAATGGTGGAGTTTGAGAATGGGGTGAACGGCCTGGCCTTCAACCTCGAGGAGAACTCCGTCGGTGTGATTATCCTTGGCGACTACCTGACCATTTCCGAGGGCGGGGAAGTTCGCAGTACCGGTCAGCTGTTGAGCGTGCCAGTGGGCGACGAACTGCTCGGGCGGGTCGTCGATCCGCTTGGAAATCCGCTCGATGGCAAAGGTCCCATTAACACCAGCAAACGCCGCCCCGTGGAAGTGATAGCCGCAGGTGTGGCCGAGCGTCAGCCGGTTACCGAGCCGATGCAGACCGGTATCAAGGCGATCGACGCGATGACCCCCATCGGTCGTGGCCAGCGTGAGTTGATCATCGGCGACCGTAAGACCGGTAAGACGGCCGTTGCCATCGACGCGATCATCAACCAGCGCGACAGCGGCGTGAAGTGCTTCTACGTCGCGGTTGGCCAGAAGGAGTCGACAGTCGCTGGGGTCATCGAGAAGCTCCGCGACACGGGAGCGATGGATTACACCACGGTGATCGTGGCGGGTGCCAGCGACCCCGCACCGCTGCAATACATTGCCCCCTACTCCGGCACGGCCATGGCCGAGGAGTATATGTACAACAGTGGCCATGCTTTGATCGTTTACGACGACTTGAGCAAACAAGCTGTTGCCTATCGACAACTGTCGCTGTTGATGCGTCGTCCGCCAGGACGTGAAGCGTTCCCCGGCGACGTGTTCTACTGTCATAGCCGGTTGCTGGAACGTTCGGCGAAGCTCTCGGACGAGTTGGGGGGCGGTTCACTCACTTCGCTGCCGATTATCGAGACGCTCGAAGGTGAGGTTTCCGCCTACATTCCGACCAACGTGATTTCGATTACCGACGGGCAAATCTACCTGCAACCGGACCTGTTCTTTGCTGGCGTTAAGCCCGCGATGAATGCCGGTATCTCGGTGTCTCGTGTGGGTGGTAACGCTCAGATCAAGGCCATGAAGAAGGTGGCCGGCGGTATGCGACTCGACTTGGCCGCGTTCCGCGAGCTCGAGGCGTTCGCTCAGCTCGGTACCGAACTCGATCCCGCCACCCAGGCCCGACTGGACCGTGGTTACCGCATGGTGGAACTGCTGAAGCAGGGCCAATACGAGCCCATGAACGTGGTGGATGAGGTGCTGGTCATCTACGCCGGCACCAAGGGGCACCTCGACCAAGTGGACGTGAACGACGTAGCTCAATGGGAGAAAGAGTTCATCACCTTCATGCACGACCAGAAGCCCGAGGTGCGTCAGGCTCTTACCGATAAGCAGGCGCTCGATGACGACATTGTCGGCATGATCGAAACTTCGCTCGAAGAGTTCAAAGGCCAGTGGGAGTCGAAAGGCGCTTCACAAGCAACCGTCTAGGCTCTTCCTCCAATAAGGCAATCAACCAACGATCGAAACGGATTGATTTCCGTTCTACCTGAAAATGGCGAATCCACGCGAACTCGATAAACGACGCAAGTCGATCAAGAACATCCGCAAGATTACGCGGACCATGGAATTGATCGCGACCGCTCGGTTCCGCAAAGCGATGGACCGCGCCAGTGCAGCCACGGCCTACACCGAACAGATTATGAAATTGGTGAAAGACCTGGTGAGTTCGGGCGTATCGGTGGAGCATCCTCTGTTGGAGCCGCGATCCGAGGTCAACAACGCTGCGCTGCTAGTGCTGTCGGCAAACCGTGGTTTCTGCGGCGGCTTCAATGGCAACGTAACTCGTGCTGGGTTGAATCACCTGAAGTCCATGAAGCAGGAAGCCGAGCATGTCCGCGTTGAAGTTAGCGGCAAGCGAGGCATTTCGGGCTTCAAGCAGGGACGCGTAGAAGTCGATCACCAATTTACCAATTTTGAAGATCGGCCCGCCTACGACGACGTGGAGTTAATTGCGAACCGTTATTTGGCGGAATATGCCTCTGGCATGCTCGACCGACTGGATGTCGTTTATACCCGGTTCGAAAGTGCCGCTAAGCAGCATGTTACCATTGAGACGCTGTTGCCATTGGGTGGACTGGGGCTTGGCGACGCGGAGCCCGCGGACGCAAGCACGACGGTGTACGAGTTTTTGCCCTCGCCCGAGAGCATTCTCGAAGAGGTCGTGCCGACCAGTTTCCGTGTGAAACTATTCAAGTGCTTCCTGGATACGGCTGTCAGCGAGCAGATTGCTCGTATGGTAGCGATGAAGGGAGCCACCGAGAATGCAGGCGATCTGATCAAGCAGCTCAGCATGCAATACAACCGTGCCCGCCAGGGTCGCATCACTTCGGAATTGATGGACCTGATCGGCGGCGTCGAGGCCCTAAGTTAAAGCCAACGCTCGGCGCCTGACGCACATGACCAATCATAACTGACCTTCTACTGCTTATTAGTAAGAAAATTATGTCAACAATCACCGGACACATCGGTCACATCACGCAGATCATTGGCTCGACGTTCGACGTGGAGTACGAAGAGGACAAGCTGCCCGCGATCTACAACGCAGTTAAGATCCAGGGAGAGCACAAGGGCGTGAAGATCGATCTCACTGGCGAAGTGCAGCAGCACCTTGGTGGTGGTCGCGTTCGTTGTATCGCGCTTGGAACCACGGATGGTTTGGTGCGAGGCCAGGAGTGTGTTGATACTGGCGGACCTGTGAGTGTTCCCGTCGGCGAAGAGACGCTGGGCCGCGTGTTCAATGTGTTGGGCGAACCAGTCGATGGCCGGGGGCCGGTGAACGCCAAGGAGCGGTGGCCCATACACCGTGAAGCCCCCGAGCTGAAAGACCTGGCTACCAAGACCGAAGTGTTCGAGACGGGCATCAAGGTGATCGACCTGCTCACCCCTTTCGTGCGTGGTGGTAAAGCTGGTCTGTTTGGTGGTGCCGGTCTCGGTAAGACGGTTATTCTCACCGAGTTGATCGCTCGTATCGCGAAGGAGCATGGTGGTTACTCCGTGTTCGCTGGCGTTGGTGAGCGGACCCGTGAAGGGACCGACCTGTGGCTAGAGATGCAAGAAACCATGATGGGCGAGGGCAAGAGCGTCATCGACCAGACCTGCATGGTGTTCGGTCAGATGAACGAGCCGCCTGGATCGCGTCTGCGTGTGGCTCTGTCGGCGTTGACCATGGCCGAGTACTTCCGCGACCAGACCGGTGCCGACACGCTGCTGTTTGTGGACAACATTTTCCGCTTCTCGCAAGCCGGTAGCGAGGTGTCCGCTCTGTTGGGCCGTATGCCTTCGGCCGTGGGGTACCAACCGACGCTGGCTAGCGAAATGGGTGCACTTCAAGAACGTATTGCTTCGACCAGCAAGGGGGCGATTACGTCCGTGCAAGCGGTGTACGTGCCGGCGGACGATCCGACCGACCCCGCCCCGGCCACCGCGTTCGGTCAACTCGACGCGTTTATCTACCTCGAACGCTCGATTTCGGAGAAAGGCATCTACCCGGCGGTCGACCCGCTGGCTTCTTCGAGCCGAATTCTCGACCCGCAATATGTGGGGCAGGAGCACTTCGATTGTGCCCGCCGCGTCCAGACCACGCTCCAACGTTATCGCGAACTGCAAGACATTATCGCTATTCTCGGTGTGGATGAACTGAGCGAAGAAGACAAGCAGGTTGTGCACCGCGCTCGGCGAATCGAACGATTTTTGTCTCAGCCGTTCATTGTCGCCGAGGTGTTCACCGGTAAGGCGGGTGAAGTGACTCCGCTGGCCGACACGATTCGCAGCTTCAACGAAATCTGCGATGGTAAGTGGGATCACCTGTCCGAAGAGTCCTTCATGTACGTCGGCCCGATCGAACAGGCCGAAGAGCAGTGGAAGAAGTCGCAGAAGTAGTCGCCAAGGCTTAGGGATTCACGATGGCAGATCCAGCGAACAACTCGACCAATATGAAGCTCGTGGTGGTGACACCCGAAGCGACGGTGCTCGACGTGACAGCCGAGTTCCTCGTGGTGCCTCTGTACGATGGCGAACTCGGCATTGCTCGCAATCACGCGCCTATGATCGGTCGACTGGGTTTCGGAGAGCTTCGCTATCGCAATGGCGGCCAAACCGCCTCGTACTACGTCGACGGTGGCTTTGTTCAGGTGCAGGACAACATGGTGTCCGTGTTGACCAACCGAGCCTTGGCCGCTGAGGAGATTGATGCGGCTGCCGCAGAGGCCCAGCTCAGCGAGGCCATTGCAAGCAAGACGACGAATGCCCAGCAGATGGCCATTCGCGAGCGGCTGATGCTTCAAGCGCGAGCCCAAAAGCGGATGGCGAGCAAGGCCTAGATCACCGCGCAAACCGTTCAGGGTGACGCAGGAGCCTCTTCTCTCGCTTCTTCCTTAGGATCGCCTTCAGACGCCCGCCCCTGTTTGGCAATCTCGTATTCGGCCAATGACAGGGTCAACTTGACGTTACCGATGATCATGTCCTGTTTGACGATGCCGACTCCTTTGGCGAGCCAATAGTGGCTCACGACATCGCCCGATTTTGTCTTGGCCGTAACCGTGAGTCGGATGGCATCGAACTGTCCCGCCGGGACGGCGACCTTTTCGGTCTTATTGGCGATCTCCGCAGTGGCATCCATCGTCTCTTCGCCCAGCTTCACATCCTTCTTTTCCCATTTCCAGCCGAGTTTTACTGGCTCCGGCAGGAGCATGATCTTGGGAGAGATGGGAGTGCCATTGAACTGATTGCGACTTAGTCCACTTTCGGACAGTTGCAGGTGCTCGGTGGCGACGACACTGCCATTCACGCTCGAGGACAAGCGATAAAGCTGTTTGCCATTAACTTCGTCGGTGCCTGCGACGCTGTTGGTCATCTCCATCTTGCCGCGTGGCCCGTCGAGAATCATCGTCCATTTCGACCCGGTAGTTAGCGGATAGAATTCTGCCGCATGACCGAGGGCATCTTCACCCTGGGCAGGAACTGCCAGACACAGGGATACCAGAAAGAAAATAGCTGTCCGCCTCATAATGGGCCCCCCTGTCGGAATTAAATGGCCTCGGGGCCGCGTTCGCCTGTGCGAATGCGGATACAGTCGTCCAACGGTAGCACAAAGATCTTGCCGTCGCCAATTTCTCCTGCCTCTCCGGTGCGACCGCCGCGGATGATGGCATTGATGGTGGGTTCCACAAAGTCCTCGTTTACCGCAATCTGAAGCTGAACTTTGCGGAGCAGATTGACGGAAATCTCGTGGCCGCGATAGACCTCGGTTTGGCCCTTCTGCCGTCCAAAGCCTTGGACGTCCATGATCGTCAGACGCACCACTTCGACGTCCGAAAGGGCCGCTTTGACGTCTTCCAGTTTACTGGGTTGGATAATAGCGAGGATGAGCTTCATACGAAGGGAGGGGGCAGAAGGAGCGTTCAGGAACCGGGCTAGTATGGCCCAACAGGCGAACTATACCAGAACTACAATTCTAGCATCCGAAGCCATGTGCTGCTATCGGAGCTTGCAGAGAGCAAGGGACGATCGCCGATCCCTGAGTTGAGATACGGGAGTCCAACGCTGCCAGGTTGGGACACCCCGGCTTGGGCGGTTCAGGCGGTGAAACCACCCAAGCCATGTGGGGCATCCTTCTGGATTGGGCGGAACGCGCCTCGCTGCAACTCAGCTTGGCGTGGCTGCGAGAGAAAACTCCAGCCGAACAAGATATTGCCCCAAGAGGCACGCTCCCCTGTTTGCGCAAAGCCGGTCGGGTGCGGATGAGCCAGGCGGTAAACTCATCCGCACCCGAGCCAGGCCAGCTTGGATTCTGTTCCGGCCTGCTGCCGTCCAGTTAGCCGGCGGGCCTTGAGTTCGGACGGGCCAGGCGGTAAACCCGTCCGAACTCGTGTAGGCCAGCTTGTGTTCGGTATCACGCCTTTCATCTCTTAAGCAGGCCCTGGTTCGGGTAGGCCAGGCGGTAAACCTACCCGAACCATGTGAGCCAGCTTGTGTTTCGCGTTACCGTCTGCCGCTATCTTCTTTTCCAAACCGGCCTTGGTCCGGGTGAGCCAGGCGGTAAACTCACCCAAACCTTTGAGGCCAGCTTGTGTTCGGT
>NZ_JAMXLR010000096.1 GCF_024054565.1 Aeoliella straminimaris
TTTCTCGGACTAGACCGCTGCAGTTAGCTCGGGTGGCTAATTCCGCGAGGATGGTCCAACTGAGGCGATCCGAATTGCAGTCGGTGGCGCGACTGCTGTGGCTCACGTTCCTGCCCCCTGACGGTTCGACCTGAGCGCTCTTTCGTCTCCCAGTTACTGCATTCGGTGTTTACGTCCGACGCAGGTTTGGCAACTGAGCCAGTTACCAATAAGTGCCTATCGCGGTCGCGAACCATATGCTGGTTGCAGACGTCGACAGGAGAGTTTGCTCTGTTATCGATATGATGGCGCAAACTGCAGAGGTGACTCCGACCGCCAGCAATAGAGTTCCGAGCCAAGTCGCTGAAGCTGATTCTATGAAAGAGGCGACGGCATCATGAAAAGTGGTTCTCCTGGTTTCGTTACCTAACCACGGCGTAGCCGTTTGGCTCGCCAGAACTACCAGGAGAACCCAGAAATGTTGTACCTCGCAATCGACCATCATGCCAAGCAGATCACCGTTTGCGTCCGCAACGAAGAGGGGGAGACCATGTTTCGCCAGCAAGTGAGTACTCGCCCCGAGAAGATCGAATCGTCCTCGGCCACCCTCGGCAAGTTGGCGACGGACCAAATCTGCATTGATGGAGTGACTTCAGCAGCGGGGAGAGCGATTTGAGGGGCTTACTTCGCTTGTCAAACACAAACACCTAACATGAAAAAGGCTGCCCGCTTTAACGCGTCTGGTGCAGGGCGGCGGTTGGAGTTGCCGTGGACTACTTGAACTCGCTGTGTGTCAGGCGTTGCGCTGCATGAGCTGGTTTGTTCCTGGCCGTTCTCAGAGCGCTTCGACTTCCGTGAAATAGGCTCCGCCGGCAATTCCGTTTTTGTCGTATAGCCAGGTCACGAGTTTGGTGGGCCCGGCCGGGAGGTCGGTTTCGAAGACGACGCCCTTGCTGCCCGGTTCGACCGGCTGCTCGAGGGACTGTCCGGCGATTTGGAGTTCGGCTTTCACGGCGACAACCGGTTTGTCAGCTTCCTTGGGAAACTGCCGCAGGGTGATGCGATAGCGGCCGGGCTTTTTGACGTAGACCATCCATGGGCCTGTGACTTTCGGTAGCTTGCTGATCGCTTGGAAGTTCCAGGGAGGGTTGCCGTTGGCCAGGCGCCAGTCCTGCGAACAAAGAACGGTGGGATTATCAGTGGGGTTGCCGAGGTCGATGCGGACCGGGCTGAGACGGGGGGATACCTCTTCCCAATAAGGTTCATAAAGTCTGCGCAGCTCAGCTACGACCTCAGGGTACTGCGAAGCAACATTCTTGGTCTGAGTGGGATCGGCCTCTATGTCGCACAATCTCTGCTCGCCGGAATTGACGAGGCGCCAGCGCTCGGTCATCACGACAGAGAAATCGTAGGGTTTAGGGGGAAGTGCGTCGCCACCCGCTCCACCGAGGAACTGCAGCACCAGATGGTCACGCTGCCAGGAGTGCTCTGAACCGTCCAGCAATGGTTTCAAGGAGACTCCATGCGGTGCGTAGCTTGGCGGAACGGAGATGGCGCAGAAATCTGCAAGAGTCGGCAAGACGTCGATGTGGGCGGCCAAGGTATCAACGTCCCTGCCGCCAGTCAGTCCCCCCTGAGGCCAGTGAATGAAAAAGGGAACCCTATGGCCGCCGTCGAAGACGGACGACTTTCGGCCTCGCATCCCGGCGTTATACCCCCGCACTGGGAGTGAGTCGAGCGGCCCAAAGTTCGGATCGTGGTGATCGAGAACGAACCCCGCAGCGGTGCCGTTATCGGTCATGAAGATGAGGATCGTGTTCTCGATCAGGTCGAGTTCATCGAGCTTATCGCGCAGCAGGCCCATGTTGTGATCGATGTTGGCGATCATTCCGTAGAAGTTCGCCTTGGGAACATCGCGATTGCCAATGTAGGGCTCCGCCCATTTTTCGGGTACCAGGTAGGGTCCGTGCGGAGCGTTCGGCGCCAGATAGAGGAAGAAGGGCTTCTCTTTGTTCTCTTCGATAAATCGTATGCCTTCCCTGAACCACACGTCCGTGCAGTAGCCTTCAAATTTCTCAAACTTGCCATTGCGTTCGTAGGTGTCGTCGAAGTAGTCGTTGCCCCAATAGTCCGAGGCTTGGCCAATTCCACCGCAGCGGTGCCAAACGACGTCCTGGAAACCTCGGTCCTGTGGGCGATGGGGAGCGTTGTCTCCGAGGTGCCACTTGCCGACCATCCCCGTAGCGTAGCCGGCGTCGGCGAACAGGTCGGCGATGGTCTTCTGGTCTCGATGCATCATGCTTCGCCCGGAACTTGTCCGGAAGGCTCCCGTGTAACCGGCGTAATGGCCGGTCATCAGTGCGGCCCGGGTGGGAGTGCAATAGGGGCTGACGTGAAAGTCGGTGAAGCGGACCGACTCAGCGTAAAGCTCATCGAGGTTCGGAGTCTTCAGGATCGGGTTCCCATGGCAGCCCAAATCTCCGTAGCCCTGGTCGTCTGTCATGACCAGGATCACATTGGGCGGCGCAGCGCACACATACGCAGCCCCCAAGCAAAAGAGAATCGATAGGAGTGCTGCGTGAAGTCGAATCATTGGTGGCCCTTTTCTAGCGAACAAGAAGCTTACGCCGCTGGCTTACGAAAACGGCGGTCGCCGCCAACGCCAACGCTGACAAGTAGGTGGCGGGTTCCGGGACGGTTTGGGTGATCTGGCTGAACGACAATTGCATGCCTTTCTGAACCAGCGCCTCGTGGAAAGCGAACGCGTCGTCCAGGTCGACGGCGCCATTACCATCCAAGTCGGACGGGTCGTAAAAGCCGTAGAGCGGGTTGACTGGGGCGTTAAAGGCGGCCACGAAGTGATCGACATCGGCCTGGTTGACCTGGCCATCTTGATTGAGATCGGCGGGGTTATCGAGGGGCGAACCAGTGTAGACCAGGGAGTCGGTAGGCAACTCGCCCACCAGGTAAGCAGAGAACCGCCAGTCGTTAGTAAAGTCGCCGCCGCCGATCGAAAGGGTAACGGTATTCTCCCCTGTCGTCATCAAGTCGGTGACATCGATGGTTGCCGCTTGAACGCTGTCGCCTGGTTTCCATCCGGAGCGCGCATACTGATGGGTGCCGCCCCCCTGGTTGTTGCCGATGTACTCATGGCCAAACTGTCGCCATGGGAAGTAGACTTCACGAGTAGTGTACAGGCGGCTCTTCGGATCGCCAGACGTATCGGGATTGTTGAGCACCGCATTGGCAATACTGTTCTGGTAGCCCGTAGTCACGTTCGAATTCTCCACCCGAAAGTCTTCGACGTTATAGGTGCCTGGCCCCTTGCCAAAGGTGAGTCCCAGTTCGTCTTCGTATCCATCGACGGCCTGGTTGTTGTCGGCAGTGTAGTTGTCGACCTCGGCACCGTTGACGAAGATACGGTGCTGATCGGTAACAAACTCGTTTCCCCCCCTGCCGTCAGAACCGGAATGGCCGGAGGTGAAATAATAGAGCTTGAGCGACTCGTACTCTTCGATACCCTCCGGCAATTCAGGCACCTGGACGGTATGGCTGTGGCCCAGCGTACCGTCGGGCAGCGGCTCATCGAAGTAGCCGGCAAACTGGCGTGCTTCGGAGATGACAGGTTTCACGAACACGGGCGACGACGTCGCCGGTTGTGCGGTGGCTGTGATCGCCCCGTCTAAATGCCAGGCGTCACCGGTCCAGGCGTCAACAAATCCACCGATTCGCACGGTCTTTCCCGATAGCCGCGGCAGCAGGTGCGTGATGTCGCGCGTGTGGGTGCTGGTGCCGCCGAAACCGGTTACGCTCTTCATGATTTCGATGCGGTCGCCATTCGGCTCTTCAATATAGAAATTGGCGGCGCGGTCCCACGGATCGACTCCATTGACGACGCCAAAGGTGGCGGTGAGCTTCGTATTCGGGTCGAACGCGGGAAATGTGAACAAGCTCGATGAACGTCGGGGCGTAATGTCGATGTCGAGCACGTCGAACGTTTGCGCCGAGGCGGCAAACGGTAGCGAGAGCGTGCAGCAAACCGCTACCAATAGCCTCGCATTGCGATGCGAATGGGCTAGCGTTTTCATAGTCCACCTGATTCTGTTCCGTTGACAAAAGGGCCTCTGGCAGTGAAACAAGCCCGCCTTCGCGTCGCGAAGGCGGGCCGAACACACTCAAATCAGCCTTACCGACGGCTTGCAATGAAAGCCACGGCGCCCAGCGCGAGCAGAGCTAGCCCCGAGGGCTCCGGAACGGGATTCATGTCGGACAGGGTAATATCGTCGTATCGCAGGCGGTCGTTACTGCCAGTGCCTTTTGTTGCGATGAGCGACCAGGTGACGGTCTCGGTGGTCGAAAAGTCGGCGAAGTCTATCGTCTGCGGCTCGAAAGTTTGCAGGGCAGGTTCAATGCCTGTGCCAGCATCGACCACCGGACCTGCGCCAATTTGGTAAGTAAGCGACGGAGTAAAGTATCCGCCGTTACTTCCCGCAAAGAATGAGAGGCTGGCGTAAGTGACTTCTTCTCCTGACAAGCCCGCAGTGGTCCAAGTGATGACATCGGTCAGTCCTGGTGCGTTTAAGGCGTTGGAGTGGTTTCCACCCAGCGTATCGTTAAAGTAGTTGAGACCGGGAATGGAATTGGCTTGAGTGCCTTCCCCTTCCAGGTCGCTCGCGTCAATCACGTTGACAGAGTCTCCATCAGGATTGGCTGGATTCTCAAAGTTGTACAGGGCAATCGTGCCCGCGGCAGACGCTGAGGTGATTGCGCCCCATACCAAAGTCGTGACAGAGAGTGTCGTCAATAGGTGTCTATTCATTTGCTTGACCTGTGCTGAAGAGTGAGATGAGAACTAGAGCACAACTGCTCAGAAATACGTTCGCTTAGTTGTTGAACCGCACGACAACAGCGATCGTTGCGAATCAACTGTTTCTAGGAGTAGTCGTGATTTAAAGCTTACTGGTCATTGGCTCTCCTTGTTGAATGGATAAAAATGCCCCACAATATTTCCCCCACCCGGTGCGCAGCGATAGCCGCCACCTAGAGTATCGGTGTTCGAATGAAGCTGTGAGATGAGCTGCGAGTTTCCTGCGGTTGTTGATGCTCCTGTGTTGCAAGAAGCATCAGCAAGCAGTTTCCCTAGTCCGCAGCCAACGGTACTGCAACGATGCCGTACATATTCGCCCGGACACTTGTACCCCGATAATCTTTACGGAGTACCTCTCCGTTGGGCCCAAGCAAGACTTCGCCTGCCTGGGGAACAACCTGTTTCCAGACGTTCATCCTATGTTCGATGCTCTTGCCTGGGCCAATGCTGGGCGGCCCCCCTGTCCCCCCCGTAAAGCCTTGGTCGATGCCAACATCGTCACCCGTGTCCTCAAACGACTCGATAAGCCAAGCCGGACGAGACACTCGCTCGTCCAACAATACGTAAACGGTGGCGGGCTCTGCGAGCTGTAGCCGAATGACCAGGTCGTCGGTCGCCTTATCGTCGTTAAAGGTTCGCACCAGGTCACCGCCGATCAGGTAGCCCGGCATGCCAGCCTGGGTAGCTCCGTTCCATTGATGCCCTCTGCGATCTACAAAAGCCAGGACATCCTCGTCCATGCCACCCGGAACGATATGATAGAACTTCCAATGATCTTCCCGAACATTATTGTCTTTCACCGAAGCGATAAGAGCTTCTTCGACTCCTTCGTCGTTCTCTATCCCAATGGGAGAATCGCGGACCTCGACGATTCGCGAGAAAGTGCCGTCGCTGGACACTCGCACGGCGTCGCCTGTGTGGAAATGTCTGACGACCTGCTCCGGACCATTCTTCCCCTTTCTGGTCTTCGATTGAAGCTTCAGATTCACTTCGCCTTCAAATACGACAACGTCGGTCTGTTCATCGGCGACTCCTACAGAGAAGGAGGTACCCAAGTCAATTACTTCGACGGAATCCGATTCGACGGCGAATCCCTCGGCACCATCGGGCACGTCGACTTTGATGTTGCCGTTGATCAGACGGACGCGATCCTTCGACAGCACCTGCACGATGGCTGGCGCTTCCACATGCATCGAGGTATCGGTGATCAGACGCAATTCAAGCGCGCCACGCTTCAGCCATAAGGTGTCTCCCGGGTGAACCGCATCGGTATTGTCTCCTCCCGGCCGCCCAAACGACCAATGGCTCCCGTCGCGCAAGGCAGCAATCGTGCCAACGGTCCGGGTGATCGGAGGAGTCACATGGGAAAGCTGCGGTTCGGGTTGGCCGGCATTGTGCCAAAACAATAGACCAGCTCCCAGTACTCCGACCAGCAAGCAGAGCGAAAGAGCGAGACTCCAAGTGGGAGTGGTAGCGGCGACTGGGGCTCGCTGGAGCTCAAGCTGAAGAGACTCTTCCAGGCAGGGCGAATCGAGCAGGCTCGCCACGGTATCTTTGCCGCCCCGCTCCCAACCGAGTTGGGCGTGCACCGCCGTGAGCTCGCGAAAATTACGACGTGCCTCAGCTGACGACCGCAGTATCGCAGACAGTTCTTCCAACTCGACTTCGGAAAGTAGTTCGTTGCATCGAGCCAGAGACAACTCCCGCAATCGTAGTTCATCAAATTCTCTGGGCGATTCGGTCATGCTAACGCTCCGCTTTCATCTGTGAACGTCTTACGCATTCACGTAGGGATACAATCGCCTGGTTCAATGTTTTATAGACTCCGCTTAGAGATTTACCGGAAGCTTTGGCCATCTGCTTCACCGTCATCTGCTTGCCATATTTGTCTTCAATGGCTTTGCGTTCGGCTTCTCTGATCTTCTTCAGGCAATGGCTCAGGTAACGTCGGCCGTCTTCCACAAACGTATCGGGCGCGGACCAATCGTCAGCCAAAAGGTCCACAACTTCGTCGCTGAACCATAATCGGCTCTTCGCCTGGCGGGTGCGATGATGGCGAATCTGGCGAACTGTAAATCCAATCGCCCACGGCAGAAATCGCTTCCCTTTCTCGAACTCCTGACGCTTGCTCCACAACGCGAGATTCACCTCCTGCAGCAAGTCGTCGGCGTCGGCAAGTGTGGGGACCACACTCACGATGAATGCCCACAAGTCGCGTTGGCTGGCCGACAAGGCAGCCACAAATTCGGTATCGTCGTTTCCAGCTTCAGGCACGTCGGTTGTCATGTTGTGCTTCACCGCTTTTGCGTCTGCTTTCGATGTGGTGTTCCGCAACGCCTCGGCTGCGTATCGAGGGACAATGGTTCTCGAACGATCTGCCCCGATATTCCACTGCAATCTTGCGAGAAGGCAGAAAAAACTGCGAGAACGGCGCCGCATGCAGAATTCGACAAAAATCTCGGGCAACTTCTTCTTTTTGTGGTGGAAAATCAGCGAGTCTGATTCAAGTATACGCGAAGGCGGCGGGAAGTCTGATTGCGTTTCTTATCTGCGCCTCCAAGCACCTTTGAGATCCAATGCTCTGTTGCTTTGCAAGGGGCAAGCAGTTTACCACTCATCCCATCCCGTGTTGGTGTTCGTCCAATGCTGATCAGGTTAGCCGGCCTTCGCGTTGATGCTTCCAGGGCCAACACGGTCGTCGTCTGTTGGCGTCGCCAACCGGTTCTCCTTTTCACACTGTAACCATCAAGTAGTCAAGGATCGAAGCTATGAGAGTTGCCCATTTCAGTCGCCGCGAGGGCTTCACCCTGGTGGAGTTGTTGGTGGTGATCGCCATTATCGGCATCCTTGTGGCGTTGTTGCTTCCGGCCGTGCAAGCAGCCCGGGAGGCGGCCAGACGAGCAAGCTGCGTGAACAACCTGAAGCAGCTTTCCTTGTCCGCATTAAATTATCATGACACTCAGGGGCGGTTTCCTGTCAACATCACTCCCCGCCGATCAGACCCATTCACGGATGACTTGGACGACTGCACAGGGCAGAGTTGGATCCTCTCGATGCTGCCCCAGATGGAGCAGCAGGCTTTGTACGATCAGTTCGAACTATCGGGTGACATGGTCGTAGGCGGTGGCCAAGGTAACGATGGGATAGCGAAACCGCAGAACCTACCTTTGATTGCCACCGAGCTCGATGCACTGAAGTGCCCCTCCGGCTATAACGCTGAGTTCGGAACCAGGACGGATGCGTTTCAACTGGTAGGTCATGTGGTGGCTACTACGAACTACATGGGAGTCATGGGACCATCGCACTGGGGCAAGAGCAGTTTCGGTGGCGGTTCGCGTTGTTATAACACCACTAAGCAATGTGAGGGCATATTCTGGCTGCTCGACTTTCATTACAACGTGAAGGTTTCGAAGATCATCGACGGCACATCGAAAACCTATCTCGTCGGCGAAGACTTGCCTCAATACAACCGCCACAACGCATGGGCCTACTCGCACCACAGCGTGGCCAGCACTTTCGCTCCTATCAATTACAAGCCAGATCCGCTGCCCGAAGACTTTACGACGAATAATTGGCCCGATATGCGCGGATTCCGGAGTGCTCATCCGGGTGGGGTTCAGTTCGCGTACGCCGACGGCCACGTCGAGTTCACTACGGACGACATCGACCTCAATATCCATCGCGCTAGATCCACCAAGGCGGGTGGCGAACTGGGGCCTTGGACACCTCCGCCACCGACTGGCGGCGGAATTCGACCGTAATGCTCAGTCTCTGCAATTGGTTGTCTGGCTGTCCAAACATCTTTCACTTCATGCCCCAAGTATCACTCCCTATGTTCCATAAAGCTGAGCTTCTCGGGAAGCGTGTGAGTTGCGCGGTACTACTTCTCTGCGGAGTGCTTTGTATTGCGGGTTGCGGAGGCAACAAGGGCACCGTGACTGGCAGTGCCTCGCTTAACGGCGAGCCGCTCACGAGCGGTCGCGTCGCCTTCTTTCAGGACGGGCAGGCGCCGGCCATTGCCAATATTTCGGAGGACGGCAGCTTTCAGCTAGCTATCGGAAGCTCCAAGGGTATCGAACCTGGTGAGTACAAAGTCACGGTTAGTTCCTATGACGTCGGTAAGGCCAGCAGCCCGCAAAACCCGCCCCCAGTCAAGTTAATTACGCCCAAGAACTATTCGGATGTCACCACTACTCCGCTTACCAGCACGGTAGTCAAAGGCAGTAACCAGATCGATCTAGAACTGGTGACCAACTAGTCCTTCACTTCACACCGCCAGTTAGATGGTCCGCTACGCCCAACAACAGTAGCGGCTTTGGGGTGCAGGCTTTGCAGGCAACCCATTTCGACAAGACCGAATGTAGTCAACTGAAATTGTCTCGTTGGTCAGCACGGCAATCGTGTTCTGCAACCATCAATCCATTCAAGCTTAGCTGCCCCATCTCCTGAACACCTCTTCACACCTTCGGAGAAATCAACAATGTTGCCCAGATGCAAATCTCTGAGTCGCCTAACACTTCTCGCTGCGATGGCGTCCTCCCCAGTGTTATCCACGCCTGCACTCGCCGTTTCGCTGGCGCCCGACGATGCGAGTATCAGCGGAAGCCTGCTTACGTGGCTACGCGATGCGGAGACGAATTACAACTCCACCACCGGCGTGTGGGCTGATAGCAGCACTAACGGCAACAGCGCGACATTGCTGCCCACAAGCACTACGGAATCGAGTGTCGTGGTCTCCTACACGGCCCCTACGATAGCCAGTGACAGTAATGCGGTTTATTTCGACACCGCAGTCGACGAGTTGCTCGGAACCTCCGAGTTGAATGGCGGCGCAGGGTTCAGCGACTTAACGATTGTCTCGGTGTACCGTTCGCCAGCCGGCAATGGAAATGTGCGCCCGGTCGGCATCGTTTCTACCGCCGATGTGCCGGGCGGATACGGAGACGCCTTTCAATTGACTGCGTCCCCCAGCATCGCACAAGACAATGGCAATATTGTGGGTTATACCCAGGGCCAGCCAGACGATCAGTTCTTCATCCGCATCGCCCGCATGGATAGCGCGGGCGGCTTCGTAAATGACTGGTTCGGCTACGATGAAACCGATATCAAAGAGGTGATGACTAGTGACTCAACCTTCACAACTCAGAATGGCAAGTTTTACTTGGGGGATGTTCGACGCGGCACAATCGACCCTCTAAATGGCAACAGCATAAGCGTTCCCAGTTTTTCGATTGCCGAGTCCATCGTGTACGGGAGCGCATTGACGGATTCTCAGGTCGAAGGGATCGCCGAATGGCTGGGCGACAACACCGATGCTTTGCAGGTGAAAGACTTCCCCGAGTTGTTTATCGACCGCGATACGTTTGAATTGACGCTCGAGAACAACACGGGTAGTGATATCGACTTTCTTGGTTACAGCATACGTGACACCGCTGGCGGGCTCGACGCCGGAGAATGGACCACTATCGCAGGCAACTACGACGCCGCTGGGGATGGCTTGGTGGACCCCGACAACAATTGGACGGTCCTCACGCCTGGAGATGCACCAACCGATCTATTCAGCGAGTTCGAGCTAGACCTTAATGCGGGCGACGGAGGCACTCTAGCCGTCGGACAAAGCGTCAACCTTGGCCCAGCATGGATTGGGAGTGTCTTCGAATCAAGTATCTCAATGACTCTCAAAGCGTCCGACGGCGAAGATATCCCTGTTACTGTCCGGTTCATCGGTAACGACAACGAGCCGTTCGCCCTCGGCGACTTGAACGCCGACGGGGAGGTAGACGGCGGGGATTGGGGCACATTCAAGTTTAGTTTTGGCCTAAGCGGCTTTGCGCCTACTCTCGCAACTTCCTACAGAATTGGCGATCTGGATGTCGATGGCGACGTCGACTGGGATGATTTCGGGCTATTCGAGGAAGCGTATGACAACATCCATGGCACAGGAGCGTTTTCAGTGATGACAAGCCAGGTGCCCGAACCGAGCGGGCTGTGGCTCGCCGGATTGTTGATGGTGGGGGTCGGCGTGCTGCACCTCCGCCGGTCGCGTCCTGTGCGGCTCGCCTACGCCACGGCGAACCGCTACTGCTTAGCACCGCTGTGTATTGCGACGCTCGCGTGGTTAGCAATCGGCAGCCAGGCGAACGCAGGTGTTCTTGCTCTGTACAATTTCGAGAATCCAGACGCTCGCTACGAAGACTCGGCCAACGTGATTGACGCGACTGATTTGGTCGGCGCAGGCAATCAAGCCAACTCCATACCGGGTCTTGACTACTTTAACGATACGAGGGGGGGGAATCACCTCGACCCCGCTAGTGCCTCCCAAGAGGGAGAAACCCGCGTGATCACGTGGACAACCGCCGGCCTTTCGGGACAGTCGGTCTCCTACAGCGGACTCTCATTCTTTGCTGGCAGCAACTCCGGCCCCTTCATTCCATCGCTTACCTACCAGATTGGCGGAGGTCCCGTGATCGATGCAGGTACTGGCTTTCAACCCGAGCTGCAGACCTTCCAGCAACAGACGCTCGACTTCGCTAACTTCTCAACCACCGAGACCGTCACTTGGTCGCTGATCGCAACTCGAGGTGAAGGAGGGAATAACGACCGTTTGCGGTACGACGACATTACCCTGTTCGATGACTCGCTGGATGTTCCAACCTTGCTGGTGAACACGGTGACGGGTGCGCTTACGATAGAGAACACAACCGATCTCAGCTTCGATATCAACGGTTACGAGCTCACCAGCGAGAGCGGCTCGCTGCACCCCGGAGCCTGGACCAGCATTCAATCGCAATCACTGGCGGGAATCGGTTTTCCTGCAGGCAATGGCTCCGGCAACGGGTGGGAAGAGCTAGGCAATCCAGCGCTGCCGGATACACCGCCGAACGCTTTCCAACTATCCGAAGCCTACTGGCAAGGCTACTCTTCGCTGACGCCCGGCACGAGCATTCAATTAGGCAGCGTCTACGATATCTCGAGCTTGCAAGACCTGGCGCTTCGCTTCCGGCTCGAAGATGGGTCGTGGGTCGAGGCCGTGATGGAAGAAGTCACCACCTTCCTGAAGCCAGGCGATTACAACGGAGATGGCGTCGTGAATCTCGCCGACTACACCGTCTGGCGGAACAACCTGGGCGCCGCGGACGAGTCGGCCTTTGCTCCCAATACAGGCAACGGCAACGGCGTCGACGCTACGGATTACCAGGCCTGGAAGGACAATTTTGGGTCTGTTTACGTAATGAATCTGGCCAACGGCGCATCGCAGGTGCCGGAACCCTCGACGCTATGTCTGTTTGTACTCGGCGGAGTTATCATACTGGCTCGCAAAGCGAGAGCCGCGGTGGTTCCTGTCATGCTGTTGGTGATGCTGTCGCTGTTTTCTTCGCCCACCTTCGGATTCTTCATCGAAAGATCCTATCTGCTGGGTGATGATCCGGTGGAAGGGACCATCACGGCCGGACTGACAACGGCTGGCCAAGGAGGCACTAGTGAGATCCCGGGCAAGACTGCCGACAGCTCGGCCCCTTACGTCGATATGAATGTGATGGGCACGCCGCTGTACGTGGATGTGACAGCCCGGCCCGGAGCGATGGCAGACCCGAGTCGCACCGTCCCCCTGGGCATTGAGTTCAACGGTACCGGCGACCACCTCTCCGGCGTGCGGTTTAGTGACGGCGACGATTACTGGGTACTCGACAATTTCGGAGAGAACGGCTACCCGCTGAACTTCGACGATATTTATAATCATAGCATGTCGGTATGGGTTAAACCCGACAGCGCGACCCAGAATGTCCGACAAGACGTCTTCATGGACACTGTCCAGCACGGAATTTATATCACGGACCAGAACACCTGGGGGCTGCAACACGACAACCGAAATCTCGATTCGCAGATTCCGGTAAGCTACGATTCGTGGACGCACGTCCAACTGGTTTCGTCACTCAACCGCGCGTCACTACTCGTGGACGGTCATCTGGTGGCGCAGCAAACGGCAGTCTACAACGCCGTCGGTGGGGGCCAGCCAACCATGGTGCTAGGCGGCAACCACGATGGCACCGCAAATTACTTCGATGGGACCCTTGATGACGCGAAGATTTTCACCTGGGGAGACAACTCGGACGTGCTCCCTGGCCCGGATGGCCAGATGGGAATGGACTACGGCGATATCGATCTGTTCGAGACGAACGACATTATCCGAGCCCAAGCAGAAAACTTCGATCCCGGTGATGTCAATATGGACAACGCGGTCGATGAACAGGATATCGCCGCCCTGCTGGCAGGCTGGGACTTCATGAACTTCCCCGCCGTAACGGCTACTGCGAACGGTATCGCGGTCACACCGGAGGGCGGTATCGACACGCGCAGTCACGGCGACTTGAACTACGATGGTATCGTCGACCTCGACGACGCGTTCATCCTGCATGAAGCGTTGCAAGCCACGCCGATCGGCGGGCTCGATTTCAGCCTGCTGGGTGGAACCAATGTACCAGAACCCGGAAGCATAGCGATGCTGCTGGGTCTGGTGGCCGTCGGCATGAAGGCGATACGCCGGCCGAAGTAGGTGAAAGTAACTAGCCAACCTTGTTTCCTCCAACAGCGACAGGGGAAGAGCGTTCGCGACGCTCGGGCAGCCCCCTGTCGCTGTTTTAGCAATCCATCGAATTGAAGACGGTGAAGAGCCGCAACCACGATAAACATCAACAATGTACCGTTGTGATTGAGGAAGTTATGCTGAGAAGACCTACGATAAAGATTGCATTATTGCCAGCCATTGCCACACTGTTGTTGACAGCTTTCGTGGTGACCATTCATTGTCCTGAAGTCGCTCAGGCGGAACCCGCGAGCGGTTCCCACGTTTCGGACAAATCCCCATCCCCTAAAGCCACATCCAGCTGGGTGGTCGAGACCCAAGAAGAGTGGCAAGCAGCCGCTAAGGAGGCCGCGGACTTCGAACTGATCGACGGCACGGCCAAGCCCACCAAAGCCGGCGCGGTGTTCGAAAGCCAGATCCAGCCTTTCTCGAAGAAGCAGCAGTTTGAAGCGGTCACCTTTAAACAGACACCCCATTGGGGCCCGGGCAAGTGGAGCGACGCGGGGAATCTTGCTCCCATCAACGGGGGCGACGCCGCGGTCTTCCTCTCACCGGCCGATGGCGACTACTGGTACTTCAATGCCGTGAAGAATGGGGGCGAGTACCACGCCTGGCACAGCACCGATCTGAAAGACTGGCAAGCCTTCGGCAACGTGACCGGAAAGGACTGGGTGACCACCGCCGAGTTCCTGGACGGGAAGTTCTACATCTACTACGACAGACCGAACGACGAAGACCCGCACCTGATTGTCTTCGACAGTGCCGACGACCTGGCCGAGGGCAAGTACACCGATCACGGGATGGTGTTCTCCGACCCCTCTCCGGGGTCCGACATGGGCGTGTTCCGCGATCTCGATGGATCGTTCCATATGATCTACGAAGACTGGTCCGCCATCAACGCCCGGCGTCATAGCTGGGACTCGCAGTACGCGGGCCACACCTCCAGCTCCGACGGCATCCATGGTTTCACACCGCACAAGCACACGCCGCCGATCGACCTTCGCGGGAAGCCAACCGGCGATAAAGGGACCTATGTCCACCCCCCCACCGGCAAGCGTGAATTCGACGTGCACGATGGCAAGCAAGACGCGTGGGGCGACTACGAACTCCTCCGGGTAGGCGATACCTACTACCTGTTCGCCGACGACGACCCGCATGACGGCAAGATCGGCTTCGGCTACTGGTACTCCGACGATCTCTATGGCAAATTCACCTACGGCGGCCAGATTCGTGGCGGTCAGCACCCCGATCCCACAGTTGGCTTCGCAGAGGGGGAATTTGTCGCGTTCCTGCAAGGTACCGATGTCCGCAGTCGCGGCCCTTGGGCGGATGGCGTTGAAGCCCAAGCGGGCGTGGATGTCGATGGAGATGGGACAATCGACGAGTGGACCGAGTGGCGAACGGTCAAGGAAGAGTACTCGAGCATCGAAGGGTTCGCCAAGTGCTACAAAACGACTCCCGCCGCGCTCGACCTCTCCGAGTTGCCAGCGGGATACGCGGTTCAATTCAAGTTCAAAACAAGTGACCCCGAGGCGGTGCTAGATCGGGTAGAGGTCACTTCTGCGGCCGTCGACAGCGCGGCGCCGCAGGAAGCAGAAGAAACCGAGCCAACATCGACCTCGGCAAAGTACACGGCCGACTGGAAGTCGATGGACGGCTACCCCGTGCCACAATGGTTCGACGACGCCAAGTTCGGCATCTTTATTCATTGGGGTCCCTACAGCGTGATGGGCTACAAGAAGGGTGGCCGCGGCTACGCTGAACACACACCTAGCGACATCTATAACGATCAGAAACACCACTACCCGTGGATGGAAGAGAGGTTCGGCGGCCATCCGCCCGAGTTCGGCTACAAAGATGTTGTGCCAATGTTCAAGGCCGAGAAATGGAATCCCGACCAGTGGGCCGACCTATTCGACAAAGCCGGCGCTCGTTACATCGTGCTGACCGCCGAGCACCATGACGGATACGCCATGTGGGATTCAGACCTCACCGATTGGTGTGCCACCAAGATTGGCCCGAAGCGTGATTTGGTGGGCGACCTCGGCAAGGCGGTTCGCGCTCATGGCATGAAGTACGCTCCCTCCTATCACCGCGAACGACACCCAAGTTTCTTCGCCGAGAACGGCAAACTGAGGTACTCAAAGGTGTATTCGGAGCCGTTACCAGACATTGCCCAGGAGATCGAACTGCATCCGGAGGCCGAGGCGCTTTACGGTCCGTTTAGCTACGATGATGCCTTCCTTGAAGACTACGTGGCTCGCTGGCAGGAGATCCAACAGAAGTATCAGCCCGACTTCATGTGGCTTGACGACATCCCGGTGTTCTATCGTGCCCGGCCGCACGAGCAGCTTGACAAATACCGCCAGGCCTGCGCGGGCATGATTGCCAACTTTCTGAACGATGCCGCCGAGCGCAACCAGCCGGTCTACCTCAACAATAAAGGGGGCCATCCAAACTGGCCGGTCGAGTTGGGATGCCGTGAGAAGGACAACATGCAGATCAAGCAGGTTGGCCCAAAATGGGAAAATCCGGCTACGCTGGGCACTTCCTATGGATACCTGCAAGCCGAAGAAGAGCGGGACGCTTACAAGTCGCCTACCGCGCTCATTCATCTGCTGTGCGATGTGGTCAGCAAGAATGGTAACTTGCTGCTGAACATCGGTCCGAAGGCCGATGGCACGATTCCTGAAGGTATGCAGCGGCGGCTGCTAGCGATGGGCGAGTGGTTGGAAGTCAATGGCGAGGCGATCTACGGCACTCGGCCCTGGGAACAGTACCAGGAGAAGCTCGACAAAGCGTCGGGGCCCAACAAGCCTTCCGGCAGGCACGCGATCGATGCAAATAGTATTCGATTCACTCGCTCGGCCGACGGCAGCCATGTCTACTGTATTTTGCTTTCCTGGCCCGATAAACAAGTCTCCATCCAATCATTGGCTGGCAGAGGTATCGCGCAAGTGCAACTCCTCGGGAGCAGTGCCGACCTTGAATGGAGCCGCGCGCAAGAGGGGATCGCCGTTGAGTTGCCGGAGGCGAAACCGTGTGAGCATGCGCATGTATTGAAAGTCACGCTCGAGGCTCACTAGGTACAGCTTACTTGAAATGTTGCTTCCATCGAGCGCTTGAAAGTTCTTTGTCTCTCAGCTTTCATCAGGCCGCCCAAAGGACGAACTACCACCGAGCCACAATCCTGATACTGGTGCAACTGAAACAAGACCTCTACAGCGGGCGGAGTACCGAGGGCATCCTTACAAGCAGCAATGTGGAGAAGTTCGGACTGTGGAAGAGCCCTCGCCAATCAGTTACCAACCGCCGCTCGCATTGAACCCATCCCTGATCGCACCCCATGAAAGATCCGATGATACCGGTTCCACCGAGATTCGCCCGCCGAACAAGTTACGTAATTTGCAGCCTGATTGTTGTGTTTTGTACGGATGTCGCCCTAGCGCAGCTCCAACCGCAACCTGCCGAGAAGCTCGATAATCGACCAGAACGCTTGGAATGGCTCCAAGACGCGGGCTTCGGGTTGTTCGTGCATTGGAGCCTCGATAGCCAGGTGGGCAGCGTGATCAGCCACAGCCTGGTCGGGTCGTCAGACGACTACAAGCAGTGGTACTTCAACGAACTGCCCAAGACCTTTAATCCCCGCCATTGGAATCCCGACGAGCTGGCTGAACTTGCCAAGATTAGCGGCGCCAAGTACGTGGTGTTCACCACCAAGCACCACAACGGCTTCTGCATGTGGGACACCGAGACCAGCGAGTTCGACATCACCACCACGCCCTACAAGCAAGACATCGTGAAGCGCTACGTAGACGCGGTGCGGCGGCAAGGTCTCGGTGTCGGCCTGTACTTCTCGCCTGAAGACTTCCACTGGATGCACCAGAACGACTACGAGGTGCGTCGTCGAGGACTGCCGTTCAACCCGAACACGCAGGAATCTCTCGTCGAACTCAACCAGGTGCAAACCAGGGAGCTGTTCACCAACTACGGCCAGATCGACGTGTTGTTCATTGATGGCGAAGGTGAAGAACCCGTAAAGCGAGTGGCCTGGTCGCTGCAGCCCGACTGCCTGATCACTCGCGGGGCGATCGAAACGCCCGAGCAGCGGATCCCCGGCAAGCCTCCTGAGGGCCCGTGGGAATCGTGCTTCACGATGGGCACCCAGTGGCAGTACAAGCCGACCAACGAGAAATACAAGTCGGGCACCAAAGTGATCGAGATGCTCATCGAGACCCGCGCCAAAGGCGGCGCGCTCTTGCTGAACGTCGGCCCCATGCCGGATGGTCGCATCCCCATCGAACAAGACGCCCGGCTCCGCGAAGTGGGGCTCTGGCTGGCCGTCAACGGCAAAGCGATCTACAACACCCGCCCCTGGGTGGTCACCAGGGAAGACAACATCTGGTTTACCAAGGCCAAGGATTCGGACACGGTCTACGCCTTTCTCACGGCGATTCCGAACTGGAAGCGGGGCTCCCGCAAGGAGTTTCTGCTCCGCTCGGTAAAGGCCACCGATGATACCGAGATCCAAGTCCTCGGCCAATCGGGTCGTGTCATCGAATACGCCCCCGGCAAAGACGCCGAGGCTAAATTCACAAAGACGCCTGAAGGCCTCTCAGTTTCCGTCGTGAGGGCCCAAAGGCTGTACAACGATAGTAGATGGCCGAACCCGGTGGTTGTAGAGATCACGCATGCAGAGCCAAGTGAATACTCATCGGAGGACAAAAGCGGGCGGCTTGAGTAGCCTGCCACCAGCAATTACCGTTGGCGATGGACTGGTGTGGTCTGGTTGGAACAGTAGCGTGGAACGAGAGCGAGAAAGATCAATGTACTTAATGAAACTGGCTTTCCTTGCAGTATTGCTGGGCACTCCTCACGCGGTAGCCGCAGAATACTACGTTGCTCCGAACGGGGCCGATGCCAATCCCGGGACGATGGAGCGACCATTTCTGTCGGTCGCGGGTGCGCAAGAACAGATCCGCAAAGATCCCAATCGAGGCATTGAACCCATCACTGTCCACCTAAGGGCCGGAACCTACTATCTAGATGCCCCCATCAATTTCGCCGAAAAAGACTCAGGCTCCCCTGGCTCGCCGGTAACTTACAGATCTTACGAGTCGGAACAAGTCGAACTGAGTGGGGGCCGAAGGCTCGATCTGACGTGGAAGCCGTATCGAGACGGGATTCTACGGGCGAAGACGCCAAACGGCATACAGTTCGATCAACTGTTCGTGGACGGCGAGCGCCAAGTACTGGCGCGTTACCCTGACTACAATCCAGACGTGCTGCCATACCACGGCTTTGGCTCCGATGCGTTCAGCCCCGAGCGAGCGGAACGGTGGGCGGACCCAACCGGTGGCTTCATCCACGCCATGCACCGCAATCATTGGGGGGGCTACCACTACCGAATCACCGGCAAGGAGCCGAATCACGAAGTCGCCTACGAAGGCGGGTGGCAAAACAATCGCCAAATGGGAATGCACAAGTCTTATCGATTTGTGGAGAACATTTTCGAAGAGCTGGATCAGCCGGGCGAGTGGTTTCACGATCGCAAAACGCAAACGCTGTACTACTACCCCAAAGCTGACGTTGATTTGGCCACCGCCAGGTTGGAAGTGGCTCAACTCAAGCATCTCGTTGAGTTTCAGGGCAGTAAGAAACACCCGGTCGAGCACATTCACCTAGTAGGACTGACGTTCCGCCACACAGCACGGACGTTTATGGAGACCAGAGAACCGCTTCTAAGAAGTGACTGGACGATCTATCGGGGCGGGGCGGTGGTGTTTGAAGACGCCAAAGATTGCACGATATCCGACTGCGAATTCAACCAAGTTGGCGGCAACGCGGTGTTCGTCAATAAGTACAACCGCCGAATCACGATCCGCGGAACGCACATCCATGGAGCCGGTGCAAGCGGTGTCTGCTTCGTCGGGGATCCCGCTGCGGTCCGCGACCCACTATTCGAGTACCACCAGCGGCAAGCTTTCGCCGAGATCGACAAGACCCCCGGTCCGAAAGGTGACAATTTTCCAGCTGACTGCATAGTGGAAGACTGCCTGATTCACGATATTGGCGTTGTTGAGAAGCAGGCGACCGGCGCGCAGATCTCGATGTCCAGCGGAATTACCATTCGACACTGCTCGATATACGACGTAGGACGGGCTGGCATCAACATTAGTGAAGGTACTTTCGGCGGGCACTTGATTGAGTTTTGCGACGTCTTCGACACGGTGCGCGAAACAGGCGACCACGGCAGCTTCAACTCGTGGGGGCGTGACCGATTTTGGAACCTGGAAGGCGCCCCGCCGGCCGAACTTCCGCAACTGGCCCTGCTGGACACCGAGAAGACGATCATTCGCAATAGTCGCTGGCGTTGCGACCATGGATGGGATGTCGACCTGGACGATGGTTCGTCGAACTATGAAATCTACAACAACCTGTTCCTCCACGGCGGGCTAAAACTCCGCGAAGGCTTCCATCGCTACGTACACAACAATATCGCGATCAATAACAGTTTGCACCCCCATGTGTGGTACGAGAACAGTGGAGACGTTGTCACAGGTAACATCTGGATGACTCGGTACCGCCCAGTACGGATGAATGGCTGGGGTAGGGAAATTGATCGCAATCTGTTTACTACCGAGAAGGCACTCCAGGCATCCAGGACAAATGGATGCGACGAGCATTCGGAGGTTGGAGATCCAAAGTTTGTAAATCCCATCCACGGCGACTATCGAGTGCGGGAGGGCTCGCCCGCTTTCAAGATTGGCTTTGAGAACTTCCCGATGGACAAATTCGGAGTTCAGAAACAGGAACTGAAGGCCATCGCCCGAGTGCCCGTATTCCCCGAGCCCAAGCTTCAGGAGGGACAACTGCATGCCGCTACAGCCTCACAGTCACAATGGCGGGGTGCTACAGTCGCTAGCCTGACGGGCGAGGAGTTTTCAGCGTTTGGTGTAAACAAAGAAGCGGGAGGCATCCACCTGGTCGTAGTTCCGCCTGAGTCGAAGGCTGCGAAGGCTGGCTTCGAGTCCGGCGATGTCATTCTACGGGTCAACGGTGAAGAGATCCGAACCGTGGCCGGCCTGCGAAAGCTCACGATGCGCAACGAAATTTCAATGATGAATTTTGAACTCGTGCGAGATCAGAAGCAAAAGTCAGTGGCCACGAAATAGGGGCACATCCTGGATCGTCGTAGGTTGTGCGCAGACCCGGGCGACGAGTACTCATGTGAAGTAGCTGCAAGACAAACAGCTAGCCCTGGTTAACTGCTCTCTTACACTATCCTGTTTACCGTAGCACTACTACGTACTTCCACTAAGCTCCCCACTGCCGTTTGAATAACATGCTTGCATTTCTTCCGCCTAGCTCATGCTGTTTGACTTGTTCACTAGCCAGATGGTTCACTGTCTATACGGCCTTAGCAGTTGTGATCTACGGTTCGCCTGCTTTCGGGCACACGCTACAGTCGCCAGATGGTCGTATCAAGGTTCGAGTCGGACTACAGGACGATTCATCTCCTTCTCGACTAGCCTACAGTGTCTTTTACAACGAGGAGGAGTTAATCCGCAATTCACAACTGGCTTTAGTCCGTTCTGACGGAGTAACGGTGGGAGCTCACCTGGAGCGGGTATCCATCGGGGATGTAGAAGCCCATGACTCCACTTGGAGACCAGCATATGGCGAACGAAGCATCGTGCGAGACTGTTTCAATTCTCGACCCTTCCGCTACCAAGACACGAAGGCGAAATGCTCCTTCGTGGTCGATTTCCGCTGCTACGATTCGGGAGTTGCGTTCCGAATAACCTTGAACGCATCTGAATCTTCGCAGGTAATAGAAATTGCCAAGGAGAATACGCAATTCTGCTTTCCAGCCGACCATACGGCTTGGTGCACGTCGCAGCCCCAGGGGACGTATACCGCTCGCAAGCTCAGCACTATCGATAAGCTAGTTGAGCGTCCACTTACCATCAAGGTTGACCACGATCGCTACCTGGCAATTGCAGAGGCAGGACTGGTTGATTATCCAGCGCTGAGGTTGGACAGGTCGAAAGAAGATTCTTGCACTTTGGTTATTAGCCTACATGGAGGTGCTCGGAGAGCAGGCTCGTTGCAGACTCCCTGGAGAGTATTGATGATTGCAGACAGTGCAGGTGGATTGTTGGAGAACAATGACCTACTTCTCAACCTGAATGAGCCCTGTGCCATATCGGACACCTCTTGGATCAGGCCTGGCAAAGTCCTGCGCGAAATCTCGCTAACTACAGAGGGTGCCAAGGCCTGCATCGATTTTGCCGTCGCCAATAATATTCAGTTCGTCGAGTTCGATGCGGGGTGGTATGGCAACGAATACAGCGATGCATCCGACGCAACCACGATTACGGTCGATCCAAAACCATCTGCTGGCCCCCTCGATTTGACTTGGGTTATACGCTATGCCGAGCAGCGCGGCATCGGTGTCATTTTGTATGTCAATCGACGTGCTTTGGAGCGACAGCTAGATGAGATCTTACCTCTTTATCAAGAGTGGGGCGTTGCCGGAATCAAGTTTGGTTTTGTGAATACCGGCTCTCAGAAGTGGACAACCTGGCTGCACGAGGCAGTTCGGAAAGCTGCTGAGCACGAGTTGATGGTCGACGTTCACGATGACTATCGGCCCACTGGCTACTCGCGTACGTATCCAAATCTCATGACGCAAGAGGGAGTGAAGGGGGACGAGGCCACTCCCACTAGCCGTCAAGCCATTACGACGCTATTTACCCGTAACTTGGCGGGGGCGGCCGATCATACCATCTGCTACTTCGAGCGTCGAGTGGAACGTAATTGGACGCACGGCCATCAGCTTGCCAAAGCCGTCTGTACCTACTCGCCCTGGCAATTCCTCTACTGGTATGACTCTCCACTCAGCTTCGAGCAAGATGGCGTTCGATCGCGAAGTCGTATTGTTGAGACACCGGAACTAGAGTTATTCGCGAAGGTGCCAACAGTCTGGGACGAAACGAAGGTACTTCGTGGAGAGATTGGTCAGTACGCCGTAATTGCTCGCCGCTCAGGGGACGACTGGTTTCTAGGGGCGATGAACAACAAACAGCCCCGTGAACTGGAAGTACCACTAAACTTTTTGGAAAAGGAACAGCAATACCACGCTCGTGTCTACCGAGATGATAGTACCATCGACACTCTGACAAATATTCGTATCGAGGGGCAATTAGTAGAAGCCGATGAGAGCTTCGACATCCGGTTAGAGTCGCATGGTGGGCAGGCGGTGTGGCTCACGCCAACAAGTCGTCTTGCGCAGGACGTTCAGGTCCAACCCGATTCCCTATCAAGCTCTCATTCCCAGTTGCAGGACTGAGCTATGGTCCATCTTGGTTCTACACCTCTGCAGTTTGGTGAGGCAGCCTTCTCTCAGTCGGATGCATTGACTTAAGCAGGCTCCAGTGAGTGGCAACTTGCAGCGGTCTATGTCCTTCACTGTCATCTGCGCGAGCGGCGAGCGCAGTCAATTCGACGACGCTCCAGGGCTTGCGGCGGGGATTCACTATCGATCAACGACTACCAAATCTGGGCTGAATGGCTCGGGGCAGACTTGCACAGGAGCGACACTCCTGCGCGGATTGCATGGAAGTCGTTCGCGACAAATGTGGGCGTGACCTGGGTCACCATGCGACTGTCGCTTCGGTGCTGAGATCGCCAGACCACCATTGATTTCACATTCGGCAAACCCGCCGTGGTTGCATC
>NZ_JAMXLR010000097.1 GCF_024054565.1 Aeoliella straminimaris
TTTTCTTCTCGTGGATAGGTCTTTTCGCATTGCGTAGTCAGGTTTAGATTGCAGGCTTTCGGTTTTGAGTTCACTAGAACCTTGCAATTTGAGTCGTCTTCATGAAGCCCAAGTCGCGGCCGGAATCGAGCCAACTGCAGCTTTTTCAGGCACAGTTCCAGCAGCTCCTCAATCACGATCACCCGCTGTTTGTGCTGGCCGACAAGATCGACTGGAATCGCTTCGATGTGGCGTTTGCCGACTGCTACAGCCCCGACCAAGGGGCCCCCGCCAAGTCGGTGCGTCTGCTGGTAGGGCTGCATTATCTCAAGCACACGTTCAACGAATCGGACGAATCGCTCATCGATCGCTGGCTGGAGAACCCGTACTGGCAGTACTTCTGCGGCTTCGAGACGATGCAGCACGAGCCACCGCTGCATCCCACGTCGCTTACCAAGTGGCGTCAGCGGGTCGGCGCCGAGCGGCTGGAACTGCTGCTGAGCGAGACGCTCGCCATCGCGTTGCGAGAGAACCACGCTAGCGAGCAAGAACTCTCGCGGGTGAACGTCGATACGACGGTGGAGGAGAAGCACATCACGTACCCGACCGATTCGAAGCTGTTTTACCGGGCGATCGTCAAACTGGGCCAAGCCGCGAAGAAGCGTCACGTAAAACTCCGCCAGACGTACGTGCGCGTGGCGAAGAAGGCATCGATCATGGCAGGCCGTTACGCCCACGCCAAGCAGTTCAAGCGAATGCGTCGGGAACTCAAGCGGCTGCGCACCTGGCTGGGTCGGGTGATTCGGGACGTGCGTCGCAAACTGCCAGAACCGGATGAGAAGCTCCAAATGCTGCTTTCACTCAGCGAGCGATTGCACGCTCAGCAGCCCACCGACAAGAACAAGCTCTACAGTCTGCACGAACCGGAGGTGAAGTGTTTGAGCAAAGGGAAGGCCCGCCAGCGGTACGAGTTTGGCCAGAAGGTGACGGTCACCACTTCGAACCAGAGCAACTGGGTGGTTGGCGTCGAGTTGTGTAAGGGCGCACCGTACGACGGGCACACGCTTGCCTCGGCGATCCAAACGGTGCAACGAACGACCGGCGTACCGGTCACAGACGCCTACGTCGACAAAGGCTATCGGGGCCACGACTACCAGGGCGAAGCGTCGGTTCACGTTGCTGGCAGCAGCAAGAAAAAACTCACTCGCAGTGAGAAGCGGCGTCGCAAGCGACGCAGCGCTGTGGAGCCGAAGATTGGTCATCTGAAAAGCGATCACCGCCTAGGACGCTGCTATCTCAAGGGGCTGGCAGGGGACGCGATGAACGTGATCCTGGCCGCTGCCGGGGCGAATCTACGCAAACTTCTCCGGGCCATTGCGCCTGCGCTAATCGATTGGCTCACACAACAGCTTGTACTTGCCATCAACAGCCAAGGTCGCCGCTGCCAATGGGGCATGGCAATCTGAGCTGGGGCAGCTTGATCAAGCCCGATCCGTGGGA
>NZ_JAMXLR010000098.1 GCF_024054565.1 Aeoliella straminimaris
TTTTGGGAGTGTAAAATTGCTGTTCCGACATAGAGCGAGCCTCCGTCAAGATGGTTGGGTTCTAACATCCAGACATCTCGAGCAAGGAGGCTCACTATGGAACTTGTACCCGGTTTTGTGGCTTTGTTGCAACCCTTCGCGATGACCATGACGGCTCCCACTTTTGACAGCTTGACCACCATCATGGCTGGTTGGGTGTTTGCCAGCAGGCGTACCGTCACTCGGATGATCTTGGCTGCGGGTGAAACTGCCGACAAGCATTTCTCGTCTTATCACCGCGTATTCAGCCATGCGCGGTGGTCGCTCGATGGAGTAGGACTTGCGGTGTTCGATCTGCTGCGACCTGTTTTGGGTGAGGTGGTAATGCTGGGGCTGGACGACACGTTGGCTCGCAAGCGAGGCCGGAAGATGTTCGGCTGTGGGATGCATCACGATCCGCTGCTCTCCAGTCGCTCGAAGACGATCACCAATTGGGGACATAACTGGGTGGTGCTGGGTGTGATCGTCGAGTTGCCATTTCGCCCGGGACACTACTTCTGCTTGCCAATCTTGTTTCGCTTGTACCTGAACAAGGCGAAGGCCGAGAAGCATCGCCGGGGGTATCGCAAACGCTCGCAACTGGCCGTCGAATTGCTCCAGCTGCTGTGCAAACAGCGGGATAACGTGCGTTTTCACGTCGTTGCCGACAGTGCCTACGGTGGCAAGACGGTGCTTTGCGAGTTGCCGGAAAACTGCGATTTGACCAGCCGCCTGGTCAAAGATGCGCGACTTTACGACGCGCCGCCAGTACGTCAGCCGGGAACCAACGGGCGTCCGCGCAAACGGGGCGAACGGTTGCCCACGCCCGAAGAGATGCTTGCCGAGCGTTGTCGTCGTGTAGAATTGGATGTCTACGGTCGCACCGAGAAAGCTCGTCTCGCCGATTGCCAGGCACGCATGCATGCCGCGCCCGAGCGTCCGTTGCGGGTGGTGGCGGTCGAAGCCTTGGCGGGCGGTCGTGGTCAAGAAGCGTTCTATTCGACTTGCCATGAAGCGACTGCCGAAGCGGTGATTGCCTGGTACGCCAGTCGCTGGAGCGTGGAAGTCGCCTTTCACGACAGCAAGCAGCACCTGGGATTTGAAGAGCCGCAAGGCTGGTCGCGCAAAGCGGTCGAGCGGACCGCCCCGCTGGCAATGCTGCTGTACTCGCTGATCGTGTTGTGGTTCGCGCGGGAAGGGCATCGAGCATATCAACCGCTGGATTGTCCGTGGTACACGTCGAAAGCCGAACCGTCGTTCGCCGATATGCTGGCCACGCTCCGTCGGCGAAGCATGCGGCAAAAGATTTTGTCACTGGCCCTGCGAGGACCAGGGACGCGAAAAGTCAAACAACTACTGGAAAACACAGTCGCCATGGCGGCCTA
>NZ_JAMXLR010000009.1 GCF_024054565.1 Aeoliella straminimaris
ACATCTCTTCGTGGATCCCGCTCCTCGATGCGAGGAGTCGCCCGACCGGTTCGGTCGGCACTTAGCATTCTTCCTTCGACCGTCCTGTGTGGCGTGGTTCGTCTCAATCAACCTCGCGTCATGGTGCGTTGGCAGGCCAACGCCCAGATCCATGGACCACCTCAGACTGAACCAAGCCCACAGGGGCCTCTGCCTTGGCAGAGGCCAATGCAATCAGCTTCGCCGTTCGTGTTGTTTCTCCCCGTCCTTTGGTGTCGATCCTCATGCCGCAGGGGCGGCGGAATCCCCCTCCTTGCGCAACCGTGGCGGCGGTCCGCCAATCGTGTACGGTTCCTGATACGTGAGCATGTGCCACAGGATCGTCGTGATTCGGCGCATGACCGCCACGCGTCCGATCTTAGAGCCACGTCGCAGCTTTATCTTTCGATACCACTCGCACATCTTTGGATCATATTTCAGTACGTGCACCACCAGTTGCCCGAGGATGAAGCGTGCCGTCTTGCTTCCTTGTTTGGTAATCGAGCCCAACCGGTCCTGAGCGTTGCCGCTATTGCGGCACCCGGGCGTCAATCCAAAGTAGTTGGCCAGGCTGCGAGGCCGTGGAAAACGCTCGATCGGGCCGATGCGACTCGCCAGGGTCAGGCCACTGTAATGCTTGACTCCCGGAATGGTCATGAGGATCTGCGTGGCATTGATGAGGCCGACGGGGACAGTGCGACTCACGCGCTCGGCAATCTCGTTGTCCACCTGGTCAATCTGTTCGTCGCAGATCTCCCACTCCTTGAGAAGCATCTCCATTTCCAGTCGATCGATGGGCGGTAGGGGAACGTCAGCGAGCCAACGGCGCCCGGCTCGGGTTTGAAACGTCTTGGTTGGGTACTGCCAGATCAGATTGTGGCGATTGACGATCCGGCGAATCTTGTTGACCACGCGGATGCGACGTTGTCCCAGATTCTTCCGTAGTGAGGTGAGTTGCCGGTCTTCGCGCTCTTGCTGCGTCACCATGTAGACACGGCGAAGCCCCCGCACAACCTGGCCAGTAGCCAGACGCTGGCGATTTAGCCACAGCAGATCGGCCAGCTTCTGAGCATCCCTGCGATCGGTCTTCTTCTTGGAGGGCTTTTCGGGATGAATCAACACAATCTCCCGGCACTTCCATTTTCGCAGTTCTTCGACCAGCCAATCGTTGAAACCGCACACCTCGAGAATCGCCATAAACTGGGCGGCCATCTTGGTGAACTGCTCGAAAAACGCGGCGATCTTCTCGGGACGTGTGCTCACTTGTCGGCGCAATACGGTGTCACCGTCCTCATTGCGGACACAAACGGTGAGCTGCTTGGCATGTTGGTCGATGGCGAGGTACAACATAACTGGGTTCTCCTGGTGGTTTTGGCGAGCCAAACGGCGACGCCGTGTATAGTTAACTAAACCAGGAGAACCTATTTTCTTGACCCCGTCGCCTCTTTCATAGAATCAACTTCGTTCAGTTAGGGAGTTCGCCAAGTTGCAGCGGTGGGGTGTAGGCGAGGCTACCGCTGCGCTTTCCCATCGTTCACTCTGACTGGTGGCGGTGAACACCTCACGAGCCGCGCGTTGAGGATTCGGTCTCCGAGGTGTCTTCTGCAGAGCATCACCTCCGAGCTTTGTCGGGGATACCGTCGTACCGCTATGTTCGAGTAGATGCCCCCTAATGCCAATCGTCAAACACGGAGGCCAGCGATGATTCGAGGATCGCTGGCGAGGTTTGTCGTGGCTGCTCCTCGCTAGCTGAGTCGAAGTCAAGCAGCTGTGAATCGTCGCTATCGTCCTCTTGTTGTCGCAGCAGTAGAAGCAGCGATGGCTGGTCATTGATGCCGTTTGACGTCGATGATGATTTATCTCGTGATGTTCGGGAATCGGTCGAAGAACTTTCCGGTGAATTGTACGTTGCAAAGGCTACGTCAGCTGCAGGACTTGATGCGTCGCCAGCGGTTTCACCAGTTGCTCCCGATTCAGACGTAGCCGTTGCACTCAGCGTCGCGACGGGAGAGGTTGCTGCCGTGACTGATAATGGATAAATATTCCCAAAGTTGTCTTTCCACAGTTGGTAGTCTGCCGTGTCGACGCCGTTCATGCCGTCGCCATGATTGTTGATGCTGCTTTCGTCGGCCGCGCCCAGGTTGTTCCGCCAGACGACATAGTCGGCCAAGTTGACCGTGCCGTCGTTGTTGAAGTCGCCGGGATGTTCGACCAAGGCGACTTGCAACTCGAACGCGCCAATATCGATTCGGCCACCTGTCACACGATCAAACCCCCCGCCGCGTTGATCGAACTCGGGCACGTCGCCCACACCGGCAACGGCCGCCGGGTCGCCCGCGTCAATCGCCGGGCTGCCGGGCAGCAGGGAGTGGGTGAGAGTCGGCCCGCCGTTATCTTGCAGCGGCCCCAAAAGAGGATTGATCGGGCTTTCGCTGCTACCAACTAAATTGCCATCGATGCCGTTGGCCAAGCCTCCCGTGCCGATGAGATTGTGCGTGCCGCCGATAACGCCCCCTCCGATATCTGGAAAGCCAAAAGCCATGTTCCCGGCGATGAGACTGCCGCTGAGAGTCACGTAGTTTCCATTGAGAATACCCCCGCCATACTGAGCAGAGTTGCCCGTGACGGTGCTGCCCCTGACGGTTGCCGTACCTTGGTTTTCCATACCGCCGCCGTGCCAACCCGCCGAGTTGCCCGAGAGCGTGCTGTTGGTAATGATCACCCCTCCACCATACTGATTGGAGATGGCGCCGCCATAATAGGAGTAGTTGTTGGTGAGGGTACTTCCGATGAACGTCGCTGTGCCTGCATTGTTGTTATAGATACCACCACCATAGGTGAGCGTTAGGTTGCCCGAGAGTGTGCTGTCGAGGAGGGTCACCGTACCACTGTTGTAAATACCGCCGCCGGCATAGCCCGCCGAGTTGTTAGAGACACTGCTGTTGATTAGGGTTGCCGTGCCATCGTTGAAGATCCCGCCACCTTTGGAGCCCGCCGAGTTGCCCACGATGGAGCTTCCGGTGATGGTGAGATTCTCTCGATTGTAGATCGCGCCGCCATAGTCGAATCTGTCTCCGCCGGTGAGCGTCAGGCCGCTGAGTTGAACGACGATCTGGTGGTTGGAATCACCGTCGTTGATGTTGAAAATGCTGAAGCCGTCTCCGCTCAACGGGAAATGGTCGATACCGTCTCCCGCATCGATCGTCAACTCGGCGAGAAGGGCAGAGGCATCAATCGTCACGACTCCAGCAATACTCAGCTCGCTAAGCAGTTGGATCGCGCCGCCAGAGAGCGAGGCGGCAAAGTTGATCGTGTCGGCACCGGCGGTATTATTCGCTGCTACTATCGCTTCGCGGAGCGAGATACCGTCGTGGCCGTCGTTGTTTGTCAGCTTGGCAATCGACATGACATTGCCGTTGACCAGGTCATTGAGATTGCTGACTGTGACGATCGACAGCATCCGGCGGTCTTCTAGCGGTTCGATTGCCATTCGTCGCTCTCGTGCTTGGCGAGCAAGCTTCGAACTCTGTTTCAGGCCGCGCGCATATCGATCTCTGTTAGCCAATCGACCGAACATACGATTCACCTTCGCCGCGCTTTGGACTTGAAAGCTACATCCGCCGAAGACGCGTACGGCAATGGAGCTACGGGAGAGGGGCTACTCAGTCGCCATTCTGCGAACTGAGAAACTCACGCGAGCAAGCCAAACACTCTTGGATCAGCGTCGATCAGCCTGCGCAGGCAGCGAGTAGTGCGGAGAAATTCCAAGAAACGCCAGAGAGGCAGAGGGAGTGGTACATAGTGGCGCCGCTTCGCATTGGAGAACAACCGGGCCAAGCTTAAGTCGAATCAATCCTACACCCTTGGAGAGGGGTGTCAATCAGAGGTAGCTTTAGGCAGTCAAACCAGATTCTCAGGGCCGCCGTCATTTTTGCTTGTCTGCAATGACCTTCCCCCGTTTCTTGACCCAAGCGCAGTGCGAGATTATTCATTATCTCGCACTGCGAAGGATGCGGATCACACGGTACAAGTGGGTGTCAAGGTCGCTGTCTTCGCCCACATACTTGGCATTCAAACTGACTGAGGGTGCATCGGCCGAGGCGGCTGGGGGCTTCACCGAACTGACGGAGGTAGCCTCGGCAAGGAGACACTGCTGGGAATTCTCGCCGGGCGTAACTCGCAGCAACTGGTCCAGCTTCGGCAGATCCGATCTACCCTCAACTGGCGGCGGTGTCCACACCGCAGCAACTTGGCAAGGCCGATACCAACCCATGGCGACAACGGAAGCTGCTCACCAGCACGAGCACCGTCAACCATACGCTGGTACTCGGTTCGGGTACCGTGGCATTGGCAATGGAGTTTGGTGGCGGCAGTGTTGCCCCAAAGTTGTTCTTCCAAGCACCGTATTGTGCCGTACCAATTACCCCTGCGTTGGGGTCGTTCACCAGTGTGCCGGCAGCAGCACCAACGTTGTTGCGCCACACGGTGTAATCGGCCAGATTGACGATGCCGTCGTTGTTGTAATCGCCAGGCAAGCCGACAGTCCCCAGCAATGTAACTTCGCCAGTGGCGTAGAGCTCGGATAGATCCCAGTTGTATGGGCTCACGACATGAAACGCACCATTTGGCGTGACGCCGGTCCAATCAAAGAGATGAATCGTACGGCCGCTTTGGGTGGCGACGTTGACATCGGAGGCGAACCCCAATTCCAGCGTGCCGCCGAGTATGACGGAAATGCCAGGTTCAAACGAAACCGTTGAATCCCAGGTGTCCGCGTCGAACTCCATCCGCAGCGTACCAGTAGTGTCCATCGTGAAATACTCTTCTATAAAGATCGGCAGTGGGCCCGCCGGAGGACTCGCGACCGGATTCCCATCGTAGTCACGCACGGTCAGCGATTGATTGGTAGTGAGATTGAGCCCCGCGACGTGCCCGTCGGTTTGAATCAGATTGGTTGTAACCGCGTCGGTAGTCGTTGCAAATCGAAAACTGGCGCCTCGCGAATCGGCACCGGCTAAGTTTGCGCCGGTTAGGTCTGCACCGGCGTAGACGAAGTAACCGTAATAAGGATTGAATTCTTCCAGCCCCGCGAAATTCGCATTGGTCAGGTTAGCGTGGCTCAGGTTCGCGCCAGTCAGATCGGCACCAGGAGAGTAATCGAAAGCAGCGAAGTCGGCGTTTGTCAAGTTCGCGTGGCTTAGGCCGGCATTGACCAATGTCGCGCGTCGAAACCGGGCGTTTGCGAGGTCTGCCCCGGTGAGCACCGTGGAAGACAGGTTGGCAGTGAAGAAGTCTTGGCCGGCGAAGTTCGCGCCACTCAGATCGATGCCAAAAAGGTTGGTGCCGTGAAGATCGTACGCCTGGTAGCTCGCGGTCGAGTAGAGTTGTGCCGCTGAAATGCCAGTTGCGTCGAAGTCGGCAAGGGCAATGTTGGCACCTGCGAAATTCGCCTGGTCGAGAATTGCGAAACTGAATGTGACCCCACGCAGGTTCGCGTTCGAAAAGTCGGCGCCGGTGAGATCGGTGGCAACGAAGTCCGCAAACACGAGTAATTGGTTGGCCAGATTCACGCCACTGAGATTGCTATCACCCAGGTAGATGCCGTTCATCTTGCCCGTTTGATAGCTGGCCGTAGAGTAAAGCTGCGGCAAGGTGATTCCGGTCGAGTCCAGGTGGGCGAACTCAATGTTAACGCCACTAAGATTCGCTTGGCTAAAATTTGTGCCCGTGGCATTCGCGGACCTTAAGGACGCGTTTGTCAGGTTCGCCCCGATAAATGTCGCGCCCGCCAAGGCTGCGTCGTCAAACAATGCATTCGTGAGGTTTGCATGGCTCAAGTCAGCATTCGTGAGTGTGACGGAGTGAAAGCGTGCGCCACTCGCATCGGCGCCTGAAAGGTTCGCGCCGCGGAGGTCCGCTCCGCTGTAGTAGTAGCCATCGCTGGAGAAATCGGCATTAGTCAGGACGGCTTCGCTGAGATTTGCGTTTTGAAGCGTGCCGCCGCGGTAGCTAACGCCAGTCAAGTTTTGCCCGGCAAGGTTTGCGCCGGCGAAGTCGTTGCCGGAGAGCACGATGCCGGTCAGATCTTGAGACTGATAACTTGCGGTCGAATAGAGTTGGGCCACACTGATGCCAGCGCTAGAGCCATAGTATCCTTCGAAGTTCGCGCCTCGGACTTCGGCCCCGCTTAAGTTTGCGCCGGTGAGGTTGACTCCATAGAGATTGGCGTTGGTGAGGTTCGCGTGGCTGAGATTGACGTTGGAGAGGTTTGAGCTGGTGTAGTCGCCATGAAGCGTCGCATTCGTGAGATTGGCGTAGCTTAGGTCTGCCCCCGTCAATTCGGTGGCATCGAAGTCGACGTTCGAGAGGTTGGCGTGATATAGATTCGCACCGGCCAGCGTAAGCACATAGAACGCCGAACCGGATAAATTCTGGCCGGCTAGATCTACACCGGCAAAGTCCCAGCTCAGTCCAATTCCACGCAAGTCCTGGGCCTGATAGCTGGCGGTGGAATAGAGTTGTGCGATGGAAAGCCCCTCCCCCGTACCATTCATGAGATCCGCGCCGCTTACATACGCCCCGGACAGGTCCGCTCCGGTCAGTCGGGTGAAGTAGAGGTTTGAATTGCGGAGATCTTGGCCTGACAGGTTTGCACCGCCAAAGTCCAGGTTTCGGAGACTGATTCCGGTCAGATCATGTGATTGGTAGCTGGCCGTCGAATAAAGTTGTGGCAACGAAATGCCCGTGCCATTCCAGTTAGCGCCATCGTTAAAGCGGGAGAAATCTGCCCCCCGAATCTCAGCCCCGGAGAAACTTGCGCCAGTAAGTGTAGCGCCGTTGAGGGACGCGTCGATAAGAGACGCCTGGCTGAAGTTGGCGTTGTTCAGCTTTGCCCGAAAGAAGTCGGCATTCGTCATGATTTGGTCAACGAAATCTGCTCCCAATAGTTGGTTCCCGGCGAGACCGATTCCTGCAAGATCACGGTTCTGATAGCTCGCCGTCGCGTACAGTTGAGCGGCGGTGATGCCAGTGCCACCGGAATAGCCATCCAGCTTGAAGTTCGCGTCCCGCACATCTGCATTTGTAAAGTTCACGCCAGTCAACGTAGCATGCTGAAAGTCCGCTCCGCGCGCATTGGCATTGCTCAGGTTCGCGCTGGTCATTGTAGAACCTTCGAAGGATGTGTCCGTCACGTTGGCTTGGTTGAACTTTGCGCTGGTCAGGTCCGAAAACCTGATGAAAGCCCGCGTCAGATTGGCCTGGCTCAGATTGGCACCGGCCAGGGTGCCATAGAATCGCGCACTTGTGAGGTTCTGACCGACCAAATTGACGCCGGCAAAGTTGTCAGTCAGGGCGATACCTGACAGGTCTTGCGCCTGGTAGCTTGCGGTGGTGTAAAGCTGCGTCGCAATAATTCCGGTATATGAGAGACTCGTCCCGCGCACATCGGCTCCCGTCAGAGTTGCACCCGTTAAGTTTGCGGCATCGAAGTCTGCATTGGTTAGAACCGCGTTGGTGAGGTTGGCATTGGTAAGTGTCGCGTAGTGAAAAGTTGTGTTGGTGAGGTTCTGGCCGGCGAGGTTGACGCCCATCAGGTTCAGGTCTGCTAAGATGATTCCGGTCAAGTCGTGGGCCTGATAGCTGGCCGTTGTGTAGAGCTGTGCCGCGGTGATCCCGGTGCCGCTGATAGCTCCGTAGGTACGGAAGTTCGCCCCGCGCACTTCGGCCCCGCTTAGGTCGGCGCCCGAAAGATCGGCGGCCCAATTCGCGTAACTGTTGTTACCGACGGTAATGCCCCAAAATGATGCGTTGTTCAGATTAGCCTGGCTTAGATTCGCCCCGGTCAGGATGGCGCCAAACAAGGAGGCGTCGGTGAGATCGGCCTGGCTAAGATTCGTGCCAGTTAGATTGGACGCGTAGGCTTGGTCGGACCAGTAATCGTGATAGGCACCGAGAGACGCACCGACGAGGTACGCTTTGGTGAGGTCTCGATAAGGGAGGTATGCACCGGATTCAATATTCGCTCCTGCGCCATCAGGTGCCAGTATCGCGCTCTGTTGCCTACCCATACCGGGGTTTGCCGGATCGATGTACTCCCACTGATAAATGTCAGCGTGGGCAACTAGGGTCGGACCGAGCAGAATTGCCAGCGAAGCGGTTTTGAAGACTTTCCTGTTAAAGTACATCGGAATCTTCTTTCTCGTTTTTCCGCGAGCCGCAATAGATCAACGACATGGCACCAATGGCCGCGAACAGAAATGAACGTGGTTCGGGCACTTGCGAGAGCCGAAGCACCTGACCGCCTCCAGGCGAAGTTCCCAAATTCGAGACGTAGAGCGCTCCATCGGGTCCAGCAAGAACGCTTGTGGGGAAGAGGAGCCCGTCGCTCACAATAAGGGTGCGTTCGTCCGTCATGCCATCAATCTTAAATAGCGCGCCTGGCCCTGGACCCATCATCGACGCCAGCCCGTTCGACGAAATCTGCAACACATAAAGGTTGCCCTCGTCATCGAACATGAGGTCGATAATGTTGGTGAAGCCCGCGTGAGCGACCGAGAGCTCGTTAGTATCTGGGTCAAAACGGTAAACGTTGGCCGCACCAGGCGGGAACGGAAAGCCGGTAAGTTGCCCGAAGTAATAGGCGTCGTCGGGACCGATGGTAAGCCCGGTGGGCACCGATTGGTAAACTGGTGGACCAAACGGCAACGGATTGGGCTGGGCCGGCAGCACGGCCAGCGTCGACACCACCCCCAATGGTGTTGCGCGAAGCAGGTCGTTGGCGCCAGCGTCTGTTACTACGAAATCGCCACTGGCCGTGCGCGCCATCCCGAATGGATTGCTGTCGAGACTTCCGCCGGCAGGATTGAATGTCCGTTCGTGGGCGGCGATGTCAGCGATAGGCTCTATCGTGCCCGTCCCATCCAGCGAAAGTCGTGCGATCGTGCCGAGTGGGGCGCCCGCCGGACCAAGATTGTCATCTCGCTGCGTGGCGTCCGCACCGAACGCGAAGAGCCCAAATGCCTGTCCGCTGCCATCGAAGGCGATTTCCTGCAACCCTCCCGCATCTTGCCCTGAGGCCGTGGCGACGGACGGCAGTCCGTTTAGCACGCGCTCCTGGATACCACCCACAAGTCGAGACAATCCGCTCGTGGATCCGAGAAGCGCCGTACTTCCATTGCCCAGTACGACAATGGGGCCATCGCCTCCGCTACCGGCTTCCGCCACGTACAACCCGCCGTCGGGTCCCCAGGCCAGCCCACGAGGACTAACGAGGCCGCCCATTACTTCTTCCATCACGTAGGTGGCGGCAAAAAGCTCTTGCTGAACCGCCGCCATCCACGTCAAAGAACAGACCGCTATCGCGAGGCAACGACTTACTTTCATGACAAGGCTCCAAGTGAAACGCACGATAAGGCCGTCGGCCCGTGGGACCGAAGCTCCAGACCTCATTAGTCAGTGCGACGTCTTGCACGAGGTCGCGCAAATAAACTGGAAAAATAGCCGTCCAGTTCGTAAGCAGCCAAAGGTGGTGTCTAGCTGGCAGTCCGATGCCCCAAGCGAAGGTGCTCCCTAAGGACGCTCATAGCTCCCGAAAGAACTGCCCGATAGGCAAGATGAGGTGGTAGTTGCCGTCGTTCGAATGCCTTTGTGGTCGGGTTAGTCCTCGTCAGCCATTGTTCTGGCCAATTTGCGGACAAGCGACTGGAAGTCATCCCTACCGAGCAAGCTAGAAAGATCGCTGTCATGTTGAATCTGTGCGACGTCGTGGTAGCCAACCGCAACGGCCTGAGTAAGCCAAGCCATAGCGCGATCGGACTCTTCCTTGGCAAACCGGGCCGATTCGACTTCCGAGGTGAGTGAGTCCTGTGCGACGACCGTGGCGGTAATCGCTCGGAAACAGGCTGCACAATAGAGGCCGCTCGCATCGGTACGACCAAGGTTCTCCCACATTTCGACAGTCCTTCGGCAGCCGTCGCTGTCGCCAACGGTTTGGAAGTGTCGCATGCGGAGCTTCAGCAAACGCCAGATCATTGATGGCTGAATTGGTTTGCCCTCCGATCGCTTCAGGCATTCGTCAATCAGCGGCCACGCCTCTAAGTTACGATTTAAGTCCGCGAGGCTAGACGCCACGCCCCACATCGACATCAGGGTGTCGGGATGATCGGAGCCAAGTTGGGCACGCTGAAATTCCAGGGTGGCTTCGTGTAGTTTCAGCGCGTCGTCGTACAGTCCGAGGGCGGTGTAACTGGTCGCCAAGTTATGCATGTCGCGCCAGGTGGAGGGATGGTCTGACCCAAGCCTTGCCTTGTCGAGCATTAGCGTCTCTTCGCGGAGTTGGAGCGATTCGGAGTGACGGTTGAGATTGAAATAACTTGTAGCCAGGTTACCCATGACCCTTAGTGTGTCCGGGTGGCTCGGCCCCAGTTTGTTCCGAGTTAGAGCCAGGGTTCGTTCTCGGAGCATGGCGGCATCTGAGTTTCGGCCGAGATGAGAGTAGCTGTTGGCAAGATTGTTCATCGTGAGAAGCGTCAAACGATGATCGGGGCCAAGCGTGATTTCTTGCTGCGCAAGGGTATCTTCCCGTAGCTTGCAGGCTTTCTCATGCCGACCGAAAGTTTCGTAGCTATTGGCCAAGCCGTGCATGCTCACCAGCGTGGCGGGGTGTCCAAGACCAAGATGATTTCTTTGCAGCTCGAATGACTTTTCTCGCAAAGAAAGAGCATCTCCGTGCATTCCAGCTTCATCGTATCGGTTGGCCAATGCATCCATACTCCAGAGTGTGTCCTTGTGAAGTGGGCCAAGCTCGGTCTTTTGCAAAGCCAATGTTCTTCTCTGAAGCTCCAATGCCTCATTTCTTCGACCTGCGGCCGCGTAGCTGACAGCCAAGTTCCCCATGGTCTTAAGCGTGTCCGGATGCACCCGGCCCAGATAAGTCTGGAATAGCAGGTAAGCTCTTTCCTCATGCTCTATCGCCTTCGCAGTTTCCCCGAGGTCGGAGAACGCCTTACTTAGCGTGGCCCTAAGTCGCGCTTCAACGATCGGTTGATCGGAAAAGCTTGATTCGATGTCAGTTACAGAAGATTCGATGGCCTCTTGCAGCGTCACTTCGCGACCAAGCCCCCCGTCCGTACCTTGCGGCCCAGCAGCTGCCAAAATCTTATTGCGCACGAAATCTAGTACAACGCGGGCCTCGGCTTCGCGGGACTCCGCGTTATGACGCTGGCTCGCTTCTGCCTGACGAGCCCGCTCCGCGCGGAGGAAGCCGATCGTGGTGCCGACTACTCCAATGAAAAGCGTTAGCAGTAGAAGTGACGCCACTATCACCGGCCCTCTATTTCGCCTGATCGCCTTTCGAAATTGATACAGACGCGATGGTGGACAAGCCTGCACAGTATCGTTATTCAAATAGCGTAGTATGTCCGCGGCTAACCCATTCGCGCTGGCGTAGCGGCGGTTGCGGTCTTTCTCGATCGACTTTAGAACGATCCAGTCCAGCTCACCTCTAACTAACTGGATTAATTTCTTACCGTCGGAACTTCTGTTAGCTGCAATCGCGGACAACCCTTTTGCCGTGGAGAGTCGTGTGCTTGGTATAGGGGGAGTCTCATCTCGAATAATTCGCAACAATTCGTCGAAGACGGCTGCATGCAATCTTTTACCATCAAACGGTAGCATTCCAGTCAGGAGTTCGTATAGCAGGACGCCGAGCGAATAGATGTCGCTTCGCGTGTCGACATCGATTTGATTTAGCCCGGCCTGCTCGGGACTCATGTATTCCAGTGTCCCAATGAGTTGCCCCGTTTCGGTAAACAGCGTGCAGTCTGTCAAACACAGAGCAGTGGCCTTAGCAACACCAAAGTCAATGACTTTCGGTATGGGGTGGTTGTCGTATTCCGCTACAAGGACATTCGTGGGCTTAATGTCGCGATGTATCACTCCTTTTTGATGGGCATGCTGCACTGCTTGACATACTTTGAGAAACAAATTCAGCCGCGTAGCCAATGGCAGTTGCTTTTCGTCGCAGTACTCTGTAATCGGCACACCTCTTACCAGTTCCATGGCGAAGTATGGACGACCATTGTCGGTTGTGCCAGCATCGAGCACCTTCGCAATGTTGGGGTGATCCATCATCGAAACGGCTTGCCGCTCAGCATCGAACCTGGCAAGCACTTGTCGCGAATCCATGCCGGGCTTGATGATCTTTAGGGCGACGGTCCGTTGCAGCGGCTCCGCCTGCTCGGCCATGAAGACCACCCCCATTCCACCTTCACCGATTAGGCGCAAGAGCTTGAAAGGCCCGACCACTACACCAGGTTGCTCAAAATCAGGCTGATCTGTCTCGGTGCCCCCAACGACCGGTGGTATGTCGAGTATGAAGGTCTCTTGACGTTCGTGTTCGGCAAGCAGCAGGTCGACACGGTGGCGCAAATTGGTGTCGGAACTGCATTCCAGGTCCAGAAACTCTGTCCGATCGGCCGAATTGTCGAGGGCAATCGCTTCAATAAAAACATCGCGTTCGCGCATGGCCGACACCAATCCACGAGTATGACACATTTCCTACACATTTAGTGCGACAATAAGGGCTTAACCGCGCAAAGAATTTTGTCACCATCGCTCTAGCGTGGCTACGACGACTCCATTTCATGCCTCAGCCAAGCACGAGCAAAGGACCACATAAAATCCGCTTTTCGGGGAGATACACCGAGTAACTCCGCGGCTCGGGGCACGGTCATTCCAGCGAAATAACGAAGTTTTACTAATTCTGCAGATTGAGAGTCTTGCTCCGCTAGTCTCGACAATGCTTCATCCAAGGCGAGCAAATCGTCGCACTCCTGGGGGGCGGCGATAGAGGAGATATCCAACTCTTCCCATTTTCGATTTCCTCCGCGTTTAATCCGCGCGCGTCGCCGAGCGTTCTCCACCATTATTCGCCGCATGGCTTCGGCAGCCGCGCCAAAGAAGTGTGCTCGCCCGTTCCAATTTTGGTCGGGATTCCCCTTAACCAGCCGCAGGTACGCTTCATGAACAAGTGCAGTTGCTTGAAGTGTTTGACCGGGTTTCTCCTGGGAGAGTCGTGCGGCTGCGAGCCTACGCAATTCGTCGTAAACCAATGGCAATAGCTCGTCGGCGGCGGACGGATCGCCGCGTTCAATCTCCGATAAAATGTGCGTTACTTCTAACAAGGACGCCCCTGTTTTTGTAAGGTTGCCCCTTGGTCACGACGCAGCGACTCTAAGCCAATGGTCGAAAGTGGTCGCCGACTGACTCGACGTCGGATTTCGCGAGAGGGATTAGCAGCTGACCCCAGAAGCTTCCGGCGTGGACGCCTCACTTCTCGATTCAAGCCAATCGGTTCGGCAGAGCACCACGACCCTGCAACTTGCGAAAGGAGTGGTTTGAAGTGACTACATTATCCGATGACACAAGTCCGTGGTCAATCGGACAACCCGAACCGCGAACATAAAATCCCAAGTTTGAATGGTCCCTTGGGATGACAAATCCCAGGCGACTCGGCGGGAGTTTCCCCCGATCTGGCTCGGCGTCTTCAACGAACTCCGATGCCGCGGTTCCTTCTTTGCAATACAGCGATGGTCGGTCCCACGGCCTGCAATTCCGCCTTGCCCTATCTGCAGCAGTCGGGTGCATCGGCCTTTGCGGCCAAGTATTCCGCGGAACTACTGGTGGTGTCCCCCAGAGACAGACCGCTAAGACTTAGCTGCGGGCTACTTAGACAAAATTGGTCCAGCCGCCTTTACATCGGAATCTCTCGAAGTGAAGTAGGTGGCTCGAACGCTCAACCATTGCGACAGGTCCTCAGTGAGTCACGCCGCGCCGATCTCAGCGAATAGGCAGGAAAGAACTTCCACGTCGATGACTTTCGTAGCGGCCGGCTCTATTGCCAGACGTCGATTGGGCACCAGCCGCGATTTAGCGGTGCGGGCGGATTGAGACAGGTCCATGGTCTCCAAGGCCATGTCTTGAGCGCGAACCCACGGTGTCATCTCAGGCATCGCGATGATGCCTTTCTTTGCCTGTTGCAAAGCAGCACGCCTTAGAGCGGTGGGAGCCGAAGGCATCGGCGGAAGTGTGGACGCCGTGGAATCGACGTCAATCGGATCGGCCATGAAGCTGGCCGATAGTCCATCCTCCACTAGAGTGGATACTTCTGCCAAAATTGCGGCCCCCAGGTGATTACGCCATACTGTATAGTCGGCCAGCGTAACGACGCCGTCGCCGTTGCCGTCGCCCTGCGTCCCAGGTGACACGTTCGAGCCGAAATTGTCCTTCCAAATATCATAGTCCGCGGCGTCTACAGTACCGTCGCCGCTGTAGTCCCCCGGCAGGTAGGCGGTCACCGTTTCGATGCCCAAATAACTAACCGGCATGGCATTGTCGAAGGTGAACGCCCCCGCTCCCACGCCGGTGGGTGTTTGCGTATAGCTACTTACGCCGGTCAGCGCCACCCTGAGTGTATCGCCTGGCGAGGCAGTCGGGTTGTTGCCTAGCACCGTCACGCCCGCGTTGGGTAACGGCTCGGCCAAGATGATGTCGGCCCCACTTCCCAGGCTGAGGTAAATGCCTGGCGCGGCGGCACTTAAGAAGATCAGGTCTTGGAACGTCAACGAGCCGCCAGAGCCGAACAGCGTATCCTCCAATCCGGCCCCCACGCTCGACTGACCGACGTGCACCAGATCGCCCGTCGTATCAAGTCCGTCCCACAGGCTGACGTAGCCGCCTCCGGCCCCGGCGTTGTAGAACACCGGACCGTGGATGTTCTCGAGGGTGCTGACATTGTAGCCGAGAGCAAGGCCGTCCACGCCGCCGCCAGCATTGAAAATGGTGGTGAAGCCGGGGCTGGCCGCATCGACGTACAAGCCGTCGACCGCCGAACCAGCGTTTAGTTCGAACACTTCGGTGTTGGCATCGGTAAGGTGAAACTGCAATCCTGCGGGTACGTAAGCGTCGGTCGTCCCGACGTTGCGGTAATAGGTTTTGCCCGAAGTGTTCCCTGCGTCGTTGAACCGCAGCGTGTCGGTACCGTCTTGTCCGTTGAAGTGAAACGAAGCCATGAGGGTCACCTCGTTTGCCACCACACTGGCTCCGAAGTTCACCGCGTCGTTGCCTCCGCCGCCGTTGACTGTCAAATTGCTTCCTGATTGAAAGCTGTTGATGCTTACCGTGTCGTCGCCGCCACCCGCGCTGATAGTGATATTCTCGATGTTGCTGCCAGCCCCGAACCCGGCTGCTCCCATGCCGCCGATATTGGTCGTGCTGGGGCCGAATTGATTGTAGAACGTGTAATCGATGGGGAGCGACGAGGCGGTGTCGTTGATGAATAGCGAGTCGACACCGCCGCCGCCTGAGATGCCCAAGTTACCATTGATGGTCAGATTGCCGTTGTCGTCGTGCGGCCGGACGTCGAAAATGTCGTTATCGGGCCCTCCCAGGATCGTCATTTGCTGACCAGCGGGGATGTCGGAGGAGGTGCCAAAAACAAGATAATCGTTGTAGTATTGCCCCGCATACAGATTGACGGCCTGGAACGAGTCGTAGTCGAAACGCATTCCCAGCGGCCCGCCATCGTACCCGGTAATTTGCTCGGGCGAGATAACGTACGATCGCGGACCCGAGGTCGCGTCGTCGATCGTCAGGACATTAAATCCAGTCCCACCGTCGATGGAGATGGGATGATTGAACGGCGGTTCTTCGTTCTGGGTGTAGAAATCGCGGAAGCTGGAGATGTCGTTCAGTTCAACCGTGTCGTTTCCACCACCTGTGTTCAGCGTGACGTCCTGCGCCATGGTGCCGTTGATTTGCACGTTGTTGTTGCCATTGCCGGCGAGCACGGTTACCGCTTCATAGCCTTCCAGGTCGTACGCCTGCAGGCCCAGATAGACGGTTTGAGGGTCGAAGCTGTTATCTCCCAGGATAGCCCATGGCAGGTCGTGGGTGCTGAGCGAGTCGTTGAGCGTGAGCGTATCGACACCGTCGCCGCCGTTTCCCGTAAACAGTCCGATACCGCCGGCCAGATTGTTGCCGTTGCCGATAACGAAGTTGTCATCGCCGCCGTTACCGTTCACGATGGCACTGGATATAGTCGTGGAGTTAATGGTGACGGTGTTGGGTCCTTGCGAGGCGCTGAGTTCGATCGAGCCCACATTGAAGTAGGTCACTCCGCCGAAGAAAAACGGATCGCTCCGCGTGATCGTGTCGTTAGTGATCAGGTAGTCGACGGAGAATGCGTTGGCGCTGTCGTCCAGCTTGATCTTGCCACTGTCTGCGCCCGCGGCAAAAGTAACGAGACTACTTACGGCGTGCAATCCGCCACTGCCGACATTCAGGGTGTCGAAACCGGCTTCGCCGTTGACCGTAATCGGGCCTTCGAGCTTCGAAATCGAGAATGGGTCGTTCGGTGCCAGATTAATGGTGTCGTTTGCCGGTCCACCATATACAGTCAAGGCAACGCTCGCGGGCAGTGCCGAAACGTTGAACGTGTCGGCACCGTCGAATGCCGTCATCAAGACAGTCTCCACCGAGTAAAAAGAGAATGGTGTCGAGTTGTTCTGGCCGTGGGTGCTATCAAGTATCCATTGCGTATCGGCGTCACTGGTACCCTGGAGCACCAGATGATCCGTGCCGCTGCCACCGTAGACAGAGACTGGTATCGACAGCGCACTGAGCTGCCCGAACAGGTCGATGGTGTCGTCACCGGCTCCTGGGCTGACGACGATGCTGCTGACCTGAGTGCGGGGAAACTGCTGGATCGCCGAGCCGCCAAAGATGTCGTCCTGCACCACGATCATATCGGGGCCAGAGTTCCAGCTGATCTTCAGGTTGTCGGCCGCCCCCTCGAAGCCGGTCACCGTCAGCACGCCACCGCTAAGTGTCGCGAACGAGCCCGCGTTGCCGCTTATAGTGTACTGCCCGATGCTGCCGTACGCGTTGTTCTGCGGGCTAACTCGGAGTACGAAGCCTTGCCCGGGCGTTGCGTTGGTGGTGCTTATGGTGGCAGACGTGTTGGTGGTAGTGAGCGTTACCGCTGGTGTGTTTCCGCTGATGGGAATGAGTTCCAGGGTCGGTGCCAACATGCCACCGAGCGCCGCGTTATTGACCGTGAAACTAAGAATTGGGCCCACCGCGACGAAAGTAAACGCATCTTGATCGCCATTGGTTTCGATAATCCCGGCGCCGGTCACAACGCCCGTCTGCGGGTTAAGATTAAGCGAACCACTGCCGCTGTAGCTGCCGAAATCGTCGGCTCGGTAGGTAACCACGTTACCCGGCCTGATAAGTGTCGCGAGGTCGTCTTGCGGACCAGTAGAGACTGGATTTCCACTGGAGTCGCTCGAACTTGTCGGACCGCTGAACCAGATGCCGCGTTTGGCGGAATTGTTGGAGGATCCCCCCATGATGGGAGACGTGATAGAATCGCCATCGGAGTACACTTTGACCACATTGTTCGAACCGTCAATCACACTCTGATGGCGGAGCCCCAAGACGTGTCCCGCTTCATGGGCGACCGACTCGGCAATGAAGTGCCGATCGCCGGCGTTAAGAGTGACCGAGCCGGCGTCAACGGCATCGGCTGAGAAGACGAAGCCCGTGTTGTTGAGGTCGTTACGCGTAAAGGATTCTCGCCACGCTACCCCGCCCGCGCCCTGATTGTACCAATCGGCGTCACTACCGCCGACGACGATTTGCAACGCAACTAGGTCGTTGTAGTTTGGCGGCGCAATAGTCGTGACGTTGATGTTGAACGGCGAGTACTTTTCGGCGACATGTTGCCAGATGGCGGTCATTCCGTCGAGTTCGGCCTGCGAAAAATCATTGACGTTCCCATCGATGGAAAACGCCGGAATGGGATCCGAATTCCCCGCTGCCGGACCGCTCGCGAAAACGCCCGGCGCCCACTCGAATGCTGGATTCCCATCGAAGTCGATGTGGATTGTAACCGGCGCGCCCGGCAGGCTGCTGAGTGCGGGTGGGATCAGGGCCAGGAGACGGCGGTCTTCCAGTGACTCGGCGGCTAATCGACGCGAATGAATCCCCATGCTTCTACCTCGCCGGTCAGTACGGCGGGCGCTGGTGCGATTGTGATTCGAGCGATGGAAGTGGAACATGATTAAGAGTCCGAGAGTGACTTTTTTGGGGAGGGGGCAGTTGCACGACGCTGGGATCGCTCGTTTAGACGAGGCGCAACAGAAATCGACATCCAATGTGGGTAGCAACGAAGAGATGCCTGACGCTGGTCTTGCCAGCGAAGTAGGCGAGCGCTTGAAAAAGGGAAAAGACTGCCCTAGCCCGCGATAGCGACCAACAGGGAGCAGAACTCCCAGGATACCGTGCAGAGATGATTTGCCGTATGCACTTCCAACCCTCACGCAAAGGTTCAGGGTTCGCGGCAGCGTTGATCCAACTGGAATGTAACAGCTTCCAGGGGGATGTCAATCACGCATCTGGCCGGGCAAACGCGACTGGACCCCTTAAGTGAACGTGACCGGGGGCGACGTAATCATCACAACTGCCAGCTTTCGGACCGCAAATTCTTCAGTTCTGTCTTCCGGCGTTTTGCTTGTCATCAACGTAGGCGGAGCCTGGCATGCCAAGTTAAAGTGGGTTGCAGCCGCCCCAGAGGGGCTCTGACCGGACTGCACGTCCACCAGCAGGTGCAGAGGTCGCGCCACCGCCGGTATTTTGCTGCCACTCTAACTCAAGGCGGGTGCATCGCCTTCGGCATTTAAGCTCGGGGCGCAACTCGCGTCGGTCTTGACGACCTATGTAGTTAGCCAGCCCGGCAGACCCACCCTTATGGGGGACTATCGAGCCCGATTCATGTCTTCCCCAATCTGCAGCGGTGCAGCTCACCTCGGTCAGTTCCGGAAGCCTCAAAACTGCGTCGGCTTCATCGGCCGACGCAGCTTCGGGCTCACTCCCAATAGCGAGCCCCCCTATCCATCGGTGCCAAAACAGTCGAAGTGGCAGGCCAAAATCGCTTTTGCCTCCTACTGTGTAGTTGGGGCCAGATCGACCGTGAAGCAGCCAGCCGGATCGCACATTTTGCACATCATCAACCCAAAGGATACGAAGATGATCTTTCGCACCATGCTATTGCTATCACTCGTCGGCGGGACAGCCGTCGCTGCCGATGAGGATGCGGCTCGAACTGTTCTTAATTTCGAGAACGACGAGGCTTCCAAGCAGTGGGGGACGGTCAACGATGGGGTGATGGGGGGCCGATCGGATGGGAGGTACGAAATCACCGACGACAATATGCTGCGATTCTTCGGCACGCTGTCGCTTGCGAATAATGGCGGGTTTGCCTCGGTTCGTTCGCAGCAAACTGAATTTGGTCTCGTCGCAGGCGACAACCTAGTCATGCGTGTCCGCGGCGATGGCAGGACCTATTCGATGAATCTCTACACGTCGGCTCGCAGGATGGCCTTCTCCTATCGGGCCTCGTTCGAAACAGTCAAAGACGAGTGGGTCGAAGTCAGCATTCCTGTTGAAGATTTTGTGGCCATGTCGTTCGGTCGCGTGGTTCGCAACTCGCCTCTCGACCCTACGCAGGTCAACCGGGTTGGCGTCGTGCTGGGTGATAAGAAAGCTGGCCCGTTCGAATTGAAAATCGAATGGATCAAGGTCTCGCCAGCGTCAACAGCGACAGAGGCTTCGCATTCCAAAGAGCAAGAGCTTGCTGAAAAGTGGAAGGCATTTTTGGAGAAGGAGTAACCTCAGGTTGTCACAGAGGTAAGACTGATTTGTTGCTGCGCCGGCTTCATCGTCCGACGCACTTTCGATGAGCGGCAGGGCAGCCTGTTAGGACGTCCACCGAGTGGTCACTCGGTGAAGGTGGCGTGTAGGTCATGCTTCGGTTCGTAGCTGTCGCCAGACATCCGGGACTCCATGGGGCCTATTTCGACCCGGTCAGGAAGAACCTGGTAGTGGGCAACCAGGTGTACAGTGGTGATTGCCCATATCTGGTGGGGATGATCGGGGTAGAAGAGAGGGATAGCCCGGTCATGCTCGTATGCGATGGTGTCTTGAAGTGTCTCAAGGAGAGTGGTGGGGTTGACGGCGCACTCACTCCAGGCGAAGTAGTTAAAAGCTTCATCGAGGTGGACGTAGTCAAATTCTCTGTCTCCGATGTCTGGGTGTTTGTGTCTCATGTTCTCCTCCGTAAGTTAAAAAGTTTCACTCAGCACAACTTTTTCTTACGGGGGAGAGCGTAAGCTCGGCTGGCCGTTTCCCACTTTGCCGAGCAGGGGGAATGACAGGCTTCGACTGGCGTGAGCCCTGCCGGGCGAGGCTCCGGATTGGCCAGCCGTTGAGCGTGACTGAGGCACAAGTAGCCAGACATGCCGAGTAAGATGACGCAACGTCCTTGTCTGATGAATCGATTCTTACCTGTGCGAGTGGGAGGATGGGCGGCGGTCCATCCGTAACGTGAAGACGTGCTTGATGGTCACTGCAAGAGCGAGAACCGCAAGCAAGAGTAGCGAGAGCAAGGCTCTCGCCACCATTTCGCTTCGGTAGCTCACAGTGCAGCCTGCTCGCTTGCCCTGGGTTCTAGCGTAGTGGGGCTAGTCATCGCTGACGCATCCTGGTCGATGCCAGCGTCAAGCTCAGAGCATTTCTGAGCGGCCATCTCCGCTACCTTGGCAACAGCCTCTGCGTTACGTGGGTACATCCGGTCGGTGTACTTAAACTGTCCGCTCGTCTGGTTCTTCCAGCAGCGGCTCATCGTAAAGTAGTGCGACTGATTACCGTCCGGTGACTGGGCGACAAAGATGCTCGCTCCGATAGCCCCTTCACGTACGGTTGCAACTGGCTTTGTCCCCTGTTTGGGGTTGGTTTTATTCTTGGTGTCCATGTGCGTTACCTCCATGCATTAGTGAACAGCAGAGAATATCACAGCACCAGAGGTAAGCAACCTTCTCGCGACAATTGCTGGGGGGAAGCAATTGCGGGTCCAGGCCTCCAGAGACCAAGACGGTATAATGTCGGGACAGGCGAACGACGGGGCTCCAATAATGAAGGGCAGTTAGATGGCAGAGGGCAAGCAGGGTCGCACGGTAACCGAAGGGCAACTACTACTTGAGTTCATGACCGAGGAGCCAGAATACGTGAGGGCAACCGCCAAACGGGTTATCGAGCGTTTCGTGGAAGCAAGAATCGGCGAGCGGCGAGCAGAATTTACTGACATCATCGACAGTGCTATCAAGCAGGCGATGATACGCGTCGCGGCTGACGAGTCGCTGCAAGCCTACGCGAAGTTGCAGCAGGCTGTAGGCGAAAAGCCACTCGCGGAAGAGTTTAGAGCCGCCGCACAGGAGGGCCTTACAAAAACACTCCAGCTCTTGCTAGGAGAAATGGCACGAATGAAAGTGAATCTTCGCGAGCTACGTGAAGCGGTCGAAGGGGATAGCGAGTGGTGGCGCAATGGCGGCGAACCACCAGGAGGTGACGACTGATAAGGCGTAGGGGCCGAAAAAGCCCCGCGTCACTAGCTCCTAGCAGGTGACGCGGAGCAAAAGGAGTTCAGCGAGTGTTCGTTCTCGCCGTGCGGTCAATTATCGCAGGACCAGGCGGCACCAGTCCAGGCGGGTATAATCTGCACCAGGAGACCGCCGTACTAGCGAAAGGAGCGTAGAGCATGTCCGCCGACCATCACCTGCAACGATACCTGAAAGAACACCCCGAATTCATCGACGCGGCTGTCGAGCGGACAGTCGGTCGCTATGTCGAGGAGATGCTGGAAGACCGCAGAGGCGAAATCGAACGAGCGGTGGAGCAGGCCCTTGCCGAACATCTCCATCAGCTGGCGCTGCGTGAATTCCTCGATGTGTTCTTGCTCTCTGAGAAAGCAGGGCAGTACGTCAAACCACTTGGAGACGCGGTGCGAGACGCCACCCGCGCCAGGGTGGCCCGTTCGATGCGATTTCAGTGGCAAGAGCTGGCCCATCTGAAGGTGAAACTGCGTGAACTGCGGGAGGTCATGGAGGGTGAACGCGAGCCGTGGACCTACGACGACAAATGGCCTTACGACGATGAGCCGTATGAGTAGGTCCGGGCAGGTCTAAGCGTGGCGGGCTTGCTTCAGGTAGTGTTGCAGCTCTTCGATGGTGAACGGGGGAGACCGCCTGTGTAGCATGGCGTGGCAGTTCGGGCAGACAGGCCTGAGGTCTTTCACCGGGTCGACAGTGTACTCGCCTTGGAGTTCCGCCAGTGGCGCGAGGTGATGGACGTGGACAAAACCGTGGCCAAGCGGGCCGTAGGTCTTTTCAAAATCGAAGCTACAGGCCATGCACTGGCAGCCGTAGTGAGCGATGGCCAGTGCCCTGGCCTGTGGGTCACGTTCGTAGCGGTTCACCACAACCCTGGTTGCCTCTCCTTCCGTAAAATGTTCCGTTGCCGGCAGTTCATCGGGGAAGGGCAAGGCGTCACCTTTGGTAACAATGGTAAATCCGTTCTCTTCGAGAACGCGGAATCACTTGGACTTAAGGCCCCCCCTTAAAGTCTTTGGGCCCCAGTGTGGTGCCGGTCAGATGTCCGGCGGCCAGCCCGACAACCGCCTTGGGCGGATAACGACGGTTGGCGTGCAGCACGTCATACGTTGTCGAGTCAGCAAATTTGTGCGGGACGTTTCGGTCAAGGTCCTCAAGGGCCTGTAAGACGTGGGTAGAGGTAATGCCGTGGGGGATGTTGTTCGACATATTGCCGGTGCTGAAAATAGGGGGAAGGTGTTGGCACGGGATGTAGGCCAACAACGCAGTAGCGAGAGCGGTTTGCAACCGTACGCGAAGGAGCCATTGGAGCGAGCATCTTTGTCGCCCAGTCTCCCGACGGCAACCAGTCGCACTACTTCACAATGAGCCGATGACGGAAGAGCAACTGATAGCGAAATTTGTTGAGCAGCGGCCTGAGCTGGTCGAGGAACTTGTTTCGAAGGCCATCACGCGATTCGTGGAGGAATGAATCGAGCTATGGCGTGATGAGTTTACCACCATGACCGGGCCAATCAATTTTGTAGGCGGGGGAACAAGAGAGGCCAGGCAGCGTGTGCGCGCGTTAATCCTTAGCCTCTGTCATCTCCAGGGGGTGCGAATCGTTGACACAGCTTTCTGAGCAGTAAATGCCCGCGAAAGCTTCCAGGGCCGCATCCCCCACAAGAAGCGGTGTACCACACCACTGGCAGGCTGTCTCTTGTTGCCAGTCGGTCACACGGTACCAATCAGCGTTCGCAACGCGAGGAAGGGAAGTCGGTTTCATCACCCTACCTCCTCAGCCCGCAGGCAAACCACGTATTCGGCGTCGCGACCGGCGAACTCCACGAGTTGTTCCACGTGGCCGCCAGTGGCGTAGCCGGACTCGACGTAATGCTCGAGCAGTTCGACCATTGTCGTCACGTCGTCATCGGTCGGACGTTCCGGGTAGACGTAGCGGGCAGGGCCCTCTTCGCCGTCATACAAAACGACTCGATACTCTGATGGGGGTGTTTTGCTCAAGGGAGCCTCCTTTCATCAGTTACAGGACGGTCACAGACAGTCCGTAAGAAGTGTTGTGAAGTGCCGCGAGGAGATTCTTTTTCTCATCGGACACCGAGTACTGGGTCCCGCCAGAGACAATCATGTCTCCATCAAGGCCCACAAACGGAGCTTCTCCGTAGAGGAGAAATCTGCCGTCTTCATCTCTGTCCGCACCGAGTGTTCTGAGCACATGCTCCACTTGCTCGGGGCTTCCAAACCAACCATTTTGCATTTGTCGTATCCTCCAAATAAAAACCATCCAAAATGCACGCACACAGCTGCCAGCCTCGCCCGGTCGCAACAGCTTGCAACCCGGCCTGACCAGCAGCCACATAGGGGCGTCTACCCAAAAGCAGTGATGTGAAAGAACGTGCGGCGTTAGCTGGCCTTGTTGAGGACCACGAGCCGCGTGCGAACGCCCGTCTGGCGAAAACTATCGGCTCCTTTAAAAGCGTCTTCAGGGAGCTTGAGGGTTTCCCCTCTGCAACTGCCAAGCCACCTTTGAAACTCAACCGACCTCTGGTCGCTGCGGCCAAACACCCCTTCGCTCATAACCGATACCAGTCGGCCGCCAGGAGCGAGAAGTGAGTAGGCATGCATCACGTGCACCGCGTCCTGCCCTTTTTCAAATGGCGGGTTCATAAGAATGCGGTCATAGGTGCCGTGGTGCTCAAGGAAGTCTGCAAACTTTGCTTCAATGCCCTTGGCTGCGAGTACTTCAGCGAGCGTGTGGTTTCTTTCGATAGCCGTAATCCGGGCGTGAGGCTGGGTCCGCTCTATTTCGGTGACGATGTCACCTTTACCACAAGAAGGTTCTAGCACCGTGTGGCCGTCCCCGATTTCAGCCAGTTCAAGCATCTGGTCGATAACCGGCTTAGGAGTGGGGAAAAAGCCGGGCAGGTCCCGGCCGATGAGTTCCCGCTCAGCGACCAGTACCGGGTCGTCACTTCGGGTTGCGGCCCGATGAGGCAGGTATTCTCTAAGGGCCGAGCGAAGCTCGTGAACGGTATGAATGTTTGCCCGCTGCAGCCTGCGGTAGCTCTCGAACCCCGAGGCCACCGACTGGACGTCGTAACCGCTTGATTTGGCCCGAGTAAGGTAGTCCTCGCATTCTTTGATATCGCTATCGTACGTTAAGGTGACATAGTCACGCGTTTCTCGGCGAAGAAGTTTCTCGATGCGGCGGCTTGCCATTGTGAGGCCTTTTTTGCCGGCACAGGCCCTCACCATGTCTTCCAGGTGACGACGGTAGAAGTGCGGGTGGGGGTACTCGGTGAACCGGATGTCGGTTTCCCCAATGGGCTGCTGTTCAAGCTCCCCGGTCCGCAGGTGGTAATCGTAGTGCGATTCATCGTCCGTCTTCTTGATGGCCCGCACGCGAGCCCAGCGGGCAAGGCGAAGGGTAGTGTCGAGCGTCTCTATATGCGTGCGGTGACGCACGCCGTCAAGAAACTGGGCCTCGCCGCGAGACAGGGCTTCGGCCACCGAATGCATCGTGCGAGCGAGGGCCGCTTCCGCAAAAGCCCGGCCGCGAACACCAGCCTGGATATCCGCACGTCTTGCCGTGTTTTGAAGCGACTGGTTACTCTGTTCGATGGTGTCGTCAGACCGGCGAAGCATCTCGTTTGCCAGTTCGTGGAGCCTTTCTGAGGTGGTCTGCTCTTTGTGAGCCTTCCGGTCTGCTAGTACGTCCGAGCGGTCGACGTCCCCGGAGAGAAGCTCAGTGAACTTCGTGGCCGCGTCCTCGGTTAAGAACTGAAAACCGGCATCCGTCTTTCTGAAACTACTCCACCAGCCTCCGAGCATCCTGGCCTTGGCCTTTAGTTCGCCGAATGTCTCGCGTTCTACGCGAGTACTGAGCTCCACAATCCAGAGCGGGCATTCACGTTTGGTGTGGTAGCCTTCTTTGATGGTAAAGCCGACGCCGGAGAGTTCCTTGCTTTCAAACCGAGGCACCTCGGTTGGTTTCTGGCTGCGTCGCTGCTCGCGAGTCATGTTGGCATGAAGCGTGTCCCAGCGGGCAAACTGCTCATCGGTAAGGGCGGCTTCGCCCCGGGCGTCGATGAACTTGCGATAGTCCGCCAGATTCTGAGGGTCAGAAATGGATTCCTCGTAGGCCTGCTGTTTTTCGCGAAGCTCCTCAAAGTGAGCGTTGAAGCTCTCTTTCGTGACGGCCCGGACTTTGCTTGCGACGGCGTCTTCGTACTTTTCTCCCATCGAGAAACGGACCGTGCCGTCTAGCAGGAACATGCCAAGCATCTTGCGGTAAATGCTTTCCGCGTTTTGCAGTTTGGTATTGCTGCGGGCACTGAAGTCGCCGAGATTACCGGCAATGTTTTTCAGCACCGGAGCCTTGTAGCTCGACTGAAGCTCAGCAAGAATCTCAACCCGGCTTGCCATCACTCGCTCAAAGTTCCTCTGGTAGGCAGCAAAGCTCTCGTGCTGGCCGCGGCGTTTCCACAGTTCCTTAAATTCTGCAAACGTGTAAGGGACGGCATCTGTCGGTGTAGCTTCTACGACCGTACTGCCAGTCGAAGGCTCTGCCTTTGGTGTCTCAGGTGCGTCGGGCGAATGAAGCGATGCCTCTATCCAGTCGTGGACGGCGTTTTGGTCAGCCAGGCCTCGGACAAAAACCTGGCGGACATGTTTTTGCGTGAAGCCCCACCGCTCAGCAAAAGCCTTGATGGTCCACCCGTTTGCACGAAGCAGCCGTCGCACCTCGGGTCCTGCGAGTGTCGTTGGGCAGTGAGCTCGTGTGAGCTTGCTGACTGACTCGGGGAGCCCTAGCACCGAAAAACGGGCCTCACCAAAGCGGGGCTCTTCGACGTGGACGAGCCCGCGGTCTCTCAGGTTGTTCAGTGCCTGATGGACCGGGTTATCGAGCGGAGCAGTGGGGTCGAAGTTTAGGTGGCGAAAGTGTGCACGAAGCTCTGACGCAGCGAACTCTTTGCCGGTTGAGGCTTTGAGGTGAGCCAGGACGTCATCTGGGCCAGCGGGGAGTGGAACAAGGTCAGCGTCGTTAAATCCTTCGGGCGGTGCGTGCTTGTTGTTGGCCTGGGTGATGCTTTCCGAGAGCGGCACTGAGTGCGGCGTGGGCTCGGTCAGTGGTTCGGGGCAGGGGTAGATGGCACCGACAGCAAACCACTGTCCTTCCGTGCCCTCAGAGAAACGGACACGGACCTCCTTGCGGGCGTGGCTGATACCGACAACGATGCCGCGGTGAAGGTTATCCTTGCCGAACCAGGCTTCGACATAGTCACCTCGCTTGATGATAAAGCGGTGAGCTGGCCCGTCGATGTCCGTACGCACCCGGTCGACCGTTATCGTGTCATGGTCACACAATGGGGCCGCGTCAGGCCACGCGTCGGGATTTGCCGCGTCGTAGACAATTTGGCGGTCGGGCCGCACAAGCGGCGGCGGCATTGACGTATCACGAGCGACTTGTTCTGGCTCTTGCTGCTTGGAAGTGGACTCCTGCTGCGAGGCAGCAGGAGGGTCAAAGCTGAATGTTTTCTGGTACTGCATGGTTCGTTTTTTAGTGTTGTTCATCGTGTTATGTCTCCATGTAAGTGTTGTGTGACTTATCGGGCTAGCGGGGCTTATAGGCCCCGGGTGCGAGCATCTGTTCCGGGCGGGCTTCGGCGGCCGCTTCGGCGTACTCGACTTCCCAGTCATCGTGTTCTAAATCCCAGTGGTCAGTATCTACCCCACTGCCGATATCAAGAGCCTCGTCTTCCGAGTCGGCTTCGACGTAAATGGCGTACCGGAAGAAGGAAGAGGCCACGACGCGATAGACTTGTTGTGTACCTTGCGGGGAAGGCTCTTCCACGGCAGTGGTACTTCTTGGGGAGCGTCCGCCTTCTGGAAATGGATAGACCTTGCTTTTCCGTTCAAGCGAGCGGTGGATTGCGGCCCCCGGTGCTTCGATGGGAAGCGTTTCGAGCCATTCTTCCACGGCCAAGATAGACCAATACAGCAGGTCACCGGTTGGTTCCCCCGCTTCAGCGAGGTTTTCGTAGTGAGCTTCGTGGACCTGGCCAAGGTCTTCTACAAGGTTCCAGATGTGCAACACGGTCTGCCGTGAGATAGTGGTTTTGAGTTGTGGATTGAATATGTTCATGGTTGATTCCTCCATAAATGATTGAACGCTTTGAGAGCGAATCTCTCGCTGCATTCGAAGAAGTTGCACGCGAGGTCAAGGGGAAGCCTTTGCGAAGCAAAGCAGCAGCGTTGCCACCGAAGGTGGCACAAGCGGCCCTTGAGCCGTGTGCTACAATCAGAGAATGTCGAGAGAGAGTTATTATTAACTCAGAGAACGAGCGAAGAAAAAAAGGCGGCCTCTCACGTGGAGAGACCGCCTGGTGAATGGTCAATATTCACTGGGGAGAAACAGGGTCCACTGGTGGCCATTCCAGGCAGCCCAGACGTCCACCGAGTGGAGTGGGAAGTCTGTCTGTTGGATGAATTCGCGAATGAACGGCTCGCCCGAAGCGTCCACACGTGCTTCAAGAACAGCCGAACGGTCGGCGTCCACCGTAAGCTTCCAGAAGTGCATCTCAGCGATGCGGGGGTCTTGTTCGACGTGCCGGGCAAGGTGCGTCTCCTGGAGCCACGCGGCAATCGCGTCTAGCAGCCAACAGGCATTGCCCGCTTCAGCAACGTATTGAACGCCGTCGGTGTAGACGACGGCTTCGTTGATTGAGTGTTGGTAGCGGCTGACGTCGGGAACAAAGTTGTCAACGGTATGTCTGTCTAAGGTAGTCATGATGTAGTCCTCCATTGCTAATAGTTATGCTCGAAACAGCTCATCGTGATACTCACGAAGGCTTAGTGACCCCTCGCGAGCGAGAATGATGTGGTCAAGGAGCGGAATGCCCAGCAGTTTCCCTGCGTCAGCAAGGCGTTTAGTAACCTCCTGGTCGGCTGGACTTGGCTTTGAGTTCCCCGACGGATGGTTGTGGAGAGCAATAATTGCTACGGCCGCGTCAAGTATCGCGGGGCGAAAGACCTCGCGGGGGTGCACCTGGGTGGTGTTGGCAAGGCCCACTGTAATCGAGTGAGTGCGGATAACTCGGTGGGCACCATCGAGCGAGAGGACATAAAACTCTTCTTGAAGGCTCTGCTGGGTGATGTGTCGGAAATGCCGTTCGCAGAAGCGAATTGTTTCGTCTCCGCCAGAAAGTGTGGCGGTGAGCGGGCATCGAGTCCGTGCTTCTCTTTCTGTCAAATACCTCGCAGTGGACGCCTCGCTGACAAACTGGGCAGGGGGGCAAGTGGTGCGGCTCTCATGAGGCCGCTGTGAGAGCTTGATGCCGGTGGCCCGAAGCTCGCTAAGAACCTGGTTGGCGTCTTGCCGTGATAAAGTGATGTGGTTATCGCTGATTCGTTTCATGTGTGATTCCTCCATGAATGATTAAACGCTTTGAGAGCGAACCTCTCGCTGCATTCATCGAGGGGTGCACGCGAGGTCAAGGGGAAGTCTCAGCATCGCTGAGCAGCAGCGTTGCCACCGCAGGTGGCACAAGCGGCCCTTGAGCCGTGTGCTACAATCAGAGAATGTCGAGAGAGAGAAGACTAGAATTCCTCGTAGTCACCGCTCGCTGGTAACGAGCACGGAAAGAGCACTTTCCGTCTACTTGGAAATCGACGTGGATGGCCCCTGGATAAAGACGATCCGCCCCCAGCGGATGCCGTGTTGGAACGGGCCGAGGTGAGCCGAGACCGGTATGCTTGGCCGTTTCGCCCTCGCCCGCTAAGTACAGAGGTCGTCAAGACCGCTGCGAATTAGAGAAATCGGCAACTGACCGAGGATGATGCATCCGACTGCAGGAAGAAATAGCGAGATTGGTATTGGTTGGACTACCTCAGTAATTCTGACGGCCCACGGTCGAATTTGCTCCACCGACCCAAATCTGCTGCAAGGTCAACTCTCTCGGCGCTTACTTCAAAACCTCCGAGTCGAGCTTTTTCAAGAGTGATCGAAACGCTCCTTCCTTGGGAGGACGCCGGAGGTGACTCCAGAACTAAAACACTTCCGGAAGTTGGGCATGACTCCATTGAACAATCGCATAGAAACCTCGTGCGCCGCAAAACACGGCACAGACGATGGTGGCCAGCATGGCCGAAAGACTGTGTCGCCGTCCATGAGCCCCATGCGAGTCGGGGATCTGCTGGAGTCCCGACAGCAAACTCCCTGCGTGAGCGGTATTCAGGACAAAAAAATCCTTGAAACGCAGGTCGAAAGTCCATTCCCCCCCCCAAGGTAACCCGCAGGCGGCTGTTTCAAGAAATACTCGATACTGACCTTTGGGCGGCCAATGGTATCCGCCACCGCGAATCCCGTAGCGCCGTCGGGCCCGTTTATCGATCTCTTTCCGCAGTTGCTGTACAGGCCGGTGTTCCGCACGTAAACTTGAGATGCTCATTTCGAGCGATTGCGGTTCTCGCGTTCCGTGGGAGGAAAAACCATGTCTCGAAAATCTGTCGGATCTGTATTTGCCTTAACGCTTTGCCTAGTCGTGTCGGTTGCCGCCGCCGCCCAGCGAGAACGCGGGGGTGATGAGCGCGGCGGAGGACGCTCGGGGGAAGCGCGGGAGCGCGAACAGCAGGAAATGCGCGAGCGCGAGCAACGCGAGACGCAAGAGCGCGAGCAGCGCGAACGTCAACAACAGGAGGCGAGAGAGCGGTCGCAGCGCGGTGCCGCAGGGCGCGGGCGAGCACCGGGAGGGGCGTGGACCGAGCACAATCCAAACTGGCGACAAGGCGGATCGGGTGCCGCGAACTTCCGCGGCGGGACGGCGAATGCGGGCGCTGCCGCCGGCGCGGCCGCAGCCAACCGACGCGAACCCAGTGTGCCGGGCGCTGAAGGCGCTGCCGCCGGCGCGGCTGCAGAGAGGAATCGCGACCCGCGGCTCACCGGCGCTCAGGGCGCAGCGATTGCCAATCGCAACGACCCCGCCGTCTCGGGCGCGGCCGGTTTCGCCGCCGGACAACGTGCCGTTCCCCATCCGGGCAACTACGATCGCGGTTGGTACGCAAGAGGCGCGACGGCCTGGGCGCCGGTCGGCTATGACGCCGCTGCCGCGTGGGCGCCGGTTACGTGGGATGCCCTGGCCAATCAACTGGGTTACGCCAACGCGGCCCCGGTCAATTACAACTACGGCGACAACGTCAACTACGCCAACGGCAACGTGAACGTGAACGGCCAACCAGTGGGCACTGCCGAAGAGTACAGCCAGCAGGCGGCCGACATCGCCCAGCAGGGCGTTGAGGCGCGACCCACCGACGACCCCAGACAGTGGATGTCGCTCGGCGTGTTTGGCCTGGTCCGTGATGAAAAACAGCAGCCGCATTTGATCATGCAGCTTAACGTGAATCCGGACGGCGTCATTCGGGGTTATTTCACCGACGAAGTGACCGCTGCCACTCAGCCAGTACAGGGCTCTGTCGATAAGCAGAAACAGCGCGCGTCATGGACGGTCGGCAACAACCAGCACGTCGTCATGGAGGCAGGACTGTACAATCTCACCCAGCACGACGTGCCGGCACTGATTCACAAGAATGGCACCACCGAGAAGTGGCTGTTGGTGCGGCTGAAGGATCCTGAGGCAGGGAGTGGTGAAGCGGCCCCCGCCGGGGATACGCCGGGGTCGGCTGCTGCCGCCGGGCAGGACAATTCGAGCGGGAATCAGTAGGGGAATCTTTCGCGTGATTGCCGCGTATACAAGAGACAAACCGTATCACTGAGTAACATTTGCTACGGCACAATTACAAAGGGGATAGAGCAATGAAACGACGTTGTCAGTTTTTTGGAAGCACTGCACATCTGTCGCTTGGACTAAGCGTCGCGCTCTTTTTGAGTGCGACGGGTTGTCAGCAGGCCGCTAGTGAATCGCCTGCGAAGGGATCGACAGCGGAGGCGAAAGCCGCTGAAACTCAACAACCGCCGGTTCAGACAGCGGCCTTCAAACCGCGGGTCATCGGCGAACCAGGCTCTCCCAGCGCAACCACCACCCTGGATGGAAAGCAACTGCCCCCGCCCGCGCCGAAGTTCGGTGGCGTGATCAAAGACAACGCGATGGAATCCAAGCCCTGGTGGCCGCCGCGTATAGTCCCCCCGAAGGAATCGCCCGATATCCTTCTGATCATGACCGACGATGCCGGTTTTGGCGTGCCAAGCACTTTTGGCGGCGTCATTCCAACGCCGACGATGGACCGCCTCGCTATGGCGGGGCTGCGCTACAATCGCGTCTGTTCTACAGCGCTCTGCTCTCCCACACGGGCGGCACTGATCACCGGGCGGAATCACCACTCGGTCGGCTTTGGTGTGATCGCCGAGCAAGCCACGGGCTTTCCTGGTTACGACAGCATCATCCCCCAGAGCAAGGCCACCATCGGCCGCATCCTCCGCGACAACGGCTATGCGACAAGTTGGTTCGGCAAGGACCACAACACGCCGACGTACGAAGCCAGCCAGGTAGGCCCGTTCACGCAGTGGCCAACCGGGCTGGGTTTCGACTACTTCTACGGGTTCGTCGGCGGCGACGCAAACCAGTGGGGGCCGAACCTGTTTCGCAATACAACGCAAATCTATCCGTTCAGAGAACACCCAAGCACTCTGAAGATGGATCGATCGGATCCGGACGCCAAGATTTGGCCGGTCACCGGCAAAGAGAGCGACTGGAATCTGATCACCGCGATGGCCGATGACGCGATTGACTGGATGACGCGGATTCACCAGAGCGATCCCAACCAGCCAATCTTTATGCACTACGTACCCGGCGCCTCGCACGCGCCACACCATCCGACGAAGGAATGGGTGGACAAGATTGAGGCCATGCACCTGTTCGACGATGGATACGAAAAGCTCCGTGAGCGGATCTTCGAGAATCAGAAGCGGCTTGGCGTCATCCCCAAGGACTTGGAATTGACGCCCTGGCCGAAAGACCTCCTGACGCCGTGGGATGAGCTCTCGCCCGAGGCCAAAAAGCTGTTCATCCGACAGGCCAATGTGTTCGCCGCCTACGTTGCCTACAACGACTATGAAATGGGCCGCGTGATCCAGGCCTTCGAGGAGCTGGGTAAGCTCGACAATACGATCGTTATCTATCAAAACGGCGACAACGGAACTAGCGCCGAAGGCGGACCGCTCGGCACGTTCAACGAAGTCGCGTTCTTCAACGGAGTGGCACCGCCTGTGGAAGAGCAGATGAAGTTCTACGAGGCTTGGGGGACCGAGTTCGCCTATAACCATATGTCGGCCGGCTGGTCATGGGCTTTTGATACGCCGTTTGACTGGTTCAAACAGAATGCGTCCCGCCTCGGCGGCACCAACCAGAATATGGTCATCTCGTGGCCAAAAGGGATCAAGGACCAGGGGGGATTGCGCGAGCAGTTTGTCCACGTGATCGACTACGTGCCGACGCTGCTGGAAGTTACCGGCATCGCCGCGCCCGAATACGTGGATGGCATCAAGCAAGAGCCGATCGAGGGCACGAGCTTCGCCTACAGCTTCGACAAGGAGAACGCCGAGTCACGTCACAAGACCCAGTACTTCGAAATGATGGGTCAGTACGCCCTGTATCATGACGGCTGGTTCATGAGTACCAAGGTCAATCGCGCGCCATGGGAGGCCTTTAGCGCCGCCAACCCGGATCCACTCAACAACCAAGTGTTCCAGCTTTACGACCTGAACACCGATTGGAACCAGACCAACGACATCGCCGCCGACCATCCCGAAAAGGTCGAGGAGATGCGGGCGATGTTCCTCGAAGAGGCCAAGAAGTATCAGGTCCTTCCGCTGAACGCGTCGGTCGGAGCCCGGGTCGCGGCAGAACGACCGAGCCTCACTGCGGGCCTAAACACGCTGGTCTATACCCGGCCCATGACCGGGCTGCCGCAGGGTGACGCACCGTACCTGCTCGATACCTCCTACACAATCACCGCGGACATCACCGTGCCCGAAGGCGGCGCCGAGGGGATGATCGTTACCTCCGGGGGGCGATTTGCCGGTTACGGCTTCTACTTGCTCGACGGTAAGCCAGTGTTCCTGTGGAATCTGGTGGACCTGGAGCGGATCAAATGGGAAGGCCAGGACGCTCTCTCACCCGGTAACCATGTCTTGGAATTTGACTTTAAGTACGACGGTAGCGGGGTGGGCACGATGGCCTACAACAGCTTCACCGGCATCGGCAAGGGCGGCACGGGAACGCTCAAAGTGGACGGCAAGGTGGTCGCCACGAAAAAGATGGAAAAGACGGTTCCTATCATCCTGCAATGGGACGAGAGCTTTGACATCGGGTCCGATACCATCACCGGCGTGAACGAAGCGGACTACACGCCGCCATTCCCGCTGACTGCCAAGTTTAACAAATTGACGATCAAGATCGATCGCCCGCAGCTTTCGCCCGAGGAGATCAAAAAGCTGGAGGATGGCCTAAAGAAGATGGAGGCCGGCCGCGAGTAATCCGGGTTGGAGAGCCGTAGGGTGTATATCTATTAGGCTTAGCTGGGTGTACGCTTACCACGGCGGGTGGATTCACCGCCGCACGTAGCGCTTCAAGTCTGGCACTTAGAGCGTGCGAGTAAGTACATTTCCTATCAAGTTTGCGGCCTTCGATACCCGTCAATGAATTTGCGCATCTTTGGCATAAGCGATAGCTCAACGCTGCAGCGACTGGACGAGACGGCCCTCTCTGCGGCTTGGCAGGAGGATAACCAACACCGCTGGATCGACATCGAAGCAGCTACGCAGGAAGAATTGATAGAGCTGCTCGCACCTCTGAACCTACACGAGGCAATCATCAAAGCTTGTCTCTCCAGTGAGCGGGGCGCGAGATTCATCTCTCACGTCTCCGCGCTCTACTTGGAGATTCCTACGCATCTAGGTTGGAACGAACCTGACAAGCCTTACGTCTCCATCCTGTGCTTGAATACGACGCTGATCACGATTCATCGCGATCCGTTGCATACCGTCGAAGACATCATCCGCGATCTAGACGTGGAAATCCCTTTGTATGCGCGAAGTTCCTCGGCCTTGCTTTACTTATTCCTCGTCGGGATTGGGAGAGGCAATGTCGACTCGGCACTCGACGTTCGAGCGGAAGCGGAAACCCTCGACCAGGCTTGTCACGAGCACCCCGAGTTATTGGATCCTAGGCAGATTTCCGCATTGCGTCGCAAGGTAAGCCATTGTGCGGCCGTGCACGATGATCACATTTATACAGCAGGCATTCTACAAACTGTCGAATCCGAGGCATTCAATGTGAACCAGGAAGCGCCCCACTTTCGGCAACTGCTCAAATTGGCCGAGCTTTCGGGCCGTCTCATTGATGGGTCGGAATCACGCGTCGCAAGCCTCCAGCGCGATTACGAACTCTCCGTGCAAAACAGTGTCGACAACCGCCTTCAGTTTCTCACGGTAATCTCGGCAGTATTTTTGCCCATGACGCTAATTACTGCCATCTACGGTATGAACTTCAACGATCTGCCTGCGATGGGCGTGCCGTATGGGTACATCGTCGTGCTCGTGCTGTTGGCGCTCTCGGCGCTCGCCACTGGGGCGTACCTCTATTGGCGAGGCTGGTTCGATTAGCTAGCAGCCACCACAAGGGCGATCGGGCCTGCCTGCAGACTTTTCCTAACCGTTGCTTCTGAGGTAATTAGTGCAACGGTGTGGTGCACACCGCAAACGCGTCGATAGGTGGCAGTACAGTGTGGAATGAGAACGGATTTTGACCTCTCATGAAAGTTTGGTGATGAGTCTATTTCGATTTGGCAGACTTTGCGGGCTAGTATGCATGGTAGGCGTCTGCATGGTTACAGCCCCAGCAAAGAGCAACGAGTGGGGTGACGAAGTAGAACTTGAGTCGTGCTTTTGTGAATGCGATGGCTGCTCAAATCACCGTGGTTGCCAATGTGGCCGCGACCAGGGCTGCTCCGGCTCGCGTGCGGCGTGTGATTCTGGCTATTGCTTCAACCCGCCGTTATGTGACGAACTCATGGCTCGTTTGACCCCCCTGATGGAGCAGATGAAAGCTAGCGGGTTCGTCTATGACCTTGTGGCGACGCAATTCTACCAGGGTGTCGCGAGCGGTGGCGTGCAGCAGGACTTTGAGTACGGTGGCAAGGTCGACCAGTTTGTCATCCTCGATAGTGGCAAGTTGGGGCTGTGGCAAGGCATGACCATGACCATGCACGCCGAAACGCGATTCGGCGACGACGTCAATCAGGACGCTGTCGGCTTCGCGCCGGCGAACATCGCCATGCTGTATCCCAAGTCGGGCGAGCATGACACCGCCATCACCGGGCTGTCGTTCGCCCAAGCTTTGAATCAAGATGTGCAGGCTGTCTTTGGAAAATTCAATGCGGTCGACCTCTTCTACAGCCTTTATCCGCAAACCGGGAGAGGCATTGACGGGTTCATGAATGCTTCGATGGTGATTCCTGTTTCTGTCGCCCGGGTGGCTCCGCTGTCGTTCATGGGTGCCGGTGTTCAGAAGTACCGGGGTAAGCAGGTGCAGGGGGCCTTCTTGGTGTACGACACTCAGAATACCGCTACAACCAGCGGGTTCGACGACCTCTTCGACAACGGCGCGAACATCCTCGCCTTCTGGCGGTTTTTCACGGACGTTGGCGGACTACCCGGCTCGCACGGGTTTGGCGGCATTTGGTCGACAGGCGAGTTCGTGCCGTTTGACCCGGCCGGGTTTGTCTTCGTACCCGAAGAAGGAATCGTGGCAGTTCCGCAGGACGGAGCCTATACGTTGCTCTATATCCTGGAACAGACACTGTGGATGGATTGTTGCCATCAGGAACGGAACATCTCGTTGCTCAGCCAATGGGGCATCGCCGACCAGGCCACCAGCCCTATCGGCTGGTCGGCCAATATTGGCCTGCAGGCCACGGGATTCAGTGACTCACGCCCACACGATTCGTTTGGCGTGGGCTACTTCCATACGGGCATCAGCAACGATCTACAGGATCTGTTCAGTCCACTGCTTCCTCTGCAGGACGTGGATGGAGTTGAGATGTACTACAGCGCGGCGATCGCCAAGGGAATTCAACTCACGACAGACCTGCAAATTATTGAGCCTGCCTTCGTTAATGATGATACGGCAGTCGTGTTTGGCCTGCGACTCAGTGCGGGCCTGTAAGCTGCACCACGCAGTGGCAACCGAGGAACTGATGACCGTGAATTTCGAGACTTTGTGCTTGAGATTGACGGAGTCATACCCATTCCAGAACCGAGTTCCGCGCTGCTGGCCATGTTTGGATTGGAGGGCTGCGGTTCCTCGCTCTGCATCGTGCAAAGACGCCGTTTCTAACCTTGCAGCGGTCGCGCCACCGCCTGCAGTTCGGAGTATTTCTGCGGCGCAGCGGGTGGACCAGTTTCAGCAAGTTCGCGGCTTGGCTAAGCCGCAGAGGTGACCAGCCGGCGGCGACACCTCTGCAGCTAGGCCGGGAGGTGCCGCCCTGGTCGGGTTTTCTACGCCTGGCGGAATCTACGGCGGCAGCACGGACACTCGCCGTCGAAACCGTGCATCAGCGCGGTGAACGCCGTTGGCTGCGGCAGCGACATGATCGCCTTGAAGGCGAGTGGATCTCGGTGAGCGTAATGCCGGTAGGTCACCCCGCCCACGGAATGCCCGAGGATTTCGATGGACGACTCCGGCATGTGCTCGTCGTAGTAGGTTGCACATGTCTTCCGTAGGTCCTTCAGGACCCACTTCTTTTCTTCGCCCGTCTCCACGTCTTGCTTCGGCTTCACACCTGCTAAAGTGCAGAGACGCTGGAACTGCGCGTTCGGGCGCGACGTGCCGCAGTGGAATACTGGCGTGTCAGGCTCGACGGTTTCAGGTAGAAGACTCTTGAGGTGAGCTTTCACGACCCGATTCATCGGTCGATAGAACTGTTTTTTGGTCTTCACGCGACGGTAGTACAGCCAACCGTAGCGTGAGTCCTTGCCCTGGCCATTCGGTGGCTCGGGCCGCCAACAGACATGCCGCCACAGGATAGGCTCGTGGAAGGATGCCGTCTTGAACACCGTCCCCGTGTCGACGCCGTAGTTGAAGAACACGACCAAGGCAGCCCGCCAATAGTGGCCGACCGTCAGGGATTGCTTCCAGCCTCGAGGCCGTTCCAATTCGTACGTGGCGAAGTAGATCGCATTCAAGTCCGCCTTCGTGAGGTAGTGCCGTCCAGCCACGTCACGCTGCGGCTTTGGTTTAGGGAACCGCGGCAGCTTCTCCAGGAAATCCTGCTCCCAGGCCCACGACAGGATCGCTCGCACGGTCTGTCGGGACTTGTTGGCCGTGCGTCCGGCGTTCGATCCGCCGTCTGCGGTAGCCTTTTCATGGACCCAATCGAGGAAGTCCCGCAAGTGAACTCTACCAATCTGGTCGACGTCGACTCCTTTTCCCCAGGCGGTCCACTTGGTGACGGTGCCCCGGTACTCCTTGCAGGTGCCGGACGAGAGTTTCTTGGCAGCCAGATACTTGGCGGCGACTGACTCAAAGCTGTGAGACATGGTGACTGCTCCAGGCCGTCGGCATATGCTTCCGTCCCAGGCTCCGCCATCCGATGGCCAAAATCGGCCTCCTGCTGAACCTCCTGTCGCTCTGTGATGAGGTCAGGCAGCATACGCTAGCTGCACAGATGACCCCATTCTAGTCGAGAAAATGGCCAAATGTGCGAGTTGGCCGTTGGGCTCGTCTGCGTCGGCTGATGCACCCGTGGTGACTTCGCAAACCAACAAAATGCGGGCGGTGGTCAGGCCGCCGCAGGGAACTTTCGGGTGTCCGTGACGCACGATTTATTGCCTACGGGTCATTCTAGCGCGACGGTTACTTCCTTGATGACACCATTGAACTCAAATGGCCTCCGCTTCGCGTAATCGCGTGAGACCGGTGAGCCAAGGTCAACGCCCACGTCGAAAGTCTCGCTGGCAGTGAAGGCAGCCGGAACAGTCCTTTTGACGCTAGTACGAGCCACCTCCTCTCCGTCGACGTTGATGACGACGGTGGCGGGAGCACCGGGTCGGGCCAGGGTTGTAGTGACCTCAATCGAGTGTTCGCCTGCCGGAAGCGGCTTTGCAGATTCGGCTCGATACCGTTCGATGAGGAGCATGTTGTATTCGTAGACCAGCTTTCCCTGGTCCATGTAGAGCGTGAGACCCCCCGAACCACCACCGAGTGCGTACAGTACCCCCGAGGCATTCTCGTCGACTTCAACGTTGACGGTGACTACGTTGCTCTTCTTGCCAAGTCCCGGAGCGGTAAACTCGGGCATGCGCCGGGTGGTCGCGTCGAATCGCCACGACTTATAGGGCGTAGAGATCACGTCCTCGGGATGAAACCGTGTCCAAAGTCCACCGCCGATAGGCAGTGCCTTGTTCGCCTTAGCCTCGGCCAGGAACAACTTCTTCATCTCAGCAAGCCGCTGCGGTTCCTCGTCTGCAAGGTCAGTAGCCTGTGAGAAGTCCTCGGTCAGGTCGTACAGCTCCCAGACCTCTTGCGACGGGTTCCACGCTTTGAGCCGCTCGCCCGTGCTGGGCGTGTCCCACGGCAGGAACGGTCCGAAAGTGCAGGCAAACCAGCCGTCGTGGTATATACCTCGGCTAGCGTTATTTTCGAAGTACTGCGTCTTCTTCTGACCTTTCGCGTTGGCATGGGCGAACGTGTACGCCATGCTCACGCCGTCGATGGGGTCTTGTTCAAAGCCGTTCACCTGCTTGGGCTGCTTGATGCCGATGATATCGTAGAGAGTTGGCACGACATCGTTGACGTGGTGGAACTGCGAGCGAGGCGTCTTGTCCGGTTTGATGCCCTTTGGCCAAGAAATGACAAGCGGATTCCGTGTCCCGCCGAAGTGTGCGGCGACCAACTTCGTCGAACGCAGTGGCGTATCACCTGCCCACGCCCAACCAGCGTGATACATGTTGTCGGTCTTCGCTGAGCCGAGCGCTTCAAGGCCACCGAGTTGTTCGAGTGCCTCCATCTGCTGCTCGACCGTGTTTGGGATGTTGTTCTGTGCAAGCAGCTCGCTGATACTGCCTTGCTGTCCCTCGGCACTTGCCCCGTTGTCTCCCCAGATGTAAAGCACAATGGTGTTATCGCGTACCCCAAGCTCTTCGAGTCCGTCTATCAGCTTGCCGACTTGGGCATCCGTGTGCTCAACAAATCCTGCGAACACTTCCATCAATCGTCGCTGAAAGGCTCGTTGGGACTCCGGGATGCTGTCCCAAGACGCGAGGGATTCGGGACGCGGCGTGAGTTGCGTATCAGCTGGAATCCAGCCCAATTCTTTCTGACGTTGGAATACCCGCTCGCGGTAGGCGTCCCAACCACCGTCGAACTTACCCTTGTACTTGTCGGCCCACTCTGAGAAGACATGATGCGGACCATGGGCTGCGCCGGGCGCCCAGTACATGAAGAACGGCTTGTCCGGCGAAAATGCTTGGTGCTGCTTGAGCCAGGCGATAGCCTTGTCGGCCATGTCCTCGGTCAGGTGGTACTCCTCGTCGTGAGGTGGTTCCACTGGATTGAGGTTTTCGTACAGCCGCGGTTCGTACTGCGACGTTTCTCCAGCAAGGAAGCCGTAGAAGTAATCAAAACCATGACCGGTCGGCCAGCGGTCGAACGGCCCCATCGCGGTCGTCTGGTTGGCAGGCGTGTTGTGCCATTTGCCGAAGGCTGCCGACCGGTAGCCGTAATGATGCAAGACCTCGGCGATGGTTGCCGAAGTTTTGGGGATGACGCCCGTGTAGCCGTCGAAGTCTGATGCTCGCTCGGCAATCGTGCCGTTTCCGACGCGATGATGATTGCGACCGGTCAACAACGCTGCCCGAGTCGGGGAGCAAATAGAAGTGGTATGAAATCGGTTGTAGCAAATTCCTTCGTTCAGTAGTCGGGATAGGGTCGGCGTGTGAATCTCTCCACCAAAGGTATCGTTCTGAGCGAAGCCGACGTCGTCTATCAGCACAATGAGGACGTTGGGGGCGTCGGGACCAAGCCGCTGCGGTTGTTCACGCCATTCCATCGTCGAGTCGAGGATGGTCTCACCTGCCTCGCTGGCCGTAGGCGTTGGCGGGAACGGCAATACCGTACCGTATTGAGGCTGCCCATGGGCTGGCGACAGAATAGCAAGTAGTCCCAGGTAGGCGGAGAGCACAATAAATCGATGGCGATGCAGTTTCATTGCGAGGTCTATTCTTCGTTAGAGTCCAACTTTTTTCGGCGGATACTTCTTGAAGGTCATGAGGTGGGCTTTCGCCTCGGCCCCGAGTGACGCCAGCCACGCGTTACGGCGATGTCCAACGGGCAACTCTTCCTTCGGGTCGATGTACAAGTTGAAGAGCCAAGGAGCGGTGCCAACGTCTTGTAGCACCGCCATGTCGATATGCATAAAGGTCGACTGTGGCAGCAATACCTTTTGGTGCCACTTGTATTCACGCATCCGCAACGCTGTCAGCTCGCTCTTCCACCAGAAGAAGACACATTCGCGGTTCGACTCCCCTTCGTCGTGCAACAGGAAAGCCGTTTGGTCGATGCCGTCGATATACACTTCACGCGGCAACTCAGCGTCTGCCCCAGCGAGGTGGACCGCCGTATTGAACAGGTCCATCAGGTCAAAGACGCCATCGCTTACCCGACCCGGCGATATCATGCCCTTCCAGTAGGCGATCCCTGGGACGCGGACTCCACCTTCCCACGTAGTCCCTTTCGCTCCACGAAACGGGGTATAACCGGCATCTGGCCAAGCATCCATCTGCGGGCCGTTGTCGGATGTGACAAACACAAAGGTATTCTCAAGCACCCCGGCGTCGTCCAAAGCTTTCACGAGTCGGCCAATCAGTAGGTCGACTTCACACAGACTGTCCTTGTAAGCGTACTTACTTGCACTGAGACCTTTGTACTTAGGATTGGCGAAGTTGTCCGTGTGCACTTTCATGAAGCAGTGCTCAAGGAAGAACGGTTTTTCTCCTTTTGCTAACTCCATGATTCTTTCTACAGAGAAATCAACGAGTCGCTCGTCCGCGGCGCCCATCTCTTCGAGGGACTTTACGGTCGAGACCGTCTTTGTATCGCCCATGCTGAAGCCGTGAATGAGGGCGTGCTCCGCTCCGATGGACTCGTAGCGCTCAAGTTTGTCCGCATCGAGAGTGAGGTCCGGATAGCGACGAGTGTCTAAAGCTTGTGTTATCTCCTTCTGTGCCGGCAGATAGCCGTAATACTCGTCGAAGCCGACCTCGTGCGGCCGCATCCCTTCCCCCTCGCCAATATGCCATTTGCCGGTAAGCAGGCTGTAGTAACCCGCGTCACCAAGAATTTTGGCGACGCTCGTCTCGCCATCCCACGGATTCACAGTCAGCGTATCACCGGCGAGAATCGGACGGATAAGCCCGGTCCGAACTGGTAGCCTTCCGGTAAGGATGGCGGAGCGAGTTGGAGTGCAAGTGTGCTGCGAATAGCAGGAGGTCAGACGCAAGCCTTCGCGAGCGAGGCGATCCATGACCGGCGTGTCGGCCCCAACCGCTTTGCCTCCTCCATAGCAGCCCGGGTCTCCGTACCCCATGTCGTCAACAATAATCCACACGATGTTCGGCCGTTTGCCGGTCGTTCGCCGAAGCTCAGCGAGTTTCCTTTCGGTCTCGCGTGCTTGCTCCAAAAGAGGAATCGATGGCTCAAGGTTCTCAGCGGTTCGCACCGCCCGGTTGAGCTTCGAAGCCTGGGGATAGGCGGGCGTGGCGAAAACCAAAAACAGGAGCAGACTAAGCGTTGCGGTTCGGGCCATGAGGTGGTTCTTCTTGGTTGGGTATCAGCTTGCGTAGTGCGGGCAATGGACACGCCGCCTTTATCTGAAAACTACCTAGTATACCAGAGTCCCTAAGACCCGGCGCCCACCTTTGCAGTGCGATGACAGGAAATCAGCTGGGGCTCGCAATCGGCTCGGTGGATTTAGCTTGAGGAGTTACCGCAATCTCAGAAAAGCCGCATATGCCAAGCCAGAAAATGCGGCTCAAGAGGAATATCCCTGAAGGCAAATCGCCCTTCTCTGACTAGTGATGGTATTCAGACCTGAGGGTAGAAGTCGAAGTTCGTTGCCGCAGCGGTCGCGCCACCGCCTTCAGTTCGGAGTATCTCTACGGCGCAGCGGCTGGACCAGCGAAAGCGCCGGGATAAACCGGCTTGGAGTCAGGAATGAAAGAGTCCCACGGAGAAGACCTAGCCAGTCACTCCGGCCTTGAGTCGTACGCTGACCGCGGTAACGCGGTGGGTGTAGCATCGGCAAGAGGTACAGGCAGGCCAGCTATGGAGCTCCGAAATCATCGTGGTCCCGTATGCCCACACTGTGTTGGTTGTGGAAGGCAACACGTGAGGTTGCGTCGAAGGCAAGTGATCTCACGATACGGCGGAGTCGTAGATCCTGAGCATGTCTGGAAACTTCAAGCGCGAGAACCGGGAGATCCCCATGGTTTCCAACTCGAATGACGAGGAACGGTCAGTGAACGTTTCCGACGGTACTGCTGATATGTACGCCTTGGGGAAGTCAGATGGGTCCATAGTGTGCGCTGGGCAGCGCATGAGTCAGGAGGGTTGAAGTCCCTCTGGCGCTCGGATGAGGAGCGTCATATCCGAAAGCGGCGGTAATTCGTCGCTGGCCGGGGAATACCAATAAGATGAACTCTAAACGGGCACGAAGTTGGAAACAATGGATACTGCCAAGAATGAATCTAAGTTGGTGTTCTGTTCGCTTGCGGACAACCGGAGGACAGGGTGTCCATCGTGAGGTGGAATCCGAAGGGTTTGAGGAGAAGTACCGGGCCGTAATCAAGGGAGCGATCCCAACGATGAACCGGTCGGCCAAAGGTGAGGCAAGGTCGAGTCTGCACTATGGAGACGAAGGCGTTTCTCATTCACTCACCGCACCAAGGTGTTTGCGGTCGGCACGGTACGGAAGATTCATGCGTGACCCCAGGAGGGCTCGTTCGGTTTTCGAGTGGCATCGGAATAAGTGACCCTATAAGCAACCGCGAAATGGGAAGCGATGCCGAACGAGTCGTCGGACAACTTCATAGTACTTCAAGCATGGTGAAAGCCGTGTGACCGAATGCTCCTCATGTGGTGGCAAACGGCAGCTCTGAGTGAGCTGGGGAAGGGAGTTGGCAAAGATGGTTGGCGACAACAAGAAAGATCAGCGAGTAAGAGCGATGACGCGGACAAGTTCCTTTAGTGAAAGACCCATAAGTGATCGCCCGAGGAGACTGTCGGACTGGTTGAATCCAACAGATGAAAGGAAGGTCCACTCGTTGGTGGACAAGGTTTACAAGCGGAAGAACTTGGAATTGGCCTGGCACCGAGTGAAGCGGAATAAAGGTGCTGGTGGTGTTGACGGAGTCACTTTGGCAGAGTTCGAGGAGCACCTTGATGTGCATCTCGACCGCCTGCACGAAGAACTCAAGACTGACACTTACCAGCCGATGGCTGTTCGGCAGAAACTCATTCCCAAGGCTGGCCAACCGGGGAAGTATCGCCCGCTCGGCATTCCCGCGATTTATGATCGCGTGTGTCAACAGGCGTTGCAAAATCGGTTGGAACCGATCTTCGAAGCGGTGTTCGATGAAGCCAGCTTCGGCTACCGACCGGGAAGATCAACGAAGGACGCTTTACGCAAGATCTGGAACGAGATCGAAGCAGGCTATGAGTGGATAGTGGACGCAGATCTCTCGAATTTTTTCGGAACTGTGGACCATGATAAGCTTGTCGCCTTGGTCGCCAAGCGAGTGTCAGACGGACGCGTGCTGCGATTGATTCGCAGTATGCTCAAAGCCGACTGCCTGGTCGATGGCAAGCGATTGCCAACCGAGCAGGGAACTCCGCAAGGTGGTGTGGTCTCGCCGATTTTAAGTAACGTCCTACTCACTCCGTTTGACCGAGAAATGCGTCATCGTGGTTATCGAGTCACACGTTACGCGGACGACTGGGTTGTGACTTGTCGCAGCCGTTGCGAAGCGGAACAGGTGCTGAGAGAAGCCACGAAGATTCTGACCTCGCTTGGCGTCGAACTGAATCGAGATAAAACTCGCATCGTGCACGTTAGCCATGGATTCGAGTTTCTTGGGTATAAGATCAAGCGAGGGACGCGTCCCTTGCGCCTGTCGCCCAGGAAGATACGCAGTGGAGCGCGGCAAAGCGCACTCTACGCGATTCCTCGTCAGAAATCGGTCGAGCACTTCAAGGATCAGATTCGCAAACGTACTCGGCGAAAAGCCCCTGTCAGTACGCAGCAGCTCATTGCTGAGATCAATCCGGTCATTCGCGGCTGGGGCCTGCACTACAGCAAGTCTCACGTCCGCAAGCTCTTCAACCATCTCGACCGTTGGATCGTTCAACGTCTCTGGTCGCACCGCCACCGGCGGTGGCGATGTATGGGCTGGAAGACGCTGCCACGATCAAAGCTTTACGGCGAGTACGGGCTCGTTAATCTTGTTTCACTTATTCCTTCCTTGGCATCACGTCACTGACGCATCTTTGTGAAAGCCGGATGCGGGAAAACTGCACGTCCGGTTTGAGCGGCGGACGGGGGCCAGCACTGCGGTGCGCCCCCTCCGACCCGA